>JAZQGF010000019.1:0-415811 GCA_045539875.1 Acutalibacteraceae bacterium
ACCTTGTAAAAATGCTGCAGAACCATATCACCGAGAATTACTATCTTTGTACAAACGAAATACTGGCAAGTCTCGGTCAGATGTATGTAGCGGACGAGCGCTTTACGAACAACATTGATAAGCACGCTGACGGTACTGCTACGTTTATCTGTGAAGCAATTGCGGTGTATTGTAGTAAGTAAATTCCAATTTGTCGAACTAATTATTGAAACAAAAATCAAATACATTTCATCAAACCGTTTCACTTTTAGTGAGGCGGTTTTCTTATATCCTAAAACAGAAAAGAGGTGATAATTATTGTCAAATGAAAATCTGAAAAATAAATCCGTTGACGAACTTCGTGAAATGAAAGCGAAGGGCGAAGCTGAACTGAAGGTGTTGCATAACAAAAGCAAATATTATGAGTCACAGATAAATTTGCTGACACGGAAAGAACGTACTCACAGACTCTGCACCCGTGGAGCAATGCTTGAAAAATTTCTCGGTTGTCCCAACGAACTGACCGACGAGCAGGTTGAAGAAATTCTGAAAATCGCGTTTCAACCCGAAGCAGTCGGCAGAGTGATTGAGCAATTTAGAGAGAGCAACGAAAACACCACTTTGTAAAAGTGCGCAATTATACACCACGTCTGAACAAGCTGCGTATCTTTCGTTTCCGTGCTTCAAACTTTGTTTGCCCGAAAACTCAATCACTCCGCTGTTCTTCCTCTTCCCCAAAAAGTTTTTTGAACTTTTCGGGGACCCCGTAGAGGTGCCATTGCGGTTTTTTGCAAAAACACTCGGAACACAGTTCCGCTGATTTCATCAGACAAGGGTTTCACCCCTGCGACTTCGTCTACCCCAAATTGAAAGGAGCGTGATAAAAATATCCTGTACCCATTTTCAGATATCAATACAAAAGCGTAGTGAAAATAAATCCGCTGTTGCCGGAGCTGCTTATCAGAGTGGTTCAAAACTTTTCTCCGAGTATGATAACCGAACCAAAAATTATTTGCGAAAGCAAAACGAAGTTATCCATTCCGAAATTCTTCTTCCTCAGAACGCACCGCAAGAATATCTCGACAGAGAAACTTTGTGGAACTCTGCTGAGAAAGTTGAAACACAATGGAACTCACAACTTGCCCGAAAAATTATCATTGCACTTCCGATAGAGATTCCAACCGATCAGTATGCAGAGATTGTCAGAAGTTATTGCCGTGAGCAATTTGTTTCAAAAGGAATGTGTTGCGATTTCGCAGTTCACGATAAAGGTGACGGCAATCCGCACACACATATTATGCTGACAATGAGAGCGATTGATGAAAACGGAAAGTGGCTTCCGAAGTGCAGAAAAGTTTATGAACTTGATGAGCATGGCAACCGTATCGGCAGTCACCGTGAAGATATAGTTGATTGGAATAAAAAAGAAAATGCAGAAATCTGGCGTCACGCTTGGGAAGAAAAAGTGAATGATTATCTCATCAGAAATAACCGACCCGAAAGAATTGATATGCGTTCTTATGAACGGCAGGGAATTGATTTAGTTCCGACAGTTCATCTCGGACCCGCTGCATCGGAAATGGAACGCAGAGGTGAAGTAACAATTCTCGGCACTCTGAATCGGGACATTGTTAAATTCAACTCTGTGAGAAAACATTTACGAAAAGCACTTGCAGAATTGATAGAATGGATTGAAGAAATCAAGAAAATTCTTTCCGAACTCAAAGAAGAAAAAGAGCCGACAATCGCAGATATTCTCATTGACTATCTGAATTCCCGCCAAGAGGCTCACAGCGGTAAAAGCAGATATTATTACAACAAAGATTTGGCAGTTGATTTGAAACAAGTATCACAAATCGTCACATTTCTTCAAGAACATAATATCACTTCCACGGATTCTTTATGGGAGATGATTGAAGAAGTTTCTACGGTTAAAAGCCGTATTGATTCTGCTGAGGAAAGAATAAAGGAACTCAAAAAGGGAATTAAATTCCTCGGTGAATATACGAAATATAAATCCGTTGCTGATGAGTATGCAAAAAAGAAATTCAGCAGAGATAAATTCAAAACCGAACACAGCAAGGAATTAAATTCATTCTACCGAGCGAAACGATGGGTTGATGAAAATCCGAACGCAACAAGCAAATCGCTGAAAGCCGAACTCGAAAAACTGCAAAAAGAAAAAGTTGCCGATGAAGCTTTAATCGAAAGCAACTACGGCAGCCTTGAAGAACTCAAACGTGCAAAATATATCATTTCAAAAGTTCTTGCAAATGTTAAATATCACGAACAAGAAGAATCACAGAAATCCAAACAAAAAACAAAACAAGAAATTATTGAATAATGAAAGGAGACTTAATAAATTCGACAGAATAAACATTAAACTTTGGCAAAAATTATTAAACGAAAGGGGGACGGCTGATGCTTGAAAACAGTGAGCAGAGCACAGGCAGAAAAATGAGTGAATATGAAAAGCAGAGTGTTATAGAAAAATTATGGCTCATTTATTTCAACGATACGCTTTACGAAAAAGGTCTTATAACCGAAACGGAACGAAACCGTATGGCAAATAAAATTCATGCACGCAAGCCGTCCGGTCAGTCAAGATAGAAAGAGGTCTGTTTTTTATTGCAGACCTCTTGATTTCTTTCTTGGAATATGATAATATACAGATAATGATACAACGAAACTTTTAAGGAGGATAAAAGATATGGATATACATAGTGTGCGAATGCAGTTGAAATCAAAAAGCATATATGAAATTCCTCTCAGGGTAACATACTATGCCCGTGTTTCGTCGGAAAGTGATGAACAGTTAAATTCACTCGGCAATCAGATAAGCTATTACGAAAATCTTATCAAAAAGAATCGTGCGTGGACTTTTGTGCCGGGATATATTGACGAGGGTTTATCGGGCATATCTGTTAAGAAAAGAGAAAATTTCAACAGAATGATTGATGATGCGGCAGACGGAAAATTTGATTTTGTTATAACAAAAGAAATCTCCAGATTTGCGAGAAACACTCTCGATTCAATTCAGTTTACCCGTCAGCTTCTCGGTTTTGGCGTGGGCGTGTTTTTTCAGAATGATAACATCAATACGCTCGACGAAGATAGTGAGCTCAGACTTTCGATTATGTCGTCAATTGCTCAGGATGAACTCCGCAAGCTTTCAAGCCGAGTTAAATTCGGTCATCAGCAGGCGATAAAATCAAACGTTGTACTCGGTAACAGCAACATTTTCGGCTACACAAAGGTTGATAAGAAGCTTGTTATTGATGAAGAACAGGCGGCTATGGTCAGAGAGCTTTTTGAACTTTATGCTACCGACCAATACAGCATGAAGCAGATTGAAACAATCTTTTGGGACAAAGGATACCGAAACAGTAAGGGCAATAAAATTGCTCATTCAACGATGTCAAATATGATTTCAAATCCTAAATATAAGGGATATTATGTCGGCAACAAAGTTCGTGTCGTTGATATGTTCACAAAGAAGCAGAAATTCTTGCCGCCCGAAGAATGGGTAATGTTCAAAGACGAAACGGGCGAAATAGTGCCTGCAATTGTTTCTGAAGAACTGTGGGATAAGGCAAACGAAATTCTGAAAAGACGCAGTGATGATGTAAAAGCACGTCAGGGTATTTGCAACCACGCAAATCTTTTGACGGGAAAGCTTTTCTGTACCGATTGCGGAACGGCATATTATCGCAGAGAATCGAAAGACAAATACGGTAACAAAAACAGCAAGTGGATATGTTCCGGAAAAATCAAAGGCGGTTCGGATTCCTGCACATCATTTGCAATTTATGAAGATGAAATCAAACCTATTCTTTTCGAAGTGTTCCGTGACACAAAGGCGGATGCAGATGCACTTGTTGAGGAATATGTGAGAATGTACTCCGAAATGACCGATAACGGAAAACTTCCGCAAAAGATATCGGAGCAGGAAAAGGTTATTGACTTTGCTTTACAGAAGAAATCCAAGTTGCTTCAGTATAATGTTGCAGGTCAGATTACTGACAGAGATTTTATTGAGATGACCGAACAATGCAACCGTGAAATATCAGAAGCAGAAAGAACTATTGCAGAGCTTAATGAAACACTTGAATCAAGCGAAGATTTCAGAAAGCATATTGCGGCAGTCCGTGCGGCAATAGCGGCGGCACAGAATGACGCAAGAAAAGGCACGATATCCAAAGAATTTGTTGATACCTATATTGATAAAATTTTTGTTACTCCGCTTGATGACGGCAGTATGAGGCTGAGCATAAAGATTTTTACGGGAGAATCAACCGAAAAGTTTCTCGGAAAGCTCAAACGTCGTGCGGGACAAATTAACCCGTCATCTGACAACCCGACAGAAAATCAAGGCGTATCAACGGATAAAAACACATCTGTTTCTATGGGTCAAACGTTCAAGAAAATGATCGAAGCCTATGAAAATGGCATGAAATAAGTAAACTTCGGTTTTACGGGAGCTGTCGCAGGATTGCGGCGGCTCTTTGCTTGTGTTGTTTATACTTATTTTTCATTTTGCATTATTTTTGTTCACTTGACGGTGTTGACGGATTTACATTTATAATATATAATACTATACTAAGAAAATTTTATTTTCTTATAACTATTTGAATTCAATCGTCTTATCCGCTGAAACAAAAGCGGAAAAAAGGAGTTTTTATAATGACAAAAGATGAAAAGATAAGGGTAATGCCGACTGTGGCTTTGCGCGGTCTGGTTGTTTTTCCCGATATGTTTATCCATTTTGATGTGGGCAGAGAAAAATCGATAAACGCCCTCAAAAAAGCTATGGATACCGATCAGGAAATTTTTCTTGTAACTCAAAAAGATATCAGCGTTGATGACCCCGACTACAATGATCTTTACGAAATCGGTGTTGTTGCAAGCGTTAAGCAGGTGTTGAAGCTTCCGGGCAAGAGTGGAAATGTTCGCGTTGCAGTTGAGGGACTTCACAGAGCAAGGCTTGTTCAGGGTCTTGAAGCCTCAAACGGAAATTATCTTAAAGCGATGATATTCCCGATTGAAGAGCCTTCCGTTCGCAAAGACAGCATCGACTACGAAAAGGCACTCATCCGCCATACAAAGGATGTTTTTGCCGATTATTCCGATTGCGCACCCCAGATGCCTGCGGATCTTGTTACAAGCGTGCTTCAAAAGACTAAAGCAGGTGAGCTTGCCGACTATATCGCAGGTAACATTATGCTTGAATATGAGGACAGGCAGAGCATACTTTCCGTTATAAATCCTATCAGAAGACTTGAAGAGCTTTGTGTTCTTCTTGCAAATGAAAGCAATCTTCTTGCGATTGAAGCCGATATCGGTGACAAGGTGCAGGAGCAGATTGACAAAAATCAGCGTGAATACTATCTCCGTGAGCAGATGAAGGTTATTTCGCAGGAGCTTGGCGGCGGAGTTTCGCAGGAAGAGGAGCTTGATCATTTCAGAGAAACGATTTTCTTTATGAAGGCGTCGGATGAAGTCAAAGAAAAGCTTCTCAAGGAATGTGATAAGCTTGAAAAATATTCTCCGCAGTCACCCGAAGCGGCAGTCAGCAGAAACTATATTGAAACTTGCCTTTCTCTTCCATGGGATAATCCGTCGGAAGAAAATACAAATATCGAAAAATCGAGAAAAACGCTTGAACGCGACCATTACGGTCTTGAGAAAATCAAAAAAAGAATTCTTGAATATCTTGCGGTGCGTGTGCTCGCCCCCGATATCAAGGGTCAAATCATTTGTCTTGCAGGTCCTCCGGGCGTCGGAAAAACTTCGGTTGCGCGCTCTATAGCATCCGCAACAGGCAGAAAATATGCAAGAATTTCTCTCGGCGGCGTGAAGGATGAAGCCGAAATAAGAGGACACAGAAAAACATATATCGGCTCTATGCCGGGCAGAATCATAAACGCAATGCAGCAGGCAGGCACCAGCAATCCTCTTATTCTGCTTGATGAGGTTGACAAGCTTTCATCAGACTATAAGGGTGACCCGACCTCTGCGCTGCTTGAGGTGCTCGACCCCGAGCAGAATGGAGCCTTCAGAGACCATTATATTGAGCTGCCGTTTGACCTGAGCAAGGTTTTGTTTATCACAACGGCAAATGTTGAAGCGAATATTCCCGAACCTCTGCGCGACAGAATGGAAATCATTGAACTCGGCAGCTATACAGCAGAGGAAAAATTCCACATAGCAAAGAAGCATCTTGTCCCCAAGCAGATGAATCGCCACGGACTTTCCGCAAAGCAGCTCAGGATAACCGATAAGGCTCTCAGACTTATCATTGACGGTTATACCAAGGAATCAGGCGTGCGAAATCTTGAGCAGCAGGTTGCGGCGATTTGCAGGAAATCCGCAATGGCAATAGTTGAGGGCAGTGCAGAAAAAATTTCTGTAAAGCCTGAGAATGTTGAAGAATTTCTCGGTACAAGAAAGTTCAAGAATGACACAATCGTGCGTGAAAATGAGGTTGGAGTTGTCAACGGTCTGGCATGGACGAGTGTCGGCGGTGATATGCTTGAAATTGAAACCGCCGTGCTTAAGGGTACAGGAAAGCTGGAGCTTACGGGTTCTCTCGGCGATGTTATGCAGGAGAGCGCGAAAGCGGCAGTGAGTTATATTCGTTCTAAGTCGGATGCTCTTCCCATAAACGGCGATTTTTATAAAGACAGCGATATTCACATTCATGTTCCCGAAGGCGCAACTCCCAAGGACGGCCCCTCGGCAGGTGTAACCATTGCAACCTCGCTTGTTTCGGCTCTTACGGGAGTAAAGGTACGCAAGGATGTTGCAATGACAGGCGAAATCACCCTGCGCGGCAGAGTTCTTCCCATCGGAGGTCTCAAAGAAAAATCAATGGCGGCTTATAAGGCAGGAATCAAAACCGTTGTTATTCCTTATGATAATATTTCCGACCTTGATGAGGTGGATTCCGTTGTTAAGGAAACGGTAACCTTCAAGCCTGTCAAAACCGTTGAGGCGGTATGGGATATTGCGCTTGAAAAGCCCGCAAAAAAAGATGATACGGCTGTTCAGCCCGTGAATGTCAGCAAGAGTTCGCGCACAGCCATAACACAGTAGAGTAACGGGATTACTCACTCCACTTTGAAAAGGATTTGAAAAAATGAGATTTGATAAAATAGAATTTACCGCCGCTTACGGCACCTCAAAGCAGCTTCCGCCTTCAAAAGAAACGGAAATAGTGTTTTCAGGTCGCTCGAATGTCGGCAAATCATCGCTTATAAATAAAGTTTTCAACAGAAAAAATCTTGCAAGAGTCAGCTCCGTTCCGGGAAAGACAATCACCGTCAATTTCTTCAAGGGCGACGGCGTTTACTTTGTGGATTTGCCCGGATACGGATACGCAAAGCGTGAGCAGAGCGAGAAAAAACGCTGGGCGGAGCTTATGGAAGGATATTTTCAGTCGGGCAGAAACATAAAGCTTGTTATTCAGCTTATAGATATGCGCCATGCACCGTCGGCTGATGATATGACTATGCTCAACTTCCTGAGAGAAAGCGGAATTCCTTTTGTTATTGCGCTCACCAAGTGCGACAAGCTTAATAAAACAGAAACCGAAAAGCGCAGAGCTGAGCTGCTCGAAGAGCTTGCGGACTATTCGGAAATAAAAACAATAGAGTTCTCGTCGGTAAAGGGAACGGGTGTTGAAGAAGTTAAGGCGGAAATAATCAAAGCCGCAACGGGAGGTTAAAAAATGCTTGTATCAAAGTGCATTTCAACAAACGCAAAAGGTCATCTCACTGTCGGAGGCGCTGATGCCGTTGAGCTTGCCGAGAAATTCGGCACACCTCTGTATGTCTACAGTGAAAATAAAATCAGGCAGAAAATAAGAGAATTCATTCTTTCTGTCAACAAATATTATAACGGCAACGGTCTTGTTGTTTATGCAAGCAAGGCGTTCTGCTGCAAAGAAATGTGCAGAATCTGCATGCAGGAAGGCATCGGTATTGATGTTGTTTCAGGCGGAGAGCTTTATACTGCTCTTTCGGTCGGTTTCCCCGCCGAAAAAATTGTTTTCCACGGCAACAACAAAACCTGTGAAGAGCTTACCGCCGCTGTTGAAAACGGTGTCGGCAGAATTATCGTTGACAATATTACCGAGCTTAAGATGCTTGACTCAATTGCTGCTTCTCAGGGAAAAACTGCAGGAATCATGCTCAGAATCAAGCCCGGCATTGATGCGCATACCCATGACTTTATTAAAACCGGTCAGATTGATTCGAAATTCGGCTTTGCTCTTGAAACGGGAGAGGCTATGAGTGCTGTCAAGTCGGCGCTCAGCATGGAAAATGTAAAGCTCAGAGGTCTTCATTGCCATATCGGCTCGCAGATTTTTGATATCGACCCATTCTGCCTTGCAGCAAAGGTTATGCTTGAATTTTTCCGTGACATCAAGATTGAAACGGGTGCAGAGCTTGAAGAGCTTAATCTCGGCGGCGGTTTCGGAATCAAGTATCTTAAAAACGACAGCCATGAGCCTTACGGCGATTACATGAAAAATGTTTCGGCTGTTGTTAACAGCTTTTCGCATGAACTCGGAATCAAAACCCCGTTTATTCTTATTGAGCCCGGCCGCTCAATTGTCGGAGTTGCAGGCGCAACCCTTTATACTGTCGGCAGCGTAAAGCACATACCGGATGTGAGAACCTATGTTTCGGTTGACGGAGGAATGGCTGATAATCCGAGATATGCTCTTTATCAGGCGGATTATGAGATAATCTGCGCCGACAGAGCCGAAGTGGAAAGAACAGAAACAGTTACCGTTGCAGGCAAATGCTGCGAAAGCGGTGACCTTATTCAGGAAAACACAAAGCTTCAGCCCGTAAAGCCCGGCGACATACTTGCCGTTCTTTCAACAGGTGCTTATAACTACTCGATGGCGTCAAACTATAACCGTATTGCCAGACCTTCCGTTGTTATGGTTAAAGACGGCGAGGCAAGAGTTGTTGTTAAAAGAGAAACCTATGAGCAGATAACTGCGAATGATATTTAATCGGATTATGAGTAATAATAATTAAAACAAACTAAGGAAGTGACACAATGCCACAGGTCAGAATGATTGCTGAACAGGTGCGCTTGCTTTCCGAGCAGACGGACAGGTTCAAAACCGGACGCATTTCGGTATCCATGGCGTTGCCGATGGATGAAAAAATGGCGGCAAATTCGCTGCTTATATATCTTTTGAAGCGTTCCTGCAAGGAATATCCCGACTTTTCGCTTCTTAACGGAAAGCTTGATGAGCTTTACGGCGCAAGCCTTTCGGCATCAGTATCAAAAACAGGTGAAGCGCAGGTGCTTACTCTTTCATTAACTTGTCTTGATGACCGATTTGCACTGACTGATGAGAGCATTGTTGAGCAGTGCGCTCAGCTTCTTGCAAGTATGATTTTTTCTCCCAATTGCAAAAACGGCAGCTTCGGCACGGAAAATCTTGAGATCGAAAAAAGGCTTCTTATTCAGCGCATTGAAGAGGAGCTTAACGATAAAAGAACCTATGCTTTCAACCGCTGCATAAGCTATATGTGCGCAAACGAGGCATATGGCAAGGATAAATACGGCACAATTGAAGAAATCGAAAAAGTTAAAATGTCAGATGTTTATGCCGCATGGAAAAATCTTCTTTCAACCGCAGTGTTTCAAATAACGGTTGTGGGCAGTGCGGATGCTGACGACATAGCGCAGATTTTTGAAAAGCATTTTGCTGAAATTGAGAGAAATCCCGTCAGACCCGAAACCGTTTTCCGTCAGAGAGGCGGACATTTTAACCGATACGAAGAGAAGTTCCCTGTAAGTCAGGGCAAACTTGTTATCGGATTCAGAGCAGGAATGCAGAATAACCGCGATAATCTTGCTGCAATAACGGTTATGAACGATATTTTCGGCATGGGCACATATTCAAAGCTTTTCACCAATGTGCGCGAAAAGCTCAGCCTTGCATATTATTGCTGGTCAAGACTAATAGCGAGCAAGGGCCTTGTTCTTGTTGAAGGCGGAATCGATACGGATAAAGAAAAAAAGGTATCCGCTGAAATTCTCGGTCAGCTTGCCGATTTGAGAAACGGTAAAACAGATCCCGAGGTGCTTGAATCCTCAAAGCGTTCTCTTAAGGAAAGACATACCTTCACAACTCCCGAGGGTATATGCGGATGGTATGCATCACAGGTGCTTGAAGAAGAAATTGTAACTCCCGAAAGCATCAGCGAAGAAATCGGCAAGGTGACTATGGAGCAGGTCTGCGAGGCTGCAAAGAAGCTTTCGATTGATACCATATTCATGCTTTCGGCTGAAACGGAGGAGGGTGAAGAAAATGAAGGTTAAGCAGATAACAAACGAAAAGCTTGGCGAAACCGTTTTTTGCGCCCGCCATTCATCCGGACTTGAAATAAGAGTTATGCCCAAGGCAGGATATTCCTCAGCCTATGCGGTTTTCGGCGTTAAATACGGCTCGATTGATACCGCTGTCAAAAATGAAAACGGTGAATTTGAGATGATTCCCGAAGGTACGGCTCATTTTCTTGAGCACAAGCTTTTTGAAAGCGAAGACCTGAATGCCTTTGAGCGTTTTGCAAAAACAGGTGCAAGCGCAAATGCATACACCAGCTTTGAAAAAACTGCATATCTTTTTAAAGGCTCCGAGAATATCGGAGAATCGCTTGAAATACTTCTTGATTTTGTCCGTAATCCTTATTTCACTCAGCAGACCGTTGAGAAGGAGCAGGGAATCATCGGTCAGGAAATCAGAATGTATCAGGATTTGCCTGACTGGCAGGTGATGTTTAATCTTCTCAGAGCGCTTTATGCATCACACCCCGTAAGGATAGATATTGCAGGCACTCAGGAATCCATTTCAAAAATAGATGCCGACCTGCTTTACAGACTTTATAATAATTTTTATAATCCTGCCAATATGGTTCTATGTGTTGTCGGCGCAATTGAGCCGCAGCAGGTTTTTGATATAGTTGAAAAATGTATAAAAAATACAGATGCAAAGCCTGCTGAAAGAAAGTTTGAGAAAGAAAGTGCAAAGCCTGTTCAGAATTATATTGAAGAGCATCTTTCGGTTGCTCAGAAGCAATTTCTTCTCGGTTTTAAGGAAGAGCTCAGCGAGCCGCTTCTCAGCCTTGAGGATGAAATTGCCTCGGAAATCGTGCTTGAAGCTCTTTGCGGAAAATCTTCGCCGCTTTTCAAGCGTCTGCTTGACGAAGGTCTTATCGACATGGGATTCGGCTCCGAAATGTTCAGCGGATTCGGCTTTTCGTGCGTTATGATTGGCGGAACAAGTGCCGACCCCGAAAGGACCGCGGATATTATCAAATCTGAAATTAAAAAGGCTCAGACGAACGGCATTGACTCTGCTGCTTTTGAAAGGGCAAAGCGCAAATTCTACGGCAGATATGTTATGTGTTACAACGATATAGATGATACTGCCAATATGCTGATGAATCTTTATTTTAACGGTTATGAGCCGTTTGCAGAGCTTGAAGCGTGCAAAAATCTTACCGTTGAAAAAGCGCAGGAAAGACTGAATGCAATAAAAGAAGAATCATGCGCTCTTTCGGTAATAAGTCCGATTTCATAAAAAGAAAGAAGGAATTTAAAAATGTCGGATTATGCGGTTGTTTATTTTACGGGTATCAAAAGAGGCTTCAGCGTGCCGAGCGTGCTTGCCGATTTTTCGATATTCGGAATTGACATTGAAATTAAATTTTACGGTGCAATCATTGCATTCGGCTTTTTGCTTGCCGTGCTTTTCGGCGGCAGAATGGCTTATAAGTGGAAGATGAGCCTTGATAAAATGGTTGATGTTCTTATTTACGGAACGATTTTTGCAATCATCGGGGCAAGACTTTATTATGTTTTCTCCAAATGGGATTATTACGGAGCCAATCTTTCCGAAATTCCTCAGATATGGAACGGCGGACTTGCCATATACGGCGGAATTATCGGCGGTCTTGCGGCGGCATATGTTGTCTGCAAGGTCAGAAAGATGAATTATTGGAATCTGCTCGATATTGCAACGATGAGCCTTCTTATCGGGCAGGGCATCGGCAGATGGGGTAACTTCACAAATCAGGAGGCATTCGGTGTCAATACCGACCTTCCCTGGGGTATGTGGAGCGAAAAGGTTGCCGAGGATATAATAAGGAATCAGGCACTCTATGCCGAAAAGGGCTTCAGCGTAGACCCGACCCTTCCTGTTCATCCAACCTTCCTTTACGAATCAATCTGGTGCCTTCTCGGTTTCTTTGTCCTTTATCTTATTTGCTGCAAGGCAAGAAAATTCAGCGGTCAGGTTGCTCTTTGCTACGGCATCTGGTACGGTCTTGAAAGAACGGTTGTTGAAGGCTTGCGCACAGACAGCCTTTATATCGCAGGCACAACAATCAGAGTTTCACAGGCGCTTTCGGCGGCTCTTGTCATTGTTTGTGCAGTGCTGCTGATTGTTCTTCTAAGAAAATACACGAAGAATCCTCAGCCTATCGACGGCATTGATTTCTTCCTTGAAGAAGAACTGAAAGCCAAGGCAGAAGAAAAAAACAAAGAAGAAAAAAACGAAGGAAATGCGGAGATATCCGCAGAAGAAAAACCTGTGGAGGAAACAGAAAATGTACAAAATAATTGACGGTAAGGCGATAAGAGAATACAACCTTGAAAAAATTTCTCAGCAGGTGGCAGAGCTTAAAGAAAACGGCATTCTGCCGACTCTAGCGGTTATCATAGTCGGAAATGACCCTGCGTCGAGAATTTATGTTAACAATAAAAAAGCGGCCTGCGAAAGAACAGGTATGCGTTCGCTCGAATATGCTCTTCCCGAAGAAACAACAACCGAAGAGCTTATTGAACTCATTGATAAGCTGAATGCGGATAAATCAGTCAATGGCATTCTCTGCCAGCTTCCCGTGCCTAAGCATATCAACAAGAATCTTGTTCTTGAAAGAATTCTTCCCGAAAAGGATGTTGACTGCTTCCATCCCGAAAATGTAGGCAGACTTTGCATCGGCAACGGCGAGCTTGTGCCCTGCACACCAATGGGCATGGTTAAAATGCTTGAATACGAAGGCATCGACCCCACAGGTAAGCACTGCGTCATTATCGGAAGAAGCGATATTGTCGGCAAGCCTATGGCGATGCTTATGCTCGCAAGAAATGCAACCGTCACAATTTGCCATTCAAAAACACAGAACCTTGCTGAAATAACAAAGCAGGCGGATATCCTTGTTGCGGCAGTCGGCATTGCAAAATTCGTGAAAGCCGATATGGTCAAGGACGGCGCAATTGTTCTTGATGTCGGCATGGACAGAGATGAAAACGGCAAGCTCTGCGGCGATGTTGATTTTGATGAAGTCAAGGATAAGTCATCAATGATAACCCCCGTGCCCGGCGGCGTAGGACCGATGACGATTGCAATGCTGATGAGAAACACTCTCACAGCTGCAAAAATGCAGAAAAATAATATGTAATAAAATATTATAAAAAACAAGAAAAAACATTTGACAACGGTTGACTGTTGTGTTATAATCTCATATGCCGCATATTCGGGGCGGGTGATTTATGCCCAAAAACAGGTTTACTGTGCCTCCGGTAACCCACTTATAAGAGTTACAGAATAGCGAGTCTTAAAGAAAAGGAATGAAAATCCGATGTACGCAATCATTGAAACAGGCGGCAAGCAGTACAAGGTTGAAGCCGGCGATGTAATTTTCATCGAAAAGCTTGGCGCTGAAGAAGCAAGCGAATACACCTTTGATAAGGTAATCGCTGTCGGAACCGATGACGGTATCACCGTTGGCGCTCCCTATGTTGCAGGAGCAAGCGTTTCCGCAAAAGTAGTAAAGAACGGTAAGGCAAAGAAAATTACCGTTATGACCTACAAGCCCAAGAAGAACTCAAAGCGTAAGATGGGTCACAGACAGCCCTACACAAAGGTTGAAATCTCAGCTATCAACGCTTAAAGGTTACGCCCTATGATAAGGGTAAAATTCTTGGTCGGTAACAGACAGCTGACAGGCTTTGAAATCAAAGGTCACGCAATGTTTGCCGAAAGCGGTGAAGACATTGTCTGCGCAGCGGTTTCCTCGGCGGCATATATGGCGGCGAATACGGTAACTGAAGTTATCAAAGTGAGCGCCGATGCCGAAGCGGATGACGGCAGAATGTTTCTTATTCTTCAAAAACCTGATGAAAAAACCGAAACGGTGCTCAGGGGATTGGAGCTTCACTTGACCGAGCTTTCAAAGCAGTTTCCCGAAAACATTAAAATAATCTACGGAGGTGTAAAGTAATGCTTAAGATAAATGTACAGCTTTTCGCTCATAAGAAAGGTATGGGTTCAACCCGTAACGGCCGTGATTCAGAGTCAAAGAGACTTGGTGCAAAGAGAGCTGACGGCCAGTTTGTTCTTGCAGGTAACATCCTTGTAAAGCAGAGAGGTACTCACATCCATCCCGGCAACAATGTTGGCAGAGGTTCAGATGATACTCTCTTCGCACTCATCGACGGAACAGTTAAGTTCGAGCGTATGGGTAAGGACCGCAAGAAGGTCAGCGTTTACGCTGTTGAGCAGTAATTTTACATTAAAAATCAATCCGCTATGCAATCGCATAGCGGATTTTTTATGAATGTAGGGGCGATTCGCGAATCGCCCTTCAGATATTTGATATAAAACAGCGGATTTATTTATATTTTTCACTGCGCGGATATCCGTTTGAAACATCAGTTAACCCTAAAATATAATCGGTAGATGTTTCAAAATAGATTGCAAGTTTAATCAGTGTTTCAATCGGTATCTGTCTTTGTCCTGTTTCATATTGTGAATAGGTATTCTGTTTTATATTCAAATACTCGGAAAGAGTTTTTTGTGTTATATCTTTGTCTTCTCTAATATCTTTTAATCTCATAAACTCCTCCTTAATATTATTATATAAATCTCAAAATGAGATATTGACTTATATCTCGAATTGTGATATTATTTTTAAAAAGGAGGAAGCGGTATGGAAAATTTGAATCAGAACCCTTTAGAAAACAATCAGTCAACACAAAATTTAAAATTTTGTAAGCATTGTGGTCAGAAGATTCCTGAGGCAGCGGTAATATGTTCTGCTTGCGGATGTCAGGTTGAAGAACTCAAAAGCAGTGCACAAAATCAGGCACCTATAGTTATCAACAATACAAATACCAACACCAATACTAATGTAAACAAAAACATCAATGCAGGTTATGGCGGCAGACCCAAAAACAAGTGGGTTGCACTTCTTCTTTGTATTTTCTTTGGCTATATCGGTGCACATAAATTCTACGAAGGCAAAACAGGCATGGGGTTATTATATCTTTTCACGGTTGGATTATGCGGTATTGGTTGGATAATCGATATAATCGCACTTATATTCAAGCCAAATCCCTATTATGTATAATAAAAGCGCTCTGCATCAGCAGAGCGCTTTTAAACTTATATCTTTTTTATTTCTTCAAAACTTCTTTCAGATACATACCCGTATATGACTTTTTGCATTTTGCAACTTCTTCGGGAGTGCCCTGTGCAACGATTTTGCCGCCGCCGTTTCCGCCCTCGGGCCCGAGGTCAATTATATGGTCGGAAATCTTAATAACATCAAGGTTATGCTCAATAACGATAACCGTGTTGCCCTTGTCAACAAACTTCTGAAGAACATCAATAAGCCTGTGAACATCGGCGGTATGCAGACCCGTTGTTGGCTCATCGAGAATATAAACCGTTTTGCCCGTTGAGATTTTTGCAAGCTCGGTTGCAAGCTTTACTCTCTGTGCCTCGCCGCCCGAAAGGGTTGTTGCAGGCTGACCGATTTTGATATATCCGAGACCGACATCATAAAGCGTTTTAATTTTGCGGTGAATCTTGGGAATGCTCTCAAAGAAATTCATTCCCTCTTCAACCGTCATATCAAGAATATCATGGATGTTTTTGCCTTTATATTTAACTTCAAGGGTTTCTCTGTTATAACGCTTGCCCTTGCAGACTTCACAAGGAACATAAATATCACTCATAAAATGCATTTCAATTTTAACTATGCCGTCACCCTGGCAAGCCTCACATCTGCCGCCCTTAACATTAAATGAAAAACGGTTTGCTTTGTATCCCTTCTTTTTTGAATCAACGGTTGAAGCGAAAAGCTCACGGATATCGTTGAAAACTCCCGTGTAGGTTGCGGGGTTTGAACGCGGAGTTCTTCCGATTGGTGACTGGTCAATGTTGATAACTTTGTCAAGATGCTCTGCGCCTGTTATTTTATCGTGGTCACCGGGCATCTTTTTTGCATTGTTTAGCTCGGTTGCAAGATATTTGTTGAGGATTTCATTGACAAGCGATGATTTTCCGGAGCCTGAAACGCCCGTTACACTGATAAACTTTCCGAGCGGAAATTCAACATTGATATTTTTAAGATTGTTTTCTCTCGCACCGAAAACGGTGAGCGATTTGCCGTTTCCTTCTCTGCGCTTTTCGGGCAGAGGAATATATTTTTTGCCGCTGAGATACTGACCTGTTATTGATTTTTCGCAGTTCATAATATCGTTGACATCGCCGCAGCAAACGATTTCACCGCCATGTATGCCTGCGCCCGGACCGACATCAACAATGTAGTCCGCCGCTTTCATGGTTTCTTCGTCGTGCTCAACAACAATAAGAGTGTTGCCGAGGTCGCGAAGCTCCTGCAGGGTTTTCAACAGCTTTGAATTGTCACGCTGATGAAGTCCTATGCTCGGCTCGTCAAGTATATAGAGAACGCCCATGAGTGATGAGCCTATCTGCGTTGCAAGGCGGATTCTCTGCGCCTCGCCGCCCGAAAGGGTTGCGGAGGAGCGTGCAAGGGTAAGATAATTCAGACCTACGCTTGAAAGGAAGTTCAGTCTGCTTCGGATTTCTTTTATAATTTGCTCGGCAATCATCGTATCTCTTTCGCTGAGAGTCAGACTGTCAAGAAACTCGATTTCTTCATCAATGGGCTTGTTGACGAATTCGTCAATGTTGATTCCTCCGACGGTGACTCCGAGTGATTCTTTTCGCAATCTTGCACCGCCGCATTCGGGGCATTTGACGCTTGACATATAGCCCTCAATTTCGGCTCTCGACCATTCGCTTGTTGTTTCTCTGTAACGGCGTTCAAGATTATTGATGATTCCTTCAAAATCGGTCATGTAAGTGCCGCTGCCGTATTCGCTCTTGCGTTCAAGTTTTATCTTTTTGCCGCCTGTACCGTAGAAAAGGATATCCTTCGCCTTCTTTGAAAGGTCTTTGAAAGGAGTATCAAGCGAAAAGTCATAGGTGTTTGCAAGACCTTCATAATACATTTGAGCAATCGTGCCGCCGTCGGCAATCGACCAGCCGCTTGCTTTTATTGCTCCCTCACGGATTGAAAGCTTGTCATCGGGAACAACCATTTTGGGGTCAACGCGCATGAAAACGCTCAGACCCGTACACTTGGGGCACGCACCGAACGGGTTGTTAAATGAAAAAGAACGGGGTTCAAGCTCTTCAATGCTTACTCCGTGCTCGGGGCAGGCGTAATTGAGCGAATAAAGCTGTTCTTCGCCGCCGATAACATCAATCAGCAGAAGTCCTTCGGTAAGATTTGTTGCGGTTTCAATTGAATCCGCAAGTCTTGAACGGATGCCTTCTTTGATAACAAGTCTGTCAACAACAACTTCAATGTTGTGTTTTATATTCTTTTCAAGCTTGATTTCTTCGGATAAATCGTAGATTATTCCGTCAATGCGTACTCTTGCAAAGCCGCTTTTGCGTATGCCGTCAAGCTCTTTTACATATTCGCCTTTTTTGCCTCTTGCAATGGGTGCCATAACCTGAATTTTTGTGCCTTCGGGCATGGAAAGCACCTGCTTTGTTATGTCATCAACGGTTTGTCTGCTGATTTCTCTGCCGCATTCGGGGCAGTGGGGAATACCGATTCTTGCGTAAAGCAGACGCAGATAGTCATAAATCTCCGTAACTGTTCCGACGGTTGAACGGGGATTTTTTGATGTTGTTTTCTGGTCAATTGAAATAGCGGGAGAAAGACCCTCGATGCTTTCAATGTTGGGCTTTTCCATCTGACCGAGAAACTGCCTTGCATAGGAAGAAAGTGACTCAACATATCTTCTCTGTCCCTCGGCATAGATTGTGTCGAAAGCGAGCGAGGATTTGCCCGAGCCCGAAAGACCCGTGAAAACAACAAGCTTGTCACGGGGGATTGCTATATCAACATTTTTAAGGTTATGCTCTTTTGCACCCTTAACGGTAAGATTTTTAATAGCCATTTATTTACCTCTTCTTAGTTTCTCTATTCTGTCACGAAGATATGCGGCATGCTCGAATTCAAGTATCTTTGCCGCTGCCTTCATTTCGGCTGTGAGCTTGATAATCATAGCTTCGCGCTCTTTTCTGCTCATCTTTGAGATTGCCTTCTCTTCGTCTCCCTTTGCGGAAATCTCAATAATTTCGTAAACATCTTTAACGATTGTTTTGGGAGTGATTCCGTGATCTTCATTATATTTCATCTGTTTCTCACGGCGGCGCACGGTTTCGGAAATTGCTCTTTCCATTGAAGGTGTAACTGAATCCGCATACATGATAACCGTGCCTTCGGCGTTTCGCGCGGCTCTGCCGATAGTCTGGATAAGCGAGGTTTCGGAACGGAGAAAGCCTTCTTTATCAGCGTCGAGTATCGCAACGAGCGATACCTCGGGAATGTCAAGTCCTTCGCGAAGAAGGTTGATTCCGATAAGCACATCAAAATCGCCTAGACGCAGACCTCTTATTATTTCCATTCTCTCAATTGTGTCAATATCATGGTGCATATATCTCACTTTGATATCAAGGTTTTCAAGGTAATCCGTCAGGTCCTCTGCCATTCGTTTTGTGAGAGTTGTGACAAGCACGCGCTCGCCCTTTTCCGTTCTTGCGTTGATTTCCGAAACAAGGTCGTCAATCTGACCCTCAGTCGGACGGACTGAAATTTCTGGATCGAGCAGTCCCGTGGGTCTTATAACCTGCTCGGCAATGTGTGCGCTTTTTTCTTTTTCGAATTCACCCGGAGTTGCGCTTACAAACACCTTCTGCCCCGTTCTTTCATAGAATTCTTCGAAAGTCAGAGGTCTGTTGTCATAAGCCGACGGCAGACGGAATCCGAATTCAATCAGGCTTTCTTTTCTTGCTCTGTCACCGCCGTACATCGCTCTTACCTGCGGAAGAGTGACATGGGATTCATCAACAAAAAGAAGATAGTCGTCGGGGAAATAGTTGAGAAGAGTGAACGGAGATGAGCCTGCAGGTCTGCCTGACATGATTCTTGAATAGTTTTCGATGCCCTTGCAGAAGCCTGTCTCACGCAGCATCTCAATGTCATATTCCGTGCGCTGTCTTATTCTCTGAGCTTCAAGAAGCTTTCCGTTTTCTTCGAAAAACTTAACTCTGTCAAGCATTTCGCCGTAAATCTGAGTTATTGAACGCTCCATTTTTTCGGGAGCAATAACATAGTGGGATGCAGGATAAATTGCCGCATGTGACAGAACATTTTTAACCTGCCCCGTCAGAGCGTTTATCTCGCTTATGCGGTCTATTTCATCACCGAAAAATTCAACGCGGATTCCGTTTTCGTTTGAATAAACGGGGAATATTTCAACAACATCGCCCCTGACACGGAATTTGTTTCGGCTGAAATCAATATCATTTCTTTCGTACTGAATCGAAACAAGCTTTTCTATCAGCTCATCGCGGCTTTTCTCCATGCCTGTGCGTAGAGAAATAACCATGCTGCGGTAGTCAATAGGGTCGCCGAGAGTGTATATGCATGATACGCTGGCAACGATGATAACATCGCGTCTTTCCGAAAGAGCAGAGGTAGCGGAGTGACGAAGCTTGTCGATTTCATCGTTGACGGCGGAGTCTTTTTCAATGTAAGTGTCGGTTGTGGGAATATATGCTTCGGGCTGATAATAGTCATAGTATGAAACGAAATATTCAACGGCGTTTTCGGGGAAAAATTCACGGAATTCCGAGCAAAGCTGAGCCGCAAGAGTTTTGTTGTGGGCAAGGATGAGCGTGGGTCGGTTGACCTTCTCGATGATGTTTGCCATCGTGAAAGTCTTGCCTGAACCCGTGACGCCCAGAAGCGTTTGCTCGCCGTAGCCTTTGTTGATTCCGTCAACAAGCTCCGCTATTGCCTGTGGCTGGTCGCCTGTAGGCTTATATTTCGAATGAAGCACAAATTTATCCATATATATTCTCCCGTAAAGCTCTATGAACAAATGTTCTAATTGATTATATCATATTAATTTTTAAATGTAAACCGTTATTTAAAAATATTTTGTGTTTATTAACAAAATTCATAAATGAATATCGAACTATGGTATTGTTTGTTGACATTTTTTACAAAAGGTGGTATTATATCTTTAAATTAATTGCAAATTGTGGCATTGCATCTTCAATTTTGAAATGGAGTGTTTTATTTGAAAGGTATCATTCTGGCGGGTGGTTCGGGAACCAGGCTTTATCCTTTGACTATGGTGACCAGTAAGCAGCTTCTGCCCGTTTATGACAAGCCTATGATATATTATCCCCTGTCAACGCTTATGCTTGCAGGGATTAGAGAAATTCTTATTATCTCAACGCCCACGGATACTCCCAGATTTCAGGAGCTTCTCGGCAGCGGCAGGCAGTTCGGACTTAATCTTTCTTATGCTGTTCAGGAAAGCCCCGACGGTCTTGCGCAGGCATTTATCATCGGCGAAAAATTTATCGGTGACGATGATGTTGCAATGATTCTCGGTGATAATATTTTTTACGGCAACGGTCTCGGCCATATGCTCAGACAGGCTGCAAAAAATAAAGGCAGAGCAACGATTTTCGGCTATTATGTTGATAATCCGCAGGCGTTCGGCGTTGTTGAATTCGATGAAAACGGAGTTCCCGTTTCGATTGAAGAAAAGCCCGAAGTGCCTAAGTCCAACTATGCCGTAACGGGACTTTACTTCTATGACAACAGGGTTGTTGAATATGCAAAATCGCTCAAGCCCTCAAAGAGAGGCGAGCTCGAAATAACCGACATCAACCAGATGTATCTGCAAAACGGTGACCTTGATATCAAGCTCATGGGCAGAGGCTTTGCATGGCTTGATACGGGTACTGTTGAAAGCCTTATGGATGCGGCGAACTTCATAAGAACCGTTGAAAAGCTTCAGGGAATAAAGATTTCCGCACCTGAAGAGATTGCGTATAATATGCGCTGGATAAGCCGTGAGGCTCTGCTTCGTTCTGCGGAAAAATACGGTAAATCGTCCTACGGTCAGCATCTCAGGTCGGTTGCCGAAGGTAAGATTCTGTATTCAACAAACAAACCCGGTGAAAGACCCTGTTGGGGCACGGAGGAAAAAAATGAAGCTGAATGAAACCGAAATTGTCGGCGTGTTTGAGGCTGAACCTCAGGTTTTCGGCGATAACCGCGGCTGGTTCTGCGAAACATATTCAAAAAAAGAGTTTGAAAAAGTCGGCATAAAAGCCGACTTTGTTCAGGATAACCGTTCGTTTTCGGCAAAAAAAGGAACTCTCAGAGGTCTGCACTGCCAGAAAAATCCCATGGCGCAGGCAAAGCTTGTTTCATGCATCAAAGGTGCAATTCTCGATGTTGCGGTCGATATTAGAAAAGACTCGCCTACATATTTAAAATGGATTGCGGTTGAACTCAGCGCAGAAAACAAAAAAATGCTTTTTATTCCCAAGGGCTGCCTTCACGGATTCGTTACGCTGACTGACGATGTTGAAATCGCCTATAAGGTTGATGAATTCTATTCACCCGATAATGACAGAAGCATCCGTTTTGATGATGCCGAAATCGGCGTTGAATGGGGCGTAACAGACCCGATTCTTTCCGAAAAAGATAAAAATGCACCGCTTCTCAAAGACAGCGATGTTGATTTCATTTTTTAAAATTTTCCTTTTTTCGGCCGCATAAAAATATCGTTTTGACTCATAATAAATTCGAAAAGCGATTAAGGAGTTGAAACGAATGCTTGATAAAATTTCACTGGCCCTCGTAATTACCGGTGCGCTCAACTGGGGCAGCATAGGTCTGTTTCAGTTTGATATCGTGGCATGGATTTTCGGCGGTCAGGGCGCAATTCTCAGCAGAATTGTCTATACGCTTATTGCCCTTGCAGGTGTCTGGTGTGTGTCTTTGCTTTTCAGAGATACCGAAAGCCTTGTTGAGACCGGCGCCGACGATATACAGTAAAACGAAAACCGCTGACTTTTAAAGTCGGCGGCTTTTTATTTATGATATCTTGTTTGTGTAGGGGCGGTTCACGAATCGCCCGTTTTAAATATAAAATGAAAAATTAAGGGTTTGCGACGCATTTTATATGCGGAACGGATAATATTCTCTATCTTTTTGCAACGAAGGTTACAACATCTGTTGTGAGATCTGAAATGCAGTTTTTTCGCGGAATATCATAACGCTGATTTCTGACGGTGGTTTTGATGTTTTCCCAACTATCAAAGGTTTCTTTCAAAATTTCAAGCAGTTTTTCTGTTTTGAGATTGACCTCAAACTGCGGAATAAGTTTCTGCCCGTTACCTTTGTTTATTTCAGTTATCTTAGAGTTGATTATCAAACAAACAATTCCGTTTTTGCGGATACCGTTTCGGATTTCTGTCAATTTCTCAATGAAAGCATTTTCAGAATTGATATGTTCAAGTGCCGAAACAGCTATTATCAAATCATAATGATTTTCCGGGATTTTAAAATCATCGATTGAAGAAATGATTCCGTTAATTTCGTTTTCAACGCCGTAAATAATACTGTTATTGTTAAGCTCTTCAATTGCAAAATCAAGAATATCAACGCAGTCAACAATGCATGAAGTGCTCTTGAATTTTTGTGCAATCGGAATGCAGTTTCTGCCGACTCCGCATCCTAAATCAAGAACATTTAATTCATTGTAATTTTTAAAGTAATCAAGCAAATCAATAACGGTTTTGACAGGCTTTTGAAGCCAGCTTCCGCTTTCAAAAAGCTTTGCTGTTGAATATATTTCAAGGTGAGATTCCTTTTCGGCATCTCGGATTGATTTTAACAATTCCGAATTCATTTTTTCTTCCTCAGCCTTTCGCAAAGCTCTCTGTCGGGTGTTACCCACATGGTATTGTATGTGTGATAAATAACCTTGCCGGGCTTTGCACCTGAAGGCTTTTTGAGTGAACGCACTTCTGTATAGTCAACCGCAACCTGTGAAGATTCTCTTCCTCCGCTGTGATATGCTGCGAGAATTGCCGCCTGGCGGCAGGTCAGCTCGGGAATTATATCGCCGTTGCCGATAACAACAACATGTGAACCGGGGATTTTCTGGGTGTGAAACCATGAATCGTCCTTTGCAGCGGTTTTAAAGGTGAGAATATCGTTCTGAACATTGTTTCTGCCGACAAGGATTGTATAGCCATCATCGGAAACATATTCCATCGGCGGCATGGGTTTTGCTTTTTTTGTTTTATCGTTTTTTGCGCGTTTTAAATAACCCTGATCATAAAGCTCGTTGCGGATTTCGGCAAGCTCGGTATAGCCGTCTGCTCGGTTGACGGAATCTATAACCGATTCAAGATATGCAAGCTCCTGCTCGCTCTGCTCAATCAGCTCGCCGAGCATGCTTTCGGCAACCTTGGCTTTTCTGTATTCCTTGAAATATTTCTGCGCATTTGCTGCAGGGGAGAGTGCAGGGTCTGCGGAAATGCGGATAACTTCATTGTTGTTATAAAAATTTTCAAGGTCATAAAAAAGTGAGCCTTTTTCAAGTCTGTATTGGTTTGCAAGTATCAGTTCAGCGTTGATTCTCAGAGCGTCGCGGTCGGCGCACGCCTCAAGCTCTGCCTGCCTGCTTTGAAGCTTTCTTGCTGCCCTTGCGGCGGCATTGTTGAGGAGCTTTAACAGCGATTGACTGCGCTGGCGGGTTCTTTCAAAGCGGTCTTTTTCATAATAAAAGTCATCGAGAAGCTCGGAAAAGCTCTCGAAAGGTCTTGCGCTGACTGTAAAGCCGTACTGTGTTATATCCATGAATGTAAAGTCATATGGCTTTACATTCTCGCGCATAAGCATGGTGGGGGCAGCTTTACCCGAAAGAAGAGTTCCCTTGATTTCGGAAAGCTTCTTTTCGAGTCTTTGCTCATTTATTTCGTTCATTTCCCGGGTGTCGATGTCACCGCCGCAGGCAAACGACGCAATCTCACGGCTTATCAAGGGAGAAACGCCCTCGAGAGTTTCAAGAATTGCGCCCGAAAGACGCTTGCCCGTGCAATTTTTTATTGCAGAAACGGCATCAGAAACATCGGTTTCGGTTAAATTCAGCTTGTTCTGACGGGGCGGAAATTCATACTTGAATGTCGGTAGAATCTGCCTTACCGACGACTGTGTAAAGTCAACACGCTTTACAGAATCGACGATTGTTCCGTCGGAATTGACGAGTATAATATTGCTGTGCTTTGCCATGATTTCAACGCAGAGAGTGAAAGTTACGGCATCACCGATTTCGTTTGTTCCCGAAAGGTCGATAAAAACAACTCTGTCAAGTCCGAGCTGGCGGATATCGGTTATCGTTGCGCCTGTCAGATGCTTTCTGAAAAGCATGCAGAGCATCGGTGGCGTTGCAGGATTTTCGGGCGCTCTTGTTGTTAAGTGAAGCCGTGGACTGTTTGCCGAGGCTGAAATAAGAAGGCGGTATGCACCTTCTCTTGAACGCAGATGAAACACCAGCTCATCCTTTGAGGGCTGGTGTATTTTTTCTATTCGGCTTCCGACAATGTATTGCGAAAGCTCCTGTTTCAGTAGGTTTATCGTAATTCCGTCAAGGGGCATAATTTATTCCTCGTTAAATGAATAATGAAAAATGAAGAATGAATAATTTCGGAAGGGTGCAGCCCTTGCCCGATTAATAATATTCAACTGGTGATTTCTGGGGGATTATTTCAATTTCGCAGTCAAAATTTTCTCTGAGTTTTTTTGCAAGCACGGCAACAACCGGATTTTCGGTTTCAAAATGACCTGCCGCAATGAGTGTTATACCAAGCTCATATGCCGCAAGAAATTCGTGGTGCTTTGCTTCGCCCGTGATATAGGCATCACAGCCGCTTTCAGCGACAGCATGAATGAAATCTCCGCCTGCGCCTCCGCAGAGGGCAACGGTATCAATTTTTTTGCCGCAGTCGGCAAGCTGAACGCCTGTTGAAAGTCTGTCGGCAACAAGCATTGCGAGCACATCGGCTTCGGTTTCGTCAATGATAACCTTTCTTATCATTGCGGTTTCGCCGTCGGCGGTGAGGGGAACGGGGTTTTTGAACCCGAGAGCTTCTGCAAGCACATCGTTGACACCGCCGATTGCACAGTCAAGCGAAGTGTGGGCGCAGATTGCCGATATGTCATTTTTTGCGAGAAGATATGAGGCATCGCCGTCAAGAAAGGTTTTTACCGGTCTGAAAATAACGGGATGATGGCTGACTATCAGTTCAATTCCGTTTGCGGCGGCATATTTTACCGCATCCGCCGTGATATCAAGCACAACGCCGATTTTTGAAATTTCGCGGCAGGAATTGCCGACGATGAGTCCGCTGTTATCCCATTCGCATTGCTTTTCAAACGGTGCTATGCTGTCGATGAAATCATAAATGTTTTTAACTGTCGGTCTGCATTCCATTGATTGTTTCCTCCAGTTCAAGAGTTACTTTTTCAAGATATTCCGCCGTTTCGGCAGTGCCGTGGATTCTTTCTGCTTCAAGCTTTTTCTTAAGGCGCAAATTTATGTTTTCAAGAAACAGTTTTGCTTCATTTTTTCTGCATTTCGGAAGCTCACCCGAATATATGTATGAAATCGGTTTTTTGGATATCTTGCCTGTATATTCGGCTGCCATTGCGCAGTAAAGCTTTCCGCCGTCGATGCAGGCATCTTCAAACAGAATTTCAAAACCGTTCTCAATAAAAAATCTTCTTATATCCTCTGCGTGTGACTGCGGCTGAACGATTATTCTTTTTCTTTTGTCTTTGAGCCAGTAAGCGCGCGAAACAAGCTGAACCATAAGAGTTCCGCCCATTCCGCACATAATAAAATCATCGGCTTCAAACGGCTCGATTTCATCAAAGCCGTCAGAAAGCCGAAGCGTAATTTTGCCGTCGATTCCGTAATGCTCAACCGTCTTTTTTGCATTCTCAAGCGGACCCTTGCGCACATCGCACGCAAGAGCCTTGGGAGAAATGCCGCTGAGAATAAGCCAGGCGGGCAGATAGGCGTGGTCTGTTCCGATATCGGCAACGGTGCTGCCGCTTCTGACCATCCTTGCCGCCATAAGCATTCTTTCGCTCAGGTTAATCATTATTTTGCAAGGAATGCGTTGATTTTTGCGATGAGCTCATCAGCGTTAACGCCATGAACCATGCAAGCCTGTGCAACGCTTTCGTTTCTTGCTGAGGGGCAGCCGAGGCAGTGCATTCCCATTTCGAGGAAGAAGGGAGCAACCTCACGGTTAGCGTCAAGAATTTCGCCGATTTTCATATCTTTTGTGATTTCTGTCATAATAAAAACATCCTTTCATTTGTTAAAATACATAATCAGTATACCACATCGTGCACACAATATCAATAGCAGTTCTACAGATAAAATTTTGATTTTCTTTTAAATATTCTTTAATTATATAGTGACTTTTAGAAACTAATGTGTTATACTAAACTGTAATTGTTTCGATATCCGGGGTGAATCTATGTTTGAACAGATTATCAATGTTGACAGAATGGAGCAGGCGGTCAGCCTTTTCGGCAGCTTTGACGAGAATGTGAAGCTCATTGAAAAGGAGTTTTCCGTTTCGGTTATAAGCCGCGGCTCCGAGCTTAAGGTTGCAGGCGAGGCAGAGAATGTCCAGAAAGGCGTGCGTGCAATCAACGGACTTTTAACTCTTATCAACAGGGGCGAATCTCTCAGTGACCAGAATGTGAGATATGTTCTTTCACTTGTCAATGACGGAAATGAAGATAAGCTTGTTCATATGGCGGCAGACTGTGTCTGCATAACCTCAAAAGGAAAGCCTGTAAAGCCCAAAACACTTGGGCAGAAAAAATATATTGAAACAATCAGAAACAACACCATCACCTTCGGCATCGGCCCTGCAGGTACGGGAAAAACCTACCTTGCCGTTGCAATGGCGGTTACCGCTTTCAGGGCAAAGGAAATTAACCGCATTGTTTTAACCAGACCTGCCGTTGAAGCAGGCGAAAAGCTCGGATTTCTTCCCGGCGATTTGCAGTCGAAGGTTGACCCGTATTTAAGACCTCTTTATGATGCGCTTTTTGATATGCTCGGTGCAGAGAACTTTCAGAAGCATCAGGAGAGGGGAGATATCGAAGTTGCGCCTCTTGCATATATGAGAGGACGCACTCTTGATGACAGCTTCATTATTCTTGACGAAGCGCAGAACACAACGGCGGAACAGATGAAAATGTTTCTCACCCGTCTCGGCTTTAACTCGAAAATGGTTGTTACCGGCGATGTTACTCAGATTGACCTTCCCGACGGAAAACGCTCGGGTCTTAAGGAGGCAGTAAGAATCCTTAAGAATGTTGAGGATATCGGCACCGTGAGATTCAGTGAAAAGGATGTTGTGCGCCACAGATTGGTGCAAGATATCATAAAGGCTTATGAAAAGCAGGAAGAGGAGCGTAAAAGAAATGACAGGAAAGGTTAAAGTTGTTATTTCAAACGATCAGAATGAAATCCGTATTCCGACCGGTGTTCGTATGCTTGTGCGCCGCTGCTGCACGGCTGTTCTTGTTCAGGAGGAATTCGACGGCTCTGCGGAAGTGAGCGTGACCTTTGTTGATGACGATGAAATTCACAAGCTCAACAGGCAGTTCAGAAATATTGACAGGGCAACCGATGTTCTGTCTTTTCCGCTCGGCGAAAACGGCGTTTACGATATAAACCACGATACGGGAGCAAAGATGCTCGGTGATATCGTTATTTCGATTCCACATGCCATCGACCAAGCAGACAGATACGGGCATTCTCTCCAAAGAGAAATCGGCTTTCTGACTGTTCATTCAATGCTGCATCTGCTCGGTTATGACCATGTTAACGGCGGAATCGAGAGCGTAAGAATGCGTGAGAAGGAAGAAACCGTTCTCACTAAGCTCGGTCTTAAACGAAATTCAAGCTATTATATGGATGACGAGAATGTATGAAAAGTTTGATTAAAAGCTTTGTTTATGCCTTCAGGGGGATTACATACTGCATAGCGCATGAGCGCAACATGCGTATTCACCTCTGCTTTGCGGCATATATGTTCGGTTTTTTAACCGTTCACGATTTTTTTGAAGTCAGCAGAACCCAGTTCGCTCTGCTCTTTGCCGTTTGTGCAACGGTTATGGCTCTTGAAGCTGTCAATACCGCAGTCGAAAAGGCGGTTGACCTTGAAACAAAAGAGCTGAATCCTCTTGCAAAAATCTCAAAGGATGCGGCGGCGGGTGCGGTGCTTATTGCCGCAATCGGTGCGGTTGCCGTGGGAATCGCAATTCTCTGGCAGCCCGAGGCATTTGTGAAAATGTTTGATTATTATAAAGAAAACATTCCTGTATTAATCGGATTTGTTATCAGTTTTGTTGCAAGTCTGATATTCGTTTTTGCAGGACCTTACGGAATAAAGAAATTTTTGAAAAATCATGTAAAATGAGGAGTCAGATATGACCAAAACCGCATTTGTTGCAATTGTCGGCTGCCCCAATGTCGGCAAATCCTCGCTTCTCAACAGAATGCTCGGCCAGAAGGTGGCAATAGTTACCCAGAAGCCGCAGACAACGAGAACGAGAATCATGGGCGTGCTCACTGAGGGCGAAACCCAGCTTGTTTTTACCGATACTCCGGGTTATCACCGACCCAAAACAAAGCTCGGCGAAAAGATGATAAAGGCAGTCGGCGACGGAATAACGGGCGTTGATGCCTGCCTTTTCGTTACCGAACCCGAGGGAGATATAAGAGAAACCGAGCTTGAGCTTCTGAAGCGTCTTAAGGCTGAAAAGGCTCCCGTTGTGCTCGCAATCAATAAGATTGACACCGTGAAGCAAAAAGAAGTTATCATGGAAAAAATCGTTAAGTTCACGAGTGAATTTGATTTTGAGGCGGTTGTACCCGTCAGCGCTCTCAGAAACGAGAATGTTGACCTCGTTATAGATGAGCTTAATAAGCTCACTTATGAATCTGTTCATTTCTTCCCCGACGATACTCTTACCGACCAGCCCGAAAGAGTGCTTGCAGGTGAGATTATCAGAGAAAAAATGCTTCTTTTGCTTGATAAGGAAGTGCCTCACGGCGTTGCAGTCAGCATCGAAAAAATGCGAGAACGCTCCGATGGTAATATCATGGATGTTGAAGCAACCATCTATTGCGAAAGAGAGAGCCATAAGGGCATAATCATCGGCAAGAAGGGCGATATGCTCAAAAAGATTTCTTCAAGAGCAAGAGTCGATATGGAGAATTTCTTCCAATGCAAAATCAACCTTCAGTGCTGGGTAAAGGTTAAAGAAGGTTGGCGTAACCGAGAAGGTTTAATTCATAATTTCGGCTTGGATTGATGTCTGATTGCGATAAAGGTGACGGAGCATAAACACATTTTTGTAGTGGCGATTCACGAATCTCCCGTAATAGTATTGTGTTTATTTGTCGTTTTATCGCTTTTGATGTATACTTGATACACCGGCAAGCGATAAAAACGCCATCCGTCATCCTTTCTCATCAATCATACATTCAACCATACATCACGATGTCTGATTGCGATAAAGGCGACGAAGCATAAAAATTCATTATTTTCCGTTTATATCTTCCTGCTAACGGGTTAACTTATTAACAGGAGGGTGACAGATATGGAAAAAGAAAAGGCTTGGCGCAAATTTACGCAAACCGGTCTGGTTGCGGATTATCTTGAATTTCGTAACAGCGTTTCAAATGTTACTTCGGGAGCTAAACAGAATGAGAATGAATACCGACGCTCTGGTGCTCAGGGTAACGGATACGGGGGAAAGTGACAGGCTTGTTACTCTTCTGACCTCGGAATACGGAGTGTTAAGAGCGTTTGCAAACAGAGCAAAAAAAATAAACAGCAAAATGCACGGCGCAACCCAGTCCCTCTGTTACGGAGATTTTTCAATCTACAAAAACAGGGACAGCTACATAGTTGACGATGCAGTTGCAAAGGAAGTTTTTTTCGGACTGCGCGATGATATAGAAAAGCTTGCGCTTTCTCAGTATTTCTGTGCTCTTGCGGCAGAGCTTGTGCCTGAAATGGAACCGGCAAGGGATTATCTGAGAGTTATTCTCAATTCCATGCATCTGCTTGAAAAGCAAAGACGCTCAAACGAATTTTTAAAAGCCGTAACAGAGCTTAAATTCATGGTTTTTTCGGGGTTTATGCCCGATTTGACAGGTTGCTTGAAGTGCGGAAACGAGCCTTCGGGCGAAATCTTTTTCAATATAAATGACGGCTGCATTTATTGCAGAGGATGCGGTTCGGGAGAGAAGATAAACCCGACCGTGCTTGCCGCAATGCGCCATGTGTGCGCAAATCCTATAGAGAAAATCTATTCTTTTTCTCTTCCGGAACAGGATGAAAAGCGTTTTGCCGATGTCTGTGAAAAGTTTTTACTTTCTCAGACGGGAAAGCGATTCAAAACGCTTGAATTTTATAAATCACTATTTTAAAGATGAAAGGAAAACCAGAAAAATGAAACTTGACGGATTTCTCCACAAGCTGTTCGGAACAACTCCGGGCAAGGGTGTCCAGCCCAAAGAGGCAATTGCCTACAGCGTAGCCGGCTTCGGTCAGAACTTTATCTGTACCATCATCGGCTCCTACATAACCGTATTTATGACAGACGCACTTCTTTTCGGCGCAGACGGCGTTATGGTCGGCAGCATCAAGGGTGCAACCGCTGTTGCGATTCTTATGCTCGGCGCTCGTGTTTTTGATGCTCTCAACGACCCCATCATGGGCTCTGTTGTTGACAAAACCCGCACAAAGTGGGGTAAATGCCGCCCCTATCTCAAGTGGATGGCAATTCCCATCGGTATTATGACCATTCTCTGCTTCCTTCCCGTTTTCAGCGCAGAAAATGTTTATAATGGCACCCAGACATCACTTGCGTTTGCAGTAATCGGAGTTATTTATGTTATCTGGTCTGTTTTCTACACAATCGCTGATGTACCCTATTGGGGACTTTCAACCTGCCTTACAAACAACACCGTAACAAGAGGTAACATCCTCACCGTTGCCCGTATGTTCTGCACCGTTGGTGCAGGTATCGTTACCGTTTTTATTCCCATGATCACAGGTGCGCTTACATCAAAGTTCAAGTATACTCAGGATGACATTGCTCTTATCCTTACCGACAAAGCTGAAGCAGTTATGAACATGGTTGCTAACCAGGGCGTAACCGCTGAAGAAGCGGCACAGACATTTGTGGGCACAGTAAGAAACGGCATGGAAATCGCAAATGCAGACACCCTCAAGTGGGTTTATTTCTGGAGTGCGGTTGTACTTGTTGTTGCCGCTATCCCCATGTTCTTCTACGGCTTCAAGAATACTCAGGAACGCTTCACATCAGACGAGAATCCTCCCTCATTTGGCCATAACCTCAAGCTCCTCTTCAAGAATAAAGAGCTTCTTCTTATCGTTCTTTCAGGTGTTCTCGGCGGCGCAAGAATGGTTTATTCTTACACAGGCGGCCTTTACTTCGCAAAGTATATTCTTCAGAACGAAGGTCTTTACGGTATCATAACTCTTCTTGTTGTTCCCGGCGGACTTGTTGCGTCAATCCTCGTTCCCTGGATGTCAAAGAAATTCACAAAGAAATGGTCATATATCGCAGTTCACCTTTTCGGCGGCGTAGTAATGGCTGTTATGTATTTTGTCGGTTACGATGCACCGTGGAAAATGGTTATCTGCGCTATCGGTCTTGTTCTCCTCGGCATTCCTCAGGGCGTTAACAACATCATCACATATGCTATGATTGGTGATACCGTTGACTATCTTGAGTGGAAAACAGGCGAAAGAGGCGAAGGTATCTGCTTTGCAATGCAGACTCTTATCAACAAAATCGGCATGGCAGTCGGTGCATTCATCGGTGTTCTTTCGATGAGCATTGCAGGCATCAACGCAAGAACATATGAAGTTGCAAATCCCGATGCACTCTGGGATGTGCTTATCATTTCGGGAGTTGTAAGTATGTTTGCATGCGCAGTTCCCATGTTCTTCTACACAATCACAGAAAAGAAGCAGGCTCAGATGGTTGCTGAAATCGAAGCAAGAAAAGCAAAAGCTTCAAAGTAAATTCAAAAAAGAGGTGGCATAATGAAAAATAAGCAGACTGTATACCAGATAATTTCTGTTTTTGTTTCGGCTTTGCTTATTTTTCTTGCCTACCTTAACATAGTCGGAGACGGAACGATTTTCAAAGGCACGATGGAGGGCGAAACCATTCAGTGCAAGGTTATCCGTGTTACCGACATTCAGACACAGAATGTAAGCGGCGAAAATGAATTCATAACAGTCACTTTCAAAGCTCAGGCGCTGAACACTTCTTTGAGAGGCAAAACTCTTGATGTTGTGCAGGAAATCGACAGGTCATATGCCTTCAGTCCCAAGCAGGTTGAGCAGGGCGATAAAATCCTTGTTGAAGGCTATACGCATGACGGAGAAATGCTCTGGTATTTCGGTGATTTCGTGCGTATAACTCCGTTGGTTTGGCTGCTTGTTGTTTTCTGTATTCTGATAATTGTATTTTCAAGAATGCAGGGACTGAAAACGGTTATTTCGCTCGGTTTTACCTTCCTTTCCGTTTTTGCTGTTCTTATCCCTGCAATACTTAACGGAAGAAATATCTATTTATGGTCAATTGCCGTTTGTGTATTCATAACGGTTATGACTTTGTGCATAATCAGCGGATTTAATGTCAAATCTCTCTGCGCAGGTATCGGCTGCGTGTGCGGCGTGCTTTGCTCGGGACTGATTGTGCTGATAATGGATAAATTTCTGAATATGACGGGTCTGCTGGAGGAGGAGTCGGTTTATCTTATCCAGCTTTACCCCGATAATCCGATAAACCTCAAAGCAATTATTTTTGCGATGATAATTGTAGGCGCGGTGGGCGCGGTTATGGATGTTTCCATGTCCATTTCATCGTCGCTCCATGAGCTGAAAATAAAATCGCCCGAAATTGCACCGAAAGAGCTTATGAAATCGGGCTTCACCATCGGCAGAGACATGATGGGAACAATGGCAAACACACTTGTTCTTGCATATATCGGCAGTTCACTGACAAGTGTACTTCTGCTTGTTGCCTATAACGCAAGCCTTGAGCAGGTTATCAACAAGGAAATGATAGTTGCCGAAATTCTTCAGGCACTTGCAGGCAGCATGGGTATGCTGCTCACTCTGCCTTTAACCAGTGCGGTGTGCGCTGTGATTTATTATAATAATCCTGTGAAGGGAGAAAAAGCAGATGTCCCTCGTTAATATGTCGGCTCTTCTGTCAAAAGCAAGAGAAGGCGGCTACGCAGTCGGCAGCTTCAGCGTTGCAAACATGGAAATGGTGCTCGGAGTGCTGAAAGCGGTTGAAGAAACAAAAAGCCCCGCAATTCTTCAGATTGCAGAGGTAAGACTTAATCATTCTCCGCTTGAGATTATCGGACCTCTTATGGTTGCGGCGGCAAAAAACAGCTCAATGCCTGTTGCCGTTCACTTTGACCACGGAAAAACGACCGAAAAAATAAAGCAGGCTCTTGATATCGGCTTCACAAGCGTAATGTTTGACGGCTCGCATCTTCCTTTTGAAGAGAATGCACGAATAACAGCTGAAATAAAGAAGCTTGCATCGGAATACGGCGCAGATTGCGAGGGCGAAATCGGCTGTGTCGGCGGCAGTGAGGACGGCAGCGAGGATATCGCAATTAACTGCACTTCTCCCATGCAGGCTCTTGAATTTTACGAAAAAACCAATGTTGATGCGCTTGCCGTTGCAATCGGAAATGCACACGGAAATTATAAGCAGACACCGAAGCTCCGCTTTGATATTCTTGAAGAAACGGCAAGGCTTGTTAAAGCTCCGCTTGTTCTTCACGGCGGAACGGGAATTCTGCCCGACGATTTCAGAAAATGCATATCACTCGGAATCAATAAGATAAACATTGCAACCGCAACCTTTGATTCGGTTGAGCAGAGCGTAAGAGAAGCCTATGCAAATTCAGTCATTAAGGGCTATTACGATTTGCAGACCGCCGAGGTTGAGGGCGCATATAAAAATGCAATGAAGCATATAGAAATATTCGGCTGTGCCAACAAAGCATGAAAGGACGGATAAAAATGAGCTATATTGAATTTGATAAAACAAAACCTCTTGATGTAATACCTATCGGTCGAATTGCGATTGACTTTAATCCTACCGATATGAATATGCCGCTTTCCGAAAGCAGCAATTTTAATAAGTATGTCGGCGGCTCGCCTGCAAATATTGCAGTCGGTCTTGCAAGACTCGGTGCAAAATGCGGATTTATTGCAAGAGTATCCGATGATCAGTTCGGCGATTATGTTGAAAACTATTTTAAGAATGACGGCATTGATGTTTCTCATGTTTTCAGATGCGAAAACGGCGAAAATCTCGGCTTGACATTCACCGAAATCCTCAGCCCCACCCAGAGCAGCATTCTTATGTATCGCGAGGGTGTTGCAGACCTTCAGGTGTGCGTTGACGATGTTGACGAGGAATATATTAAGAGCGCAAAGGCTGTCGTTATTTCGGGTACGGCACTCTGTGCAAGCCCATCAAGAGAAGCTGCGCTCAAAACACTTTTCCTTGCAAAGAAAAACGGCGTTGTTGTTATTTTCGATATCGACTACAGAAGCTATACATGGAAGAATAAAGACGAAATTTCTCTTTATTATTCAATTGCAGCAAAGAACAGCGACATTGTTCTCGGTTCAAGAGAAGAATTCGACCTTACCGAGGCTGTTGAAGGTGTTTGTGCGAGTGACGAAGAATCCGCAGCGCGCTGGTTCTCCTACGGCAATAAGATTGTTATTATCAAGCACGGCAAAGAAGGTTCTGTTGCATATCTTAACGATGGCTCGGCTTATAAGGTCAAGCCCTTCCCCGTAAAGATGCTCAAGGGCTTCGGCGGCGGCGACGGCTACGCATCGGCATTTATCTATTCTCTCCTCACTGGAAAGAGTGTTCCTGATGCACTTGAATTTGCAACCGCATCAGCCTCAATGCTTGTTTCGGCTCACAGCTGCTCGGCGGCAATGCCTTCGGCAGAAGCCGTTCAGGAATTCATCAATAAAACCAAGCCCACCTCAGGCGAGGTTATTGAAAAGATTAAATAATAAAGATGCATGGGCGGATAATATCCGCCCGAAAATGCAGCAGATTCTGTGACGGGCGGATATTATCTGCCCCTACACGGGATTTGCGTGCAAAATAACATTTCCGCCCGTGGCGCAGTTGGATAACGCAGCAGATTCCGATTCTGAAGAACGGGGGTTCAAATCCCTTCGGGCGGGCCAAACAGTGCCTCTTTACGAGGCTAGATAAGAGATAATATTGAATAAATAATAGATAATAGTGAACGCAGAAAATCGGGCGCTGTTTGTATTATTATCTATTCTTTATTATCTCTTCTCCTTTATATATTGAAAAGCAGGGAAGCTACAATGAAAGATAAATCAACCTTAGTTTTTACAGGTGACATCGGTTTTGACAGATATATGTACGGCAAATGGAATGACGATGAGCTTATCTCGGACGAGATTCTCGAATTCCTTAACAGTGCTGACCATGTTGTTGCAAATGTGGAAGGACCCGTTGCACCTGTTGAGCAGAATACAACCAAAGACGGTGTTCAGCAGCTTCTTCATACAATCGACCCTCAGGCAGTGAAGGTGCTTAACAAAATGAATGCGGATATCTGGAATATCTGCAACAACCACATTATGGATGCAGGCGAATTCGGCATAAAAAGTACGCTTGAAATCGCAAAGGAAAACGGCGCGAAAACCATCGGCGCAGGTATGAACATACACGAAGCAAGGCGCCCCGTTATTTTTGACGAAGCAGGCGGAATCGGTATGTTCGGCGTCGGATATCAGCGGGCATGCAGAAAAGCAGATGAAAATAAAGCAGGATGCTACAGCTGGAGCGACCTTGACGAAATTCAGAATACCATCAAAGAAATAAAAAAAACATGCCGCTGGTGCATAGTCGTTGCTCACGCAGGCGAGGAATTCACTCCGCTGCCTTCGCCATATACAAGAGAGCGCTACCGCAAATATCTTGAAATGGGTGCGGATATCGTTGTTTCACATCATCCGCATGTTCCAATGAATTATGAAACCGTAGGCGATAAAATTATTTTTTATTCGCTTGGTAATTTTATTTTTGATACGGATTATCAGCGTTCGCAGTTCAACACGGAATTCGGATTGCTTGTGAAAATCAACTTTACCGAAACCGAATTTTCGTGGGAGCCGATGGGTCTTGAAATTCTCAGAGGTCCCGAGCATGTTGTGAAAGCACCGCTGCCGAGAATTTTTGTTGATGTGCAGGAAGAAGAATTTAACCTGCTTTCACCTCTTTCTGCAAAAATGCATATTGCTGCAACAAAACGGCAGATGGCATATTTAAATCCCGGCAGGTTCAAGAATGCAACAGAGGAAGAATGGGCAGAGCATTTTGCTGAGCCTTTGAGAACAGGACGCGTACCCGGCGAAACACTTGATTTCTTTATTCTTTGCCCTCTTGCGGAAAAAGCAGAAAACGGGGACTGGGAAAAAAGTAAGCTTGAAGATGTCAAGCAGTATATATTGGAGCAGATGTAAAATTACGCAGCCTTCGGGCTGCGTTTTGTTTTTTATATGGACATTCAATTGGAATTGTCTGTATGTTAGAAAAATCTTAAGGATTTACTGTCTTGAATATTAATAATTCGTTTTTTACAATTAAATTGGTAAATTCGGAAAAATTTACCAAAAAATAATTAAGGGGGACTTATTATGAAAAAAGTAAAGAAAATAACCGCAATAATAATGTGTATTGCAATGATTCTAACCGCAATTCCTATGTATGCGTTTGCAGAGGAAGAAAGAACGGTTGTTGACTCAGGCTTTTGCGGCGCAGAGGGAGAAAATCTTACATGGACACTCTATGATGACGGTGAACTCGTTATCAGCGGTGAGGGCGAGATGGATTGGTATGTTGTTAAATATCAGAACGACGGTATCTGGGGTGACGGCAACATGAATCCGCCTTGGTATGATTACTACGGCAAAATCAAAGTTATAACTCTTGAAGAGGGTGTAACAAGCATCGGAAACCATGCATTTGCAGGCGAGAATCTCGGCTATTACAGGGTTAATCTTCCGAAATCGCTTGAATATTATGAGGGCGATCCGTTTGACCCTGATTTTAAACTTTTTGTTTACGGAAGAGCGCGCTCAATCTGCTATGCAGGTACCGAGGAAGAATGGGCAGAAAATGTAACAAAGAAAATTTATTACTACAAGGATATCGGTCTTGTTGAGCCAGACGGAAAGCGTTACAGCAGAAACAAAGGCAGCGAGGTTCAGGGTGACAGACTTGACTATGTCCGTAATTCAAGGCATGACACAATGTATTTCGCAGGCGAAGAGCCGCCGGTTTTCTGCTATATTTCAGGCGATTTGAGCAATAAGCAGATTAAAGAGGGCGAGCTTGTCCGGAAATACGCACAGTATAACGCAAACGGCAGAGAGGATATTCAGCTTGTGTGGAGCATAAGCGGAGATGCCATGGAAATGACTGTTACAGATTTGGCTTGCACCGACCTTGATGCTGCGGTTGTTCTCAATCCCGTGAAATACGGTGATGTTACCGTCACACTTGAAATGAAAGACCTTGAAGGAAATTTGCTTGCCTCAGACAGCGAAACGATTTCTGTTTATATGACAAAAGGCATGAACATAATCCAAAAGATAGAGCATTATGCAACAACGGCTTTTTTGTATACGGGAGCTTTCGGATTATGGTTTTCCTTTGCATTCGGATTGCTTGTTGAAGTTTTGCTTTCAGCACCGATTGCACTCGTCAAGATGATTTTCGGATAAATGCAGAGTAGGGGCGATTCACGAACCGACCGACAAAAAAGGAGGACAAAAAATGAAAAAATTAACAGCGATAATTATGTGCATTGCAATGATATTAACCGCAATTCCCGTGCATGCGTTTGCGCAGGAAGGAAGAACTGTTGTTGACAGCGGTTTTTGCGGCGCAGAGGGCGAAAACCTCACCTGGACACTCTATGATGACGGCGAAATCGTTATCAGCGGCGAGGGTGAAATGAAGTTTTACCACATAAGCAAAAACACATTGGAGGTTTCTTCACCGCTTGTTCCTCCCTGGTATGACCATTTTTCTGATATCAGGGTTATAACGGTTGAAGAAGGCGTTACGGGCATCGGCGATGATGCGTTCAGCAATTATCCGCGGCAGTATCACAGAGTTAATCTGCCCAATAGCCTTGAATACTATTATTACGGCGCATTTTCAAGCACTCATGCAGATGGCTCGGATCTTGTCTGCAGCTATGCCGGCACCGAGGCTGAATGGAATAAGGTTGAGCAGAGATCATGGTCAGGCCTTCATCTTAATGATGAACTCATCGAAGTGGTTGAAATTAAACACAGAAAACCGAGCTATGGTGTTGCGGTAGGCCATAAAATGTATTATGAAGGCGCGGAGCCTGAACCCTATTGTAATATTGTTAAGAGCAAAATTGGCAGCAGGCTTGAAAAGGGCGAAACCAGGGAGTTTTACATTAAGTATTATCCGGGCGAAAACAAGGGCGCAAAGCTTGCGTGGAAAACAGAGGGCGACAGCTGCTCGATTGAATATATCATGCACTCCGAATCGGGTGTGCCGATAAGGGCAAAAATCACATCTGTTACCCACGGAGATTTTTCCGTGATTGCCGAGGTTGTTGCTCCCGACGGAACGGTGCTTTGCTCCGACAGGATTAATTTTGAATCTTATGTTCCCGAGGATATGACTCCCGAGGAAAAGGAGCAGGAAGAAAAAGAGAAACTCAAGAAAACATTTGAGATGGCTCTTGCCGAAATGCAGCTTTTAGGATTTTTTACTGTTTTTATGGTGGGCGGCATGATTGCTGAAATTCCGCTGATACCGTATTATATATATTATATAATTAAGCAGGCTTTTGAATGGGTTGCCGATGAACTGTTTTAAAATAATGTTGCACGGCTCGGAGAACCGATGGCCTTACACACTGATAATTAATTTCAGTTGTCTGAGAGATAAACAAAAAACAACCCCACAGGAGGCAGCAATAATGATAGGTCTTTTGAAATCGCTCTTTATAATAGCGGAGGTATTGTTAATGCCAATCATAATGGCGATACAGGATCCGGAATTGGGCGAAGCGATGTTTCAACAATTAGTACTGGATCAGATTCATAATTTCTTTACCTGATCGCAGATATTTCATTGAATTATAAATTACAAAATGGAGTGACAAAAATGATAACATTTGCATTGATACATCTGGCAACAATACCGTTAGCATATCTTCTGGGATTCTTTCCTTTTCTGAAACCGATTTTCGAAGTTTCGATGGAGTTGCTTTTAACTTTGGCGGAATGGGCTAAGTAATAGTTAAAAAACAAAAAACTGCCCACCAAACCGCGGTGAAAATCCGCCGTGATTGTAACATTTTCCGAATTTGCGCAAATGGCGGAAAAACTTGGCGGAATTGCTTGTAATCGATAGAAAAAAGAGTATAATTAGAATTCGGCAAAACGCTTGTTTTGTCGGATTCTTTTTATATCAAGAGGTTTGTTATGAACATATTTCAGCCTAAGCTTTTTTCGTCGCTTAAAGGTTACAGCGGCAAAAAATTCGCAAATGACCTTATCGCAGGCGTTATAGTTGCGATTATTGCTCTCCCGCTTTCAATTGCTCTTGCGATTGCATCGGGAGTATCGCCCGAAAAGGGACTTTACACCGCCATTGTTGCAGGTTTTGTTATTGCGTTTCTCGGCGGCAGTAATGTCAATATTTCGGGTCCCACCGCCGCATTTGCAACAATCGTTGCAGGCATCGTTGCCCAGTTCGGAACAGGCGGACTTGTTATTGCAACAATCATGGCAGGTATTATCCTTATTTTAATGGGTGTTTTTAAATTCGGTTCGCTCATCAAATATATTCCGCACACTATAACAACGGGCTTTACCTCGGGCATTGCGCTCACAATTGTTATCGGTCAGATAAAGGATTTTCTCGGTCTTACCTTCCCCGAAGGCACTCATGCGGTTGAAACCGTTGAAAAGCTTGAAGCGGTTGCAAAGTCAATAACAACCTTCAATTGGCAGGCGCTCATTGTCGGTGCGGTTGCGATGGCAGTGCTTATCGTATGGCCTAAAATCAGCAAAAAAATTCCCGGTTCGCTGATTGCTGTTGTGGTCGGAGTTGTTATGGTCAAGGCGCTTAAAATGGATGTTAACACCGTCGGCGACCTTTATACCATTTCGCGCGACCTTCCTTCATTCTCGTTACCTGCATTTGATTTCGGTGCAATAAAAGAGCTTATTCCGAGTGCGTTCACGATTGCTATTCTTGCAGGAATTGAGTCGCTTCTCTCATGTGTTGTTTCCGACGGAATGATTAACGATAAGCATAATTCCAACACCGAGCTTATCGCGCAGGGCGTCGGCAATATCTGCTCGGGTCTTTTCGGAGGTATTCCCGCAACGGGAGCTATCGCAAGAACCGCGGCAAATGTCAAAAATGGGGGACGCACTCCGATTGCAGGTATTGTTCACGCTGCAGTCCTTCTTCTCATTCTCGTTGTTCTCATGCCCTATGCCGCATGGATTCCCATGCCTGTTATCGCAGCAATTCTCTTTATGGTTGCCTATAATATGTGCGAGTGGCGTCAGTTTGTTAAAATCTGCAAAACCGCACCCAAGAGCGATATTCTTGTTCTTGTTGTAACCTTTGTTTTAACGGTTGTTTTTGACCTTGTTGTTGCAATTGAGGTCGGCATGCTTATCGCGGTTGTGCTCTTTATGAAGAGAATGGCTGATGTTGCGAAAGTCAGAACATGGACTTCGCACGGCGAGGATATCTCGGCAGACAGCGAGAGAATGAAAAAAATCCCAGACCATACCGAGGTTGTTGAATTTGAAGGACCGATGTTCTTTGCTTCAAGTGAAACCTTTCGCGCCGTTCCCGTTAAAGAAGGAGTGAAAACGGTTATCCTCAGAATGAGAAATGTTCCGTCGCTTGATGCAACGGCGATGCGTTCGCTTTATGAGATTTATAATGACTGCAAAAAGAACGGACTCACTCTTATTCTTTCACATACAAACGAACAGCCGCTTTCGGTTATGAAAAAATCGGGCTTCTTTGATGAGGTAGGGGAGAAAAATTTTCTGCCGAATATTGACGAAGCACTTGCATACGCAGAAAAGCTTTAAAAAGTTAATTTGGGAGAGAGAAAAATGATTTCAGAAATATTAAACCGTGTTATTAGATGGTTCCCTGCATTGATTTCGGCGATTGTTGCTTTGATTTCAATTTTTCCTTCAAGCCTTGAAAGACTTGAAGAGGATGTTGCTGCTCAGGTTAAGCGCATCGCTGAGCTTGAGAAGGCATATATAAGCGGAGAAATTGCGCCTGTTGATGAAAGCTCAATTTTTGCAGGTGACCTTGTAGCAGAGCTTGAGGCAGGAATAAAATTCAATGAAATCAGCTTTCTCGGAACGCATAACAGCTATCAGACCGCAATTCTTGATGAAACCATGAAGCTCTATGAAAATCTTGAAACGCTGACTTTCGGATTGTTTTCGGCAGAAGGCGGTGAGTTTGAGAGCGAAACGCTCACTCGTCAGCTCAACTGCGGAATCCGAAGCTTTGAAATGGATATCGAAACATTTGACCGTGACGGCGAAATCTCATTCACCTGCATGCATAGCCCGTATATTGAAATGTCAACCTCATGCTACGATTTTTCTCTTGCATTAAAAGAAATTTCAATGTGGTCGGAGAATAATCCCAACCATCTGCCGATAACAATAATTATCGAGCCGAAAAGTGCCTTTATTCCTCTCAAGGATATGGAGTTTTTCAATGTTGAATATGCAAAGGCTTTTGATAAAGTGCTCAGAGAAGGTCTTGGTGAAAAGCTTTTCACTCCTACCGATATGCTGCGTGATTACGCTTCGTTCGGCGAGATGCGAGCGGCGGATGACTGGTGCGAGGTTAAGGATATGCTCGGAAAGGTAGTGGTTCTTCTTCACGAAGGCGGTGTGACCGAGGATTATATCAGTATCGACCCTTCAATTAAAACTCAGGCTATGTTTCCGATGCTTCGTCCCGAGGATGCTGAGCGTGATTGCACTTCGTTGATTCTTTGCAATGCACCTGAAGAATTGCTTGAAATCCAAGAGGATGTTATTTACGGTAAAAAGATAATGGTACGCACCCGTGCAGATAAATTTGCGCAGATAACCGAAGAGCGCCGTGAAAATGCGTTCGCAAGCGGCGCAAACATTATTTCAACCGATTATCCCGTGCGAACAGATTTGAAACAGGGAGATTATTTTGTTACCTTTGACGGAATGACGACTGTAAGGAAAAATCCGTAATTTAAAAAACGGCGAAAACATTGTTTGTTTTCGCCGTTTTTTAAATGTAAACCAAAGTTGGTAGACATTATCAGTTTAATATGCTATACTTAATTTATAAAAGCATGAAACGGAGGAAAACGGAATGAAAAACAGAGTATTAAAAATTTTATCGGTTATGTTATCGGCTGTCATTATTTTAAGCGGACTGTCGGTAGCTGCATCTGCAACGCTGTTTGCAGGTGAGATTAACAGACCTGCAGTCTGGGTCGGAGGAATAAAGGTTACTGACGAAAACTATAACGATGTTTTCGGTGACGGCGGTTCGGTAAAATATGATTATGAATGGGATAAGCTTATTCTCACAAATGCAACCATAACGGGAACTTACAATATTCCCGAGGATACATTTGCTTATGACAGCGAGATGACGGATAATTACTGCGGAATTTTTGTTAATCAGTATCTTAACGACCATCAGATTACCATTGAGCTTGTTGGCGAAAACCATATTGACCTGACAGGTTTTGATGCTGAGCTTGCAAAAAAATCAAATATATTCGGAATTTATCTGATCGGTGCTGAAATCAGAGGCGAAGGCTCTCTTCGAATCGATACCTGTGATGCTGCGGTAACGGCAGGCATTTATCATAATTCAACTTTGCATCTTTTTCAGGATTGCGAGGTTGAAATATATACGGGAGATGCAACGCTTGCCAATTACGGAATATGGGGTGACAGCACACCGTCTTTCTATACCGCAATTCTGGATGTCAATAACGGTTCTTCTCTGAAAATCCGTACAGGTGACCTCAACTATTCGGGAGATTCTGCAGAAGCCGCACTTTACGGTATCTGTAATTCGCACACGAATGCAGCATGCAGTTATTTCAGCGGAAGTAACATCGAGAGAAAAGGCGGAAAGATTTCTGTTGAAACAGGAACGCTTAATAATTTTTCAAATGCCAAAACATTAACAAACTGTGCAATTAAAACAGGATGGATTGATGTGACCGATGAAGGTGAGATTAATGCAGCTGCAGGTGAAATAAAAGTTTCGGGTAATGCGCAGACGGCTCGAAGCATCGGCATTGATGTTAATTATCACGGTGACGATACGGTGGCAAATGTGTTTGCAAAAAATTCCAAAATAATTGCAAAGGGTTATACTGCCGCACTTGCAAATCCTGTAATATTAACCGGAGAGTCAACGGCGCACGATATTTTTGTCAGTGAAAATTATGACGGTTCAAAGCTCGTTGCATTTGACGGAGAAAAAAATGCAATTTCTGATTATCTGTATGTTATGGTGTGCCCTGAAGGTACTTTTATCCCTGAAGAGCCTGAGCTTAATTTCTTCGAAAAAATTATGAAGGCGATAAGCGAATTTTTTGCCTCAATCGGAGAGTTTTTTGCAAATCTTTTCGGATGATTTTTTATACAACAACGCCCCTCGGTTATCCGAGGGGCGTTGTTGTTATATGGTGTTATCCGTTATATTCCAAATCAGTGCCTATATATCCGACTTCCTTGAAATCATCCATATTGTGACGGATTATATAATCAATGTACGATGCAACCATATGCGCGGTGAAAACATATCCCATGGGATTCATATGGCCGCCCAAATAGAATCTTTTTTTGAATTCATCGTCATAAACAGGGCCGTTTTCATAGATGTCAAGCACATAGGTATTATCAAAATATTCTGCGATATCGTAAAGGATTTTTCTGTGAGCCTGAGATTTTTCCTGTATGCGGCGGCTTTCACCCCTCGGCATCGTCATAAGAAAGAATTTTGCTCTCGGCTGAATCTTTTTGAGCCTCTGAATGATTTGGGCATAGTAGCCCGTAAAGGTTTCAGCATTCTGAGTGTAATCCTCTTTTATATCATTAACCGAGCCTATTTCCTGCCCTGCATTGTGAATATCGTTAACGCCGAGTGCAATAATGTAGCACTGGCAGGCGAGGGCAGGGTCCCAGAAACGCATATGGTCTGCAAAGCTTTCGCAGTATTCTTTTGCAGTCATGCCGCCTCTTGAAAAGTTGATGCATTCACTGCCGCACATACGGGCAAGATTCTGCCCCCATGAATATTCAAAATAATCGTGGTAGCCTTTATTGCCGTTTTTATCCATGCTTTCAAATTCACCCGAAGACAGACTGTCACCGACTACGCCTATTCTGCGAAAAATTGCGGTATATCCGCCGTTATTGACAAGGCTTTCAAGCGGTTTTTCGTCATTTGCACCGAGCATATATTCAAGTTTCATATTATTTCCCCCTTTTTGAAATTCTACCACGGCATGTCTCATATATCAAGTAAAACAATAATTTTTAAGAAAAATTGTATATTTTGCTTGTAATATTTTGTTTTATATGAGATAATAAATTATTATTTTTGAGAGGACGGTTTCAGTATGGCTGAAAAAAGAAGCAGTTTTACCGGTAAAATCGGCTTTGTGCTTGCGGCTGCAGGCTCAGCGGTTGGTTTAGGTAATATCTGGCGTTTCCCTTATCTTGCGGCAAAATACGGCGGAGGTATTTTCCTTCTTGTTTATATTGTTCTTGCCGTAACCTTCGGATTTGCTCTCATGTGTGCCGAAATTGCAATCGGCAGAAAAACAGGGCAGAGCGCAATCGGCGCATTCCGCACACTTAACAAAAAATATTCATTCATAGGTGCTATTGCGTCAATAATTCCCGTTATAATCCTGCCTTATTATTCCGTTATCGGCGGCTGGGTTACCAAATACTTAACCGTATTTGCAACGGGCGGAATGGCTGAAGCTGCGGCAGACGGCTATTTTGAAAACTTTATTGCAAAGCCGATTGAGCCTATCGGTTGGTTCCTTCTGTTTATCGGCTTAACTGCGCTTATAGTTTTTCTCGGTGTTGAAAAAGGCATTGAGAAGGTCAGTAAGTTTATGATGCCGATTCTCGTTGTGCTGACGGTGTTTATTGCAGTTTATGTTTTGTTTATGCCCGGAGCAATTGACGGACTTATTTATTATATCAAGCCTGATTTCAGTAAGTTTTCGGCAACAACCGTTCTTTCGGCAATGGGTCAGCTTTTCTATTCAATGTCACTCGCCATGGGTATTATGATTACCTATGGTTCATACATGAAAAAGGATGTTAACCTTGAATCATCTGTAAGACAGATTGAAATTTTTGACACCGGAGTTGCTTTCTTTGCTGGTCTTATGATTGTTCCCGCAGTTTTTGCTTTCTCGGGTGGTGATGAGGCAGCCCTCGGCAAGGGCCCCGGACTCATGTTCATTACTCTACCCAAGGTTTTTGAAAGCATGAAGGGCGGCAGCTTTATCGGTGCTGCATTCTTCCTTCTTGTTCTTTTTGCAGCGCTCACCTCATCGATTTCTCTTATGGAGACAGTTGTTTCCATAGTCAGAGACAAAATCGGCTGGAGCAGAAATAAAACATGCATTCTTGTTCTTGTTTTCAGTATTCTTCTCGGTCTTCCCTCGTCGCTCGGCTTTGGCCTGCTCAGCAACATTACCGTCAACGGAATGACATTTCTTGATATGTTTGACTTCGCAAGTAACAGTATTCTTATGCCGATTGTTGCACTTTTCACCTGTATTTTTGTTGGCTATGTTATCAAGCCCAAGTCACTCATTGAAGAAATTGAGCTTACAGGTCCTTTCAAAGCAAAAACTCTTTTCACAATCGTTATCAAATATATTGCACCCGTATGTATTGTTCTGATTCTTATCTCATCGGTTCTTGATGCACTCGGTGTTATGAAAATATAAAAAGCGAGGAATAGAAATGAAAAAGTTTGTCAGTGTTTTACTTTCGGTTCTTATGGTTGTTTCATGTGTTTCCGTTGCTTTTGCGGCAGAAACAAATGAACCCGACCTTAAGTTTGCCGTTGCATCCGACCTTCACTACAATGTACCCGAAGAAGAGCTTACTGCAAGCGGCGAAATTGATGATGAAATCTATTGGTATGCAAACCGCCGTGCTGCAATGGAAAACGAAAGCGGATTCATCATTGATGAATTTCTCAATCAGTGCGCAGAAAACGATAATGTTGATTTCGTTCTGATTTCCGGCGACCTTGCCGATAACGGCAAATCAATCAAGCAGGAGCATGTTGATGTTGCCGCAAAATTCAAGGCTTTTGAAGAAAAGACCGGCAAACAGATTTATGTTACTGTCGGCAACCACGATGCAGGTCTCAACTGCGAAACAACATACGAAGATTTCAAAGAAATCTATCACGATTTTGGCTATGATCAGGCTCTCACAACGGTTGAGGAGAACTGCTCATATACTGCAAACCTCGGCGAAAAATACAGACTTATTTCTCTTGATAGCTGCGACTATGATAAGTCCACAGAGGACGGTATGACAATCGAGAAGCTTGAATGGGTGCGTGAGCAGGCAAAGCTTGCAAAAGAGGACGGCAGATATCCTATCCTTATGATGCATCATAATCTTCTTGATCATCTTCCTCTTCAGAGAATTCTCAGCCACGATTTCATTGTCAGATTCCATTATACCACGGCAACTCTCTTTGCTGACTGGGGAATCAAGCTTGTTTTCACAGGACACGAGCATTGCAGCGACGCAACATCATACACAAGCCCTGCCGGCAATGTTATCTATGATTTTGCAACAACCTCGCTGACCATGTATCCTCTCCAGTACAGAACCTTTGAAATCAGCGAAAAGGAAATTAAGTATCAGGCACAGACTGTTGATACGCTTGATACCGATGCTCTTTCTGCAACTGTTAAAGGCTATTCACAGGAACAGCTTGACCTTATGAATTCAGGTCTTAACGCATATGCCAAAGGTTTCCTTAAGGCAGGTGTTCAGTGGCGTCTTACCCGTTCACTTAAAATGGAGCAGATAGGTATTGCAGAAGGCGAAATCTTCTATGACCTTGTAAATACTGCAGTCGGAGGCCTCAGAAAGATTCTTGAACAGCCTCTCTATGGTGAAGGCGGAATTCAGGAGCTTGCCAAGGAATATAATCTTGATATTCCCGACAGCGAATATGAAACAGGCTGGCAGGTTGCAACAGAGCTTGTTGCAGCTCACTATGAAGGCTCGGAAAACTATGATTTCTCGTCAACAGAGATAACAATTTTCTTGCGTCTTGTTGCTCTTCTTCTCAAGGATGATCTCGCAACCGTTACGGATGAAGTTTTCCTTGAAGCTGCAAATGCAATTCTTGCAGACCTCGGTACAGACTCAATCGTTACCGACCTGACAAAGCTCGGCACAAAGGTTTTCGGCGGTGTAACCCCGATGGAATATTTCCTTCTTGCCGCAGTTTCTCCGCTTGTTCATGCATTTATCGTTGATGACGACGGAGTAGACGATAACAACGGCACAATCGAAGGCTACGGCACCGTTACCGCACAGGGTAACGCGCAGAATGTTATGGAAAGCATTCACGGCTTCTTTAATAACATTGCAAAAATGTTTTCAACCGTTCTGCTGGTGCTTTACAAAATGATATTTTAATGCAGCAACCCCCGATGTTCAAAGAACATCGGGGGTTATTCATCAACAAATTCAATTATTTCTTCAACTCGACACTTCAATATTGTGCATAAATCATTCAGCTTTTGCGTTGTTATGCCGTTGCCTTTTCGGATTCTGTCGATTGTTGCACTGCTGATTCCGTATTTATTTATAAGTGTATAGGTGCTTTCTCCGCGCTCTTTCAATGTTTTCCAAAACGGGTCGTATATAATCATATTTATCACCACATTTAATGGTATATTGTGATTATATTATTGACAATAGTCATAAAAATGACTATAATATAAACAAATTGAAGGAGGAAGAAAGATATGGAAACAAACAACAACCCTGTATTAGAAAACGAAATTTCGCAAGAAAAACAGGAAATCAATGCAACTGAAATTTCAAAGCCCGAAGAACCCGCAGTTCAGGCGGCTTCTGCAGCTGAGCCGTTTTCGCCGCAGCCTGTTAAGAAAAAAAGCTTCTTCAAGAGCAAAAAATTTCTTATCGTTGCAGGCGTAATCTTAGCCGTTATATTAATCAGCTCAATTTCAAATGCACTTAAAAAGAGTGACGAGGCAAAGGCTGCAGATGCCCTTATCGAGCAAATCGGCATAGTTTCGCTTGAAACCGGCGATGCAAAAATCGTTGCTGCTGAGAAAGCGGTTGACGCTCTTATTTCTGAACATCGCGAAGAGCTTGATAATCTTGATAAGCTTGAGGCTGCCCGTGAAACATATGATCAGCTTGTATTAGATTCAAAGGTTAAAGCCGTAGAGGATGCAATCAACGCAATCGGCGCAATTACTCTTGAAAGTGCAGAGGCAATCGAAAAGGCAAGAGAGGCCTACGACAACAGCGATGAGGATGTTAAAAATGTTGTTTCGAACTATGCAACTCTTGAAAAGGCTGAAGCAGAGATAAGCTCACTGAGAGTCAATCAGGTTATTGCTCTTATTGATAAAATCGGCACAGTAACTCTCAACAGCGGCGATGCCATTGATACTGCCGATGAAGTTTATAAAAAGCTTAACGACAGCGATAAGGAAAAGGTTACAAACTATGGAAAGCTCACTGCGGCAAAAACCACCCTTAAAGAGCTTAAAGCGGCCGACAGACAAAAGAGAATCAAGGCTGCTCTTGCAGGCTTTAACAGCAAACACGATAAAGTTACCGGAAATACATTCTATAAATCAAAGAATTATCCCAAATATATAGATACGCGTTCTTATGTTCTTCCTTATATAGGTGAGAATGACGGACATTTTTGGGTTCGTCTTAAATTTAATTATACAGGCGATGATTGGATTTTCTGGGAAGAACTTACTTTCCTTATTGACGGAGAAAGATATTATAAGACCGTTGGTTACAGCAATGTTGAAAGAGATAATGACAGCGGCGATGTTTGGGAATATTATGATTATAACCCCTCGTCGACTGATATGGAGATGCTTGAGAAAATCGCAAATTCAAAAGAGACCATTGTCCGTTTTGAAGGCGACAGATATCGTTATGATTTAACTGTATCTGCGGAAGATAAGGCTGCAATCAAGCAAGTAGTTGCCGCTTATAAAATAATGGAAGAAGAATAATTGTTAATGCAGCAACCCCCGATGTTCAAAGAACATCGGGGGTTAATCATTTTATTCAGTTCTTTTCAACGCCGAGGGTTACCTTTTCTCCGTTGATATCCCAATCCTTGGTGTATGAGCCGCCTGCGGATGCGATAATATCTGTTGAGAGAACATCATGCTTGATTGTGTCTGCGTTTGAATCAAAGATTGCTTCAATCTTTGCGTTGCCGCTGACATAAATCTTTATTGTATCCATAACCTCAAAGCCTGCGTCCTTACGCATGGTCTGAATTTTTGAGATAAGCTCTCTTACGAAGCCTTCTTCAATTAGTTCGTCGGTGAGGTTTGTATCAAGAACAACGGTAACGCCGTTGCCGCTTTCTGCGTGGTAGCCTTCTTTCTGAACGGTTTCAATAAGAAGGTCTTCAACTGCAAGTGAGATTTCTGTGTCGCCTGCAGTAAAGGTGATTGCGCCCTTTTCATCGAGCTCTTTCTTTGCAGCCGAGCCGTCAAGCGAAGCGAGCTTTTCTCTGATTGCACCGAGGAGCTTGCCGTATTTGGGACCGAGTGTTTTGAGCTGAGGCTTGAAGCTGTATGAAACATAGCCCGATGAATCGGTAACAAATTCAAGCTCTTTAACATTGAGTTCATCCTCAATGATTTCGCAGCATTCCTTATCAAGAGCCTTTGCAGCTGTTGCGTAAATCTTGCCGAGAGGCTGTCTGTTTTTGATGTTTGCGGTGTTTCTTGCTGCACGGCCGAGAACAACAATGTTAAGAACCTCGTCCATTGAAGCTTCAAGGTCTTTGTTGATAAGATTTGCATCCGATACGGGATAATCGCAAAGATGAACGCTGATGGGAGCGTTCTTATCAATGCTGCAAACCAGGTTGCGGTAGATATCTTCTGCCATGAAAGGAATCATGGGAGCAGCAAGCTTAACAACCGTAACAAGAGCAGTGTAGAGAGTCATGTAAGCATTAATCTTATCCTGCTCAAGACCCTGTGCCCAGAAACGCTCTCTGCCGCGGCGTACATACCAGTTGCTCATATCGTCAACGAAGCTCTGGAGTGCCTTTGCAGCCTCGGGGATAGCGTAGCTGTTAAGATAGCCGTCAACCGTGTCAATAAGTGTGTTGAGCTTTGAAAGGAGCCACTTATCCATAACGGAAAGCTTGCTGTAATCAAGCTCATGCTTTGAGGGGTCAAACTTATCGATGTTAGCATAGAGAATATAGAATGCATAGGTGTTCCAGAGAGTACCCATGAATTTTCTCTTGCCTTCAACAACAGCATTATCATGGAATCTGTTGGGAAGCCAGGGTGCGGAGTTGGTATAGAAATACCAGCGGATTGCGTCTGCGCCGTGCTTTGCAAGTGCATCAAACGGGTCAACCGCATTGCCCTTGGATTTTGACATCTTCTGACCGTTTTCGTCCTGAACAAGACCGAGAACGATAACATTCTTATAGGGTGACTTGTCAAAGAGAAGAGTCGAGATAGCCATGAGAGAATAGAACCAGCCTCTTGTCTGGTCAACAGCCTCAGAGATGAATTCTGCAGGGAACTGCTGCTCAAAGAGGTCTTTATTCTCAAACGGATAGTGATGCTGTGCGAAGGGCATTGCGCCTGAATCGTACCAGCAGTCGATAACCTCGGGAACTCTCTTCATTTCGCCGCCGCACTTTTCGCACTTGATTGTTACATCATCAATGAACGGACGGTGAAGCTCGATATCGTCGGGGCAATTGCTGCTCATTGACTTAAGCTCTTCGATTGAACCGATTGAATGTCTGTGACCGCATTCGCATTCCCAGATGTTGAGGGGAGTGCCCCAGTAACGGTTACGGCTGATGCCCCAGTCCTGAATATTTTCAAGCCAGTCGCCGAATCTGCCCTTACCGATGCTTTCGGGAATCCAGTTAACGGTGTTGTTATTCTTAACAAGATTATCCTTAACGGCTGTCATCTTGATGAACCAGGATTCTCTTGCGTAATAGATGAGGGGAGTGTCACATCTCCAGCAGAAGGGATAGTCATGCTCAAACTTGGGAGCTGAGAAGAGCTTGCCTTCGCTGTCGAGATCAACAAGAATTTTGGGGTCTGCGTCCTTAACGAACATGCCTGCATAGGGAGTTTCTTCAGTCATGTTGCCCTTGCCGTCAACAAACTGAACGAAAGGAAGGTCGTAGTTTCTGCCGACCTTTGCGTCGTCTTCACCGAATGCGGGAGCGATGTGAACGATGCCTGTACCGTCGCTCATGGTAACATAGTTATCAACGGTAACAAAATGAGCCTTTTTATTCTGCTTCTTTGCAACATCGCCTGCGCATGCAAAGAGAGGCTCGTATTCCTTGTATTCAAGGTCTGTGCCTGCATAGGTTTCGAGGATTTCATAAGCCTCAACGCCGTTTTCCTTGTCACCGAGTGAACCGAGAACGCTTTCAAGAAGAGCCTTTGCCATGTAATAGGTATAGCCGTCAGCAGCCTTGACCTTGCAGTAGGTTTCGTCGGGGTTAACGCAGAGTGCGCAGTTTGAGGGAAGAGTCCAGGGAGTTGTTGTCCATGCAAGGAAATAAGCATCTTCGTCGATAACCTTGAAGCGGACTACTGCCGAACGCTCCTTGACTGCCTTGTAGCCCTGAGCAACTTCGTGTGATGAAAGGGGAGTTCCGCATCTGGGGCAATAGGGAACAATCTTGAAGCCCTTATAAAGGAGTCCCTTATTCCAAATTTCCTTGAGTGACCACCAGATGGATTCAATGTAGCTGTTGTGGTAGGTAACATAGGGATTATCCATGTCTGCCCAGAAGCCGACTGTGCCCGAGAAATCCTCCCACATGCCCTTGTATTTCCAAACGCTTTCCTTGCAGCGTCCGATGAACGGCTCAAGACCGTAGCTTTCGATCTGCTCTTTGCCGTTGATGCCGAGTTCTTTTTCAATTTCAAGCTCAACGGGAAGACCGTGGGTATCCCAGCCAGCTTTTCTGGGAACCATGTAGCCCTTCATTGTTCTGTATCTGGGAATCATGTCCTTGATAACACGGGTAAGAACATGACCGATATGGGGCTTTCCGTTAGCGGTGGGGGGACCGTCATAGAATGTGTATGTCGGGCAGTCCTTGCGCTCTTCAATGCTTTTTTCGAAAATCTGATTTTCTTTCCAGAAATCAAGCACGGCTTTTTCTCTGGCAACGAAATCAAAATTTGACGAAACCTTTTCGTACATTTTGCATTCCTCCGATTTATTTGAAATATTCTTTAACAAAAAATAAAAACCCTGACCCGAACGGGACAAGGTACAATCCGAAAATAACAACCCACATAACCCGATCTTTATGCTTCCCGATAACGGTGGGATTCCGTCAAAGCCTACTTGCAGATGCTTTCGGTTTGCGATTCGGGAGTGATATTCACCGTTGCGGCAAGGGCAGGTTCACACTATCTCTGCCTCACTTTGCTTGCTGTTGCAAAAGCTACTGTCTCCGTCATAATCTTTTATTGGTCAAGTATTTATTTTACAATTTGTAAGTATATCACAACAGTTTGGTGTTGTCAACATTTATAAAGATTATAATATAACATATATACTTGCAAAAAATTTGAAATTATGGTATCATAACTGTAATTATGATTATAGTGGGTGATTATGTGAAAATTATAAAGTCAATCCTGTTTTATCTCTGGCAATTCACCTATGCGATTGTGCAGAATATCATGGGTCTTGTTATGCTTGCAGTGTACAAATCAAAGGGTGCTGAAAGCGAATGGTATCACAACGCGCTGATTACATATATTGATAAAAAGAATTTCGGCGGTGTTTCACTCGGAATGTTTATTTTTATCAACAAAAACCGTGAGGGTGACAGGCTTCACGACACAAAGATTCACGAATACGGTCACACCGTTCAGTCATTGATTCTCGGCCCTGTGTTTTTGTTTGTTATAGCGCTTCCTTCGGTAATATGGTGCAACACTCCGTATTTTGTTAAAATGCGAAAAGAAAAGAATGTTTCTTATTACCGTGCATACTGCGAAGGCTGGTCAAATGTCTGCGGTGCATGGGCAACAAAAGAGCGCTTCCTTACTCCCGAGCTTCTCAATAGAGGCAGATACGGTCAGCCGATGTATCCTAACAGAAACAAAAGAAAAGATATCAAAGGCAGAAGGAGAAACAAATAATGCAAAAGAAATATCTTAAAACAGGGGAACTGCTCAGTTTCTCAACTGCAGGCTTTGGCAGAAGCATGATTTATAACCTCATGTCAACCTTCCTGCTGATTTTCTACACAGATGCAATGCAGCTTGAGTTTGAGCATGCAGGCGCAATTATTCTTTTCACCCGTATTTTTGATGCGTTTAACGACCCTGTTATGGGCATCATTGTTGATAAAACAAAAACCAAGTTCGGCAAGCTCCGTCCCTTCCTTCTTGTTTCACCGCCGATTATTCTTGTTTCAACGATTCTGCTCTTTAATGTTCCAGAAACCGAAAATTATACATTCAGACTTGTTTATTCCGCAGCAACATATATTTTATGGGCAGCATGCTTCACTGTTCAGGATGTTCCTTTCTGGGGAATGAGTGCGGTTGTTTCACCTCTTGAAACCGAGAGAAACAAGCTTCTCTCAACCGCAAGAATTTTCTGCACAATCGGCGGCATAGTTCCCACTCTTCTTATCGACCCCATCACCAAGAAACTCGGTCTTTCTTCGGGTTATCTTACCTGCGCAATAATCATTTCGCTTGTAGGAACAACTCTTTCATGGCTTGCGTTCTTCGGAACCAAAGAAAGATGCGAAGATAAAAAAGAAAAAGTTACGGTTAAGGAATATTTTACGGCTTACACCAAAAACAAGCCTCTTATTCTTGTTATCATTTCAAGCATTCTCGGCTCAGCCATGCTTATGGCACAGACCTCGGGTGCATATCTTGCAAACTATCTTTTCACTCCTTATAAAGAGAAATTCCCCGTTCAGACGGTTATGACTGTTGCCATCGGCGCAGGCATGATGGTTGCAATGGTGCTCATGCCCGTGCTGCGCAAAAAGATGTCGCTCAAAGCCATCTATATTTCGGCAGCATTTTTCGGTGCAGTTGTTCACTTTATAATGTTCCTTGTGGGCTACTCAAACTTCTATCTGTTCCTCGCAATGCTTATTTTCGCAGGTCTTCCTCTCGGCATTTTCAATGTTATCACTTACGCTATGATTGCAGACAGCGTTGACTATCTTGAGTGGAAAACAGGCAGACGCTCAGAGGGCGCATGCTTTGCCTGCCAGACCTTCATCAGCAATCTTACGGCAGGTATTTCAAACTTTATCACAACTCAGGTTCTCGATATTTTCGGCTATGTTCAGCCCGAAAGAATACGCGATGCATCAGGTAAGCTTATAGAAGTAGTTCAGCAGCAGAGCACCGAAACGCTTGACGGCATGTTTATAATGGTAACAATTATTCCTGCTGTCAGCCTTGCACTGTGTGCAATTCCGATGTTCTTTAACGATTACACGGGCAAGAAAAAGGAAGAAATCCAAAACGAGCTTGCACAGCGCAGGGAGATTGTAAATGTCAATGGATAATGAATTCAATGCTTTTTCCGACGGTGTTGAACCCGGCGGACTTCGCAACACAACACAGATAAAAATACTGATAACCTTTGTTGTCAGTAAGCTCAGTGACCCGATTAAAAACAGTATGATTATTGAAGCACTGCAGCTTCACGGACTTGCAAATTATTTTGAGGCTATCCAGGCTCTCGATGAGCTTCTTGATAACGGAAATCTTTCGGAGACTGACGGATTTCTGTATCTTACACCGAAGGGTGCGCTCTCCGTCAATGAGCTTTCGCGTGAGCTTCCCAAATCCGTTAAAGAAACGGCGCTTGCGGATGCCATCAATCTTCAGCTTCTTGAAAAGCGCGAGGGCGAAAATACCGTTGAAGTAAAAAAAGCGGAAAACGGCTATTATGTTACATTCAAGGTTATCCATAAGGAGGAAACGCTTATGGAGCTGACGGTATATGCTGCCGATATTGAACAGGCAGACAGCATCAAGCGCAACTTTCTTAAAAATCCGTCGCATGTTTATTCTACCGTAATAACTTCTTTATTTGTATAAGGAGAAATAATATGCTTGAAAATCTCAAACAAAAAGTATACGAAGCAAATCTTAAGCTTGTTGAATATAAGCTTGTGCTTTTCACATGGGGCAATGTTTCTGAAATCGACAAAGAAACAGGTTTTGTTGTAATCAAGCCTTCGGGCGTTGACTATGATAAAATGAAGCCCGAGGATATGGTTGTTATGGATCTTAACGGCGAAAAGGTTGAGGGTGAGCTTAATCCTTCATCGGATACTCCGACCCATCTTGAGCTTTACCGCAGATTCCCCGAAATCGGTGGTGTAGCGCATACTCATTCAACCTTTGCCGTTTCGTTTGCGCAGGCGGCAAGCGATATTCCCTGTTACGGAACTACCCATGCAGACTTTGCCTTCGGCAGTGTGCCCTGCACAAGGGACCTCACGAAAGAGGAAATCGAGGGCGAATATGAGCTTAATACAGGCAAGGTTATCGCCGAATGCTTTGAAACCAGAGGAATTGATTATAATGCAGTGCCTGCGGTTCTCGTTCGTTCGCACGGACCTTTCACCTGGGGAAAAAACGGCGCGGATGCGGCAAAGAACTCGGCTATTCTTGAAGAGGTTGCCAAGATGTCATATCTCAGCAAAACTCTTAATGCAGAGCCTGCAAACGAGCACATTCAGAAAAAGCACTATTTCAGAAAGCACGGCGCAGGTGCATACTATGGTCAAAAATAATTATTGACATAAAATCGGATTGAGTATAAAATAAATTTATTAATGTTAGAAAAGGTGTGAATCTTATGGCAAGATGTCCTAAGTGTGACCGTAAACTTCATATATGGGATGTTAAAGCTGAATGCCCCGGTTGCGGAGTAAACATTGCAAACTACGACTGGGAAAACAGACTTGAGCAGGATGCGATTGAGGCTGAAATTGCCTTTGCAAAGCTCCGTGAAACAATGAGAAGATTCAAGTATTCATTCGTCGGCACAAAGCTGAGAATCGCAAGAATCCCAATCAGCGTTCTTCCTCTGTTTTCGCTTCTTCTTCCCTTTGGAACAATGGCGGTTTCGATTCCGTTCTGCGATGAAAAGGTAACAATCAATGCGGTAACAATGGTTCTTAACCTTCTTAATTTCGATATTCTCGGAATTTTCAAAGCTCCCGGTTCAGAAATAATCGGTGATGCATCTCTCAGATTCATGCTTTCAATAGTGTTTGTTCTTCTTGCGGCTCTCTCGCTGCTTGTCAGCCTTGTTTTTCTGCTGCTTAACTTCAAAAAGTTCAACAGCAAGGGACTGTTTGTAACAAACCTTTTTGCTAGTCTGTTCATGCTCGCAAGCGCATACTGTTTCCATGATTTCTCGGGAATGATGGAAGCAAGCACCCTTGCAGATGCAGTTCAGTGCGGACCGAGCTGGGGGATTTTCGTCAGTGCCGCAATCTATCTTGCATCATCAATAACAAACCTTGTTGTTTCTCTTCAGCCCGTTGAGCTTCCTCCCGTTGAGGAAAAAGAAGCCTCTGCGGAAGAAAAAGAAACAGTTAACGCGTGAAAAAAATTACCGACTGCAGTTTGATTGCAGTCGGTTTTGTTTTATCCAAACTTTATTTCGCTTAAATTTCTTATCTCTTTCATAGCTCTGCTGACCTGCAAGGCTCTTTCACTGACTGTTGCATAATACGGGTTATCGGGATTGCTGATGAAATCCTCAAATGCTTTTGCCTCATAACCCATGATTTTTTCTTTTTCAACTTCGCTGATTATTTCGGTTGCATTGCCTTTGTTATCAATCAGCTTCATGTTAATCAGCTTTGAAATTGATTCGATGGTTATTGTTCCTTCGTCGCCGAAAATCTGCGAGCCGAGCCTGTCCTGACCGAGCTTTGAATATGTAAGATTAACCAGCTTATCGGGATAGAGCAATGCCGCATTTCCGCTGCCGTCAGCGCCGCTTTCCATAAAGTGGGCGCAGGCGGTTATTTTTTCGGGCAGACCGAATAAATCAAGGGCAGGGTAGACGCAGTAAATGCCTAAATCCATTAAGCAGCCCGTTGCAAGCGCAGGATTGAATATATTAGGCAGACTGCCTGCAAGATAGGCAGGATATTTTGAAGAAAGCTGCGAAAAATCGAAGTGGACGCTCGTTATTCTTCCGATTTTTGAAATTGCGTCTTTCAGCAAATCTTTTGCAGGATTGAACATATACATTATCGCTTCAATGTAAGTAAGCCCGTTTTTCTTTGCGAGTGACTGCAATTCCTCAAGCTCTTCAGGCTCAACGGTTATCGGCTTTTCGCAGATAACATGCTTTCCGTTTTCAAGCATCAGCTTTGACTGCTCATAGTGCAGGCGATTGGGACTTGCGATATATACCGCGTCAAAGTCACCCTTTGCGAAGGTGTTGATATCCGTAAAAACCTCGGGAATATTGTTTGCCGATGCAAATTTGCCTCCGCTTTCGGCAGTTCTTGAATAAACGGCGGCAAACTCCGCATTGCAAAGCATTCTTGCTCCGTCAATAAAGGATTTTGCAATCCAGCCCGTGCCAATAACTCCGTATCGCATATCAAAGCTCCTTCGCCATAACGGTGCCGCCCTTGAGGACACGGATAATCTTAAAGCCGTTCTTCTGATAGAAATTGATGCCCCTCTTGTTGCTTGTGCCGACGATAAGCATGATTGATTTTGAACCCATGTCATTCTTCATATGCTCCGTAAGGGTTGAAATCATGCGTGAGCCGTTACCGTTGCCTCTGAATGGCGCATTGATATCAATGTGAAGATGAGCAGGGTAGCGGAGCGAATAAACACCGTGACCGATGATTTCACCGAGTGCATCCATATAATAGCTCCTGCCGAGCTTTTTAACCTTTGCAAGGTAGGGTCTGATTTTCTTTATGTATGACCAAAAATTTGTTGAGCCGAAAACATATCCCTGAGCAACATCGTTTTCATCAACAAGCACAAAGGCATTTTCGGGCTCCTGCTCGCAGTAATAGTCGCAAAAGGTGAAAAGGATGAAATCTCGCATATCAGGATTGGTTTTGGCTTCCAAAGGACCCGTGTTTATGCACACCTGACGGACATCCTCAAAATATTTTGGTTCATATTTTTTGATTGTAACCATAATTATTCTCCAATTTTAACCGTAAATTCTCTTTCGCCGCTGAACGGAATTTTTTCTCCGCCGAATTCAAAAACAGCATTGATTCTTTCGTCGGCATATGCCTTTACTACCGCCTCGCCGCCGTTCTTTTTAAATTCAACGCGGATTATTCCGTTTTCGGTTGTAATATGGCCCTTTGCCTCGTTCATGCCGTCAACAAAACAGGGGGAGATAACAATATTCTTATAAGCAACGCTGCCCTTGGTCTGACGGATGCCGAGAAGATACATGAATATATACTTGGTAACTGCGCCGAACATCGGATGGTTTCGGGAGTCTCTGCCGCTCCAGTTTTCCCAAAGAGTTGTTGCGCCGTTTTTCTTCATGTAAGCAAACGAAACATCCTTATCGTTTGAAAGAAGATCAAAAGCCAGCTGATTTTCACCGATTTCAAAAAGATAACCGATGAGAGCTTCGGTGGCAAAAATGCCTGTGTCAAGCATTCCGAGATGCTTGTATTTTGCAACCAGGCTTTCGCTGTCTTTTTCGTTGCCGAGACCTGCGCTGAATGCGAGAGCCGATGCGCCCTGCGCATTGCTGCAATAGTGACGGTTCCAGGGATTGTAATATGCAACCTTAAGAGATCTTGCGCTTTTTTCAATTCTTTCGTTAAGGTGAGCAATTTCATTTTCTCTGCCGAGAATTCCGCCTGCCTCAACGGTCTGATGCATAAATTTAATGTAAAGAGCAGTGTTTACGAATGCCTCAGGAAGGGCCATGGGATCGGGTGAACACCAGTCGCCCAGACACCAGCCGTTTTCTTCTTCGCGCCATACAAGTCCGTTTTCGCTGCGACTTTCAAGATAATCAAGATAATGCAGCATCTTCGGGAAAAATTCTTCAAGCAGAGCCTTGTCGCCGTACATCTTATAGAATTTATAAGGCACTTCAATCATTGCGCCGCCCCAGCCTGCAGGACCGCCGCCGCCGCCCATGAGGGGAGCTGTGTGGGGAACATGACCTGATTCTTTGCACTGACTGTCGGAAATATCATATAACCATTTTCGGTAGAATTCACGGCTGTCGAGCAGCATCATTGCGGTTTCTGCGCAAAGCTGACCGTCGCCCGTGTAGCCCAGACGCTCTCTGTGGGGGCAGTCAGAGGGTACTCCGCAATGCATGTTTGCGAGCTGAGTTCTTATGTATGCATCATAAAGCCAGTTAAGGTTTTCATTGTCGCTTTCAAATGATGAAGTTACGGGACAGTCGGAATGAACAACATCAACTCTAAGCGGTTCAACATCTGCGTTGACTCTGAAATATCTGAATCCGTGCCATGTGAAATGAGGGATATATTCGCGGTCGGTGCCGTCTGTAATAAACTGCTCCTCCTGATATCCTTCTTCGAATTTCATGCCGTGCCAGGGTCTTTCGTCATAGATTTCTTCGGCGTAATTTACCTTTATCAGCTTATCTTTTTCGCTGCACTTGAATACAGCATAGCCTGCGATGTTTTCGCCGATGTCGTAAAGCTTTGTTTCTCCCTCATCTTTCAGCAGAACGGGTTTTATTGTTCTGACAGCTTTGTCAGCAGGGGAGAACTGAATATAAAATTCACTTTCGGGCGCAGGAATAACATTGCTTTCCGCAAAGCCTTCGCCGATAAAGCCGTTTGATTCAAAGCCCTGAGGATAAAGCCTATAATCGTGTTTTTCGCCGTAATAAAGATTATTGAAGGTAACAAAACCCTTGTGTGAAAGAGTTGATTCGTCACTGATAACATTGCCGCTGTTCTTTTCAAGAATATAGCATAGCTTGGGAGTTCCGAAGGTAACATCACCCTCTGCCAGGCGTACGGTCTGATTATAGTAGCCGTTGCCGACCATAACCGCAAGAGTGTTTTCACCGTCGCAGAGATAGTCGGTAACATCATATTTCATGGCGTAAATTCTGAATGAAAACTTGTCGTCAAGAGGAAAAACGAGCTTATGAAGGTCTCTTTCACTGTAACAGGTGGCGTTGGGCACAAGCAAATCCTCGCTTACCTTTTTGCCGTTTATAAAAAGCTTAAAAAAACCGAGACCGCAAATAATTATTTCGGATTTTTCACCCTTGACGGCATTGAATGTTTTTCTGAAAAGCGGAGCATCGCTGTCTGTGCATTCAATCCATTTTGCATTTTTAAAAATCTGTTCTTGTGTCATGGCTAAACCTCCATTTCTTCAAGCTCTGTGAGCCTTGAATTCATTTGTTCCCACTCATCCATAATTTCAAGCTGAGTTTTCGTAAGCTCTTCAAGCTTGTTGGTGAGCTCAATTATTTTTTCGTAATCGGCAGCCGCTTCGGGAGAAGAAAGAATGACATTGATTTCGGAAATCTCTCCGTCAAGCCTGTCGATTTCTTCTTCGGTGCGCCTGATTTTGCCTTTAAGGCGGTTCATTTCGCTGTCGCGTTCCTTGCGAAGCTTATATAAATTAACCTTGTTTTCGGCTTTTTTCGGCTTCTCCTTTGCCTGTGCGAGAGCAATGCCTGCGTATGCGTTATAGTCGCCGTCAAACTTCTCAAAGCCGTTTTCGGTCATTCTGTAAATTTTTGTTGAAAGCTTGTTGATAAAGTATCTGTCATGCGAAACTGCGATTATTGTTCCGTCAAAATCCTCAAGCGCAGCTTCGAGCACTTCTCTTGAAGGAATGTCAAGATGGTTTGTGGGCTCGTCAAGCAGAAGAACATTCGCACCCGAAAGCATGAGCTTTAACAGGCAGAGCTTTGCCTTTTCGCCGCCGCTGAGATTATCAACATTTTTAAAAACATCATCGCCTCTGAAAAGAAAGAGCGCGAGGTAGCTGCGTACGGTTTTTTCGGTAAACAGACGGTGCTCGTCCCAGATTTCGTCAATAACGGTTTTGCCGCCTTTCAGGCTTTCAAGGCTTTGGTCGAAATATCCGATTTTAACATTTGAGCCAAAGCTGAATGAACCTTCGTCAGCGGATTGCTGACGGGTGAGAATTCGCAGCAGAGTTGTTTTGCCGCAGCCGTTTGTGCCGAGCACAAAAACTCTTTCATCCTTGAAAACTTCCATATCCGCATTTGAAAACAGCCTTTTGAAATCAAAAGTTTTTGAAAGTCCGCTTACTTTCAGAACATCGTTACCCGTTTCGCATGCCGGAGTGAATTTCATTCGCATTTTTGAAAGGGGCGGGTCGGGCACAACAAGCTCCGCCTTTTTCTTTTCAAGCATCTTTCTCTTGCTTTCGGCGGTTATGAAGTTGCGCTCTCTTGCAAAAGAACGCTGTTGCTCGATGATTCCCTCAATGCGCTTGATTTCAGCAAGCTGGTTTTCATATTGCCTTCTCTCGCTTTCAAGACGCTCCTCTTTAAGCTTTAAATATTCCGTATAATTTCCTTTTGAGCTGTGGCATTTGCCATGGGAAATCTCAACGGTTTTGTTGGTTAATCTGTCAAGAAAATAACGGTCGTGTGATATAACGATTACCGTGCCCTTAAAAGTGCTCAGATAGTTTTCGAGCCATTCCGTGCCTGCAATGTCAAGGTGGTTTGTAGGCTCGTCAAGCAAAAGCAAGTCCGAGCCGCTGAGGAGCAGCTTGCACATGCTCAGTTTTGAGCGCTGACCGCCGCTGAGCTTGTCGCAAGTTAAATAAAAATCATTTTCGTTAAAGCCGAGACCGATGAGTGCAGAGCGTGTGCGGCTTCTGAAAGTCAAGCCTTCCTGCTCTTGAAACTGTTCGTTAAGACGGATCTGCCTTTCGATAAGCGCATCACGGTCGCCCTCGTGATTGTCAATTGCGGCGGCGATATCCTCAAGCTCTGCCTCCATCTGCATCAAAGGCTCAAAAATGCTCAACGCTTCGTCATAAACTGTTCTTACCGAGCCGTGGCAGGCATGCTGTTCAAGATAGCCGACTTTAATGTTTCTGCCGACGAACGCACCGCCTTCGGTTGGCTCGATTTCACCTGTAATGACTCTGAAAAGCGTGGTTTTACCTGTTCCGTTTGCGCCGATGAGACCAACGAAATCACCGGTATTGACATCAAACGAAACATTTTCAAACAGCACCTTGCCGCCGAAATCAACTTTTAAATTCTGTACGCTAACTACTGCCATTTAAATTCTCGTTTCTATTATTTCAAGCTTGCCGTTGAGCTTGTATCCGCCTGCGTTTGCAGGAATGAAAATGCTGTCGCCCTTTTTGAGTGAAATAGTTTCACCGCAGCATTCAAGAGCGCCTTCGCCGTCCATGATAAGAAGCGAAACGAAGGAATCCTCATCAGCCGAATTCGCATGGTTATCCGTAACATCCAGCTTCCAGACCTTGAAAAGGGGGCAGTCTGCAAGCAGTCTGCGCTCTTCGGTGTCAAGCTCGGGATTCAAGAAATCGGGCTGTGAATATTTTTCGAGCTTTGTGACTGCCGCACCGTCCTCAACATGAAGCTCGCGGGGCTTGCCGTCTGCGCCTGTGCGGTTATAGTCATAGATTCTGTAGGTTGTGTTGGAGCTTTCCTGCACCTCTGCAAGAAGAATGCCCTTGCAGATTGCGTGAAGAGTACCCGAATCAATAAAGAAGAAATCGCCCTTCTTAACCTTGACGGTTTCAACATAATCCGTAAGAGTGTTGTTGGCAATCGCCGCCTTGAATTCCTCGGGAGAGATTTTATCCTTAAAGCCGAGAATCAGACCTGCGTCCTCTTCGCAGTCGATGATATACCAGCACTCGGTTTTGCTCTGACCCTTGCCTGTCAGCTCGCAATATTCCTTGGTGGGATGAACCTGAACGGAAAGATTATCCATAGCATCAATGAATTTTATAAGAATGGGAAAATCCTCAAAATTCTTTGCGTTGCTGCCGCAGATTTCCGGATGCGCCTTAACAACCTCGGGGAGAGCCATGCCCTTGAATTCGCCGTTTGCAACTGTGCTTGCGCCTGCTTCGTGGCAGGAGAGCATCCAGCCCTCGGCAGCATTGCTTTTTTCAGTTTCAACGCCGTATTCTTCAATCAGTTTTCTGCCGCCCCAGATGGTTTCGGAAACATAGGGGAGCAGCTTTATGGGATATAATTTCATAATCAAGCCTCCAAATTGGAATTATCTGTATTATTCTATCATATTTGTCCAACAATTTCTATAGAATATTTACGGGAGGACGAAAAATATGGAAAAATATTTTAATAATGCAAAGATTTTTTACTACGAAAAGATAAGAAAGCCCATTCCACCCGTATACGACAGCATTCTGCTTCAGATTCGCGATACCTCGCAGAGACTTGAAAGCGCATACAGCCGCTTTGAAAATGAATGCAACGAGGATTTGCTGGATTCGATTATCTACGAAATTCAGTCGCTTAAGGCTCTTTACCGATACCTTATCAAGCAGGCAAAGGAAAAGGGGATTGAGTGCGCCGAAATCTCTGTGTTTGGTCGGGAGGTAATCTGATGAATGCGGGATTCATTGCGGCTGCGGTTATCTGCACGGTCTGCGTTGCATGGTGGGCGGTAAAAAGCGAAAAGGGAGCAACGAGCTTTGCCTTATCTGCCATGCAGGGGATTGCCGCGCTTTTTGCCGTTAACCTCACGGGAATGATAACGGGCGTTACAATAGCCGTTAACTGGTATACGGTGTTGTCATATGCTGTTCTCGGTCTGCCGGGCGTCATTGCTACTCTTGCAATAAATTTTATAATGGCGGTATAACATAAAAAGAAGGGCGACCATGTTAAGGCCGCCCGTAAATTAAATATTATAAATCTGCTTTCCGCCGCGTTGGATAACATCAACCTTATCCGCAAGGCAGATTTTTGCTTCTGTGCCTTCGGGAACGGTTACTTCAACCGTATATCCGCTTCCGGTCTTTTTCCATGCGCATTCAGCCTTGCCGAGTGGCGTTTTAACGGATGCTCTCGCATGCTCAAGTCCGCAGTCAAGCACGGGCGCAACGGTAAAACTGCGCCAGCCGTTCACAATATCCCTTATGCCTGCAATGCGGGTGAAGAAAGCTTCGTCATAGGTTGCAAGGAAATAATGATTCTTTGAACGGGTTGTTCTTTCCCAGCTTTCCCATGCGGAATCAGTGCCGTTTTCAATCCAGTGTCCCCAGCTCGGATAGGTTTTCTGCGTGAGAACTTTAAATGCTATATCTGTGTATCCGTTGTCAAAAAGAACGGGCAGAACAAATCTTGTTCCCGTACAGCCTGTATCAAGATGGTAGTCACGGCTGATGAAATCCTCGGCAAGATTTTTCAATACCGTCTGCTTATGCTCTTCGGGAACCATGCCGAAATAAAGCGGCAGAAGGTTTGATGTCTGTCTGTATTTTGTGCGGATTCCGATTTCCTTCCAGATTGTTGTTTCATAAATGCCTTTTTCTGCGTTATAGAACTTTTCGTTAAATGCTTTGTAAATTTCGGTTGCGGCGGTTTCGTACTCGGAGATATCCTCGCTTATTCCAAGCTTTTCGCAGATGCGAACCATTGATTTAAGCATTGCGTAGATGAACGCCGTGCAGCAGATTTCTGCGCCCTCTGAGGGGTCCGGCAATACCTCTGCATCTTCGCCGCCTGATGGTGCAACCCAGTCCGAAAGACCTCTGGTGCCCCATACCCAGCCGAGCTCTCTGAGCTGCTCAATATCTTTTTTTGCAAAAAGCTTAAGGTTGGGATAAAGCTTTTGCACATAATCGGTTCTTCCGCAATAGTCAAGCATTGCCTCAGCACCGAAAACATAGATTGTGTTCCAGACGGGGGAATTTTCAATGCTCCAGCTTGCGGACGGAACAATAACGGGCACGCTGCCGTATTCATCAAAGCAGTCGTCCATGATATCAATAAAGCTCGCAAGGTATTTGCTCATATCAAAGTTATACATCATAATCGGCAGAGCGCAGTTTGCATCGCCCAGCCAGCCGTTTTTCTCCCATACGGGAGTATCGGTCGGTTTACCCTGAAAATTGTTGAGAAGAGTGTTGACCATAATATGGTGCAGCTTGTTGAGCATTTCATCCGAGCATTCAAAATCACCGATGATTTCAACACCATTTGCGGTTTTATAAAGAACGATATCGTTGGTTTCGAGTTTTTCAAGGTTTTCAATTTCTATATATTTAAAGCCCTTATAGCTGAATTTGGGTTCAAACTCAAGCGGTTCTCCGCTGCTGATGAAGCAGTCATGCTGAATATAGTTTTCGGGCCACCATTCGCAGCCGTGACCCTCGCCCTTTCCGATTTTCTGAACTCTGCCCTCGGCAGTCAGTTTTTCGCCGTAGGTTATGAAAATTTCGGTATCTTTCGGTGCGTCAATGCGGATTTTTGCCCAGCCCGTCATCATTTCGGGTGCGGTGATAATATAGCTGCCGCATTCGTGACGGACAAGCTTTTCTGCTCTGCATTCGATGATGCGTCTTATCGGCGGCATATCCTGAAGCTTGAGTTCGCCTTCGGGAGCCTCAACCAAGCTTGTATTTTGCCAAGCAAATTCCGTGTGTCTTGCATCGTAGGTTTCGCCGAGGTAGATACTGTTTGCAACGGTAGGACCGTCAAGCGTCACAAGCCATGATTCATCGGTGGAGATTCGTTCTGCCGTTCCGTCGGAATATTCAATATCAAGTTGTGCAATGAGCTTTGGTGCGGAACGCCACGATGCTTTATCCCAATCCCAGACATCTGTTTCTTCGTTTAAAAAGCTGTTGCCGAGTTCAACAGTGATAACATTGCTTTTTTCAAGCAGTTCAGTTATGTCAAAAACACGGTACAGCACTGTTTTGCTGTATTGAGTGTGTGCGGGATTGAGAACCGTATCGTCGGGCAGAGTGCCGTTGATTTTCAGCTCAAAAAGACCGAGACCGCAAATCATAATTTCAGCTTTTGCGATTTCTTTTGCTATGCTGAATTCTTTTCGGAATATCGGTGCAAAGCGGTCTTTGATTGTCATTTCCGCGCCTATCCATTTTGCAGTCCAATTGCTCATGTTAACACCTCTCATAAAAAATCGGGATGAGCTGACCCATCCCGAAAAATCAAAACTCTGTTTTAATTCTAATTCTTTATGCCGATTCTGTCAATCCTTTCCTATGCTGAAGGACTGGTTTGCATCAAAAGAACATTTGATTTCCATGCTTGCGGCTCCATGCAGAAGCGGCATCATTTCCCTGAATCTGAATAATTAATTGCGCATATTTGAAATCGGACTCCAATCTATTGAGAGATTCATTGATAATTTTTTCATAATCTTGAATACTCACTTGTTTTTTCTTTTTAAGAATCAGTACAGTTAATAAAGCTAAAATCGGACTGACAATCAAAAATCCTAACAAAAAATTTTCCAAAGCAATTGATAATGCAAAAAAAGCAAACAACCCCAAAGGAATATAGAGCAGTAACAAAAAGGTATTATATCTTTTTCTGCCATCTTTAAGTAAAACCTCAGGATTAAGTAAAGCGGGTTCGAGAATGTTTTTGTCATAATTGATTGCACGACAATGTTGGCAATGGTACAGAGGATTGCCGAGTTGAAGACCCTCGTATGCGCGCTCTGTTTTGCTTGTTTTTCCGCAACTTATGCATTTTTGAATTTTGTATGTAGCAGCCATTATTTTTTCTCCTAAAATTATGTGTTGTTATATGGTTTACATTATAGAAAAAGCCTTGCCGTAAAGGCAAGGCTTTTGGCTGGGGAATAGGGATTCGAACCCCAACAAACAGAGTCAGAGTCTGTCGTGCTACCGTTACACTATTCCCCAATGTAACTCGCAACTGGGCTACGGATATATATTATACACACTTAAGCGAAAAAGTCAACACTTTTTTGAGAAAAATTTCAAAAAAATTTTGATTGTTTTTTCTATTGTAAAATCAGGGAATATATATTAGAATAATTAATATAAATAAGAAATATATGGAGATTTTGTAATGAAAAATCTGTTTAAAAAGCTTTTTGCAAACAGAATCGGGCAGAAAGTTATCAGTCTTTTTTATAAAATATGGTGTGTATTCTGCATGCTGATGCCGCTGAAAAACAGAGTGTTGTTTTACTCAATAAGAGCAGACGGAAAGCTGCTTGACAACGCAAAGGCTGTTTATGACATGCTCGATGCAGAAAAAATGATTTTTGCGCATATGCTGCCTCATTCACATACCGTCAGCTTCAAAGCCTTGTTTTATCTTCTGACAAGCAAAGTTATTATAACCGATGATTACCTGAGATATTCACGATACACAAAATTCAGAAAAGAGCAGAAGATATTTCAGATATGGCATGCCTGCGGTGCGTTCAAGATGTTTGGTCTTGATGCTCCGTCAAAGCTCACGAAGGAGCAGGAGAGAGCAACCCATGCTCAATACTGCGCCGTTGCCGTAACGGGCGAGGAATGCCGCAAATTTTATGCAGGTGCATTCGGAGTGAGCGAGGATATCTGCCTTCCTGTTGGTCTTCCGAGAACCGACAGGCTTTTTACCGATGCACAAGCAATGAGAAATTTTGTGTTTGAAAAACATCCCGAATTCAAAAATAAGCGTCTGTATCTTTATTGCCCGACCTTCCGTGAGCGAAACGGAGAAAAACTGGTATATGATTCTGAAATAGATTGGAGCAGACTGAGCAAATCTTTGACAGAGGACGAAATTTTCATTATCAGACGCCACCCGTTGATGGATTATTCTCTTTTAAAAGATACATTTAATAATATATATGACCTTTCAGACGAATCAACTCTTGAGCTGACGGCGGCAAGCGATGTTATCATAACGGATTATTCATCCGTCATTTATGATGCGTGCCTGCTTGGCGTGCCGACGGTGTTTTATTGCCCCGATGTTGAAGAATACGAAAGGGGATTCTATCTTAAATTTCCCGAGGATTTGCCCGGTGAGCTTGTTACTGACAGCGAAGGACTTCTTGAAGCGGTCAGGCAGACAAAAGAAAAACCGCCTGCTGAAAGAATCGAAAAATTCAAAAGCAGGCAGCTTGGTGCTTGTGACGGTCATTCAACCGAAAGAGTTGTTAAAATCATCAAGGATTGGCTGAAATAATCCTTTCCCAGATTCTTTCGGTGTTGTTGCAGTCAATATAATCAAAATTGAAATCTCTGAAGGAGCGAAGCTTTTCTTCGTTCTTTCGGGGATTTTTTATTTCTTCGATAACCGAGCCGAAATCGCTGACAACCGGACCCGGTACATAGCTCTTGTAATCATAATAAAACGAGCGTTCTTTCTCATAGCTTTCAAGGTCGAACGCAAAGAAGATGCAGGGCTTTGAAAGCAGTGCAAAATCCATGCATACCGAAGAATAGTCCGTTATCAGCGTGTCGCAGATGAGGGTGAGGTCGCCAATGTCGTGGCCTTTGGTAACATCAACCGTGCCTTTGACGGAATCTCCCGAATGAATCTGCGGATGAAGCTTTATAAGAAGGCGGTATTCATCGCCGAGAGCTTTGTTGAAAGCATCAGCATCAATGTGGCTGACGATGCTTTTATCTGTTTCGGCATCATCGCGGAAGGTCGGAGCATAAAGCACAAGCTTTTTGCCCTTGCATTCGGGATACTTTTTATCAAAATCCTCTCTGATTTTATTAACATCGCGGCCGCGGAGCAGCATATCAATTCTCGGAGCGCCGAGAGGAAGAATTTTGCTTTCGTCAACGCCGAATGCTTCGGCATAAACAGGTGCAACGCTCTTCGATGAGCAGATAACATATGTAAGATTTTCAGAGCATTTCTTTTCGCGCTCCCTGACATCATCTGTCAGCGGTGCGGAAAGACCGAACTTTTTGAATGCGCCCTCTGCATGCCAGAGCTGAGTTATGACAGCCTCACGGCTGAATTTCAGCGATGCCATAGGCATAAAGTTATCGTTGAGAAAAACATATTTTGAAGTTGCAAGAGCCTTAGCCTTAACGGTGAAGAATCCGATTGCCTTAACCGATGATGAAATCAGTCTGCCGATTGATGAAAAATCAAGCTGAAGGTCGGCGGTTGAGATTTTTACAATTTCAAAGCCGCCTTTCTTTTCTGCGTAAGAGCGCAGAATTCCGAGCGAATCAGCTTCTCCGCCGTGATGGGGCGCAACAAAGGCTATTCTGTTTTTCTTAACAGGGAATATTCTGCTGATATTGAAAAACAGGGCATATAACGAATAAAAAAGCTTTTTCAAAATAAAACCTCGTTATTTTTTGATTTTAAGGAGTATATTTGCACCGAGTTTTATAAGAAAATCGGGGAATATACCGAATTTCGGGGATTTTTTTAAAAGTGAAACAATTTTTAAAAATCTCATATCCAAAGGCTTGCTTCCGTTTACGCGAACAGTGATTTTACCCTTTGATTTTCCGGTCATGTTAATATTTTCGCAATCGGGAAGAGAACCGTTTTTATCCGTCACCAGTTCAAAAACAGGCATCGTCTGCGCATAGAGCGAGCAAATGAATTCTTCGGAAGGATTTTTTGCAATAACGCTCACAAACGGATTTTTGGCAATTTCGGTTTTTGAGAAAATCGGTTCACCGATATCCTTTATCACTCCGCTGCATTTTTTCTTTGCTTCATCGGTCATTCTTGATTTTGCATTGGCTGCGATTTTACCGATTAATTCAAGAGTTTCTTTGTCACCTCTCCAAAGAGAACGGTAAAATTCATTTATGAGTGCAGTATATTTTTTTATAATAATTTCCTGAAGATAGTTCTCTGAATTAATGCAGTTCTTGCCGTCAAACGATTGCTTTGCAGCTTCATAAATCAGTTCGTGCGATTGTGAAAAATGCTCAACCAGCTCATATTCGATTCTTTGACTGACTGAATATCCCTGGTCGGGGTTAAGCCTGCGGTATTTCATAACCGCATCTGAAACACCCGTTATTTTCGGCTGTGTTTTATAGATGAACTGCATTGAGAATGCGCCGTCCTCACTGTAGCGAAGGGGAGGAAAGCGTACGCTGTTTTTTTTCAGCAGCTCAGTCCTGTAGCACTTGTTGCAGGGCAGAAAATTCCACAGAAGGCGCTTATCATAGCAGTCAATCTGCTTTTCATTCACAAAGGTATCAACAATCGGATTGAATTCATTTCCGCCGTAGCCGAAACGCATTATTCTGCAGATGCCCATATCAGCACCTGTTTCTTCAAGTGCGTTGTACATGCTTTCAAGCGCATTTTCGCTGAACAGATCGTCGCTGTCAAGAAACATTGTGTATTTTCCTTCGGAATGCTCAATGCCGTTGTTTCTTGCGGCAGAAACCCCTGCGTTTTCCTGATAAATGGGCAGAATATTGGCATGCTTTGCTGCGTATTCTGCAATAATATCTTCAGTTGAATCCTTTGAACCGTCGTTTACGGTTATAATCTGAATCTCCCTGAGCGTCTGCCCAAGGAGATTATCAAGAGTTTCTCTGAGAAATTTTTCGCTGTTGTAGCAGGGAACGATAACTGAAACTTTATAATTCATGATTATTTATTCCATTTCAAAACAGTTTTGCCGAAGTTGCGGCTGATATCCTGTGCGAATGCGGCGTGAATATCAGAGATTGATTTGATTTCGGCAACATGTCCTATAAGATTTTCAAGGTAGGCGCAGATTTTCGGATTTTCGGCAAGAATATCCATAGTTTTCTGAAAGTCTGCAAAGCCGCTTCGGCTTGAACCGAAAAGGCAAAGACCTCTTTCAAGCACCATTCTTGTGTTAATATCAACAAATCTTTCGCTTACGCCCATAAGACCTACCGTGCCTTCGGGGTTGATAAGGTCAATAATCTGCGCAAGTGCAAATCGCGAGCCCTCGCCGCCTACGCATTCAAATGCATGGTCGACCTTAAGTCCTTCGGGAATACGGTCAACATGATATGCGCCGTCTGCAAAAGCAAAGTAGCCAAGTTTTTCATAAACGGTTCCGAAAATATAGAGCTTTGCATCGGGATAGAGAGCCTTGAGAATAAGCGCTGTTATGAAGCCGACATTTCCGTCGCCCCAGATGCCGATTGATTTCTTTCTTGAATGAGAAAATCTTTCAAATCTGCTTACCGCATGAACCGCAACGCTGATAAGCTCTGCAAAAGAAGCTATTCTCGGGTCAACATTTTCGGGCACTTTTACGAGCCTGTCGGGCGGCATGTCAATATAATCTCTGAGGAATCCGTCATAGCCGCTGGAGCAGAAATGACTCGTTGGCAGATAATTTTCTGCAATAACATCGTCTTCTTCCATAGGCATATTAGGAACGGGAACAACAAGCTCGCCGCTTTTGAAATTCCCTGTCGGATCAAAAACAACCCTTGCGCAGCATTCGTGAATAAGTGCCATAGGAAGCTTTTCTTTGAGCACCTCACGGCTTCTGTTGCCAAGATAATAACGCTGGTCTGCCTTGCATATTGATAGATATTCGGGGCGAAGAATAACGCTGTTTTTTATATCCGGCTCAGTGCAGGCAACATCAATCATGCCCGGCGCAATGAGCCTGTAAACGGTATTAATCATCTTGATCCTTGCCTTTCAGAAGCATATTGGCAACCTTCATATCATAGGGATAGGTGATTTTGATGTTGAAAACTTCACCGTCAACCATGAAAACCTCTTTGTTTTTGATTGAGAAGATTTTGCATGCATCGGTGAGGATTGCTTTTTCATCCTCAGTCAGGCTTGAAAGAACTCTTTCAAGCTCTTTTAAACGGAATGACTGTGGTGTCTGCCCCTGAAACATTCTTGTGCGGTCGGGGATTGAGGATATCATTTTGCCGTCAGCGCTTTCAACGATGGTGTCCGTTGCCGGAATAACCGTATCGCAAGCGCCGTATTCAAGAGCTGCCTCAACATTTTCTTCAATGATTCTGTGAGTGAGGAAGGGTCTTACCGCATCGTGGGTAACGATAACGGTTTCTTCGTCTGTTTCGCAGTGCTCTTCAATATATGCAATCGCGTTTTCAAGAGTACCGTTTCTTGAAGCGCCGCCCTGAATAACGGTTATCTTTTTGCCGTCGGGGAGATGCTTCTTAATTAAATCTTGTGTATGTGCAACCCAAGTTTTGGGGCAGAGCACAAGAATTTCATCAATTTTATCGTTTATAAAGAATTTTTCGATTGTATGGATGATAACGGGCTTGCTGCCAAGTTCAAGATACTGCTTGGGAGTGTCGGAATTGCCCATGCGGCTACCGATGCCGCCTGCAAATACTGCTGCAAAAACCATATTTATCAATCCTTTCGGTTTAATTGCCCTTAATCATTTCGTTGTATTTATTGCATACTTCTCTGGCGTTGCCCTGTGCAACAACTCTGCCCTTTTCAAGAATGATTGCTTTGTTGCAGATGTTGAGCACCTGATTCGTGTTGTGCGAAACGAAAAGAACCGTTATTCCTTTATCAAACATCGAACGGATTTTTGCTTCGCTTTTTTGCCTGAATTTGGCATCGCCTACGGAAAGAACTTCATCAAGAATAAGAATTTCAGGCTCAACAGCCGTTGCAATTGCAAAGCCGAGCCTTGCTCTCATACCCGAGGAATAGTTTTTAACGGGAACATCAATAAAATCCTTGAGTTCCGAAAATTCAACAATTTCATCATATTTTTCTTCGATGAACTTTCTGGAATATCCCATCGTTGCACCGTAAAGAAAGATGTTTTCTTTGCCCGAATAGTTCATGTCAAAGCCTGCGCCGAGTTCAAGCATCGGTGCTATAACGCCGTTGACCTTAACGCTGCCTTTGGTGGGCTTAAGAACACCTGCGATAACCTTGAGCAGGGTTGATTTACCTGCGCCGTTAAAGCCGAGCACACCTACTCTGTCGCCCTTTTCAACGGTGAATGAAACATCATTGAGTGCCCAGAATTCGTTGAAATGCAGTTTCCTTGTGACAAGCTTTATAAAATATTCTTTCAGATTGTCAACCTTTTCTTTGTTGAGATTAAACATCATGCTCATGTTCTCAACAACTATAGCAGGTTTTGCCATGATTTTATTCTCCTTAAGGTGATTAGATATGAAGAATGAATTTATCCTGTTTCTTATAGAATGCCCAAAGTCCGATGATAACAGTTATAATGCTGAAACCGAGCGAATAAAGAATATGATTGACATTCATCATTTCTCCGAAAAGCACGCAATCCCTGAACATCTCGATTATCGAATAAAGCGGATTGGCCATAAGTATCATTTTAACAGCTTTAATCTGGATGTTGAGAGAGTCGAGCGTATAGATAATGGGCGTCATGTAAAACAGAAGCATGCAGAATACTTCATAGAGATATTCAATATCCTTGAAGAAAACTTCAAGTGTGGAGAGAATGAGGCCAACTCCGACGCTGAGCAAAAGCAGAATCAGAATCGGCACAAACGAAAGCAGAATATAGGGAGTTATATGCGGCGGCTCTGCCGAGAAAAAGTAGAAATAAACAATGAAGCAAACCAAAACGAGAAGTGAAATAAGAAAGGTTATGAAGTTTGCCACAACATTTGAAAGAGGATAGATGTATTTTGGCACATAGACCTTTTTTATAACCGAAGCGCTGTTTCTGATTGAGCGCATCGCTCTTTTTGTTGACTGCGTGAAAAACTCATAGATAAGGCGTCCGCAGAGAAGGTAGATTGGATAATTGACAAGCGAAGCGTCTTTTCTGCCGAAAACTCCGCCGAAAATAAGCACAAGCACAACTGTTGTCATCAAAGGCTGAAGAAATGTCCAGAAAATGCCAAGAACGGAGTTTCTGTATTGCAGCTTGATGTTTTTTCTCACAATTTCAATAAGAAGATATCTGTATTTGTAAAAATTTTTAAGATATTTCATTCTTTTTCACCTTGCTTTATTTCAAACCCCATTTTTTAAAGTAATTGAGCATGGAGTTTATCTGAATAAGCTTAAGCTTAAAGTTCTTTTTTGATTCGCGTCCCCATTCGTGATAGACCGTTGCGCCGGGATAATAAACCGTGCGGCATCTGCTGTTGACTTCACGGGTGAGGTCACTGTCTTCAAAATACATAAAATAGCGCTTGTCAAAGCCGCCTATTTCTTTGAAAAGCTTTGTTCTTATGAACATAAAGCAGCCCGTTGCATTTTCAATGTCGGTAGGCTTTGAAAGGTCGCAGTCAAGCATTGCGTACTCTCTGAGAAGTCCGTGCGGCTCGCCGCTGCCTCTAAGTCTGCTTGCAACAAGGTAGGCAGGGCAGGGGTTGCGCTTGCCGAGAATCTGAATTCTTCCGTCGGGAAATCTTATTTCGGGCGAAGCCATGCCGATATCGCCGTTGTTATCAAGGAACGAAGCGAGCTTTGAAATAACATCATCCCTGACGATTATATCGGGGTTAATGATTGCGTGATAATCGGAATCAAGCCTGTCAAGAATGAAATTATGACCTGCGCCGAATCCGATATTTCCGCCGCTTTTAATAAGAATAACTTCGGGATAGTTTTTTTCTATATATTCAACGGTCCCGTCTGTTGAGCCGTTGTCAACAACATAAAGCTGAAACGGAACCTCGGTGCATTTGAGAAGTGAACCCAGAGCATTGTCAATGGTGGCAATGTTATTGTAGGTCACAATGCAACCGGTTATTTTTTTATTCATTAATTTTTTCCTTTCCAAGGCACATATTGGAAAATAACTGTGACGGTCGTGGAAATGTCACTTAATCCTTGCCAAAGACGAAACGATTTTTAACCGCCAGATGAGCTTTTGAGCGAAAGAGGTTTTTCCGCCGGTAACATTATCGCCGTGTCTGCGCCAGAGAATAAGCGGTTTTCTGAGCAGAACGGTTTTGCGGTTTTTCTTCATTGCAACAAGCGCAATCCACCAGTCATGCATCGGCAGCTCCTCGGGGAAGGGGAGCGTTTCATGCAGAAGCTCTTTGGTGAATGCCATGCAACAGCCGACAAAGGAATTTCTCATTATATTGCCGGCAAAGGAAGCGTTTGAGCCGTGAGAAGAAAAATACGATTCGTCCGTAATATTGAGGGCGGCATCCGTTGACGAAGCATCATGCAGCACAAGCTCTGCGCCGTTTTTGATTTCGTTCATAACGGATTCAACCTTATCGGGCAGCCATACATCATCCTGATCGCTGAGAAATATGACATCTCCGTTGCAGTTGAGCAGGGCGTTTTCAAAATTTCTGACAACGCCCTTGCCGGGTCCTTCAATATAGCGTATTCTTTTGTCTTTTGATGCGAGGAGCATAACGGCATCCCGTGTTTTTCCTTCGGGATAATCGTCCGAAACAATAACCTCGTCATCTTCGCCGAGCTGACTGAGGATGGAGTCAAGCTGCGCGGCGATATATTGCTCACCCTTGTATGCGGCGAGCGCAACGGATATTTTCATATCAGTCGATGCTCTTCATTGTGGGGAAGAGGAGAACATCGCGGATAGCCTGTGAATCGGTGAGAAGCATGCACATTCTGTCAATTCCGAAGCCGATGCCGCCTGTGGGGGGCATGCCGTATTCAAGAGCCATAAGGAAATCTTCGTCTGTTGTGTTTGCTTCGTCGTCGCCCTGTGCAAGCTGAGCCTCCTGAGCCTTGAAACGCTCTCTTTGGTCAATGGGGTCATTAAGCTCTGAATAAGCATTTGCCATTTCCCAGCCGTTCATAAAGAACTCAAATCTCTCAACATAGTTGGGGTCTTCGGGTTTTTTCTTTGTGAGAGGTGAAATCTCGATGGGATGATCCATAACAAATGTGGGCTGAATAAGATGCTCTTCTGCGTATTCTTCAAAGAACATTGCAAGAATGTCGCCCTTGCCGTGTCTGTTTTCGTATTCAATGTGGTGCTTGTCTGCAAGAGCTCTTGCATCCTCAAGAGTTTCAACCTCGTTCCAGTCAATGCCTGCATACTTCTTGACTGCATCAATCATTGTGATTCTCTCGAAGGGCTTGCCGAGATCCATTTCAACGCCGTTGAAGGTGATTGTTGTTGTGCCGAGAACAGCCTGAGCAACATGACGGTAAAGGTTTTCTGTGAGATCCATCATGCCGTTGTAGTCGGTGAATGCCTGATAAAGTTCCATGAGGGTGAATTCGGGATTGTGACGGGTATCAACGCCTTCATTTCTGAAAACTCTGCCGATTTCATAAACCTTTTCCATACCGCCGACGATAAGTCTTTTAAGATAAAGCTCAAGTGAAATTCTGAGCTTGAAATCTTCGTTAAGTGCGTTGTGGTGAGTTTCAAAGGGTCTTGCGGCAGCACCGCCTGCGTTTGAAACAAGAATGGGTGTTTCAACCTCGATGAAGCCCTGTGAATCAAGATAATTTCTGATTTCTCTGATGATAAGAGAACGCTTGATGAATGTATCTTTAACATCGGGATTCATAATAAGATCAAGATAGCGTCTGCGGTAGCGAGTGTCGGTGTTGGTAAGACCGTGGAATTTTTCGGGGAGGGGAAGGAGCGACTTTGTGAGAAGACGGATTTCCTTTGCGTGAACGGAAACTTCGCCTCTTCTTGTTCTGAAAACAAAGCCCTTTACTTCTACGATATCACCGATATCCCACTTCTTGAATTCAGCAAAATTCTCTTCGCCGATTTCGTCAATCTTAACATAAACCTGCATTCTTCCGCTGCGGTCTCTGATGTCGATAAAGTTTGCCTTGCCCATGTCGCGGCGGCTCATCATTCTGCCGCTGATGCAAACATCGCTATTTTCAAGCTCTTCGAAACGCTCAACGATTTCAGCGTTGTGGATTGACTGCTCTGCTGTTGTTATCTGAAACGGGTCCTTGCCTGCAGCCTGAAGAGCTTCAAGCTTTTCAACGCGGATTTGTCTGAGTTCGTTAACATCCTGAACCTGCTCCTCTTCGGGAGCAGCATTTATAATCTTTTCTTCAGCCATGATTTTATTTTCCTTTCTGTTAAGCGATGCATTAATATCAAAAAGCGACAGGAGGAGACTTGCTCCCGTTTCCCATCGCCGCGTATTTTGATTTTTTATTATTTGGAGATTGCGAGAACCTTCATCTTAATGATTTTTCCGCCGGGTGTGTGAACTTCTGCGATATCACCGATTTTCTTGCCCATAATAGCCGAGCCGACGGGTGAAAGGTCTGAAATAACACCGTTTTCGATGTCGCTTTTACCGAGAATTTTGTATTCAACCTCTTCTTCAAAATCCATATCATAAAGAGTAACCTTTGAGCCGATGTGGATAGCTTCGGTGGTGAGCTCTTCTTCGTCAAGAATTTTTGCATTGCGAAGATCAGCCTCAAGCTTTGCGATTTCGGCTTCCATCTTAGCCTGTTCGTTCATCGCCTCATCATATTCGGCGTTTTCTGAAAGGTCACCGTGAGAGCGGGCTTCTTTGATTTTTTCGGCAATTTCGTCTCTGCCTTCGGTTTTGAGCTTATTAAGTTGCGCACTGAGCTTTTCATAATCCTCACGGGTAAAGATAGTCTGTTTTTCCATTTCGGTATATCTCCTTTTTATTGATAATTGGCTATATAAATCCATTTTCCGTTATATTATATATAATATAAATAATAATGTCAAGTCTTAATTGCTTGCGGCAGATTCCGAAATGTAACATTCAAGGCACTTTGATGCGTTATTTTCGTCGCAGAAATCGCAGCTTGTTTCAATGCAGGTTAACACCGCTTGTTTGTATTCCGTGCTGCCGCAAAGCTCTGTAACCGCTGAGGCAAAATCAGCGGAGTCAATGTCGGAAGGGATGATTCCTTTATGCTTGTCGGAAATCTCGATTTTTTCTGCGTAAAAACGGGGATTGCCGTAGATTCCGCGTTTCAAAGAAAACACAGCCGAGTTCTCCATCAGCCGGTTGGTGGCACCGTCACAGCAGATAATGATATCTTTCTTTGAAGACGGCTCATATGACGGGCGCACCGTTACGGATGCACCGAATTCATTAAAGATTTTGTTGCACACCGCGGAATATTTTTCAGGTCTTGAAGTAACAACCCTAACGGATGATGCGAGAGGGAGAAGCCTTTTTATTTCGGGATACAGGAATGCGCTGCGGTCAATGAGGGTTATGCTGATATCGGAGGGAGGAAGAACGGAATTTCTTATGGTTTTTTCTGCGGTGTTAAAAAGAAAGCAGCCTTTTGTGCCGGCTGAAACAAATCTTTTAAGTCGACTGCTGTCGGGCAGAAGGACGGTTCTCGGAGCAACGATTCTTGAAACATATCTTCCGCATTTTTTCTCAATGAATTCATCGTCAACACCGTTTTTTTCTTCGGGAACATCCAACACGAAAAACGGCAGTCCGTTTTCTGTCGGAACTGAAACGGGTTCGCTCTTCTCAAGCATTTTTCTCTGTTTTTTTCTGCTGAAATACCTGTTTGAGAGTTTAACCGTTCTTAAAACAACAAACACATTATCTCACCTTTCAAAGCATAGTCTTTAAAGACAAACTATGCAGACAAAGGCAGGATAATGTGTTAATTTCATTCATCCATAAATATTAATTCAAGCTCTTCAGCTGTCAGTTCACGGCATTCGCCTTCGGCAAGTGATGTGTCAAGCTTAAGCGCGCCGATTTGGATTCTGCGCAGCTGCTCAACATTGTTGCCTAGCGCATGGAACATCCGCTTAACCTGATGATATTTTCCTTCCCTGATGCAGATTTCCGCGGCAGGCAGACCTTCATTAGTTGTAAAGGCTTTTGCCTTTGCGGGAAGGCATTCGGTGCCGTCTCCGAGGGTGATTCCGTCCTCTAATTTTTTGATATCACTCTCATCAACAGGGTAGGATAAAACAGCCTGATATGTTTTGAAAACATGATGTGCAGGGCTCATTATTTTATGAGAAAATGCACCGTCGTCGGTTATAATTAAAAGACCTGTGGTGTCTCTGTCAAGCCTTCCTGCAGGGAAAAGACTGCGCCTTTTCAGCTCGTCAGGGATGATGTCAATAACCGTCTTTTTGGCAGGGTCTGTTGTTGCGCTGATAACACCCTTCGGCTTGTTGAGCATTATATAAACATGCTCTTTTGCTGTAAAGTTATATCCCTTTACCGATATATCATCGACATCCGCATCAACAAGCTCCTCAGCGCGCAGCACAACTCTTGAATTAACAGTTACCGCCGCATCTTTTATGAGCTTTCTTGCATCTTTTCTTGAAACATTGCAGTTGAGCGCTATTAACTTGTCAAGGCGTTTGAGACCCATTGATTTCGACCCTTTCAATAATGAAAAAGGACCGGTTTTGACGCCGGTCCTCTGGTTAATTTAAGCTTAAATTATGCAAGCTCTGCGAAGTACTTGATTGTACGAACCATCTGGCTTGTGTAGCTGTTTTCGTTGTCATACCATGCAACTACCTGAACCTGATAGAGACCGTCTTCAATCTTTGTTACCATTGTCTGAGTAGCATCAAAGAGTGAACCGTAGGTGATACCGATGATATCGCTTGAAACGAGTTCTTCTTCTGTGTAGCCGAATGAAGCTGATGAAGCAGCCTTCATAGCAGCGTTGATGCCTTCCTTAGTAACATTGTCGCCCTTAACAACTGCAACAAGGAGTGTTGTTGAGCCTGTGGGAACGGGAACTCTCTGAGCTGAGCCGATAAGCTTGCCGTTGAGCTCGGGGATAACAAGGCCGATAGCCTTTGCAGCGCCTGTTGAGTTGGGAACGATGTTAGCAGCAGCTGCTCTTGCTCTTCTGAGGTCGCCCTTTCTGTGAGGACCGTCAAGAACCATCTGATCGCCTGTGTAAGCGTGAACGGTTGTCATGATACCGCTCTGGATGGGAGCATAATCGTTGAGAGCCTTAGCCATGGGAGCAAGGCAGTTTGTTGTGCATGATGCAGCTGAGATGATTGTGTCATCAGCTGTGAGTGTGCCTTCGTTTACGCTGTAAACAATTGTGGGAAGATCGTTGCCTGCGGGAGCAGAAATAACAACCTTCTTTGCACCTGCATCGATGTGAGCCTGGCTCTTAGCCTTTGAGCAGTAGAAGCCTGTGCACTCAAGAACAACATCAACACCGATTTCGCCCCAGGGGAGCTCAGCAGCGTTAGCCTTTGCGTAGATCTTGATTTCTTTGCCGTCAACTGTGATGCTGTCTTCGCCTGCAACTACTGTGTCAGCAAGAGCGTATCTGCCCTGAGCTGAGTCGTACTTGAGAAGGTGAGCAAGCATTGCGGGGTTTGTAAGGTCATTGATAGCAACGATTTCGTAGCCTTCTGCACCGAACATCTGACGGAAAGCAAGGCGGCCGATACGACCGAAACCGTTAATTGCAACTTTAACTGCCATGGAAATTACCTCCAAAAATAAATTTTAATTTTTGACCGTATTTATTTTATACATTTTCAAGGAAATATGCAACAGTTTTTTGATTAATTTTTCCGTTTTTTGAAAGTTTTGGTATTCTGAACAAAAATATAAAAAACTTGGGCGAAAAGGGTGTAAAACTGCCGAATGATTTTTGACTATTTATGGTATTTTCCGCCGCTTGAAATCATAAATGCCCGATAAATCTGCTCAAGAAGCATAACTCTTGCAAGCTGATGAGGAAAAGTCATGGGACTCATTGACAGTCTGAATTTTGCCCTGCTCTTAACGGCAGGTGCGAGTCCGTGCGAGCCGCCTATAACGAAGCAGAGCGAGCCGAAGCCCGAAATCGCGCATTTTTCAATCTCTTTTGAGAAGCTTTCGGAGGATAATTCCTTGCCTTCAATGCACAGCGCAAAAACCGCATCGCTGTTTGAAATTTTTGAAAGAATCCGTTCGCTTTCATCGGTAAGAGCCGCCTCAATCTGCGCTTCATTCGGATTTTCGGGAAGTCTTGCAGGAGTCAGCTCCGTTATCTTTAATTTGCAGAAGGCCCCGAGCCTTTTTTCGTATTCGGCACAAGCGGAGCGCAGATAATCTTCCTTCAATTTGCCGATGCAGATAATATTTATGTTAATCATTTTTGCACCTCTGTCATATATTTTGATTAATGAGCAGTAAAGAATATAAAAAGAAGAGCTGATGATATTGAAATTATTGAAAAACCGCCTGATAATTCTTGCGGCGTGTGCGTTTGTGATAATCTGCGGTGCCGCAGCAGTGGCGATGACTGACGGTGCGACCGATGCCGCCGCAGAAAAAACTGCGGAATCAACAACCGAAAAATATATAAAGTGGGTGGATTTTTCCGTGCCGTATCAGGCATTGAATGATGCAATGGAGCTTGATATTTCGACCTACGGCAGCGAAAAACATCTTTCGTGGATTGACACGCTTTCTTTTCTTGCGTGCAAGAATGGCGGAAACTGGAGTGGCTACAAACGCTTGCAGCTTGACGGACTTGTTGAAGCTCTGGTTGGCGATTTAACAGTTGATGAACTTATGTCGGCGAACAAATATTATGCATTTTATAAAGAGGCATACGGCGCCGTTCTTTCAGGCATGATAGGTGAATATACAAAGGCGGCGCCCGACGGAAACGGCGGAATAAAAATAATTGAGGGCTACGGTTTGAAGGCGTATTCTCCGATTGCAGAGGGATTTTGGTTCAGCCACTATGATGATTTCGGTGTGTCGCGATCATACGGCTACAAAAGGCAGCATCTCGGCAACGACCTGATGGGCTCTATAGGTACACCGATTGTTGCTATTGAAGGCGGAACGGTCGAAGCGATAGGCTGGAACCGTTACGGCGGCTGGAGAATTGCCGTTCGCAGCTTTGACGGAAAACGCTCCTATTATTATGCCCATTTAAGAAGAAACAGACCCTATAAAGAGGGCCTTGAAATCGGCTCACGCGTCAAGGCGGGAGAGGTCATCGGTTATCTCGGAATGACGGGTTATTCCGAAGAGGAAAATGTTAACGGAATGAAGGTTCCGCATCTGCATCTCGGAATGCAGCTTGTTTTTAACGAGGTTCAGAAAGAGGGAAATAACCAAATTTGGATTGACATATATTCTTTGGTTGATTTACTGAACAAGAATAAATCGACGGTTGTTAAAAATGCCGAAAGTGGTGAATATCAACGGGTTTATGATATTTTTGATGAATCTTATCCCGAGGAAATGCGCCATCTGACAACCGTTGAAGTGACAGAATCTACAGAGCAATAACGGGATTTGAGTTGCCTGCAACGCTGAGAAGATAGTCTATGTTTTCGGTTGCACCTGCCATTGTCATGGCGGCGTGAGTTGTTTCAAACGCAAGGGACGGAATGTTGTTTTCTTTGCTTAAATGCCCGAGAACAAAACGGGTTGTTCCCGATTCCATGAGCTTCACGGCTGCTTTTGCGCAGCTTTCGTTGGAAAGATGACCGTGACTTGAAAGAATTCTCTGCTTGAGAAAATAAGGGTACGGACCGTTCTGAAGCATTCCCACATCATGGTTTGATTCAAGCAGAATAAGATCGCTGCCGTAAACGGCATTCATAACAGTGTCGGTGACAGTGCCGATATCGGTTGCAACCGCAAGTCTTTTTCCGTCGGGAGTAACAATGCTGTAGCCCGTGCTTTCGCGGCTGTCATGGGGAGTTCTGAATGCGCGCACAAACATGCCGCCGGCTTCAATTCCGCATTCGGGAATGATGTCGGTTCTGGTTTTTGCCGTAACAGCATTGATGTCCTCCATGCCGATAAGAGTGCCTTCGGATGAATAAACCTTTATTCCGTAACGCTCTGCAAAAACTCTTATGCCTTTCACATGGTCATTATGTTCGTGAGTAACAAAAATTGCGGCAAGTGAACGGGGGTCAACTCCGATATCGGCGAGCGCAAGCTCGATTCTTTTTGCGGTTACTCCCACATCAATAAGTATGCCGCCTTGAGAGCAGCCGATGTAGGTGCAGTTGCCGTCGCTTGATGAGAAAAGTGAACAAAATTTTGCCATAAAAAATATCCTTCAATAAAAATGGGCTGTTCCGAAAAGACAGCCCATTATTTATATACATTATATATTGAGAAATCAGCCTGCGTTTGTGAGACTGTTCGGGTCGGGGCAGTAAATTCTTTTTATGTCTGCGCCGATACCGCTGAATTTTTCAACAACATCCTCATATCCTCTGTCGATGTGAAGAATGTCTTCAATTTCGGTTGTGCCGCTTGCGGCAAGACCTGCAATAATCATTGCTGCGCCTGCACGAAGGTCGTCTGCTCTGACCGGAGCACCTTTGAGCTGTTCAACACCCTGAACAACGGCAAGCTGACCGTCTGCCTTAATGTTGGCACCCATTCTGTTGAGCTGCTCTGCATAACGGAAACGGTTTGTCCATATGCCTTCGGAGATTATGCTTGTACCGTCGGCAAGAGCGAGAAGCACCGCCATTTGGGGCTGCATGTCGGTCGGAAATCCGGGGTGAGGCATTGTTTTGATGTTGCATTTGTCAGGTCGTCTGTCGAGAGAAACTCTGACTGCATCGTCAAATTCCTCAACAACTGCACCGCACTCGATAAGTTTCTTTGAAATTGATTCGAGATGCTTGGGAATAACATTCTTGATAAGAACATCGCCGTGAGTTGCGGCAGCGGCAACCATGAATGTGCCTGCCTCAATCTGGTCGGGGATAATCGAATATGTGCAGCCGTGAAGCTCTTCAACTCCGCGGATTTTGATAACATCAGTGCCTGCGCCTCTGACATCCGCACCCATTGAGTTGAGAAAGTTTGCAAGGTCAACTATATGAGGCTCTTTTGCGGCGTTTTCGATAACCGTCAGACCGTTTGCCTTAACAGCAGCAAGAAGAATGTTAACCGTTGCGCCGACCGAAGCCATGTCAAGATAAATCGGGCTGCCGATAAGCTTGTCTGCTTTGGCATCAACGATTGCATTATCCTCAACAGATACTGTTGCGCCGAGAAGCTCAAAACCTTTGATGTGCTGGTCAATGGGTCTTGCGCCGAGATAGCAACCGCCCGGCATTGCAACCTTTGCTCTCGAAAATCTGCCGAGAAGAGCACCGATGAAATAATAGGATGCACGCAGATGCTTTGTCATATCGTGAGAAATAACATAGGAATTAACTCTGCGTGAATCTATTTCAATTGTGTTTTTATTGATGAGCTTAACCTGTGCGCCGATTTGCTTGAGAATCTTCATCATATAGCTTACATCGCTGATGGAGCAGGGAAGATTTTCGATTACGCACACATCCTGCGAAAGAATCGCAGCAGGAATAATTGCAAGGGCAGCATTTTTGGCGCCGCTGATTTCAACTTCGCCCTTCAGGGGAGTGCCGCCGTTTATAACAAATTTTTCCAAAGATTCTCCCTCTTTCATAACATTTTATATCAAAAAAGAAAATAAATTTCACAGATATAATGATTATATCATCTTTTTTTTAATTTGAAAAGACTTTTATTAAAAAATATGTCATTTTTTTCGTTTTTTTAATTTGAATAAGCCGCAGATATAGTATATCAAAAAAATCAGTGCATATATGCAGTAAATTTTTTTATTTGCTGTGGATAAAATGCACAAAAAACATGAGCCGTAACTGTGAGAAAATAACATTAGCTTTTTGAACAAAACGCGCAAGAATATTTCGGGCTTGATTTTATCTTTTGGATTTGTTTTGGGGATTATGAACAAATAAGATACAAGAAAAATGTGACTTTCATCCAAAAAAATTTTGGATACAAAAAAAGTTACATAATTGGATTTTACAAGGCAAAAAACGGAAAAATTTGTTTAAAAAGTATAAAAACAGAGCGAAATTCACAATAAATTCAAAAAATTATTGAAAAAATCCGAATATTTCTATTGCAAAAAACCTCTTTATTGTGTAAAATGTAGATGTCCCAATGGTCATTTTGTATAAATTGATAATGAAGTTAAAACAAATCAGATGAGGGGTAATAATTATGTCAAACAGAATTTTTCAGGGTTTAGTCCATCAGATGAGAGATGCTGTAGGCAGAACTCTGGGCGTAATTGACGAAACCGGAACCATTATCGCATGCAGCGAGCTGAGCAAAATAGGTGAGGTTATCTCAACTGCAAGTGATGTTTTTGCGGATAACGAGCTTCACTATATCAACGGAAACACTTTCTGCAATTTCGGCTCACACATCCAGACCGAATATGCTGTTTTTGTTGAGGGAACGGACGAGCTTGCAGGCAGATTTGCGGCTGTTTGCTGTGTGTCTCTTGAAAATCTCAAGCAGTATTATGAAGAAAAGTTTGACAGAGGCAACTTTATCAAGAATGTTATCCTCGACAATATTCTTCCCGGTGATATTTATCTTAAATCAAGAGAGCTTCGTTTTAATTCGGAGGCAACAAGAGTAGTTCTTCTTATCAGAATAACAGACCATAACGATGCGTCGGTATTTGATGCTGTTCAGAATCTTTTCCCTGACAAGAGCAAGGATTTTGTTATTAACATCAATGAGCATGATATTGCAATTGTTAAGGAAGTTAAGAGCAATATTGAAATAAAAGACCTTGAAAAGCTTGCACGCTCAATTTCCGATTCGCTGAGCACCGAGCTTTATACTCATGTTCTTGTTGGTATCGGTACTACCATCGAAGGCATTAAAGACCTTGCCCGTTCTTTCAAGGAAGCGCAGATTGCTCTTGAGGTCGGTAAGGTGTTCGACACGGAGAAAACCATTGTCAGCTATGAGAATCTCGGCATTGCCCGTCTGATTTATCAGCTGCCCACAACTCTCTGCGATATGTTCCTCAGAGAGGTGTTCAAGAGAGGCTCGATTGACAGCCTTGATCACGAAACATTATTTACCATTCAGCGTTTCTTTGAAAACAATCTCAATGTTTCAGAAACATCAAGAAAGCTTTTTGTTCACAGAAACACTCTTGTTTACAGACTTGAAAAAATCAAGAAGCTTACCGGTCTTGACCTGAGAGAATTTGACGATGCCATCGTATTTAAAGTAGCTCTCATGGTTAAGAAATATCTTGATGCAAAGCCCATTAAATATTAATTGAAACTGATTTGTCGGTAATCCTGTTTCGATATCTACATAAATAATATTAAGGATATGATACTGTGATTCAATTTACCAATGTATCTAAAAAGTATGACAACGGCACCCATGCTTTGAAGGATATAAACCTCACCATTGATAAGGGCGAGTTTGTTTTTGTTGTCGGCTCATCGGGCGCAGGCAAAAGCACATTCCTTAAGCTTATGATGCGTGAAGAGGTTCCTTCAACGGGCAGCATCGTTGTTGACGATACAGACTTAACAAAGATAAAAAAGAGAGATATTCCTAAATTCAGACGCCGCCTCGGTATCGTTTTTCAGGATTTCAGACTCATTCCTAATATGACTGTTTTTGATAATGTTGCATTTGCAATGCGTGTTATCGGAACCAAAGAAAAGAAAATCCGCAGAAGAGTTCCTTATGTTCTTAGCCTCATGGGTCTTAACGAAAAGGCAAGAAACTATCCTCAGGAGCTTTCGGGCGGCGAGCAGCAGAGAGTTGCTCTTGCAAGAGCGCTTGCAAACAACGCTGAAATTATTATTGCGGACGAGCCTACCGGTAATGTTGACCCTCAGATGAGCTATGAAATCGTTGATTTGCTTATGCGACTCAACGAAGCCGGAACAACCGTTATCATGGTTACCCATGAGCACAGTCTTGTTCGTTGTTTTGATAAGAGAGTTATCATTCTTGATAAGGGCGCGGTTGTTTCAGACGGCGGTGCGCTTATAAGAGAAGCGGCAACCTCCCATATCAACGCAGTCAGCGAAATTTCAAACGAATATGTTGTTCCTCCCGAGGAGGATTATTCGGCATATACCGGAAATCTGCCTACCCCCGATTCACAGCAAGACAGTGAGCCGGTTGAAATTCAGGAAGATTTCAGCGTGACGGGAGGCGATGATTAATGGGTAATTTAGGATATTTGACCAAAGAAGGCTTTCGCAATCTGAGAGTCAATAAGCTTATGTCGGTTGCTTCGGTAACGGTGCTTTTCAGCTGCCTTATGCTCATCGGTATTGCCTTCATGCTTCTTGTTAATATCGAGGCATTCATCTCGGGCATTGAAGCAGAAAATGTTATCATGGTTTATGTTGACATGGAAGCTTCCGATTATGAATATATAAAGCTCGGCAATGACCTGCGTGCGCTCGATAATGTTGCAACCGTTGAAAACATCGACAAGGAGCCCGCATATGAAGAAATTCTTGCAGATCTTGACGAAGGCTTAAGGGATTATCTCAGCGGTCTTGAAGAGAATCCTCTTCCCGATGCTTATAAGATAACCGTCAGGGATATGGCAGGCTTTGAAGATGTTGTTAACAATATCAAGCATCTTGACAGTATTGAGAGAGTTTATGAAAACAGCACCCTTGCAAGACAGCTTGAAGGAATCAAAAATTCTGTAACTTACATAAGTCTCGGAATGATTGCTCTTCTGCTTGTTGTTTCTCTTTTCATTATTTCAAATACCATTAAAGTAACAATGTTCAGCCGCCGCCTTGAAATCAGCATTATGAAAAGCGTCGGTGCAACCAATTCATTTATCCGCTGGCCGTTTATGATTGAAGGAATAATTATCGGTCTTATTGCAGGCTTGCTTGCTTTTGCGGCAGTCTGGGGAATTTATGAATTTGCACTAGGTTCATTTACAAGTGTGCTTTCGGGCTTCGGCACGGATATTCAGATTGATTTCCTTGATTATGCACCTTATCTTGTTGCGGCCTTTGTAGGTATCGGTGTATTTACTGCTGTGTTCGGCAGCGCAACATCAATAAGAAAGTATCTTAAGGAAAGGAAGTTTGTTGAGCTTGAAGACTAAGAGAACAAGCAAAAAGAAAAAGCTTCTGTGTTTTGTGATGGCTCTTGTCTGCGCACTTTCCTCATGCTTATCGTTTGCATTTGCAACCGAAGAGCAAAAGTCGCTTGAGGAGCTTAACAACAGATACGAGGAGCTTGAAAAAGATATTCAGAAAAATCAGGAAAAGCTTGAAGAGGTTGAGGATGATATCAAAACCAACGAGCAGAAGCTTGATGACCTGAATAACCAGATTGACAAAATCGAAGAGCAGATTGACCTGCTTGACGAAAGCATCGGCATTCTCAACGATGATATTGACGATTTGCAGAATGATATCGATGCAACAACAGACGATATAAATGTAATCAACGCACAGATTGCAAACCTTGAAATTCAGCAGGCTGAAACCGAGGCTCTTATGGAAGAAACAAAGGAGCTTCTTCTTGCAAGAATCCGCGAGAATTATATGTCGGGCGGAAACGGTTCAAATCTTGAATTGCTTTTCTCAAGCGGTGACATTTCATCCTTCTTCGCAAGAAAAGAGCTTGTAACAAGAGTTTCCGAAGAAGATAATGAGCTTATTGCAGAGCTTTCCGCAAAGCTTGTTGAGCTTGCCGAGCTTCAGAAGAAAAGCGAAGAGCAGAAAACGGCTCTTGAAGCAAAAAAATCAGAGCTTGACACTCAGATGAATACTTTGACTGATAAGCAGGATGACCTCAACAGCAACATGAATGCCCAAAAAGAAAAAAAGAGCACTGCAACAGGAAAAAAGAATGAGGTTAAGTATCTTCTCGAAGATCTTGATAAAGACAGTGCTGAATATAAGGCTGCCATAAAGCGCCAGGAAAAAGAGCGTGCAGCTCTTGAAGCCGAAATTGAAGAAGCCATCAAAAGTCAGGGCTCAACAGAAAACGATGTTCCCGATGAAGAATATAACAACGACGGCGAAATGATGTGGCCGGTTAAGGGTAAAACAACCGTTACCGCAGGCTATCCTTCATACTCTGACGGAAGCCCACACTGGGGAATTGATATCTGCGTTGTAGGCGCAAGTGGTGGCACAAGAGACTCAAACGGAAAGAGCTATTCTTACGGAGAGCCATTCTATGCAGCTCAGGGTGGTGAGGTTATTCTTGCAAAGAATGACGGAAACTGGAACTCCGGTTTCGGCAACTACTGCATCATTGACCACGGCGACGGTAAGCATACCCTTTATGCACATGCAAAGCGTTTGTTTGTAAGTAAGGGCGATATAGTGCAGAAGGGCGAAAAAATCGGCGAAATCGGCGACACGGGAAACACCACCGGTCCTCACCTTCATTTTGAGGTAAGAATCAAAAAGTCAGATGGTTCGGTAAGCCGAGTCAATCCTTTGAATTATGTTTCAAAGCCTTAAAAAATAACTGAAAGGAGGCGGAATGCCTCCTTTTTTCCTAAAGAAAGGACGGCCGTTTATGAATAAGAAAATTTCACTCGGTCTGTGTATTTCATTGATAATTATTTCTGTTACGGCAACCTTTGCGGTTACTATGGTCGTTTCAAAGCAGATTTACAACGGAATAATAGGCAACATTTCTCAGCGTTCACAGACCTATGACTCGCTTGAAGAAATAAGTGAACTTGTTAACAACTATTATTACGGTTCAACCGAAGACAGAAGCAGGCTCAACGCTTCGCTTGTTAACGGTTATGTTGAGGGTCTCGGCGATTCTAACAGCCTTTATCTCAATGCTGCGGATTATGCGGAATACACCGCTATTCTTGAAGGCGGTCTGACAGGCATCGGTGTTGAAACCGCTTATGATTATCAGAAGGGCGATTTTGTTATAACTCATGTTTATGAGGGCTCTCCTGCCGAAAAAGCAGGCTTGAAGGCTCTTGATGTTATAACCGCGATTGATAATACTGCCGTGACAATGGGAAATTATACGCAGATGAGCGAATTGCTTTACGGTTCAATGCTGTCAGCAGTTCAGGTTGAATATGAGCGCGACGGTGAAACAAAGGTTGTTGAAGCCATGAAGGGGTTTTCAATTCCGAGCGTCAGCGGCAGACTTGAAAGCAATGTCGGCTATATAAAAATCAACGGATTCTATAAAAATACCGCCTCCGAATTTAAGGAGACGGCAGAAAAGCTTATTGAAAACGGCGCGGAAAGCATGATTTTCGATGTGCGAAATACCTACAGCGGAACCATTGATTATGCCGCGCAGGTTATTGATATTATCGTTCCTGCAATTTCAGGCAATATTGCCGTTGCAAAAGACAGGAACGGAAATGCCGATAAGGTTTATACTGCGGAAAACTACAGCATAACAATGCCGTTTGTTGTTTTGGTTAACGGTTCAACAAGCGGACCTGCAGAGCTTTTTGCATGCGACCTGCGTGATATCAGTCAGGCACAGATTATCGGAACAAGAACTGCCGGTGTAGGCACTATGCAGAAGCTTTTTGCCCTTGAAGACGGTGGCGCGGTTCTTCTGACTGTTGCATTGGTTGAACCAAAGGCAGGAGAAGCTGCTGTTTATAACGGAGTAGGAATAACTCCTACCGTTGAAGTAACACTTAATACAGGCTATATGACTAATATCTCATTGCTCACTGTTGATGAAGATAACCAGCTTTCAACAGCGTTGAATATGCTGGCGGCTTAAAACTTTCTTCTCAGTTCAATTACTCTGCCAAGAACGGTAACAGGCAGATTGTAAAATTCACCGTAGCCGAAAACCATTGGTTCATATAAAGAATTTTCAGGCACAAGCAATATGCTTGTGTCTTTTTTTATTATCCTTTTTAATGTAACATCGCTGTCACCTACTGCAACTGCAACAATGTCGCCGCTGACATGCGGTTTGCTTCTGCTGATGATAACAGTATCACCGACTAGCATAACGGGTGACATACTGTCGTCTGTGACGGTTAAGGCGAAATATTCGCTCTTTCCGAGCTTTTGCGATGCTCCTTCGGCATTAATTCTTTCAAAGCCCTGAATCCTGTTTTCATCCTTCGGTTTATCGTTTCCTATGAGCTCCTCAACCGAAACGCCGAGAACGGTTGACAGCATTTTAAGACTGCTGACATCGGGCATTGTTCTGCCCTTTTCCCATTGACTGACTGCTGTTTGATGAACGCAGCATGCTTCGGCAAGCTCCTTTTGTGACATGCCTTTCTGTCTTCTCAGTTCTCTTATAAGATTCATTAAACTATGCCTCCACTAAACTAATCTTCTAATCTTATTATTAGCGAAACTATTAAAAATGTCAAGCGAAATTAGAAAAATACCAAGAAATCACTTGACAAACGAACAAATGTTCATTATAATCAATAGTGAAACTATTAATTGGAGGTGCAAAATGAAAAACAAGAAAGAGCAGCCTTTGTTTTCTTTTCCTGACAAGGAAGAAATCAAAGCGGCGCAGCTTGCCTGCTGCGGAAGGCTTTGCAGTGCGTGCGAAGCTCCTGCAGAGTATGCGTGGAGAAAGCGTGAGGTTGACATGTCTTTGCTTCTTGAAAAGGCAATTCGGAACGAGTTGACTGAAACCGAAAGAGCTGCAGTTGTCATGTATTGGTTTGACGGTGAAACGGTAACGGCAATTTCTCAGAAAAGAGAAGTCAGTCCAGCCGCCGTTAAAAAGACGCTTGACAGAGCGCAGGAGAAGCTTGAAAAGGTGCTGAGTTACGCAGTTTGTTATCAGCAGAATATCATGTCTGAAAGTATAATTCCTCTTGTTGTAGGAAGAGCAAGAGTTATTGCGGCAGCCAGAAATGCAGACGGCAGCAACACAGGAGTTAGGATTTCATGCTTAAGGCAGAGTCAGTGTTTGTCGCATGAGGCTTTGGGCATTGCGGTCGGAATTTCACCGTCAAGACTGCTGAATCTTGAAAGAGGTGCACAGCCTGCTGCAACTGAGCTCGTTGCTCTCAGTGAATTTTTTGGTGTAACAACAGATTATATTCTGAAAGGAGAAAAGAATGTCGAAAAAGAAAACATTGCATGAGCTTGGTGTGGAGTATGAGATGGAGGCTGAGCAAATCAAGAGGAGAATTGCTTTTAAGCGCAGCGAGCTGAGAGGGTTAAAAAACAGCGTAAATTCAAATGAGGCATTTGAAATCAAAAGAGAACTGAAATGCTTGTATGGGCAGTACAGAGACACAATGGAAATTGCGGAATATCTTAAAAGCTATTATTCGCCTCACGAAGGCCGCAGAGAGCTTTTCAGCTACAAATAAATTTTGTTGACAACAAGAAAAATATATGATAACTTTTTAACATAAAACAAATTATCGGAGGAACGAAAATGAAAAAATCTTTTGCAAGAATTCTCAGTGTTTTTCTTTGCGTTTGCATGATTTTTTCGTCATCAGCTGTCGGATTTTCAGAAACAAGTCCCTCAGAAATAGTGACGGTATCATGTGCGGCAGACCTTGAAAGCCTTGAATTTGATGTTCCGGTAGTATTTGTTACGGGTCTCGAAGGTGAATATTATAAGGGGCTTTCAACCGAAACCGAAGAGGATGATGTGCGCATCTGGGGACCGCAGGCAGGCCCGATTGTTGAAGCGGTTTTTAAAAATCTCGGCGGAATACTCTGGAATCTTTTTATTAAAGATTACGACGCTCTTGCTGGTATTCTCGGTGGACTTGTTGACCCGATTTTCGGCGATTTTGTGTGTGATGAAAACGGAATCCCCGACCCCGACACAGGCAAAAAACACACGAGCGATTATGAATTGGAAGAGTCTAACGGTTACGAAAATTGCTACAGTTTTGTTTATGACTGGCGCTATGATACCGTAACAATTGCTGCTCAGCTTGATGAATACATAAATTATGTTATGGAGCTTACGGGTTCCGGCAAGGTTGCGCTTGTTTCAATGAGCATGGGTACGGCTGTTATGATGACCTATCTCCATGAGTATTATTATGCTGCGGAAGATTATTCCTCACGAAACCACATTGATGCCGCTGTTTTCATTGCGGGCGCAATGAACGGTGTAGGCTGCTGCGAAGACCCGTTTTCGGGTAATATTAATATAGATACGGTATCACTTATGCGTTTTCTTTCGGAAGTGATGAAAGGAAATTCCGGCACGGAAGCTATTTATTATATGCTTGAGGGTCTTTATGAAATGGGTGCTCTCAACGGTCTTGTTGAGTTTGCCGATAATCTCACAAAAGAGCTTCTTGCCCACGGCTTTAATGAGGCAATGACCGATACTCTTGCAACAATTCCCGGATTCTATGCACTTATGTCTGCGGAACGCTACGAAGAAACGGTTGATTTTATTTTTGATACACCCGAAAAGAAGGAGAAATATGCCGAAGTTATCCGCAAGGGCGATTATTATCATAACAATGTTCAGGTAAACGGTGCAAACATAATTCAATCGCTTCTTGACGACGGAGTGAATGCTGCGGTTATTGCCGAATACGGTTATTCATTTATTCCCATTACCTCCGATAACGACAGAATGACTGACGGGACTATCGGTACTTCTCCCGAAAGCTTTGGTGCAACCTGCGCAGAGGTTGACGGAACTCTCGGCGATAACTATAAACAGGCAAAAGAATGCGCATGCGGAAAAAATCATGTTTCTGCAGACAATCAGATTGATGCTTCAACCTGTAAGTTCCCCGATATCACATGGTTTGGCAAATATCTCAGGCATGACTGCAGCGATAAATATCTGGCTGAGCTTGTTAATCTTATTATCTACAGCGACAGGCAGATAACAGTTTGGGATTATGCGGAATATCCTCAGTTTCTCATAAATCTTGATGGTGAAAGGGTTGTTCCTCTGACTAATGAAAACGCAGGAGAAATCATTCCCTACGAAGAAACAACGGTTATGGGAAATTTTAAAAAGTTATTCAGATAAAATACAACAGGGCGGAATTGAATTGCAATTCTGCCCTGTTATTTTTGCTTAATTCAATATGTATATCGCAAGATTAAGATATCCTGCAAATGTTACCCAAAGAAGATATGGAATCTGCAGAATTCCTGCAATCGGTTTGATTCGGTAAAACATGATTATCATAATCAGAATTACAGCCCAGAGAGCAACAAGCCATATAAATGAAAACAGGAAGGCTCGCATATTAAAGAATATGATGCTCCAGAAAAAGTTCAGCAGCAGGTTAACTCCGTAAACAGTCAGTGCGCGGTTAACCTGTGCAGGCTTTGCGTCCTTTTCGCTGTGAATCATAGCCGCACTGATTCCCATGAGCGTGTAAAGCGCAGTCCAGACTATCGGAAAGAGGATTGACGGCGGCGCGAGCGCAGGTTTTGTTATTTCGGAATATAAGTCCATGTTGCCCATTGTCAGCAACGCGGAGATTATGCCGACTGCAAGAGCAATTGCGATTGATACAATATAAGTTTTGGTTTTCTCTTTCAAAATTATCACCTCACTGAAATTTTATTCATACAAATTGTCCAATTATACTTTACTTTTTGGAAAACTTTTGTTATAATGCTAAATTATATAAATTTTTATCAAACGGAATGCCGACTGCGGTTTCCGTTTGACTTTTTTTGGAGGTAGCAATGAAGAAAAAGATTATTGCGGCAATTCTCAGCGTTGCAATGGTGATGAGTGTCGGAGTTGTTTCCTTTGCGGATTTTGACGCTCCGAGGCTCACAAGTGAAGAATGGGAGGAATATTATATGTCTCTTCGCGATGAAAACTATCTTCCGACCCTGAATGTCGGCGCAGACGAAACACAGGTAAGCCTTTGCTGGCATGCAGAAAAGAATGAAGCAAAAGCTGAGGTTCGTCTTTCAAAAAATGCCGATATGAGCAAAGCAAAGCTTTTTAAAGGCGAAACAACTCCTGCCGAGAATGATAAGCAGCTTGTCTGCCGTGTAATCGTTACGGGTCTTGAAGAAAACACAACATATTATTATCAGTGGAACACAGGCGAAAACTGGAGCGAGGTCTGTGAATACGAAACCAAGTCTTTTGGCGATCATAAGGTTCTTGTTATGGGTGATATTCAGATTACCGAGATTTATGATGACGGCGATGACTCAGCACAAATCAGAGACGGTTTCACATGGAATAATATCCTTGCGGAAGCCCTTGAAAAGAACCCTGATGTCAGTTATTTTGTAACTCCGGGCGATAATACTTCGTCAGGTTGCACAGATGCCGAGTGGCAGACTCTTCTCATGCCCAAAGTGCTCAGAAGCCTTCCCATGGCAATGGCTATCGGAAACCATGATAAAAAGGGTATGACTTATAATTACTACACAAACATGCCCAATGAATATTACGGAAAGCATTTCAGAGGTCTTGACAGAGATTTCTGGTTCCGCTATGGCGATGTTCTTTATCTTTTCTATGATTCAACCTCGGGTGATGCACCCGACCATATGGCGATGACCAAAGAGGCGGTTGCTCTCAATCAGGATGCAAAATGGAGAATAGGTGTTGTTCATCATGGGATTTACGGTGCAGGCGATGCAATCGGCGACCTTGAAACTGAGCTTCTTCTCACAACGATTTTTGCACCCATTTTTGAGTCATATGACCTCGACCTTGTTATAACGGGTCATACCCATTCGCAGGGTCGCTCACATTTCATGGAGAATACAAAGGTTGTTGCAGCTGCAGAGGGCGGCAAGACCTACACCGACCCCGAAGGCGTTCTTTATCTTAATGCAAGCTGTGCTACAAGCACTCTTGTTTTGGATACTGATGCAGACCATCTTGCATATTCCTATAAAAATGAGGTTCCCGCCTATTCAACTCTTGAATTCGTCGGCAATAAGCTGATACTTGAAACAAGAAAAGGCGATAACAGCGAGCTTATTGACAGTATAACAATTGAAAGAACGACAGATGAACGCAACGAAAACTCTCTCTCAAATATTATTAAAAGAATTCTTTATAAAGTTGTTGAATTTGCAGGATTTGTTTATACAAAGATTGATACTCTTGTGAGAATGTTCAGCTAAAAATCAACGGCTGTTACCAATGGGTAACAGCCGTTTTTTTATATGTTGCACAATGCCTCAATCTCGTCAAGCCTGCTGTAAATTTCTGCCTGCTTAATTGTTTTAACTGCATCAAGATAAGGCTTTGCAGCTCTTCGGTAGATGGCATAATCCGTTTCTGCCTTTTTGATGTCTGCTTTGATTTTGGATTTTTCTTTTCTCAGCTTTTTGATTTGGGCGTTTATATCGGCAATCTTATCTGTTCTGCCGTTTTCTTTGGCGTTTTTCATTGCCTTCGAAAGCTCAAGAAGCTTTGCTTCGGTTTCCGTTTCGGTGTTGAAAAGAGAATCGAGAACAGCAGTGTCAAACTCCTTTATGCCGTCAGGGAAGTATTTAGCGGCTGTTTTTTCAGCATCGCGGATATCTTTGATATGTCCGATAACAGTTTTGCGTCTTTGCTTTTCTTCCTTGGTGCCGCACGGCATATTCTTAACATCTGCCATCGTCGGAAGCTCGGAATTAAGAAAGCCTGCAAGACCTGCAGATGCAATGAGCTTTGCATATTCAAGCTCGGCAATTCCGTCGGGAGTGCTGAATCTGTTCAGCTCGGCGGCAACGAAATCCGCAATTTCTATCTGTTCATTTTCAAGTTTTACGCGGCTTCGGAGGGGGGTGGGAACATATTTTAAAACAGCAGGGGATTTGCCCTGAAATTCTCTTGTTTCCCTGATGATTTCAATTGCCTCCGAAAGAGCTTCGTCGGGGAGAGTGCCGTTGCCATAATCCTCAAAAAGAGCGCGGATTTTAAGCACTTTAACAACCGCTTTCTGTTTTGCTTCGGTAAAATCAAAAAAGAAATACGGAATAACATTCAGCGCGGCGCCTATTATTGAAGCGAAAATCAAAACGGTGCTGATGCTGACGAAATATTCTTTATTAAACAGCACATCATAAACATTTGAGCCGTCATAGCCGAGCGACAGTGCAACCTCGCGGTTAAGCCCCGAGCGTTCATAGATAATCGGAAGCACAAGACCCGTACCCATCGTGATGAAATTGCCGATGAGTCCGACCGCAGCAAACATGCCGTCTATTCTCTCGCCGCTTATGTACTGCTGATAATCTCTTATGTCGGCATTGATGCTCGGCGTGAGTAGATGGCCGAGTGCTGAAATGAAGGTGTTAACAAAATTGCATGCGAGCATAAACCAGATGATATTAGGCCTTCCTGTCATTTTAACAACGGGAAGCATGAATGCGATGAGTCCGATATTGAGAAGATTTGTAAAAATAAGAATTTTCTTTTTGCCGTATTTTCTGATAAGGAAAGGCGCAACGAGATTCGGCCAGAAGGAGGCGTTACCTGCAATTGCCGTTATAATTGAATACTGACCCGCAGAGCAAGCCCCCTGATAGTTATACATCCACTGCATTATGTTGTTGAATGAGCCTTCAAGAAAGCCTATCCAGCCTGCAAGTGAGATAATCCAGAAATATTTGTTTTTTGCAACCGCTTTGAGTGCATCAAAAAAGCGCACCTTTATGAAATGCGATTTTGCACGCACGATTTTTTCTTCGGTGTTAACATAAACAATAACCGAAATAAGAAAGCCGAAGAAAAGCATTGGCGGATAAAGAATGCGGAAAATTTTGAGGTCATAAAGAGTGTTTTCTCCCGTGATGAGCTTTGCGAGGAGGGGAAAGATGATGTTGACGATTGACGGAGAAAGGTTTTCAACAACCGACCTTATCGAAAGCACATCCGAGCGTTCGATGCTGTTTGGCGAAAGAACATTGATAAGACTTTCGTATGCATCGAAATAAAAATTATAAAAAACTGAAAACCGATGTTAAACAAAAGAACAACCGTGCATTTTGCAAAAAGAGTCATGTTTTCATACGGCATCCATATAAATGCTGCGCCGAGAATAACCGTCGGAATGCCCATAGAGATAATATATGGACGGTATTTGCCCTTCATGCTGCGGGTGTTGTCTATCATTCTTGCTCTGAGCGCAGTCAGCGGAAAGCTTGAAAGAAGGCTGATAATATAGATTATATAAAGTGCGGTGGGATCGATGCCGATGGTGTTGCCGATAAGCGTGTTTCCTGTTGACAGCAGCATCTGGTCGAAGCAGTATTTAACAAAGCGCACACCTATTCCGCCGCCCGAAAGGGAGGCAATTTCTTTATATGTCATATATCTGCCTTCAGGAGGAGCATTCCAGTGTTCCCTGAACGATAAGAGAAAGCTTTTTATGTTTTTTATTAATTTCACCGCCGCACCTCCTCAGAAAATAACGGTTGTTACGGAATTCGGAGTGATTATTATATTCTTACCCGATTCAATCCGTGTTTCGGAAAGGTTGTTGTTTTTATCCGTCACGGCAGCCGTGCAATCACATTCGAGAGAAAAATCCTTTGAATTTTCGGTTGGGTTAATAACAATCAAAACGGTTTTACCGTCCTTTTCAAATCCGAGCGCCATAATATCCCCGTCGTCACAGGAAACATCAAAACGCACTGCGCCGAACGGAATATATTTTGAAAAATTGCCTGTTACATAGTATCGCTTCGTCAGTTCAAAGGTTTGTTTTTCGGGATTAATATAGATAAGACCGTCGCAGTAATCGTAATGTGAGCAGGCTATCCAGTGCTGCCATGAGGTAACATTGAGAATTGAAATATCCTCAAAGATAACCTTCGCTGTTTCAAGCGCAGAATCCATTCCCGTATTCTTTCCGCCCTGCATGTGGCACCATTCGCTCATCTTGACGGGAATTTCGGGATAATTCCTGTCCATCCATTTTCTGTATCGGCGAAGATATGCAGGTCTGTCATTTGTGAAGGGCAGGGGAGAATGAAGAAAATATGAGTGAACATCAACGCTGTCAATGCACTCTCTGACCTCGGAATATCGGAGCAATTCACGGGTGTAGGATTTGTTAAACCATCTTATATCGCCGTTTTCAACGCCCGAAAGCATAACCGAATTGAGCTTTTCGCGCTTTCTGAGCTCTTTTGCGGCGCAGAGCATAACTTTCGCGGCCTGACGGGGACTGTAGTGGCAGCCCTCCTGACCGCCGTTCCATATCCACAGAGGCTCATTTACGGGCGAAAGATATTTTACGGGAAGTCCCATATCAACAAAATGCTCGGTAACATCAAGGCAGTATTTTATAAACGCCGAATAGTTTTCGGAGCTTAAATTAGTGCGGAAATACGCATGCTTGTTGAGGTGTCCCTTGCCGTTTTTAGTCAAGCGCTCTATCGGTGAATTAACAAAAAGAATAATTTCATCTGCGCCGTATTCAGCCGCCTTTTTCATCATGTAAACAGCGTTCGCATCTTTTGAAAAATCGTATTTGCCGTTTTCATCCTCAAAGCATTCAGCCCTGCGGTATTTATCGGAATATTCACCTCTGCCCGATTCTGCCGAGCCTGCGCCGAGATTATAACGGAAGGTTCTCAGTCCGATGCCGTCGGTTTTGCTCCAGAGAAGCTGAGCAATTCTGTCGGCAACGGGGATTTCGCTTTCAGAATCGGTATTGTTCCATCCGCCTGCAAGCTGAGCCCACCATGCAGCGCTTGCACCGAATCCTTCAAAAGTCTGATATGTATTGTTTTTATTTATAATTATTTTCATAATAATTTCCTTTATTAAGAAAAAACCACTCCCAAAATAAATCCGGGAGTGGTTTAAGCTGCAATCAATTATTCAGCCTTGGGAGCTTCAACGGGGCAAGCGTCAGCACAAGCGCCGCATTCGATGCAAGCATCAGCATCGATAACATACTTGCCGTCGCCTTCGGAGATAGCTTCAACGGGGCATTCTGCTGCACATGCGCCGCAGGAGATGCAATCGTCATTGATAATGTATGCCATTGTGTTCGTCCTCCTTATCATTTTTTCAACACCATTGTATCATATTATTTAAAAAATGCAAGAGGTTTTTGCTGTAAATTATATTTTAAAGATAATATTCTGATGCATTAAAACTATTCAATATCTTTCAGAGCCTCAATTTCTTCTTTTGCAACCCTGATTTTTGCGTCCTTGACGAGTTTTACCTCTTTTCGGCTAAAGTTTTTGGGCGGGGCATCGGGGTTGTTATGAAGCTGAACTTTGAGAATTCCCGTCAGCAGGCTGAAATCGGTAACCGTTCCCACGCCTTCCTTGGTTTCAACAATTGCTCCGGGCTTAGGAGTGATTTTAAGAAGATGCTCATATGCATTCTGCTCATATTTGAGGCAGCACATCAGTCTGCCGCAGGCACCGCTGATTTTTGTGGGATTAAGCGAAAGACCCTGTTCTTTTGCCATTTTGATTGAAACGGGCTGGAATTCGCCCAGAAAGCTGCTGCAGCAGAAAGGTCTACCGCACATGCCGAGACCGCCGAGCATTTTTGATTCGTCGCGCACGCCTATCTGGCGAAGCTCAATTCTGGTTTTGAATACGCTTGCGAGGTCTTTGACAAGCTCTCTGAAATCAACTCTGCCGTCGGCTGTGAAATAAAACAGAACCTTGCCGCCGTCAAAGGTATATTCAACATCAACAAGCTTCATATCAAGCCCGTGATTTGCAATTTTTTTCTGGCAAATTTCAAAAGCATCCTTTTCCTTTGCTTTATTTGCCTTGAACTGCGCAATATCTTCCTCGGATGCAATTCTGATAAGCTTTTTGAGAGGTTTTACAATTTCCTCATCATTTATTTCTCTGTTATCCATTGCCACCTCGCCGCACTCAATGCCGCGCACGGTTTCAACGATAACTCTGTCGCCTTTTTTCAGTTTCTGTCCGTCGGGGTCAAAGTAGTAGACTTTGCCTACCTCTTTGAAACGGACGCCTATAACTTCTGCCATGTTTACCTCCATGTATTATACAACAGCTCTGCGGAATTTGGTGCAGAGTGCCGTAACCGTAAGATTGTGGTTTGCATTGAGCTTGATTGAGCCCATAAGAGTATCTGCCGCTTCAATAAGCTCAAGCAGCGAGCGTCGGCTGAGCTTCTGGGCAAGCTCTGACGGTATTGCGCCGAATTCAGAGTCTTCTGCGGCACTGTATTTTATTCTGAGGGCTGTTGCGAATATTTCCTGAATAACAGGAAGAGCCTCGCGCAGCAGCTTTGTGTCCTTTTCGAAAACCGCTGCCGCCTTAACTGTTTCGTAGTCACTGAGCGATGTCAGCGAAAGAGCAATGCCCTTTGCGGCATCAAGAATTTTTTCTCTCGGGAGCGAATCGCTTTCCGCTGTCGATGCCTGACCGAGATTATAGACCGCAGCGCGCGAAAGCACCGTTGGCAAAAATCCCGATTTTGAGGAGCAAAGCAGAATAAAATTAACATATGAGGGCGGCTCTTCAAGGATTTTTAAAATGGCATTCTGACCCTCAACGCCCATTGTGTGTGAGTTTTCAAGGATAAAAACCTTGCGCTCCGCTTCGTTTGGAACGATATATGCCTTGCTTCGGATTTCTCTGACTATGTCAACCTTAAATGCTTTGGGCTTATCTTCAACTGAATAGATAAGTATATCTGCATGTGAATCGGCAGAAGCTTTTCTGCAATTCGGGCATGAGCCACAGGGCACTTCCCCTCCCGTGCACACAAGCGCAGCAGCAATCTTTTTCGCGAGATTCATTCTTTCGTCGGGCGAAGAGCCTTCAAGAATTGCGGCGTGCGGAAATCTGCGTGTGCAAAGAGCAGCAAAGATTGATTTTTCAGTCGGATTTTCCGTGTTGAAGGGTTCAATTCTCATTTTTGTAACACTGCCTTATTAAAGCTTAATGAATTTATCAACATCGAGCACGAAAACAGTTGCTCCGCCGACGGTGACTTCAACGGCTCTTGAGATAAAGCCTTCTGTCATAAATGAAGGAGAGGGAGAAACCATCTGGGTGCGCTTGCGTGAGTATTCATTGATAACCTCAATAACCTCGTCAACCTTTTCGTCTTCGGTGCCGATGAGAAGAGTTGAGTTGCCTGCTCTGAGAAATCCGCCTGAGGTTGAAAGTCTTGTTGCGCCGAAGCCCTTGTGGGTCAACTCGCTGAGAACGCTGGGGCAGTCGTCATTGTTGATAATTGCAACGATAAGTTTCATAACAGAAAACTCCTTTTTGCTTATTTTAAGGTTTCTTTCAATAACCTTTCTTCCGCGCCATTCGTATGCACGCCCTTCAAGCTCACAGCCTTCGAAAATGTGCGCAACAGGGGATGAAAGGAATTCTTCGATTTCGGTGGCGGCGGCATTTCTGTTCATCGGGCAAACATCCTGACAAATGTCACAGCCCCAGACGCAGCCGCATTCCCTCATCAGCTTTTCTTCTTCCGGCGAAAGCTCTCCTTTTTTCTGTGTTACGGCAGAAAGACAGCTTTCTTTGCGGAAATCCGTTTCGTCAATTGCCCTTGCAGGGCAGGCTTCAACGCATTTTTTGCAGCTGATGCAGGATTTATATTCGATTTTGCCTGTGTTGATTTTTAGGTCAGTTACTATTTCGCCTATAAAAACATAGGAGCCGTATTTTTCGGTTATAAGCATAGAGTTTATTCCTCTGGCTCCCAGGCCTGCCGCGCAGGCAGCCTTAACCTCGGGTATCGGTGAATTGTCTGCAAATACGGCGAATTCATTTTCGGGATAAAGCTCACGAAGCTTATCCGCCGCCTTTTGAAGCCTCTCGACGGCAACCTTGTGGTAATCCGTCACCACGGCATATTTTGATATATTTCGGTTTTCATATGCCGACGCTTCAAGAAGATACGGAAAGCATGCAGTGATAACCGTTTCGCTTTTCTGCGGCAGACGGTTTTTGGCTCTGCATTCGATAAGATTTTCTTTGATTTCTTCAAACGGACATATTCCCCACAGCGGAGAAACGCTGTCCATTATTTCTTTAAGGGTCAATTTATCACCCCACAGCCTGCGCAAGAGCTATCATTACAGGCAAGGTAATTATTGAAATGAAGCTTACAACTGCAACCGTCTGCGAGGCAAGACCTGTGTTGCGGTCATATTTTGCCGAAAACATAACTGTGTTGTTGGCTGTCGGTGCGCCCGCTGAAATCGAAAGGGCAACCAGAAGAGAGCCTGTTATGCCGACAAGCCTGAATGACGCAATCAGCAGCAGCGGCAGAATGATGAGCTTCACAAGCGCAACGGCAAAGATGCGCCAATTTTTGAAAATGCTTTTGAAATCAGTGTTTGCAATGTAGGTTCCGAAAATCAGCATTGCAACGGGAGTGTTAAGACTCGCAATGTAGTTAATCGGTGATGAAATGATTTCGGGCATCTTAACCGAAAGCAGGAAAATCGGCAGACCGATTATAACGGATATAACGCCGGGATTGAGAATGAGTTTTTTAATATCAAACTTAACCTTTTCGCCCTGCTTGCCTTTTGTTATTGTGTGAATGCCGTGAGTAAAGCTGAAAATCTGGAACGAGATTATTACTGCCGAGCAGTAGAATACGCCTTCATTGCCTAAAACGGCATTTGCAAGCGGCAGAGCCATGTAGCCGCAGTTACCGTATGCGCATGAATATTTATAAATGCAGCCTTGCTCAATATCGCATTTGTTGAAAACAAGAGAGGAAATGCATGCCGAAACAACATGAAGCACGAAACCGCAGCCCATTGCAATAAAAAGGCTTTTTGCCGTTTCGGGGTTGTATTCAAGGCTGTAAAAGCTTTCGATTATAACCGCAGGGGTTATGATGTAAAAAAGAAGGTCGGTGCAGCTTTTGGCAACCTTTTCGGTGTAAATGCCTGTTTTGTCGGCAATTGCACCGACGGCAACGAGAACATAAAGAATCGCAACCTGCTCGGCGGCGATCATAACATTTTGAAAAAACATCTGTAATTATTCCTTTGAAGTGTCGGTGGTTTCTTCTTTGTGATGCTTGTCCGAAAGTCTGTCGGTAACTCTTGTGAGCACTGATGCGATTATGAAAAGCGCAATGCCGAAATCACAAATCTGAAGAGTCGACTGGCTGTAGAGAAGGTCTGTATTACCGCTGACAGTGATGAAAATACGCGGTACGAAGCATACGAGAGAAAGAAGTGCGGCAGGCAAACCGTAAGCGCCGATTTTCCATTCACAGTTTTCTTCGCAGATGCCGGTGTTAACCTGAGCAAAAGCGTTGAAGAAAAGAATCAGAAAGGCGATTGTCATCATTTCAAACAGAAGCTCGGGAACTCTTATATAGCTGATTGTGCGCATGAATCTTGCAACCAGTCTGAAAATATTCCATATTACAGGCGCAAGAGCAAGCAGACGGATTTCGGAACCATTGGTTTTTCCCTTTAAATAGGTTAACCACAGCATAATAAAATATATCGCCGAAAGAACTGCAAATACAGCCTCTGCACCAAGAATAAGCTTTGAAGAATCAATTTTTGCATTGCCTGCGATGCTGACTGTTTCGTCAGCCGACATAATGCTCAAAAAACAATTGTATGCATCGAGCATGATTCCGCATGCGGCAATCAGCGAGAGCCATGAAAGTCCGGGTCGCTTTGCGGTTTCAAGAGAAAAATCCAGTTTTTTTCTTTTTGAAAAGCCCAGAACAAGGATTGCAAGAACGGCAATTGCGAGAACGCCGTAAAGAACGCCGATGCTCCAATGGTTTTCTGAGTAAAATCCCGTTCCGCCTTCAATCAGCGTGAAGGACTGAAAAACACGCAGGGGAAGCGCGATTATTGAGGCTGCGGCAAAAATCAGACATTCGATTCCGAAGCCGCTTTTAACGGATTTATTGTTCATTTCAGTAACCTCTTATCTGTTGTTGATGGGAATGTAAGGGTGTCTTGTTATGTTGCTCTTATAAGCAGGTCTTATAATCTTGCCGCCTGTAATGATTTCTTCAATTCTGTGAGCCGACCAGCCTGCGATTCTTGCAATTGTGAAAATCGGAGTAAAGAGGTCGGGCGGAATTTCAAGCATCTTATAAATAAGACCCGAATAGAGGTCAACATTTGCGCACATAGCTTTGTTTGTGCCTTTGTGGCAGTTGAAAAGCTCGGGAGTAAGCTGCTCAATAAGGCTGAGAAGTCTGAATTCATTTTCAAATTCGGTGTTGACGGCAAATTCCTCTGCCTTCTGTCGGAGGATTTTTGCTCTCGGGTCGGAAAGGGTATAAATTGCGTGCCCCATGCCGTAGATAAGACCCGAGCCGTCGCCGGCTTCTTTTCTCATAATCTTTTGAAGGAAGTCTGCAACCTGACCTTCGTTGGTTATGTCGTTAACGCCGCCCTTGATATGCTCAACCATTTCGGAAACCTTGATGTTTGCGCCGCCGTGTTTGGGTCCTTTAAGAGAACCGATGCTTGCTGCCATGGATGCGTATGTATCCGTTCCGCTTGATGAAAGAACTCTCGTTGTGAATGTTGAGTTGTTACCGCCGCCATGCTCTGCATGAAGCATAAGACATACATCGAGAAGCTTTGCTTCCCTGTCAGTGAAATTCTTATCTGCTCTGATAGAACGAAGAATGGTTTCTGCTGTTCTGTGTTCGGGTTTCATCTGGTGGATATACATGCTCTTTTTATAGTAGTGTCTGCGTTTTACCTGATATGCATAAACCATGATTGCAGGAATCTGGGCAATAAGATGGATGCACTGGCGAAGAACATTTTCAACCGAAGTGTCATCAGGATTATTGTCATACGAATAAAGCGCAAGAACCGAACGCGAGAGCTTATTCATAATATCGGGTGAGGGAGCTTTCATAATCATGTCTTCAATGAAATCATCGGGAAGCTCACGGCATGCAGAAAGAGTTTGGCAGAAATTGTCAAGCTGTTCGCTTGTGGGAAGAGTTCCGAAAAGAAGAAGATAAACAACCTCTTCAAATCCGAAACGGTCATCAGCTATACAGGCGTTAACGATGTCTTCCATGTTAATGCCTCTGAAATAAAGATGACCTTCTCTGGGAAGCTTTTCACCGTCATCAATAAAATAACCCTCAACGGTGCAAACGCTTGTTATGCCTGCCATAACGCCCGTACCGTCTGAATTTCTCAAGCCTCTTTTGACATTGAAGCGGTCAAAATCCGAGGGAGCAATATAGTTATATTTGCGAATCTGGTCGCATAATTTTTCTATATATTCACGGTCAACTCTGGATTCAATTGTGGACATATTATCTTACCTCCGTCCATAAGCATTGCAAAAATTAATATTCATCCATTCTATAATTAATTTATTATATATCACTTAATATATAAAAGTCAAGTTTAGTTTTGCGAAAGGTAATTCCATACATAAGAGAGGTTAAAAGAAATGCGTGTTAATCTTATTATCTGCATCATAATTGCCCTTGCTCTGATTCTATGCCCGGTTGCTGCGCTCGGCAGCACTCCGAACGGTGAAACGCAGAATGAAGCCCATACCGAAAAAGCAGAAAATGCATCGGAAGAAAATGCGTATATTTCAGTCATGTCATCCTCAACCGGAAAGATTGAAAGAGTGGGAATGCGTGAATATGTTATAGGCTGCGTTGCGGCGGAAATGCCTGCACTTTATCATACCGAGGCTTTGAAGGCTCAGGCGGCGGCATGCTATACATATGCAAAAAAGACCTGCGAGCAGAACCAAAAGCATAAAGATTCCGATTTGGGCGATGCCGATATAACTGACAGCCCCGACACACATCAGGGATACTTGAGCGAAAAACGGCGGAAGGAAAAATGGGGAGAAAAATTCAGCGAGTATGAGGCGAAAATCACAAAGGCTGTTGATGATGTTTTCGGATATTATTTAACCTGTGACGGCGAAACCGCGCTTGCCGTTTTTCATTCCATAAGTGCAGGTTCAACGCAGAGCGCAAAAGAAATGTGGGGCACGGAAATCCCCTATCTTATAAGCGTTGAGAGCCCCGGAGACAAGCTTTCTCCGGATTATATCAGCGAAGTTTCATTCAGCGAATTCGAATTCAAAAGGCTTGCGAAGGAATGCGGAGCAAAGCTCAGCGGAGATGCCGATGGATGGCTTGGAGAAACAGAGAAAACGGACAGCGGATATGTGACGAGTGTAAACCTTTCGGGACAGAATATTAGCGCATCAAAAATAAGGGAAGAATTCGGCTTGCGTTCGCTTTGTTTTAATATCAAATACAACGGAAAAGAGTTCGTTTTTACCTGCTGCGGTTATGGCCACGGTGTCGGAATGAGTCAGTACGGCGCGGATTATATGGCAAGGCAGGGCTTTTCGTGGCAGGAAATATTGAAACATTATTATCCGGGAACAGCACTTGATTTCAGTGCGATGCCGTCAGACGCATAAAATTTTCTGTTTTGCAGATAATATTTCAAAAAGTTGCCAAGGAGAATTTATGAAACAGGTTGTTATTACTGCTGACAGTGCGGCTGATATTCCGATAAATGTTGCCGAAAAATACGGGATAAGAATTATGCCGATGCATGTTGTTTTCGGCGGCGAGGAAAAAAATGACGGAGTTGATTTGACAGCTTCCGAAATATTTGATTTCGTTGAAAAAACGGGCGAAATTCCCAAAACCTCGGCGGTTTCTCCCGGTGAATACATGGATTTTTTCAGTGCATTTGTCAAAGAAAACAAAGCGATTGTGCATCTTTCGTTCTGCTCGGAGCTTTCGTCAACCTACAGAAATGCGAGAATCGCCTCCGCAAGACTCAAAGATGTTTATCCTCTTGACACCCGTTCTCTTGCAGGCGGAATTTCTTTGCTTGCAATCAAGGGATGCAGTATGCGTGATGAGGGTATGAGTGCAGAGGAGATTTATTCCCGTCTTTCGTCGCTCGTATCAAAAACGAATGTCAGCTATCTTCTTGATAACATTGATTTCTTGCGACGCTCGGGAAGATGCTCCGCCGCGGCGGCAATCGGTGCGAATCTTCTTTCAATAAAGCCTTGCGCCGCTATGGTTGACGGTAGGATTGATGTTATCAAAAAATACAGGGGAAAAACACAAGCTGTCCGCCTGCAGTATGCAGACGAACAGCTTAAAAACCATAAAAATATTGACTTTGAAACAGCATTCCTTTATCACTCGGGAGTGGATTCGGCAGAGCTTGCCGTTATTGCCGAGATGCTGAAAAATGAAGGCTTTGAGCAGGTTATAACAGCATTTACAGGCTGCATGATAAGCCTGCACAGCGGAAGAAATGCACTGGGAATTCATTTTTTAAACAAATGATTATCCTTCAATAAAATCGAGTGTAATCTCACAGATTTCTTCAGCTCGGTTTTCAATGCACTGGTGTCCGCCGCCCTCAACGATATATGTTTCGGCATCGGGGAATGCATTGTGCATCTGCTCTTTCATTGTTGAATTTATGATGATGTCCTTGCTTGCCTGAACAAGAAGCACGGGGCATTCAACCTTTGATGCGTTTTCAAGGTCGGTTGTCTTAACATTGAACATCATTTCGCAAAGACCGCCGCCGAAACCGTTGTACTGCGTTGCATCGGTAACACCGGTTACATCATAGTTCATTGCAAAATTCCAGTCCATTGTTGCGGCATAGATAATCATTTTAACAAGAGGCTCAACTCTTGTACCGTAATTGAAAAAGACATTCATAATCCATTTCATCGGTGCCGATGTCATAAGGCCTTCCATTGCATCGGGAAATTCGCTTTGCGGTGCGGGACAATAAAGAAGAAGATTCTCAACGGGATTGTTGATCGCAATGTTAACCGCAACGCCGCCGCCCATTGAGTGACCTGCGATGATCCATTCGTTCATGGGTGCGATGCTCTTCATCAGCTCGGTGATAAGAATTTCGCGGTCGATAATTTCAATATCATCCGATTCTCTTGTGCTGAAGCCGAAATTCGGAAGGTCTGCCATAACGCATTCATAGCCTTCCTTTGCAAGAATCGGGGCCATGTTGCGCCATGCATATGTGGAGCAGAGAAAGCCGTGAAGCATCATTATTCTGCCCTTCATTTCACCCTCGGCAGGAACAACTCTGTAATGGATGTCGTAATCGCCGTATTCAAAAAATTGACTGTCCTCATAGGGCATGAAATCATCTTCGTTTGCAAACGAAAAAACCGATAATGCCGAAAATGCGATTGCGATAACACAAATAATGCTTATAATCCTTTTCATATGTACTCCTTAAAACAGGGGTGATCCCATAATAGTCATATTTTTTACCACCGCAATAAGAACAGCAATCCATGCAAAATTCATTACATAGGTAAAAATCAGCAGTGGCAGAGAAAATTCTTTTTTCTTAATTAAAAGTATAACCGAAGCAACCGTAAAAGCAAGGACTGCAACAATTGCTATGGCATAAATGATAACGAATGCAGCGGCAAAATAATCGGCTGCTGCCGTATCTGCGGTGAGCCTTGCAATGATAAATATTATCAGCCAGAGTGTAAGCACCGATAAATCGGTAATTGCAAAAATGTTTAACAATTTTTTCATAATATCATACCTTGCCTGTGCTGCCGAAGCCGCCTGCGCCTCTTTCGGTTTCATCAAGCTCATCAGCCTCAACGGGTGTTATCAGCGAAACGGGCATAATAACGAGCTGGGCTATGCGCTCATCGGGATTGATAGTGTATGCCTCTTTGAGCTGATTAATAACGCCAACACAGATTTCGCCTCTGTAATCGCTGTCAATAACGCCTACGGAGTTGAGCAGACCGATGCCGTGCTTTATCGCAAGACCGCTTCTTGCGAAAACAAATGCGCCGAGATCTGCCGAGGGGAGTTCAATAGCAATTCCCGTGGGGATAACTGCTTTTTCGCCGCCGCCGAGTGTTATCGGTTCGTCAATGCAGGCGTAAAGATCCATTCCTGCGCTTCCGGGTGTTGCCCTGAAGGGTATTTTTGCGTTTTCACGCAGCTTTTTTATTTTGAATGTATCCATTATCTTGTCAGGCTCTCCTTATATCTTTCTTCGGGGGGAGTCTTTTTGTGGGGGCAGGGGATAGGCTCAATAACCTTCACTGCAGGCTCAGCCCAGCGAACGGCATTGATGATGATTTTCTGAATATATTCGTTGTGGAAGGTGGGATTGCTTTCGTGACCGGGCTGGAAATAGAAAATCTTTCCCAGACCTCTGTTCCAGCAGCAGCCTGAACGGAAAACCTCGCCGCCCGAGAACCAGCCGAGAAAAACAATTTCGTCGGGTTTGGGAATGTCAAACTGCTCGCCGTACATTTCTTCAACAGCAAGGCTGAAATGGGCAGGGATTCCCTTTGCGATGGGATGGGTGGGATTGATGTTCCAGATTCTTTCTCTGTCGCCGTCTCTCCAGCGGAGATTGCAGGTTGTGCCCATGAGCGACTTGAATATTTTTGAGTGGTGACCCGAATGGAGAACAACAAGTCCCATGCCTGCAAGCACACGCTTATGTATTTTTTCAACAAGCTTATCGGGCACTTTGTCATGCGCCATGTGACCCCACCAGATGAGAACATCTGTGGATTCAAGAACCTCGTCCGAAAGACCGCAGCGACGCTGAGCGAGAGTAGCGGTGCGAACATTAAAGTCATCCTGTGATGAGAGAAAATTCTTTATGCAGCCGTGGATGCCTGCAGGATAAACGCCTGCAACCTCATTGCTTGTTTTTTCGTGAACGCCTTCGTTCCAAACGGTAACATTTATCATAGTTCGTTCTCCTTTATCTTAATTTCTTGATTATTTCCTGTGATGCGGCAACAATTTTTGCTGCCGTCGGCTTTGTTATCAAATCCATTTCGCCCATGAATTCAACATAGTCGCCGTCAAATCTGTGCTTGAAGCGGTAAAGACCGAAAAGGGGATTGCTCTCGTCAATAACGCCTGCAACGCCTCTGAAATCGTAGATTCTGCAGCCTTCCTCTATTGCCCATTTAATCATTTCCCACTGCATGAGGTAATTCGGCATAACCTTGCGGTTGGAATTTGAGGATGCGCCGTAGAAATACCAGACCTTGTCGCCCCAGAGAACAGAAATCGCACCTGCAATTGCCACGCCCTCATAATATGCAAGATAGAGCCTTGCCTTATCACCGAATGCATCAAGAATTTTTGCAAAATATGCAGCCGAGCGAAGCTCAAAGCCGTCTCTTTCGCAGGTTTCCTTCATCAGCGAATAGAAAACTTCTGCCTTTTCGCTGCCGTGAATTTTAATTTCAACATTATTTTTTAATGCAATACGGATTTTTCTGCGGTGGTCGGAATGAAATGCTGCAAAAACCTCATCCTCGGTTCTGCCATTGATATGAATTCTTATAACATAGCGGCACTGAAAATCCTCAAAATTAATCGTGCGTTCTTTGAATTTGAAGCCCTGTGAGAGTGCGATTGCTCTGTATTCCTCGTTGTCAACGGGAACATCCTTGTCAATCTTCAACTCATATGCGTTATATTTTTTTCCTTCCTGTTTTGCGGATTTTACAAGTGCAGCAAAGGTTTCTTTGTCATTGAAATCACATACGGGTCCTCTCGGGGCATACATCATATGATACGGCAGCTTTGAAATTTTGCGGAGCAAAACGCCCATTGCGCCCGTTATTTTGCCGCTGTTATCTCTGCATATAACGCCAAACCATTTCCAGTCATCCTTGACTTTTGCCCAGAGTGAGGTCTGCAGAAAATGACCGTTTTCATGCGATTCAACAAATGAATCAAATTCAGCGGCATTATTTATGTCAACAATCTGTGTTTTCACATTATATCCTCTCAGTCTGTATAGATAACAATTATTATACTCCAATATCTGCCGAAATGCAATAGCCGATGACCCCATTTATATAGTCTATTTTGCGCCTTTTATTGCGAAATTTTTACTCAAAATCAAAAAACTTTAATTTAGGGCTTGAAATTTCCGACAATAAAAGCGATAATATATAAAACATAATTGAAAGGATGATATTTTTGGAATCCATACTTAATTTTGACCTCGCCATATTTGAGTTCTTTGAGAATGTTATCAGAATGGATTGGCTCACTCCCATAATGAAGGCAATTACCATGTCGGGCGATGAGGGAATTATATTTATTGCTTTAGGCGTTATTATGCTTTTCTTCAAGAAAACAAGAAAAGCAGGACTTGTGTGCCTCGGTTCACTTCTTGTTATGACTCTTCTTAACAATGAGCTTATCAAGCCCATTATGGAGCGTCCCCGTCCGTATAACCTTACAATTCTTCCTGAAGCTGCTCAGAAGGCTTTTGATGAATACGGCAGAGAATACGATTGGATAGGCCTTTTCGGCAATGTTGACTGGACTATCGACAGATTCCCCGGCTTTGCCGAAAAATGGAATGCAGGCTATGTATGGCCTGATATCGTTGAGCATATGTCATCAAAGTCGCTCTCATTCCCCTCGGGCCACACCTCATCGGCATTCACCTTTGCAATGGCAATCACAATGGTTCTCAGAAAGAAGAGAATTGCAATTCCCGCATTTATTTTTGCATTCCTTATGGGCGTTTCCAGAATTTATGTAGGCGTTCATTATCCCACCGATGTTATCGTTGGCGCAATCGTCGGCATTCTCTATGCGGTTATCGGTTATTTTATCTTCGCAAAACTCTATGATGTTGTTTATCCCAAAATCGAAAATGCAATTAAAGCAAAGAAAGCAAAATAAGAAATCAAGGCTGAAAATCCAAGGATTTTCAGCCTTTTGACTGTAAAAAGGTGGATTATATGGAATCAATTCTCAGTTTTGACCTTGCTGTATTTGAATGGATAACCGCATCACTCCGCAATGCTTTTATGGATACGGTTATGACTGCCTATACGCATTTGGGAGAGGGCGGAATAATATGGATTGTTCTTGGAGCGATTCTGATTATTCCTAAGAAAACACGCAGGGCAGGTCTTGCAGTCTTTATCTCCGTTCTGGTTATGAAGATATTCAATAATCTTGTTCTTAAAGAGCCGATTGCCCGTCCGAGACCCTTCAACCTGCTCACGGACTGGGAAGGAATAAAAGAACTTCCCGGGCTTGCGGCAAGATGGGCAAAGGGTTATGTTTATCCGAATCTTGTTGAGTATCCCACAAGCTGGTCGTTTCCTTCGGGACATACAGCAGCGGCATTTTCTGCCGCAACAGGTCTGACTCTTGCAACAAAGAAAGCAGGTGTCGGCATTCCTGTTTTTATTGCGGCGGCACTTATGGGATTTACGAGAGTTTATCTGCATGTTCATTATTGCACGGATGTTATCGGCGGCGCAGTTGCAGGCGTTGTTTACGGCATCGCGGGATATTTTATTGCTGTTGCAGTTTATAAATTTATCGCAAAAAAATTCCCCAAAATTGCATAGAATAAAAAATTTCAAAATTTTTCGATTTAGGTATTGATTTTTTCTTTTTAATGTGATAATATACTTTGGCAGTCGAAACTCACCGGTTGCCAAAGTTAATATGCGCTGCTAGCTCAGCTGGATAGAGTGTTTGGCTACGAACCAAAAGGTCAGGGGTTCGAATCCCTTGCAGCGCGCCAAGTCTCAAATCGTTATATATCAACGGTTTGGGGCTTTTTCTTTACTCTGCGTTAAGCTCCGAAAATGGAGCGAAAACGGCGTTTTGTGTACTGTTTGTGTACCAAGCCTTTTAAAAATCCGAATTTCCGAGCTTATCCGAACATAAAAAAATAGGAGCGTTTCACTTTATTGGTGATTCGCTCCTTTTGCTTTTTATGCGTTCTTTGCTGCTTTGTTGCTGAATATATCCGTCAGAGCTTCGGCAGCTCTTTCATCGGCGGTCTTTATTGCATGAGTGTAAATATTACCTGTTGTGGTAACATCGGCGTGTCCGAGCCTGTGCGATACGGTTTTGATATCTGCGCCGTTGAATATCAGCAATGTTGCATTTGTATGGCGCAGGCTGTGAACGTGAACGGGTGGTAAATTGTGCCGCTCCGTGAACTTCTTAAACCACCCGGTAACGGTATCGGGGTGTATCGGCTTACCGTTCCAAGCTGTAAATACTTTATCGGTGTTGTGCCATTGGTCACCGAGCTTTAACCGCTCCTGTGCCTGATAGACTTTCAGAGCCTTTAAAGCATCAACAGCAGGAGCAGGCAGTTTTATAACCCTGCGTGATGTTGCATTCTTTGTATCATCGTCATATATGCCCTTTTCGGGAAGATATAAGCTCGATTTATTTATATCCACAATGCCGTTATCAAGGTCAATATCAGACCATTCCAAGCCGCAGGCTTCGCCCCTGCGCATGCCTGAATATAGAATCACGGTGAATAAGGTCTTATATATTATCGGTTCATTTTCAAGACATTCCAATAATTCTATCGCCTGCACTTCGTCAAGATACTCCGCTTCTTTGCGTTCAGCCTTCGGCGGTTTTACTCTTTGGCATGGGTTGGAGCTTATTATCTGCCATTGTACGGCCGTACTCATAATTGAGGATATAAGACGGTGATAATGCTGCAGGGTTTTGCCTGAGAGTGTTTTTTCTTCCTCTGCTGCTTTAAATATCTTATCGAGCTTAACGCCGAGTGCGGAGCTTATAGCCGTTGCGGTTTTCTTTGATACATTATTACCCTTTGCGGCTGATGTTATGCTCTGCTCTGATATGCCGCCCTTTTTGGCTATCTTCTCAAAGGTTTGTTTTTTCTTCTTTATAAGCTCCTTTAAATCAACGGTGCAGATATACTTTGTATCGAGCCTTATGCCCTTTTCTGCGAGGTTATCATAGAAAGATAACAAATGATGCGGCTGTATTCTTTCAAGCTTCAAATGCCCCATGGCGGCGTTAATACGAGGTAATAATGATTCGTATTGTGCAATGGTTTTAGCTCTTAACTGCTTCTTTGCATATTCATTCATCCAACGTTCTGCAAATTCGGCAAATCTGACATCAGAGCCGATATATAAACCACTCTTTACTTTTTCCTCAAATATAACCGTCTGACGGTTAAGCTCCTTTTCTATTTGCTTTGGTGTCATACCGGGCGAAGGCTTCCATGTCATATTATGCAGCATCTTTTTACCGTTGATGTCATAGCCTGCAGATACCCTTATTGTGTAGGTGTCATTGCGTTTAGTTATGCTTGCCATTAAAAACCACCTTCGTCATCGGGGTTATAGTTGTTTGATTTATTCCAAATAGGGGTGTCATATTTTTCAAACTGCTTTTCCAACCATAAATTATAGATTTCGGTATAGTCACTATCCATAGCAAGCAATGCTTTCATTTTTTGATATTCTTGAATAAAAATATAGACAGGGTTTGTAAAGCTTAAAAGTTCTTCTTGAGACGGCATTTCCCATGGTGCACTAATTTGTAATTCTTTAAGTACAATATACTTATTATAATCATCTTCATCCACAACAGGATAAGCATCAGGGTCGCATAAAAATCTATCAAATGATATGCTACTTTTTCTTTCTTCGTTTTTTGCATAAACATCTAAATGTTCATAAGAAAGTAGAGTGTGAACTATTTTTATCATATCTGCCCATGTATCAATTTTTATATCATTAAGTTTATTTATACCACACAGCCAATCTAAAGATACATTGAATATTGTTGCTATTTGAATTAAAACATCATACGATGGCTTTTTGGCACCGTTTTCCCAAGCGGCAACCGTTGGAGTACTCAAACCGAGCTTTGAAGCAAATTGCGCTTGAGTTAAACCACTTTTATCACGAATAGATTTAATGTTATTGCTAAAATCCATCATTTACACCTCTTTGAAATGTTGTTGTTATCATCATACCATAAGAATAAAATATTGTCAACGGTGAAATATTCTGTTCGATTGTTTCAAAACATTAACCATAGGTATATAAATTTACTCAAAGTATTGACAAATGAACAAGCGCAAGATATAATAACAACAACACAAAAAACATTGAAAGGGTGATTTAATGAATAATCTTGACATCAGAACAGAAGCATCAAAAGCAGGTGTAAAGCTTTGGCAGATAGCCGAAAAGCTCGGGATAAATGACGGTAATTTCAGCCGAAAACTCCGCAAAGAGCTTAACACCGAAGAAAAAGCAAGAATCAGAGCTATTATTGCTGAGATAAAGGGGGCGTAATGATGATCACTCCACGAATGCGAACTATCAAACAGACCATACAGGAGCTTAAAGCAATGGACAGCGAAACGGCTTTTACAGAAACTGCATTACGCCGGGCGATAAGCTCCGGGGCCATTCCTCACCTGAGAGCGGGCAATAAAATTCTTGTAAACCTTGATTCTGTAGAGCTTTACTTATCGGGGCAACTTATAGCCCCTGATAAGCTCCCGGCAGAGGGCAAAATAAGAGCTTTGAATTGAGGTGATATTGTTTGACAATTGAACAAGATAAAGTGTTGCCATGGTTAAAATGGTTTACAAAGGATGCAAAGAATTACCGTGAAGTTTTCAACAACGAGCAAATGGGCGAACTGTTTTTTGCTGCAATGAAAACGGTTGAAAACAATGAAAAGGTAGAAGTATCAAGCGAAATAAAATTTGCATATCTTCAGTTGTGCACCACTATTGACGAAGCAAGAACAGCATATTTTAAAAAATGTGAAACAAATGCCCGAAACGGTGCAAAAGGCGGTAAAGCTAAAGCGGCAAAAGCAGAAGTAAAAAAAGATGAGTTTAAGCCACCAAGTAAAACAGATTTTAAGAATATAGCAAAACATATTTGCAAGGAATATAGCATTGAAGATTGCGATCAGTATACAATAAATAATATGTTTGAAGAACTCACAAAGAATAATTGGTGTTTTGACGAAATTCCAATTGCAAGCAAAGCGATTCTGGAATGTATTGTTTTTTGCTACCTCACAAAAGAAAAAATTACTTTTGATTTGTTAAGAGAGAGTTTAATTTGCGGACACGGAAAAGAATTTACAGATATCGATTTCTTTACTGAGGAGCTTTTAGGTTTTTATGATTGGGATAAAAAACATTTTTACATAGCTAAAAATAATTATGTTAATACCCCGGAGTTTGTGCGATGGTTCTTTTCGAGTGAAGAATGACCAATCTTTAGCGAACGCTACCAAACGCTACCGACTTGTAGCGAAACATAGCCAATATTAAGATAAGATAAGTTAATTTAAGATAATTTACGAAGTAAAGTAAATTATAATTAAATTAACTCAAAGTATAAAGTCCGTAAGTTGGGGGCGGCTTGGCTTACGCCGCCCCACTTCCGTCCTTTATACCGATAATAAAAAGCGACCACCGATATAAAAGGAGTGATAAATTGCCATTATGTCAGGCTATCAGAGCATCCCCGAAACATTTGCATACATAAACACATCATATCAAATAAAGAAAGGATATAAAAAATGAGTTTTAAAAATGAATTCCGAGAACATGTTATGAATACCCTTGCAGGACTGCAGAAAATCAATGCAGAGATTGAAAAGTTTAAAGCATCTGAAAGCAATTATTCAAAAGAATATGCAACAGAATGCTTTAAAGAGTTTGAGAGCAAAAAGTTTGCACTTATCTCAGAATCAAACCGCAAAGCGAATGAGCTTGTTGGATCTTACAAAAAGCAGGTGCATGAAGAATTTGCAACGAAAGGTGAGGATTTAACAGAAGATGCTAAATTGCTTTCGTCCGGTATAAACTTCACGGCTGCGGAGTTAGATGAACTTGCAGAGAAGCATGCAGGCAACAGAACAATGGAACGCTTGATTTATGATTTTGCAGATCGTAACGGCATCATAATGTACAATAAAAGACCGACAGAATCGGACAAACTTGAACTTGCTGACAGTTTAATGAATTGGCACCGTTCGGTCACTCAGCGACCCGAATATGCTGATATCTGGACAAGTGACGATTATTTCAACGAAGCTTTCGGCGAAGAATAATTCGCAATAAAAACAGAGCCGTCTGCAACGGGCGGCTCTACAATAAAAAAACAGCCGCCAAACGGCAGCCGCTCCGATGTAAAGGGATTTACTTGTCAAAATTTATTTTACAGCAAAGGAGCGAAATTGTCAATGACCAATGAAGAACTTGCCGAGCTTATCAAGAACGGGCAAAAAGAATATTGTGCCGACCTATGGGAGCAGACACGAAAAATCTTCGCCAAGAAAGCGAACCGCTTTTATGATTGCAACCGCCTGCAATGTGACCGCTGCGGTCTGATGCTTGAGGACTTAATACAGATATGCTATTTTGCAATGCTTGAAGCTGTGCGAGCTTATAACCCCGAAAAGGAATATAAATTCACCACATATATTAACTTTCATTTTCGCAATGCCATGCGTGAAGCTGTTGGCCAGAGAGGGGCAGGAAAGCAAAATCTTCTGAACGATTGTGCAAGTCTTGATGTTCCCATTGGTGAGGATGAAGAAACCGCTTTACTTGAATTTGTGGTGGATACTGAAGCTTATGCAGCGTTCGACCGAAGCGACACAGTGCAAACCCTCGATAAGCTCCGAATACTTCTGAATGAAGCTATAGATTATTTACCGCCGACACACGCTGAAATTCTGCGGCTTCGCTACTTTGGCGGTATTACATATACCGAAATAGCGGAACGGCTTGGAATGAAAACAGGTATGAATGTAAAGCACCTTGAAGCAAACGCTTTTAACAGGATAAGGAAATCAAGGCACAAAAGAATACTGCAGGAGTATCGGGATATGGAGCTATCTGACCGAGCTTATTATAATACAGGCTTAACCTCATTTATGTATAAGGGTGCAAGTTCGCAGGAATTGGCGGTTGAATATGTAGACAGATTCACAGAAAGGAGCAACGAATGAAAGAGTTAATACCCAAGGATGATTACGGCGTATTTGCCGATATGAACGGTACTGCGAGAGTTAATAGCTTGTTTGTGGCCGAAATGTTTGAGAAAAAGCACGCTAAAGTTATCAGAGATATTGAAGCTTTGGATTGTTCGCCTGAATTTAATAAAGCCAATTTTGGCGTTATTAATTACCGCGACAGTATGGGGAGAAAGCAAAAAGCTTATGCAATGACCCGTGACGGTTTTGTTTTTCTCTGTATGGGTTATAGAGGTAAGAAGGCGGCGCAATTCAAAGAAGCCTATATAAACCGCTTTAACCAAATGGAGCGGATGATTTTCAGCATTGTATCTATTCGCAAAGATTACCCGATGTTAACTGAAGCCGTGAAAATGGCACACGATGAACCGAAACCCTACCATTTCAGCAATGAGGTTGATTTGCTCAATAAAATAATCACAGGCTATACAACAAAGAAATTCCGAGAACTGCACGGAATACCCAAAGGGCAGAGCATCAGATCGTATATGACCGAAAAGCAGCTTGAACTTCTGGAAGCTCTGCAAAGGATTGATACGGGGCTTTTGGTGTCTGTGCCCGATTATGAGCAGCGCAAGAAGCATTTGGAGCGTTATAAACTCCGCTGGGAGCAGATGCATATAGATGTGTTGAGCGCATAAAAACCTGAAAAAACCTGCAATCCTCGCGCGTGCGCATATAAAAAAACAGGCTATAAGCTCCTATTGGAACTCATAGCCGTAATTAAGTAAATCGGGTTGCTTTTTGGTTTTGCAACTGTTTTACAGTATTTTTATAATTTTGTCAACCTGTATTGACAGAATCCGCTTTTTTGTGCTATTCTTTCACCGTGGCATTACCTATGCGGTAGGCGGTTACAATCTCGCCCTCAGAAATGGGGGTGATGCGGATGCAGTATGTAACATATTCGGATTTATTTCAATTCGCACTTGTTATTGTCGGCATAATCGGACTTGTTATATCAGCAGTCCGTGAGCATAAAAAGAAATAACCGCCCCGTCCTGAGAAAACGAGCGGTTAAATCTTTTAACTAATCCTTTTGAGGGCGTAACCGTCTATACGGTAGTGCCACACCTTTATTATACGCTTAGGGGGCTGTTTTGTCAACCCTCTGCCACGAAATCGAGTGCATGCGGTTATTCGGCTTTAAATGGCTGTTTAACCGCTTTTTCTTTTTTAATGACCGTTTACACACCAAAACAATCGTAAAACGCGAAATACGGGCGCACAGGGCTAAAGGGAGCTTATTCCTCGTTGTCGGGAACATATTCCATTATGTCACCTGGTTGGCAATCGAGGAGTTTACACAATTTTTCAATAGTTCTTGTGTCGATTATGCCCTCACCTGTACGCAATTTTTGATATGTGGCTTGGCTAATAAGGTTTTCTTTTCGGATTCTGTATGTTGTGATTCCTTTTTCTTTCAACAAAGCAATCAGTTTATCATACTTTATTGACATATAAACACCTTCTTTATGTTATTTGGGAATGAGCTTATAGTCAAACTCTTCTCCCACTATAACATAGATTTTTAATTGTCACTCTCATCAGGCATGTATTCAAGAATATCGCCAGGCTGACAGTTGAGGTATGCACAGAGTTTTGCAATAGAGCGGGTGTCAATATCCCCGCCTTCTTTAATCTTTTTTAGTGTTGCTTGACCGATAATGTTTTCTTTTTTGATAGTGTAAGAAGTAACGCCCTTATCATTCATAAGTTTCAACAGTTTATCGTATTTTATTGGCATTATATTACCTGCTTTCTAAATATTTGGAATCAAGCTAATAATTGCTTACTTTTCCACTATACACAGTATACTATAAGATAATCACTAAATCAAGTGACAAAATGCACAAGAATAATCACTAAAGTTTGTGACATATGCAGTATTGACTATCTCTCGAATTAGTGATACAATGTAGTCACAGGTTAAGGGAAGGCAGACGAAAGTAAGCGGCAGCCGAAACCAAGAATGTCACATAAGAGTGGGAACGGATAAGGGAGATTGAGATTCACGGAGTGATAGATGCTTAAAGCCACCCACCTCTTAACCAACACAGCCCCGAAGTGATGAACCGTGAAACCCCTTGAGCCGAACATAAGCGGCAACAGAGCAGGTCACGCAAGCCAGACAGAGGGCAGAATACATAATGAAAGAGGTTATAACAATGTCAACACACGAATTAACCGCAAAAGTCCGGGAGCTGAAAGAACTGCAACAGCTCATTGAAGAAGCCACCGCCGAAGCTGAAGCAATCAAAGACGAGCTTAAGGCACATATGAAGGCAACGGGAACGCAGGAAATGACGGTTGATGTCTTTAAGCTCCGTTACACATCGGTTACAAGTAGCCGCTTTGATAGTGCTGCTTTCAAGGCAACACACGGCGATTTATACACACAGTATTGCAAGCCGTCAACCTCAATGCGATTCAGCGTTGCATAAGAAAAGCCCTTATCCTAACACCGTCCAAAGTAAAGGATAAGAGCAACCAACCACCGAAGCGGTTGAGTACATTATAAGCTCGCCGCTTTGGAATGTCAATACTAAAAAGGAATTTATTATAATGTTAAAAGAACAGTTTATAGAGCTTTTAAAAATGCTTACCGATAAAGAGTTTGAAATGCTGCTCGATTTCTTGAAGAAGATAAAAGCTGAAAAATAATTAACAATATAGAGTGTAAAGGAGCTTAAAACAATGAATAATTCAGTAATTCCGCAGATATACCCTCAACACATTATACCCGCACCCGAAGGAACTACATACACCGTAGCAGGTAAGGAATTCCCTGTTATTGGATATGCTGATTTTAACGGCAAGACAGTGCCGTGGGTGGATATTCCGATGATGTCAGATTACAAATGGCAATATAATTGCTTGATGGACAGAATCGAAAACCCCGAAAAATATGCTGCAATAGGGGAAGATGTTACGGAGAAAATCGAGCATTTGAAAATGTGGCTTGTTGAGAATAAGCATAAAGCAAATCCTAACGACCCGATTTACAATGAAGATATTGCAGTAAAAGTATCAGCATAACGGTGCTACCAACACCAAAGAGACGAAATACCAAACCTTAACTACCAAAACCAAATAACCGCTTACAACAGGGAGCTTAACGGCTCCTTGTTTTTTCTTTTGCTACCTAATAAAACCTAATATTCTTTTACTATTGTACCTTGGCAAATACAGATTTTGGACAAAAATTACAACAAAAAAAAGACTTTCATAAAAAAACAAAAAAGTTATAAAAAGTTACACATAAAAAAGAGTGGAAAGTGTGAAAAAGTGTGAACAGAAAAAAGCACAAAAACAATACATAATCAGATGTGCCAAAATAATACTTGCAAAAAGTGTTTTTGCATAATATTATGAAATAAATTAGTATTATTAGTAAAGCAAAGGAGAATTTATTATGCAAGGAAAAGGACCATCGTATGTTTATGACCGCTCAAAACTTCCCGAATTATTGGCTGTTTATGAAGCTGCTGCGTTTTTAAGGGTGTCGGAAACCACTATACATAATCGCATAAAGGCGGGAAAGATTAAAGCTTTTGTTGATGGTAAAATAATTAGAATTCCGAAAGATGCAATACTTGAATATGCAGGCTTGAAAGATACTGAATAATGTTATATTTTAAGCTCCTATTTTTGTGTACTATTTGTGTACCGACAGTACACAAAAACGCCCCAAACTGTGAAAAGTTGTAAAACGCAAAACGGCTGAAAACGTTGATATGTAAGGGATTACGTAAAACTATAAAAAGCCGTAAAACGAGAGTTTCGTATCTACGAACCAAAAGGTCAGGGGTTCGAATCCCTTGCAGCGCGCCATCTCGAGTGTTCATAACGGATTCAAGTTGTGAACACTCGATTTTTTTATTTCAGTTATATTTTTGAGCAGGTGTTATGCCTGCTTTTTGTTTGTACGGACTTTATGCCGGGATATTCTTTGAGATATATTCAACCGCAACTCCCTGTCTTGTGTCGGCTCGGTAGTATTCCCATTCGCTTTCGGTTAGAGGTATTTCGAGATAGCCTACAAATCGGTAGTAAATTACAATTCTCTGCGTTCTGTACTTTCCCGTTCCCTGCGTTTCGTAAACAACGATTTTGTCTATCAGTTCTTTGAGCAGCGGTGCTGTCAGCGTTTCCATCTTCATAAACTTTCTCACGGCTGATATGAATTGCTCCTTGCCTTTCTGCATTGTACCGAGATTGCTCAGCTGCTCACGGTATTGCTGAATCTTTGTTTTGAGTTCAAGCCTTTCGCTTTCATATTTGTGAGATAACTGCATAAACCATTCGTCGGTAACCTTGCCAGAAACATTATCTTCATAAAGCCTTTCATACAGCCTCGCTACATCTTCATTTCTTGCGATTGCTCTGTCAAGCTCTTTCTGAACCTGTTTCTTTTCTGCAACAAGATCTTCGTTTGTCTTCTCGGCAAGCATATCAGCAAACGCTTCTTCGTCATATTCAAGAAACTTCGCAAGCCGTTTGAGTTCAAGCATCACAACCTGCTCTATTCCTTTTCATTTTTTATTTTTTCTTCAATTAATTCTTCTTTTGATTTACTCATATCCGTAAGGTTGCCAATGAGATTACTGAATTGCTGATATGTAAGCCACGGAATTTCCATATCCTTTGGCATCGTAAACAGCTTTTGAAAACTCCACTCCATTTCCGTTTCAAATTTGTTGCGGAAATGATTTTGAATTGCATAGCATAATCGCCACAGAGGGAAATCGCCCGAATAGCTTGTCCACTTACCGGGAATATCGCCGTAACCGTTACTACGAGGTACTTGAATAAACTGCCATACAGACCAAGCATAACAATCCCAGATGAGCTCAAGAAACGCATCGTCTTTTATAAGATTATCATATTTATCTGTGCGTAAAACATCATACGGACTTCTCGGAATTTCAAGATACTGCTTGCGTTTTGAAACCAATTCTTTCGGCAATGCATAGAAAAGCGGAAGCCAAGCAAGATTGCTGTCCTGCGGAATCGTTATTATCTGATTGGGGAGAACAACGATAAAACTGTTTTTGACATTATCAGCCATAATCAATCACCACATTTCGGAGAATGTTTCACCTCTTCACTTATATATGGAGTGAAATCAATTAAATTTTTCCTGAATTTTGAAAATTTTTATTTTTCGTAAAAAACATCGGTTTGTTTCAGAGAAAAATTACCCCCTCACTTATATATGGAGCAAAGTCGAATAAATTTTTCCTGAAATTTAAAAATATTTATAACAGTTTTTTCAGCGGTGTCAAGTTTCAATGAAAGAAAAAATTTGTTAAAATATTTTATAAAATAATGCGTCGCACTACTTTGTTAAAAGTGCAAAACTTTAAATCGGTAAAGCGAATAGTTTTTTGTGAAAATTTGCAATTGACGGCGGATTTTCACGGTGATATAATGACAACAATTCAATAACTCATAAACGCAATGACGAGGAGCGGCAGATTAATCCCGCATCAGAGAGCCGATGGTTGGTGTGAATCGGCGGACGGATTTATCAAGGCTAAATCACCTCAGAGCGGCGAGCCTGAAAAAGTTTGAGTAAGGCAGACGGAGCCCGACCGTTACAGCGGGGAGCGATGTTAGTCGTGTTTTTTGTAGTTTACTACCATAAAAGCTATGACGAGGAATAAGCGGTTTGTACCTGCTTCAGAGAGTTGACGGATGGTGCGAGTCAACGGAAGGTCTTATTTGCGAGCTCTCCTCTGAGCAGCCTACCCGAACCAATCTTTTGATACATAGGGAGGACGGAGCCTGACCGTTACAGCAGGGCGCGATGTTGGTCGCAGTGAGTGGTCGCCTTTCTGGGCGGCAAGAAGAGTGGTACCGCAAGATTTTTAATTATTTTGTATTAGAAATCCTGTCTCTTTACTAATTTTAGTTAAGAGGCAGGATTATTTTTTTATTCTGAAAACAGATTGGAGTGTAGTGAAATGTTGACGCTTGACAAGATATTTGAAGCACAGGTGGTGCTCAAGGACATTATAAGGGCAACAAAGGTTGTTCCCTCAAACGGAATTGCGGCTGATTGCCGACTATATCTGAAACCCGAAAACCTACAGAAAACAGGCTCTTTCAAGCTGCGAGGCTCGGGCTATAAAATCGCTACACTTTCCGATGAGGAAAAAGCAAGAGGAGTTATAGCGTGTTCGGCAGGAAATCACGCTCAAGGCGTTGCGCTTGCAGCGTCAAAGCACGGAATCAAATCTCTGATTTGCCTGCCCGACAGTGCTCCGATATCCAAGGTTGAGGCAACAAAGAGCTACGGCGCAGATATTTGCCTTGTCAACGGTTGCTATGACGACGCTTATGCAAAGGCACTTCAGTTGAAGGATGAAATGGGTTACACCTTCGTTCATCCGTTTGACGATGAAGCTGTTATTGCAGGACAGGGTACGATCGGTCTCGAAATTGCAAGCGACCTTGACGATGTCGATGCGGTTATCGTTCCGATTGGCGGCGGCGGTCTTATTTCGGGTGTTGCTTATGCACTAAAATCAATTAGGCCCTCAATCAAGGTTTACGGCGTTCAGGCGGCAGGCGCACCGAGTATGTTCAATTCGCTGAAAAGTGGAAATGTTGAGTGCCTTGATTCCGTTTCCACAATCGCAGACGGTATTGCCGTCAAACAACCCGGTGAACACACCTTTGAACTGATAAACAAATATGTTGATGATATCGCACTTGTAACAGAGGATGAAATTGCGGGTGCAATTCTTGAACTTATCGAAAAACAGAAAATGATTGCCGAAGGTGCGGGAGCTGTTTCCGTTGCGGCGGCAATGTTCAACAAATTCCCCATTCAGGGCAAAAAAGTTGTCAGCCTTGTTTCGGGCGGAAACATAGATGTTACAAGTCTTTCGAGGGTTATCAAACGAGGTCTTATCAAATCGGGCAGAACTTCCAGTATGCTCATTGAACTGATCGATAAACCGGGTCAGCTAAAGGATGTTTCAAGAATTATTGCAGACTGCGGCGGTAATGTTACGGGCGTTCATCACGAGCGTGCAGGCAGCACAGAAAGCGTAAACGGCTGTTATCTGCGAATCACAATGGAAACCCGCAATTATGACCATGTACTCGAAATTAAAGAAGCACTCAAAAAAGAGGGCTTCAAAATAGTAGAATAAGGAGAATTATTATGAATGTTGTATATACAAAAAATGCACCCGATGCAATCGGACCGTATTCGCAGGCGATTGTTACAAACGGACTTGTTTTCACGTCGGGTCAGATAGCCATTAACCCCGAAAGCGGTTCGGTTGAAGTGCAAACAATAACGGAGCAGACCGAGCAGGTTTGCAAGAATATAAAAGCCGTTCTTGAAGCTTCAAACAGCAGCCTTGAAAATGTTGTCAAAACGGTTTGTTTTCTTAAAGATATGAGCGATTTTGCCGCATTCAACGAGGTTTACGGCAGATATTTCACGGGCAAGCCCGCACGCTCCTGCGTTGCGGTTAAAGAGCTCCCGAAAAACGTGCTTGTTGAAATTGATACCGTTGCGGAGGTATTGAAATGATGGATTCAACCAAATACCGAGTGGGATATTATCCCGTTGAAAAGAAATATAACAAATGGGTCAACAAAGACCATATCGAAAAAGCACCGCAGTGGTGCAGCGTTGATATGCGTGACGGAAACCAAAGCCTTGTTATTCCGATGAGCCTTGAGGAAAAGCTTGAATTCTATAAGCTTTTGCTTGAAGTCGGATTCAAGGAAATTGAGGTTGGTTTCCCTGCCGCATCGGAAACGGAATATGAATTCCTCCGTACCCTCATTGATAACAATATGATTCCCGATGATGTTACCGTGCAGGTGCTTACTCAATGCAGAGAGCATATTATAAGAAAAACCTTTGATGCCTGCAAGGGTGCGCCGAGTGCGATAATTCATTTTTATAATTCCGTCAGCGTTGCCCAGCGTGAACAGGTTTTCGGTAAATCGAAGGAAGAAATCAAGAAAATCGCCGTTGACGGTGCAAGGCTTGTCAAAAAACTTGCAAGCGAATATGAAGGCAATTTCAGATTTGAATATTCCCCCGAAAGTTTTACAGGAACAGAGCCCGAATATGCTCTTGAGGTCTGCAATGCCGTTCTTGATGCGCTTGAGCCGAGCAAAACAAACAATGTAATTATCAATCTTCCCGTAACGGTTGAAATGAGCAGCCCTCATGTTTACGCAAGTCAGGTTGAGTATATGCACGAAAATCTCAAATACCGTGAGAATGTTACGATTTCACTTCATCCCCATAACGACAGAGGAACAGGTGTTGCCGATGCAGAGCTTGCAATTCTTGCAGGCGCAGACAGAATTGAAGGCACTCTTTTCGGCAACGGCGAAAGAACGGGCAATGTTGATATTGTTACTCTCGCTATGAATATGTATTCCCACGGTGTTGACCCGAAGCTTGATTTATCGGATATGCCCAAACTTGTTGAAACCTACGAAAGATGCACAAGAATGCGGGTTTATGAGCGTTCACCTTATGCAGGTGCACTTGTTTTTGCCGCTTTTTCGGGCAGTCATCAGGATGCAATCGCCAAGGGAATGAAATACAGAAATAAGAAAAGGCTTCACGAATGGAGCGTGCCGTATATTCCAATTGACCCCCACGACATCAGCCGCACCTATGATGCAGACATAATCAGAGTTAACTCCCAAAGCGGCAAAGGCGGTATAGGATATCTCATCGAGCAGAACTACGGCTATATTCTTCCGAAGAAGATGAGCGAAGAACTCAGTTACCTCTGCAAGCATATTTCCGACAGCGAACACAGAGAGCTCAAAGCCGATGAAGTTTTCGAAATTTTCAAAGCAAATTATCTTTACGAAGAAACGCCGATTTCGATTTCATATTTTGACTTTATGCGTGAAAACGATACCGTCAAAATTGAAATCACTTTTTCAAAAAACGGCGAAGAAACCGATATGCAGGCAGAGGGCAACGGCTCGCTCAACGCCGTCAACAACGCACTCAAAGCCTATACAAATGAAAACTACACCTTGCAGGTTTTCACCCAGCACAGTATGCAGGGTCAGGGCTCGCAGAGCGTTGCGGCATCTTACGTCGGTCTTGAAAGAGAAAACGGCGAAATGTTCTGGGGTGCAGGCACGGATACCGATATTATCAAGGCAAGCACAAATGCACTTCTCAACGCATTTTATAATATGACAAAAGGAGGAAAATAAAATGGGAATGACGATGACACAAAAAATCCTTGCCGCCCACGCAGGTCTTGAAAGCGTAACGGCAGGTCAGCTTATAAATGCGAAGCTTGATATTGTTCTCGGCAATGATATTACAACTCCGGTTGCCGTTAACGAATTCAGAAAAGCAGGATTTGACAAAGTTTTTGATAAAGACAAAGTGGCGATTGTTCTTGACCATTTTGTTCCCAATAAAGATATAAAGGCCGCCGAGCAGTCAAAGCAATGCCGTGAATTTGCGTGTTCGCATTGCGTAAGCCATTTTTATGATGTTGGCAAAATGGGAATTGAGCATGCTCTTCTTCCCGAGCAGGGAGTTGTTACAGCGGGCGACTGTATTATCGGCGCAGACAGCCATACCTGCACCTACGGCGCACTCGGAGCATTCTCAACGGGTGTCGGCTCAACGGATATGGCGGCAGGAATGGCAACGGGCACGGCTTGGTTTAAAGTTCCCTCCGCAATTAAATTCAATCTTAAAAACAAACTTCCGTCAAACTGCAGCGGCAAAGATGTAATCCTCACAATCATCGGAATGATAGGTGTTGACGGCGCACTCTATAAGAGCATGGAATTCACGGGTGACGGTGTTGCTTCTCTTTCGATGGATGACCGACTTTGCATCTGCAATATGGCGATTGAAGCAGGTGCAAAGAACGGAATCTTCCCCGTTGATGAAGTAACAAAAAATTATTTGAACGGCAGATGTGAAAGAAATCCCGTCGCTTATGAAGCGGATGCAGATGCCGAATACGAAAAGGTGATTGATATTGACCTTTCAAAAATTGTTCCAACCGTCGCTTGCCCTCATCTTCCCGAAAATACTCATCCTGCAAGCGAGCTTTCGGATATTAAAATTGACCAGGTTGTCATCGGCTCCTGCACAAACGGCAGAATGGAAGATATGGAAACCGCATACAGAATTTTAAACGGCAAAAAGGTTGCAGACGGCGTGAGATGTATTATCATTCCGGGCACAATGCAGATTCTCCGTGAATGTGTTGAAAAGGGTTATTACACCGCTTTCATTGATGCGGGTGCAGTTGTTTCAACCCCGACCTGCGGACCGTGCCTTGGTGGATATATGGGCATTCTTGCGGCAGGTGAAAGATGTGTTGCAACAACAAACCGAAATTTTGTCGGCAGAATGGGTCACGTTGAAAGCGAAGTATATCTTGCAAGCCCCGCAACTGCGGCGGCAAGTGCCCTGACTGGTTACATAACCCATCCGAAGGAGGTCTGATTTATGAATACCAAAGGTAAGGTTTTCAAATATCCCGATAATGTTGACACCGATGTTATCATTCCTGCACGCTATCTCAACACCGCAAATGCGCAGGAGCTTGCACTTCACTGTATGGAAGATATTGACACAGAATTTGTAAAGAAAGTCGAAAAAGGCGACATTATGGTTGCAGGCTGGAATTTCGGCTGCGGCTCATCAAGAGAACACGCTCCGCTTGTTATAAAAACCTGCGGTACGGGCTGTGTAATCGCCAAAAGCTTTGCAAGAATTTTTTACCGCAATGCCATCAATATCGGACTTCCTATTCTTGAATGCGAGGCAGCTGCGGAAGAAATAAACGCAAACGATGAGGTCAGCGTTGATTTTGATACGGGGTTAATCACAAACCACACAAGCGGTAAAACCTACAAGGCACAGCCGTTTCCGCCGTTTATTCAGAATATAATCAAGTGTGGCGGACTTCTCAAATCTCTGAAAGAAGGCGAAAACGATGACTAAAAATATAGCCGTTATCAGAGGCGACGGCATCGGCCCCGAAATTGTTGAGCAGGCTCTTAAAGTTCTTGATAAAATCGCCGATTTATACGGACATACATTCAACTATGCAGACATTGATATGGGCGGCTGTGCCATTGATAAATGGGGCAATCCCTTACCCGAAGAAATGCTGAAAAAATGCGTTGAGAGTGACAGCGTTCTGCTCGGTGCGGTAGGCGGCGAAAAATGGAACAGCGTTCCGGGCGATATGCGACCCGAAAAAGGACTTCTCCGACTTCGTGCGGGAATGGGCGTTTATTCCAACAACCGCCCCGCAAAAATCTGGAAACAGCTTTCAGATGCCTCGCCGCTGAAAAAAGAAATTGTTGACAAGGGCATTGATTTTATTATTGTTCGTGAGCTTATCGGCGGCATTTATTTCGGCGAGCACACAACAACCGAAGAAAGCGGCGAAAAGAAAGCCGTTGATGTTCTTGCTTACACAGAAAGCGAAATAGAAAGAATAGGCAGAATCGGTTTTGAAACCGCCAGAAAGAGAAGAAAAAAGCTCTGCTCGGTTGAAAAGAGCAATGTTCTTGATTCAAGCCGCCTGTGGAAATCGGTTATGCACCGACTTGCAGAAGAATACCCCGATGTTGAGCTGTCGGATATGCTTGTTGATAACTGTGCAATGCAGATTGTCAAGAATCCTGCACAGTTTGACGTTATCGTAACAGAGAATATGTTTGGTGATATTCTTTCAGATGAAGCATCAATGATAACGGGTTCAATCGGTATGATTCCCTCATCAAGCCTTGGTGCAACCTCTTGCGGTCTTTATGAGCCGATTCACGGCTCTGCTCCCGACATTGCGGGAATGGATATCGCAAATCCCATCGGAACAATTCTTTCGGCAGCAATGATGCTGCGCTACAGCTTCGATATGCCAAAAGAAGCCGATGCAATCGAAAATGTAGTTTCATCTGTTCTTGATGAAGGCTTCAGAACTGCCGATATTATGAGTGACGGCTGCAAAAAAGTCGGCTGCTCTGAAATGGGCAAACTTATTATTTCCAAACTTGAGAGGAAGTGATAATGTGAAATTATCAGGTGCGGATATAATCGTCAGAACCCTGATTGAGCAAGGGTGCGAAACAGTTTTCGGCTATCCCGGCGGTCAGATTCTGAATGTTTACGATTCGCTTTATAAATATCAGAACGAAATAACGCATATCCTCACCGCCCACGAGCAGGGTGCGGCACACGCCGCAGACGGATATGCACGCACAACGGGCAGGGTCGGCGTTGTTATTTCAACATCGGGTCCGGGTGCAACAAATCTTGTAACAGGTATCGCAACCGCTTATCTTGATTCAATCCCGATGGTTGCAATCTGCGGCAACGTTCCCACAACGCAGATAGGCTCGGACAGCTTTCAGGAAATCGATATAACGGGCGTTACCTTGCCGATAACCAAACATAATTTTTTTGTTGGTGAGGTTGAAAATCTGGCCGATACAATTCGTGAAGCGTTTGTGCTTGCAAAGTCTGGCAGACCCGGCCCCGTGCTCATTGATGTTCCAAAAGATGTGCAGATTGCAGCGTGCGAATATGAACCTAAACCGCCTGCAGAAAAAGAAAAAAGCCATGCCGCAAAGGATATGCGGATTGAAGAAGCGGCAAAGCTTATAAACTCATCTAAACGCCCGTTCATCTATTTCGGCGGCGGACTTATAACCGCAGATGCACAGGAAGAAATGCTTGCTCTTGCTGAAAAAATTGATGCTCCCGTCGGATGCTCTCTTATGGGAATTTCCGCAATTCCGACGGATAACCCGAGATTTCTCGGTATGCAGGGAATGCACGGTCATTACGCATCGTCAATGGCAATGCACAACGCAGACTGCATAATATCTCTCGGCGTTCGATTCAACGACAGAGTTACAGGAAATCGTCAAAAGTTCGCAACGGGCGCAAAAATCATTCATATAGATGTTGACGGCTCGGAGCTGTGCAAAACGGTCAATGCAGCCTGCGGACTTCGGGGTGATGTGAAGCTTACACTTAAAAAGCTTCTGCCGTTACTGGGTGAGGATAAAAAGCCAGAATGGTCAGCAAGAGTGGCTGATTTCCTGAAAGATGAAGAACGCTTTACCGATAACCGTGAAGGTCTGACTCCGAGAAATGCAATTCTGACTCTTAACAAATATCTCGGCAAAAACACCGCCGTTTGCACCGATGTCGGTCAGCATCAGATGTGGTCGGCACAAAACCTTAATTTCAGAACTTCAAGGCGTTTTGCTTCAAGCGGCGGACTCGGCACGATGGGCTTCGGAACGGGTGCGGCAATCGGTGCGGCATTCGGCACAAAGGAGAGAAGCGTTCTTGTAACGGGTGACGGCAGTTTCGGTATGACTCTTCAGGAGCTTGCAACCGCTGTTACTTATAATGTTCCGCTTGTTATCCTGATTATGAACAACGGCGTTCTCGGAATGGTGCGTCAATGGCAGACCCTTTTCTATGATAAGCATTATTCAAACACCGTTCTTAACCGTAAAACCGATTTTGTGGAACTCGCAAAAGCTTTCGGTGCAGACGGTATGGCGGCAACTAACCTTGATGAGCTTGAGAATGCTCTTGAAAAAGCGTTTTCATATAACGGAACTTTTGTTATTGACTGCTTGATTGATAAAGATGAATTTGTTCTTCCCATGCTTCCGCCGGGCGGCAGTATGGACGATATTATGACAGAATTGGAGGCGGTGAAATGAACAGATACACATTGGCTGTGCTTGTGAGAAATCAATTCGGCGTTCTTAACCGCCTTACGAGTATGTTCAGAAGAAGGCAGTTCAACATCAGCTCAATAACCGCAAGCGAAACCGAATCGGCTGAATTTTCTCGAATCACGTTTAGCTTCGACGGCGAAGAAGAGGGCAAGGTTCAGCTTGTAAATCAGCTTTATAAACTGCCCGACGTATGCTCAATAAAAGAGCTGACAAACGAAAACTCTTTAAGCTGCGAGCTTATGCTCATTAAACTAAAAAACGACCCTGCCGCAAGAGAAGAAATCCATTCGGCGGCAGAGGCGTTCAAAGCGGAAACAATTGATTATTCCCGTGATTCCATTGTTCTCAGGCTTATCGGCAACGGAGCAAAAATGGACGATTTTATTTCTCTTATGAAGGATTTTACCATCCTTGAAATCTGCCGAACGGGAACGGCATCAATAGAAAAAGGCAGTTCTATACTGCGTCAAAACTTAAATCTTTAATAAAAAAGAGGTAATTATTATGGCAAGAATATTTTATCAGCAGGATTGCGACCTTCAGAAGTTAAGCGGCAAAACCGTTGCGATTATCGGCTACGGCTCACAGGGTCACGCACACGCACTCAATCTCAAAGAAAGCGGTGTTGATGTTATAGTAGGTCTTTACGAAGGCTCAAAAAGCTGGGCAAAGGCTGAAGCACAAGGTCTTAAGGTTATGACCGCCGCCGATGCGGCAAAGAATGCTGACATTATTATGATTCTCATTAACGATGAAAAGCAAGCAAAGCTCTATAAAGAAAGCATTGAACCCAACCTTACAGAGGGCAAAACTCTTGCATTCGCCCATGGCTTCAACATCCATTTCGGCTGCATCAAGCCTCCGAAGAACGTCAATGTTATTATGATTGCACCCAAGGGTCCCGGTCACACAGTCAGAAGCGAATATCAGGCAGGCAAAGGCGTACCTTGCCTTATTGCCGTTGAGCAGGATGCAACGGGCGATGCGTGGGATATCGGTCTTGCTTATGCTCTCGGCATCGGCGGTGCAAGAGCAGGTGTGCTTGAAACAAATTTCAGAACAGAAACCGAAACAGACCTTTTCGGTGAACAGGCTGTTCTTTGCGGCGGTGTCTGCGCTCTTATGCAGGCAGGCTTTGAAACTCTTGTTGAAGCAGGCTATGACCCCCGAAACGCATATTTTGAATGCATCCACGAAATGAAGCTCATCGTTGACCTTATCTATCAGAGCGGTTTTGCAGGAATGCGTTATTCAATCTCCAACACCGCTGAATACGGCGATTATATAACGGGTCCCAAAATCATAACCGAAGAAACCAAGAAAACAATGAAAAAAATCCTCAAGGATATTCAAGACGGCACATTTGCAAAGGAATTCCTGCTTGATATGTCCGATGCAGGCAGTCAGGTACATTTCAACGCAATGCGTAAAATCGCAAGCGAGCATCCGTCGGAAGTTGTCGGCGAGGATATAAGAAAGCTTTACAGCTGGAACGGCGAAGATAAACTCATCAATAACTGATAAGGATTGATTTTATGAAAAGTGATTCTCTGAAATTCGGAACACAGAATGCTCCCCACAGAGCTTTATATCACGCACTCGGTCTGACTGACGAAGAAACGGAAAGACCGCTTGTCGGAATAGTCAGCTCATATAACGAAATTGTTCCCGGTCATATGAACATAGACAAAATCGTTGATGCCGTCAAACTCGGCGTTGCAATGGCAGGCGGAACACCGATTGTTTTTCCTGCAATAGCTGTTTGCGACGGCATTGCAATGGGTCATACGGGCATGAAATATTCACTCGTTACCCGTGACCTTATTGCCGATTCAACCGAAGCAATGGCACTTGCTCACGGCTTTGATGCTCTTGTTATGGTGCCCAACTGCGATAAAAATGTTCCCGGTCTGCTTATGGCGGCGGCAAGGCTGAATATACCGACGGTTTTTGTCAGCGGCGGACCGATGCTTGCAGGCAGAGTAAACGGTGCAAAAACAAGCCTTTCTTCGATGTTTGAAGCGGTCGGCGAATACGGTGCAGGCAAAATCACCGAAGAAAAACTGCGTGAATATGAGTGCAAAACCTGCCCGACCTGCGGCTCATGTTCAGGTATGTATACCGCAAATTCAATGAACTGCCTCACCGAAGCTCTCGGCATGGGACTCAGAGGCAACGGAACGATTCCTGCCGTTTACTCCGCAAGAATTGAGCTTGCAAAGCACGCAGGCATGGCGGTTATGGATGTCTTGAAGAAAAATATCCGTCCCCGTGACATTATGACCGAAAAAGCATTTATGAATGCTCTGACGGTTGATATGGCTCTCGGATGTTCAACCAACAGTATGCTTCATCTTCCTGCAATCGCACATGAATGCGGAATCGAAATCAATCTTGATATCGCAAACAAGATAAGCGAAAAAACTCCGAATCTCTGCCACCTTGCACCCGCAGGCAGAACGTATATTGAAGATCTTGACGAAGCTGGCGGCGTCTATGCCGTTATGAACGAGCTTTCAAAGAAAAATCTTTTGAACCTCGATTGTATCACCGTAACGGGTAAAACCGTCGGCGAAAATATAGAAGGATGTATAAATCTCAACCATGATGTAATAAGACCCGTTGAAAATCCCTACAGCGAAACGGGCGGTATTGCTGTTCTGAGAGGTAATCTTGCACCTGACGGCAGCGTTGTCAAGCGATCTGCTGTTCTTCCCGAAATGCTTGTTCACGAAGGTCCTGCAAGAGTTTTTGACTGCGAAGAAGATGCACAGGCGGCAATCAATGCAGGCAAAATCAAATCGGGTGATGTTGTTGTTATTCGTTATGAAGGTCCGAAAGGCGGGCCGGGTATGCGTGAAATGCTCAATCCCACGTCAGCTATTATGGGAATGGGTCTCGGAAGCAGCGTTGCACTTGTTACAGACGGCAGATTCAGCGGTGCAACAAGAGGTGCGTGCATCGGTCATGTATCGCCCGAAGCGGCAAGCGGCGGAATGATAGGCGTTGTCGAAGAAGGCGACATAATAAGCATAAACATCCCCGAAAACAAGCTTGAACTCAAGGTTGATGAAAAAGTTCTTGAAGAACGAATGAAAAACTTTGTTCCCAAGAAAAAAGAGCTTTCGGGTTATCTCAAAAGATACGCTGCACTTGTTTCAAGTGGAGCGGAGGGTGCGATTCTGAAATGAAGAATGAAAAATTAAATGAGATATATTTAAAACTGAATTCTCTCTGCATTTTCAGAGCCTTGCTTTCCGATTCGGTTATAAGCAGGCTGATGAAGTATCTGAAATCTGTTGAAAATGCAGATACAGCCGAAAAAATCAGCCTTTATTCCGAATTTGTTTCCGCTTTATATGAAAATAACAAGGTCAGCCTTGCAAGGCACATTCACACCGTTGTCAATAACAATGAAAATGCTTATGTTAAAATTATAAGCAGCGGAAAAACGGGCTCACCCACGATGAAAAAATGCGTTGATGCAGAGCTTGAAATTTTGCAATCGGTTGCAGATTTAACCCCTGCCGAGCTTCAGAGTGCGATTGAATGGAACGGATTTCTTCCCGTGTTCAAAGCTGAAAAGGTTGATCTTACAAACGATTATGCAAAACGGACAAGATATATCGGCAAATACGGTTACGGAATATATGCAAAGAATCATATGTTTCGAATTGACAACGGAAAAATCGTTCCCGTTCTGCATCCCGATGAAACAGCACTTTCCGACCTTATCGGATACGAGCGTGAAAAGAAAATTATTCTCGATAACACAAAAGCTCTGCTTGAAGGCAGAGCGGCGGCGAATATTCTTCTGACGGGTGATGCGGGAACGGGCAAATCCTCAACGGTAAAAGCCGTTGTCAACGAGCTTCACAAAGAAGGCTTGCGGATAATCGAAGTGCGTAAAGAACAGCTTCACGAAATACCGTCAATTCTTGACGAGCTTTCCGATAATCCGCTGAAATTCATTTTGTTTATTGATGACTTGTCTTTCCAAAAGGATGATGATAATTTCAGCGCACTCAAAGCTGTTCTTGAAGGCTCGGTTTCCGCAAAGTCAGAAAACATTGTGATTTATGCAACAAGCAACCGCCGTCATCTTGTCAAAGAAAAATTCAGCGACCGAGAGGGTGACGATGTCCATTTCAACGATACTGTTCAGGAAATAATTTCTCTTTCCGACAGATTCGGAATTCATCTCACTTTCAGCAAACCGAACAAAGAAACATATCTTAATATCGTTCGCAGCCTTGCAAATAAAAAAGGTATAAAATGCAATATGGATGAGCTTGAAGGGAAAGCGGAACAGTTCGCTCTCGAAAAAGGCTCTCGCTCCGCAAGAGCGGCAAAGCAGTTTGTTGAAAATATGATATAAAATCAAAGCAGGCAACAACCATTTTCAAGATGTCGCCTGCTGATTTTTATCTGTTATCAGACAGTGGAGTGTAATCTGTGCTGCTTCGCAGATATTCTTCCATCTTGCCGCTGAGTAGTAATCTGACATAACTCATCGGCTCGTTGTAGATGAGATAATCAAGTTCTGATACTTCATACATATTATTGGCATATTCATTCTCAACTGTATCACAGTCGATTGATACCGTAGAGCCGTCAATAAGCTTCACCTCAACACAAGCAGTATCAATGTTAAATTCGCAAGATAAAATATTGTTTTTCATAATTTACAATTCCTTTCAGTTGTTAGTGATAGCATGAAACAATGTGTGTTTAACCGCCGTTAACAAATTATTCATTGAATCCGTTATGAACACTCGTACCAATTAAAGGATACAGATTTTTCTGTATCCTTTAATTTTTTAGTAAGAGATTCGAAAAGGCCGTAAAGAAAACCGGTATTTCTTTATGGGAGCTTGATTAAAGTTAACCCAAAAGGCAAAAGGTTTTACCGTGTTTTTGCAAAAAAAGAAGGGGGCTGATAACCCCCAACATTTTAATGATAACTTATTCTTTAATCAATGTCAACATAAAAAGTTTAATTTATAGGCATATTCGCTAAAAATCTATGTTTTATACAACCGTCAAAGGTCAACTTTGTACAAAATTCCGTCTTGAAAAGCGTGAAAATCTATGCTATATTATAGTCAAGGAAAGGGTGATACCAATGAGAAGGTAAAAACCTTAAGACTTGAAAGTTTCAGATTAATAAATACAAATTGAAACAAAAGGTCTTAATCCACAATCTTAAAAGAATCGAAAATAATTAATCGAAAAATTTAAGATTGGACAATATTGCAGAAAGAGAGGTTAACCAAAGATGTTAGATAACAAGAGTTCAGAGAAATAGCCCTTGATGATTGTGTAAAGAAACATCATCAAGGGCTATTTCTTTTTTGTATAACGACAGCTTCATATTGTCCGGTATCGTTGAAGCCGTTACGGTTTCAGCGTTTTTTTATAGTTCAAATTACAGAAAAACACCCTCACGCAGGGTGAGGGCACAGCTTGTTTTAGAATCCGCCGCCGACCGTTATGATGTAATCGATTTTTGCGTCGGCTTTTTTGAATGTGAATCCGCTGATTTTAAGATTCCTGATTTCAGGGTCGCAGGTGTATTTCCATGTGCCCTTTTCGATGTAGCCGTCTTTATTGATTTTTACCTTGACTGTCGGATTGACATAACGAATGACAATGTCAGCGTTTTCAACATCAACATTGAACTGAGGAAATTCTGCAAGCACCTTTGCAATATCGCCGAGAACCGATATTGCATGCCCAACCGAGCCTGACTGTTCATCGGCGTGGATCGGGTCTGTCTGCGGTTTCATAGTCATTTCAATAACTGTGTATTCGCCGTTTTTGTATGCTTTGACGCTTTGAGCGTCGTCTGCAGTAAGATTATCAAATCCGCCTGTTATTCCGTCAAACTCAAGTGCGTTTTTTTTGATGACGGATGCAATTGCCGGTTCAAGAATCTTGGTGAAAAATCCGAGCGCACCGCCGCCGTCGTTGATAATAAGTTCATCAAGCACCATAACCTGTGTGGATTTTGCTTTCGGATGTGTCTTTTTTGCCGCAGTCTTATAAAATTCTATGATTTCTTCCTTTGTCCATCCGGAGGGGTCGTCTGATGTTGCGGCAGAGGTTGTTCCGGCAGGCGTTTCATCTTCGTTTGATGTAATTTCGGGTGTCACCTTGCCTGATGTTATGGCTTCGGTTATTTCATTTGCAGCATCGTTTTTGACAGTTTCTTCATATGTTGTTGTCTGTGCAACAGTGTCAGAACTGTCATCGTTTTTGCATGATGCGAAAGAAACAAGCATGGTCAAAGCTGTTAATGCCGCAATAATCTTTTTCATAACACCACTCCTCATATACTTTTATATTCATTTTATAGCATAAATGCGTCGGTGTCAATGAGTGTGCGGGGGAAAATGCTGTTTACGACAAATAAATTAAATTTATCTTGAATTAATTTTCACGCAATGATATAATGCTTTTGTAAAGTATAAAATAGGAGAGTGTGCGGCGTGAAAAAGAAATATGTAATCAAATATTTATCCGGCGGAAAGACTATTACTTCAAATGCAACCGAAAATGATTTTTATTCGCTTGATATCGCTGAAACAGACGGAAGATATACCGTTACCCTTAATCCCAAAAAGAATTTTGAACTTGTTGATTTTTATGTTAAGTTTACCCATGAATTCAAGGCAGGCGACAAGTTTTTTGCAAACGGCTATCAGTCGTGGACCAATACCAGAGAATTTACGGCGGATGAAATCAGAAAGGGAACAATAAAGCTTTCCCATATTCATCCCTATCTCAGACACTATGCAAGCATTACAAGTGACGACAGAATAGTTGAATATACCGAAAAACCCGGTGAATTCCACAGCCACTGCTATACATACATCAGAAACGGTGAAAATGTTAAGCTCTGGGGTTCTCTCTGCGAAAGCACGGGATATACCTATTTCAAGGTTAAGATGAACGAGAATTATTTCTCAATCCGTAAGGATGTTCTCGGCAAGAAGGTAACGGAATCTCTCAAAATCTTTGATGTTGTTTATTTCGAAGGCACATATGACGAGGTTTTTGACAGCTATTTCGGTCTGTTCAAGATGCCCGAAACACGCAAGGGCGCAATGAGCGGTTATACATCGTGGTATAACTATTTCCAGAAGATTGACGAAAAAATCATTCTCCGTGACCTTGACGGTCTTGATCCTGCCAAGGACGAAACCTCGATTTTCCAGATTGACGACGGCTATGAGCCCTATGTCGGCGACTGGCTTGACTATTGCGATAAATTTCCCAACGGCATGAAATATATTGCCGATAAGATTCACGACAAGGGTTATCTTGCAGGCATCTGGATTGCTCCTTTCAGCTGCCAGAAGGTTTCAAGAATCGCAAAGGAGCATCCCGACTGGCTCATCAAGGATGAAAACGGCAAGCCTCAGCTCGGTTGCATTGCATGGGGCGGTGCTTATACTCTTGATATCTATAATGAAGAAGCACGAGCTTATATCAAGAAGGTTTTTGATGTTGTTCTTAACGAGTGGGGCTATGACATGGTTAAGCTCGATTTCCTTTACAGCGAATGCGTAACTCCCAGATACGGCAAGAGCAGAGGCGAAATCATGCACGAAGCAATGGCGCTTCTCAGAGAATGTGTAGGCGACAAACTTCTTCTCGGCTGCGGTATCCCCATGAGCGCGGCATACGGCGTTTGCGATGCATGCCGAATCAGCTGCGATGTTGACCTCACTTATAAGGGCAAGATTTACAACCATATCCATGTCAGCAACGAGATGCTCAGCGCACAGAGCGCAATAAACAACTCCGTATTCCGCCGCCACCTCAACGGCAGAGTGTTTATGAACGACCCCGATGTATTCTTCCTGAGAAACGATAACCTTAAGTTTACATGGGAGCAGAAAAAACTTCTTGCAAGAATCAACAATCTTTGCGGTAATGTTCTTTTTGTTTCGGATAATGCAGGCGATTACGACGCAGTGCAGATGGGACTTCTCAAGAAGTATTTCAAAAAGACAGATGAGAAGATTACATCCGCAGAATATGTAACAAAGGATGTTATCGAAATAAAGATTGACGAAAACGGCGTAAAGAAAGAGCTTGTTTTTAACATCAAGACAGGCGAAATCATCAAAGATGATGTTGTAAGATAAAAAATCAACCGCTCAGGTTTAATCCCTGAGCGGTTTTTATGTATTTTTATATTTCTACATCTGCATAAACTGCGTTGTGGTCGGAGTAAAAGTCCCCGTCCACTTTTTTGTTTATAACCTTAAAATTAACAGGCTTAACCGTTGACTCGTCAACAAAAACAAAATCGATTCTTTCCTGTATTTCTTCGGGTCTGAAGCCGTGGAAGGTGTAGCATTCGTCGCTGTCGGGCGCGAGCTTTCTTGCGTCTTTCATGTTGCCGCTGACCATTGTGTTGTAGCAGTCGGAATCCTGAAAAACATTGAAATCGCCCGTGCAAACAACAGGCGCACCGCCGAATGATGCAGCTTTTTCCTGAATCATCTTTGCTCCGTTAATCTGTGCAATTCTGCCGACATGATCAAGGTGAGTGTTGAAATGAATATAGGATTTGCCGTTTTCCCTGTCGGTGAGTTTAACATAGGTTGCAACTCTTATGCAGGCGGAATCCCAACCCTTTGAAGGCTTTTCGGGTGTTTCGGAAATCCAGAAATTTCCGCTGTCGCTTGCAATGAACTTATCTTTCTTATAGAATACGGCGGAGAATTCACCCTTCTTTTTGCCGTCATCTCTGCCGACACCGACATAGTCGTATTCGGGCAGATATCGGGCAAGCTTTTTCATCCATTCCCAGTGAGCTTCCTGAACGCCGAAGGAATCGGGCTTGGCCTCCTTGATTATGCTGATAACTTTGGGTGCGCGCTTTCTCCATGTCCTTGAGCCTTTGCCTGCACAAAGCAGGTTAAATGAAAGAATTCTGTACATTATTTTGCACCTCCGTTAAAGAGGGTAAGCTCAACCGTGAGGGGGAAATGGTCTGAGGCAAGAATATGATGGGTGAAATCGGAATTTATTTTGCTTGATTTTACGGATGAGCAATAGCCGTTGACAAAAACATAGTCAATGGGTTTGGTGTTGGGCATGATTACATGATAGCCGTGATATGTTGCATGATCGTCATATTCCGCAGCCATGTATTTGGTGTCCTTAAGACCTGTTTTGAGAATGGTGTCATAGTTATATGTGCCTTCAGAAAAATTGAAATCGCCTGTGAGAACAACGGGAATATCAGGTGCAATTTCAGCCATTTTTGCAGAGATAAGAGCAATTGACTCTGCCTGTGCAATATTGCCCACATGGTCAAGATGAGTGTTGAAATGAGCATATGTAAAGCCTGTTGATTTGTCTTTGAGAATTGCATATGAAGTTATTCTGTTGCATGCAGCATCCCAGCCGAGAGAAGGCACATCGGGGGTTTCCGAGAGCCAGAAGAAGCCCGAGTTAACAAGCTCATATTTGTCTTTTAGATAGAAAATCGCACTTGCTTCGCCCTCTGAAATGCCGTCATCCCTGTATTTTGCAATATAAGCGTAGTCGGAAAGCTCTGCAGCAATGCTTTCAACCCATGCTTTATCGGTTTCCTGCAGACCGAATGAATCGGGAGCCTCAGTGAGAATTGTTTCAGCAATAAGAGGAAGTCTGTTTTCAACAGAACGCAGACCGTCACCGCTTATTTTTACATTGTATGACATAATTGTCATGTCCTGAGTCGAAGCGGATTCTGAGACGGGATAGGGATTTACATTCATAAGGGGCAGGGTGGGGTCAATACCCTCTGAAGGGGTGACAGGTGTAAAGGATGCGATGAACGCAGTGAAAAAAGCGATAACCTTCTGCATTAATTTAAAATACATAATTATTTCTCCTTATCCGTTAATCATAGTCATTGAAGCAACAACAGGATGATGGTCGGAAGCGTAAATTCCGTTAATTTCTTCGCTGATAACCGCATAGCTCTGAACCTTTGCAGCAAGGGAATTGGTGAAGATAAAATCAATCGGAGCATCTTTTTCAACAAGGTCTGAGTATCCGTGATATGTAACATTTCCGCCGCTTACGATCTCTGCGAGATATTTTGTATCTTTAAGACCGCTTTCAAGCACTCTGTTATACATATCGCCGCCCTCATAGTCATTGAGGTCGCCCGAGAAAACAACAGGGATATCAGGGGCGATTTCAGCTATCTTATCTGCAATGACTGCAACGGATTCAAGCCTTGCAATAACGCCGAGATGGTCGAAGTGAGCGTTGAAATGAGCATAGATGAAGTCTGTTTCTTTGTCTTTGAGAATTGCGTAGGTGCAAACTCTCTTGAACATTGCATCCCAGCCCTTTGATGCCTTTTCAGGTGTTTTTGAAAGCCAGAATGTACCCGAATCAAGAAGCTCGTATTTATCCTTTTTATAAAAAATCGGGCTTGCTTCTCCGCCGCCTTCATCGGAGTTTCTGCCGATGCCGACATAGGCATATTCGGTCATAAGTGCGGGCAGTCTTTCAAGCCAGCCCTCGTCAGCCTCCTGCAGTCCGAAGGAATCGGGAGAATATTTTTTTATGTTTTCGGCAACAAGCGGAGTTCTGTTTTCGGGTGACTTTTCGCCTGTGCCTTTGATATAAACATTATAGCTCATAACGGTTATATTCTGAGTGATTTTTGCTTCGGGAACGGTTTCGGGATTTACCTGTGTTACGGGAGTGGGTGTATAAAATATCATCATAATCGCCGTTACTACCGCAAAAAATGCGCTGATAATTTTGTCAATCATTTTTATTTCTCCTTATTTTGTATATTCTGTGAGTGCAGAAATATCGAGCTTATTAATGTTTTCCACACTTGAGATGACTTCAAGAACATCACGGCACATCTTCATTGTGCCGCCTTCTTCGTCGCTTTCGGAATTGAGAACGATAATCGGGTCGTGAACGCTCAAACGGATTAAAAACCAGCCGTTTCCGCAGGATGAATCCGCATTAATTCTGATTCCTTCATGGTTATCGCTGCATGCAGCCCATCCGCTTCGGATTTTTGCCGCTTTTTCAAACAGAGCAATGACTTTTTCTCCTTCGGGACGGAAATCGTCGCAGAGAATTTTAAAACGAAGCTCCTTTTCTTCCTTTGGTTCGCGAAGCTTGCCGATGAGTTCTTCAAGGGTTGTGCCCTGCTTTGAAAGTGCGGCAGCTTCAATAATGAGCTTTGTTATCAAGTATGCGCCGTCGTCAAGAAAATAGTTTTCGGCAAATGCCGCATGTCCCGAGGTTTCCATTGCAAGAGGGCAGTCAACGCCGCTTTTACAAAGCTCAATCTGCTTGTTTATAACATTGCGGTAACCTCTCTTGAAGCGCAGATGCTTTCCGCCGTTTGCGGCAATGAATTCCGCAAGACCGTCGGAGGTTACGCTGTCGGTAACAATAGTGCCGCCGGGGCAGGAGGCAAGTGCAATCTTTGATGCAAGAGCAACAAGTCGGTTGCGGTTGATTTCAAATCCGCCCTTGCCTACACAAGCAGCTCTGTCAACATCGGTGTCAAATATAACTCCGAAATCTGCATCGGCATCTGCTGTTGCCTTTGAAACGCATTCCATAGCCTGTGCATTTTCGGGATTGGGCGCATGATTGGGGAAATTGCCGTCGGGCTCAAGATAAACGCTGCCCGAAACATCCGCGCCGAGAGGCGCAAGCACATCCGAAGCATAAAATCCGCCGACACCGTTGCCTGCATCAACAACAATCTTCATCCCTTTGAGAGGGTGCTCACGGTCGTTTTTATCATCAACGCCGTCAATTATCATATTACGGAGAATTTCGGAATATCTTGCCATGAAATCATGTTTTTCGCATTCTTCGCTTTCGTTTCCGAGAGGACTTTGCATTTCGCCTGCGGCTTTGAGAATATCGGCAATATCCGAGCCATCAAGACCGCCGTCACGAGTAAAGAATTTAAGTCCGTTTCTGTCCTTCGGATGGTGGCTCGCGGTTATCTGTACCGCACCGTCGCACTGCATTTCAACCGTTGTCATAAACATTGCGGGCGTTGACGAAAGACCACAGTCTGCAACCTTAACTCCGTTTGAAGTCAGAGCCTTTATAACCGCATTTTTGATTCTTTCGGCAGAAAGACGGCTGTCGTGACCGACCGAAACAAAAAGATTTTCTTTGCCTGTTTTATTTTTAAGCCATGATGCAAAGGCTGCAGATGAGCGTATAACCATTTCATCGCTCATATAGAGAGTGTTTGATTCGTCTCCGAGAGCATAGCCTCTTATATCACTGCCGCTTTTGAATTTTGAATAATCCATATATTACTCACCTTTCGAGAAGTATTCATCAGATACGCTGAGCAGGAATTGATACATCGGCGCATATAGCTTGTAAATGCCTCTGATTATTTCGATTATTTTTTCGTCCTTCAAGTCATCAAGGTCGCCTGAGAATGTAATGAAGCCCACATCCTTTGCGTTATAGTATTCTTCAAGTCCTTCGGGACAGCCGGGGAAGGGGCGTTTATACTGCCTTTTGAAGAAATATGAGCCGCTTTTTTTGCAAAGCTCCGCCGCTTTTCTGAATTCATCGGGTCTTTCACGCAGATTCTTTCTGAACGCCTCAAGCAGACCGGGTTCATCGCCGTAAAAACCGACTCCCATTGAATATTCACGGGGAGTAACCTCAAACCACATGCAGGGATAGCCTACCCAGTCGTGCTTTGGTCTCATAAACATTATCCACATGTTTTCGCGGTAAAGGCTTTTATCCTTGGTATAGCGTGTGTCACGGCGCACTCTTGAAACCATTTTTGTGGGAATCGTATTCATAAGAGGGTCGATTGCGAGAAGCTCTTCGCCGATGATGCCTGCAATCTGGCGCATGGGAACGGTGACTCCGCTTTTGATTTCTTCTTTATGCTCTTCGTAAAATGCCCTTGAATCCCTGAAACGGTTATCCGCAAGCAGAAAAAGAGCATCGCGGGTTATGCCTTTGTATTCCATTTATATCAGCCCTTTCTTTGCAAGACATTCGGCGGCAAGCATGATTGCGGTTTTTGCTGAGTGGAAATTAATTCCGCCCTGCATCCACACCGCATAGGGCTCACGCAGAGGCGCGTCGGCGGAAAGCTCGATTGAAGAGCCGAGAATGAACGCACCTGCTGCCATAATAACCTTGCTGTCATAGCCGGGCATATCCCACGGCTCGGGAGTGACATATGAATCGACGGGCGCGCCGCTCTGGATTCCTCTGCAGAACTCAACAAGTCTTTCAGAATTCTCAAGGCAGAGCGCTTGAATGATATCGTGACGGCTTTCGTTGCTCGAAGGAGTGACCTTGAAGCCCAGATTTTCAAAGAGTGATGCCGCAAAAACCGCCGCTTTAAGCGATTCGCCGACCACATGGGGAGCGTGAAAAATACCCATAAACATATTTCTGTTTTCGCCGAGGGTGCAGCCGACCTCCTTGCCGAGACCGGGAGTTGTTGCCCTGTATGCGCAAAGCTCAACAAGCTCTTTTTTGCCTGCTATGTAACCGCCCGTTCTTGCGATCGAGCCGCCTGCGTTTTTTATAAGAGAGCCTGCCATGAGGTCTGCGCCGACCTCGGTAGGCTCAATTTTTTCGACTAATTCACCGTAGCAGTTGTCAACCATAACAACCGCGTTGCTTTTTGCGTGAACAAGCTCTGTGATTTCGCCGATTTCGGCAACCGAAAGGCTCGGTCTCAGGCTGTAACCCCTCGAACGCTGGATATAAACCATCTTAGGACTCATTTCGAGAGCTTTTTCAATTGCCGCCATGTCGGGTCTGCCGTCTTTGTCAAGGTCAACCTGTGCATAGCTTACTCCGAAATCCCTGAGCGAACCCATGCCTTCTCCGCTGAGCCCGATAACGCTGTGGATTGTGTCATACGGAGTGCCTGTAACGCAGAGCATGGTGTCGCCGGGTCTGAGAATTCCGAAAAGCGCAACGGCAAGGGTGTGGGTACCGCAGGTGAAGCTGTGGCGCACAATCGCATCCTCTGCGCCGAAAATGTCGGCATAAATTCTGTCAAGCTTTTCTCTGCCCGTATCGCCGTAGCCGTAGCCCGTTGAGCCTGCAAAATCGGTTTCGCTGACTCTGTTTTCGATGAATGCCGAAAGCACCTTCTGCTGATTATATTCGGTTATATCATCTATTTCACCGAATTTGGCTTTTGCCTTTTCAAGTGCGGCATCGCTTGCCGTTTTAATTCTTTCGCTTATATCAAAAAATCTTTTTAATTCCATTTTTACCTCTTGTAAATTCTGTTAAGTGATTTAAAAAATTCTCTGTCAGCGTTCATAAGCTGATCTTTTGTTACTCTGTAGCTCCAGTTGCCGTCTGCAACGCCGGGAGTGTTGATTCTTGTATCAGAGCCATACATAAGAAAATCCTGAATCGGAATTATCACAAGGTCACTGACGCTTGCAAATATTGCTCTCAGGAAAAGGGGAGATGCTCCGCCCCAGTCGCCGCCTGCAAAGCCGCAGTAATCAAGCGCTCTTTTGCGCACATCGTCACCGCTTTCCCAAAGGAAACCGAAGATAGTGTTGTTATCGTGCGTACCCGAATATGCAACCGAATTTTTTATATAGTTATGCGGCATGTGGGTGCTGTTGCCGTCATCAAGGAATCCGAACTGAAAAACTCTCATTCCCGGGAATCCGCTTTCTTCAACAAGCGCACGAACTTCATCTGTTATATCGCCAAGGTCTTCGGCGATGATGAGCTTATCTTCATGCCCTTTCCTGATTGCGTTGACAAAATCAATGCCGGGACCCTTGACCCATTCGCCGTTTCTTGCCGTCTTTTCTTTTGCATCAACCGACCAGTAGGCTTCAACTGCTCTGAAATGGTCGATTCTGACGCCGTCAAACATATCAAGTGAGTGGTCGATTCTTTCTTTCCACCAGCCGAAGTTATCTTTTTTCAGCTCGTTCCAGTCGTAAAGAGGATTGCCCCAGAGCTGACCGTCCTCTGCAAAGTAATCGGGCGGCACGCCTGCGACTCTTGAAGGATAGCCCTTTTCATTAAGCTGAAAAAGATTTCTGTTTTCCCAGACATCACAGCTGTCATCCGAAACATAAATGGGAATATCGCCGATAATGCTGATTCCTTTTGAATTTGCGTAGTCCTTTACCTTTTTCCACTGAGTAAAAAATTCATACTGAATGAATTTCCACATTCCGAGTGTTTCGGCATCGGTTATCTCATCCGATTTCCATTCCTGCCAGGGTCTGAGTCCGTTTTGCTCGCGAAGCGTCATAAAGCGGCAGAAAGCTTCGATTCTCGGATGCTTTTCAATGAAATCGTTGATGTCATCCATGCTTTCAACATTTTTATACGCTTTTCTAAGCAGAGGAATTCTTTCTTCCGAGAGTCTTTTATATTCAGCCGAATACGGAGTTTTCTGTCTGCATCCGTCAAGGTCGGATTGCGAAATTAGACCGTCCTCAAAAAGCTTTTCGGGGTCGATGAAATAAGGGTTTCCGCCGAATGCGGAAAAAGACTTATAGGGCGAATTGTATTCGTCGGTAACGGTGAAGGGCAAAACCTGCCAGACCGAAAAACCGTTGTCTTTAAGAAAATCAATGAATTCAAATGCATTCTTTCCGAAATTTCCGATTGAATAGTCGCCGTAGAGCGAAGAAATATGCATAAGAATGCCGCTTTGTCGTTTCATATGGGTACACCTGCCATTTTAAATTGATTTCAGTATAACATAAGAAAATTTAAAAATAAAGTAATTTTATAAAAAACTTGATATTTTTGTTAACAGAGATTAGAATAGAAGAAATAAGACTTAGGAGTGTTGAGCATGTCAAAGGCAGTTGAATATTTTGAGAATATCCAAAAAATAATGAGCCGTATAATGACGGAGCAGGTTGATAATATCGAAAAAGCCGCAAGAGCAGTTGCGGATACACTTGAAAACGGCGGCAGAATTCATGCCTTCGGCACAGGCCATTCCCATATGCTTGCAGAGGAGATATTCTACCGTGCAGGCGGATTGGTTAATGTTAATCCCATTCTTGAATCGGGTCTTATGCTCCATGAAAGTGCATCAAAGAGCACTGCTCTTGAAAGACTTGAGGGCTACGGAGAAATAATTTTTGATTTCAACAACATAAACGAAAAAGATATTCTGTTCCTCTTCTCTAATTCTGGCAGAAACGGCGTTGCAATCGACCTTGCTCTTATTGCAAAGGAAAGGGGAGTTAAAACGGTTATTATCACCAATATGCTTCACACCATGCAAGGCAAATCACGCCATTCAAGCGGCAAAAAGCTTTATGAAGCAGGCGATATTGTTATTGATAACTGCGGATGCATCGGAGATGCATCGATGACTATTGAAAAAATCGGCAGAAATGTTGCGCCGACTTCAACAGCTGCAGGCGCGGCAATTCTGAATGCGATTGAAGCAAGGGCAGTTGAGCTTATGGTTGAAGAGGGTTATCAGCCCGAGGTTTTCTCCAGCAGCAATGTTGACGGCGGCGATGAGATAAATGAAGCATACATCAAAAAATACAGCGGGGAGATTAAGGCGTTATGATATATCCTGCGTTTCAAAAAGAGAATATAAGCGAATGGATTGAATCTTCACCTTTGAAAATCGTTGTTGACGGCTATGAAAGCGATTTTGCAAAGAGTATTTTTGATGAAAAATTCATTTCTGACTGTAAAGGCGATGCGCTTTACATCGAGATCGCTAAAGAAAACACAAAGAGAACGGAATATATCAGCGAGGCATACAGACTTACAGATGAAAAATTCTTTATTTCGGGCGAAAAATGCGAAGGCGGAATAAAACTGACCGTTACGGTATCGGGCAAAAAATCTCTTTTCAGAGCTGTCAACAGAATCGTTGCGATGTGCAAAGAAAAGAGCTTCCCTATCGGAACGGCTGAGGATTATCCGTTATTTGCCAAAAGGGGCTATATAGAAGGGTTTTACGGTAATCCGTGGAGCCATGAAAACAGAAAAATGATGCTTGAAAAAATGTCATTTTACGGCATGAACACATATTATTATGCCCCGAAAGATGATCCGTATCACAGAGATAAATGGGATGAATTATATCCCGAAAAGGAACTTTTGCAGCTTTCTGAAATTGCAAAGCTCTGCCGCGAAAATTTTGTGGATTTTCACTTCTGTCTTGCTCCCGGACTCAGCATGAAATACTCTTCTGAGAAAGATTTTGAGAAGCTTGCTTGTAAAGCAAAACAACTTTACAGCGTTGGAGTGAGAAATTTCGGGCTGCTTGTTGATGATATCCCTGAAAATCTGTATTTTGAAGAGGACAAAGCCGTTTTTGACGGCGAGGCTGTTAATGCCCATGTATATCTTATCAATAAATTTTATGCATTTCTCAAAGAACTGAGCAACGAATGTTCGCTGACCGTATGTCCGCTTGTATATCACGGTACAGGCGAAGAATACTATATTTCCAAGCTCGGGAAAGGTATTCCGTCGGATGTCAGCCTTTTCTGGACGGGCAAAAATATATGCTCGCAGGAGCAGACCGTCAAGGAAGCAATTATTTTTGAAAATTCAACAAATCATAAGCCGCTTTACTGGGATAACTTCCCTGTTAACGATGCTGAAATGTATAACGAAATGCATATTGGCTACATAAACGGCAGAGAAAAGGATTTGTTCCGCTATTCCGAGGGCATTATATCCAACACGATGGAATATTGTTTGTCAAGCACAATACCTTTACTTACTGTTTGCGACTACCTGTGGAATCCGCTTGCATACGATGGCTTTGATTCGTGGCAGAAAGCGTGCAGAATCGTTTTCGGAGAGCATAAAGAAACTATTATGCCGTTTCTCGATAACCTTCTGACTTCATGCCTTAAGGTTGAAAATTCGCCGATGATGAATGCAGCTCTCAACGATGCTCAGCAGATGCTTTTTGCAGGAAATATGATGGGCGCTTTCGGCATTATGGCGGAATATACCGCAAAGCTTGAAAAATGCTGCGAAGCACTCAAAACCCTTGATAATCCTATGATTTCAGAGCTTCAACCGTGGGCGGAAAAGCAGATGATTGCGCTTGATGTTATTAAATCTTCGCTTTCTCTGTTGGGGGATAATTCTGATGAAAACAGAGAAAATGCAGCTGCAATTCTTCGAAAATATCTTGACCATCCCAAAACATTATGCGATTTTTCGCTTCAGGCATTCGCAGAAAGGATGCAGACATTATGAAAGAAATAAAAAATCCTGCTCTTCGAGAAGCGTATGAGCGTCTTTATCATAAAACGCCGCTTGGATTTTACAACTGCGGCAGACTGTGTGACGGCCTCTGTTGCAGAGGTGACTGTCAAGGTATGTGGCTTTACCCGGGCGAGGAAGAGCTTTTTGAAGGGAAAGAGGGCTTTGAGGTCTGCGATACGGAGGGTAACTACGGTTATCCCATGGTAATTTGCTCGGGTGAGTGCAACAGAGCTGAAAGACCGCTTGCATGCCGCATTTTTCCGCTTTTTCCGCTTGTTACGGAAGAGGACGGCAAGGTGAAAATTGAGGTTATCTATGACCCCAGAGCATCAATGTGTCCCATTGCAAAAGAAAAAATGCCGCTTGACCGCTCCTTTATAAAAGAAGTCAGAAAAGCAGCTTTGTATCTCGTTCGTGATGAAAAAATGCTTGAATACATGAAGGCTGTCAGTGAGGAGATAGCCGAAATTATTGAACTGAAAAGCAAATTAGAGGGTGTGCTTTAATGCATAAAAAAATAATTAAAATTGTTTTAATAACACTATTAATATTCAGCCTCAGTGCGTGTAAAATTGAGGGTAAGCCTGTTTCCGTAACTGTTGCAACCGTAACTGATGCAGGTTTTGATTATTCTTCTGCCGCTTCAAAGATTTCAGCGGCTTCTGGTCTTCCCGTAACACCTGAATTTCTTGAGAATATAGGCGAAAACCTTGCTTCGCAGCTTGTTTATGCTGTTGAATCGGGCGCTTACACCGAAAAAACTTGGCTTTCGCTGACGGGATATTCCTATTATGTTATATCCGATATGCTTTCGGGAAAGCTTAATGCCGATAACATAAAGGATTGCGGCAATAACGGAAAGGATTCGTTCAGCGTCTCGTTTGTGGGTGACATCCTTTTCGATAAGGATTTCCGCCCGATGGTGCATGCAAACGAAATAGGCGGAGTTCTCAACTGCATTGATAAAGCGGTTGTTGATTATCTCAACGCCTGCGATGTTTTTCTTATAAATAATGAGTTTACAATCGGCGAGAGGGGAGAGCCTCTGCCCGGAAAAACATGGACTTTTCAGGTTGAACCCGATAAAATTCAGCTTTTGAAGGATTTGGGTGCGGATATAGTTTCGCTTGCCAATAATCATATTTATGATTATGGCGAGATTGGTTTTTTTGATACGATTGATAACCTCAAAAAAGCAGGAATGCCTTATATCGGAGCAGGAAACAACCTTGAAGAAGCGCAGAAGCCCTATTATTTTATTGTTAACGGAATTAAGGTTGGCATTGTTGCGGCAAGCTGCGCAGAAAAAACAACCTCATTTAATCCCGTTGCAACCGCTGATTCCCACGGCGTTATGGGTACTTATGACAGCGCCGCATTCGTTGATACAATTAAGGAGGCAGATGCCGAATGCGATATCCTTGTTGCCTATGTGCATTGGGGAACGGAAAACACAACTGTGCTCGATAAGCAGCAGAAAACGCTTGCCCGTGAATACATTGATGCAGGTGTTGATGCCGTTATCGGCGGACACACTCATTGCCTTCAGGGCATGGAATTCTATAAGGATGCGCCGATTGTTTACAGCGTCGGCAACTTCTGGTTCAACAGCAAAACGCTTGATTCTTGCGTGATAACCCTTGAAATCGGAAATAATGCGGATATGAACATAAGAATAATGCCGCTTAAGCAGCAGAATTGCGAAACGCGACTTCTTACGGGCGAGGACTCACGCGCACTGTTTGACAGAGTTGAGAGCTACGAGCCTCAGGGCATTTTGATTGCGGATGACGGCTTAATCACCAAAGCCGTTCCATGAGTATTTCTTCATGTCAACCCTTCCGTCGTCAAGAAATTCAATTCCCTCCTCGCTGAGAAGAATTCTCTGCATATTTTCGCCGCCGAAAGCAAAAGCCTTTGAAACCTCGCCGTTTCGGGTAACAACGCGGTGGCACGGAATCGTTCCCGGCTCGGGATTCACATGCAGCGCATAGCCGACCACTCTTGACCATCGCGGATTGCCTGCCATAGCGGCAACAGTGCCGTAAGAGGCAACCTTTCCTCTGGGAATTTTTTTGACAACAGAGTAGATTTTATCAAATGTGTTCATACAATCACCGTTATTATTATAATACAAACATTCTATATATGCAACTGAGGTGAAAAAATGCCGAAATATACACACATTATATGGGATTGGAACGGCACCTTGCTCAATGATGTCAATGCTTCGCTTTCAAGTGTCAATGATATGCTTGATTTGAGGGGAATGCCTCATATTGGCCTTGATTTCTATAAAGAGTGCATCGGAGTGCCCATCCGCAAGTTTTATGACCGTGTTTTTGACATGGGAAAAGAAGACTATTCTATAATTATAAAACAATATAATGAAGGTTATCTCAAGCATCTTGAAGCCTGCTCGCTGACCGACGGCGCCCGTGAAGCAATCGGATATTTTGCTTCGTGCGGAATGCATCAGGCGGTTGTTTCGTCATCCAATAATGACCAACTCTGTATGAACATAAAGAAATACGGTCTTGACGGCTGCTTCGATGCAGTTTTGGGCTCGGCGGATTTCTATGCCGGCTCAAAGATTGACAGGGCAAGGAAGTATCTTGCCGAAACAGGCGGAGAAAGCGGAAAAATCCTCGTTATAGGCGATTTGGAGCATGATGCGGATATGGCATCTGAGCTTGGCGCAGACTGTGTTTTGCTCACAAGCGGTCATGAGCATATCTCCCGTTTAAAGAGAGCAAAAGCTGAACTTATCGACGATTTGTATGCGTTAATTAAGTGTGCAAAATAATGCATATCATCAATGATATGTATGATTTTATAAATAAAACTTCATCCCGACAACTTCTCTCAAAAGGAGCTGTCGAGAGTAAGCGAAACACAGGGCTGAAGAAAACCCTTTCCAATGCTTTGTTAAATATGAACAAACCAAAAACTTGTTGTTTGTAAAAACTAAACAAAAAGGAGTTGTGTTAATAATTTGTTCATAAAATGTTTACAAAATATTTAAAAAATTGTACGGACAATGCAACAACTCCTTTATAAAGTAATTATCGTAAATTAAGGCATTTTTGAATGCCTGCCCATGGTGCCCCTTGCAAGGGTGCCGGCGCAAGGTTTCTTGCGTGATATTTTATGGAGGTGCAAATATGAAAAAGGCAAAACGACTTTTGGCAGTTTTGTTAACAGCAGTTATGCTTATGACTTCGGCATGTCTCCCGTCATATGCTTATATCGCTGAAAACAACGACTGGCACACACCCTCGTTCAACAATGTTGGCGGATACTATCTGTCATACGGTCAGGCAGCAGGTTATATTCTTGACTTGCTCGATGAACTTCTTGCAGGCTTAAACCTGTTCATCACCTGTGACGACCTTAATGACATGGTTGGTATCGGCATCAACATCTTCACATCCAATATGATGCTTAACATGGATGACTATCTTGAAGATGCCGGTGTTATGGACTCGGAAGGTGAAGGCGCTATCATGCTCACTTCGGTTGATAACGCAATCAGAACTCTTCACGGTCTCGGAGACTGGATTGAAAACGCAAACCTTGTTGGTCTTGCTGACGCAGTTGGTCTTCTCGGTGAACTTACCGATAAAGACAAGGGTCTCGGCAGACTTTGGGGTGTAACTTCACTTAACTACCTCAGAGATAACGGTCAGGATGACATGCTTGTTCTTGAGCATCTTATCACCATCATCTCGGTTGCAATCGGTCCCATGCTCAGAGATATTCTTGGCGGCGAAATGGATGCAGGTTCAATTCTTGAAGATCTGCTTAATGATCTTCTTAAGGATTTCCTCGGCCCCAACGCAGCGCTCGATAATATCGGCGGCGCAGTTAAGGATCTTCTTTATTCAATGCTCATCAATGATCAGACAGATGTTATGAACGGTGCTGACACAAACGGCGACGGCATCGGCGATGACTGGGATGATCCCAACACAGCAGAGATTGAGAAGATGACAACAATTGACGAGATGGTTCAGCAGCTTATCGACTGGGCTCTTATCACCGGTACAGATGAAACTGTTCAGGGCGGCGGTTTCTCAATGCTCGGCGCAAACACAGAGGGTCTTCTTCCCGACCTTGCAAATCAGCCCGGCGGCGCAGACATCGGTGCAACTGCAATTCAGTCCGACCGTGACCTCGACGGCGCACTTGAAAACAACACAATGAACCTCTATCAGCTTGTTAACAATGTTCTCGAGGCTCTTCTCGGCGGTATGCTTACCCCGATGCTTACAGACCTCATCATCGACCTTGTTGGCATTGATATCACCGAGGAATTCCCCAACGGCGATCCCGAAATACAAACTGATATGATGTACGGTATGCTCCTCGGCAGCGTAACAAGAGACGGTGAAACAGGCGAACTCTCTTCAACAGCAGGTGCTATCGAAAACCTTCTTGTTTCAAACGGTGCTCCCGAGCTTGAAATTGCAAACTATGATTCAACAGAGTCTCCTGTAGATACTCCTGTTGGTCATGTAACTGCAGTTATTAAATGGTTCCTTGAAGACGGCGGTCTTGATTCACTTATCAAGATTGACTATCAGGGTATCCACATTCAGGATAACCTTATGTCACTTCTTAACGATGTTGCCCGTCTTGCAATCAACCTTCTTCCCGGTCTCGGTCTTTTTGACGGCGGCGATCTTTCCTACACTGCTGATCAGCTCAACGAGTTTTATGCATATGATGCAGATATGAATATTGTTAACGGCGCAGACGAAACAGCTGTTGACGCTCTCTATCTCACATATGATTACGAAGAAATCGTTTATGTTGATACTTACATTGAAAACGCAGATGGTTCAAGAACTCCCGACATCTATTGTTATCTTGACACACGCGGAGTTGTTAACACAACTGATCCCACTAATGCATCAACCTACAGAAACCCCGGCTTTATCAGACAGTATTATGTTGTAAGCACCGATCAGGTTTATGCCTGCCTTATCAAGATGCTTCTTGACAGCATGATCGATGGTTGCTACTTCCCCGAATGGGCAGACACAATCCCCTCGGTTCTTGCTTACGGTCTTGCATCTCTTGCATCACCCCTTCTTCCCGAAAACAACTACTTCGCAAGACTTGATGCTTACCATACCGAGCAGAACAAGGGCAGCGATCAGTTCGATTCAAACGGTGTTAATATTACTCCCATTCCTTACACAGTTGAAAAGGAAATCACAATTAACGACCCCGCAGGCAGCTACACAAAGACTGTAACTGTCCCTCAGGCTGCTCTTGATATCGGTTGTTCATATCTTGCAGCTTACCTTAACGCAATTCTTGACCTTAACGACCAGGAAAAGCTTGATACCGACACTTCACTTGAAAAGTTTGCAGGTGAATTCCTCGTATGGGGCTTTACAAACTATCTCCCCATGTTCACAGGTCAGTTCTCAGGCAACGCTCTCGTTCCTTATCAGTATTCCGGTGAAGAAGCTGACTTTGACAGCGGCCTTTCTTACAACAAACTTGAAGAAGGCGTATTCATGTCGGAAGTTAATACCTATCTTGCAGCTACTTACAGCAACTATCCGGAGCGTACACCTATTTCAGATGATGATAACGATGCATCCTTCGATGCTATCTACACTCTTCTTGATGATACACTCTTCAAGCTTATTCCCACATCATGGCTTCCCGACATCCACGGTTCACAGCAGCTTGTTCTTGACTGGCTTCTCGGCAACCTCATTGAGTTTGACCTTCAGGGCATCCTCAATCTTCTTAAAGTAAACATGGATTCATCGGGTGAACTTAATCTTCCCGTTATCCAGGTTCTCATCAGAGTTATCGACCGTGTTCTTGCTCTTGTATGTAATGACCACGCTCTTCTTCTTGATGTAAACCGTACAAATGTATGTACAGCTGATACCTATGTTGCACCCTCAATCACAACTCTTGACGGTCTTCTTGACTGCTCAAGCTCCAATGCAGCTCTTCCCCAGCTTCTCTACCAGCTTCTTCAGAGAATCAACGAGTTCAAGAGACCTCTTCTTGCAACTCTTCTTCCTCTTATCTTCTCTTCAGCCTATGAGAGACCTTATGATGAAGCATATCTCGGCAGAAACGGTATTTCATACTACAAGGTGGCTGACCTTGAAAATTATGTAAAAACCTTTACTGACCATATCAACGCAACCTTCCTTAAGTCCTTGTCAAACGAAGAAGATGCAGAGGCAGCTGTTGATGGCAATGCAGTATCAATCAGAAATGATAATGGCACCTACAGCATCAAGCTCAGCAACGAATATATCTTCGGCACATATCCCGACAGCGCATCTGCTGCAAGAGACCTTGAGTATCTTTCAGATGCATATTATGTAGCTGTTGAAAGCGAAACAGAAGTTGACGAAGAGGGCAACCCCGTTATCGCTTCGTATGATGTTTACAGACGCGAAAACTACATGACAACAGCTATGAATAAGAATACTATGACCGATACAACCGTTCCTTACGGTCAGACTTACTATGAATACACTGATTTTGCATACGCAAGCTTCAGTCCCAGAGGTGCAAATCAGGATATAGTTTCATACGGTTATGAGTATCAGACCTTTGCTCCTGAAGATTTCTCGGGTAAGGAATATTTCTACACCAACGCTGATAAGGCTCTTGAAGATGCTTCAGCTTATGTTGATACCTACAGATCATTCGCAACAAACGATCTTCCCAATGCTTACGGCGAATGGCTTATGTTCTCAATCGAAACTCAGCTCAGAGTAAATGATATCTGGGACGGCAACAACGACGGCTTCTCGGTTATGGATACAGCTGATGCTGAATATAAGACTCAGGAAACAACAGATGCAGACGGCAACGCAGTAACAGAAGTTCTTGTTGATGTTGACGGCGAGCCTTCAATGCCCTCCGCTATGTATCCCTTCTCAACATCTTCAACTTCAACATTCTCGTTCTATGACGATAAGACCGGCGCAACAATCACTTCTGAGTCAATGAACATGTTCAACGCCACCAACTATGAGCAGATTGCTCTTGCTCTTGAGTACGGCAACAATCCCAAGAACAATGTTGCTCTTGATGAACATGATACAGAGTCTGTTGTAAGACTTGCTCTTTTCTCAACTCTCGGCAAGGACGCTCTCAACTTTGATATAACCCTTAATGCTGATAACGAGTATGACGGCACATATCAGTGGGAAAACCTCGGCGAAACCAACCTCGGCAATCTTGCTGCATGGCTTACAGCTAACGGCTTCACCTATGAGGAAATTCTTGATGAAGAAGGAAATGCAACAGGCAGATATACAATCCTTCGTCCCGCATTCAGACTTGTTGACAGCTCCTTCTCAATCACAACTCCCGGCATTGGCCTTGTTTCAACTCCTGCTCTTCCCACAGATGCAACATACCTGGATATCAAGGCGAGAAGAACACTTCAGGATAAGACTGAGTCAGAAGAAGCTTTGGTTGCTCTCCATGATGCATATGTTGATTACATCACTGCTCTTTATCAGAACAGAAGAAGTCTCTATAATGTAATGGATGAACTCAGCTATCGTTATGAAGAAGCAGAAAAAGTTAGATCACTTCCCATGCAGAACGCAGGCGATATCATCATCCTTGACTGGGCTCTTGCTTATGCTAAGCAACACTATATGTTCAATAAGGGCCGTAACTACAGAACAACCGATGAAATCGTTAACGGTGAGGCAGTTGTTTCAAAGGTTTACACCTCAACATCATTCGCAGTTCTTCAGGAAGCATATGACTTTGCTAATTCGCTCAGAGAAAAAGTTGTTTCCAACGCAGCAGCTTCAAATGAAATCACTCAGTCAATGGTTACTGCTGCTTACCAGGGTCTTATCTATGCAATAAGACAGCTTGTTGAATTCACAGGTTTCGCTGATTGGACTCAGCTTGATTATTACATGGCAATGGCTAAGGAAATCCTTGAAGATCCCAATAAGGATCATCCTACTCTCGGCTATGCAAGCGGACTTGATGCTCTTGAAGACATCTATTCAGATGCTGAAACCCTCAGAGCAGACTCAACAATTGACTGTGAAAGCCAGGGCTTGGTTGATACTCAGGCTGCTGCTCTTAACACAGCTATTCAGAACCTTGTGTTCAACACTATTCCTTCAGTTCTTCCCACCGATTCAACCGGTTCGATTGATACAATCGCTGTTTCAAATGTTAACAACCGTCTTGTTGGCCATGTATTCGGTCTTGAAGAAGGTACCGGTATTACAGCAGATATGATTGGCGATGACGGCGTTCTTACAATTGCCGGTATGACAATCAACCCCGAAAACGGTAGTGATGTTGCTATCAGCCCCTCAGGCCGTGGTAACGGTACAGGCGCTTACATCACTGGTCGTGTAAGAACTCTTGAAAGATTCAGATACTTCGCAGTTGTTTACGGCGACCTTAACGGTGATACCCGTATCGACGGTTCGGATGCTTCTTATGTTCAGTATTACATTGCTAACGGCATGAACACTGAAGCAGACATGGGTAGCGTTATGTTCGTAGCAGCTGATGCTAACCATGATAATGTTGTTGACTCATCGGATGTTAAGTATATCCAGAATCATTACACCTACGCTTCAGTTGACGCTAACGGCGACGGTGTAATCGACGAAAAGGATACAATCACCCAGGATGAACACAGAACAGAATCTGTTTCCTGATCTGAATTCAATCAAAACTGAATAAGGGTAAGAAGAAAAAAGATTCTTCCCCAAAAACGAAAAAACGCCTCCTCGGTTCGCCGAGGGGGCGTTCAGTTTGTCGAAAAAGTTGAAAACACACAATAAAAAGTTATTTGATAAAATTGTCTCTCTTAGGGGATGTGGATTTTGCGAAGCAAAAGACGGAGGGATTTTATTTGTGAAAATCCTTAAAACAAATTTTTACGCAAAATCTAAAACACCCTCAGGGGTGCATGCGCCAGATTCTTCTCGAGGGCTCCATAACATAATTTTAAGTTTATCAATAAAGAAATAAGTTTATCGACGGTCAAAATATCCCATCGGAGAATCGAGGGGGCTAAATCTTTTTAATGTTATCAAAGCTGAAAATGAAGGATTAAACCGCAATTCCTGCAAAAGTTATTCACACTAATATACCGTATATACTGCATAAAATTATTCAGAATTAGAAATAAAAGCTCGCGTAAAGTGAAAAACTTTACAATTATAATATTAAAAAGAGAATAAAAACCACAGTTATTCACTTTTTCCACCGAGTTATCCACATATGCAAGCAAAAAAACTTTACAGCATAAAGCTGTAAAGTTTTTTTGCTTTACTGCATATATTCATGCATATAATAATGTATATAATTATATATAAAAGGAAGCTTTGCAAGAAACCTTTCAATTTGAAATTAGACTGCTTGTTTTCCCTTAATAAAAACCGCTTTTATCTCAGAAAAATCCTCAGAAAGAATCAGAAGGTCAGCGTTTTTTCCTTCTGCTATGCTGCCTGTTTTGTCATCAACTCCGATTGCTCTTGCAGGATTGATTGTAACTGATTTAATTACCTGTTTAAGCGGAATTCCGAATTTGCGAAGATTCTGAAATTCTTCAAAAAGGTTTGTGCTGCTGCCGGCAAGAGTTCCGTCAGCAAGTCTTGCAGCATCTGTTTTGTATATTTTCTGACCGCCAAGCATGTATTCTCCCGGCTCGAGTCCTGCCGACATGGTTGCATCGCTGATAACAACGGTTCTATCCTCTCCGAGTGCGTTAAAGGTAATTCTCAGCGTAGCAGGTGAAATGTGGATTCCGTCGCAGATGAGCTCCGCAAAAACATCCTCGCTGTCGAGCACGGCGCCAACCATTCCGGGCTCTCTTGAACCAAGACCACTCATTGCGTTGTAAAGGTGAGTTGCATGTGTAATGCCCCAACCGAAGGCTTCTTTGCCTTTGGCGTAGTCGGCTGTTGTGTGTGCTGCAGAAACAGTGCAGAGCTTTGATGCCTTTTTTGTAAATTCCTCGGCTCCGTTTCTTTCGGGTGCTATGTCAACAAGCTTTACAGGGCAAATACCATTCAGCTCACTGAAAAGCTCAAAATCCGGTTCCGTAATGTGTGCGCCGTCCTGAGCGCCTTTTTTTTCGGGAGCAATAAACGGACCTTCCATGTTGATTCCGTGAATATATGCGCCCTCTTCCTTGCCCATTGTATCCGCGATAAATCCAAAGGATTCTCTGAGTGTGTCTGCAGGAAGAGTCATTGTTGTCGGGCAAAAGGATGTTATTCCGTTTTGAGCAAGCCATTTGCTCATTCGTGCAGCAGAGTCGCTTTTTCCGTCAGTTGCATCGGCAAGGTTGCATCCGTGAATGTGGATGTCAATAAATCCCGGGATAACAACACAGCCCGAAAAATCAAGTCCGTCTGCATCAGAAGAAGCAAGCCTTTTTATAATTCCGTTTTCGATTTCAATGTCGGTTTTAACGGGAATGAAATCCTCTCCGTAAACAGTTGCGTTTTTAATAATCATATTTTCGCCTCCGAACCAATTATAACATAAAAACAAAAAAGCCGCAACAGGTGCGGCTTTTTAAGCTTATATTCTGTCTTCGATATATGAAACAAGATCGCCGACTGTCTTGAGCTTGTCGAGTGCGTCGTCTGAAAGCTCAATGTCGAATTCGTCTTCGATTGACATTGCAAGGTCAACGAGGTCAAGGCTGTCTGCACCAAGCTCACCTGTGATTGATGAACCCTCTGAAATAATGCTCTGATCAACTTCGAGCTGTTCGCTGATGATTTTTTTGATTTTGTCGAATACCATGTCTTAATCTCCTTTAAATTATGTTTGTTCCCTCCCGGAAACTCTATATAAATATTATTGATTAAACCCGGTTTTGTCAATAGAAATTTTTTTGAAAAGAAGAGAATATCTTTGCAAAATGTACCGATACTACCTTAAAGAGGTGATACGGTGGAAATATTTGTTGATTTGCTTAAGGCATTTGCCGTGGGTGGCTTTATTTGCCTTGTGGGTCAGATATTGATAGACTTAACCAAGCTTACTCCGGGAAGAATACTTGTTGCCTTTGTTGTTTTGGGCGTTGCATTAACTGCAGTCGGAATCTATGAGCCGTTTGCGCAGTGGGCAGGTGCAGGTGCAACAGTTCCTCTTACAGGTTTCGGCTATGCAATGGCAAAGGGAATTGAGCAGGCTATTGCCGAGCAGGGTGTGAGAGGAATCCTGACCGGTGCGCTGACTGCGGCATCGGGCGGTGTTACTGTTGCAATTATCTGCGGAATCATTGCGTCATTTCTTGCAAAGCCCAAAGAGAAATAACGCCTCGCCTAAATATATAATAAGCAAATTTCGGAGTTTGTCAACTCGCTGTAAGATAAATTAATAAAATCTTAGAAATTTGATTCGGCAAGGAAAAACCCCCACCGTCAGGCAGGGGATAGTTTTTCAAAATTGATTTATGCTTCTTCGCAACAGGAGCATGAAACATAGTTTTCTTCACAGTCTGCAACCGCGTTCTTCTTATCAAGATATTTCTTGACTGCAAAATAAACAGCAGCAGCTGCACCTGCAATTGCAACGATAATTCCGATAACCTTAAGAGCTTTCTTCATTTTGATTTACCTCCCGAGAGAAAATTTCATTTGAATTAATTATATCTTAAATGTCAGAGAATGTCAATAATTTAATAACCGCGGTCATAAAAAATTTACAACCACGGTCATTTTTTGCGTTTTCAATTGTTTCTCACAAAACTTATTTTATAAGCTGTGCGAGAGCTGACTTCTTGTGAGCAGCATTGTTCTTGTGGATAAGACCCTTTGCAGCGGCCTGATCAACCTTCTTGATAGCCTCTTTAACAAGGGCGTTTGCTTCGGGAGCATTTGCTTCAACGGCTGCATGAGCCTTTTTGATAGCTGTTTTGAGAGCTGTGTTGCGTGATTTGTTTCTTGCAGCTCTGGTCTTGTTAACAAGAACTCTCTTCTTTGCTGACTTAATATTAGGCATAACGACACCTCCTTCTTCATACAGGTGATTATGATAACACATTTTTTTGATAATTGCAAGATTTTTTTGAAAAATGTTTGAAACTTTTGCAATTATTTTGCAATTAATAATACTAAATATCTCAAAAAAAATCAAGAGGAAAATAAAATTATGAATTTCAGAACAGATCTTGCGCTTGAAAGATGCGAAAATTTAAGTCAAAAGGAGCTTGACGGAATTGAAATTGAAACCTTTGAAGCCGAGAAAGCAAAGGTGACCAGAATTGATGTCCTCGATGAAAAAGGTGCTGAAACGGTGGGTAAACCTGTCGGCAGATATGTTACGGTTGAGGTAACTCCGTTTGCAAAGCACGCACAGTTTATTGATGAAAGCTTCGGCGCAGTCACAAATGAGATAAAACGCATGCTGCCCGAAAAAGGCTCGGTTCTCGTTGCAGGGCTGGGCAACACAAGGATAACACCCGATGCGCTAGGTCCGAAGTGTGCGTCAATGATATTTGCAACCCGTCATATTACGGGCGAGTTGCTTAAGGCAACGGGTTTTGAAAATCTCAGAAGCGTCAGCGCGTTTCCGACCGGAGTGCTTGGCGAAACAGGCGCAGAGGCAGGGGAGATAATCAAAGGCGCGGTGCAGGTGCTCTCTCCCGATGTTGTTATAACTATTGATGCACTTGCAGCGAGAGATGTAAGCCGACTCGGAACAACAATCCAGATGTGCAACACGGGAATTGTGCCGGGATCGGGTGTCGGAAATTCCAGACAGGAAATAAGCGAGAGAACAATAGGAGTTCCCGTTATTGCAATAGGAGTTCCGACTGTTGTTGATGCCGCAACGCTGATTCTGGATTTTTCAAACGGTAACATCGATGAAAATTCTTTGCCCGAAAAGTCGGAAAGCATGATGGTGACGCCCCGTGAAATTGATTTGATGATTGAGCGCGCATCAAAGCTGACTTCTCTTGCGCTTAACTGCGCTCTGCAGCCGGATATTAGTCCGGAGGATATGCTTATGCTGACCTCGTAAATATCTGCCTTGCGTAATGATAAATCGTTTCATTACGCAGGGCAGATGTTTTGTCAAAACTACATATTGTGTGCTTGAATTCAAAGTTCTACAAGAGCAGGAAAATTCTTTTGAAAATTTCTTGATTTTTTTGAAAAAAGCACTTGCTTTTGTAGTCGGCAGGCTATATAATATAGGGGACGCTAGGGTGAGTTTGGGGGATTTTGCAGACTCTTGGCGAAGATTTTCGAAAAAGGAGGCAGGAATATGTCATTGCTTTTGGCCGGTAAAGAATCCAGAAAATTTGATCAGGTTAACAGAATAGCACTTCCTACCTGCTTCAGAAAGGAAATCGGCGAAACTGCAATTCTGATGAAATCTGTTCACAAAGAGCCCTGCCTCATGCTGTTTACGGAGCAGAGCTGGGAGGATTTCAGCTATGCTTTCATCTATTCGTTTGATGATCCGATGAAGCGTGCAAAAGCCCAGAGACGCCTTGCAGACAGAGTTGAAAAGGTTACGGTTGACAAATCCGGCAGAATTTCAATAAAGGATGATTTCAAGGAATATGCCCAGCTGAGCGATGATGCATATTTCGTCGGCATGATGGACAGAGTTGAAATCTGGAGCATTGAAAACTGGAATCTCATTAATTCCGAGGATGATGACGATGAAGATTTCTTCAGCGGCATAAACTACAGTGCCCCAAGGAGGACCGAATGAGCGTAAGCCCGAGCGAGTTCCATCACATCCCCGTACTTTTCAACGAAACAATTGATTCGCTCAACATAAAGCCCGACGGAATTTATGTTGATTGCACCTCAGGCGGAGGAGGGCATTCAAGTGCGATTGCCAAACGCCTTGACGGCGGACGGCTGATTTCGATTGACAGAGACCCCCAGGCAATCGAAACGCTCAAAGAAAGGCTGCTGCCTTTCGGATGTGTAACGGTTGTTCACGATAATTTCTTTAACATAAAAAACATACTCGATTCTCTGGGCGTGAGTGAGGTTGACGGTATACTTGCCGACCTTGGAGTCAGCTCACACCAGCTTGACGAGCCCTCAAGAGGCTTCTCATTCCATCATGATGCACCTCTTGACATGCGGATGAGTCTTGAAGGGCTTAGCGCTGCTCAGGCTGTTAACACGCTGTCGCAAAGCGAGCTTCAGAGAATAATTTTTGAATACGGCGAAGAAAAATTCGCCCCGTCGATTTCAAGGGCTATCGTCAGGGCAAGAGGCGATAAACCTATTGAAACGACGCTTGAACTTTCGGATATAATAAAATCCGCAATGCCTGCAGCTGCAAAAAGGGATGGGCATCCTGCGAGAAAAACTTTTCAGGCTATTCGCATATTCATAAATCAAGAAATCGATGGGCTGGGAAATGCGGTTGCGGATATGTTTGATTGTCTTAAACCCGGAGGAAGATTAAGTATCATAACCTTCCATTCTCTTGAGGATAAGGCAGTGAAGCATCAGTTTGCATCTCTTGCAAAGGGTTGCACCTGCCCGAAGAATTTTCCTGTGTGTGTTTGCGGAAAGGCACCGAGAGCAAAAGTGCTCAAGGCTGTTGCTCCGAGTGAAAAGGAGCTTTCCGACAACATGAGAAGCCGAAGTGCAAGGCTTCGCACGGCAGAAAAGCTTTAAATCAAGCCAATAATGCCTTATGGCATTTATATTGGATGACTATGACATTGTTGCTCTGTTACTCTAAAGAAAGGAGGAAGAAACATGGCTGATTATAATCGCAGTGAAGCGTATGATCTTTCGCTTTACGACATGCCTGTAATCAGAACATCTGCTGCACCGCAGATTGAAAGAAGACCGAGCCCTCAGCCTGAAAGGCCCAAAACAGCAACTCAGGCACGCAGTGCTTCAGTTTCTTCCGCCCTTCGCGCGCTGAAGCTTTTTGTTGTTTCGGTAACGCTGATGCTGCTCTTCGGAGCAGTTTTGCTCTCAAAAATCAATCTTGTGCTTATTGAAAATGAGAAAACTGAAATCGAAGCAAAAATGAGTGAGGCTCGCAGCGAAAACACGAGACTTGTTATGCAGCTTAACTCATCCGCATCAATCGAAAAGGTTGATGCCTATGCAGTCTCGGTTCTGGGAATGCATAAGCTTGAAAGATACCAGATTCACTACTTTGAAAACAGGGATGGCGACAAGGTAGTTATGGCAAACGGAAAAGCGGTTGAAGATAAAGCCAATGCAGACGGTTGACGGCTTTAATCTTGAAATTGTCTGCATATGCATGGCATAAGCACGCATATACATAATTGAAAAGTTATAGTCAAGGCTGTCTCAATTTCGGCTTGTTAAAAGTGTTTTCGATGCGAAGTTCGTCGGGAATTCGGTTTTTGCATGCCGCTTTTTGAGACAGTGTCTTTTTTTAGATGAATTCCGCGCTTTTTTGCGCTTTATTTTACCTTCGGAAGGAGAACGGTTTTGAAGAATACATCACCCAAAAAGAAACTTTTTAACAGAGCGCTGTTTGTGTTTGCAGCCCTTTCTATTATCTTTATTGCAACAGCCGTTAACCTTGCGAGAATTCAACTTGTTGACAGCGAGCAGTATAAGCAGCAGGCGGAGGAAAATCAGCTGCATGACAGCGAAATATCCGCCGAAAGAGGAATTATATATGATGCAAACGGAACCGTACTTGCGAAAAGCGCATCCGTATGGAAGATATTCATAAGACCTTGTGAACTTGAGGATGAAAACTTCAAGAATGATGTTTGCAGAAAGCTTTCCGAAATAACGGGAATTGCTCTTGAGGATATTAAGGCAAAGGCTGACAAAACTAACTATAACTACCTTACTGTTAAGCGCAAGGTTGAATATGAAGAAAAGGAAAAAATAACAGAGCTTTTAAAGGACTGTTATTCATACAGCGTTATAGAAGAAAACAGTAACGGAACCCTTGAAACCGTTGATAAAAAGATTTACTACAGCAAGGCGGTCGGAATTGAGCCCGATATAAAGAGGTATTATCCTTACGGCAGTCTGGCATCAAGCGTTATCGGATTTACAGGCACCGAGGATGAAGGCTCTCTCGGCATTGAGCTTAAATATGACAGCGTGCTGACAGGCACTCCCGGCAGAATAATAACGGCTCAAAACGGCAAAAGCGATGTTATGAGTCAGGAGTTTGAAACGGTTTATGATGCAGTTCAGGGAACAAGCCTTGTTCTCACGATTGATGAAGTAATTCAGCGTTATCTTGAAGATGCACTTGAGCAGGCTTATGTTGATTCAAAGGGTGTAGGCGCTCACGGCGTTGTTATGGATGTCAATACGGGCGCAATCCTTGCAATGGCGTCTATGCAGAATTTTGATTTGAATGAACCCAGACAGCTTACAGAAGAGCAGACAAAACAGCTTGAGGAGGAATATCCCGACTCAGCGGAGCGCGCCCAAGCTCGCAACAATATTTATTATGCGCGGTGGAGAAACTTCATTGTCAGCGATACCTATGAGCCGGGCTCGGTTTTCAAAATCGTAACTGCTGCAGCCGCACTTGAAGAAAATGCGGTTTCGCCCGATATGTCTTATTCTTGCTCGGGTAAAATTCAGGTTGCCGACAGAACGATAAAATGCCACAAGAGAACAGGACACGGCACTCAGAATCTTAAACAGGGTCTTATGAATTCCTGTAACCCTCTCTTCATTACTGTCGGTCAAAAGCTCGGAATTGAGAAATTCTATGAATATTTTGAGGCTTTCGGCTTTACGGAGAAAACGGGAATTGATCTTCCTGCCGAGAATACGCCTGTTGCAGGAACCAACTATCATGCACTTGAGGATATGCGAATTGTTGAGCTTTCAAGCTGCTCTTTCGGTCAGTCTTTCCAGGTAACACCTATTCAGATGGTAACGGCAGTCAGTGCGATTGCAAACGGCGGAAACCTGATGACGCCCTATGTTGTTCAGAAGCAGCTTGATGAAAACGGCAATGTTATAAGTGAAACTCAACCCGTTGTCAGAAGGCAGGTTGTTTCAAAGCAGACTGCCGCAACCGTTGCCGATATGATGGAAGCTGTTGTAACAAGCGGTACAGGTAAAAATGCATATGTTGCAGGCTACAGAGTAGCCGGTAAGACTGGTACTTCACAGAAGCTTGGCAAAAAAGGCGAATATGTTGCATCTTTCGGATGCTTTGCTCCTGCGGATGATCCCGAAATAGCGGTTCTTATCCTTGTTGACGAACCTGTGGGACAGATAAACGGCGGTCAGATATGCACTCCCGTTGCAGCACAGGTTGTTGAAAAAACGCTTGAATATATGGGCATTGAACGCAGATATAATGACGAAGAGCTGGAGCTTCTTGACACAAATGCTCCCAACCTTGTGGGCAGCTCGGTAGGCGATGCAAAGGCAATGCTTGTCAGCGAAGGATTTGAGGTTAAGGTTGTCGGCGGCGGTGAAACCGTTCTCAGTCAGATGCCTGCCTATAACCAGTCCATGCCTCAGAACGGCGTTGTTGTTCTTTATACCGAAGAGGATGCCGAAAGGCTGACTGTAACAGTTCCCGACCTGAAACAGATGACTGTTTCGCAGGCGAATAAATATGCTCTCTCGGCAGGGCTTAACATTAAAATTTCGGGTAACGCTCTCAATGCAGGCGAGCTTATTTCCTATGACCAGAGCATAGAGCCCGGAGAGGAAGTTGAATACGGCAAGACAGTAACGGTTTATTTTAAATCCAATGTCGGTGTCGATGATTATGCAGGATAATTTTTACGGTATCATAGTTCTGCGGACAACAATTATATATATCTGCAAAACTATCAAGGAGGACAAAAGATGGTGCTTGATTCAATTGTAAAGGAGCTCGGTATAACCGGGGACTTTGAAAATAAAGAGGTTACATTTATAACCGATAATTCCGCCAAGGTCTGCGAAGGCTGCATTTTTGTTTGTATCGAGGGCAGACGCTTTGACGGTCATACAAAGGCTGCAGAGGCCCTTGAAAACGGCGCGGCAGCGGTTGTTGTTCAAAAAGATTTGGGTCTTAAAAATCAGATTCTTGTTGAAAACACAAGAAGCGCATACGCAAAAATCTGCGCTGCTTTCTACGGACATCCCGAAAGAAAGCTTAAAATAATCGGCGTTACGGGTACAAACGGTAAAACAACTTCCTGCTTTATCATTAAATCTGTGCTTGACAGACTTGGTCACAAAACAGGACTTATCGGTACGGTTAAAAATATCGTAGGCGATAAGGAATATCCTGCAGTGCTGACCACTCCCGATTGCTATGAGCTTTTCGGGCTTTTCAACGAAATGGCGGAGTACGGCTGTGAATACTGCGTTATGGAGGTTTCCTCGCAGGCTCTTGACCAGAGAAGAGTTGACGGAGTTCATTTTGATGCCGCTATTTTCACAAATCTTACAAGAGATCATCTCGACTATCACGGAACTTTTGAAAACTACAAAGCCGCAAAGCGTATGCTTTTTGAAAATTCAGATGTCGCAATTCTCAACATTGACGATGAAGCCGCATGGGAAATGGTTGAAGGTACAAACTGCAGAGCCGTTACTTGCTCGGTTGAAAACAATAACTGCGATTATTCTGCAAAGAATATCAGAATTGTCGCTTCGGGCGTGAAATACGAGCTTGTCAGCAATGCCAACATCGGCAGAGTGAAATTCCGTGTTCCCGGCAAGTTTTCGGTCTATAATTCAATGGGCGCGGCAGTTTGTCTTGTTGAGCTCGGTATGGACTTCAGAGAAGTGCTCGAGGCTCTTGCAGAATGCGGCGGCATTCCCGGCAGAATGGAAATTGTTCCCACCGAAACACCCTATACAGTTATTATTGACTATGCTCACACGCCCGATGGACTTGAAAATGTTCTTAACTGCGTGCGCGAAATAACAGAGGGCAGAGTTATAACAGTTTTCGGCTGCGGAGGAGACAGAGACAAAACAAAGCGACCCATTATGGGCGATATTGCAACAAAGCTTTCGGATATAGCGGTTATCACTTCGGATAATCCCAGAAGCGAAGACCCCGAATCCATAATAGAGGATATTACTGCCGGCATCGGTAAGCACGGCTCAAAGGTTATCGTCGACAGCGACCGTACGGGCGCAATCAAAAAAGCTCTTGAATCCGCAAAAGAAGGGGATATAGTTATCCTTGCAGGTAAGGGTCAGGAGACATATCAGATTCTTGCAAGCGGAAAAATCCACTATGACGAGCGAGAAGTTGTTGCAAAAATACTTTCAGAGAAGGTCGGAGAGAACAAATGATTTCCATGACATTCAAGGAAACCGCGCAGGCGGTTAACTCCTCAACTGTGCTGGAAGGCAGATATGACTGCATCTGCACGGATACAAGAAAAATAACTCCCGGCTGTTTGTTTATTGCAATAAAAGGCGAGAATTTCGACGGTCACGATTTTGCAAAGAAAGCGGTTGAAAGCGGTGCAAGTGCCGTTATATGCGAAAAGGACTGCGGTCTTGGCGAAAATCAGATTCTTGTTGAAAGCACACGCCTTGCACTGCTTGACCTTGCAGGGCATTACCGCAGCAAATTCAACATTCCCGTTATCGGAATAACGGGCAGTGTCGGCAAAACAACAACAAAGGAAATGACTCATGCGGTCATGTCGTCAAAATATAATACTCTTAAAAATGAGGGCAACCTCAATAACGAAATCGGTGTTCCGCTGACTCTTTTCAGGCTTGATAAAACGCACGAAGCCGCTGTTATCGAAATGGGTATGAGTGGTTTTGATGAGATTTCAAGAATGACAAAGGCGGTTAAGCCTGACATTGCAATTATCAGCAATATCGGTGTTTCACATATTGAAAAGCTCGGCTCAAGAGATGGAATTCTCAGAGCAAAGCTTGAAATCCTTCACGGAATGAAGGAAAATGCTCCGGTTATTCTTAACGGAGATGACGATATGCTTGTTACTGTCAGACCCGGAGCGCATCCCGTTATTTATTACGGAATTGAAAATGAGAATGCAAATTATAAGGCGATTGAAATAACCTCCAAAGACAGCGAAACCGAGGTGTCGGTCGGTTTCGCAAACGGTTCGGGCAGGGTAAGCCTGCCCTTCCCGGGCCGTCACAATGTCTATAATGCGCTGGCTGCTGTTGCGGCAGGAATGCAGTTCGGAATCGGCGTTCAGGAAGGTCTTGACGCTCTTAAGAATTATGTTCCTGCAGGAATGCGCCAGAGAATCAATAAAAAATGCGGCATAACCTTTATCGAGGACTGCTATAATGCAAGCCCCGATTCACAGGCGGCGGCTCTTGAGGTTCTTGCAGGTCTTGGCGCCGAAAGAACGGTTGCCGTTATCGGTGATATGCTTGAGCTCGGCGATGTGAGCAAGGATGCTCATTACGGAGTCGGTGTCAAAGCTGCCGAAAAAAAGATTGATGCTGTTTTTGTTTACGGCGAGCGTTCCCTTGAAACTGCAAGAGGGGCAAAGGACGGCGGAGTTAAGGATGTCAGATGCTTCAGCGATAAGCAGGAGCTTTCAAAAGAGCTTTCTGCGTTTCTCAGAGAGGGCGATGCCGTTCTTTTCAAAGCCAGCAGAGGAATGAAGCTTGAGGATGTTATTTATTCCGTTTATGAATCTCTGAATTAAGAAAGGATATATCGGATATGAATACCGCAGCAGCCGTTCTGACCGCAGGCATTGCAGGTCTTGTTATAACAGGAGCCCTCGGTTTTGTAATGATTCCGTGGCTGAGAAAGCTGAAATTCGGGCAAACAATTCTTGATATCGGCCCGAAGTGGCACAGCAGCAAGCAGGGCACTCCCACTATGGGCGGACTGATGTTTATCATCGGTACCGTTGCGGCAATATTGCTGACGGTTGTAACGGATAAGCTTATGGGCGGTGATATTACCGCTTCGGGCAGCCTTGTTCCGTCCGAAATGTATACCAAACTCTGGAGCGGAGTGCTTATGGCTATCGGCTTCGGATTTATCGGATTTGTTGATGATTATATTAAAGTTGTAAAACATCAGAATTTAGGTTTGACAATAAAGCAGAAAACAGTTTTGCAGCTTTTGGTCTGCATAGCGTATCTGACGAGCCTTTATATGGGCATGCAGGGCGCGCCTCATATGTTTGTTCCGTTTATCGGAACCCTCGAAATCGGATTTTTTCATTGGATTTTCGGTATAGTTGTTATTTATGCAACGGTTAATGCCGTTAATTTTACCGACGGTATCGACGGTCTCTGCGGCAGTGTTACTCTGACTGCGGCAGTTTCAATCGGTGTTATTGCCGCGTTAAAAGGGCTTTTCGGATTTTCTATGGCATCAGCCGCTCTTGCAGGCGCATGCCTCGGTTTTGTTTTTTGGAACAAAAATCCGGCAAAGGTGTTTATGGGTGATACGGGTTCAATGTTTTTGGGCGGCATGGTTGTTGCTCTCTGCTATGCAATCGGCAGCCCTGTTATTCTTCTGCTTGTCGGAATAGTTTATGTTGTTGAAGGGCTTTCCGATGTTATGCAGATAGTTTATTACCGTGTTTCGGGCGGTAAAAGAATTTTTAAAATGGCGCCCATTCATCATCATTTTGAAATGTGCGGCTGGAGCGAGAAAAAAATCGCTCTGGTATTTTCGGCGGTCAATATCCTCGGCGGTATTGCTGCTGTTGCCGTTATGTATTACTGCGGATATATTGTTTGAGAGAATAAAAAAGGAGTGAGAACAGAGCTTGAAAAAAGAAATTCTTGCCCATTTCGGGATATTTTATCTTATCCGTGATTTATTTAAGGGCAAAAGAAAGCTGAGAGATTGCTTTTCAACAAGCCCCTTTGACATAACCTTTCTGACGCTTGTTGTTGCGCTTCTTGCAATCGGAATAGTAATGATGTTTTCTGCAAGCTATGTTAATGCGTGGTATGATTCGAGCGCGGCGGTTGATAATGACCCTTATTACTATGTCAAAAATCAGATTATGTTTGCGATTATAGGGTTAGTTCTGATGGTTCTTGTTTCATTTGTCAAAGCTGATGTTTTCAGGGATGCATCAACCCTTATTATGATAATTGCCTTGCTTTTGCTTGTTTATGTTCTCATAGACCCGTATGTAATCCCGGGAAAAGAGCAGTTCAAGCGCTGGATGTGGGTGCCGGGCATAGGCTCGTTTCAACCGTCCGAAATCGCAAAGCTTGCAGTTGTTATGTTCCTTGCATTCAGCATGGAAAGATATCATAAGCTTGTAGAAAAGCATTGGTGGATGATATTGCCTTATATGGGCGTCGTAGGTCTTGTTTGTGTTCTTGTTTATGCCGAAAACCATGTTTCGGGAACTCTTCTTATTCTCGGCATCGGCGTTGCAACCGTTTATTTCGGCGGAGTGAGGATTCATCCTGCGTTTTATGTTGTCGGTGCGGCAATACTTGTTGCTGCAATATTTTGGTTTGTTATGAATGCAGATAAATTTCTTGAAGGTTACGCCAGCGAAAGAATCAAGATATGGCTCAAGCTTCTGACAGGAGAAGAGCTTACCAGAACAGAAGCAAGAGATTCGGGATGGCAGAGCCTTCAGTCGCTTTATGCAATCGGTTCGGGAGGGCTTTTCGGTCTGGGTTTCGGCAATTCAAAACAGAAGCATATGTATCTCCCCGAGCCGCAGAACGACTTCGTTTTTGCCGTTGTCTGCGAAGAACTCGGTTTTGTCCGTGCAATTCTCATAATTGCGCTTTTTATTCTTCTTGTTGCAAGAGGATTTGTAATAGGCTTAAGAGCAAGAACAAGGTATGAGGCGATGCTTGCAATGGGCATCAGCTTTCAGGTCGGTCTTCAGGCTGCGCTCAATATTGCGGTTGTAACGGCAACCGTTCCCAACACGGGCATAAGCCTTCCCTTCTTCAGCTACGGTGGCACTTCGCTTGTTATGCTGCTTCTGGAAATGGGCATAGTTCTTTCGATATCAAGAAACAGCGAAAGGAAAAAGAAAAATGTTTGATAACAAAAAAATTCTTATTGCCGCAGGCGGTACGGGCGGCCACATAAATCCCGCACTTGGTACGGCAGGCTATATAAAAGAAAAGCATCCCACGGCAGAAATCGCATTTGTGGGTACTGCCGATAAAATGGAAGCAAGGCTTGTTCCTCAGGCAGGCTATGAACTTAAAACAATCGAAATCAGCGGCTTCTGGAGAAGCTTTTCCGGAGAAGCAATAAAGCATAACATCCTGACTGTTAAAAAACTTCTTCGTTCATCCTCACAAATAAAAAAGATAATCAATGAATTTAAGCCCGACCTTGTTATCGGTTACGGCGGCTATGTCAGTGGACCCGTTCTCAGAATTGCGGCAAAGATGGGTATTCCCACTGCAATTCACGAACAGAACGCATATCCCGGCGTTGCCAATAAAGCGGTTGCAGGTAAGGTTGACAGGGTTATGCTCACCGCAAAGCAGGCAGAGCAGTATATGAATCCCAAAAATCCTTGCGTTTTAACCGGTCTTCCCATAAGAGGAGATATTCTTAGGGGTGACCGTGATTTTGCAAGAGCAGAGCTTGAGGTCGGAAATAAACCGCTTATCATTTCAATGGGCGGCAGTCTCGGCGCAAAGCCCGTTAATGATGCCGTTTTCGGTCTTATACTTAATAAATATAAAGATAATGACTGCGTATTTCTTCACGCAACGGGCAAAAATGCAGAGCAGTTTAAAGCGGAGCTTGAAGAAAAGGGCGTTGACCTTAAAGCAAATCCGCATATAAGAATTGTTGAATATATTGATATTCCCAAGTGCCTTGCGGCGGCTGACCTTGTTATCTGCCGTTCTGGGGCAAGCACTCTCAGTGAGCTTCAGGCGCTCGGCAAACCCTCAATACTCATCCCGTCACCCTATGTTACCGAAAATCATCAGTTCCATAACGCAATGGCTCTTGTTGATAACGGCGCGGCAGAGATTCTGGAAGAAAAGAATCTGACTGCTGATTCTCTGACGGAGCGTGTCAATGCACTTCTTTCGGACAAATCAAAGCTTGATGAAATCGGAAAAAATGCCAAGAAAATGGCGGTTGTTGATGCAACAGAGAGAATTTATGATACTCTTTGCGAGATAATGAAATAATTCACCTTTTATGCGCACCTTGAATAGTATGGAACAGAGCGTTCAATGCGTTCAAAGGAGCGTGGATTATGGAAAAATTGGTAATCAACGGCGGCAGAGCCATGAGCGGCAAAATTGCGCTTCAGGGCTCAAAAAACAGTGCGCTGCCGATACTTGCCGCAACGGTTGCCGTTGGCGGAATCAGCATTATACATAACTGTCCGAGGCTTACAGATGTTTCGGCGGCTTTAAAAATACTTGAGTATACAGGCTGTAAGATAAAACGGGAGGGGCATACTGTTGTTGTTGATGCGTCAACAGCGTTCAGGTATGCCGTGCCCGAATGCATGATGCGTGAAATGCGCTCTTCCATTATTTTTCTCGGTGCTTTGCTCTCGCGGTTTGGCTGTGCGGTTGTAACGCCGCCCGGAGGCTGTGAGATAGGGCTTCGCCCGATAGACCTTCATCTGTCGGCGCTGAGAAGAATGGGTGTGGAGATAAGCGAAAACGGTGGAATGCTTGAGTGCAAAGCTCATAGCGCACTTAAAGGCTGTCATATCAGCCTTGCGTTTCCGAGTGTGGGCGCAACAGAAAACATAATGCTGGCTGCTCTTTCAGCGAAGGGTGAAACGGTAATCACAAATGCCGCAAGAGAGCCGGAAATAAAAGACCTTGCGGATTTTCTTTTGAAATGCGGTGCCGAAATAAGCGGAGCAGGGCAGAGCGTTATAAGAATTAACGGCAGAAAAAAGCTGAATGCGGCTGAGCATATCATCATTCCCGACCGCATTGTTGCTTCAACCTATATGGCATGCGCAGCATGCACGGGTGGGAAAATTTCTGTTACGGGAGCCGAAAAAGAGCATCTGCTGCCCGTGATTTCGGCGTTTGAAGCGGCAGGCTGCAGAGTTTCTTTTGCAAACGGTGAGCTTGTGACGGCAGCACCTAAAAGGCTTTCGAGAATAAAATCTCTCCGCACTATGCCTTATCCCGGATTTCCCACGGATTCTCAGGCTATAGTTATGGCTATGCTTGCAACAGCAGAAGGCACAAGCGTTATCACCGAAAAAATTTTTGAAAACAGATTCAGACATGTTCCCGAGCTTATAAAAATGGGAGCGGATATCCGTGTTGAGGACGGCTGTGTTGCCGTTGTTGAAGGCGTTGAAAAGCTTTATGGCGCACGCGTTTCTGCGTGTGACCTGAGAGGCGGCTGTGCGCTGGCGGTTGCCGCCCTTTGCGCAGACGGTGAAACCGTCATTGATAACATTCATTATATCGACCGCGGCTGTGAAGCTGTTGAAGAAAGTCTTTCGCAGCTTGGTGCTGATATAAAAAGAGTATAAAAACGGTGGAGTGGAAATGGACAGAGAAACAAACAGGGGGCAGGGCAGGCAGCTCACTCCCGAAGAAAGAGAAATAAGATTAAAAAAACTTAAAAGAAAGAGAAACTTCAGAATAGCGATTGTTGTAATCGGATTTTTTCTTGCGATAAGCCTTGTTGTTACTCCGATTATAGTTTTTGCGGCTTTCAGGGTAAAAAATTTTACCGTTGAAGGAACCGCGCCCTATACTAAAGAAGAGGTTGTTGCGGCAAGCGGAATTATCAAGGGCAAAAGCCTGATTCTTGCCGATATTGAAAGTGCAGTTGAACGCATTGAGCAGGAGCTTCCGTATACGGATAATGTTAAAATAACAAGAAAACTGCCAAGCGGAATTATTATCCGTGTTGAGTCAACTGAAAAATCTTTTGCCGTTGCACTTTCAAACGGAACCTATGCACTGGTAGACGGTGATATGAAGGTGCTTGAATATTCTCCCGAAGTTCCCGAGGGAATAACGCTCATAAAGGGAGCTGTTCCCGTTAAGAATGAGGTTGGCAGGGTTCTCGGATTCGGCAATACAACCGAAAAAGAAGATGATACCGAAGAAGTGAGCGACAGAACTCTTTCGCTCATTCTTGAAATAACGAAGGCGATAAGTGATAATTCAATGACGGATATAAATCTTATTGATGTTTCTTCAATAAGCAATATTCATCTGATTTATCAGGGCAGAATCGTTCTTATTCTTGGCGACAGTGCAGATATTCCGTCAAAGCTTTCGCTCGGTCAGAGAGTAATAAACGAGGAGAATGCCATCTCCCTTACCCAGTCGGGAACAATCAATCTCACCGTTGCCAAAAAAGCGTATTTCAATCCGTCAGACCCCGAGGATATAAGGGAACTTGTTATTTTTAACGGCGGTGAATGGGAAGAAGAGAAAACCGATATTCCCGATGATGAAGCCGAAACAACGGAAAAAACCGACGAAGAATAACGAAAAAAGAAATAATCTTACCCGAAAATTTGCGAGAAATGGCAGATTTTCGGGTATTTTATATATAAATTGTAAAAAAAGATGTAAAATCGGGATGTTTTTTTAATTTGTTCTTGTATTTTTTATAAATGTATGGTAATATAATTCTGTTTAATACTAATTTTTTACGGTATAATAAATCCAGTAGGGGGTCAAACCAAATGGCATTTGAAATTGATAATGATTTTGAGAGTGCGGTGCAGATAAAGGTTATCGGTGTCGGCGGTGGCGGCGGAAACGCAGTTAACCGCATGATTACTCAGGGCGTTCTCGGCGCAGAATTCATCGCTGTCAACACAGACAAGCAGGTTCTTGTGCACTCAAAGGCTACCCACAAAATCCAGATCGGCGAGAAATCAACTCACGGTCAGGGTGCAGGCGGCAAGCCCGAAATCGGCGCAAAATCCGCAGAAGAAAGCAAAGATGCTATCGCTGATGCTCTTAAGGGCACAGACATGGTGTTCATAACAACAGGTATGGGTGGCGGCACAGGTACCGGCGCTGCTCCCGTTATTGCTCAGGTTGCAAAAGACATGGGTTGCCTCACCATCGGTGTTGTAACAAAGCCCTTCAAGTTTGAAGGTCGCAGAAGAATGGTTCAGGCACAGGAAGGCATCGCAAAGCTCGCAGAGCATGTTGACAGCCTTATCGTTATTCCTAACGACAGACTTCGTGCGCTTGACGAAAGAAAGAAGACTATCGCTGAAGCATTTGCAGAGGCAGACGAAGTTCTTCTTCAGGGTGTTAAGAGCATTTCAGAGCTTATTAAGGTCCCCGGCTTCATTAACCTTGACTTCGCAGATGTAACAAGCGTTATGAAGGATGCAGGCTATGCTCACATGGGCGTAGGCAGAGCAAAGGGTAAGGACAAGGCAGAAACCGCAGCAAACGCAGCAGTTTCAAGTCCTCTTCTTGAAACCTCAATCGCAGGCGCAAAGGGCGTTATCATCAGCATCACAGCATCAGACGATGTTGATCTCGAAGATGTTGAAAATGCAGCAGAAATTATTACCGCTCAGGCACATGAGGATGCCAACATCACATGGGGTATCGCATTTGATCCCGACCTTGACGATGAAATGGTTATCACCGTTATCGCAACAGGCTTCGATTCAAAGAAGGCAGAGCCCGAAAAGCCTGCAGCTCCCGTTGCAACCAACCCCTTCCTCGCAGCAGTTAAGCCTGCCGCACCTGCAGCAGCTCCCGCAGCACCCGCTGCTCCTGCAGTAAAGCCTGCAGCACCTGCTGCTCCTTCGGCTCCTGCCGGCGCACCAACCATCCCCAACTTCGGTTCATCAAACAACAGCAGTGTAAACAATGATATTTCAAGCGTTTCAAACACTGCTCCCAAGTCAGACAACGGCTTTGAGGATGACCAGTTTTATATCATGATTAACGATATAATCAAGGGTAAGGATAACTAATTATATATAACAAAACCCCGAAACAATTTGTTTCGGGGTTTTATTTATATATTCTTGATTTCAATAACCGTCAATGCATTATTATGAATTTTAAACCTTACATCAAATCCTGCAAATTCAATTCCGTAGATTCTTTCGGGAATATCTTGATATCCGGGTCTGGGATCCTGTGCCAGAACTGCTTTTAATGCTGCCCGTTTTTCGGACGGTATTATTTTTATCAGCTCTTCGGGAAATTTAATGTCAAGCCGACCTTCCTTTTCGTCAAGAGCGAAGCCGTTGGTTGCCTCGGGGTGTGAGTCAACATATGGGAGATACGGCTTGATATCATAAATCGGAGTGCCGTCAAGTAAATCCGCACCAGAAACACGGATAATGAAACCGTACCTTTCGGTTTTCTCAACTCCGAGCAGCTTTACGCAGGAAAGACCAATCGGATTCGGACGGAAAGGGGATCGTGTTGCAAAAACGCCCATTCTTTTGTTACCGCCGAGCCTCGGTGGACGGACTGTCGGATTCCATTCCTTATCAATGCATTCCGAAAACTGCCACAGCAGCCAGAGATGTGAATATTCTTCAAGCCCTCTGAGTGCTTCGGGACTGCGGTATTCGGGCTCAAATATTATCTTTGCCTCAAGTCCTTCAACCAGTCCGCTTTGCCTTGGGATGCCGAATTTCGAGGTGAAATCGGTGCGGATGTGAGCAATTATGTTAAGTTCGGTTTTCATATCAATTCACCGGTCTTGCATTTTCATGCGGAATATTTTCTTCAATCATTGCCATGAGTTCATCGAGGTTAACGAGAACAACATCATCGTCAAGCCGACTGACGAAATATGCAAGATTTTCTATGCTTACAGTCCATGGATGAATGTTGATAACGCTGTAGCCGTTGATTGAGTTCATGTCGGCGGGATATGAGTTAACGATTGCAGCCTGCTCGTCAAGCCATTCCTTTGTAACATTCGCGCCTTCACCGTCGGGATGCCAGAGGGAGAGGCGGTAGGTGATGAAGGGCTTGCCGTTGACATACCATATTCTGCCCTTGCCGCCTTCATAACGGTCGGGGTCAAGGCTGACAACGCCGCCCTTTATATTATCGTATCTTGCGAAATATGCGAGTCTGTCGGTGAGGATTTTTTCTTCATATTCGTTATCGGGAGTGCCGTCAAGAATCTGAACATAGCTCAACATGCTTCGTTTCATTGAGATTGCAGTCAGATCGGTAAATCCTGCAAGTGCGTCAAACGGATATTCGGTTGGATGAATGTATCCTGCGCCCGATACGCCTGCAATAAAATAATCGTTTTCGCCTGCATCGGAATAAACCTGATTTACCGTTACGGGTGAAAATTCCTGAAGCAGGGGAGGAAATGACCAGGTTACGGGGAATTGCTCCTCAAGAGCGAGCTTTTGATAAAATTCGCTGTAACCGTTTTGTATCCACTGCATGTTATCGCCGTCGCTCATAACAAGAGCGCAGTAATGCTTGGTTGTGTCGGAATATTCTTTGGTTACGCTGTGTTTCTGCTGAGGAATTTCGCAGTCAAACGATGAAAGAAAGCTCAGGTTGTGGCTGTGGTCGGAAGGAATTGCGATGTTGCCGTTTTCAGATGCCTGTCTGACGAATGAAACCTCATATTTAACCCAGCCAAGAACGGGAACATTGTCGCCTGCGTAATCCATAACTCTGCCTCTGAGAAGATTTGTGTCCTCGTCATCATCAATATAGAATGTATAGAAGCCCTGCTGAATCGCAAGGTCGCGCAGACCTTCGGCGGCGTATTTAAGACTCATAACCGCACCGTAGTTGAATTCTTCCTTGTATTTCTCAAAGAAATTCCACTGAAAAAGCAGATTGTATGTATCATCGGAATAATCTTCTTTAAGCGAAAGTCCTGAATCCTTGGCAAGCTGTTCAAGATTTTCGGGAACGGGAAGCCAGCCATAGAGTGCAGCAAGATTTGTTGCTGCGTTAAGACCCTCTGCCTTTTCACTTGCTCTGTAGAGAACATATCCCGAATCGGTTATGTGTGATTTGAACTTTTCAAGAAGAGCAGGGAGAGTCCACGGATTACCGTTTTCATCGTTAAAAACAACTTCAATTCCGCTTTCAGCAGCCTTGTCAAGATAATTGTTGCCGTAACTGTTGTTGCGGATAAAAATGCAGGGCTGAGTTTTTGCAACGATTCCCTGAAGAGCAATTGCCATATGCTTTGCGCCTTCTTCACGAAGCGCGGAAACATCAATAACATAAAGCTTGTCACCAATCTCGTGCTTTTGGCATATCGAGGTGATTTGCTCAAGCTCATCATCGGTTTTCGGAGCAGGAAGCTCGGGTGTGAAAATGCTCAGAAAAAAGAGCGCAATTGAGAGAAAAAATGCTGTTATGGATTTCATATAATCAGCTCCTTGCAGTGCCTGTAAATTAAGAACAGTATAAAGCAAATCTATCAAAAAATCAACAGGTTTGGAGACATAAAAGAACAGGGAACGGTTTTGAACCGCTCCCTGTTAGATATTATAAGCCCAAAAGTTCTTTTTTCTTGTTTTCAAACTCTTCTTGCGTTATTGCACCGCTGTCAAGCAAGTCTTTATACTTTTTCAGTTCGTCAGCATTTGTTGTTTCCTGAATGTTGTTTACAACTGTCTGCTGTGACTCTTTTGATTCTGCAATAACCGATGAACGCTTTGCAAAAGAGATAACAACCACAGCAAGCAGCAAGCCGGCAAAGAGGGCTCCGGGAAAATAATGCTTTTCATTTATACCAAAAGCCGGCGTGTAAGCAAGCACATTATAGTTTGCAATAATAAACAATAATATTGCAACAACGCAGTGAGCTTTTCCGTCTTTATAAATACCTTTTGAAATGATTGAAATTATGCACATAACAGCACAAAGTGCATACAAAGCATACATAGGAATAAGTGTTACAAAATATTCTGTGAGGTCTATGTATTGAAGAGCAGAAACTCTACAAGAATCACTTGAAGTAGGAATGGTTTTTAAATTCAAGATTATAAAGGATACAATTAATAAAACTAACTGAATTGCATTGGCGATTTTTTCTTCATATCAATAAACACCTCTTGTTTTATTTGGTTTTATTATGGAGATTTGTTTTTCGCCTCCTCAAAACAAGCTGACACTTTTTTAGTCTCCATAAAATAAAAAAGTGTGTGCTAACCGAAGTTATGCACACACGAAAAACACAAACTTCGTTTAGCTACCACACTATAATTTCATATCCGATAAAAGGGCATAGAAATATAGAAGTTCGTATTTTTACCGAAGATAAAAACACTAACCCTTATATCGGAAAATAATATTAAATTATAGTGTGGTAGTTTTATTATATCAACATCAAATCGAAATTTCAAGTGTTTTAATAAATCGAACAATATGATTCATTTTTGGGAAAAATAATCAGACCGCATCCCTTGCTGAAAATTGCAATTCAGGGATGCGGTCTGATTTATTTTAAATTTTCTTTGGCGGTGTTGATGGAGGCGATAAGCATTACACGAATGCTTGTGCAAGCGGAATCAAGAGATTTATAGAGAGCTTCATCAATGTATGAAGTTTTATAAAGCAACTCCAGCCAATAGCCGGTTTCATTGGCTTCTTTAAGAGCGATTTGCATTTTTGCAATGAAGTCTGCCTTTCCGTGAGCATATTGAGCTTCTCTGATATTTGCACCGATTGATGTTCCGCTTCTTCCGATTTGGTTGGAAATAATGTTTTCTTTTTTTGCTTTCAAATCCCTCACAAGGTTAATTATTGAAACCGAGAAATCCATTGATTGGACCGATAATTTATCTTTTCTCATAAAAACACCTCTTTACAAAGAATACATATAGCAGATAAAATTTTAATGAAGTGTTTGCTTTGCAAACATGAAGCGGCGGAAACGCCGCCATGGAGTGATACACTATGTGTACCATGAAGAGAAGCGTTTATCAAACAATGTGCCGTCAAGGCACACTTCATAGGGCGAAGCCCTGCTTCATTTCTTCATGCGCCGAAAGGTGCGCTTCATTGAAAAAACCCCTTTTGCAAAGCAAAAGAGGTTTTTTCTGGAGCTGCTAGGCGGACTTGAACCGCCGACCTCATCCTTACCAAGGATGCGCTCTACCGCCTGAGCCATAGCAGCAAAAATATTTATGGCGACCCGGAACGGGCTCGAACCGTCGACCTCCAGCGTGACAGGCTGGCGTTCTAACCAACTGAACTACCGGGCCATAGTGCGCTCGTATCGAACGCATGTTATAATACCATAATGTTTTGCATTTTTCAAGTCTTTTTTGAAAAAAAGTTAAAAAATATTAAATAATCTTCTCGTCAACAGCTTTTTCAACAAGTTCTGCAAAAAGTGCGCATGACCAGCTGAACCAGCTTCTGGTGAAGGTGTCGGGATCGTTTGCGTCAAAACCTTCGTGCATGTAACCTGTGCCGCCGTCGGTTGTTTCAAGCATATGGAGAATATCTTTGATTTCATCGGGGTCGGTGCTTGTCAGACCCTGCATTGAAAGTGCGATATGCCAGATATATCCCTCGGGAGTGTGGGGGCTTCCGACGCCCTTTGCAAACTTGCCTTCGTAATAGTAGGGATTATCCTTGCTGAGGATAAAACGGCGTGTGTTAAGATAAATTTCATCATCATATGCGCAGAATCCGAGATACGGTGCGGAAAGAAGGCTCGGCACATTTGCATCGTCAAAGAGGAAATAATCACCCTTGCCGTTAACCTCGCAGGCATAGATTCTGCCGTGTGTTTCATGCTCAACAACAGCAAAATCGGCAATACCTTTTTCAATCTCTGCTTTAAGAACGGAGCATTTTTCAATCAGTTCTTTCTCTTCGGGATATGATGATTTCAGCATCTCGTTGAGATATCCGAGAGCAACAACGGCAAACATGTTTGATGCAACAAGATAGCCGTAACGGCAGGCATCGTCGCTCGGTCTGAAGCCCGACCATGTCATGCCTGTGTAGTCAACAGGCTCGCCCATGCCGTTGTTATGGAGTGTATCCTGATAAGGGCAGTTGTTTCTTGAAAAACGGTATGGGGATTTTTCGAAATGATGCTGTTCGGTTTTCCAAAGGTCAACCGTGATTTTTGTGCTTTCGAGAAAATCCTCGCCGAGGATGCTGCTGTCGTCCGTTGCCTTCCAGTAAAGATATGCAAGGCGGATTGGATAGCAGAGCGAATCAATTTCATATTTTCTCTCCCAGACGATGGGATGATTTTCGGGATAATCGTCGAATTCTCTGTGGTCATTCGGCTCTTTTTTATAGGCGTTTGCATAAGGCTCGATTGAGATATACATTCTTTGTCTTCTGATAACGCCTTTTATGATATCTCTGATATCGTCATTATCCTTTGCAAGGGTAATATAGTGCGACACCTCCGCCGTTGAGTCGCGAAGCCACATTGCAGGGATATCACCTGTGAGAACGAATACCGAGCCGTCCTCGGTGAATTCGGTTGCGGTTTCGAGGGTGTTGGGATAGCAGTTACGGTAAAGCTTTGCGAGCTTGGGACTGTATTTTTCGATAACGGAGCAGTAATCATCTATTCTTTTTTCAATGCATGAGGGGAGCTTCATATGATTTATTCCTTTCGTCTTTTCGGACAGTGTTCAGCGAATGTCCGTTTGTTGCGCTTTTATTTAATGATATAATTATTAAAAAAAGATGTCAACAAAAATATTAACTTTTTATGATATCGGTTTACATATACTGAATAAAATGGTAAAATAGTAACAGATTTATATTTCGGAGTTGAGAAAATGAAAAAATACGGTCTTGTTCTTGCAGGCGGAGGCGCAAAGGGAGCTTATCAGCTCGGTGCGTGGAAGGCTATGCGTGAACTCGGAATAGATTTTTCTGCCGTAACGGGCGTTTCTATCGGTTCCATCAACGGTGCATTTATAGTTTCAGACTGCTTTGATGAGGCTGTTGAATTCTGGAAGAGCGCTTCGGTTGATAAGGGCGTTAATATTTCTCAGGAGCTTAAAGACCCTGAAAAGCTTTTCAGCATCAAGAATATGCCGGCACTTTTTAAGGAAATCGTAAAAAATGGCGGAATAGATGCTTCACCCACGGGTGATTTTCTTCGGGAATATATAGATGAAGAAAAGGTCAGAAAATCCAAAACCGATTTTGGCATGGTCACCTTCATGCTTTCCGAATTCTCTCCGCTTGAAATATTTATAAAGGATATTCCTGACGGTCAGCTTGTGGATTATCTTCTTGCATCTTCAAAGGTGCCGGGAGTGAGCAAAATCGGACCCGATGACGAAAGATATCTTGACGGCGGAGTATATGACAACGCTCCGATAGGACTGCTTCGCAAAAACGGCTATAACCGCATTGTCTTTGTTGATATTTCAGTTAGGAAGGGATTTGGACACAGAACCGATCTTTCGGGTGCAGAGGTGATTTATATAAGACCTTTTGATGTTGAAAAGCTTGGCGCAGCTTTTGATTTCAGCGGTGAGATGTTTGAGCGAAGAGTGCGCATGGGTTATCTTGATACCCGCAGGGTTTTTGGCTATCTTTCGGGCAGACGCTTCTATTTTGAAAAAGATATTTTCAGAGAAATGGTTGTTGAATACGGCGCGGATGCCGTTGAACAGCTTGAAGAGCTTGCAGAGCTTACGGGCGTCAATGACCTGAATATCTATGATAAAGACAGCTTTCTCGGAGAGCTTAAACTGAAATATATTGAATATCAGAAAGAGCAGGCAATCAAAGAGGTTGAAGCTGAGCAGAAATTCTACGGTCCGATAATCAAAAAGCTTTCACAGTTCGGATCTGATGAGAAGTTTTTGCTTGCAGAAGCAATATTGAATGATATCATTGTATAAAGCAAAAAGGAACGGTTTTGACCGTTCCTTTTTGCTTTATGATTTATATGATTTCCAATAAGTGTGTTTCGTTATCCTCAACAGAAAGCGAAATCTCAAGAGTGCCCTTGAATCTTTCGTTGAAATTAATTTCTTTTCCGTCAAATTTAACCTTATAATGTTTGCTTTCGTCGCCGTTCATCGTTGCAATAACGGTGAAATTTTTGTTTGTGCCGTAATATGTTATTTCGGCATCAAGCTTTGTGTTATCTTCTGAAAAATCAGCTCTGTCAACCCATGTGTCAAAGCCTGTGTTGAGCGTGCCGGGCTTGAAATAAGCGTTTGCCCACATGGTTATCGGTGTTGAAAGACCGCCAAAATTATGGAACCAGCCGCCTCTGCCCGTAACAACGCTGACCATTTCAAAGGTATAATAAGAATAATCAACCTCTCTCTTCCAGATGTCGAGTGCAAGGCGTGCAATGGTATATGCAAAGTCATTTTCACCAAGGTCGAGCATCGTTTTCCAGATGAACCACTGATGGGGGAACCAGACATTGCCGTTCCAGTAGCCGTTGACCATGAAATATCCTGCTGTCATGTCAACCGCGCTTATGCCGTAAGGGCATAGCATTTCTTTTTCGCTCTTCAGATGCCCGAGAATTGCTTTCTTCTGCTCTTCGTTGCATGCACCTGCGATAATGGGGTATATTCCGTCAAGCCCCTTGTTGAGGTTTTCGCCGTCCTCGGTGAGCATGAAGCCTGTGGGATTGTAATCCTTATCGTGGAGTACATAGCTGAAATATCCGCTGTCTTTATCCCACGAATACTCTGTGAGAGCATTTGTGAGTCTTTCAATATCTGCTGAATAGCTTTCAACATCTTCGCTTTTTCCGAGCTTTGAAGCAACCATGCGCAGAATTTTGCCGCAGCGTATGAGCTGAGCAGTTGAAATAACGGGTGCGGTTGTGTCGCGGATGTTTCTGTCCATCATTGCAACCTGCGGAGGATAATCGTCCATACCGCTGGTGGAATAAAAATAATCATAGGTTGTTGTAAGACCGCTTTTAAGCTTTGCGGTTGTTGAGCCTCTGATTTTTCCTGCGAGGAAGTCGTAATAAAGCTTCACCCTCGGATAGAGCGAAAGAAGCTCCGCTTTGTTGTTTTCTCTCTTGAGCATTTCAAGGTAGAGATACATCTGAACCGGTACGGGCGAGCCGTGATGGAGGAATGCGTAATCGGGGTTGCTTTCATCGCTGAGATATGTGTCAAGGCTGTATCGTGCAAACCGCTTTGAATAGTCAAGCATGCCCAGACCGATAAATCCGGAATCCCATGTATACAGGCAGTCCCAGCGCTTGCCGGGAGTGTGATGTATAATATATTCCCCATGCTTGTAAATAGGATAAACCGCATTCACCATAGCAGTTGCACGAAGAATTTCATTGCTCAGCTCGTATTTTTTGCCGTCCTTGTTGAGATTTATTTTCTCAACCTCGGAAAGGCGGGAAATATAGATGCTTTCGTATTTTTCGGCGGATTTGTATTCCGTTTCGCCTTTTGAGATAACGGCGTATTCAATATGTTCGCTGTCGGGTTCAATAAATATGGTGTGGATTATCGAGTTGCGGAAGAAACCGTCATCGCTGTGCTTGCGCGAGAATGCGCCAGTGAAGCTTTCGGCAACATCGTCAAAGGTCGGGTCGGAGTTTGAAAGCCTTGCTGTCATGCAGTCCTCAAGTGCGCCCGACTTAATTTCGCGGAAACGGGTGTTATCGTTGAAGGTGCGCAGAATGAATTCACCGTCAACATTTTTATATCTGCAAGAGGTGATGTAACCTGCATCGGTGCATTTTTCGGTTCTGATTTCGGGCATGAAGTCATAAGCCGTCATTTCGGCTTTTATTTTGTCTGCATCCGCTTTTTCGCAGATACAGAAGAAATCGAATTCCGCTCCGCCCGTTCCGAGCGCATCGAGCGAGATTTTGAAATCACCCTTTGCAACATTACCAATGTCAAAATATTTGATAACAGGGTCGTCTGTCGGTTCAAAATCAAGCCGGATTGCTCCGTTGAGCATGAATGATGCGGTGTCTGTTCCGTTAACAACATTAACGCCGACCATTTTACCCTGAATATATTCAATTCCCGAGGTTCTGTAGCGTACGGCAAGAACGGCGTTCTCAAAATCATAATCGGATTTTATTGTGAGAGCAACCTTGTCACCCTTTTCACAGCCAAACGGGGGAAGATATCTGTGCGGCATATGCCATTTGCCTGCCCTGTCACCGAGACCGAAGCCGCCGACAAAGCGTGAATCCGCAAACTCACCCTTTTTATAACCGTCTGCATTTTCTTCGTCCCACGGACGGGTAACGGCATATGAATAACTGTCGTATTCAACGGCATTTTTATATGCACATTTTTCGGGGAGCGAAAGCGCACAGTAAGAGGGCGAGGGGTACTCGATTGACTGAAAGAAGTTGATAACGCAGTTCTGAATCAGCTCCGAATTGTTGACGATGCGTGTTCTGACAAGCGTGCTTTCATCGTCGATTCTTGCATATGAAACTTCCGCATAGACTTTATCTTTCCATTCAAGGTCATGTCTGTAGGTGATGAGAGAATAATCGCTGCTGCAATTCCACGGATGACAGCCCGACGGAAGAGTCGCATTAGGAACCTTTATGTCGCCGCCGAAAATTGCAGGTGCAACGGTAAAGTCGAAGCGCACGCCTTTTGCAAAATCATGGTCGGCGATGCGAGAAAGTCCCATGTATTTTTTGCCGTAGGGTCCCCATGCAGGGAAGCACTCTGAATAAATCATTTCATTACATCCTTTGTTATTTTTTGAGACAGGTTAAAAATTGTTGTTTGTTTTGAAGCTTTCAAAAACAACATGAAGTGCTGCGCCCTCAATTGAAAGCTCAAGCCATGCGCCTGTTTCTGCGTTGCGGGTGATAACAAACGCTCCTCTTTCGCCCATGCCTTTATATGTCCATATTCCGTCAGCATAGGTTGTCTGAACATCAATGCCTTCTTTGATGTTGGCAATGGATTCCGTCAGCAATGCGCCGAAGGTAACCTGCGGAAAACGGTTGAGGTCGGTTTCAAATTTCAATCCGTCATATGTAACCGTGCAGATTCCGCTGCTGTAGGCAAGCGAGAGGGGACTTAATATTTCCGGAGTGAGCATTTTCAGCTCATAATCCTCAAATGATTTCTGCGCAAATGAGGCAGTCATCACAGTTTCGCCATAGACTATTTTCAGGTTTGCCGTGAAGGCTTCGGGAATGGGTGGAGGAGTTGCGGCTTCTGTAATCTTTTGGTTTTCACATCCTGCCGCAAAAATAAGAATCAATGCAGCAAAAGCGGAAAAAGCCTTTTTCAAAAAATCACCTGCTATTCAAATTTTGAAAAAAGCTCAGGCAGGCAGTCAAGAACATCGCTCGGAAGCATTCCTCTCATCGAGGTTTTTCGGGCAACGGCATCAGCGGCAAGACCGTGGAGAAATACGGCGCATACCGCGGCATCAAACGGGCTCATTCCCTGCGCAGCAAAGGAAACTGTTATGCCTGCAAGCAAATCGCCGCTGCCGCCCTTAGCAAGCCCTGAATTGCCGGTTGTGTTGATGTAAATTCCGCCTGCATCAGGACTGCATACAACGGTGTTTGCCGTTTTGAGAACAACGGTAACGCCGTGTTTTATTGCAAATTTCTGAGCGATTTCAACGGGATTTGCAATAATCTCGCCAACGCTCTTTCCGCAAAGGCGGCTCATTTCGCCCGGATGCGGAGTTAAAACAATCGGTGCCTGAGCTTCTTTTAATATATCTATATTTGTGCTCAGCGCATTTATGCCGTCTGCGTCAATTATCATCGGAACTTTTATTTCTTTTATCAGGTTATGAACGAGTGTCGTTGTGTCTTTATTAAAACCGATTCCGCAGCCTATAAGAACTGCGCTTGCTCTTTTTGATGCTTCGATTATATCTGCCATTGCGGAAAAGGCGAAGGTGCCGTCAAAATTCGGCTCAAGCGGAAGAAGAAGGGGCTCGGTGAGTTTCGGAGCGATTGCCGCATATGCAGTCTGAGGAAACGCTGCCGTAACCAATCCGACTCCGCTTCGCAGCGCGCCTGTGACCGAAAGATAAGCCGCGCCCGTCATTCTCATGCTTCCGCAAACGCATAGGGCATGGCCGTAGGTTCCTTTGTTTGAAACGGGCTTTCTTTTAGGGAGTTTGCTTTTGATATCTCCGATTCCGAGAGTGAAGCACGGGGGAGTGTCCATGTTACGGTAATCGGCGGGTATAATTCCGATGTCGGCAACGATAATTTTGCCGCAGAATTTATTGCATGGTTTCATTATGTGTATCGGTTTATATGCGGAAATCGCAACAGTTATATCCGCCTTGAATGCCGTGCCCTGAATGCTTGCTTTGTCGCAGTCTGCGCCTGCAGGAACATCAATCGAAATAACAGGAGCCTTTGAAGCATTTGCCGCCTGAGCAAGAACACTCAGCGAATGATCGAGAGTGCCTGTAAATCCCGTACCGAAAACGGCTTCAACAATGATATCGGCTCTGTCAAAGAATCTTTTGAGAACGGTGAGATTGTTGTCATAGCGAACAACATCTATGCCTGCCGCTTCAACAAGTGAAAACATTTCAACGGCATCCTGCGCTTTGGGTTCGCCGCACGCAAGCATAACGGTAACATCTGCGCCGTATTCCCAGAGCTTTCGTGCAATAACAAATCCGTCACCGCCGTTTTTGCCCTTGCCGCAGATGATGAGAACATCCTTTTTGTTTTCACGGCTGATATTGAACTGTTTTTTTATTATCTTAGCGCAGGCCTGACCTGCGTTTTCCATTAGCTGAGGGAAAGAAATGCCTCTTTTAACGGCATTGCATTCTGCCTGATACATCTGGCTGCTTGTGACTACAAACATTTTGTTCACCTCGCGGGTAATTTAATGAATAGTGAAAAATAAAAAGTGAATAGTCAGGGACAGGTTTCGTCCGCGACCGATTATATTTGTTTCATTTTAACATATATATAAAATATTTAAAAGAGATTTTAATAAAATTTCCAATATTTTATTGATATGTAAACGCATTGATGTTATAATTACAATGGTGTTTTATGAAATTAATATGGAGGAATTTCCATGGAAGAATATATCAACGGCTACATACGCCCGAGGCTTCAAGGCGACGGCGGAGAGATAACTTTTGTGAGGCAGGAAGGCGATGAGGTAACCGTGCTTTTGCAGGGTGAATGCTCAAAGTGCCTGATTCTTGACCGCTGCCTTGCATGGATTGAGCAGCGCATAGAGGCTGACAGAGGCGAAAAAGTAAAAGTTATCGGAATCCGCAAAAAGCCCTATTTTCAGGATGTGTGAGGTGAAATCAAATGGCACATATCAAAGTTGTCAGACGAAGCATGAGACCCGAGGAATGGATAAATCTTCGCTTCGGCTGGCTGAAAAGATATATTTACAGCGAAAAGCATGAAATAACAACTTTTAAAATTAAAGATGCCCGTCAGATTTCCGAAATGAATTTTGAATTTTATGACGGCGGCGAATTCAGACCTCTTAACAAAGGCGACATGTATTTCACTCCCGACGGCACCGCTTTCATCGAAGCGGATTATGAATTGCCTGAGCATCTTGAAGGAAAGAAATTCTGCTTTTCGTTAAAAACGGCGGCAGAAATGATTGTTAAGGTTAACGGTGTTTATGTCGGCGGCATAGACCCCAACCGCGAAAGACTTGACCTTTCTCCCTATGTTGAGGGCAGAAAGCTTCATTTTGAAATCATGGGCTATAACCGTTCAAAGCCCGATGATGAGCGCAATCCCGAAAGTCTGAGCGTCAGAGGCTGCAGACAGATATTCGAGGGCGGATATATTTCCGTTGTCAACGAAGCTGTGCAGTCGCTTGTGTATGACCTTGAAATGCTGCTTGACGCTGCGCTCAGTGAAGTTTTTAACGAGGATTTTTCGGCTCTTGTTATCCGCGAAATCGATGCGGCGCTCAATCTTATTGATTTTGATGATATCCGTGATGAGGATATCAAAGCAGCAAGCGAGCACATTGAAAAAAACATTTTCTCAAACAAAAATTATAAGGGAAGCGGCAGGGTTGCTCTCATTGCGCATTCTCACCTCGATATTGCTTATTACTGGCGCAGAATTCATGCAGTACAGAAAAACTTAAGAACGGTGCTGATTCAGCTTCGTCTTATGGATAAATATCCCGATTTCAAGTATGCCCACACTCAGGCTTATACATATGAAACGGTTGAAAAGTATTATCCCGAGATTTTTGAAGAACTTAAAAAGCGAATTGCAGAGGGCAGGTTTGAGCCTGTCGGCGCAATGTATGTTGAGCCCGACTGCAATGTTCCTGCCTGCGAAAGCCTTATCCGCCAGTGCCTTTACGGTCAGCACTATTTCAGAGAAAAGTTTGGAATAACCGTCAACAACTGCTGGCTGCCCGATGTTTTCGGCAACAGCTGGATTCTTCCGCAGATTCTCAAAAAGAGTGGTGTTGATTATTTTGTTTCAAACAAGATGTCAACATGGAATGACACCAACAGATTTCCCCACAACAACTTTATCTGGCGCGGAATTGACGGCTCGGATGTTTACGCCTGTGTGCCTCCGACCCACTTTATTTCGTGGAATATGCCCAGCCAGATTCAGGAAAACTGGGATGCCTATCAGGATAAAAACGAAGGCGGACAAACCATGCAGATGTTTGGCTACGGCGACGGCGGCAGCGGCGCAACCGAAGAAATGGTTGAGCTTATGCACAGGCTTGATAAGCTTTCAGTTATGCCCGAAACCGAGCATATAACCGCAAAGGAATTCCTTTCGAAGAATTTTGACGGCAACGAAGCTCTTTCTGTCTGGGACGGTGAGCTTTATCTTGAGATGCACAGAGGTACTTTTACCACCAAATCAAAGCTCAAGGATTATAACAGACGCCTTGAATTTATGCTCAGAGACGCAGAATTGCTCAGCGTTCTCAGAATGAAAAACGGTGAGGAATATCCGGCTGAAAAGATAAGAAGCATCTATAAAAAGCTGATGATAAATCAGTTCCATGATATTCTTCCCGGCAGCCACATAACGCCTGTTTACCGCGATGCGATGGCAGACTATGAGGAAATGGAAAAAGAGCTTGCCGAGATTATCGGCAGCGGCAAAAAATATTTCAACACGCTTAATTTCAAGCGAAACAGCCTGACTTTTATTCCCGATGAAAGCGGCGATACAGTCAGAAAAGGGCAAAAGGGATTTTTTGCAATTCCGGGTATTGACGGTCTTTCAAGCGGAGAAATTATAAAAGAGAATGCAGATACGAATTGGATAAGTATTAACGGCAGAAGCGTTGAAACTTCCTTCTATTCTCTTGAGTTTGCTCCCGACGGCAGCATTCTTACGCTCAGAGATAAAGAACTCGGCCGTGAATGGGTCAAGGGTGATTTCAACAAGCTTACGATGTATCACGATACTCCGGGCAACTACGATGCATGGGATATTCTTCCGAATTATAAAGACAGACCGTGTGAATTCAATGTTGAAAATGAACTTGCATTTGTTTCAGTTAACGGCGAGTGCGCCGAATTCTCCGTAAGTTTTGCAACAGAGAAGAGCAAGTGGAATATGATAATCCGTCTTTTCCGTCAGTCGAGAGGAATTGAGGTTGAGCATATTGTTGACTGGAATGAAAAGCATAAGCTTGTGAAAGCGGAATACGGCTGCAATGTGCTTTCAAGAGAGCTTTTGTGTGATACCTCCGCGGGAATTATCCGCAGAGAAACCCACCGCAACACAAGCTGGCAGCAGGCGCGATTTGAAACCTGCCACCATAAGTGGTGCGATATGGCGGAGCAGGGCGGTGGCGTTGCACTCATAAATTCGGGCAAATACGGCGTTTCGGCAGAAGGCTCGGTTATGGCTCTTTCGCTTCTGCGCTCAACCATCAGACCCGACCCCATCTCCGATATGGGCAAGCATGATTTTTGCTACATGATTTATCCTCATTCGGGCGATGCGGTTGCGGCTGAAATCAACAGCAAGGCTTTTGAATATAATGTTCCTCTTGCAAAAGCTGATGTTGTTTCGGATATTCCCGATTTCTCGCCTCTCTGGCTTCAGGCTGTCAAGCTTTCGGAAAACGGGAAATATGCCGTTATCCGTCTTTGCGAGCAAAACGGCGCAAGGGGAGTTATAAAGCTTCCGAAGGAGTTAACACTTCTCAATCTTATTGAAGATGAAATCGGCAAAACCGATAAAATCGAATATTCACCTTATGAAATCATAACCCTCGGGGTTGAAATATAAACAAGGAGTGACTGAAAATGAACGCATATGAATATTGGCTCACTTTTGATGAGGCAACCAGAAACGAGCTTGAAAGCATAACCGATAAGGCTGAGCTTGAAGACAGATTCTATAAGGACCTTGAATTCGGTACAGGCGGTCTGCGCGGTGTTATGGGCGCAGGCGCAAACAGAATGAATAAGTATACCGTTTCAAAGGCAACAAAGGGTCTTGCGGATTATCTTAACGAATGCTTTGATGGCGAAAAGTCAGTTGCGATTGCATTCGATTCAAGAAATAATTCTCAGTATTTCGCAGAGGTTGCCGCAGGCGTGCTCTGCAAGGCAGGAATCAAGGTTTATCTTTTTGATACCCTTATGCCGACTCCCGTGCTTTCGTTTGCAGTAAGATATCATAACTGCACTGCAGGTATTGTTATCACCGCAAGCCATAATCCAAAGGAATATAACGGCTATAAAGTGTATGACGGCAAGGGCTGCCAGCTTGTTCCCGAATATGCAGATAAGGTTATCGCTTATGTTAATGCCGTTGACGATATCAGAGATATTCCCTGCGAATCGCTTGAAGAGGCAAAGAATGCAGGAAAGCTTGTTTATATTGGCGAAGAGACCCTCAATGCTTTTCTTGATGAAGTTAAGAAGCAGAGCCTCTATAATGAACCCTCGGAGCTTAAAATCGTTTATACTCCGCTTCACGGCACAGGCAATGTTCCCGTACGCAAAATTCTTGAAGGCAAGAATGTTTCAATCGTAAAAGAGCAGGAAATGCCCGACGGCGATTTCTCAACCGTGCGCTCACCCAACCCCGAAGAAAAGGATGCCCTTACCCTTGCTCTCAAGCAGGCTGAGTCAGAGGGTGCAGACATCGTTATTGGTACCGACCCCGACTGCGACAGAGTAGGCGTGGGCGTAAAGCATAACGGCAGCTATCAGCTTCTCACAGGTAACCAGACAGGTGCGCTGCTTGTTGATTTCGTTCTCAGATTCAGAAAGGATTCAATGCCTGAAAATGCTGCAGTTGTCAAGACTATCGTAACCAGCGGTCTCGGCGCTGCAATTGCAGAAAAGCATGGAGCAAAGTCGGTTCAGACCCTCACAGGCTTTAAGTATATCGGCGAAAAAATCTGCCTTTGGGAAGAAAGCGGCGAAAACACCTTCCTCTTCGGCTATGAAGAAAGCTATGGTTATCTTGCAGGCACCCACGCAAGAGATAAGGATGCTGTTTCGGCATCAATGCTGATTGCGGAAATGGCAGCTTACTATAAAAACAGCGGCAAAACTCTTGTTGATGCTCTGGATGAGATTTATGCGGAATACGGTTATTACTTTGACTGCCTTGAAACCTTTGTTCTTAAAGGAAAAGAGGGTGCTGAAAAGATTCAGGCGGCAATGAAAGCGATGAGAGAAAGCGGCGAGGATATGTTTGATGACCTTGAGGTGCTTTATGACTATTCAAAGGGCATTGACGGTCTTCCCAAAGAGAATGTTCTCCGTTTTGATTTTAAGGACGGCTCATGGGCTGCCGCAAGACCTTCGGGCACTGAGCCCAAGCTCAAGCTCTATTTCTCCGTCAAGGGCGAAAACAGAGAGCAGGCTGAAATCAGACAGCAGGCAATCCGCAACACTCTTGCGGCAAAAATTTCGGACTGATTATTGCATTTCACATGAAATGAAGTAATAAAAAATACCAATGGAGGAAAAAACAATGAAAAAATTAACAGCACTTATCTTAACTGCGGTTATTGCTTTGTCATGCATGTCGATTATCGGCTATGCAGATGAGGTGTCGGGTCTTACGGATTTTGCAATTTCAGCTCCGTTTGACGGCGAAACCCCCGAGGATGCCGCTGAGAAAAAAACAAGCTGGTTTAATTCAAATGACGATTATTATCTTTTTGTACCCACGGCAATCGGCACAGGTGAAGTTACCGTTAACTTTGAGCCTGCATCGGCTGAAGTAACCGTTGACGGCGTAAAGGTTGAAAACGGCGGCGTTATCAGCCTTGAAGGCAAAGACGAAATAGAGGTAAAATGCGGCGCTGCAGAATATGATGTTGATATTATTGCCGAATCAAGAGTTGCATCGGTATTCATTGAAACAGACTCAGGCTCTCTTGATTTTATCCATGAGAAAAAGGGCAACGAAGAAGAAGGCAACATCAGCGTTATCGGTGCTGACGGCGCAGAGGTTGAATACGCAGGCAGACTTGAAATCAAGGGCAGAGGCAACTCAACATGGCAGATGGAAAAGAAGCCCTATAACATCAAGCTTGACAGCAAAGCAAATCTTTTCGGCATGGGCAAAACCAAGAAGTGGAGTCTTATTGCAAATCACGGTGACACTTCTCTTATCAGAAACGCTCTTGCTTATCAGGCTGCAGAAAATGCAGGTATGCCTTATACTCCTCAGTTTACTCCCGTTGATGTTTATATCAACAACGACTATATGGGTGCATATATCCTCACAACAAGAATCGGTATTGACGGTTCAAATGTTGATATTGAAGACCTTGAAGGAAACACCGAGGATGCAAATGAGAAGGATCTTGACACATATGCAAAGGGCGGCCTTTACGGCACATATGCGGGTCTTCTTGAAGGCACAATGAAGTATTATGAAATCCCCAATGACCCCGAGGATATCACAGGTGGCTATATTATCGAAATGGAGCTTGCAAACAGATATGCAGACGAGGCAAGCGGTTTTGTAACAACAAGAAGCCAGCCCTTCACAATGAAATCCCCCGAATATGCTTCAAAGGCACAGATGGAATATATCAGCGCTCTTTATCAGAAGGCTGAGGATTCAATCTATGAGGGAGAGAGCATGGCTGAACTCGGCAAGCTCTGCAATGTTGAATCTCTTGCTCAGATGTATATTCTCAACGAATGGTGTTCAAATCAGGATTTCGGTCTGACAAGCACATATTTCTACAAGCCCGAGGGCGCAAACGAAACCCTCTATGCAGGCCCTGCATGGGATTTTGATATCGGCTTCGGTAATAACGATTCAAACCGCTTCGGCAATGATTATGCCGACCCCACAAAGTGGACTGTATGCTACAACAGAATGTACAGAAACACTGTTTTCGGTTCATGGGATATTGAGGAAAATCCTACTGTTTTCAATGTTCTTACAAAGAACGAAGGCTTTGTTGCAGAGCTTGACAGAGTATGGAAAGCTTATTTCGGCTCGGCAATCAACGAAACAATTGCATGGGCAAAGAATGAGTATGTTCCTTCGGTTACAGGCTCTGCAGTCGCAAACGCAATCCGCTGGAACATTTTCGGCACAAGTGATGTTGAAGATATCAAGGCTGAGTTCAAGAAGGCAACCGACGGCGTTGTTTCGTTTGCAACAACAAAGGCAGGTGTTATGGCAGAAGGTATCGATGAGATTCATGTTGATGCGCCCGAAACCAACCCTGTTCTTAAAGCACTTAAGGGAATCCTTGTGGGTGTAAACAGCATCTTTGAAAAGGGTATTGTTCTCTTTGATCTTGTGAATAAAATCTAGGGTTTTGACGAGGTGCTAAAATGACCAAAAGTGAAGCAAAAATCAAAGCAAAAGAGCTTGTGTCAAAAATGACCGTTGATGAAAAGATTTCTCAGCTTGTTTATAATGCTGCCGCGATCGAAAGATTGGGAATCAAGGAATATAACTGGTGGAATGAGGGCGCTCACGGTGTTGCCCGTGCAGGCACTGCAACGGTTTTTCCGCATACAATAGCTATGGCGGCAACCTTTGACCCTGAGCTTATTGAAACCATCGGCGATGTTATTTCAACTGAGGGCAGAATTAAATATAATCAGCATGTTAAATATAATGACTATGATATTTTTAAGGGACTGACATTCTGGGCGCCAAATATCAATATTTTCCGCGATCCCAGATGGGGCAGAGGACAGGAAACTTTCGGCGAAGACCCTTATCTTTCATCGGTTCTCGGTTCTGCATTTATTAAAGGTGTTCAGGGCAGCGGAGAATTCCTGAAGGCGGCGGCCTGCTCAAAGCATTTTGCCGTTCATTCGGGTCCCGAAAAAACCCGTCACGGTTTTGATGCAAAGGCAAGCTTGCACGATATGTACGAAACCTATCTTCCTGCATTTGAAAAAACGGTTGAATCCGGTGTTGCAGGCGTTATGGGTGCATATAACAGAACCAACGGTGAGCCCTGCTGTGCTCATTCATATCTCCTCAAAGAGGTTCTCAGAGATAAGTGGGGATTTGACGGCTATATTGTTTCCGATTGCGGCGCGCTCAGAGATATTTATGCAGAGCATCATTTCACTGAAACAAAGGCAGAGGCTGCGGCTGTTTCGCTTAAGAATACCTGCGACCTCAATTGCGGCGAAACATATTCTGCGCTTGTTGATGCATATGAGCAGGATTTGATTTCCGAGGACGACATCACGGTTGCTGCTGAAAGACTCTTTATGATTCGATATCTTCTCGGCGAATTTGAAGAAACAAGACCTTATTCGGATATTCCTTTCTCAAAGCTTGACTGCAAGGAACACAGAGCGCTCAATCTTAAAGCAGCAGAGCAGTGCCCCGTGCTTCTTAAGAACGAAAATTCATATCTTCCTCTTGATAAGGATACATCAAAGAGAATTGCAATTGTAGGTCCGAATTCTCTTTCCGTTACAGCTCTTGAAGGTAACTATAACGGCTATTCCTCGGAATATATAACAATTGCCGACGGTATCAGAAGAGTATTCACAAATGCGGATATCAGTGTTGAAAAGGGCTCTAATTATTGCGACGAATCTCTTTGCCACTGGAGTGGATTCCAGAATATGCTCAGTGACGGTATTGCAACTGCCGCCGAAGCGGATATAACAGTTCTTGCTCTCGGTCTTGACTGCTCAATCGAGGGTGAAGATACCGGCTTTGATAATGATTATACTGCCTGCGGTGACAAGAAAACCCTTTATCTTCCCGCAACTCAACAAAAGCTTGCGGAAGCGGTATGCGATGTTTGTGAAAATGTTGTTGTTGTTCTTATGTGCGGCAGTGCAATCGACCTTGGCGAAAAGGTACGCAATCATGCAAAGGCAATTATTCACGCATGGTATCCCGGTGCATTCGGTGGCCTTGCGGTTGCAAAAATCCTTGCAGGCATTTCAAATCCCGGCGGCAAGCTGCCCGTAACGATTTATGACGGTAATCACAATCTGCCCGATTTTGAAGATTACTCAATGCTTGGCAGAACTTACAGATACATCGAAGGCGATGCTCTTTATCCCTTTGGCTACGGTCTTTCATTTACAAGCTATGCTTATGCAAACGCAAAGCTTGTTTCTGCAAACGAAAAGACTGTTAAGGTCAGCGTTGATGTTAAGAATACAGGCAGCAGGGCAGGCATCGAAAGAGTTCAGGTGTATGCATCGTTTACTGACAGCAGAACCGTTACTCCTCATTTCCAGCTTTGCGGCATAAAGGCTCTGGAGCTTGCTGCCGGCGAAACAAAGACTGTTGAACTTGAAATTGACCGTTACTGGCTTAAGGCTGTTACCGACAACGGCGAAAGAATAGACCCTGACGGAAAGCTTGAACTTTACATTGGTGGTCATCAGCCCGATGATGTCAGCAACAGGCTTACAGGTTATGCTTGCGAAAAAATTGAACTTTAAAAAGGCATAAAACAACCGCCGCTACCATAGAGGTAGCGGCGGTTAAACTTTGCTTATTTTCTTGCTTTTTTTGCAGCTTTTTCTGCTTTGATTTTTTCGCCGTATGCCTTTTCTTCGGCAGCTATGCGTTCAGCTTCGGCGATAGCATCTGCCTGTGCTTTTTCGTGGCGAGCCTTTGCTTCGTCATACATAGCAGCGATTTCATCGAATTTTGCATAGTTTTCGCTCTGGGTGATGAGCTTCTTTGCATTGATATAGGGCTTCGCAGCGCGGTTATAAACGGAGTTGTCGTTTGTTGCCTTTTTGATTTCCTTTTCGGTCTGCTTCTGCTCAGCTCTGATGCTCTTTACCTTTTGTGTGTAATCGGCAATCGCCTGCTTGTCTTTGTTATCTCTTGCTAAGTAAAGCTTCTGATAGGTTGCCTCAAGCTCCTCGGCAAGCTTATCTTCTTTATCGAAAAGCTTTTCAAAGATGCTTGCGTCAAACTCTTTTATACCGCCGGGGAAGTGCTTGGCTGCTGATTTTTGAGCATACACAAAATCCTTTGCCTTTGAGATGGCTTCTTTTCTGTATTCCTTTTCTTCCTTGGTTTCCTTGGGAAGTGCTTTTGCAGCGGCAAGTTCTGATTTATCAAAGCTGTAAATTGCTTCATAGCCTGCGCTTACGGTTTTGCGAGCTTCTCCAAGCTGCATTTTTCCGTAGGTGGTGTTGAAGCGGTTCATCTCGTCGGTAACAAATTTTGAAATTTCAAGATTTTGGTTGAATAAAACAGCATCCTTATATGCTTTCTTTGCAGCCTTCTTTTCTTCTTTGGATGATGCCTGCTTTTTTGCAGCTTTGAGTTCTTTAATGTTTTTGGGCTGAGCATTTTCAAGTTCGTTTGCTTCTTTTATGATTTCGATTGCTTCAACAAGGTCTCTGTCCTTGAGAATTCCGTTGCCGTAGTCCTCAAAAAGAGCGCGGATTTTAAGAACCTTAATCATGCCTCGCTGCTTGATTTCGGAGAGGTCATAGAAGAAATACGGAATAACATTCATGAATGCACCGAGAACCGATACGGCGATAAGAACGCCGAAGATGCTTATGAATGTTTCTTTATGGTAGAGAACATTATATACATTGGTCGGGTCTAAAAGCTCGCCCTCCTGAGCAACGATTTCCGGAAGAAGCTCGGCAAGCTTCGTTTCGTTGAAACCAACCTTTTCATAAATCGCAGGGAGAACGGAGCTTGTCACCATTGTGATAACGCTTCCGATAAGACCGACTGCGGCAAACATACCGTCAATTCTTTCGCCTGTGATATACTGCTGATAGTCACGGATATCGCCGTTGAGGCTGGGAGTGAGAATATGCGCAAATGAGCCGACGAGTGCATTGAACCAAAGGCATATCATAACGAGCCATATCATTATTTCGATATTAGCATGTTTTACAACGGGGTAAATAAGCGCAATAAATAAAATGTTAAGGAAATTAGTGAGGATAAGGGTATTCTTTTTGCCTAATTTTTTTATGGAAAGAGGTGCAAGAAGCATGCCCCAGAGGGAAGCGTTGCCGTAAATGGTAACAATCAGCGAATATTCACCGCTTGAGCATGCGTGCTGATATGAATAGAGCCAGTTAAGAATGCTGCTGTAAGCGCCTTCAAGGAAACCGAGCCAGCCTGCAAGTGAAATAACCCAGAAGTATTTGTTTTTTGCAACGGCGCGCAAAGCATCCATAAATTTAATCTGAACAACATGAGTTTTTGCCTGAACGATTTTTTCCTCTGTGTTAACATAAACAATAACACTGAGAAGGAAACCGAGAATAAGAATGGGCGGCCATATGTATCTGTAAAGTCTGATATCGTTCAGGTTTGATGTGCCGATGATAGAGGTGGCAAGAAGGGGGATGATTGCGTTGGTTATTGTGGGAGCAAGAGAGTCCGTAACCGATTTGATTGAGGAAACATTAGCTCTTTCCTGTGTGTTGGGTGAAAGAACAACGATATAGTTGTCATAGGCATCATACAGGAAATTATAGAAAAACTGAAATCCGATGTTGAAAAGAAGAACAACAGCGCATTTCATCATCTGGCTGCCCATTTTTTCGTAAGGCATCCAGAAATATCCGATTGAAAGAATAATCGTGGGCAGACCCATTGTAAGAATATAGGGTCGGTATTTACCCTTTCTGTTTCGGGCGTTGTCGATTATGTATGCTCTGAGCATGGTCAGAGGGAAGCTGATAATAACCGCAAGAATATATATGAAATACATATTCATAGGCTCTATGCCTATTGTGTTTCCTACGAAAACATTGGTTGCCGAAAGCAATACCGCCGAAACGCAGGTGATGATGAACTTAACGCCGATGCCGCCGCCCGAAAGAGAAGCAATCTCTTTGAAATTCATGTATTTGCCCAGTGGCGGAGTTTTCCAATAGGTTTTAACCTTTGAAATGCCGTCTTTGACTTGTGCGACTAAATTCATAGTCTTCCTCCTAATTATTTAATATAAATTTTATTATAACAAAACAGCTAAATGAAATCAACACAAATGCAACATTTTTATATAAAAAACTCTTGTTCCCTTGACTGAAAGACGGCGGTTTGCTACAATAATATTGTAGAAATTTGCGTTTTTTCTAATAAACAAAACGGAGCGTGATATTTAATGGAAAAAATTAAGCTTGCAATTGAGACGGGTCAGACTGCTCTCGGCATTGAATTCGGTTCAACAAGAATCAAGGCTGTCCTTATAGGCAAAAACCATGAGCCTCTTGCATCGGGAAGCTTTGACTGGGAAAATACATATGACAACGGAGTCTGGACTTATCCTCTTGAGCAGGTATGGGAAGGACTCAGAGGTGCATTCGGTGCGCTTAAAAAGAATGTCGCCGAAAAATACGGTGTAAAGCTCACAACTGTCGGCGCACTTGGCATCAGCGGTATGATGCACGGCTATCTTGCTTTCGATAAAGACGGCAATCAGCTTGCACAGTTCAGAACATGGAGAAACACCATAACAGCAAAGGCAGCCGAGGAACTCAGCGCACTTTTTGATTTCAACATTCCTCAGCGCTGGAGCATTGCGCATCTCTATCAGGCGATTCTTAACGGCGAGGAGCATGTCAAGGATGTTGATTTTATTGCAACTCTTGCGGCATATGTTCATTGGAAGCTGACGGGAAATAAGGTTATTGGTGTTGGCGAGGCATCGGGCATGTTCCCAATCGACAGCGAAACAAACGATTACGATAAGAAAATGCTCTCTCAGTTTGATGAGAAGATTGCCGATAAAAATTTTCCCTGGAATATTGAAGAAATTCTTCCCAAGGTTCTTGTTGCAGGCGAAAACGCAGGTGTACTGACAGAAGAGGGCGCTCTTCTTCTTGATCCCACGGGCGAATTCAAGGCAGGTGTTGTGCTTTGTCCTCCCGAAGGCGATGCAGGCACGGGCATGGTTGCAACAAATTCCGTTGCAGTCAGAACGGGCAATGTTTCTGCAGGTACATCAATATTCCTTATGGTTGTTCTTGAAAAAGCTCTTTCTAAGCTTTATCCCGAAATTGATATGGTAACAACTCCCGCAGGTAAGCCTGTTGCGATGGTTCATTGCAATAACTGCTCAGGTGAAATTGATGCATGGGCAGGACTTTTCACCTCAATGTGCAAGGCTCTCGGCATGGATATCAGCATCTATAAGGTTCTCGATAAGATGTTTGAATCTGCACTCTCAGGTGATAAGGATTGCGGCGGTCTTGTTGCATACAACTATCTTTCGGGCGAGGTTATTACAGGTCTTGACAGCGGCAAGCCCATGTTCTTCAGAGGTCCCGACAGCAAGTTCAACCTCGAAAACTTCTCAAGAGTTCAGCTCTGTTCTGCAGCGGCAACTCTCAGCATCGGCATGGAAATCCTTGAGGATGAAGATGTTAAGGTTGACAGAATTCTCGGCCACGGCGGCTATTTCAAGGCTCCCGTTGCAGGTCAGAAGATAATGGGCGCGGCGCTGAATGCTCCCGTATCCGTTATGAAAACAGCAGGCGAGGGCGGTCCCTGGGGTGTTGCCATTCTTGCAGAGTATATGGTCAGCAAGGCAGACGGCGAAACTCTTGATGCATATCTTGAAAATAAGGTTTTTGCAGGTCAGGAGTCAACTGAGGTTACTCCCGATGCCGACGATATTGCAGGTTTCAAGGCATTCCTTGAAAATTATAAGAAGGGCCTTGAAGCGGAAAAGGCAGCTGTTGAAGCCTTGTGATATAACAAATATCTGATTTTGTCACAATGCATTTAAATTTGTTGACATTTAGAGCCTGTTGGAGTATAATTCAATCGCAATTCAAATAAGTGGTGGAGTCTGTCATAGAATGCTTGCATTCTATTTGTTTGAAATTGTGTTTTTGGTTTGCATGTTTATGCTTTAATCGGAAATACGGCAGAATCCGTTTCTTGCGGATTCTGCTTTTTTTGTGCAGACAAATATTCCCACCGACACAGGAGGAAAAAATGAGTCCTATCACAATTACCGCGTTGGTTATCTTTGCTGTCACATATGTACTTATGATGGCATTCCAGAAAATCAGACCTCATGTTACCGTCGCATCCGCTCTGATTTTTGTTGCACTCGGAATTATTTCATCGGTCAATCCTTCTATTTTCGGCGAAGGCTTTTTTGCTCTCGGCGACGCAACTTACAGCTACGGCTTTGCCGAAGCATTCGAAGAAATTGACTGGAATGTTATTATGATGATTGCAGGTACCATGGGTACGGTTTATCTTTTTATCGAATCCAAAATGCCTCAGCTCATGTCCGATATTCTTATTTCAAGGATGCCTAACATGAAGTGGGCGGTTGTTGCAATGTCGCTCTTCGCAGGCATTGTTTCCGCTTTTGTTGACAATGTTGCAACGGTGCTTATGATTGCCCCCGTTGCTCTCGCTTTCTGCAAGAAGGTTGACACATCGCCTGTTCCTTCAATTATCTGCATTGCAGTTTCTTCAAACCTTCAGGGTGCGGCAACTCTCGTTGGCGACACAACCTCGATTCTTCTTGCAAAGCAGGCAAACCTTGACTTCTCCGATTTCTTTGTGGACGACGGTCATCCCGGTATGTTCTGGGTTGTTCAGGCGGGCGCAATTGTAAGTGCCTTTATTATTCTTTTTATGTTCAGAAAAGAAAGAGCTCCCATCAAGTTTGACAGCAGAACAAAGGTTGAGGATAAATTCCCCACCTTCCTTCTTCTCGGCACGGTTATTGCTCTTATCGCAGTTTCGTTTATTCCCTATAAGGACGGCGCTGCCGAAGGTCAGTTCTATAAGCCCGATATAACAAACGGTATCATCTGCATAGCCTTTTTCCTTGTAGGTGCTGTCCGTGAGCTTGTGTTAAAGAAAAATAAAGATATTGTCAAGAATGCATTCAAAGAAATCGACTATTACACAATCGTTCTGCTGACAGCTCTTTTTGTTGTTATCGGCGGCGTTAAGAGCGCAGGAGTTATTGATGTTATCGGCTCTGCGATTGCAAGTCTTGGTTCAGGTTCAATTTTTGTTGTTTATACCATTATCGTCTGGATGTCTGTTATTCTTTCGGCATTTATTGATAATATTCCGTATACAGCAACCATGCTTTCAATTGTTCCGGTTATTGCAATGGATATCGGTGTTGAGCCTAAGCTGCTCTATTGCGGTCTTCTTTGCGGCGCTACTCTCGGCGGCAACCTCACTCCTATCGGTGCAAGCGCAAATATTGCAGGCATCGGTATTCTCCGTAAGGAGGGCTATGAAGTTAAAGCAACAACCTTTATGAAATACGGCGTGCCATTCACTCTTGCGGCTGTTATAACAGGCTATCTTCTTCTCTGGTTTATCTGGAAGTGATAAATTCAACCTGCGTACAAATGGGCGGGGTTCATAAAACAGTTTTTGTTTAATTTCTGAAAATTGAATGTTTTTAAGGTTCGGCGTGACTTCGGTCACGCCGTTTTCTTTTGCATAAGTTCATTCAGCGGTATAAATCCGATGAAATCGTATTCGATTGAAATGCTTTGTTTTCGTTTGCCGCTTGACTTGTCAGCTGCTGAAACATAAATCTTTTTGACAAGTTCCCTTAAAGCATACGGTGTAAGCGGAACTCCGTCAGCGTACTTCAATGCAAGCTGAATGAACTGTTCTAAATTTTCTGTCTGTTGTTCCTGTACTTCGATATTTTCCTGTAATGTTACCAACTCTGACTTATGTATAGAAGTGCGCCCTTCGGGTTTATCCGCTTGTTCTCGACGTTATAATTTTGTGTTTACGCCGTGTTTTTATCATATTTCATTTTGGGACTCCTTTCTTTTGGGTATAAGAAAACCGCTTCACAAAAAGTGAAACGGTTTGATAAAACTTATTATTCTTCCTTTTTATTCATCTGATAGCAGTTTGCATAAATCATTCAAGAATAAAACCAAATTTATTCTTGAAGTCTTCGAAACATTCAGTGCATATCCAATACTTTTTGTCAGGTGTGCAGTAGCCTTCGTGCAGGTCACCATCATTTTCGCTGAATTTATCCCAACAAAAAGCACAGTGGTCATGATCCCACTTCTCGGAAGGCTTATTATATTCGGATTTTATCAGTTTTGCATTCATCAGGTATTCTTCCTGATTGAGTAGTCTCCAATCGTTTTTATCAGGCATAGAACATTTCTCCTTCATATATTTTAGGTGTCATAGTCCCGTCGGGGTAAACTCTGAACCCATTACCGCCTCCAGGATAGTTATAATCCCAATGTGGTCCGTACGGCTCACCATGATTTAAATCTGGGTGCATAGTTTCTTTAGTTTTTGGATTTACCCATGCACCTTTTCCGCTTGCCGGATCACCTTTTCCTCTCCATTCGTAATCTTTTCCCGGCTTTTTTGATGGATCCCAACCAGGAAATTTTATCGAACTGTCTGAAGAACCACCACCTGACCCGCCGCTTGCAGAACCTCTTCCTTTTTCAATATCAACATATCCAAAAGCTCTTTTGTTGCAAACATCAAATATGTTTTGAAAAATCAGACTTTCTTCTGTCTGAAGAGTAAAATGCTTTTTATAATTGTTGGTTTGAGCATAATCAACCGCGATTATTTTACCTTTCATTTCTTCAAAAGGTTCACCGTAACAAATAACTGCCTTGGGCTTGATTTTGCGCATCATTTCTTCATAACCTTGCATAAACAAACTTTTCTCTTTCCTTACGCCGATTGTAGAAACAGCAACAATGCTGCCCTTAGAAATTCCATCAAAGCAAAACCAGAATGTATTAGGTTCTCCCCAAGAAACCGTAGGAATTACTTTTATTCCTTTTGCTTGCAAATAAGCACCGCACCAACGGGAACGGAAAGTGTTGTAAACTTTGATTGATAACGGCATTTCGGTATACATACTGAAATCGGGAGTTAACACCGCTTTGTATTCTTTCAACCTTTCAATCCTAGGCTCGGGATCTTTCCACAGTGCCTCAAATTTGTAGTCGTCCATAAAGAAATGAACTATGGCTTCAGTTTTGTTGTCACATAACTTATCATAACCTATAAGTTCAATTTCTTCAAGGTCAATTTCATCAGTCTGAAGCAAAGGAATGTCAAATATTCCGTCGCCTTTAAACTGATTTCTCAGAAACATCGGATTTGTTCTGAATTCAATAGATTTCATTAAAACCTCCATAAATCAAAAATGCAGCAAACAAATGTTCGCTACAAATGTATTATAGAGAATAAGTCCAGTTTTGTCAAGTGTTTTTTTCATTAGCGGATGTCTTTATAAAACACTAAAGTTCAACTTAATATTCACTCGAACCATTTATTCAGTTTTGTTTATGCCGTTCTTTTTCGCATTTTCGCTCAAACTGTTCCTGCGTTCTTCCGAATACGGTGCGGTGAGTCTGAAACTCAATCTGCCTTTGAGAATTTCAAAAAGCATTCCGCCGTGTTCGTCATCGTCTGTCAGCTTGCAACAGTCGGGATACTGTTCGCTGAATTCTAAAAGTCTGTTTCTCAAATTCGTGTTGTGTGTCCGCACATCAATGATGTCACTTTCTTCGTTAAAGCAGATAACAGTATCTTTCTGACGCTTTGTTAATCCTGTTTTCATTTTGCCTCCTTTCCGCCGGATATCGGCTGATTTTTGTGATTTTTTCTCGGGTCAAGAACCGTAAAAAACACCGTGTTTTCCGATGCATTTTCTCAAAACGATGCGTTGGTCGTTCGGAACATTTCTATCGTCTCATTTCTAAAATCCTCCTTTCGGGCATCAAAAAACAGCTACGAAATCAATCGTGACTGTCTTTGTCTGCTTGTTTGTTTTTCTTCTTTTTATTTGAGTGGATGTCCAAAAATTCTCCGTACTTCTTCGAAACAAAATCTTCGTATGCCGTTGCGATTTTCTGTATGCGTTTGTAAACTGCACTCGGTGTTTTGTATCCCGCAAATTTTGCAATCTGTTCGAGAGTACATCCGTCCATTCGCATCTGCAAAATCCGTTTGTTTTTTCTGTCAAGCGTTTCAAAGAATGCTTCGACTTTGTGTTTCGAAAGAATTCTTGTTTCAAAATCATCACGGGGTGACGGTAACTGAACAAGCAATTCTTCGCTGATTTCTTCGCCTGATTTGATTGCTTCATCAAGAAAAATCGGACTTTTCTTTTTGTCCCACGAGCAATACCACTTGTTGATGAAATCTCTTTTGTATGTACTTTTTCGTTCGCTGTAATCTTCCATCTGACGGTTTTTCCATATTTCATCAATCATCGGTTGCCAGCTCTGTTCCTCAACAATCATATCCGTAAGGTTGCCGATGAGATTGCTGAACTGCTGATATGTAAGCCACGGGATTTGCATTTCCCTCGGAATCATAAACAGCTTCTGAAAACTCCATTCCATTTCGTTTTCGAATTTCTGTCGGAAGTAATTCTGAATTACAAAGCACAACCGCCACAGAGGAAAATCGCCCGAATAGAAGAATACATTGATGTGTGCAGTTCAATTGATGATATTGTCGAACATGGTATTTCAGACATTGAAAATATAGTTTTATTTTACGACTATGAAGATAGAACAGTTGGTTTCAAAATACGGTTTGAACATGCAAAGCATAAATATTCAAAGATTATAAAAGAAGATGATTCTGATGCTTTAATATTTGCGAAAATCATTTTATCATTATTGCAACAAAGCACAGATATTTTTGTATCGTGCATAGAATATAACTGTTCTCCGTATTTACAGTATCCAACAACATTTTCTTATTTCAACATGATTGCAGCAAACTTTATTGATGACCCTAATATAAAAAATATTTTATTTAAAGCTACAATTGCACATTTAATTTCACAACACGCTGATGTAGATAAAATTAGTCACCTTGAAGTTGAAAAGTTACATCAGGTGTTAAAAGAAGACGATTTTAATAATAAGTTGTATTCTAAATTGAGCCCATTAAATACAGAATATTCTATGTGGAGCATAAAAGAAATGAGTGATTTAGTGAAGGCTGCTTTATCAAATTTATATGATAAATTACCTAATTATTAACCTTAATGTATAACATAATCTATTTTTAAAGAAGAATCACAAACAATACTTAAGATGTTTGAAAGGATGAGAGAGACTTGAGTAAAATTTTTAGTTTTGGTGATATTGGAAATAATAAAAATGCAATAGTAAACACATGGAACGAATTTAGAGACTCATTAAAGAACAAGGAATTCCTTTATAATGATACGGAAAGAGCGAAAGAAACGAATTTTTTAAGAGTTTTCGATGATTTGTTTAGTACAAACCACGGAATGTATCATTTAATAAAAAATATTGGCGATATAAATTTTGCTATGGGAAGAGGTTCTATATTAAATGAAACAGAAGAAGCTGTTTATGATAGATTTTTACCCAAAGCACAATTTATAAAATCACCAAATCGTTTTAGTCCCGTAGGGGTAGAGTGGTTATATCTAGCATTAGAAGATACAGTAAAAGCTATAGATATAGCAAAACAAGAAATACATATTTCTTCTGGCAAAAGGTTTGGGTTTTGTTATTTTGAATTTGAAAAAACTGCAAAAAATGGAAAAATTGTAGATTTGACAATTGCAGATGATTATGAATATGATGATTTTAATGACGCATTAGAAGCTTATGGTCAAAAGATATTTCAGCAAGAGAAACTAAAAGCTCTTTTGCTACGTAAAATGCCGAGAAAAAATGAAATTGGAAATCAAAAAGAATTTGAAAAAGTTTTTCTTCAGTGGGGTGTAAATACATATTGCAAGTTGCTTTCTGAAGAAATTTTTATACCTATTGATACAGAAGACAAGGATATAGAATATGCTCCGTTTCAAACTTTAGCACAATACTTTTTGACATGGGGATTCTGCGGAATTATTTACAAAAGTACCGTTTGCAAAGGTGGAAAAAATCTTGTTTTATTTGATAAAAATTTAGCACACCCTACAGGTACAATTGTTGATGAAATCATTGTATAAAGCGGAAAACGATATATATCAACAAAATCCCTCTGATTCCACAAAGGAGTCAGAGGGATTAAAATTGTTTTTTGTTTTGCCAACCCTGTCAGACAGATGCTCTAAACAAATTTTTTGAATTACTGTTTTATGAGCACCCAGCTAAATGTGCGCAGGTATTTTTTTAATGTTGGATTATTCTGATATATATGATATAATATATCAAAATCGGAAAGGATGATATTATGAAATTAAGAGTACCTTGCGTTCCGCTTATAACAATCGACCCTTATTTTTCAGTATGGTCGCAGGATACCGTGCTGAATGTTTCACATACTGTTCATTGGACAGGCAAGGATAACCACATTCTCGGTACAGTTATCGTTGACGGAAAGGAATATACATTTTTAGGCTATCACAGAGATATGCATAAGCTTACTCAGGTTTCGCTTGATATTGATGCGCTCTCAACGACTGCCGTTTTTGAGAATGACGAAATCACACTGAAAGCTGTTTTCACTTCGCCTGTTATTGCCGATGATTACCGTCTGCTGACAAGACCTGTTTCATATCTTGCTGTTTATTATTCATCAAAAGACGGCAGGGAGCATGATGTAAAAATCAACATAAGGGCAAGCGAGGAGCTTTGCCTTGACAAAGCATGGCAGAATGATGTTATAACCGAAGAAGTTTCCGTCGGCTCAATCAAGGGAATGAAAATGGGCAATACCGAGCAGAAGCCGCTTAACCGCTGCGGAGACGACTTGAGAATCGACTGGGGATATTTCTATCTCATGGCAGATTCTGTAAATGCAAAAACAAATGTCTGCAAGGAGTGGGGTAAAACAGTAATTAATGTTAACACTTCGGCTGATGAAAATAAAAAAGTGATTTATCTTTTTGCTTACGATGATATCGAAAGCATTGAGTATTTCGGTCAGCACCTTAAATCCTATTGGAATAAAGACGGTCAGCCGATTCTTGAAGCAATCGCAGAGGCTGCGGCAGAGTATGACGAGGTTATAGCACGCTGCAACGCATTCGCCCAAAAGCTTTATGAGGATGCGGGAAAAGCAGGCGGTGAAAAATATGCCGAGCTTCTCTCGCTCGCTTACCGTCAGGTTATCGCAGGTCACAAGCTTGTGCTTGATGAAAACGGAGAAATTCTTTATATTTCAAAAGAATGCTTCTCAAACGGCTGTGCTGTAACGGTTGATGTTTCTTATCCGTCAATTCCCATGTTTCTTATTTATAATCCCGAGCTTGTCAAGGGCATGATGCGTCCCGTGTTCCGCTATGCAAAGAGCGATGCATGGATTTTTGATTTTGCGCCGCATGATGTCGGATGTTATCCTCTTGTCAACGGTCAGGTTTACGGTGAGAATGCTCTTAAATATCAGATGCCCGTTGAAGAGTGCGGAAACATGCTGGTTATGGCAGCTAATGTTGCCATTGCGGAAGGCAATGCCGATTTTGCGAAAGAGAATTTAGAACTGCTCAAAAAGTGGTGCAGTTATCTTATAGAATACGGCTCGGATCCTGGTCATCAGCTCTGCACTGATGATTTTGCAGGTCATCTTGCCCATAACTGCAACCTTTCTCTCAAGGCTGTTATGGGACTTCGCGGTATGGCGATAATCGAAGAAATGCTCGGCGATAAAGAGCAATCCGATTTCTATCGCAACGAAGCCGAAAAGATGGCTGAAAACTGGATGAATACCGCCCTCAATGCTGATGGCACTTCAAACCTCGCTTTTGACCAGCCGAATACTTATTCGATGAAGTATAACATGGTATGGGATAAGGTTTGGGGAACAAATCTTTTCTCACAGGAATTTATGGATGCCGAGATTTCCGACAATATGAAGCATTTCAACAAATACGGAATGCCGCTTGACTGCCGTGCGGATTACACCAAGTCCGACTGGCTTGTCTGGGTTGCTTCAATGGCATCTTCAAAAGAAACTTTTGAAAAATATATAGAGCCGCTTTGGCGTGCCTATAACGAGAGTGACAGCCGTGTGCCCATGACGGATTGGTATGATACCGTCAGTGGGAAAACCGTTTCGTTCCAGCACAGAACGGTTCAGGGCGGACTGTTTATGAGAATGCTTATCAATAAATAAAAATACGGAGCTGATTCAAATCGAATCAGCTCCGTGCTGTTTGTATGAGAATTGATTAATAAATAAAGTATGCTATACCGCCCATAAATTTTACAAAGCCGAGCGTCAAATTTTCGAGAGTTTTCCAGAAACCTGCGGTAAATTTGCTGATACCCATTGCTTTTGCAAGCTCGGCGTCATTATATACCGCATCGTTAACCGTGATAACCTCAGAGGTAAATTCGGAAGTGTTATCTTCTTTGATTGTGATAAGGCGGCTGCCTCTGACAAATTCGTTGCCGTATGCATGGAACGAAACGCCGGGCGTGTTGACAATCTTGATTCCGTCATACTCAGTAATATAGTCGTTAATATGGTCGTGACCTGAAAAAACTCCGAGAACATCGTCGTTTTCAGCCATTGCCGAAAAGTGTCCGTGATTATAAACTCCGGGTGACGCAGGCTCATATATGTGACCGTCAAACGCGCTTGTGTTAGGGGTTAATACAAGATAATTCTTTCCGTCGTTATAGGTTTCGGTAATGTACTTAATGTCAAAAGAAACTGAAGGGTAAATTGCTTCATAAACCTCAGGAGGAACCATGTGCTGAAATGCGAGTGAATTAACCTTTCCGCCTGCGGCAGCTTCAAGCTTGCTGCTTGTTTCTTTATACCATTCAATCTGATCGGGTGTTACGCTGTCATAGCCGAGTCTGTTGCCTTCCTCATCATAGACATATGTGCCTGTGTCAAACATCCAGAGATTGAATTTAATCTCCTTGCCGTCTGATGAAAGAACGGGAAGATTGTGGATAGCCGCACCGTGAAGCTCGGGGTCTGCATCATAGGCAAGACAGTATTTTCCGCCGTATTTCTGATAGTATTTGAGAAGAGTGTCCTTGTCAACGCCCTGTTCATCGTCATGGTTTCCGAAAACAAGAGTGAAATAAACCTCATTTTCAACAAAAGGCTTAACATATTCTTCGATAGCCTGTTCCTTTGTTTCTTCCGAAGCAACGGTGTTGTCGCCGCCGAGTACAACAAGATCGGGCTGATATGTTTTAAGCATGTAGTTGATGTATGTCAGCATTCTTTCTTCTGCAGGGAATACATCCTGCCCGTCGCAGAGATGAAGAATTTTAAATTCTCCGTTTTCATCAAACTGCAGAGGGTTTGTTTCTGCTGCAAAGGAAGGAATAACTGCCGCCATAACAATAAACAACGCAATAACAGAAGCAAAAATTCTTTTTTTCATATTTACCTCCGAAGATATTTTCTTAACTTTAACAAAGCTTTTGTTAAGGGAGTCCGCAATTGCTTTTGCTCTGAGGTGACTGTTTAAATTATTTGTTAATAAACTGAGAATCTGCGATTTCATTAACCTCTTCTGCTGTTGTTGCGTTGTTAAGTGCTTCTGCGACTTTGCTTCTTCTCTCGCGGAGCTCGCTATACATGCGGTCACGCTTTTCAGCCGAGAGGGGATAAAAGAACTTGGGAATAATGCCGAGACTGCTTGTAATGATAGGGATGCCCGTTCCGAGAGCGAAAATCCACCACTTTGTTTTATCGGTCTGAGTTCCGACTTTAAGACCCTGAACATAGCCGACCTTTTTCATTACTATGCTGTTGACGCTGCCCATTATTGCCTGCTGAAGCTTTGAAATGGTTGACTGAGCTACACCTATCATGGCTTCTGCGCGGTAACCGTTTTTCCATTCGCAATAGTCCATGGATTCGTTACTGATTTCCGCCGGAATAACACGCCTTAAACCGTAAACACACATTTCAAATATTTCTTCGATACCCATAAGCGGTAATATAATTGCTTTCTTCTGGAAGTTATTATTAATTGAACCTATGCCGAAAACAATCATCCAAAGCATATCCGTCCATGCATCTTCCAGAATCCAGAGAGCCTTTGTTGAAAAGCGTTTTCTTAAAGGCTCAACAAAGCCGTAGCTGATAAACTTAATGGGAAATGCGGGAATGCCGACGATGGTTTTCCATGTAATTGAACCAATAACATCAATATAGAAATTGGTTCTGCTTTGTCCGATAGAGAAGCCTGACAGGAATGAGGAAAGCACTTGGATAAACATGGGCTTATTCGTAACAATAGCCTTGAGACCTTGGATTACGCTGGGCTTTTTTATTGTTTGAGCAACTCTTTCTCTTGTTGTGAAGAAGAAGAACATGCAGAATGCCGCACCGAGAACTGCAAATCCGACACCAAAGCTTGAAAACAGCTTGGGAAGCTGAATTTTAATCTTATCGTTTATAACAAGGTCATAGATAATGCCGAAAATCTGTTTCGGCAAATCCTCAAATATGTGCGACATCAGATTTGCCGTTGCAATAAGCCTTGAACGGTCAAGCGGTTCCGGCGTTATCGTAGACCCGAAGCCTGCACGGGATATTGATGTAAAGGTGTTTGCTGTTTCCGTGATGATGGACATTGCAAAATAGAATATCCACTTGGGAAGATAGTCCCCGGGAGTGTCCGGAAACATAAAGGGAATAAGCCAGTACCATAAACCTAAAATAGTGAGGGGCAGCTGACCGAGAAGAAGATACGGTCTGAATTTTCCCCATCTTGTTCTTGTTTTTTCAACAATAACGCCGATAAAGGTATCATTGAAAGTGTCCCATACAGTCGCAACAATGTTCTGAATTGCAAGATAGCTGAAATCGATTTTTACAACATCATAGATATATCTGTCTTTAAAATCATTGATGTTAAGGCTTGCAGCAGCATCTTCAAGAACATAGGCAACAGTTTCTTTTGTGCCGACAAAGCGTCTGTTTTTGAGAAGAACGGAATTATCCGTTGTTTCAACATTTTCTCTTAATGTTGACATAGCCTCACCTGCCTCTGTAATATAATTTAAAAATACCATATTTCTATGTTTTATGCAAGTTTTTAATCAAAATAATTTAATGTTCTTAGGAATCCGCAAAATAATGCTGAAAAATTTCTGTAACAGATTGTTTTGTAAAAACATTGGTGATATAATATCTTTCTAAATAATACAAATTATCCCGAAAGGAAATCATAATATGCTTGCAGAAAAACAAATTGAGCGTATGCTCCTGAAGCTTCAGAGATTTGAAAAAATACTTGATCCCATGCTTTTCAAAAAGGTTGCAAGGATTGATACTGTTAAATTTTACGAAACGACCGACAGGCTTTATGAAATACCCGATGATTCTCTCTGTGCTCCCATAAACAGCGGAGAAACATGGGGGCAGGAAGAAGCTTTCGGCTGGTTTAAGGCGGAATTCGTTGTATCTGAGGAGCTTGACGGAAAAACAATTTTTGTTATGCCTCATACCGAGGGATACGAATCCCTTCTTTGGGTAAACGGAAAGCCCTTCGGAACATTCTGCACGAAAATTGTTTTCACGGGTCACGGCAATCACTATTGCGATATGCTTACCCTTAGCGCAAAAGCAGGTGAGAAAATTGAAATCGCTCTTGAGGTGTATACCGGTCACACACATCTGGGCAATATGCCTCTTGATACAAGCCGATTTATCAAGGATTACACATATCATTTTGACGGTCTTGACATATGCGTCAAGGATGAATTGATTCAAGAATTTTATTTTGATTTAAAAGTTATTAATGAGCTTGTTCAGACACTTCCCGAAACTTCATTCAGAAAAGGTGATCTTATAAATGTCCTTTATGAGGTTCACAAGAGAGTTTATTATTCACCCGATGATATTGATGATGAGTCGTTCAGAAACGCAATCAAATCGGCTCATCCTTTTCTTAAAGAGATGCTTGCGGTCAAGAACGGACCTGATGCCGCAAAGGTAGGAATCATAGGTCACTCTCATCTCGATACCGCATGGCTCTGGAAGTCAACAGAAACCATCAAAAAATGCGCAAGAACATATTCAAATCAGCTTTCTCTTATGGAGCAGTATCCCGAGCATTTATTTGTTCAGAGTTCAGCCTGCCATTCAAACATGCTTCTTGAATATTATCCCGAGCTTTTTGAACGCATAAAAGAAAAGGTGCTTGAAGGCAGATACGAGCCTAACGGCGGTGTATGGGTTGAATGCGATTGCAACATCACCTCGGGCGAATCAATGATAAGACAGTTTCTCTGGGGTCAGAGATTTACGAGAAAGCATTTCAATTATACCTCAAACTGCTTTTGGCTTCCCGATACCTTCGGCTACAGTGCGGCAATTCCTCAGATTATGAAGGGCTGCGGTGTTGATTATTTTCTGACAACCAAAATTGATTGGAACGATGTCAATCACTTCCCTTATGATACATTCTGGTGGGAGGGCATTGACGGCACAAAGGTTTTCACTCACTTCAACACAACCGCTGCATGGCCGTCACCACGCTGTTTCCACGAGGCAGTGACGGGTGATGTTAATAAATATCATTCGCTTAACGAACGCAATGTAACAAGAATGCGACTTGAAGCATTCGGCCACGGTGACGGAGGCGGCGGACCTCAGTACGAAATGATTGAAACCGCAAGAAGAATAAAGGACCTCAACGGCTGTGCAAAGGCAGAGTATATGAAGGTCGGCGATTTTATGAAGGAGCTCGAATCCGAAGCAAATCACCCCAATACCTATTCGGGTGAGCTTTATCTTGAGCTCCACAGAGGCACTCTCACAAACCAGCATAATATCAAGCATAACAACAGAAAAGCAGAGCTTGCTCTGCGTGACCTCGAATTTTTAACTGTCAGCAATGCGGTCAAATCGGGTGAAATTGCAAGCGACGAGAAAATTCATCCGCTTTATAAAGACTTGCTTCTCAATCAGTTCCACGATATTCTTCCCGGAACCTGCATTCCCTCGGCTCATAAGCTTTCACTTGAGCAGACAAATGCCCTGCTCGACACTGCATATGAGCTTATTGATGAAGCGGTTACGGGCAGCGGAACTGAAGTCAGCGTAATAAACACCCTTTCTTTTGACAGATGCGACCCCATCTTCCTTGAGTGCGAAGAAGGTTATGTTGCAGACCTTGACTGTAAGCAGCAGTCATATAAAAACCTTGACGGCAAAAATATTCTTATCATCAGCGGTGTAACCGTGCCTGCATTCTCAACAGTGAAAATCAATCTTGTTAAAGGCGATTCAAACGCAGAGAGCGAAATCACCGTTGACGGCAACAGGCTCTTAACTCCGTTTGCGGATATCCGTTTCGATGAAAAGGGCTATATCGAATCACTTGTTGATAAAAGAGCAAAAAGAGAAGTCAGAGGCGACGGCTATCCTCTCAACACCTTCCTTATCGCCGAGGACCTTCCTCATGCGTGGGATAACTGGGATATAGACGCAGACCTTGCCTGCAAATTTGCCGATGACTCTGTGCTTCTCAGCAGAGAAATTGTTTCTCACGGTGCGGCAGCACTGATTATAAGAAGCGAATACAGTATTTCAAAGAAATCAACAATAACTCAGGATGCAATATATTTTGCCGATACTGCGGAAATCAGATTTGATACCGTTATGGATTGGCAGGATAACCACCGCTTCCTCAAAACCGCATTTGATACCTCTGTCAGAAACAGCTTTGCTCGCTTTGAAATTCAATACGGCAATGTTATGCGCCCCACAACGAGAAACGATTCCGTTGAAAAGGCAAAGTTTGAGGTTGTCAATCATAAATTCACCGACCTTTCAGAAACCCGTTTCGGCGCGGCGATTCTTAATGACAGCAAATACGGAATCAGCGTTGAGGGCGGCAACATGCGCCTCTCGCTCCACAAGGGTGGTCTCAGACCCGATTTTGAGGGTGACAGGGGAGTGCATAAAACCGTTTATTCTTTCCTGCCTCACACAGGCGGATTCTGCAGCGAAAATGTTGTGAAGCCTGCTTATGAGCTCAATATTCCCGTTGTTAAAGGCAAGGGCGATTTTGAGGCGATTCCTCTTATTCTTCCCAAGTCGGAGAATGTTATTGTTGAATCAATCAAGCCCTGCGAAGATAACGAAAAAGCCTTTATCGCAAGACTTTATGAAACCGAAGGCACACAAACTGTATGCCCTGTTGAGTTTTTTGACGGTGCAAAGAAGGTTGAAATCACCGATATGCTTGAAGATGTTAAAGAAGTTTTTGAAGGCTGTGAACTTGATTTCAGACCTTTTGAAATCAAAACTCTTAAAATCTCATATTAAGAAAATGAACCCTGCAGCCGATGACTGCAGGGTTCATTTGTTAATTATTTGTTTGTGACGATGAAAACCATTCTTTCCTGAATGGTAGGACCTCCGTGGCCTGTTTCAAATCCGCCGTGATCTGATGTGATAATAATAAGCCAGTCCTCGGATTCATATGTTTCTCTGCTTTCGATTGCGTTAAGAGTTCTGTAAGCAAGAATATCGTTGAGTCTGAAGCCTGCCTGATAAATAGGGTTGTAGGTCGAAAATCCGAAGGCGTGGCCTGCATGGTCGGTGCCCTCATAGATTGCAAAAATGAAGTCGGAGCAGTCGTCTTGTTTTATGTCGCTTATTGCGGTTCTTGCGGATGCGGTGTCCTCAATGCAGTAATTGAAAGAAACATCAAGTCCTTTTTCTTCGCAGTAAGCTTTCTCAAGGTTGTATGTACCGTTATCGGTTTCAAAATGACCGTCCCACGAAGTGATGAACAAAGCTGAATCAATAACGCCGTCTTCCGTAAGCGAAGTCATAAGAGTTTTGTATTCAAGATTTTTCGTTATGCCGTTGCCCGTAATTCCTGTTTTGTCGGCCCATTCACCTGTTAATACGGAACACCAGCCGGGTGCGGTTGATGTGTCCTGTGTGTTGACTGCGGGGTAGTTAACACCGCCGCAGTAAACATAATTAAGCGAAGCCCCGTTACTCATCATTTTGTTGATTCCGCTGAAATTGTTTTCAACGAATGTCAGCGCATCCGCACGGCATCCGTCATAGCCGATAATGATTGCCTTCTTTTCTGTTTTGCCTTCGGGAAGAGGGGAGCTGAAATGATTTGAAATCATATCATAAAGCTCCGTTTGAGGAATTGCGGTTTCAATGGTGTTTTCAAAATCAACTGCAGCAACCTTTTCAAGATATGCCGCTTCAGTATCATCGGCATCGCTGCCGTAAAGCCCGAAGAGGGCGGGGATCATAAGAAAAATACTGAGAATTTTTGACATGAATTTCATAAAAATCTCCTTTGCCTGTGTGATGAAAATATTATATCACTGTTTATTCACACAAACAAGGAGAAATTTTAAAAATCTAAAGACTTTTCAATATTCTTTTTTTGTATTCAAGAAATTCAACGCTGAGAATAAAATCTTCTGTTCTGGGTTTCGGACGGCATATAATAATCTCATCGTTTATTCTTCCCGGCTGCCCCGAGAGAATATAAATCCTGTCGGAAATAAGAATGGCTTCGTCAATGTCATGCGTGATGAAAAAGGTCGACAGTCTGATTTTTTCCATAACCTCAAGATACCAACGGTGAATGTTGGATTTTGTAAGCGTGTCAAGTGCGGAAAACGGCTCGTCAAGCAAAGCAACATCCTGCGAAAACATATATGTTCTCAGTAACGCGGCTCTCTGTTTCATTCCTCCTGAAAGCTGAGACGGATATTTTTTTTGAGTGCCTTCAAGTCCGAATTCATCAAAAAGAGCTGAAACCTTTTCGCGTGCTTTCTTTTTGTTTTCGCCTTTCATAAGCAGCGGCAGAGCGATGTTATCCTCAATAGTTCTGAATGGCAAAAGCAGATCCTTTTGCATCATGTAGCTGATTCTTCCTGTCTGCCCTGTTATATCATTTCCGTCAAGGATGATTTTTCCGCTGTCAGGTGTGGCAAGCCCCGAAATAATGTTGAAAAGCGTTGTTTTTCCTCCGCCGCTGACTCCCAGAAGGCTGACAAGCTCTCCTTTGTTAACCGTTACAGAAATATCCTCAATAATCTTTTGGCCGTCAAATGACTTGCAAACTCCTTTTATTTCAAGCTTTTCCATAATCAATTTTGAGGAAGATAATCGTTGGTGAAGCCTTTGTTCGGATCAAGCGGGCTGTCAAGAAGCTGTTTTTCATTGAGCCATGTATAGAATCCTGACCAGCGTTCTGAGTCAAATATTCCCCATTGCCTTGCATCGGCTTTATACTCATTGGCAAGATATTCCTGGCTTGCGTAAACAAGCGCTGAATTTGATTTGAGCTCGGGGGCAGCTTCCATAAGAATGTCGGCAGCTTCTTTCGGGTTTTCAACAGCAAATTCATATCCCTTTGAAACAGCCTCGAGAAAAGCTTTTGCTGTTTCGGGGTTCTCTTCAAGATACTGATTGTTTGAGATGATAACGGGTGTGTAGTAATCAAAAACAGGGTCGATATCTGCAAACTCAAAATAATCTGTTTCAAGCTGTGCAACATTGCAAGCAACTCCTGCCCATGCATAGAAAATCCAGATTGCATCAACTGAGTTGCTCCTGAGTGCCGAAACTTCGTCGGTAACGGTTGAGGGAATCAGCTCAACCTTTGAAAAATCACCGCCGTCAGCCTCCATGACCTGCTTTATGGTTGCCTTTTCAACGGGTGAATCCCATGTTGCGTATTTGTGACCTTCAAGACCCTTGGGGGTGTTCATGCCCTCGCCTTTTCTTGAAATGATGCCTGAAGTGTTATGCTGAATTATTGCTGCAACTGCGGTTATCGGCAAAGCATCATCGCCGAGAAGTGCGGTTGCCATGGAATCCTGAAACGAAATTCCGAACTGTGCGTTGCCTGAACCGACAAGCATTTCCGCACCTCCTTCGGGAGGCTGAACAATTTCAACTTCAATGCCGGCTTCTTCAAAATAGCCGTTTGCAACAGCAACATAAAGACCTGTATGATTTGTGTTTGGTGTCCAGTCAAGAACGAATGTTATTTTTTCTGCGTTTTTATCCGTGTTGTTGCAGGCAGCAAGGCAAAAGATAATTACCGCTGCAAGTGCAAGAGCAATGCTCCGTTTAAAAAATTTCATGTTAATTCACTCCGTTCAGTCTTTTTTATCTAAATATCTGTAAGGCATGCACTTTTTTTCAATAATATTTACCGTTGCCATCAGCAGAAGCGATATTGCGGATATAAGAAAAATAACGGCAAACATTTTGTCAAATGCAAACGCTTTTTTAACTCTTGTCATGTATACGCCGAGACCTCCGAAGCCGCCGAGCCACTCGCTTATAACTGCTCCCACAACAGAATAGGCAACCGCTATGCGCAAAGCGGAAAAGAATTGCGGAAGAGCAGATGGGAATTTGATATATCGGAATATCTGCAATTTGCCTGCCCCCATTGAACGCAAAAGCCCTATGGCGTCTTTGTCGGCGCTCCTGAATCCGTCAAGAAGCCCTACCGCAACGGGGAAAAAGGTTGACAGAATAATGAGAATGACTTTCGGCATCATTTCATATCCGAACCAAAGCACCAGAAGAGGTGCAATTGCGACGGTCGGAACAGTTTGCGTTATGACCATTATAGGATAAATTGCACGGTAGAATATTTCAAAGCTGTCCATTAAGAGAGCAAATAAAAATCCCGTTAAAACTCCGAAGAAAAGACCGAGAAAGGCTTCCGAAAGAGTTATGACTGAATTTTCAAAGAGCAGGCTTCGCTCGCTGATGAATGCTTTTATAACCTCAACGGGAGAGGGGAGCATATATTTCGGTACAATTTCAAAAGTGCATATCATCTGCCATGCGGTTAGAAGAAGGCTTACCGCAATAACGGCAGGCAGCTTGTTATTGGTGGTGTTTCGTAACTTTTTTATCAATGGTCAAAACCTCACCTTCGGGTTCATAAACAACCTTGATATAGGCGGCAACTTTCGGCGCACCTGCGCGGATTGCTATATGCTGGCATTCTTTTACGATGTTCATAAGCAGGTCATAGTCGTCGCCTTCTATTGCTGTTTCAAACGGACCGACATAATAGTTCAGCCCCGTGCTTCTGATGTAGTCGATAACCTCATCAACAATGCGGATAACCTCGTCATCGGTTTCAACAGAAGGTAAAGTTTGGATTGCAACGCTTGCTTTCATTCTGAATTCCTCCAAATAAAAAATTCCCTTGCCGTTTGCTCGGCAAGGGAATAAATACATAAACGAAATATGCATCTGCAGCTGCATAAATACAAAGCGAGAGTATTTTCCCTACGCCGGCATGATCCGGATCAGGTTTAACGGGTCGCAGAAAACATCTGCCTCTCAGCCCGTCGATTCGGACTCCCCTTTGTCGAAGACAGTATAATTCCGTTTTTCGGATTTGTCAAGAGGTGATTTTTAAAAATTCAAATCATATCGGTTTCAAAAAATGCTCCGTCTTTATATTTAAAAGTTTTAACTTCAAAAGCACCGAAATTGATTTCAAAAATATTTTTTTCGATATTGAAATCTGTGCTTTCAGGTTTCTCGGATGAGTTGAAAAGACGAAGGGTTATGCCGTCATCTTCCTCGCGGTATCTTGTAAGAAGAATATCTGAATTGCTGAGCTCAACCCTTGTGTCTTTCTTATCTTTTGCACCTGAGGGGAAGAATGAAAGCGCGATACAGGGCTGATTGAAAATATCTGCCTGCATGTCAAGAGCAGTCGTGTCAGCAGTGATTCTGTATTCAAACTCGCGCTCGCCGATGTCAATTCTGTCGTGGCATCTGTCGCTGCCTGCAATAGGTCTGTCACAGATGGGATGCGCAGAATAGACAGGTGTTCTGAGCAATGAAATGCTGAGAGTGTTCCCGTCAACGCTGCCGCCGTAGGTGCCTTTGTTGAGAATTGCAAAACCTTCCGAGTTCTCAAAAACTCCGCACCATTTCTGATAAACAGCTTCGTCGCCTCCTGTTCTGAGTTTTTCTCTGCCAAATGCAGTCTGTCCCCAAAATTCGGGAGAATCAAAGCCTGTTTCAAACGAGAGCTTATAAAATCTGCTGCTGTCATTAGAAAGCATTTTTATTTTTATGTCAATGTAATCGCCGTTTTGGGGTATTGTGTATGTAACAACCGCAAACGAGTCTGAATATCCGAAAATCGCCTGAATTTTAAGGCGTACTGCGCCGTTTTCGATTACTCTTACATTTGAATGCTTTGCCTCGGGATATCCGTTGAAGGCATTGGCTTTTTCATCGCTGAGAAGAGTGAATTCGCCTGCTTTGTCGTTGAAGCCGTCAACCGTCATTCCCCACGGGTCTTCATTATCTCTGAATGCGGTTATTTTTGCGCTTTCGGGATTGAGCATATCCTTGCCGTTTACGCAGTACCTGTCAATAAGACCTGTTTTTTTGCTGATGAGAACCTGCATTTTGCCGTTGTCAAAGCTGAAATGCTCATCCGTTTCATCGCATTCTTCTATTTTACGCATAGGCATATTTTCAACATGAAGCCTGCAATCGAAGCGGTTGATGCTCATTGGTTCGAGCTCTGCCCTGAAGCAGACGCGTTTTCTCCAGTCAAGGCTGAAGGTGCAAGCCTCTTTTTCGTTCTGAGAGGGGAGAAGATTGCCGTTTTCATCGTATACGGAAACAATTGTTACCTCATTTTCGTTCCAGTTCTGATCCTGAAGCTGGAATTCAACCTCAACATCCTGAGTGATTTTGTAGGGGTGAGGATTGAAAACAAGAACGGGAATTTCACCCTCTTTTGCTTTCTTCTGTCCTTCGCAGAGCTTAAAGAATGACTTTGTCTTATATTTTTCAACAATTTCATTTCCGTAGGCAAAAAGACGCAGGCAATCATCTTCGGCAGCCTTTATGCTTGAACCCGGAAGAATATCGTGGAATTCGCAGAAAAGAAGAGCTTTTTCAGCCTTTTCAAGCTCTTTTTTATCATATGAAACGCCGCTGAGCGCAAGCATTTTTTCGCATACGGCCAAATCGTTTTCAAGGCGTCTGTGTGCCTGTTTGATTCGTGCCATCGAGGTGTAGCAGCCAACCATTGTGTAGTTAAGTGATTCTTCAAAGGTATCAAGGCTTGACTTGTCGATCCTGTCAAAATAATTTTCGCACCAAGAGTGCATTAGTCCGTTTTCGGGATGCTCTTTCATATAATCGGCAATTGTTATCAGGTCTTCTCTTGACGGGCCTCCGCCGTGATTACCTATACCCCAGAACATCATGTTTGTTCCGTCGCCGTATTCTCTTTCAAGAATACGCTCGATTTTGCTGAGTATTTTCCCCTTTCCCGAGTTATAGCCGCAGTTCATTTTGTGTGCAAGAATTTCGCTGCCGTCAAAGCCTTTCCATATGAAATCGTGTTCGGCTTCAATCCATGAGGGACGCATGAAAACATAGGATTCATAGCCGCACTTTTTGAGAATCTGAACAAGACCTCTTGTGTGTCCGAACGGGTCAAAGTTAATTGCCGTAAGCGGCCTTACGCCGAATTTTTCTTTAAAATATTTTATTCCTGTTTCAATCTGGCGGATGAAGGATTCTCCGCAGGGCATAACGCAGTCGGGCTGCAGATACCAGCCGCCCATGATGCGCCATTTTCCTTCTTTAACAAGTCTTTGTATGCGCTCAAAAAGCTCGGGCTCATTTTCTTCAACCCATTCATAAAGAACGGATTCGTTATGGTTGAAAACAAAGCCGTCAAATTCTTCGCAGAAATCCGCGGCAACGCGGAATGTGGAAATCGCTTCAGCGATGCCTTCGGGTCTTTGCCAGAGCCATACGGGGTCAAGATGAGCATTGCAAATCATATGTAATTCTTTCATATTATCACCGTTGAGTATTTTTAAAATATATTAACAAAGATGATTGGTATTGTCAATGCAACACCAATCATCTTTTTCGTTATATCTCAATATGAATTTCTTTTGAATTTATGAGCAGACAGCTGTTGTCTTTCCATTGAATCTGCATGGTCTCGTATTCTCTCCATTCGCCGATGTAAACACGCTGCGGAATTTTGCTTACGGTCAGAATCAACAAATCAAGCTTGCTGTTTTTGTGAACATAAACAACGGTATCACCGCCCAATGCGCCCTGGTCACTGTCGATTATTTCGGCATAATACGCACCGTCAGGTGAAGGAATATTTCTTTTTACTGTGTTTTCGGAAAAAGAGGAGAAAAATATGAATGAAGCGGAAAATATCAGAAACAAAACAAATAGCAGCGATGAGAATATGACCGATAAAATTTTTACTAAATCGGATTTGCAGATTTTTTCGCAGATAATTGCCGAGCAGATAATGCAGACCGCCATGCATACAGCAACAAAAAGCGTTCTGCTTTTGAATACATAGATAAACGCGTTAATGAGCGAAAATAAAGGCAGAAGTGCATAAAAAAATCTCATAGATTTTCCGTAATTTGTTTTTTCGCGTTTCAAAATCAAAGCGGTAGAAACAAGAATAATCAGAGAAAATACGGCTGAGAAAACAGAGTAGTTTTTCAACGAAACCGTGTATCCGAAAATGTAAAGAACGAAGGTTGAAACAGGCAGAAACAGGCTTGCGATTATAGGAATAAACAGAATAAAGCGTTTTTTGTCTTTCATATAACCGATTCCTATTCTTTTCCGAGCATTTTTGCATAAATATCAGACAGAATTTTTGCTGCAATTGCAAAAATAATTGTAAGAGCAATGCCGATACCGTAGAAAAATAATGTGTGTTCGGCAAAATCCGTGAATGTTAAATTTTCAAAGAAAGAGGAAAAATCAAATCCGTAGTGAAAGGCGCACCATACAGAAGCGCAAAGGCTGATAAAGACTGAAAGCACGCATGAACACCAAGAAAAAATTTTTCTGCTTTTATAAAGCTTAACGAAATACCAGTTTGTGAGCGAGAGCATGAACCCTGTCGCAGGAACAACAGCGTTGAATGCTGCTATACTGTTGAAGATGCCGAGAGATGAACTTGCTTCAAAGGCGACACCGACGGTAATAAGAAGAAAAGACAAAAGAAAAAGTGCCGACTGAAGAACAGAAGCTTTCCAATCGTTTATTCTGGAAAATTTTTTTGTTTCGGAAAAGCTGCTTTCGCCGGTGATGCTTGCGTTCATGCTTTCAAATACTGACATGCATTCATCGCATGCTTTGATGTGTTTTTTAACTTCTTCAACGCTCTTTTCCGAGCAGCAGCCGTCGATATAAAGTGGGATTAAATCCTTGATAATATTGCAATCCATAACCGTTACCTCATTCTTTCAGTTAATTTTTGTTTTGCGCGGTAAAATGTGACTCTTGCCCAGCTTTCGCTTTTTCCGAAAAGCTTGCTTATATCTGTCAGAGAAAGCTGACCGAAAACAGACAGCATGAAAACTTCCTTATAAGGCTCTTCAAGCTCATGCAGACATGCAAAGGCTTTCTCGGTAAGTTCTTTCTTTTCAAAAAAGCTTTCAATGTCAGCTTCGTCTTTTATTTCGCCGCTGTCCGAAAACGAATCATGCTTTTTGTGTTCATTATACCATGCATAATAAGAGTTTTTGGCAATTTGACACAGCCAGACAGATGCTTTGCTTTTATCTCTGAGACCGCTGAAATTCATGTAAGCTCTGAAAAAAGTTTCCTGCGTGAGCTCTTCCGCAAGAGAACTGTCTTTACACAGCTTAATAAGATATTTGTAAATAAAATCCAAGTTTTCGGTGTAAACCTTTTCGAAATCCGTCACATTTTTCACCGCCTTTCGGTTATTAGATAGAGAAAAGACAAAATCGTTACAAAAAAATTGCAACGATTTTAATCAATTTTATATGCGCCTCTCGCAAAGAGAATCCATTTTGAACGGTCAAGGGGATTTACTCCTCTTCTCGGATTGATATGCTCCAGACCGTCACGGCATTCTCTGTAGCCGTAAAATGACTGATTCAGCACAGCCTTTCCCGATGAAAGAACGGCAAGCTTTGTCGGAAAATCCATCGAGGTTGCAACGGGAACAATCGCTTCAAGGGTAACGGTTTGAGACCGGGTTGAGGGCGTGTCATATTCTCCGCCCATTTTAACTATCTCCGAAAGCAGCTTGCCCGAAAGCTCGGCAGGCGCGGAAATTCTGATTTTCAGCAGTGGCTCGAGGATTGTTGAGCCGATTTGAGAAAGACCGTTCATAAACGCCATTGGAGTGCAAACAAAAAAGTCAAGCGGATGGGTATGAATTGTGTGATGCTCACCGCCGACAAGTGTGCACTTGAAATCCGTAACCTCCCAGCCGTAAAGCCCCTGTTCAAGGCAGGAGTTGAAAGAGGTTCTGATATGCGACTGATATCTGTAAAAGCATTGATTTGACGGCAGCCTTCCGTGATATGAAACGCCGTAGCCCCTCGGCATCGGTTCGAAAAGAAATTCAACAACCGCCCAGCAGGGCTTCGGCATGGTGTAGCTTGCGCGCGCAAATCCCTTGCCTGCAGGTGTTTCTTTATAAATAACGGTCGGTGGAGAAAAGCTTGCTGAAAGACCGTAACGCTCTTTGAGAAGATTGTCAATAACCTCAAGCTGTATTTTGCCTGTTGTGCTGATAGTTATTTCTTTTTGTCCGTTTTCCCATTTTGCATCGATATAGGGTTCTTCGTCCGAAAGCTCACCGAGTGCCGCCGCAAGCATGGGGAGCTTCAATGCTTCGCCGTCAGACGGAGTGACTCTGACTCTCAGAAACGGATTAACAAGCTTTGCGGATTCGCTGACGGCAAGCGAACCGATAAAATGACCCGTTTTAGCCGAAGGCAGACCGCATACAGCCGCAATGTCGCCGCTTTTAACAATGCCCGAATCAACATATTTTGCGCCTGAGAAGCTTTTGATTTGTGATACCTTTTCTTTTGCAGGCGTTTTTTTCTCAACTTCAACCGCTGCATTTTCATCGCTTTCATCAAAAATCACATCGGCAGGCGAAAGAATCTCAACCTCGTCGCGGTTTGAAATTTCTCCGCCGAAAAGTCTTATGTGTGAAATCTTGCCGAGGTTTTTGTCGTGTTCAATTTTAAAAATTATTCCGCACAGCTCATCTGTTTTTCTTCGTTCGGCAGAGGGCATGAAATCAACAATCAAATCTGCAAGCTCGCTGATACCTGCCGAATATTTTGCGCTTCCGCAAAGAACGGGTGTTAATGCGCATTCGGATATTTTCTGCCTCACAAGCTCTGATGCTCTTTCTTCAGAAAGCGATTCATCGCAAAGAAAGGCATCTGCCGCTTCGTCGCTGATATCCGCAAGTGCTTCAGTAGCGGCACGGGCAAAATTCTTGCCGCCGATTCTGCCGACGCTCATGCTTTCAAGTCCTTCGTTTTCAACCTGTGAGAGCATCAGTAAAGCATGGTTTGTTGTTTTTTTCAGTTCAGCCATAACCGATGAGATGTCGGATCCGGCTCTGTCTGTTTTATTAATAAAAATTGCTCTCGGCAGCTTTGCCTCATCTAGCGATTTGAGAATATTCTCTGTGTGAGCACGCACGCCTTCAACTGCAGAAACAACAACCACGGCGCAGTCAAGAGCCGAAAGCGCGCGCTCAACCTCTCCTGCAAAGTCAACATGCCCCGGAGTGTCAATAATATTTATTGTTGTATCGCGCCATTTGGTGCTTGCCGTTGCGGTGCGTACCGAGATTCCTCTTTGTTTTTCTATGGAAAGACTGTCTGTTGATGCTGTGCCCGAATCAACGCTGCCTGCACTGCGTATGGCACCTGTAAGAAAAAGAAGCTGCTCGGTAATTGTTGTTTTGCCCGAGTCAACATGAGCCATTATTCCTATGTTATGAATTTTATCGGGCATATGACTGCTCCTTTCTCTGTGTGCTATAGCGCAATTATAGACTAAAAATACAAATTTTTCAACTGCAGGTGATGACAAATCCGAAAAAGTGATATATAATAAAAATCATATCTCACCAAAGGAGAATTAACATGAGTGAAAAAATTATAAAAGTAGGTGTAGTCGGTCTTGGCAGAGGTACTGCCGTTGCAAGATGCCTTGCAGGAGTTAAAAACGCAAAGCTTGTTTCCGTATGTGACCATAATCCCGCAATTCTCAAGTCGGGTTATGAAGAACTTGCCGAAGCAGTCAACGATCCCAATCTTATTCAGTTCAGCGATTATGATGAATTCCTCAAATCGGATATTGATGCCGTTATCGTTGCAACAGAGGCTGTTTATCATGTTCCCATCGTTATCAAGGCTTTTGAGGCAGGAAAGCATGTTCTTTGCGAGATTCCTTCGGTTAATTCAATCGAAGAAGCAAAAGAGCTTAAGGCTGCCTGCGAGGCTCATCCCGAGCTTACATATATGGCTGCCGAAAACTGCTGCTACTGGGCATTCATCGAAACCTGGAGAAAAATGCATCAGGACGGTCTTTTCGGCGAGATAGCATATGCCGAGGCTGAATATCTTCATGCTCTCGACCCTAACGAATTTTCACCGACCTATTATCCCGAAGGGCATTGGAGAACCTATCAGCCTGCCATAAGATACCTTACCCACGAGCTTGGTCCTCTTCTTTATGTTATGGATGATAAGGTTGTCAGCGTAACCTGCATGGAAGCCGATGTTCACTATGACCCCTACACTCCCGAAAGAAAGGAAACGGGTGTTGCTCTCTTTAAAACGCAGAAGGGCGCGGTTATCAGACTTCTCGTAAGCTTCGGTGCATATACAAGCTATGACCACAACTACCGTATCTGCGGAACAAGAGGAACAATCGAAACCGACCGCACAAAGGTTGTTGACAATGCTCATTCTCTTGCAAGTCTTTACAGTGTACCCGGCACTTTCGGCGCAAACTCAAAGATAGATATTCCCGTAACCACCTGCTATGAGGGAGAGGACTCAAGCGGTCACGGCGGTGCGGATGCAAAGATGGTTAAGGATTTCATCAGCTGCCTTGTTGAAGGCAAAAGACCCGTTCTTGATGTTGACTTTGCAATCAATATGAGCCTTCCCGGTATTATTGCCCATGAATCCGCGGTTCAGGGCGGCGTACCTATGGAAATTCCTTTAGTATAAAATTTTTTATCCCCCGTATTTTTGTGATGTCTGCAAAAATACGGGGGATATGTTGTTATTCGTCTTTATATTTTTCCGCCTGCAGGTTAAACATATAGGCATATTTTCCGCCGAGAGCCATCAGCTCATCATGTGAGCCGCTTTCAACGATTTCACCGTTTTCAAGCATGTAAATAACATCTGCCATAACGGTTGTTGAAAGTCGGTGAGAAATAAAGATAACCGTTTTGTCCTCTGCTGCTCTTGACATTGCCTCGTTGAGCGCATATTCAGAAACGGGATCAAGATTTGCGCTCGGTTCGTCAAGAATCGCAAAGGGGCATTTCTTATAGAATGCTCTTGCAACGGCAACCTTCTGCCCTTCGCCGCCCGAAAGAGAAAGGCCGCTGTCGTCAAACTCACGCAGAAGAATGGTATCCGTGCCGTTTTTCAGCTCTTTTGAAAAGCTGCTTTCTTTAAGCGCGGCAAGAACTCTTGCTTTGTCGGGATTGCCGTTCATTGCAACATTTTCGCCTACCGTAGCGCCGAAAAGAGAGAAATCCTGAAATACTGCGGCGTAGTTTTGGTGATAAGAGGGGATATTCCATTCCCTGATGTCAATGCCGTCAACCGTGATTTTGCCTTCGGTAACATCATAAAGGCGCAGAAGAAGGTTGGTTAGAGTGGTTTTGCCTGCGCCGTTATAACCGACGAGCGCAATTTTCTGATAGGGCTTTATTTCGAGATTTATGTTTTTAAGAGTGGGCTTATCGTTGCCGGGATAGGTGAACGAAACATTTTCAAGCTTAACGGTAACGGGCTTTTCATAAACGGTTTTTATGTCGCCGCCGATAAGCTTTTCTTTTGTGTTCATAAATTTTTTGAATTTTTCAATGTAAAGTCCGTTTTCTCTCAGGTTAATCGCAAACCAGCTTGTCAAATCAAAAACGCATCGGCTCACGGCGTTTGCGCCGTTGAAGGTTGCGGCAAAATCGCCTAAAGTTATTTCTTTTGTGACGATTGCCTTGTAGCCCATATAAAGAGCGATTCCGAGATAAACGAGCAATGTCATCGGCAGAGCTTCCTGACAGAAATAGAGCTGCCACTGCTTTCTGAGAAAGGGAGAGATTGTTGTAAGACGGTCTTTTACATTGATATTATATCTTCTTTCAACCATTTCTCCTGCAGGATTGAGCCTGAGTTCCTTGGCATAGTCCTGAAGATAAAAAACGCGGCTGAAATAGAGATTTTTTCTGTCGAGGGGAGTCATGGCTTCGGTGCGCTTGACATTCACCTTTGCAATCAGTCTGCCTATGGGAATCATTATTCCTACGCAGAGGAAAATGAAAACAAGGCAGAGAGGGTCAATTGTTGCAATAACCGCAGAAATTGAAATTATCGAGGTGAGAAGCCTGATGATATCCTGTGCATCCGAAAGAACGCTGTCAACTCTCTCGTTCATTGAGTTCATTGCGAGAACGAGGTCGTTATAGTATTCGGGATTGTCATAGGCTTCAAAATCCATTTTTGCCGCCTTTTCATAGATTGCCGAATACAGCTTATAATGCAGTCTTTCTCTTTGCTTAGGAAGAAAGATTTCATAAAAAACGGTGCTTCCGATTGTTCCTATGATAACAATGCCTGCAAAAACGGCGCAGGCAATTCCTGCCCTGTAAAGCTCAACTCCCGATGTGACAACATCAATGATATATTTGAGAAGCACAACATTCGAGAGAATCCACGGGACATTGGTCAAAACATCGAAGAATATGTAGCCAAAAAGAAGACCGGGAGCATTTCTGGCGATGAATCCGAGCATAAAGAAATTGTTTTTGAGGGTATGGGATTTTTCGCCGCGCTTTTTCGTCTTTGTGTTATTATTCATGCTCTGTTTCCTCCTCTCTGTAGCCTGATGCCTGAAGAGTAAACATTCTGCAGTATTCGCCGCCGAGCTCCATCAGTTCATCGTGGGAGCCCGATTCGGTAAGCCTGCCCTTTGCGAAAACAAGAATTTTATCGGATTGAGTTGCGCTTGAAAGACGGTGGGAGATATAAAATACAGTTTTTCCCTTTGTGCCTTCCATAAGTGCTTCATACATTTTGCTTTCTGCAATCGGGTCAAGTGCGGATGAAGGCTCATCAAGAATTGCAATGTCAAAATTCTTTGCAAACATTCTTGCAATTGTAACCTTCTGGGTTTCGCCGCCCGAAAGGAGCGCACCCTTATCGTCAAATTCTCTCGTGAGAAGAGTGTTTTCGCCTTCGGGCAGAGTTTGAATTTTATCATATACACCGCTTTGCTTCAATGCTTTTCTTGCGTCTTCAATGTTGTTTTTATCAACCTCGTCAATCAAAACATTTTCCGCAACGGTCATTGCAAAAACTCTGTAATCCTGAAAAACGCTTGCGAATTTTTCACGGTATTTCAGCAGGGCGTATTCTTTAATGTTTATGCCGTTATAGAGAATTTCGCCTTCGGTAACATCATAAAGACGCATCATAAGCTTTGAAAGAGTGGTTTTTCCCGCACCGTTATGACCGACTACGGCAAAGGTTTCACCCTTGCTGATTTTAAATGAAACATTGCTGAGAGTATCCTTTTCGTTGCCTTCGTATCGGAACGAAACATTTCTGAATTCAAGACTTTCAAAATCTCCGGGTTCAATTTCTCCGCCTTTGAGTTTGGGCTCGTATGCAAGAAATTCTCTCATGTTCTGAACCCAGAGGCAGTGCTTCTGCTGCATGGCAAAATACCTTGCAAGCTGGTTGAGCTTGTTTCGGGTGTTTGTGATTGCCGAAATAAGGACTGAGAAATTTGCAATGCTGAGATTTTCAAGAACTATCAGTCTGTAGCAGCCGTAGCCGAAGCCGCCGCCAACGGGTATGATTTCACCAAGAAAATCTGCAATTGACTCAAGAATTGCAACTCTCCAGCCGTATTTTTTGATAACAGCAATGTTTTTGTCAACCGCTTCCTTGAATCGTGCTTTAACAACCTCAAAAATGCCTGTTGTTTTGATTTCTTTTGCAAAATCCTTAAGAAGGATGGTTCTTCTTGTGTAGTCCTTCTGTCTTTCATAGGGTGTTTTTTCTTTTTCAAGCTCAAATTCAAGGTTGTTTTTCTTGATTCTGATAACAATAACAATAATCGGGCAAAGAATGAAGAAAAGAAGAAACGGGTCGATTGAAATGAGATAGATAACAAGAAAAACAATGCTGACTACCGAGCCGATAGTCCATGCGGAACCTTCAATTATTCTTTTGAAGCCGCCTTTTTCAACAACCCATGTTGCTCTGTTGTAGTTATCGAAAAATTCGGGGTTTTCGTAGCAGCCGAGCTCAACCTCCTGAGCTTTTTTGAAAATCAGGCTGTTTATGTAGCTTTCGCATTTGATTTCGAATTTTGTTCTGACTGTATACATATCAATATACGCCAGCAGGTCAACGAAAACCTTGCCGAAAACGATGATGCACATTTTGATTGCGAATTCTTTAAAGGTGCCGTTGCCTTCAATTATTGAAAGCGCAGTTTGCAGAAACATTACGCTGACGACTACCGAATAATAAACATTTTCAACGATATATGCAAGGTAAATTATCAGCAGTGACAGTGGTGCGCTTTTCCATGCACATTTGAGCATAAAGGCGGTGTTTCTGAAAATATGCGCCTTTTGTGCCTCGCTTTTTTTCTTTTTCATTTTCTCCTCCGTTTAATTTTTTAAAACAGTAATATATTACATTGCCGCAAAAAAATTGTCAATAAAATATCGGCGAAATGTTTGACTTGCATGATTAAATAGATTATTATGTTTATGTATGGTATAACAGTCCAATCACGGAAAATAAATTCACAGGAGAAAAAACATGAAAAAACCTACACTCAATTTCGGAGAATTCAAGCAGTACGACAAGATTTTTTTAACAGCAGACAGCGGCATTGATGTTGAAAATGTTGATTCGGTTGCGTTTGACGGCGAAACGCTTTATATCGCACAGCCCGACGGTCTTGTTGAATATGCCGACGGAAAAATAAAAAAGCTTTCTGCAAAGGTATCAAAGCTGTTTTCAAGAAACGGCAGGCTTTTTGCTGCTGTTGATAATTCCCTTGCCGAAGTAAAAAAAGGGAAAATCAAAAGGATTGCAGACCTCGGCGCTCCTGTTATTGATATATCGGTAGCTCTCGATAAGTCGGTATGGCTTATCACCGAAAATGAGCTTTTCCTTATGGAAAACGGTGAATTCAGGAGTATAGTCGGTTTGCCCGAAAATACTCTTTGCCTTGCTGCGCATGACAATAAATCAAAATACGGTGAAACCGTATATATCGGCTGCACCGAAGAAGGTCTTCTTTCGATGAAGGGCAAGCGCCGCCACTGGGCCGAAATGACTCCCGATATGTCGGGCGTGCTGAGCAGAAAAATCAATTGCCTTGCGATTGATGCCCTCGGTCATCTTTGGGCAGGCTCGGATGAAGGACTCAACATATATGACGGCAGAAATTATTGGTTTAACGGTAATGATTTCTATTCTGTGCCCGACGGTTCATTCAACGATATGTTCTTTGCTGCAGACGGCAAGAAGTATTTTGCGACAAATACCGGTATTATCCTTCTTGCGGAGGGCAAAATTTCATATTTCTCTTACGGCGCATGGCTTATGCATCCCACGGTCACAAAAATCACCGTATCGGATAACGGAACAATTGCTGCGGTTACTCCCAGAGGAATCAGCATTATCACAAACAAATACATGACTCTTGAAGAAAAGGCAAATCATTATGATGAGCTTGCCGTTAAATATTTCACAAGAAATGAAGGCTATCAGGTTTCAAGAGAGCTTCGCAAATACGGCGACCTTGATTCAGGCTGGCTCCCCAATTCCGATAATGACGGACTCTTCACGGGCGTTTACTGTGCGAGCCAATGCTTCCGCTATAAGGTAACGGGCGATGAAAAGGCTAAGGCAAACGCCAAGAGAGCCGTTGAAGCCATGATAAAGCTTACCGAAGTAACGGGCAAGCCCGGCTTTACCGCAAGAGCAACAAGATATTCTCACGAAGAAAATTTCCTCACAGGCAACAGAGAAGAATGGCATGTCTGCGAGGATAATCCCGATTGCGAATGGCTTGGAGAAACCTCAAGCGACGAAATGACGGGTCATTATTTTGCATACGGAATTTATTACGACCTTGTTGCCGATAAGAAAGAAAAAAAGAAAATAGCACAGGTTGTAAAAACAATCACCGACCATATTCTTGATAATAATTTCCATCTTACCGATGTTGACGGAGTTCCGACAACATGGGCAAACTGGGAGCCTGATCTTCTCAATAACGATGACAGATGGTTCTATGAGAGAGGCACGAATTCTCTTGAAATTCTTTCGTTCCTCAAAACAACTTATCATGTTACGGGCGAAGAAAAATATAACGATGTTTATAATATGCTTATCAGCAAGCATCATTACGCAATGAACTGCATGCAGTATAAGTGTGAAGACGGACACACTGCTCATATTGACGATCAGCTTGATTTCGTTAATATTTATCCTCTGATTGTTTATAACGATGATGCGGCGCAGAACGAAATTTTCAAAATGGGTCTTACTCATCACTGGGAATATGAAAGAACCGAGCGCTCGCCCTTCTTCAACATTGTTTACGGTGCGCTCACCGATAATTACTGCGATATCGAGAATGCGGCAAAATCACTCTCAGAAATGAATCTTGACCTTGTCAGATGGCCTGTTTATAACAGCTACAGGAAGGATATCGTATGGGATACGGAGCAGGAAGCTCTCGGAGTACCTCCTCAGCTCAAATATCCCGTTGAATATTCGGCAAGAGTTCTTGTTCATTATGACGGAAATCCGTTTGTGTGCGATTCGGGTGCAGAGGAGTTTGTTAATATTAATTCAAAGGTTGTTAACCGCACCTCAACTCTTCCAGGCACCGCAGGGGCAAACGGAATGAGGGCTATGATGCCCTATATCTACCTTCTTCCCTACTGGATGGGCAGATATTACGAACTTCTCGGTGATTAAAAATTAATTGTGAATTGAGGGAAAATATGAAAAGAAGATTGTTTTTATCGGCAGTTTCTCTTGTTCTTGCATCGTCGGTTTTACTTTTGTCGGGCTGCGGCTCAGAAAAAAATCCCGATGTTATGCCTGAGGAAACAACTGCACAGCATGTGACCGTGAATGCGGCGCAGACAGAATCGGTTTCGGCAGAGAATGTTTTATCAGTTAATACTCAAGCGGTTTCCGAAAATGCAGAGCAGACCGAAGCTTCAGGCGTTACTGCGGAAGAAACAACATCTGCCGCCGCAGCACCTGAAACGGTAGAAGAAATAGTTTCATATTTCAACCTCAGCGCAAATAAAATCAAGCCCAATGCAAAGAAAGTTGTAAAGAATTACGAAAAAAGAACAGTGAATGAAGATAAGCTTGATATTCCCGATGCTCTTGAGTCAACGGCAAAAACCATGATGACAACTCTTATGAAGGATGACACAGACCCCATTGTTTACGAAACAAGAGAGGACATAACAAACGAATTCCTTGTTCCAAATCAGAGTTATGTCAGCGTGCTGAAACCCGAGTATGTTGAAAGTGCATCCTGTGCCGATAAGGGCAGCCGGTATGTTATCCGTATTGAGCTTAAAGACAGCAAAAATCCAACCGCAGGGGTTGGTGTAGGCTCTGTCTGTGATGTTATCGAAGCAGGCGAGGTTGCCGAAAAGGCATCGTTTATCAAAGAATTTACAACGGATTACAGCAATTGTGAGGTTGTTGCAACAATTGATAAGGCAACGGGCAATGTTACTCATATAAGATATATAACTCCCGTTGTTCTTGCGCTGACGGTTGATATGTTCGGCACTCACAGCGGCACGGTTGGTTTTACCTTCGAAAAGGATTATTCAATTACATATTAATAAAGCAAGCAAGCAACGGGTTAATCTGTTGCTTGCTTTTCTTGTCCTGAATGTTCTGTTGTATAAGCGAATAAATCAAATTGAGTTATGCCCATATCCGAGAAAATTTTCTTGGATTTTTCTTGATGTTCTTCTGTGTTGAAATCAGCTATAAGAGGGATGCGAATGATGATTTTTTCGGGAGAAATAATTTCTGTCAGCTTTTTTATGTTGCTTAACATAAGGCTGTTATCTTTTCCTGTATATTTGAGATATGTTTCTGGATTTGTATCTTTGCAGTCAATATAAAACATATCAATCGCTTGAGATGCTTTTTGGATGTTTTCCCACGGAACAGCCAGCGATGTTTCGGCGCAGATATGCCACGAATCTCCGCAAATTCTACGGAATTCCGTTATGAAATCGGGATAAAGAAGCGGTTCACCGCCGCCGAAGGTAACGCCTCCTCCCGTAGCCAGAAAATAAAGTTCATCAATTTTTACTTTTTGGTACAGCTCATCGGGAGCAAGAAATACCTTTTTAGCATCGGGAGAAAATGAAAACGGATTTATGCAGTATTTGCACCGTAGAGGACAGCCGTGAAATCCGACAAGTGTTGTTACTCCCTTTCCGTCAATCTGAATGCGGTGCCTTGCAATTGAAACAAACGGAGCCTGAATTGTCTGAATACGGTTTTCCATAGTTATTTGATTTTGTCAATGAAAAAATCGGCGTTTTTAAGAAATGAGTCATCCACAGACATGTTTATCGTATCGGGAGGCATAAATCCCTGGTGTACATCTCTGGTTATGGTTTCATAAAGCTCATTAACAATCGGTTCTCCGATTTTTGCCGCAAGCACAAGCGCCGCAGCAACGCCTGCAACCGCAATTCCTTTGCCGAGCATCTGCCTTTTTTTCAGCTCTCTTTCAAGGTAACGAAGCTCTTCTTCGCATTTAGGGCAGGTGCCTGAGCATTCTCCCTGATATTTGCATTCGGATGTGACAAGTTCAATGTCGTTTTCTTCTGCGATTTTCTGTCGGATTTCTTTGAGAATCTTACATTTGTTTTTACCGTTCATAAATATATTTCCTTTCCGGAGAAATAACAGATAACAAAATGATTATATCACAGTTGCAGAAAAAGTAAAGACAGTTTGAAAACATCTTGAATTCAGCAGAGAGATAATATATAATATCTGTAAAAATATACGGCAGGAGATAAGGCTATGTCAGCAATTTTTTTAGCAATAAAAAATGTTTTCCATGCGGCGGTTGCCGTTGTTATGCTCATTCCCATTATGCTTACTATGGGAGATGCAGGCGACCCGAACACTCCCGTTGAAAATTATCCCGATTCAACAAACCCCTATATTGTGGATTATCTTGACCCTGATATTGCCGCCCACCGTTCAGGCGCGGGCCTTGCCCCGCAGAATACCCTCATGGCGTTTGAAAATATTATTGAGCAGGCAGATACTCTCGGCGTTGATACTCTTGAATTTGATGTTCAGATTACAAAGGACGGAGAGCTTGTTCTTCTTCATAACCTTACATATGATGACACATCAAATGCCGAAGAAGCCTTTGGCAGAAGCAATGTTTTTGTTTCCTCAATCACTCTTGAAGAAGCTCAGGCACTCAATCTCGGTGAGAATTTTGAGATTGACGGTGAATATCCCTACAGAGGTCTGCGCGGTGACGATATTCCCTATAATCTCAAGGTTGTTACCTGCGATGAGATAATTGATTTTGTTGAGGCAAACAGCAACGGCAGAGAATATAAATATGTTATCGAAATAAAGAGTATCGGAATTAACAGCTATAAGGCGGCGGATAAGCTTTATTCCATAATTACCGAGCGCAATCTTCAGGACAGAGTTATATGGTCAACTTTTGCTCCCGATACCTCGGCTTATATGAAGATGAAGTATCCCGAGATTTCCCGAACTGCCGATGCGATTGAAGCAATTCAGTTTTATTTCTATTTCAGAATGGACTGGGATTTGCAGGATGTAAGCCCTTCATATGTTGCCCTGCAAATTCCCTACGGCTCAAGTGCTCTTGATAATATTATCAATCTCGGCACAAGAGAAATGCTTAACTATGCTCATTCAAATGATATTGCCGTTCAGTATTGGACTATCAACAGCGAAGAGGAGGTTAAGCTTCTCACCGAAAACGGTGCAGACTGCATAATGACTGATTATCCTCAGATGGCTTTTGAAACGGTAAAATCCTGCAAATAAAAAACGCTTGTACGGTAAAATCCGTACAAGCGTTTTCTGTTACAGGGATGATATCAGTTCGTCCATTGCAGCGAGAAGAGCTGCCGCTGTTTCCGGACCTACGGAGTTCGTTTCTTCATAATGCTTTCTTCCGTTTTCGTCATAGGGGATATTGAAATAAGGGAACCATTCGTGAAGAAGAAAATCGTTTTCAGGAATGATGTAACCGATTTCATCGTTGCAAAGACCGAGCACAAAATTATGCTCACAGTCCGACATTTCTGAAAGCACCTTGTAGTTTGCTTCGGTACCGTTTGCCGCTTCCGTTGCGGAAAGGAAGTTGCCGCTTTCAAGCTCGGGGCTCAGCTCACCCGGAATCATGTAAATTCCTATCTGCTTGCTGCCGATCGTCATATATGAAACCTCGGTGATGATGGCAGCCTTTGTTGCAGAGGTTCTGGCAACATCGTTGTTGAGAACGCCTATGAAGCGCGCGAGCAGAAGGGCAGTGTTTTCGCAGTTAACGCTGACGGTCTTTGATTTGATGTTGATTATGGGCGTGAGCTCTGCTTCGTTTGTTATGCCCATAACAAGGTCTGCAACCTTTTTGCCGTATTCTTTTGTATACGCAAGGCAGTCAAAATCAATGGTTTTGTCAAGAATTTCATTGATTTTATCGCCTGTAATAAGTCCTCCGACCGCACCGTTGATGAAAACAACATTTGCGCCGCCTGTCTTCTCGTTTATTTCCTTATCCATATATGCAGGGAAATCTGCGCTGACAACGGTTGTTTTTGCACCGAGCATTTCGGCGTGGCTTGCAAAGTTGACTATATATGTATCCTGACTGCCGTCGACGGGGTCGAAGCGGATGCTTGTTACGGTTTCGTCATAGTCGATGGGAGTTCTTGTGTCGGCCTGCATTCCTTTTGCTTCCGCAGTGCCGAAATAAAGCTTACCGTCCTTTCTTGCCTCATAGGCTCTGATGATTGCTTCGGCGGTTTTTTCTTTGAGAGAAACCATGAAGCTTTCGTTTTTGCCGTCTGCATAGAAATCATAGCCCCAAAGACCCTGAGTATCAATTGCCGAATGAGTGTGTGTGGCGCAGATGTTGATTGATTTAAGCCCCGGCACCTTGCCGCTTTCAATAACCTTCTGCCTTATCTCGTTTATATCAGCGCGGCTTATTCCCACGCAGTCAAGCGCGCAGAGAACAACTCCGCCTCTGCCTGTATTATCGTCAAGATAAACCGCTTTTGCATACATATCGTCAAGCACTCCCTGAGCCGGATTGTTGACATTGTAGCCTGCGATATAATAGGTGTCTGCGGTAACATCATCGGGAGTGAGAACCTCTTTTGCAAAGCCGACAGTCCATTTTTCACCTGCTGTTTCCGTGAATGTGCTGTCGCCTGCAAGCATATATTCCGAGGCCTTCTCTTCGGTTGTAAAAACCGAGGGCGGCATAAGAATTATTATTGCCGACAGAAGAAATGAAATGATTCCTCTGACCAGATTCGGAATGCGTAAAAATCTGATAATTTCCATTATAAATTACCCCCATTTAGCTATAAGCTCTGCAAATGCTTTTGAAAGTGCACTTGCGGAAGATGAACCTGTTGAAACGGTTTCTTCATAATGACCCTCTTCGTTTGATGAGGAATAATCGTTGTCGGGAACGATATAGCCTACCGCGTCGTTGCAGAGTCCGAAAACAAGAACATCATTGCTTTCGTCAAAATATGTATTGAGTGCGGCATAGGGATATTCTGTGCCGTTATAGCTTTCTTCGGCTGAGAAGAAACCGCCGTAAACGATTTCGGGAAGAACTTCGCCGGGAACTTCAAGGATTTTTATGTTCTTTCCGATTTCAACATAACCGATTTCGCTTGTAAGCCATATTTTGCCGTTTTCCTTAAATGCTTTTGCGTTGCAAAGACCTGCACGCTCCGCAAGATTGAAAATAAAGTTGTTTACCTCAAAATCAATCTGAGAATGAACAGCATTGAGAATCGGCTCGACGGGCTGAGCAATTTTGGCAAGCTCCGCAAGAATGTTTGCCATAATCACGCTGTATTCCTGCATTTTTTCATAGCTTGTGCCGTCGGGAGAGATGCCGTTTTCTTCGCCCATATTGTTATGAATTCCGCCGCCGATTGCTCCCTGAATAAACAGGAAATCCGCGTTTGAATTTCTGTTGACGGCTTGTTCGATATAGTAAGGGAAGTCGCCTGAGATTTCTGTGTTGCTCCAGCCGAGATTAATGGGATGAGCGCCGAAATTTGCAATATAGATTTCTTTTTTGCTGCTGTCATTCGGAACAAAGCGGAAAAGGTGAACCTTTTCGTCAATCGAATAGGGATCGCGTGTATCCGCAAACATTTCGGGGCAAGCCTTTGCGGCGTAATAAAGCGTTCCCTGTGTGCGCTGATTATATGCTGTTCTGATTGCATCGGCTGCTTTCTCAACGAGCGAGTCAATATAGGCTTCGTCTCTGCCACTGTAAGGAATGTTGCCCCATAGACCCTGAGTGTCAATTCCGCTGTGTGCATGTGTTGAGCCGACATTAATGCTTATCAGCTTGCCTGCGCCTGTTATGTCGCTGAGCTTTTCTCGGATTGCCTTGATATCGGCATTCATAAGTCCTATGCAGTCAATCCATGCAAATGCGGCTGCGCCTCTGCCTGAATTATCGTCAAGAACAACGGCTCTGACGCATAAATCGTCAATAGCTCCTGTTGCTTCCTGTGCAGGGAACTTAAGAAATCCGCCGAGAAAATATCTGTGGCTGTCAATATCCTCGGGAGTCAGAACATTTCTTGCGTAGCCCGCAGACCAGTATTCAGCCTGAGCTTCATCAATGAAAATTTCGGAGCCTTCAAGAAAATTAGCGCTGATTGCTTCAACGGGTCTTTCGTCATAGCCCGTTTTTGTGAGACTCTGAAAAACAGCGGAAAGAAGCAGCGGCAGACCTATAAGAACTGCCATGATTGCCGAAATCCATCTTGTGATAATTGCCATAAAACTAACTCCTTTTTATTTTTATCCTATTCCGAGCTCGCTTTTCAGCTCCGCGCGGATATCAATTTCATTTGAAAGCCTTGCAGGCATTGAACTGTATTTATCTGCAAGCGATAATATTTCTGCAACAAGCTTTTCATCTTTGCCTTTGATAAATTCAAACACTTTTTCAATTATATCGCATGCAACAAAGAATTTTTCAGCCCATTTTGCAAGCTCTCTGCAAATCGGCTCATCACGCATGAGATAATCTTTGCATTCTTTCATTCTTTTGATGTATTCAGCCGCAAGCTCAAAAGCTTTTTGAGTGTTGCCCGATTTGAATTCGGTTTCGATTTTATCAAGTTCCGCATACATTCTTCTTGAATTTGCATCCTTAAGACATGATGTATAAAGATGGTCTGCGAAAATGATGAAATTATCTGCATTTTCTTTGCCGACAACCTGCTTTATTGCATTCTCCCATGAAACCTGCGAATTATAGTTCTCGCTGTCCCAAAGATAATCCGCAAAGGTGATAAGCGGAATTTTTGAGCATTCTGCATATTCCATGCAGTTTGAAATAATGCCCTCGGAATACTTGTGTAAATCCGTATCGCGGTTGATTATCGGAGAAATATGCATCTCGTTAAACATTGAGCAGTCGTTAACGGGGTAGTTGTCCCAGTAAAGCGGCTTGTGGTGAGTGCCTTCAATGAATTTCAAAGCCTCAAAGCTTGTCAGCTCGCGGGAGCATATATCTCTGCCCGTCCAGAAAACAGAAACAAGCGGGGGAATGTTTTGCCCGAGCTTTGAAATGTAGTATTCATCGCCCTTGCCGTGATAGAGAGTGGGGCAGACGGTAAGTTTTATTGCAGCGTCAATTTCAAGAAGAGCAGAATAATATCTGTTAATCAGCTCGATATGTGCATTGACGGTTTCGCCGTAAACGGCTTTATCTTCATCATATTCGAGCTCTTCGCCTATATCGTCAAGCAGTAGACCGAAACGGCGGATTCCTGTTGAATACAGCTGCTTGGTTTTTGCCATAAGCGCTTCGAATTCGGATTTATCGGAGTATTTCATTGAAAGACCCGGAGCGACGCACCAATAAAAATCCATGTGATAATCCGATGCTGTGTCAACAAGCTCCTTAAGCATTAAAAGCTCTGTTTCGGGATAGCATTCGCGCCATAAATCCCTGTGATAGGGGTCATCCTTGGGTGCATAATAAACGGTATTCATTCTGTTTTTTGCCATAAGAGCCATAACGGATTTTCTGCTCTCGTGGCTCCACGGATTGCCGTAAAAACCTTCTATATAACCTCTTACAGGAAAAGACGGGGCGCAGGTGTATTCTCCGCAATTCAGACTGTTTTCGTCAATTCGTTTGGCAATGTCGCACAGAGCATAAAATGCGCTTTTTTCACCCGAGCAAATAACCTCAACAGCGTTTTCTTTCACTTTCAGAATGTATTTTTCATCCGTGATTCTGTGCGATTTCTCGCAGTAAACAGTGCTTCTTGAATTGATAACCGAAACGGTTATATCAAGACTGTTAAGGCTTGCTCCGAAAAGATTTTTGCATGCAGAAGAGAAATTAATGCCTTTTATCATTGGCAACACCTCCCAATGCAATAATAATACATCATTTTTATATTTAATACAATATATTAAAATTACAGATTATGCGCCTTGATTTTTGTGCGTTTTAATGATAAAATTTTACCAACTGAAATATGGGAAGTGAAAATATGACAATCAGACCGTATGAAGCAAAGGATAAAGAAGCCGTCCGTTTTGTGTGCCTTAACAGCGACGGGCCGTGCAAAAGCTCTGAAAGAGGAATCAATTTTACTCTTGCTGTCTATTGTGACTATTATATTGAAAATGAACCGGAAAACTGCTTTGTTGCTGTCGATGAAAATGATAAGGCGATAGGATATGTTATCTGCACGGAAAATTTTGATGTTTTCAAAGAGCGTTTTTTGAAGAATTATTATACTAAAATCAAAAAATGGGAGTATAAACGCCGACGCTCTGCACTCAGGTCGATTGTTCCGCAGGAGGATTTCAAATCGGAATACCCAGCACATATTCATATCGATGTTCTTCCCGAATATCAGCGAATGGGTCTTGGACATAAGATGACGGATGCTCTGGTTGAACACCTGAAAGCAAAGGGCGTTAAGGGAGTTATGCTCACGGTATGGATTCACAACAAAAAGGGGAGAGGCTTTTATGAAAAATACGGCTTCACTCTGCTTGAAGAAAGAAAAAATGTTGCGGTTTACGGACTGAAACTGTAAAGATATATATCCCCTGAAATTTTGCATTAACTGCAATTTTTCAGGGGATATGTTTTTCTTTATTGCATTATGTAATAAACTCTGTATTCTCCCGTATGGTCGGTGGCGTAGCGGCTGTTTATCATGCATCGCTTTGATACCGCAAGCGAGGCACGCTCCATTATTTCGGTTAAGCCGAAGCTTTTGACATCATAAAAGAACTTTTCAATTTGCTCCTTTCTGCCTTCTGTGTTCATTTCCATGCGCGCAAGCTGCAGAAAACGGATTGAAAGGTATTCACGCTCTACGCGTTTTCGGATTTCTTCGGATGATGCGGCGTTCATTGCTTTTTCAAACAGAGCATCGGCTTTTTCAACCAGCTCATCGGTTATGTATTCAGCATCGGGATTCTGATAGATTGAAAGCGGTTTTGATGAACAGGCTTTCTGCATAAGCTCAACATATTCTCTGATGTACTCACCTGATTTTTCTCCGTAAACCGCCGCGATAAAACGGTTAATTTCGCCGTAAATATCCGTATCGGGATCCCAGAGCAGTTTGCTTATGATATATGCTTTCAAATCGTCGAAAGCGGCGCCGCCGCCGTAGGCAAAATTTCCCTGCTCAAGCAGGCCCTTAACGCCTGTGCGCCTGAAAAATCGGATATTTTCCGAAAGAGTTCGGAAATGAAAGAACGGCTGAAGATAATTTTCAAAATTAACCGCATAGTCCCAGACATAGAGCCGTTTTGCGTGGCTTTTCCAATCTGTGAGTGCATTAACGAATTCCGCCTCGCTGCCTTCGGGATTTTCTTTTGCAAGAATTTCGAACGGTCTGTCATATCTGCAGTCAATTGAACATAAACGGACTATAACATTATCCTTTGCAACAACATTTTTCGGCGCAGGCAGTGAATACTGATAGGCAAATGTATGGAGCAAAACATCGGGATAATCATTTTTGATTGAGTCGGCAAGCTTATTTACAAAATGAATAATCGGCCCTGCAGGGCTGCCCTCTTCCTCTTCAAGTGCGGTGCATTCCGGACAGGTGCAGCGCAGTCTGTTATCGTTTTGCGCAACAGAAAAAACGGTACATTCCGGATTTGCTTCAATCCATTTTCTGAGAGTTTTTTCTGCGGCTTTAAGCACTTCGGGATTTGTGAGGCAAAGCTGGCTGTTTTTAACTCTTTTGCCGTCAACCTCGGAATAATATTCGGGATGCTCTTCAAAATATTCGCTTTCGGACACAAGGTCGCAGAAGGAATGATGGAAATTGAACCATTTAAGTCTTCCGCCTTTTGCCTTGGATAAATCGCAAAGCCCCGAATTGAGCTTGTTTTTTGACGCGAATCCACCGTCAAATGCGTTGCGGAAATATGCATCGCGGAATTCAAAGGCAGGCTCACCGGTTATTTCGTCAAGATCAATTTCAAGCACATCTGTTTTTGCAATTGTTTCAATATCCTTTGTGAAACAGCGAAAATCGCAAAAGAGTTCAAGAAAACGGTAAACACCGTAAAGCACTCCGCGCGAGGTTTTGCCCGTTATGGTAATATGTTCTCCGTCACCCTTTATGCGGAAGCCTTCATCATGCATATCCGTTTCGGCTATTGTTTCACCCCTGACATCGGCTCCGATTCTTATTTCAGGGCCTCTCATGGGACATCTGTCGGAATAATAGGGGATAGCGGCATTGGTTGCCTTGAGCAAATATTTCTGCATTTCCGATGCGGCAAAACGGATTGTTTCATCGGAATATTGGTGATTGACAATGTGAAAATTGCTTTCGCCGTTTTCGGCAATTCTGTAAATACCCATAGTTATCCTCTCATTCAACCGCAGAGCGGATATTCCAGTTGTGTTTTTCAAGCAGCTGCTCTGCTTCTTCTTCGCCGCATTTAAGAATTTCGGCAACAATTCCTATCATTCTTTTGCGGAGCTTTTTGTTTGTGGGCTTAAGGTTAATCATCAGATTTTCGTAAACGCAGCCGCATCTGACCATTGAAGCTGTTGAAATCATGTTGAGAATGATTTTTTGCGCCGTGCCTGCCTTCATTCTGGTTGAGCCCGTTATAACCTCGGGTCCTGTGTCGGCACAGATGTTGATATCTGCAGTTTCGCCAAGCTCAGTGCCTTTATTGTTAACGATTGAAACGGTTTTTGCGCCGATGCTTCCGGCGTATTTTATCGCCGATATTACATATGCCGCAGACCCTGATGCGGAAATTCCTATCAGTATATCCTTATCGCAGAAGTTGCGGCTTTTGAGGTCTTCAACCGATGCATGGGGATTATCCTCTGCATTTTCGGCAGCTTTAAACATGCATTCGTTTCCGCCTGCGATTATTCCGTTGAATAAATCATAGGGAACACCGAAGGTAGGAGGGCATTCTGCTGCATCGCACACCGCAAGTCTGCCCGATGTGCCGCTTCCGATATAAAAAACTCTTCCGCCGTTTTGAATCGTTTCCGCCGCCGCATCGCAGGCTTTTTCAATTTCAGGCAGTGCTTCGTCTATGGCAGAAATAACATTGGCGTTTTCGTTATTGATTATTTTGATGATATCGTAAGTCTGCATTTCACCGATTTTATAAGTGTCGGGATTTCGCATTTCGGTTTTTAACATAGTTTCATCTCCGTATGTTGTCTTTTGCAAGAGATAACGCACCGTTAACGGTTGCTGTGTCAAGAAATTCGGGGAAAATGTCATTGCCGAGATGCTTGTTCAGAAACGGAAGGATAACATCCTTCCGGCGGCATAAGCCTCCGCAGATAACGGTTCTTCCTTTTTCTCCGTTAAGAAATTCAACAGCCGTGCGTATTATGCGCGCCGCTTCGTATGTGTTGCGCGAAATTATTTCTTCGGCTTTTTTATCGCCTTTTTTGTATGCTTCAAATATAACGGGTGCAAATGAGGCTATGTATGATGCTCCGCCGCCATATATTTCGGCAACGGCATAGGGCAGCTTTTTCTTTAAACGGTTTTCGCAAAGCTCAAGAATCAGCTTGCTGCCGCCTCTGCCGTCAACAGCCTCAAATGCAGCATTCAGAGCATCGGAACCGAAACAGAAACCGCTTCCTCCCTTGTCTATCATGTATCCCCAACCGCCTGTACGGTGCAGTTTGCCGTTAAGACAGGTGTATGCGATAATTCCGGTTCCCATAATTACGGCAACGCCGTTTTCACCGTTTAAGGCAGCTCTGACTGCGTTTTCGGTATCGCATCCGTTGGCATATGCTCCGAAACCGAACCCGGAAAGAAATTTGCTGATTGTTAATTTTGTGCTTTCGGAGCCTGCACCTGCAATGCCTGCAAATACGGATATTTCAGCGTAATTTATTTTTGCGCAGGTCTGCGATATGCCTTTGCAAAGGATGCTTTTCGTGTTTTCAATGCCCGTGTTGACGGGGTTTGATGCGCCGAGAATAACCCTGTTGATTTCGTTTTTGTTTATATCGGTCAACAGGAATTCTGTTTTTGTGCCTCCGCCGTCAATTCCGAGAAGATACTTTATATCGATTTTATGCTCAGACATTTTACCGCCTCCGAAACTTTATCAGAATGTTTCTGCAATCCTAAGTCCTTCAGTAATCGCCGCATTGATTTTGTTTTCAATTTCTGCTTCGGAAACATAATCCATGTTCTGCGCGGAAACGACCTGCAGAGGTCCGATTCCCCAAAGCCATGACAGTGCTTTAAGATAAGGAGTGGCCTGCTCAAGCTCATCGCCTGTTGAAATATTCATTCCTCTTGTGGTGATAAAAAGCATTTTTTCTGCAGTGCAGTTTCCGTAGCAGGTTTTGTTGTCTGATTTGAAGGTTACATCAAAAATCGAGCAAAGCTCAAAGAAATTTTTCAGTGCTGCGGGAATTGACATATCCCAGAAAGGCGCGGAAATAACAATTCTGTCGGCATCCCTCACGCTCTCTGCCCACGACATAACAGAGCTGTCAATAATTCCGCTGTTTCTCTGTGCAATCAGGTCTTTTTTTACGATTGACAAATCAAGCTCATTTATAACGAGGGCTTCAACTTCATATTTTTCTTTTAATGCATCAACAATCGGCTGAGCAATTCTTTTTGTTCTCGATTCGCCGTCCCTGATGCAGGCGTCAATATATAACAGCTTTTTCATTTGCTTCTCCTTTGAAATCCTCAGTCTTCAATTGCAACCATCTGATGAATGTTAACTTCGGGAACGGTAAATTCCGCCCTGCCGTTACCGAATTCAAATTCAAGCTCTCTGCCTGAAGGAACAAGGGTGATTTTTGAGGGCTTTGCATTGCATTTAACGCTGCATTTAACATTGTAAAGCGGAACAGCGTCTTCGATAACCTCTGTGTTTTCGCCTCTGACGGTTGTGTGAGCAAAAAGAAGGTGAAGAATGTTTCTTTTCTCATTCTCCTGCCTTGTGTAAGTAACAACAGCTTTGTCGGGTACGGACGCAAAAACGGTTGTTTCGTCGCCCATCATTTTTTTGATGATGTGAGTGAACAGCTCCTTGAAGCAAATGTGTCCGTGACGGGCATATGCGGTGAAAATGTCCCAACCGATATATGCAATGTTATCTTTTATTATTGCAGCAGGGAATGTTTCGCAGGGATTGTTGGGCGCATGCATATGTGAGCAGAAATGCTCTGCGGTTCTGTTGAAATAAGGATTCTGCATATATGCCGCAATCTCGCATCCCTCGGATTCAAATTTATAAGAATTGCAGCGCATGATGTATTCGGTTACACCGTTTGCCGTTTCATAACATGGGATGAGATAGGTGGGGCTGAATTCGTTCTTACCCTTGTATTCAGCGCCGATATCAAGGGAAAATTTTTCTTTATTTATTATGGATTCCCCGCTTGCAATAATTTTTCCGCCGTTTTTTGCGTAGCTTTTGATTCGTTCAATCAATTCGTCAGGAAGTCCGTCAACATCGGGAAGAATGAGCATTTTATAGTTTGAAAAATCCATTGTGCCGTCTATGAAATTATATAAGAAGCTGTTTTCAAGAAGCATTCTGTTTGCGCCGAAATCGGCTTTTTCATCGCGGTTTCCTGTGATTGATTCCGCGCTGAGAACCGCTATGTCGGCAACATTCACTGCACCGTCAAGCCACGGTTCTTTTTCTTCAACAAGAGAATAAGCCCTTCCGATAAGACCGTATGTTGCCATATTCATTTCACCGAGAGGATGCATCTGGTCACCGATTGAGCAGCCTGCGCCGTTTGCAATGCTCAGAGAGGTTTCATAAATAAGCGCATTTGGATGCTTGAAGCCGCCGAATTCACCCCAGCTCTGGTGGAATTTTCCTGTCATGCCGAGATAATCTGTGTTTTTGAGCGAGCGCACATACGCTGCCGAAAGCGGAAAATGGTCATATCCCCAGCCGCCTGTGGGCAGGCTTTCAAGCTCAAGATGAGTGTTGCTTTCAATAAAGCTGTAGTCACCCTTGGGAATGTGACCGCTGTTATGAAAAATCGTTGCAGTTTCGCTATGTTTTCTGACTGCGGCGTTTGTTGCTTCAATATATTTATTCAATGTCATAACAGCGAATTTTTGGCGGTCGGCTTCGTTTTCAATATCCATGCCGAGATTCTTCATGTCCGAAACGCATTTTTCGCAGTAGCAGACCTTGGGAGAAACAATGTCAAGAAAGATTCCGCAGGGATTATATTTCTCCATAACCTCTTCAATCTGTGCGCAGAGAAAATCAAGATATTCTGTATTAAAGCAAAGAAGGTGGAAATGAACGGCGTTTTCGTATGCTGTCTGCGCGTCCTTGTCAGGTGAACAGACATAACGCCATTCGGGGCGTTTTTCGAATTCCTTTTCGTCAAATCCCGCAGAAATATAAACGGGTGCATTAACATCAATTTCTTTGCAGGCTTCAAGCTGTGCGCCCAGCAAATCAAAATCAAGGCACGGATGAATTTCATTTATTTCGGTCGGATGGTATGACCAGCCGTGGTGGCATTTTGAAAATACGGTTATTGAATTAACATGTCCTGTTTTTAACGCCTGCTGAAACTGCTCTTTTGAAAAGTTTTTGCCGACGGGCAGAGTGCCGTTTGTATGAAAATCAAGGTGAACCTGTCTTTTTCTGAGCATAGCTGATATCTCCTTTGTGTTTCAAAGTAGGAATAACTCCGATATAAACCGATTATACATCATGCGAGAGTTTTTTGCAACTTTGATATGAGGATAACCCAAACCTTATTTTTGTCGGCTTACGGTTGCTGCCTGAATGAAAAATAAAAATTTCAGATTGCCATTTCAGCTTCGGTGTGATACTATGAATTAACAATATATTTCATAAATGAGGTGTATTCCATGACACAGCAGGAAATGTTTTTAAATGCAAAATGGCTTGGTGCAGATGATTATTCACAAAACAATTTTTTTGCTTTGCGCGGAAAATTTACGGTTGATAAAGTTAAGAAAGCAACTCTCAGGGTTATCGGGCTCGGCTTCTTCCATTGCTGCATAAACGGGGAAAGAGTCGGTAATGATTTGTTTCTGCCTCTTAATACGGATTTTGAAGAACGCAAAAATTTTCCCGTTGACGAGATAATCAGCGGGCATCGCATTTATGTGCCCGAATACGACATAACTCCTATGCTCAAAGATAGTGAGAATGTTATTGTAATCCATTTCGGAGGCGGCTGGTACACATGGGAGAGGCAGAGAAAATTCGGCGATGCCAAGGCAATATGGAGAATTTTCGGAGAGGATGAAAGCGGAGAATTTGATTTTGTTTCGTCCGAAAAGGATGAAATAGCGGCAAGCTTCGTTAAGGAATATGAGTTTACGGAATACGAAATGCAGGATTTTTCGGCGGTGAATGCCGATTTGATTGCCTTTGGCTCGGATGAAATTGAGTGGAAAGCAGCAGCTTGTGTAAAACCGCTTGATACTGATTATCTTTTCAGCGACTGTCAACCGGACAGGGTTATTGAAGCACTGCCTGTCAGAAAGGTGAAAAAATGCGAAGATTATACTGTTTATGACTGCGGTGTTAATACAAGCGGATATCCCGTTATAAAGCTTTTGGGCAAGGCAGGCGAAAAGGTTACGGTTGTTATGGCTGAGGAGCTTTCCGAAAACGGTGAGCTCCATCCCGACTTCATTCAGGATCAAAGAGCGGTTTTTGTTTGTGACGGTGTTGAACGAAGAGCGAATCCGCTTTTTACATGGTTTGCATTCAGATATTTTGCGGTTTACGGCAACGCGGTTCCCGAGTGCGTTGAGGTGATTCATACCGATGTCAGCAAAACCTCAGATTTTAAATCGGATAATGAGCTTCTTAACTGGATTCACGATACTTTTGTCAACACTCAGTTGACCAATATGCATGCAGGAATACCCTCGGACTGTCCTCATCTTGAACGCAGAGGATATACGGGCGACGGACAGCTTGCCTGCCATGCGGCGATGAATATTTTTGATGCGGAAAATTTTTACCGCAAATGGATAAAGGATATTCAGGACTGTCAGGACAAGCTTTCGGGTCATGTTCAGTATACCGCGCCCTATACTCATTCAGGCGGTGGCCCCGGCGGCTGGGGCGGCGCGATAGTAGAGGTTCCTTATCAGTTTTATATGCATTACGGCGATTCATCAGTTCTCGAAGAATGTTATCCGAATATGCTGAGATATTTTGATTATCTTGAATCTCACTCGGAATCGGAGCTTGTAGTCAGTGACAAAGAAGGGGAGTGGTGTCTCGGCGACTGGTGTACTCCTGTATCCGTTGTTCTTCCGGCACCATTTGTAAATAACTATTTCTATATCAAATCGCTCGGAAGATGCGTTGAAATTGCGCAAATCATAGGCAAAACAGAGGATATACCGATGTTTGAAGAAAGAATTGCAAGGCGTAAAAAAGCGGTTATGGCGGCATATTTCAACAAATGGGACGGCAATTTCCTCGGAGGCATGCAGGGCGCAAATGCATTTGCCGTTGATATCGGTCTCGGCGATGAAAGAGCATATAAAAATACCGTTGAAAAATATAAAAAGCTTAAAGGGTATGATACAGGCATTTTCGGCACGGATATACTCACTAGAGTTCTGTTTGAAAAGGGCGACGGTCAGCTTGCCGCAGATCTGCTTCTTTCTGAATCACTCCATTCCTTTGCGGAAATGAAGCGTCTGGGCGCAACAACCTTTTGGGAATACTGGCCGGGATCACTGAGAGACCGTTCGCATAATCATCCGATGTTCGGCGCGGTTACGGCTTATCTTTATGATTATCTTCTCGGCATCCGTGCCAAAAACGGCAGAGCGGGATATTCCGAAATAGTCATTTCTCCCGTTCTTGTTGACGGAATAAATTCTGCCGAGGGCTTCAGAACTCTTAAATCGGGCAGAGTCTGCGTATCATATAAAAAGAGCGAAGCGTCGGTTGAGTTTATAATAAATGTTCCCGAAAATCAGCCTGCGGAATTTGTTTTCGGTAATGAAATTCAAAAGCTTTCCGCAGGAGAAAACAAATTCAGCTTCAGCTTGCGTTAATTAAAGAAAATCTCTGTGTACGGCTGCCGTATACAGAGATTTTTGTTTTTGATAACGCTTTGGCGGTTGAAAGTAAATGCAGGTTTTTCGCGACAATTATTTTTACAAAGAGAGGTGAAAAATTGCATTATAAACATAAACTTCCGCAACAGTTCATCTGCTGCGGAAGTTATAAATAATATCTTTATTTTTTGTCTTTTTCTAAAACCTTTTTGTAAGGCATAATCATGCCTTCGTTCATCATGTTACCCATTTTTGATTTTATTTTGGGAGATGAAAGCATGGCACCGACAAGATACATTGCAAGCATTCTTCCTCTCTTTTTCTGCGGAAAATCATACTGTCCGTGCGCTTTATAGAATTTATGATCAGCCTTCATCATGCCCTGCATAAGCCAGATAAGATCGCGGAAGATTTTCATTCCGCCTATGCCGTAAAAATTCTGAGGGGGAACATAGCCTGCCTTAAGAGCATATTCAAGAGAGGCGGCAAGTTTGTCAATTTCGGTGTTGGGGTCTGTTTCATCGGTTGCAACGCCTGCAAGGAAGTTTCCGCCGACCTGCGCACGGCCTTCAACAATCATCTGAAGATTGAATTCTTCCGAATAATTTCCGCTTACGATGTAGCCCATCGGCATGCCCATAGTCACGGTGCGGTGTCCGTTGCAGAACTGCCTGTCATCGTAAAGCTTAAAGGATGCACCCATTGAATGGTCTTTTATCGTAAATGCAGTAACGATTGCCTGCGCTGTTTGTATGTTGGAGCGAAGAAAATCATCAAAGTTGTCCTTATATATGCATTTGCCCGAAACGGCGCAGTTGAAGCAGCCGAGGCAACCGCCGCTAAACGGATATTCTTTGATATTGACAACTCTTGTTTTTCTCGGCATAACCGTACGAAAACGCTCAATCATGCCTTTAAGTTGAGCGTCATTTTCTTCACAGTTTGTGAGAATAACAATGTCGCCCGTTTTTTCTTTTTCATCTGTAACGGGAACATCTGCAGGGATGTGCTTTGCATCGGTATTTTTAACGGAGCTTATTTCGTAAATGTTGTTTTTGATGCAGAAGGAAACATAATCAAAGAAATCCTTCGCTTCCTTTTGTCCCTTTTCTGTCAGAAGGTCATCCATATCGGCAGATAAACCTCTGACATACTTAATGTTCATATCAGAGCAGTTATCCTGAATGTATCTGTGCGCAGTTACATCATAAAAGTGCTTTGAGGTTGAAATCTGGGTTGCAAATTTTTCGCTCAGATCAATGCTCGATTCTTTTATAAGCTCAATAAAGCGGTGAAGCTGATAAGGGGCAATAAATGTGTAAACGGGATAAGAGAACAAAATCAAATCAGCTTTTTTCAGCGCATCGGCAGCAGCGGTGAAATCCTTTTCAAATGCTTTTATTTTCTGCCCGACATGAAGAACTTCAAAACTGTGACCGGGATATTGCTGCATAAGATAGTTAACTGTCTGGAGAGTTATGCTGTATTTTCCTTTGGGGCTTCCGTTCAATACCAAAATATTCATTTATAATCACTTCTTCTTGTTTTTATTTTTGCGTACTTACGGGTAAGTCGGTGATGAAAAAATATCAACAATGCAGCGATTTTCAAAACCTGTATCTTTAATCTAACACATAATGCAGGCTTTTTCAATGTTTTTAATCATTATTGCAAAAAATATCTTGGTTTACCGTTATGGATTTTCAAGGTTTTTCGTCGAATTCGGTTTCGTGTTCTTTGAAAAATTCAAAATATGCTCTCACATTTTCAAGCTCAGTCCATTTGCAGGTGCGGACAGGTGCTTTGTCAAGATTATAAATCAAAGCATCCTTTATTGACAAAAATATAGGTGAATGGGTTGCGATAATGAACTGGCAGTTATAAAACCTCGCGGAATCGCTGATGTATTTTGCCAGATCGAGCTGGAATTTTATTGACAGGCTGTTTTCGGGCTCATCAAGCAGGTAAAGAGAATCTCTGTCGATATGCTCGGTGAAATACCGCATTGCCGTTTCTCCGTTGGAAAACATGTCAATATTTCTTGCCAGACGCTCCTTGACAAATTTTGACTGCGTGTTTTTTCTTGAATAAGCGTCACGCGCCTCTTTCCATCGGTCATAATCCTCCAGACCGTGAAGCTGTCTGTAATTTTCATCCGTTGCTGCTCGCTCCCTCATGGCTGCATAGCCTTTAAAAAGCTGCTCGCGGTGATTATCAATATCTTCATTGAGATAGCGGATGTTGAGAACATAATCAAAAACATCGTCGCTTGAGAGAAATTGACTTGTTTCCGGAATTGCCGCATCATATGTACGGCAGTATTTCAGATATGTTTCAAAAAACGGACTGTTGTTAAATTCCGAATGACGGATTATGCCCGTTTTTTCTGCTATCACATTCAGCAGCGTTGTTTTTCCTGAACCGTTTCCGCCGTAGAAAATCGTTACGGGAGAAAAATCCAGTTTTTCAAGTCCCTTTAACGGAAAAACATTGAAGGGATACATAGTGTTGAAGCAGGTCCTTTTCTCATCTTTGATTACGCAGATTTCCTGTGATTCGGATGCAATTTTAAATTTTTCTAAATATACCATAAATGTTCTCCTTTTCGATTTTTATTAATTATAACTCTTTGTGTGTCCGTTTTTACGGACTCTGAAAAAATTTCAAAGATGTTTTGAATTGTCACATCGTTAGCTGAGGATGAAAATGAAATTCTCGGTTTTTTTGACTTGCATATTGTTGATTTTTTCTTAAAACCAACTATATTCCGCAAAAATCCAATACATTGAATTAAACAAATAAAAAGTCCCTAAACGCTTATATATCAAGCGTTTAGGGACTTTTTATTTGATACTGTTACTTATAAGGGTTATAATCAATCTGTTAAAACAAAGCTGCTGCCATCAGCAGTATATTTTTGGTGCTCTGATATAATAAAAATTTTTATCCCAAAGCTACCATGCTGAAAACGAGCGCGAAAAGCGCAACGGTTTCGCAAAGACCGACAACGGTGATGTACTGTGAGAAGCCCTTGCCGGTTTCAGCCAGAGCATCTGCACCTGCGGCACCTGCTTTGCCCTGGAAAACAGCCGAAAAAGCCATAGCAACGCCTGATGCAATTCCTATACCGAGCAAAAAAGCAGGGTCAGCAGCGGATGATTTCATCTGCTGCATAAGAAGAAAGCCGTAAATAGTCTGAGTAAGGGGTGCACCCGCAAAAACGGTAAGAATAAACGGGGCGGCTTTGTTGCTCATATAACACTTCTTCCAAGCACCTATTGATGCCTGTCCTGCAATGCCGATACCGATTGCCGAGCCTATTGCGGCAATGCCCATAGCCAATGCTGTTCCCAATAATCCTAAATTCATAATGATTCTCCTTTAATCAATTTGTTCTTTAAATGGTTTGAATTTATGCCCACTCCATGACATATCCAGATGCGATGAGAATTCCAAGGTATTGAGTCTGATACCGTGAACAATAACAGACAGAACATTCAATATCATATTGAGTCCGTGACCAAACACAAGAAGGAAAATAGCCAAGAGCATAAACATAAAGTTTCCGAGCAACGGTCCTGCCAGCTCGTTTACGGTTGCAGATATTGCCGCACCTGCAAGACCGACAGCCCAAAGGCGAATGTACGAAACTATGTCCGAAAACACATTGACTACACCCAGCAAAACCGAAACAATATTTGTAAGACTTGAAAGTATGGATTTTACAATGCTGCCTTCATAGTTTGAGAATACAAAGCTCAGACAAAAGCCTGTTCCTATAAGGGCAATGGCAACCGTGCCTACGGGAATACTGCCGATTACCAAGCCAAAGCTGAAAACTTCGGAATTGACCACAAGGCTCAGTACCAGATAATAGATGCCGAAAAGCTGCAATATCGAGCCGATATCGCCAAGCATTTTGATTGATTTTTTGTTTCTTGCGGCGCCTTTTATATGTGCCACCGTCAGCTGAATAAGAGCGAGCGTAAAGCAGAATATCTGCAAATTTTGCGCTGTGGTAAGTCCTGCCATGCCCTGTGTCCAGAACGGATACCATAGCTTATCGGCATAAACATTTGAAATTACCGGTACGGATAAGCTCTTAAGCCACTGCGGAAGCTGTTCGGGAGAAAGTCCGAACCAGGTGCAGGTAAGTGTGCCCCAAAGTACCGTCGATAAGCCGAAAAGACCTACAAGCAAAAAAGCAGGTGAAACAGTCTTTTTTGAAATAAGCGATTTTATAATCGGTATGGCAGCAGCCAAACAAATAAGCAAGCCATATCCGCCGTCGCCGAAAATAATTCCGAAAAATATGAGTATAAAACCTAAAAACCAACCGGAAATGTCATATTCGAAATATCCGGGGACAGTACCCAAAAAGTCGGTCAACGGATAAATCAGGCTAACAAACTTATTGTTTTTTAGTTTGGTGGGAACATTGTCCTCTTTGGTGGGTTCTTCAACAAGAAGTCCCCATGAGTTGTTTTTTGCAGTCTGCTTTAATCTGTCAAGGTTTTCAGCTTCAATGTATCCTTTAAAATATGCAACGGAAACATCTCTTCTTTCGTCAGACGATAAATTTTCATCTGCCATGCCCGTAGCATAAACCTCAAACTCGATTTCTTTTTCAAGCGCTTTGACGGCATTTTTCATACTCCCGATACAGCCTGAATATGAGATTATCTTATTATCTATGGTTTTGATTTGACTGTTCAGCTCAGAGATTTCTTGCTCTGTTTCCGAGACTGATTTTTTCGGAAGCTCAAATCTGTAGCTGTTTAAAGATTCCGCAGCCTCATCTTCACCTTCAATTCCGGACTTGATTACAAAGAATTTAACGGAAGATTTACCTGTATCCAATCTGACGGTTTTTACATTCTCGCCCAAGCCTTCATATTCGGTTTTGGGCATCTCATATAGCGCAATATCAATGCCATTTTCGGATAATTCAATAATTTCGCGAGGATTAAAATCGCCCCAGCTTTTCAGCCGTTCAAGCTCTGTGTTAAGTGCAATCCGCTGAGCCTGACACTGCTTTTTTTCTTCTGCAAGGGCTGAAATTTCTTTTGCCGCAGATAAAGCATCGGAAACGGTTAAATTCTTAACTTCGGAATTTTTGTTTTTTCCTATGATAAAAACAGCGCTTTCAAGCAAGAAAATCTGTTCTTTAAGCTCGTCAAGCCTTTCACCGAAGCCCTCTGTTATTTCAATGTGAAGAATTCCCAATTTGCGGAGTTTTTTGAGTGTTTCCTGTTTTTTGTCCCCCAAGATTACGAGAGACACTTTTTTCATAGGCACAATCATAACGAATAAACCTCCCTTTCGGAAGACTCTGCGTTGCGAAGGGCTATCTTGCGTTTTGAGATTTTGGAACGAACCACGGCGCTGACCTGCTGGTCTGCCATATAAATTGAGATTTTTTTGATATTTTCTTCTGTTTCTGGGATTTTTACTTTTTCAAAAAGATTAACTCTCTGAGATGTTGCAAGAAGCTCAGCTTCTAAAAGTCTGACTTGCTCCTCCAGCACTTCCGATTCCAAATCAAGCAGTATCGCCTTTTCCATATGGTTTGCGGCAATATCCACCCAAAGAGGGGTTACATACAAATCATAATCGCCTCTGGAAAAATCCGCACCTTCAAAGGTTGGGATCGAAACACCCGCAATATTTCCCTGACCCTTGCGGATGTTGCTTACGGTGATTATTCCTTCGGGGAAAGCATCTTTTTCACTAAAAACAGCAATCCATGAATCAAATCCTTTTTCAAGATCTTCTCTTTCTTTTCTTACTGCTTTAGCCTTGGTTTCGATAGTGCGGATTTCTGCTTGAAGCTGTTGTTTTTTCAGCGTCAGAGTAGGCAAATATCTCCGGTACATTTTCAGAGCATCTTTTTGTACCTTTAACTCATTTTTGGTTAGTTTGATTTTTGCCAAAATAACAGCCCTCCTTACTTAACAGGCCAAAATTCATCAGTAAGGTCTGACTTTATTCCGGTTTCGTCTTTTTCAAAACACTCAGCTAAAATTTCCCATCCTGAATTGAGGGCTTCTTCAAGCGACAGATTTACCGATAAATCCATCAGCCTATTCTCAAAAAGCTTACCGTATTTGAGGAGCTTTTCATCCCAACGGCTCATTGAAAAGCCCATGTTTTTCTTTTCAAGGGTTTCTTTGTAGGAGGAATAAAGGCGTATCATTGCATCCATAAGCGCCCGATGGTCTTTGCGTGTTTTGCCGTTTACATTCTGCTTGAGTCGGGAAAGCGAGCCGAAAGGTTCAATGCGGCCGCCTTTAAGATAATATTGTCCTTCTGTGATATATCCCGTATTATCGGGTACGGGATGCGTTACATCGTCACCCGGCATTGTTGTAACTGCCAAAACAGTAACGGAGCCGGAATCAGCAAAGTCAACAGCCTTTTCATAACGGGCCGCAAGCTGAGAATAAAGGTCGCCCGGATATCCTCGGTTAGAGGGCACCTGTTCTTGGGTAATAGCAATTTCCTTCATGGCATCGGCAAAGTTTGTCATATCGGTAAGAAGAACCAATACATCCTTGTTTTGTAAAGCAAACTGTTCTGCCACGGCAAGAGCCATATCGGGAATCATCATGCATTCAACGGTGGGGTCGGATGCGGTGTGGATAAACATAACCGTTTTGCTTAACGCTCCACCCTTTGAAAGCTCATCCTTAAAATACAGAAAATCGTCATACTTCAGACCCATTCCGCCGAGAACTATTACATCTGCTTGAGCCTGCATGGCAATACGGGCAAGAAGCTGGTTATAAGGCTCACCTGAAATTGAGAAAATCGGCAGCTTCTGCGAAACAACCAATGTGTTGAACATATCAATCATGGGGATGTTTGTTCTCATCATACGGTTCGCAAGAATGCGTTTGGTAGGATTAACGGAAGGTCCGCCGATAGGTTTCATGTTTTCTGTAAGCATAGGTCCTTTATCTCTCGGTTCACCTGAACCGTTGAATATTCGACCTAACAAATCTTCGCTGAAAGATACTCTCATTTCGCGGCCCAAAAAGCGTACTTCGTCGCCGGTGGAAACGCCCTGACCGCCTGCAAAGACCTGAAGCGAAACAACATCGCCTTCAATTTTATTAACCTGTGCAAGCGATTTTCCGAAGCGTGTGTTTATCTGAGCCAATTCGTTGTATCGAACGCCGGTTGCCTTTACGGTAATAACATTTCCGGTGATAGATTCAATTCGGTTAAATACTTTATTCATTCTTACTCACCGTCCTTTAACAAAAGCTCTGCTTCGCTGCTGATTTTTCCGCTGCATTCTTCGTAAAGCGCATTGATTTCAGCCTCAACATTTCTGAAAGCATCGCTTTCGAATTCTGTATAATTCCAGTCAATAAACTTCTGACGCATTCTGTTAAAGAAGCCACGGGCTTCGTCCTTATTGCTTACTGCGTACTCGCTGCCCAAAACATATATCAGTTTATCCGTAACATAACGCTGACGCACGGTGCTGCAGTTTGCATCAATCAGGTCAAAAGAGTTCTGCTGAAGATAAACCGCATCAAGCATTTCGGATTTCAGATAAACCACATAGTCGGAAAGGCTTGTGCCTTCCTCGCCGACAACCTTCATCATAGAGCCTATTTCAACTCCGTGGTGAAGAATGTTCATGCAAAAAACGGATTTTCTGCGTTCAATAACGGTTTTATATTTAGACCAGGAAATAAGCGGATCGATTGCGGGATATTTTCTTGCATCCGAGCGTTCACGCGACAAGCCGTGGAAAGCACCGACAACCTTGAGTGTTGCCTGTGTTACGGGTTCTTCAAAGTTACCGCCTGCAGGAGAAACGGTGCCGCCGATTGTAACAGAACCAGTGCTTCCGTCAGGCAAACGGACATAGCCGGCTCTTTCATAAAAAGCCGCAATATAAGATTCCAGATATGCAGGGAAAGCTTCTTCACCGGGGATTTCTTCAAGTCTGCCCGACATTTCTCTGAGAGCCTGTGCCCAACGGGATGTTGAGTCAGCCAGAAGAAGAACATTAAGTCCCATTTGACGGTAATATTCGGCAAGTGTTACCGAGGTATAAACCGATGCTTCACGGGATGCAACGGGCATAGAGGAAGTGTTGCATATAATAATAGTTCGTTCCATAAGCGAACGACCTGTTTTCGGGTCTGTGAGCTCGGGGAATTCGGTTAATGTTTCAACAACTTCGCCCGCACGCTCACCGCAGGCGGCAATAATTACGATATCAACATCCGCGTATTTAGATGTGGTGTGCTGTAAAACTGTTTTACCTGCACCAAAGGGGCCGGGAGTGCAGTAGGTTCCGCCCTTCGCCACGGGAAAGAACGAGTCAATAAGGCGCACCTTGGTTTCCATTGTTTCGACGGGTGCCAATCTTTCGCTGTAGCATTTCACCGCACGCTTAACGGGCCACTTGAATGACATGGAAACGGGAATGTCTCTGCCTCGTTCATCCGTTATAACCGCAACGGTTTCATTTACGGTGTATTCGCCTTTTTTTGCAATTGATTTTAAAGTGTAATTTCCGAGCAGATAAAAGGGGATGAATATTTTATGTGTAAACGGACCTTCGGGAACTGTTCCGATGTATTCTCCCGCACGGAGAGTATCACCGACTGTGGCTGTCGGAGTAAACTCCCACTTTTTTTCGGCGTTCAATCCGTCTGCATAGATTCCTCTTTCAAGGAACCAGCCTGCCTGTTCAGCCAATATCGGAAGAGGATTCTGAAGTCCGTCATATATCTGACCGAGCAAGCCCGGACCGAGCTGAGCCGACAGCATATCGCCTGTAAATTCAACTTCGTCTCCGCATTTTATACCGCCTGTCATTTCGTATACCTGAATTTGTGCAATATTTCCTCGAATACGGATAACCTCGCTTTTAAGTGCTGTGCCGTCAACCATAACATAGCATATTTCATTCATGGAAACATTGTCTTTAAATTCAACAGACACCAGGTTTCCGTTAATGCTTACAACCTTGCCTTTATTTTCGGTCATTGTATAACCTCCGATCTGTCTCCGTTCAAAATGGAGTTATAAATATTTCTGTATGCGGCTTTTCCGCTGTCTGCATCAAACTGTCTTATTCTCAGAATCAGTTTTAATTTAAGTCCGTAATAAAACACAAAATCATCCGAAAAGCTGTCCATGGGTCGGAGCGTTTCCAAAAACTCCAGACGATATTGATTAAGAAAGTTTTCTGCTTCCAAAGGGTTTTCCGTTTCTGCCGCTGTGCTTGCCGCCTTAACAAGCCCGACGGGAAAAGATTTATTTTCTGTATCAAACGGCTTTTTCATTTTGTCTGCACGGACTTTAGCGAGGGCAAGCCGCAAATTCCGTTCGCCCTCATTCCATGCTTCAATCAAAGCCGAACTTGATTTTTCGTGGTTTTTTGTTGGTGAAAGCGTTAATTTGCTTATTTCGGTCTGTTCCTTTTTTCCTAAAAACCGACTGCATAACTCCGAAAAACGCTCTTCTGTAATAGGTAAAGGCGTATTTTCGCCAATTCCGTCAAGCGACGGCAGCTGCGAAATCAAATAATACTGAGCCATATTTACTCCGCCTCTTTCAAAAGTTCAGTAACCCTCGGACTCAAATAATTTGACAGCATATCTATTACAGCCTCTGCAGAGTAATCATAATAAACTGAACCGTTATTAACTGCAATTCTGAAACCGCCGTCAAAATTATCGTTTGCTTTAAGAGTAACACCATTATGCATTCTTGCTTTAAGCTCTGCAAGCAGTGCTTCTTCAAGCTTTTTAAGGTCATTGCTGTTCAAAACCACCGATATATCCTCTGCTTCGGGCTTACCTGTCCAACACTCAACGGCATTGATAATAAGCTTTGCAAAAGAATCCGATGAATATATGGAACTGATATTATCGCCCACAATTGCTTTGAGTTCTCTCGTGACACTTTCTCTGAAAGAGATAAGAAGATTTCTTCCTGCCTGACGGATGGCATCCTCGCTTGATTTTACCATTCGTTCATTTTCGGTTTTAGCATTGAGCATAATTTTGTCTGCCTGTGCCTGTGCATCGGAGATGATTTTTTCGGCTTCGGCTTTTGCAGATTCAAGTATTGCTTCAGCCTGATTTTCAGCCGCTTCCACACCGTCTTTTTTAATCTTATCAATAAGTTCCTGCAGTTGTATTTCCATAAAAGCTGTCTCCTTTTTTAGCTTATTCTAAATTATGGCAATGAGTATTTTCGTTGTGATTTTCTCTGAAAAAACATAAGGGAACCAACATCCTCTGCAGACAGCTGGTTCCCTTAAATCGTTATTTATCTTTAATATTATAACATACTTTCTTTTTTTGTCAATACTTTAGGGCGCCAAAATAAAACGCAGTCTTTATATTGACCAGAAACTGTCAGTGAAATGTGTTGCACGGTGAGGAAAAGCTCTGAAGAAATCTTCGGCATTGCGTTTCAGTTCAACACCGTCCAGATAAACAGCTGTCTGCGCCGTGTGACCCTCACCTGCAAGGATAAGTCTTGCTGCTGCAGGAGGTGTGAGTGAGATGTCGGCATCACCGTCAGCCCTTTGTGTGACGGTTGCTTTGCCGTTTTGATATTCAACATCAAATATGCCTTTATTATGTTCAAAGTTATCGAGGCTTAATATGCTGAATTTGCCGTATTCTGCGGGATACGCATTGCTTTCGAGCAGTTTTTTAAGATTGTAGATTCTCGCTGCATAGCCGCTGTCGTATTCATATTTGATATCGCTGATTCTGTCGGCAAGACAAGCAAAAGGTGAACCCTGATACTGCTTTCTTACAAGCAGAGTTTTTACGATGCCATCGTAGTTGCGTAAAAAACCGACTATTCCGTTAAGGGCATCGGGGGTCAGTACAAACAGCTCTTCAGCAACAAGCTCGTCGGGACGCTTTATCTTAAAACGCACATATCCGTCGGCTTCGCCGGAAGCGTCACGGTGAATGTATGTGTAATCTGCATTTTCGATAGGCTTGTCGCAGAAATGCTTTTTTTCATCTCTGATTGTCATAAGGTTTTCCGTGAAAACACATTTGTTGTGCAATTCGCACAGTTCTTCAAACTGTTCACCCGTATAAAGCTCAACAGCGTTATTATGTGGAATGTGTCCGAGATTATGAAAAGGTACCCTGATTGCAAAAGTACGGTTAAGATTTGCATAGCCGAATTTCTCATAATATGCGATTGAGAACGGAGCAAGAAACCCTGCCGTGATGTCGTTTTTGAGGGCGGTTCTGCCCACTTCATCAAAGATTGCTCTTACAGCGCCCATTCCGCGGTATTCGGGTTGGCTACATACTCCGCTGAGAACAAGTGTGTTTATCAAATTTCCGCAGTAGTTGCACCTGAAATCGAACAACTCGACACCTGCAACAAGTTTTCCTTTATGAAAAGCACCAAGAACAGGCACTTCAACATCCGTATCTTCGTCTTTGTTGAATTTCCAGATGAATGATGCTGCGGATATCTTAAGGTAATCAACAGCTTCTTCAGGCTTTATCAATCTTACTTCCATAATCGTTCTCCTGAATAAATTTTGTTGGTTTTATTATAACATTCATTACAAAAAATTCAATATAGCATAGTTTAAAAAGTTAATTCACAGGCTTTTTTCCGTCACTCTATAAAAACAATATTGCACGCCGAAGGAAAAATACAAAAAATCTATTTAAACAAAAAATTCAGTGCTTGAAGGTCGAATAGCTTATGAATACTCAAAACGGTGCGAGGAAAGAACCGGACTCGTGCACCTGCGGTCGATTGGTAGCTCGCAGTCACAACAGTCCATCGGACTGTTTCTCTGTGCTGCTTGTCATTCAATTCCTGCTCCTAAAAAGAAAAATCACAGACCATCTGACGACGATCTGTGATTATTGGTTGCGGAGACAGGACTTGAACCTGCGACCTCCGGGTTATGAGCCCGACGAGCTACCAACTGCTCTACTCCGCGATATCTAATTTTTTAGTGCTCATTAATTATACACTATTTATCCGAAAAGTCAATAGTTTTTTAAAAAAAATCCGAAATATAATTGATTTTTTGCTTTTGTGCCGTTTCAATATTATTATATGGCAGTTTTGTATAAAATATTCGCAGATGATGTTTGGTTTTTTATTACAGATTGACAGGCGTATTTAATGTATGTTATCATAATTAAGTATAGTATAATCAAGGGAGAGAGTAAAATGGCTGCAAAAGAAAATACTTCGGCAGAAATCAACAGAGAAAATTCTGTTCAAAAAGAGCAGAAACGCTATGTGCGTCCCCGTGAGATCGCTGCTTATGCAATCACATCTTACGGACTCAACAATCTCACCTCGTTCATCGGTTCAACGAAGCAGTATTTTATGATGAGCTTTCTCGGACTAACAGGCAAGCAGTATGGCTTGCTCGGCACGATTTCAACAGTTTGGGATGCTCTTGATGATCCGATTTCAGGAGTTGTTATTGACCGATTCAGAACCAGATGGGGCAGACTGCGCCCGTTCCTGATTCTTCCAATGCCGTTCTGGGCGATTGCATCCATACTTTTCTATATGATTCCGGGTTCATTTACCTCCGGTCAGAAATTTATTTATGCTCTTGTTGCAACCATCATTTACGGAATAGGTTTTTCCTATCTAAGCGGATGGGAGCTGCTTCTTTACAATATGACGCCCAACACAAACGAACGAAGTACGCTAATTGCAACGCAGAAATTTGTTAACCTGTTCACTTGGCTCCCGTCGCTCGTTCCCGTGTTTGTTGACTTTGTGCCCGGTGCAACGAAAAATGTAATCACTCAGCCGCAGGTATACACGGGATTTTCGGTTTTCTTTGTTGTAATTGCGGTTTTGGGTGCGGTTTACGGTTTCTTCACAATGAAAGAAAGAGTTTCGATTGCCTCAAAGGAAGAAATGAATAAGGTCGGATTCTTCAAGTCTGCAAAGTCAATCATAACCTGCCGACCGCTTGCTGCCTTACTGCTTTCGAATTTCTTCGGCGGAATCAAGGGTGTCGGCGGAGCATCCGAGGATTTCTTCTGGCTCAACTGCACGGGCCGACTTTCAAACCGTCTTCTTTGCAGCCTTTTTACAGGCATTCCAAACTATGTAATAACACCCGTTGCGCCTGCAGTTATCAAGAAATTCGGACTTCGTACTACAGCTATTTCAGCAGGCGTTTTTAGCGGCGTTGCATATACTCTTCTTTATTTTATCGGATATAAGCCGACGGGCAATTACTGGCTTGATTTTGCCATTGTAACAATAGGACTTACCGTTTGCGGTCTTCCCAATCATATTATGGGTGTATGTGATCCGCTTCTCAAGGGCGATATGTATGACTATCTTGAATGGCAGAACGGCATACGCAACGAAGGCATTGTTAATGCGGTATCAAGCTATGTCAATAAGCTTTCGTCGAGCGTTCATGCGCTGCTTTCGGGTGTTGTTTTTGACTGGATTAAATTTACTCCTCAACAGGATGTTTTCGGAAATATTGTTCCTCACACCGACCCGAAAGTCCTTAAGGGCATCTGGGGAATCTTCTGCCTTGCACCTGCTGTTGCAAGATTCGGCTACGGGCTTTCGCTTCTGGTTTTCAATGTTCACGGAAAAACAAAGGAGCGTATGCTTGTTGAGCTTGAAGAACACAGAAACGCAAGATCGGAAATGAAAAAACAGGATCTTGCTGAAATTGAAAATACGGAGAATTAAAATGATTGATTTTAAAGTGTTAAATGTTTATTCGGATACTGTTCAGGCAAAAAAAGCTGCAGAGCTTTTCGCTGAGGAAATCAGAATAAGAACAGGAGCAGCTCCTGTTTTGTGCGAAAAAAAAGAAAACGCAAATTTTATTTTTGAAACTGATAAAAGCATTTCAAAAGACGGCTACAGAATAGACTGTAGTAACAGTGCGCTGACAGTTTATGCAAGCGGAATAAGAGGCTTTATCTACGGCTTCGGTATGTTCCTTCGTAAGATTGTTCCCGTTTGCGGCATGCCTGTTTTAACAGAAGATATTTCGGGCGATTATGCTCCCGATAAATCAATCCGAGGTCATCAGATAGGCTACAGAACAACGCCGAATACATATGATGCGTGGAGCTATGAGGATTACCGCCGCTGCTATCTTGATTTGATGTTTTTCGGTTCAAATACCGTTGAACATATTCCCTATGAAAAGGGAGTTTCAAAGAGAAACCGCTTGATGAAATATGACGAGGAGGAGTTCCTTGTCAAAGCAACTGAAATGGCGGACGAATTTGATCTCGATGTTTCCCTCTGGCATCCCAATAACGACGGCGAAACTGTTGAGCAGGCCGCAGAAAGAAGGGGCAAACTCTATGCAACCATGCCTCGTCTTAATGTTGTTTTTCCTCCGGGAGGAGACCCCGGAGAATTTGACGCGGATGAATTTATTGCAAGATGCAGCAAAATTTCAAAGGCATTGAAAAAGGTGCATCCGAATGCACAGATGTGGCCCTCCGCGCAAAAACCGCATTCCATTCCGACATGGGGAGAAACCTTCATAGAAGAAATGGAAAAGCTTCCCGAGGAGATTGACGGCGTTATTCACGGACCCAACCACGCATTTGACCTTGAAACCCTGCGCCGCAGACTTCCTTCAAAATATCCCATAAGACTTTATCCCGATATAACCCATAATGTGCGTTGCGAATATCCTGTACATTTTGACAGGGATGACTGGCATTTTGCCTTAACAACCGGTCTCAGCCGCGAATGCACCAACCCCAGACCGCGTGAATATAGACAGATTCACCGTCTGACCCGCCGATATGTTGTCGGCTCCGTCAGCTATTCCGAAGGTGTAACGGATGATGTCAATAAGGCTGTGTGGTCGGATATGGATTATTTCCCCGATTGCGATTTAAGAACAACTCTGCTCGACTATGCAAGGCTGTTTTTCTACGGTGCAGACCCCGAAATGATTGCCGACGGAATTCTTTCGCTTGAGCTTAACTGGCAGTGCGACCCTGCGGAAAATCCGACGATTGATCGCACTCTTGAAACTTTTGAGATTCTCAAAGCAAAATATCCTTTTCTTTCGGAAAACTGGAGATTCCTCCAGCTTCTCATGCGCGCGAAATGCGACTGGGTTGTAAGGCACAGACGCATTTTTGAGCTTGATTTGATTAAGCTTGCTGAAAAGGAAATCGCAAACGGCAGACTTGACTCGGCAAAAAACATTCTTGAAACCGACTTTGATGATGCTTATAAAAAGCAAAGAGCCGATATATCCGCACTTGCACAAAAGCTGTTTGAACTTATCGGACTGCAGAGCGATATTGAGAATTACTGCGCCGATAACTGGGAGAGGGGAGCCGTACTTGAAACAATCGATCTTCCCGTGACCGACAGAAAATGGCTTCTCGGCAGGCTTGAAGCTGCCAAGAATTCCGATAATGCAGCGGATTATATGAATAAAATTCTCGGCAGAAATAAGGTTAGCTCCGATGAATATTATTTCTCTGTTGCACTCAACGGACTCGAAGAATGCGGCATTGCCCAGACGGGCGAAATATATATGAATTTTCAGGGTGACAGACCGAATGTCAATACAGGTGAAATGCCGACTGCAATGTTTAAGGTGTATGATAATATTACCTTTAAGTGCAAGGTTGGCGGACTGAATTTTGACGGCGACTACAAGCTGAAAATAACATATTCGGATAAAAAGATGCCTGCTCTTAACGCTCATAAGATAACCGCTAACGGAAATGTTGTTTATTGCGGTGCTCAGTTCGGCGGCGAAAAGGATGAAGAATTTGACCGCGCAATGCTTGCGCCCGGCTTTGAAACCGCAACATATGTAATCCAGAAAGAGTTTATCGAAAACGGATGCGTAGACCTCGAATTCAGCGAGCCCTTTATGGGAGTTATGTTCTGCGAATTTTGGATAACCCATGAATAATGATATTAACAACGCCCTCTGTCAGCCGACAGAGGGCTTGTGTATTTACATCAGAAATCTGCCGAGCCGGTTGTTCTGGGAAAGGGGATAACATCGCGGATATTTGAGATACCCGTGAGATACATAACAAGTCTTTCAAAGCCGAGACCGAAGCCGCTGTGCTTAACTCCTCCGTAACGGCGAAGGTCGAGATACCAGCTGTAGTCCTCGGGATTAAGACCAAGCTCTTTTATTCTTGCTTCAAGCAGGTCAAGGCGTTCCTCTCTCTGGCTGCCGCCAATGATTTCGCCGATGCCCATAACAAGGCAGTCGCAGGCAGCAACGGTTTTTCCGTCATCGTTAAGACGCATATAGAATGCCTTGATTTCCTTGGGATAATCGGTAACGAAAACGGGTTTTTTGAATATCTTTTCTGTAAGATATCTTTCATGCTCCGTCTGCAGGTCACAGCCCCAGCTTACCTTATATTCAAATTCATCGTTGTGCTCTTCAAGCAATTTGATTGCATCTGTATATGTCACTCTTCCGAAATCGGAGTTTGCGACTGCAGTCAGCCTTTCAATGAGTTCCTTATCAATAAATTTGTTGAGAAATTCAAGCTCCTGAGGGCAGTTTTCAAGAACATAGCCGATAACATATTTAATCATTGCTTCGGCAACATCCATGTTGTCGCTCAGCTCTGCAAATGCCATTTCAGGCTCAATCATCCAGAATTCCGCAGCGTGGCGCTGAGTATATGATTTTTCTGCTCTGAAGGTCGGGCCGAAGGTGTAAACCTTGCCGAATGCAAGAGCCATTGTTTCTGCCTGAAGCTGTCCCGAAACAGTGAGATATGCAGGCTTCTGGAAAAAATCCTCGCCATAATCAATCGCGCCGTCTTCGGTTCGTGGAATATTATCCATGTCAAGCGTTGTTACTTTAAACATCTCGCCTGCGCCCTCGCAGTCGCTGCACGAAATCAGCGGTGTGTGTGCATAAACAAAGCCTTGGTCGATAAAGAATTTGTGGATTGCATATGCCGCAACCGAACGAACTCTGAAAACAGCGTTGAAGGTGTTTGTTCTCGGTCTGAGATGGGCAATTGTTCTTAAAAATTCAAGCGAATGCCTTTTCTTTTGCAGGGGATAATCGGGTGTTGAGAGTGCTTCAACGGTGATCTTGTCTGCGTTGATTTCAAAGGGCTGATTTGCCTGCGGAGTGAGAAGCAGGCTGCCTGTTACTTTTACTGCGGAGCCAACATTAAGCTTTGCGATTTCTTTATAATTTTCAAGCTTTGCGGATTCAAAAACAATCTGAACACCTTTAAAGCAGCTGCCGTCATTGAGTTCAATGAATCCGACTGCCTTTGAATCTCTGAGAGTCTTGACCCAACCGCATACGGTTACGCTCTTTTCGGCATAAGACTCTGCGGATTCGTGCAGCTTTTTGATTTCAATTCTTTTCATTTGTGTCATCCTATCTAAACTACGATTCTGTCTATATTATTTTTGAGAATTCCCTCGCCGATTCCGCTGACATTTGTTATTTCCTCGGGCTTGCGGAATTCTCCGTTTTGTTCTCTGTATTCAATGATTGCCAGTGCCTTCTTTTCTCCGATTTCTTCAAGCTGCATGAGCTGAGAGATATCGGCGGTGTTGATGTTGATTTTTCCTGAAGGCACAGAGGTGGTTTCTGCTTCTTTTTCGGTTGTTATTTGTATGGCTTCAAATGAATTGTATTTTGGCGAATCAAGAATTGAATAGAGAACGGCTATTGCCGAAATAAACAGCGCTGCGGCAATGAGGAGCAACTCGTGCTTTTTCTCGCTCATTTTCAGAAGTTAACGCCGTTCCATCCCCAGTGTTCTGCCTCTTCGTATTTAATATAGATATTTGCGCGGTCTATTCCAAGCTCTTCGTTAACGATTTCCGAAAGCGCTGCTGTAAGTCGGTCATAGGCAGCATCTGAAGTTGAACCGAAAAGGCTTACTTCAAGATAAGCGTAATCCTGAGAGCCGTCGCCCTTGAAATACATATCAATTTTGTCTTCGAAAGCAAGCATAAGCCATGATTCGCTTTTGCCGGGAATAAGTGCAATTGCTTCGCCAAGCTTGGCCTTGAGGTTTTCTTTGTTGTTATCTGTCAGTTCTTTGCTGACGGTTGTTCTGATATAAGGCATGAATTGTTACCTCCAAAATTAGTTTACTCTTAAAAAGCTTCTTGCCTCAACAACAATGCCGAGGGTTGAAAAGTTGTTGTCGGTGTAATTAACATAAATCATCGAGCCGGTGTCGTATTCCGTGCAGAAAACTCCGTCGTCAACCTCATAATGGTCGGTCATTCTTGCGTCTCTGAGGTCGTTGAGTGTTTCGTTTGCCTGTGCATAGAATTCTGCAGCTTCGTTGATAGTGTTATCATAATAAAACGGATCATTCTTCGTCTGCCCCGAAAGGGATTCATAGTTCCATTCAAAATGAGGACAGGCACCGTATTCGATATATTTGAGAAGAGCTTCGTTAAGATTGATGCTTGTGTTGATAGGGTCGCCTGCGTAGTCAACAATTCCGTGCAGAACAAGCTGAACAAACGGCACTGAAAAATATGCACCGCTTTGAGGTACGGTTGAGTTGACGGGGATATTTATTACCGAATCAACATTTTTCAGCATATAGAAGTTGCCGATGTTTGCCATTGTTGAATGTCCCGTTGAAAGGGGAGCGATTGCGGCTGCGATTTCATCCGATGCGGCATCCCTGAGCAGACCGTTTGATGAAAAATCGGAATAGAGAACAGAGCCGACATCATTAAGGCAATAGCCCGTAAAGCCGTAATATCTTGTGTCGCTGAGAACAGATGCGATAAGCTTTGAAAGCTTGCCGAGACCTCTGAAACTGCGTTTCGAAAGCTCTTGACCCATATACTCCGCAAGCTCGCTTTCGGGAATATAGGAGCTGCTGTCCTTTTTAATATCAAGGGCATTCCCCGAAGAAAAGCCCGTTGCGGAGGATAGCAGGTTAATATCAAGGTAAAGACTCATTTTCTGGGTTGTTACATATTCATAAAGCTCGCTGAGTTTTTCGGTGCCGCCAAGTCTTATAAGAATTGATGTGCCGTCGATATCTTTTGAGTCAAGACCTCCGCTGAAGATTCCGGAATAGCGGATGTTAATATCGTTTATTCCCTTGTTTTTCATTCGGGTGAGCATATCTTTTGCCTGCTCAAAATCGGTGAGTGCCGAAAGATATTTTATGGGACCTGCGGATTTTTTTGCAGCACCCGTGAGGGTAAGGAAAAACGGCAGGTAATCGTCAACATCAACCGTTTTGGTTGAAAGAACGGAGTTTCTGATAAGCTGTTCACGGCATGCGGAAGCAAGTCCCGAATAGGTTGCGTTGTTGCCCGAAAGAAAACGGTAGCAAAGTGAAATTTCGGATACGCTTGAAGATTTCGAAATATAAAGCGTTTCGTTTTCATAGAGAACGGGTGTGATTTCAAATTCGGGATATACTGTATTGTATTCGCTGAGTGTTTTTGCTTTGCGTGCGTTGACTGTGGCAACTGCATCACCATTCTGAATCAAAGAAACAAAAGCGGAATCTCCGTGTTTTACGCCAAAGGCGGGAATGATTGCGCTTCCGGAAGCCTCTGTTTCTGCAGAAGGGTCATCTCCGTAGACCGCGAAAGAAAGTTCCTCAAATGATTCGTCATAAATTGCTGTTTTGATGATTGCGCCGCAGCCGTCAGGAACAAGAAGAAAATCGTCAACGCCTGAATCGTTATATGCACCGAAGCAGTTAAGAAGGCTGATGTTTTCAATGTATGCATCGGGGTTGCCTGTGATGTTTGAATGGGTTGCGGAAACAATCATGCTGCCGTCAGCAAGAGTGACAGTGAGAGTGACTCTGAAACCGATATCGGTTTTTTCATAGGTTTGCTTTGCAGCTGTTTTTGCATCTGAAAAAATATCAAAAACAAAAACGGCGCCGTTGTCAATAAGTGAGTGAGAAGCCTTGCCGTATGCAACGGAATTATCCTGCGAATTAAGATGATAAACATCCGTGCCACCGATAATTTCAAGCGAAACCATGCTTGCGTTGCTGACCAGCTCTTCTCCCGATGCAACCTCATCAAGCAGAGGAAGCGCACTCCATAGTTTTCCTTTGGTTGTTTCAAAAACACATAAAGAGTGCGTTTTCGGGTCAATATAAAGCTCAATAAGACCCGAGGCGGCTGCCTTTGTTCCGAAGGCTTCGCTGTTTTCGGAATAATGTATTGATGCATCATCGGAAAGCGCAGTTATGGTGTTGCGGCTTGAAACGGATTTAACGGTTTTTACGCCTGCTTCTTCGGCTTTTGAGCATGAACTCAGTATTCCGGTGCATATGCATATGCACAGCACTGCCGAAACCGCTTTTCGAAGTGTTTTAGAAAGTTTATTGCGTTTTGTCATAATATTCAGAATCCTTTGAAACTTCAAAAGTGAAAACGACGCCGCTGTCGGTGTTACGCACTCCGTAACGGCAGTTATGATTCGTCATAATGCTTTTAACAATTGAAAGACCGAGACCGAAACGGTTTTCACTTCTGCCGTGTGCTTTATCGGCGCGGTAAAAGCTGTCCCATAATTCGGGAAGGTCGTGCTCCGCGATGTTTTTGCCGGTGTTGAATACGCTGATTTCAATGAATCTGTCGGTTTCGCGGCTGCTGACTTCAATTATTCTTTCGCCCTCGCAATGAGAAACCGCATTCGTTATGTAGTTTCTGAGAACAAGCTCAATCTTGTCCTCCTGCGCATAGCAAACGAGAGGGGAGGGAACATTGTTGATGAATTTTATGTTTTTCTGCTCAAACTGCAGAGAAAGATGATTTGCAAGAGATTTGATGCTTGCGCTGATGTCAAAAAAGTCAGGCGTAAACGGCTGAACTCTGTTTTCAAGCTTTGAAAGCTCAAGAAGCTCAACTACAAGTGCGTTCATTTTAACGCTTTCGTCATGTATTATCTGACAGTATTCTTTGATAACCTCGGGGTCCTCGCTGATTCCCTCACAAACGCCTTCAGCGTAGCCGGAAATGATGGCGATGGGAGTTTTCAACTCATGCGAAACACTGCTGATGAAAGAGCTTCGTGCATTATCAAGCTGATGCCGTCTTTCAATATCTTTTTCAAGCTGCTTGTTTTTATCTTTAAGGTCAATGAGCGTTGCATCAAGAGTTGTTGAAAGAGTGTTGATGCTGCTGCCGAGCTCGCCTATTTCATCGTTGCCGTAGTTGTTGCATTTGCGTTCAAAATTCAGAGCCGCCATATCTTTGGTGATGTCGTTCATCTCAACGAGCGGCTTTGTGAATTTTGCAACAAGAAGATAGAATATCACCGACATAATGATAATCATTGTAATGCTGATGAAGGAGTAAACTCCTCCGGAAACGCTTACGATATTTTCAACATTTGCAACTTCTGAATAAAGATAAAGCGATTCTCCCGATTTAAGAGTATGGGAATAAACAAAATATTCTGCATTTGTTGCATCCCTTTTCATAATTTCAAAATTATCATATTCAGGAGCGTAGTGGCGCACATCCGTGGGATGCATGTTGGAATATTCCGAATAGCCTGCACCCGACGAAGCAAAATGGTCGCTTCCGTGTGCAGAGCCGTTTGAGGATGCATAAACAAGCGCGCCGTCGGTTCCGATTATTTCAAATGAAATGTTGTTGTTTGCCGAAATTGAGTAAAGGTCAAAATAGTAGCTCGCCGATTCGGGAACGAGAGAATCGATGCTTTCCGATATTCTGGCAAGGTCTCTGTAGGTTCTGAATGTGAAGGTACGGAAAAGCAGGGGAGTGCTGAATACCGTTATCATAATCAGAAGAACAAGAAGAACCGCAAAAATTGTTGCGAAAAGCTTTATTCTGATACGGCTGAGCCTGAACAGTGAAAAGAATCGCTTCAAAATGCAGTCACCTCAATTTTGTAGCCGACACCGTAGACGGTTTTGAGGTGATTTTCGCCCCATGAACCGAGCTTGGTTCTGAGCCTTGCAACATGCGAGTCAACCGTTCTCGGGTCGCCGATGAAATCAACGCCCCAAATGCTATCAAGAAGCTGTTCTCTTGAATAAATTCTTTCGGGATTTGCTGCAAGCTTAACAAGGATATTATGTTCTTTGATTGTCAGCTCAACGGCTTTTGTTTCAAGCGTTACTTTATGAGCAGGAATATCTATGATAAGTCCGTCAATTGAAATAATATCATCCGAATTGCTTACGGGCTTGCTTTGCGTTCTTTTGAGGAGTGCTTCAACGCGCTTCACCAGAACAACGGGGCTGAACGGCTTTGTTACATAATCGTCTGCGCCGCTTTCAAAAGACATCAGCTCATCAAATTCCTGACTTCTTGCTGTGAGAACAAGAATCGGAACTGAGCTTGATTCTCTTATCTTTCGGCAAACCTCCCAGCCGTCTACCTCGGGCATCATTATATCGCAGATAACAAGGTTGATGCTTCCTACGGAATAGAATTTCTCAATCGCATCTTTTCCGTCAACTGCCTCTATAGTTTCGTATCCTGCATTTTTGAGAAAGTCGCAGACAAGCCTTCTGATTCTGGCTTCGTCATCGGCAACCAATATTCTTTTCATGTTTTCACCGCTTTCATAATTAAACAAAATTATACTTATTATATAATACCACACAATATATATATAAATCAAGTGTTGCAAAAAAGATTTAAAGTTTGGCTGATTTGAATAAAAAAGGTCCGTTAACAATGCGGTACTGTCACAAATTTTGAAAAAATAATAAAAATTCAATAAAACTATTGTTTTAAACTCAAAGATTATGTATAATTAATCAGTATTTATCTTGGGTCATAATGACCTTTTGAAAGGCGTGGTATTATGCTCGGCAAGTATGTCAGAGTAAGGGTTACTAACCCTATCCGCTCCGTAAACAGGCAATTCGGTTTTGTCTACCAGCTTAATTTCGGCGCAATCGAAGGCAAAAAGCGCTACGACAGCATTTCTCACGGCGCATATATCATGGGTATCAACCATCCCGTAAGAACCTTTGACGGCAGAGTTATCGCCGCCATAAAAAGAAGCGACGGAAGCCCTACGGTTTATGTTGTTGCGCCTAAAAGCATGAGATTTATTTCTTATCAGATTGAGGATGCAATTGCTTTTGCGGAAAAGGGAAGAGCTTATAAGCTCGAATGTCTTTACGAACGCTCTTGCGGCGCGGTCGTATACAGAATAATCAACGATGAGGTTCGTTATCTTCTCATCAAAAACCGCCGCAGCACTCACTGGGGATTTCCCAAAGGTCACATCGAAAAGGGCGAAACACATGAGCAGACAGCCATGAGAGAGGTTCTTGAAGAAACGGGAATCCATATTCAGATTCTGCCTCAGTTTGCGTCAAAATCTGAGTATACCATTCAGGGCAGGGTTGAGAAATCCGTTACGATTTTTCTTGCAAAAACAAAGGATACTCAAACAACAATCCAGCGGGAAGAAATTGAAGATTATGTTTGGCTGAGCTATGAAAAGGCGATGGACACGCTCAGGTTTATCAATGACAGAAACATTCTTCAAAGCGCCCACGATTTTCTTGTTGAACAAAATATTATTTGAAGTGAGGATTTTTGAATGACTGAAGCGATAGCAGATTATCTTGTAGGTCTGTTTCAGGGAAGAATTCCGGAGGAACTGATAATATTTATAATCTCAATGTTTCCGATTCTTGAACTCAGAGGCGGCATGATTGCGGCGAAGCTTCTCGGAGTTGAACTTTTAAAAGCCTTTGTTATATGCTATATCGGTAATATTATTCCGATTCCGTTCATTCTTTTATTTATAAGAAAGATTTTTGAGTTTCTTAAAAGATTCAAGTATACCAAAAAGCTTGTTGAAAAGCTTGAATCAAGCTCGATGAGAAAAAGCGAAAAGGTTAAGAAGGGCAGCAAATGGGGTCTTCTTACCTTCGTTGCAATTCCTCTTCCGGGAACGGGAGGATGGACTGGCGCACTCATTGCTGCACTTCTTGATATGAGGATAAAAACTTCTTTTCCGATAATTGCTCTCGGTGTTCTCATAGCAAATTTTATTATGTCAGCTTTTTCTTACGGACTGCTCGGACTTTTCGGTTTATAAAAAATTCAAAACGGAGACGCTTTTCAAAAAAGTGTCTCCGTTTTTTGTTTTATGGCTGAGGAACAATGGGATGATCCTCGCTTACATGTTCAACTGTTATAAAGTTGTTTCTCTCAGCGTATGCCCATTTCATTTTGAAAGCCTTGCATGCACCGTCAACAGGCATATAAAGCTGGCCTTCGTGACCTCTGAAAACTTCGTTTCCAAGGTCGAGCTCACCGTCAGGAGTCTGTGCAATACTGCTGCCTTCGGTAAAGACCGCTTCTCTTCCGTAAAGCCTCAAGGTAACCTTGCCTTCTTCTCTTATATCAACGCCGCCTGCATATCTTATAAGCGTTGCAAAGGCAATGTACCACACGCTGTCTTTGCAGACTGCGGGAGTTGAGGCGTTGCAAAGTCCCAAATCCGTGCCTTTATAAAAAACTCTTGTTCTGCCCGGTCCGAAAATCGGTGCAATTCTGTAGGGTCGGATTTCGTCTTTGGCTTTGTTGATGATGCATTCATCAACGATTCTGCCGTCATTGAGTTCGGTAATCATTGATATTTTATCGCCGTCAACCTCAATGATTGCAAACGCGGCAACCTGCTCCTCCTGAGGATAGAATGAAGCATGCCAAACTTTATCGGTTGTTTTTGTGCCGGGAGGATTGAAATTGCCGTTCCCGAGCTCATAATGAACCGTGCCTTGTGAGGGCTTGTCGAAAATTTCTTCATTCTTAATTGGGAATGAACGGGAGAAGTTATGTTCGTGACCCGAGAAAAGGACATCAAGCATTTCCATTGATTCGCGCATCATGGGATAGCTGTCGTCGTTTGCAAGGTTAGGACCTGCGTAATAAATCGGGAAATGGTGAGCGCCGAATTTCCATGTTTTTCCGCACTCGTCAATATCCTTTTTTGCCCACTCATTCATCAGCTCCGGCTCGTTTACGCCGAAAACAGTGAAATGAGCATCGCCGTAGTTGAAGGAATAGATTTCTGTCTGCCAGCCATCGGGGCCGTTTTTGGGGTATGAATATTCAAGCTGAGTGTTGAAAAACTCTGCAGGCTCAGCATAATATCTGCCGACCTCGTTTGGAAAATACTGCTTGAAGCCTCTGTTATCGTGGTTGCCGCAGCTCATCATGTAGGGCAGATGTTCAATTATGCCTTCCATGCCCTCAAACATTGCATTCCACTGGATTTCATGCTGACCGCAGTTGGTGTTGTCGCCTGCGGTAAGAATGAATTTAACATCGGGATATTTTGCAAGAGCATCTTTGAGAAATTTATTGAGGGTTGAATAGTCGGGGTTATAGTGGTCGTTATCCTTTTGATGGTCCGAAATTGCAATAAATCTGAATTTTTTCAGATTTTCTTCTTCGGTATCAAACCAATATTCTTCGCTGCGGTTTTCTTCGCTGCCGCAGGTGTAATAATATCTTGTTCCCGGCTTAAGGCCTTTTGGCGTTGCCCAGAAAATATTGCTTGTGTTTACATCGCTTCTGAACGGTTTGACGACGGCATCTGTCCTCATTTTTTCGCCGTCCTTTTCGTAATATTCGAGGTAGCCTGATTCAACAGCAAGGCTTGAACGCCATGTGACAGTCATTGATGTTTTTGCATCGCCCGAAATGCTGACCATTATGTGGTCGGGCTTTTCGGTTGCAAGACGGAGATTAGGTTGTTTTTCCATATTATTTCACCTTGATTTTAAAGAGTCTTGCTCCGTGAGGATTAACTTCTGCTTTGAATTCGCCGTCGGTTACAGCATATTCTTCATGCTTCCACATATCCCAAACGCTGTATTTCATGCCGCCGATTGCAATGTCGGTAACATCAAACGAGATTTCTCTTGCTTCATCGTCAGTGTTGAAAAGAGCAACATATTTGCAACCGTCGCCCTTTGAAGTCCAGATGATTTTTCCCTTGCCGTCGGTTTCTTCGCGCTTGAACTGCCTTGCGCCGCAGGAGTTCTTAAGCATATCAATAAGCTCTCTGTTCTGAAGAAGTGAGAGAGTGAATTCATCGTTGTCGCGCATTTCGCCACCCATCATAAGAGGCGAACGGAATATTCCCCAGAGAGTCATCATGGTTATCTGCTCGTCTTTTGTGAAACGGGTGTATCTGCCTCTGTATTCAGGAAGTTTTTCTGTAAGCTGAATATGACCGAGAGGAAGCATATCGCAGTCGGGCCATGCGCCGGGCTGAACATATTCCTGCCATGCATAGCAGCGCTCAAACATTGCGTGAAGCTTATCCCAACTGTCCCAGAAATCGCCTGTCATGCGCCACATATTGGCGTTTGCTGCCAGATGCTCGTGCTCCCATACGGGTGAAGGACCCGGAGAAAGGCTGAGAACCATATCTCTGCCGCAGCTGTCAATGGCTTTTCTGAGCATTTCAATTTCGCGTCTTGCGGAGTAGGGGTTATCCTTTGAGAACTCGGTGTTTGCGATGTCATCGCATTTTATGTAGTCAACGCCCCATGAAGCGTAAAGCTCAAAAAGAGAATTATAATATTCCTGTGCGCCCTTTGCGTCGGGATTAACTCCGTACATATCGGTGTTCCACGGGCAGATTGAAAATTGCTGAGCAATGTCCCTTGCAGTTACGCCGTCACATTTGATGGCGGTGTTCTGATGAACTGCCTGACGGGGTATGCCTCTCATAATGTGAATTCCGAATTTAAGACCCAATGAATGAACATAATCCGCAATGGGTTTAAATCCCTTTCCGTCTGCCGATGACGGGAATCTTTCGGGCGACGGAATGAGGCGTGAATATTCGTCCATGTAAAGAGGAACGAAATTGTGATAATAATAGCTGTCGGCAGTAGGCTCTGACCACTGAATGTCGCAAACAACATATTCCCAACCATAGTCCTTGAGGTGCTTTGCCATATAATCGGCGTTTCCTCTGAGCTGCTCTTCATTAACGGCTGCACCGTAGCAGTCCCAGCTGTTCCATCCCATGGGAGGGGTCATTGCCAATCGTTTATGCATTTTCAATCAATCCTTTCGGTAAACTCTTATTTCAAATTCAGCCTGAGTTTCAAGCTTGTCAAGATTATTAATTTTTTGTTGGTCATCAATTCCCGTTTTATAGTAATAGGGTGTCATTTTAAAAAGATTTTGAATTGCTTCATTGGATTCAAGGCGCAAATCCGCCTTCAGCTGATTTGCTTTTACGCATTCAAAGCCTTTAATTTCCGGTTCGGGAACCTCATTAAGATAAGGTTTATCATATATAGCGGATTTCAGCCCGTAAAGATGCTTTTCAAGCGGAATTATTCTTATAAGATAACCGCCTGTTTTCAGCACACGGTGAAATTCGTCAACGGCATCGGGCGAAAAGATATTCAGCACCAGATCAAAGCTTTCATCAGCAAACGGCAAGTCAAACAGGCTTGCCACCGCAAGACGGATTGAACTTTTTCTTTTTGATGCAAATTCAAGAGCATCCTTTGAAATATCAATACCGGTGCAGGAAAGATTTTTTCCTTTTTCGGCAAAACACCGCATAAGACCTGCAGAATACCAGCATTCTCCGCAGCCTGCATCAAGCACTTCTCCGCCGTCGGGAAGAATTTTTTTGCTTATTGCACACAATTCGTTGCGCAGAAAGCCGTAGTATCCGTCGTCAAGAAAATCTCTTCTTGCCCTTATCATCATTCGGTCATCACCATGCCTTTTGGCAGAGGATTTCTGCGATTGAAGAAGGTTGACATATCCGAATTTCGACTTATCAAAGCAATGCCCTTTTCCGCATCTGTAAAGCCTCTCTTCTTCAAGAAGCTCCTCACGGCATACGGGACAGATAAAGTTCATATCATTTACCCTTGTATTCGTTGATTTTTTTAATCATTTCTCTGCCGACATCATGCATGAATCTTTCGCATGCAGGCATTATTGATTCGGGGAATCTGCGAAGAAATCCGTCTGCTTCATATGTAAAGTTGCCTGCATAGTCAATATCAGCGAGAGCCTTGAGAATTGAGTCCCAGTCCATTTCCGAAAGATAGGGCAGGGTGTGAGTGTCGTGAATATTATCGTTATCGTGAATGTGAAGACAGCCGAGCCTGCTTCCCATATCTCTTATCATTGATGTGGCATTATCTCCGACAAGACCGCAGTGTCCGAGGTCAAGGCAGGCGGTGAAGTTTTCGGGATTAACGGCATCAACATAGCGGTTGAAATCCTCGGCGGTGCTGCAAACATTGGGAACGATTCTGTTAAGATTATTATCCCAGCCCCACATATTTTCAAGAGCGATTTTCACTCCGTAATCCTTTGCATACGGTTCAAGAGAATGATATAACTCCATGTTGCGTTCAAACTGATTGCTGCTGAAAACGCAAGGATGAACAACGCAGATTTTTGCATCGAGCATGCCTGCAATTTCGAGCGCTCTTTTAACTTTCTCAATGGTTTTTCTGCTGTATTCTTCATCGCTTTCTCTCACCGGAGGAAACGGCGCATGTGATTGCTCAAAGGGAACAGAATATCCTTCGGCAATTCTTTTTATTTCTTTTATATGTTCTTTGTATGACGGAGTGTTGAGCAGATTGTCATCGTCGCTCATGCAAAACATTGAATAGTCAATTCCGTCAAATCCGCTTTCACAAATTATTCTGACAGCTCTTTCGTCGCCGAAGTGTTCGGAAAGAACCTCTGTCTGTGTTACAAGTTTCATGGTTAATCTGTCCTTCCATGCAAATTTTGTATACATTATATCACCTTTGAACGGCATCTACAAGCAATTGACAAAAAAATGTTTATTAACAAAAATTTAATTGACATATTTTTTGAAATATAATAAAATATTCGGAAAGGGAAAAAGAAAATGAAATAAAAGAGGTGTCAGTTTGTGCCGAAGGCTGAATACAGAAGCTCCATCCGTTCAAAAAATCTTATCAAAAAAGCGGTTGCAAAGCTTATTCACGAAAAGGATATCCAAAAAATAACGGTTTCAGACATTATCAGAGAGGCTGATATCAGCCGAGGTACTTTTTATGCTCATTATGCAGATGTTTCGAGCGTTATTGAGCAGATTGAGAGCGAAGAAATCCATGCTCTTATGGATTATGTTGAAAGATTCGGTTTTGAAAACATCGCAACAGATACCGAACGCTTTATTGAGCTTCTCTGTGAATATCTGAACAGAGACAAGGAATATTACCGCATGCTGACTCATTCGAACATCCTCAATAACTTTATTTGGAGACTTGTTGATATCTATTATGAAAAATTGTTTAATACAATCTTAATCTCCAAAGGCATAGAAAATAAGGACGAAGTTAATCTTTACCTTATATATATAACAACAGGAGCAAAAACAATTATAGTTTCATGGCTTAACGGTGAAATCAAAGGAACTCCGTCAGATATTGCCAAATCGCTTGCAAAGCTTATCAAACTCAATCAAAAATATTATGAATAAAGAAGAGCTGTCCCACTGCTTTAAGTGAGACAGCTCATTTTATTTTGCATCAAAATCCGTTACCGTGCCTGCAAAAAGCGGCATGCCGTCGGGGGCGAAAACAACATAGATAAACGGTCGGTCAAATCTGATTGTCTTGGTTTTTTCGGGAGCAACTTCCTCGCAAGTGGCATCAACGGTTTCAACAACCGTTGCCGCGGCAGCTTTTGTTCCGTGCTCGTCAAGCTTTATATAGGTGTTGTGATAGACTTCGTTTATAAAAATATTCCCCCTTGAAGATGTAGCCATGCCTGTGAAATCGGCTTGACGGAAATCAAAGGCTTTCGTCATTCCCATTGATTTGAGAACCTCAGACAGCCTGAATTTGCATTCAAACTCGAATTTCGGCAGATAAACATTGAGAAGATAAACTCCGCAGAGAGGCTCACCGTTTTCGTCGGTGTTGCTTCTTGTTGCGGCCTTCACAAAATCACTGCCGCTGAAGCTGTCAAGAGCCTTTGCTATTGAAACTCCCTCGTCGGGAAGCATAGCGGCGAAGGTGTAGCCGTTTTTATAATTTTTGCATACAACCTCGGTTTTTCCCAGTCTGAAGTGCGAAGTTTCGTTGACACCCTCTGTGGATTTGAGCATGGTTACGCTCTGCTTTCTGCCGTCGGCGGTTGTGAAAAGAGAATTCGGAACAGCATCGTACGGCGAATAATTGCTTGACCACTCCGATTCAAAAAGAACGGTGTTGATCAGATATGCAACTGCCGATTCGGGTACTTCGCCGATAACATTTTCAATCAGTCCGTCAGTTTTCTTGCTTATCCATCCGTTGATTTTATCTGCTGTGCTGTTGCCGAATTCATCCTTGAAAACATCCGCAGAAAAACGGTTTCTGCAAAGATTCTCAAAATGTGAGTTGATTTTTAATCTGCCTTTCTGTCCGTTAAACCACACGGAATTTGCAAGCTTAATGCCGCTTTCGGAGCTTGAATTAACCTCGTTGATATATTTTTCAATGAAATTCTGCATCCCTGTTATGTCGCAGCCGAGAATCTCGGTGAATTCATCAAGTGTTTCGCCTTTTGCGCCGCTGCCTGCCATAGTCAATGCAATCGCAACAGAAGCAGGGGAGATAACGGCATTAGCGGTTTTCAGATTGGCTTTCAGCAACTCAAAAGCCAGATTTGCCGTTGAATTTACGGCGATAATCGGCTGACAACCCCTGTTTTGAAAATTGACTGCCGTTTGGTCGGATTCATTTTCTGTTTCTTTTTCTGTCGGATGATTATTGCTGACAACCTCTGCGATTGTTGTCACAATCTTTTTTGTTATGCTTTCAATCCGGTTTTCGGTATTTATTGCGTTTTCGCCGTTAACCGTAACTTCGCTGTTATCCTTGCTGCTTGAGCAGGAAAACAGACAAAGAATCATTGAAAAAGTAAGAATGAGCGAAAAAATTCTTTTCATCCTTTATTCCCCCTTGTAACCGTATTTGTGGGTTGTGTCTTCGTAATCGTTTTGTATTTGTTTATCATTCAGTATTTTAATTCCGACAAGCTCGAGATGGTCTTGCTTGAGTATAACTTGGTATGATTCATTACTGTCGGTATAGAATGTAACCAGATAAATGTTTTTTGATTCCGATGTAACCGGAATTATGGAAGGATTATCTTTGCCAATGCATTTTGATTGTTGAGATGCTGAAAGATAACCGAAAGCTGCTTCTGATATTTCTCCATAAGAGTGTCGGGTTTCGCTGTGTGTTTCTGTTTTTTTTGAAGCATCTTCTTTCGGCTTTGTTATGGAAGGCGGCATTGCTTCAAACGGCGCAGCCGAATCAACTCCTGTTTCATCGGTATCCGGGTCTTTTTTTGTTTCGGAAGCGGCTGCTTTGGTGGTTTCAACCGAGGTGAGTTTGTAAACAAAAGTTACCGTTGTGTTTTCCGAAAAAGAGTCAACTGTTTCTTCTTTTACGTAATGGCTGTCATAATCCGAATGAAACTGAGTAACAGAATTCTCATTTGTTGTCGCTTGTTCACTTGCGGCTGTTGTTTCGCTGCTTTGCGGCAGCTTTTCGGTCAGCTTGGGAACTGCAACAAACGAAGCTGTCAGCAAAACTGCCGCGGCAGCGCCTGAAACAGCCTGTGTGATATTTTTTCTGCGTTTTGCAAGCAAAGCGTCCCTTTTTGCAAAGATGCTTGCCTGATATTCTTCTCTGCTTTTCACGGAAGCTTCGCCTCCTTTTTAAGTTCGTTTTTGAGGGCTTGTTTTGCCCTGTATGCAAGATTTTCTATCTGCTTTTTGTTTTTCTTCATAACCTTGCCTGCCTGTTCATAGCTCATATCTTCAAAATAGATAAGATGCAAAACAGTTTTGTAGTTATCATTCAGCGCCTCAATTGCCCTGTGAAGCTCGCGCTCCTGCTCTTTTTTGAGAAATTCATCCTCAAGGCTTTTGCGGTCGCTTTCGGTTTCTATGTATTCATAGGCACATTCAGGTCTTCGGGCGCACCGTCTGACATAGTCCACTGCTTTGTTGCGTGCAATGGTGAAGACATAGGTTTTCAAGGGCGTTTTAAAATTGTATCTTCTTTTATGAATAAGAAGTTCAACAAAAACATCCTCTGAAAGCTCCTGCGCTATTGAAACATTGTTGACATAGCGGTTAATGAAGAATATTAAATTTTCACTGTACATGTCGAGGAGCTCCCCGAATGCACTTTCGTCTCCGTCAAGAAAACGGCGGTAGCTACTTTCACCGTTATCCATTGGAACACCTACTTCCGTGTTAACACTTTCATTAATTATTCGTATGAATTTCAAAAAACACTCACCGAAAACAAAAAAACTGCCGGATTTTGTGAAAAATACGGCAGTTTTCCCTTATAATTCAATTTTATCAAGCCTTTTAAGCCATATTTTTGCTGCGGCATCGCTCGGCATTCTGAAATCGCTCTTGGGTGAAAGTCCTACAGAGCCGATTTTGATTCCGTCGGGAACGCAGCTTCTCTTGAACTGCTGAGTAAAAAAGCGTCGGTAGAATGTTTTGAGCCATTTCATTATTGTTTCACCGTCAAAATCATCGTCAAACGCTTTCTTTGCAAGAGCATAGATTTTATCGGGCTCAAAGCCGTAGCGCACAATATTATAAAGAAAGAAATCATGCAGAGCATAGGGTCCGACGATGCTTTCCGTCTGCTGAGCAATTTCTCCCTTTGCATCGGGCGGAAGAAGCTCCGGGCTGATGGGTGTGTTTACTATATCCGTGAGATATTCACGGCTTTCGGCAAAGGTTCCGTTTTTGATAAGGCTGTCGATAATCCAGCGAATGAGTGTTTTGGGTACGCTTGAATTCACGCCGTACATGCTCATGTGGTCGCCGTTATAGGTGCACCAGCCAAGTGCGAGCTCGCTCATATCGCCCGTGCCGATAACAAGGCCGTTAACCCTGCCTGCATAGTCCATAAGCACCTGCGTTCTTTCTCTTGCCTGTGCATTTTCATAAGTCAGGTCATAATTGTTTTTATCCTGTCCGATATCTTTAAAATGCTGAAGGCATGCATCCTTAATGTTAATTTCGAGGCTTGTTATGCCGAGAGATTTCATAAGGTTAATTGAGTTGTTGTAGGTTCTGTCGGTTGTGCCGAAGCAGGGCATGGTTATGCCCACAACATCGCTGAGCGGTCTGCCAAGCTCTTTTATTGCCTGAACGCTGACAAGCAAAGCGAGAGTCGAATCAAGGCCGCCCGAAATGCCGATGACGGGCTTGCAGCTTGTTTTTGCAAGGCGCTTTTTGAGACCTGCAACCTGCATTCCGAAAATTGAAAGACATCTTTCGCTTCTTTCTTTTTCGGTTGAAGGGATGAACGGCAGTTTTCTTATATCCGCATATTCACCGCTTGCCCTTGAAGAGTTTTTATTTATAACAACAATTTCTGCATTTGAAAAACAGAGATCCTTGCAGTCGGAGAACGAAGTGTTATAAAGCCTGTCACGGCGGATTTTGCCGAGATCAATGTCGCTGATTATCATATAGTCGCTTTCGATATCCGACTTGTTTTCGGCGCAGATTTTTCCGTTTTCGCCTATCACTGAATGCCCCGAGAATACGGAATCCGAGGTCGATTCAAGACATCCGGAAGAACAGAAGGCATAGCCGCAGATGCATTTTGATGATTGCATTTTTACAAGCTCGCTGCGGTAATTTCTTTTGCCGATTCCTTCGCTGCTTGCGGCAAGATTTGCGATGATTTCCGCGCCGTTAAGGCAGAGTGCCGTGCTCGCGGGCACGGGTGCCCACAGGTCCTCGCAGATTTCAAAGCCGATTTTTGCTCCGTATGCATCAAAAACAATGCTGCCGAAGGGAATGTCGTATTCTTCGTTAATTCCGAAAACCTTTGATGTTATGCTTGCGGTATCGGTGTTGACAGCCGATGAAAACCATCTTTTTTCGCTGTATTCACCGTGGTTCGGAATGAATGATTTAGGAACAATGCCCTGAATTTTACCGTCAGAAATTATAACTGCACAGTTATAAAGGCGGCCGTCAACCGCAACGGGCGCGCCGACGGCGATAATAATATCGTTGCTGATTTCGGCAAGCGTTCTGATACCCTCGTTTGCCGATTCAGTCAGCACTTGCTGAAAAAACAGGTCAGCACAGGTGTAGCCTGTGATACCAAGTTCGGGAAATACAAGCAAATCAACATTTTTTGCTTGTGCGTCAGCAATGTACTTTTTCATCTGTTCAATGTTAAAATCAACATCGGCAACTTCAACATCAGGAACAGCGCATGCAATTCTGAAATAATCAAACATATAGAAACCTTCTTTAACAGCCTGCAAAGGAGAATATCCGATGCAGGCCGTTTGTTTTTATTCTGTTATATCTTTATCTTCACGGATTTCTTCCGGTGTTTCTTCGACGGCATCTTCCGGAACGGGAGTTTCATCTTCCGAAGGTGCGTTTTCCGAAACTTCTTCCGGGTTAATGTTTTTGGTATCCTCTTCAGGTTCATCAGCAGCTTCCTGAATATATTTAGCCGCTGTTTCTTCGGGAAGGTCAAGCTCAACGCTTACAGGCTCGCCGTATTCGTCTGTTTCGGGTTCAACGGGGGGAACATAAACGAACGCTGCGTTAACGCCCTTTTCTCTGCGTTTTTTAAAGATAATTGCCGCTGCAATCAAAGCTATAACCGTAAATACCGATACGCCTGCACCGAGGATAAGACCGTCGGGCATGTAGCTCAGTTCTATTGTGTGTTCGCCTGCGCTGAGATTAAAGCAAAGATATGAGTCAACAAGTGAAATGATTTCGCTTTCGTCAAGCTCAACGCCGTCAACCTTTACGCTCCAGCCCGTATCATAGGGAACGGATGTGAAGAAGGTACAGTCCTCGTCAACCACAACGGTGCCCTTGATATTTGTTTCCTCAAAGGATTCGATATTCATGCTTTGGCTCTTGAGAATTTGATAACCTTCATTGAGCTTTGCGTCATCAACATAATAAGGATAGAAGTCAATGTAGCCGTATTCCGAATCCTCAATCTGCATAAATACGATTACTTCTTCGTCGGGTTCGATGATACCGAGGTCATATATATAGGGCTCGTCAATGTACTGGGTGTTTTCTTCACCGTTTGCGGTAATTGAAATTTCATCAAAATCGCTTGACTTTACATAAAGATAGCAGTGCCTTGTTTCTTCGGTTTTGAGAATAAAGGTCAGCTCACCTTCGCCTGCACCTGTCTTTGTGTAATAAATATCACCCGTGTCAAGTCCCGAAGTGATTTCATCCATGTTGTAATACTGGATTTCATCAATATTCATCATTCCGAAAACATCGGAAACGCCTGTTGAATATTCAAACCAATCGCTCTGAACGGTGAAAGGATTAGTGATATCTGTAATCCAGTCATTGATTTCGTTATTTACGGCAAAACCGATGGGAAGCCAGTATTTGTTTTCGTATGCGGTGAACTTGTCGACCGTCATCAGTTCGTTGAAATAATCGGTTTCAACAGCTACCGCCTCATTGTTGTCAACAACATATTTCATTGAATGCATCATGTTATAAACAGGGGTCTGAAGATGATAGGTGTAGCTGTTGATATAGTTGCCGTACATGCCGAGGTCACTCTGCACATTTGAAAGTCTTTCGTAAGCCATTGAGGAGAATGTTGAAGCACCGTTGAAGCCGTACCATGCAGGGTCCATTCTTGCTCTGTTGTAGGTCATGTCCATGCGGTACATATCGCTGCCGTCATGCTCGTCAAGCTGCTCTTTGAGAGTTCTGAAATCGCTGTAGTCACCAACAAAATTCTGCTTGGGCTGATCCATGCTGTAGCGGTCTGTGTTTGCGCAGGCAATTTCGCCTATAACGCAGCAGAGAAGAAGCACCGCTACTGCTGACTGCTGATATTTTTTGTCTCTCATCAGAGCGAAAACGAGACAGTAGGTAACAACAAAAATAAGGCTGATAAGAATTGTGATTTCTTCAACATTTTTTGAACCGATTTCCTGAATAAGAATGATTGAACCTACAACCGCAAAGCCTGCGCCGAGAATACCTCTGCCGCTGAATTCGTGAAGTCTTGTGAAAGTTTTGTATGCCATCATAAGAAGGATGAAGGAATACATGAATGAGAAGCGGTAGGGAAGGTCGTTGGGATAATGAAATCCGTGCCAGATATAGTTAAGAAAATTGGTGTTGAAGCTGAAGAATAAGAATCCGAGAAGCGTAACATTTGCGATTTTCTCTTTGAGGGGAATTGATTTGGTGAAGAAATACATCGGAACAAGCATAAGAGTTGCAATTCCGCAATATACATTGGGAAGAACATCCTCGCCGCTGCTTCTGATGGTTGGGTCAACGCTTGCAAGATGGTTTGCAAGAAAATCAAAAATGGAGAAATATGATCTGTATTCCGAGGGGAAAGTGCCTGAGGTAGCCGAGCAGTTCTGAAGTATGAAGTAGGTCGGCAGAAGTGCAAATGCAACAAGACCTGCCGCTGCGAGGCTTGAGAAAGCAAAGGTGAAGCCGCTTCTGAGGAAAAGACTGCCCTTGAGTTTGTTTTTTAAGGTGTATTTTTTATTCCCTTTTTCGGTGAGAGTATAGGGTGTTGATTCGTGAAGCGAGCCGCCTTCATGGGTTGAGAAATAAAAGATAATGAAATAGATAACCGAGAAAATGCAAGTCATATAGCCCATGTAGTAGCTTGAAACCAGCGTGAGAGCAAGAAATGCTATATAAATCTTGGGGTTTCTGTGCTTTATTATCATTTCAATGCCGAGGATGACCATAGGAAAATAAACCATCGCGTCAATCCACATAACATTCCAGTAGTAGGCTATGAAATAGCCGCACATGGCGTAAAGAACACCGAATGCTGCTGAGGTGTAGTCGTGTCTGTTCTGCGAGCGCTTGAGATAATAGGTGAAGCTGAATGCAGAGAGTGCCGCTTTTGTTAAAATCATTCCGGCAATCGCTTCGGGCATGTTTTCGTGACCGAGCAAAAGCATGATAATTGCGCTCGGGCTTGAAAGATAGTTGAAGAAGTTGCCGAGGAAGGGTGAGCCGAGACCTGTCTGCCATGAATAAAGAAAGCTTTTCAGGTTGGTTACCCTGTCATAAAATTCCGCGAAAAGAGGCCCATACTGATGGTAAAGGTCCATTCTCAGAATTGTTTTGTCGCCAAAAGGAAAAAGGTCATAGCAATAATAAACAAGCATCATAATTGCTGCCGTGCAGGCAAGAGCAATCCAGCAATAAGAATTGTTTGCAAAAATCCGCTGTATTAATGGCTGCTTTTTCTGCAAAGTGTTTTCGGGCATAGTCATAAATTTATCCTCCGAGACTGATTGTTTCCAAAATTATTTCCATAATTATAATAACTATATCATACTATTTTATTTATTTCAAGTAAACATTCTGTAAATACATTGTTCTAATCAGGGACAAGAAGCCATATATTTAAATCAAGGTGAAAACAATGGATAATGCAAAGCGTTTTGATATTGCCGTGCAGAGCCTGTCTCAAAGACTGGCATCGGTTTTTCTGTCAATGGATTTATCGGAAAAAGAAAAAATTCGGGAGATAAGGCTGAGAACAGCAAAGCCTGTTATGGTTGTTTCAGGCAAAGAAACAAAATTTGTTACTCCCTCGGGCAGACTTACCGAGGTTTACTCCGAGCTTAATTTGAAAACAGAAGAAAATGAAATAACCGAAATTTTTCGCCGTCTGTGCGGATATTCGGTTCATAGCTATACCGATGCAATCAACAGCGGATATATAACTGTTTCCGGAGGACATAGAGCAGGGGTTGCAGGAACGGCGGTTTCCGAAAATGGCAGAATAACCGCAGTGCGCGATATTTGCTGCATCAATCTGAGAATTGCAAGGGAAATCAAAGGCGCGGCAAATGAGATTTATAGATTTTTCTATTGCAGCAAGGTGTGTTCCGTTATTGTTGCAGGGCCTCCGTCAAGCGGCAAAACAACAATTCTGCGTGACCTTGCCCGTCAGCTTTCGGGAATCGAAAGAGGCAGAATGCTGAAAACCTTTGTCTGTGACGAAAGAGGAGAAATCGGTGCAGGCGTTTCGGGAATACCGCAGAACGACCTCGGCCTTAACTGCGACCTTATTTCAAATTATCCCAAGGAGCACGGAATCATTATCGGACTGCGCTCGTTTTCTCCCGACATAATCATCTGCGACGAAATTGCAACCGATGAAGAGGCGCTTGCTGTTGAATCAGGTCTTAACAGCGGAGTATCTTTTGCACTCAGCATTCACGCAAAAGACGAAAGAGAGCTTAAATCAAAACTGATTCTGAAGCGCCTGCTCAGAAGCGGAGCGTTTGAAGGAGTTGCGCTGCTGTCGGATGAGAATGTGGGAAAGGTAAAAAAATTTTACGGGGCAGGTGAACTGATTGATTAAATTAACTGCGATTTTGCTTATTGCTTCCGGCTTCGCCTTTTCGGGCTATTGCATAGCATCCTTTCAGCGTAAAAGAGTTGAAGCTCTCGGCGAAATAGTTATGATGCTTTCGGCAATGCAGACCCGTCTGCGATATGAATGCCTGCCCGTAGGAGCGCTTTTAAAGGCTGCTGAAGAAAATGCAAGAGGAGAAAATCTCGGTTTTGTTTCGGTATGCAGAGAAAAAACCGAGAGAGGAGAAGCTTTTCCGAAAGCATGGCGCGAGAGCATAGAAAGCAGCAGGGAGCTTTGTCGGCTTATCCGTAATGTTTTGCCCTGCCTTATCCGTCTGGGCGAAGAACTCGGCACAACCGACCTTGAGGGGCAGCTTTCATGCTGCGGATATTATGAGCGTATTTTCTGCGATGAGCTCAAAGAAAGGGAAGAGCAGAATAAAAAATATTCAAAGCTGTATCCTGCCCTCGGAGCGATGCTCGGAATCTGGGCAGCCATACTGATTATTTGAGCCGAATGACCTGAGGTGATTTATATGGATATAACCGTTGTGATAAAAATAGCGGCGGTGGGAATAATCGTTGCTATTCTTAATTCGATTCTTGTGCGCTCCGGTCGTGACGACTATGCGCTGATAACGATTCTTGCAGGAATCGTTGCCGTGCTGATGATGCTGATACCGCAGTTTTCTAATCTGCTTGATACCGTGAAATCAATGCTGGATTTCTGATATGGAGATAATCAAAATTGCTTTTATGGGCATTCTGACTGCCTTGCTTTATGTGCTTTTGCGTCAGCTAAAGCCCGAAATTGCGCCGCTACTTGTTGTTGGCGGTGCTTCGGTAATAATTATTATGATTTCAGACAGCCTGCTTGGCTTTTCGGGCGAGGCATTTGAATTGCTTAGTCTTGCGGGCATTGAAAAAGAAAATATTTCGGTTTTGTTTAAAGCGCTTGGTATATGTATCGTAACACAGTTCGCGGCGGATATCTGCTACGATAATTCCTGCTCCTCTGTTGCAGCTGCGGTTGAGCTTGCTGGAAAGGTGGGAGCGTTAACGCTTGCGATGCCGATGCTCAAAACCGTTGCAAATATTGCTATAGGACTGCTGAATTGAATTGCTTATGAAAAACAGAAAAAAAACGGAAATTTTAATCATTCTGATCGCCGTTTTGACTGCGGCATTCTCGCTGCCGTCACATGCATCGAATATTGATGATTATTATAAAGACAGCCTTGAAGCGAGCGGTGCAAAGGAACTTTCGGATCACCTGAGCAAAGAAGCTTCGGGTTATCTTGAAAAGCTCGGATGTGAAGATATTGAGTTTGAAAAAATTCTTGAATTGTCTCCGGGAGCTGTTTTCGGTATTATATCCGACATGATCAAAAACGGAATAAAAGCTCCGCTGAAAGGTTTTATGACCGCCTCGGGAACGGTTCTTCTTTTCAGCATTTGTTCGGGATTTTTTCCTGATGATGAAAAAAGCAGAATTGTTGTTAATCTTATTTGCGGATGTATTCTTGTGACGGGAGTTTTTGCTTCCGCAGCAGACAGCGTAAAAGCTGCGGCTTCTGCGCTTGAATCTTGTTTCGCATTCGAAAAAGCGCTTATTCCCGTGCTCGCGGCAGTTGTTACTGCCTGCGGTAATCCGACCGTTGCATTAACATTCAAGGGTGCGGCATTTGCAGCAGCGGAATTCATTTCCGGATTTGCAAACAATTTTGCTTTTCCGCTTGTGGGGATATCGGGCGCGCTCGGAATATCGGGTGCAATGATGCCGACTCTACGCCTTTCGGCAATAAGCGAAATTATAAGAAAAACACTGACAACAACGCTTGCGTCTGCGGCAAGCCTGTTCACTGCATTCCTTGCCCTCAAATGTACTCTCTCATCATCTGCCGACGGATTGATAACAAAAGGCGTAAAGCTTGCTTCGGGAACCTTCATTCCTGTTGTGGGCGGCGCGATAGGCGAAGCGTATTCTTCTGTTCTCGGCTCCTTCGGACTGCTGAAAAACACAGTCGGCATCTATGCGGTGATTGCATTTTTTGCCGTGTGTTTGCCTGTGATAATCAATCTTGCGCTCTGGGTGCTTGCAATTCGCGGAGCAGGAGCATTCAGCGATTTGCTTGACTGCCGTGTGTGTTCCGAAATTATCAAAAACACCGCCTTTATTTTTTCAATGATGAATGCGCTGATACTGCTCTGCCTGTCTGTTTTTGTTATTTCAACAGGTTTGATTATCGCGATTAAAACGGGGGAATAAAAATGGATTCTTTCAGGCAGTGGGTGCTGTGTATAATAATTGCGGCAGCGGCAGGCACATTCGCCTGCGCCGTATCGCCGAGAGGCTCAACGGATAAAACCGTTCGCACCATTGTCGGAATTTTTGTTGTTGCGTCAATATGCGCACCGCTTTCTCAGATTGATTTTGAAGAAATATCGGTTCCGGCTTTTGCGGAGTCATACAGTTTAGAAAACAGTGATGATATGCTGAACGGATATATGCTTCCTGCATGTGAGTCCGCCGTAAAAAGCGAGGTTTTACAGACAGCGGCTGAATACGGATTTGATGTTGTAAGCATTGCTTTTGATGCATATATGGATGAAAACGGCTGTATAATTATACGGGATATACAGGTTAATATACAATATCGGAGTGCAGAATCAATATCGGATTTTTCAAGAATTCTTGCCGAAAAGCTGGGTGTTCCCGTGACGGTGAATGCGGAATAAGGAACGGTATTTTAAGGTGAAAAATATAACAGAACTGCTTAAAAATTTCATAAACAAAATATCCGGCATCACTCGTCTTAACAAAAAAATGATGCTTGCCGTGTCGCTGCTTCTTGCGGGTGCGGCAGCTCTTGTTATCAGTGAGATGCCGTCAAGCGAAACCACATCTGCGGCCGAAGTTTCAACAACCGCGGCATACGGTACGGATGAATATATAACAAGCCTTGAAAACCGCCTTACAGCAATGATTTCGCTGATTGAAGGGGCAGGTGAAACCAGGGTGATGGTTACCCTTGAAAGCGGCAGCGAGGAAATATATCTGCACGATTATAACTACGGAGAAAACAATGAGCCGAGCGGCAAAAACAGCCTTGAACGAAAGGATGAATATGTTATTGTTGACGGTGAATCAGGGGAAGAAGGGATAGTTGTGAGAGTTGCCGAGCCGAAAATCAGAGGAGTTGCGGTTGTATGTAAAGGCGCTGACTCTGAAACGGTGCGCAGCCGTGTTGTTGAAACTGTTACTGCTCTTCTTGATATCAGCAGCGCAAGAGTAAGTGTGGCTAAAATGAATTAATATTCATTAAAGTAAGAAAATACATATCTGGAGGATACGAAATGATTATCAGAAAAAGACAGCTTTTGCTTGCAACACTCATTATTGCCCTCGCGGCAGCGGTTTTCGTCAATTGGTATTATACCCGTCCCGATGTTGAATCGGCAGGTATGAATGTTGCAGATGCAACAACATCACCGCAGGTGCAGGAAGGTGCAAATCTCGGAGATGCACGCTATGTTATATCAACCGATACTTCTCTTGAAGATGCACCTGCACAGGCAAAGGCAAACGAATATTTTGCCGGAGCAAAGCTCCGCCGTCAGACGGCTCACGACGAAGCTGCTGAGGCACTGAATGATATTGTCAAAGACAGCGATACATCGGAAAGCGTTGCAAAGCAGGCCGGAGAAATGCTTGAGGAGCTTGCAAATTCCATTTCGCTTGAGAGTGATATTGAAAATCTTATTTCGGCAAAGGTTGGCTGTGAAAATCTCGTTATACTTAACAGAGGTAATGCCGAAATTATTGTTGAAAACGGAGCGCTTGATGATGTTGCGATAGTCAAAATAAAAGAAATTGCCGTTGAGCAGACAGGATATCCCGTAGAAAACATATCTATTACCGAAATGGAATATTAAATAATATTTTAAAAAATAGTATTGTATATTTATAAAATTAATGCTATAATCGGGAGTAATAAAGGGCGCTGCCCTTCCCGGAGGGAAATATTTTGACAAGAAGTGAAGAAAGAGAGCAGGCGTTCATCCTGCTTTTCGAAAAGGCATTCAATGAAGAAACAGAGGTTGCGGAGCTTTATGATTTTGCAATCGAAAATGAAGTTATAACAGGCAGCGATTTTGTTAAATCGCTTCTTTTCAAAACATGGGAGAATGTTGAAAACATTGACTCTGTTGTTGAAAAATATTCCGTTGGCTGGAAGCTCAGCCGAATCTCAAAGGTTGCGCTTGCCGTGCTCAGGCTTGCAATCTGCGAGATGCTTTATTTTGACGATATTCCTGCAGGCGTTTCAATCAACGAAGCCGTTGAGCTTTGCAAGAAATATGCCGCCAAAGAGGATTCAGCATTCGTTAACGGTCTTCTCGGCTCGGCAGCAAAGGATATCAGATAATGCGTACCCTCGGAATAGATACCAGCAATTACACAACATCGGTCTGCATTTACGACAGCGAAAACGGTATTATGCTTCAGAAGAAGCTCCTTTTGCCCGTCAAAGAGGGCGAAAAGGGGCTTCGTCAGAGCGATGCCGTTTTTCATCATACCTCAAGACTTCATCCGCTTATGCGCGAAGCTTTTGAGGAGTATGGCGGCGAGATTGATGCTGTCGGCGTTTCCGAAAAACCGAGAGATGCAGAAGGTTCATATATGCCCTGCTTTCTTGTGGGCATTAATGCCGCAAAATGCATAGGCGCGGCGGCAAAAAAAACTGTTTACGGCTTTTCTCATCAGTCGGGTCATATTGCCGCTGCACTTTATTCCTGCGGCAAAACCGAATTAATAAAAGAAAAATTCATTGCCTTTCATGTTTCGGGCGGCACAAGCGAAATGCTCCTTGTTACTCCCGATGCTGAAAGGACTTTCTGCGTCAGGATAATCGGCGAAACTCTTGACCTCAACTGCGGACAGGCTGTTGACCGATGCGGAGTTATGATGGGTCTGCGGTTTCCATGCGGAAAGGAGCTTGAAAAGCTTGCTCTTAACAGCACGGAAAAATATAATCCGAAGGTCTGCGTAAAGGACGGTAACTGCAGTCTTTCGGGGCTTGAAAATCAGTGCAAAAAGATGCTTGACAGCGGCGAGAAGCACGAAAATGTTGCAAGATACTGCCTTGATTTTATTTGTAAGACCCTTGAAAAGATGACTGAATATGCGCTTGCGGAATACGGTAAATTGCCTCTTGTTTTTGCAGGCGGAGTAATGTCAAATTCAATCATAAGAGAAAAAATTCAAAGCAGATTCGGCGCAAGCTTTGCCGAGCCTGATTTTTCCTGCGACAATGCGGCAGGCGTCGCCCTGCTTGCGGCGCTGAAAGGAACTGATTCAAATGGGTAACGGCGTTGTGCTGAGTGTCAGCCAGCTTAACAGATATGTTAAATCAATAATCGAGCAGGATATGAATCTGCAAACGGTTTTTGTTCAGGGTGAAATATCCAATTTTACCAACCATTATAAAACAGGTCACTACTATATGACGATTAAAGACGAGGCATCGTCGATAAAGGCGGTTATGTTTAAATCGTCAAACATGCGGCTCAGATTTATGCCCGAAAACTCAATGAGCGTTATCATCAGAGGCAGAGTTGCCGTTTTTGAAAGAGACGGTCAGTATCAGCTCTATATTGATGATATGCAGCCCGACGGCACGGGTGCGCTCAGCCTTGCTTTTGAGCAGCTTAAAGAAAAGCTTGCAAAAGAAGGTCTTTTTGATTCCGAAAGAAAAAAGCCGATTCCCGCATACCCGATGCGCGTGGGTGTTGTAACCTCACCGACGGGTGCGGCGATAAAAGATATAATAAATGTTATTTCACGCCGTTTTCCGCTTGCGGAGCTTATTTTGTGCCCCGTTGCGGTGCAGGGTGATTATGCTGCACCTCAGATAAAAGCGGCAATTGAGCTTTTTAATGCCGAAAAGGCGGCGGATGTCCTGATTGTCGGCAGAGGCGGAGGCTCTGTTGAAGAGCTCTGGGCGTTCAACGAAGAAATGGTTGCAAGAGCTGTTGCTGTGAGTGAGATACCTGTAATCTCCGCGGTCGGGCATGAAACCGATTTTACAATCTGCGATTTTGCGGCGGATTTAAGAGCGCCGACTCCTTCGGCGGCGGCTGAGCTTGCCGTGCCTGACAGCCTTCAGCAGAAAGAAATGCTGCTTTCGGCTTTCAGAAGAATGGATTCTGCGGTTTTTGACAGAATAGGAACTCAGCGTGCAATGCTTGAAATGAAAAAAGCGGCTCTTGAACGAATGAGCCCTAAAAATTATATAGATAATCTCTGCGTCAGGTGCGACAGAGCTGTTATGGCGATGGATTCTGCGGTGAAGCACGAAATCGCCGTTAAACAAAAGGATTTTTCTTCTTTGTGCGCAAAACTTGATGCGATGAGTCCTCTCAAAATTCTTGCAAGAGGTTACGGAGTTGCAAGCAAAGAGGGCAGAATAATATCCGATATCAATTCTGTCAGCAAGGGTGATAAGATTAATGTTATGCTCAACGGCGGCGAAATCGGATGCGAAGTAACGGAAGTGAAGGTTAACTAATATGCAGAAAATGACTTATGAAAAAGCGGTTGGAAGACTTGAAGAAATTGTGGACAGGCTTGAAAACGGAAATCTCCCTCTTGAAGAGATGATGAAGCTCTATGAGGAAGGGACTTTGCTTGCTGCAAAATGCGCAAAAAGTCTTGATGCGGCTCAGCTTAAAATCACCGAGCTTTCGGCAGGAAAGGGCGATAACTGATGCTTGATTTTGACAAACGAAGCTCGGAATATGTTGAAATAATCAACGATGCCATATCGGATTATGTTGCCGAAAAGGCATTTTCGGGCAGAGAATCATCAGGGCTTGAGCTGATGCGGAAGGCTATGGCATATTCTCTTGAGAATGGCGGAAAACGCATAAGACCCATGCTCACTCTCGAATTCTGCCGTCTTTGCGGCGGAGATTATATGAGCGCTCTTCCGCTTGCGGTTGGCATAGAAATGATACACACCTATTCTCTTATCCATGATGATTTGCCCTGCATGGACGATGATGATATGAGAAGGGGCAAGCCCTCAAGCCATAAGGTTTTCGGATATGCAAACGCACTTCTTGCAGGTGACGCGCTTCTCACGCTCGCGTTTGAAACAGTGCTTTCTGCTCACTGCCTAAGCGGCGATGTTAAGGCGAGGGCAGGACTTGAGCTTGCAAAGGCTGCAGGCTGTTCTGGCATGATAGCAGGTCAGGTTATGGATCTTTCAAACGAAGGCAGACAGGTTTCGCTTGATGATGTAAAAGCAACCGATAAAAGAAAAACAGGCGAGCTTATAAGAGTTTCGGCGCTTCTCGGCTGCATTGCCGCAGGGGCAGACGAAAAAAAGATAAAAGCGGCAGAAAATTATTGCGGCAACATCGGTCTTGCGTTCCAGATTGTTGATGATATTCTGGATGTGACGAGCGATGAAGAAACGCTCGGCAAGCCCATCGGCAGTGACAGCGAAAAGGAAAAATCAACCTATGTTTCGCTGCTCGGTCTTGAAGAGTCAGAGCGCTATGCTAATGAGCTTACTCAAAACGCAAAGGAAGCTCTTGAAATTTTCGGCAGTGAAGGAGAATTTCTGCTTGAGCTTGCAGACAGGCTCTCGGGCAGAAAAAACTGATTTTTTATGGATAATCACGCAGGAGAAATAAAAATTTTATTTGATATAAAACATCCGTCCGATGTCAGAAAGCTCAGTGACGGCGAGCTTGAAGTGCTTTGCACCGAAATTCGCCATGCGCTGATTGATACCGTTGCTTCAAACGGCGGTCATCTTGCTTCGAATCTCGGAACGGTTGAGTTGACTGTTGCCCTGCATAAGTCGTTCAATTCGCCCGATGATAAAATAATATGGGATGTCGGTCATCAGGCTTATGCTCATAAGCTTTTAACGGGCAGATACTCTCAGTTTTCCACGCTCAGAAGAGAAAACGGAATTTCGGGCTTTGTGCGTCCCGATGAAAGTGAGCATGACAGCTTTTATGAAGGTCATGCGGGAGTTTCGATTTCTCAGGCGGCAGGTATAGCGGCTGCAAATGCAGTCAAAGGCAATAAGAATTATGCTGTTGCCGTTATCGGGGACGGCTCTTTCGGCAACGGCATGGCATATGAGGCTCTTAACCATGCAGGTTCAACCAAATCAAAGCTGATTGTTATTCTCAACGATAATGAAATGTCGATTTCAGAGAATGTGGGCGCAATGGCGCGATATCTTGCCAAGGTCAGAGCAAAGCCCGAATACTACCGCTTCAAGGCTGGCACTGAAAAAACTCTCAAAAAGATTCCGGTAGTCGGCGAGTCGCTTGCAGATCACATTTTCAAACTCAAAGCTACACTTAAAAATATTATCTATTCCAGCTCGTTTTTTGAAGATCTGGGATTCAGATACATCGGCCCCATCGACGGTCACGATATAAACGGACTCTGCGAAGCTATGAACAGCGCAAAGATGGTTTCGGTTCCCGTTGTTATTCATGTTAACACTTTGAAAGGCAGAGGCTATGATTTTGCGGAGGATGCACCCGAAAAGTTCCACGGAATTTCAAAGTTTGATGTTGTTACAGGTGAGCCTCTCAGCTCGGGTGACAGCTTTTCGGCGCATTTCGGTAAAACGCTCTGCGATTTTGCATCCAAGGATAAGCGCATATGCGCGATAACAGCCGCCATGGCACTCGGCACGGGTCTTGAAAATTTTTCAAAGGAATATCCCGAAAGATTTTTTGATGTGGGTATTGCCGAAGAGCATGCCGTAACCTTCGCAAGCGGACTCTCAGCAGGTGGAATGCTGCCCGTTTTTGCGGTGTATTCAACATTTTTGCAAAGATGCGCAGACCAGATGATTCACGATTGCGCTCTTCAGCGTAGGAAGACGGTTATTGCCGTTGACAGAGCAGGCTTTGTAGGTGAGGACGGTGAAACCCATCAGGGACTTTTTGATGTTGCGATTGCGAGAAGCATTCCGAATACAACAATTTATTCGCCTGCAACCTATGCGGAAATGAGCAGAGCATTCTATAATGCTTTTTATAAAGACGAAAATCTGGTTATCATCCGTTATCCCAGAGGATGTATGCCTGCAGATGCAGTTGAAGCCGAAGTCGGCGATTATTCGGTTATCGGAAATGACGATGCGAAAATCGCAATAGTAACCTACGGCAGACTTTATTTCAATGCGCTAAAAGCGAAAGAAATCCTTGCGGAAAAGGGCATTGAAGTCCAAATAGTAAAGATTAATAAAATCAATCCGATTCCCGATGGTGCTGTTGAAGCGGTTTGCGGCTGCAGAAATGTTCTTTTCTTTGAGGAAGGAATGAAAAACGGCGGCGTTGCAGAGGGGTTTGCATCAAAGCTTACCGAAAACGACTTTGGCGGTAAATACTCAATAACTGCGGTTGACGGCGAATTTGTCAGCCACGCAAGCGTAGACAGACTTATGGAAAAATATTCGATGAGCCCCGAAAAAATGGCTCTTGTTACAGAAAAAGAGGTTTCTTTATGAGCGAAAAATTAAGGCTTGATGTTGCTGTTTTTGAGAGAGGCTTTGCCGAAACAAGAGAAAAAGCGAAAGCCATGATAATGGCAGGCAGCGTTTATCTTAACGGTCAGAAGGCGCTCAAGGGCGGCGTTAATGTTAAAGAAACTGATGTTATTGAGGTCAGAGGGGCGGTGAATCCTTTCGTCAGCAGAGGAGGCCTGAAACTCAATAAAGCTGTTGCAAGCTTCGGTCTTGAGCTTAAGGACTGCATCTGTATGGATATTGGCGCATCAACGGGCGGATTTACCGACTGCATGCTCTCAAACGGCGCAAAAAAGGTTTATGCAATTGATGTCGGCTACGGTCAGCTTGCATGGAAGCTGCGATGCGATGAAAGGGTAGTTAACCTTGAGCGTACCAATTTCAGATATGTCACAAGGGAGCAAGTGCCCGATGAGGTTGATTTTGCTTCGGTTGATGTATCGTTCATTTCGTTGAAGCTGATACTTCCCGTTATGCATACTCTTCTCAAAGACAGCGGTCGCTCTGTCTGTCTTATCAAGCCTCAGTTTGAGGCAGGCAAGGAGAATATTGGCAAAAAAGGTGTTGTGCGCGATAAATCCGTGCATGAGGATGTTGTGAGAAGCATAACTGAGTTTGCATCCGAAAACGGTTTTAAAGTGATTGATGTTGATTTCTCTCCGATAAAAGGACCGGAGGGCAATATCGAATATCTTATGTACATAGAAAAATGCGAAACAGGTGAAATGCTCTGGAGCGGCTCAGTTGAGGAGCTTGTTGAGCGTTCACATGAAAATCTTGATAAGTAATCGGAGGTGAGAGAATGAGAATTGCTCTTATGCCGAATTTAACCCGAAAAGAAGCCTTCGGAGCCGCAAAAGGAATTTGTGAAAGCCTTGAAAAGCTTGGCGCAGAATTCTGCTTTTTGCCCGAATATAAGGATGAATTTGCCTTTACGGGTGCCGAGTTTCTTTGTGAGGATGAGGCAATCGGCGGCTGCGATGCGGTTATAGCAATCGGCGGCGACGGTTCTATAATCCATGCGGCAAAGCTTGCGGCAGTCAGGCAAAAGCCTATTTTGGGAGTGAATGCAGGCAGGCTTGCGTTTATGGCAGGTCTTGAAGATAATGAGCTTCATCTGCTGTCACGCCTTATTGAAAGGGACTACAGCCTCGATAAAAGACTGATGCTTAAAACGGGTATTATCTGCGGCGACGAAACCGTCAGCCTTGACTATTGCGTCAATGATACACTGATAACCAATAAAGAAAAGCAGCGTATGACTGCAATTGATGTTGCGCTTGACGGAAATGTTTTCAACAGTTATCTTTGCGACGGAATTCTTGTTTCAACTCCGACAGGCTCAACTGCATATTCACTTTCGGCGGGCGGACCGATAGTTGACCCCGAGCTTGAAAGCATTCTTTTAACTCCGCTTTGCCCCCATTCTCTTGTTGACCGTTCGTTGATTTTCAGACCCGATGCCGTTATAACAGTTGAGTCTGCTGAGGAATGCCCTCTCTGCATTTCAAACGACGGAACTGAGCCCATGCACATTGAGCCGGGTTGCAAAGCGGTTATTTCAAGGGCAGAGTTTACTGCGAATTTCATCAGAATCAAGTCGGATAATTTTATAGATATACTTTATAAAAAGTTAGCTCAAAGAAGATAATAACCGTGATAAATGCTGCGGAACATAAACATATTCAAGGTAGGGCGGGATAATCACATCCCGTCGTAAAATATAAGGAGTGTAAATTTGTGAAAAAGAAAAGACATGAAGCGATAATCAGACTTATCGAACAGCACTGTCTCTCAACCCAGACTGACCTTCTCGAAATGCTCAAAGCAGAAGGCTTTGACACAACCCAGGCAACAATTTCAAGAGATATCAAGGATCTGAGACTCATCAAAAAGGTTGATGAGCTCGGCAGAAGCCGCTATGCGGTTGATACGGGCGATTCGGGTGAGCTTCTCGGCAAGTACAGAAGCATTTTTGCCCATTCCGTAATTTCAGCCGACTATGCAGGCAACACCCTCGTTATCCGCTGTTATACAGGCATGGCTCAGGCTGCATGTGCAGCCCTCGATTCAATGCATTGGGAGGGACTTGTGGGCACTCTTGCAGGCGATGACACAATTTTTGCTCTCTGCAGAACCCCCGAGAATGCAAATCAGATGAAAGAAGCAATCGCAGAACTTATCTCCTGAAGGGAAGAATATAATGTTAATCGGTTTAAAAATCGGGAATATTGCCGTTATCGAGAGCGCTGAGCTTGAGTTTGACAGCGGTCTTAATGTTATGACGGGTGAAACGGGTGCAGGTAAATCCATCGTTATTGATGCGATTAACGCTGTGCTTGGCGAACGCACATCCAGAGAGCTTATCCGCTCGGGTGCAGACAGCGCAAGCGTATATGCATCATTTGCGGATATAAGTGAAGAAACGAAAAAAATTCTCGATGATATGGGCATTGAAAAAATGCCTGATAATACCCTTGTTCTCAGCCGTTCGCTAAGCGCATCGGGCAAGAATTCCAGCCGCATCAACGGTTGCCCCGCAACGGTTTCAGCTCTTAAAGAAATCGGTGCAGGCCTTATCAACATTCACGGTCAGCACGACAGTCAGGCTCTTCTTTCGCCCGATAAGCACTGCGGATTTATTGACAGCCTTGCAGATAATGCGGATTTGCGTGCGGAATACAGGCAGGTTTTCACAAATCTTGTTGCCGTAAAAAAAGAGCTTGATTCTCTTTATGACACAAGGGATGAAAAGGCGGCAAGACTTGATTACCTGAGTTTTCAGATTGACGAAATAACCGCGTCAAATGTCAGAGCAGGCGAAAGGGAAGAGCTTTCAAAAGAAAAGGAGCTTCTTCAGCACAGCAGCAAGGTTATAAAAGCGCTTGAAAATGCCTATTCCGCGCTCAAAAGCGATAACGGTATTCTTACGGGAATTGAGGATTGTGCAGGCGAGCTTGAAAGAGCCGCAAATTATTATAAAAGTGCAGAAAACGCAGCAAAGGGTATAAGAGAAATCGCCTATGAGCTTGCGGATTTTTCTGCAGAGGTCAGAGGACTTATTGACGGCTTTGACTATAATCCCGAAAGGCTTACCGCAATTAATGAAAGGCTTGATTTTCTTTATCGCCTATCAATGAAATACGGTAAGGATGAAGATGATATCCTTGCGTTTCTTGAAAATGCACAGAAAGAAAAAAATGAAATAGAAATATCCGACGAAAGAATATCGGAGCTTGAAGAAAGGCTCTATGCTCTTTCGGATGAAATAAAAATACTTTCGGCAAAGCTTACCGAAAGCAGAATGACGGCTGCTGCCGAGTTTGAAAAGAGCGTTAAGGCAGAGCTTGAATTCCTTGATATGCCGAAGGTAACCTTTGTTGTTGACAGAAAACAGACCGCGCTCACATCAAAGGGTGCGGATGCTATAGAATTTTTAATCAGTGCAAATCCCGGTCAGGAGCCCCGACCCATTGCGAAAATCGCATCGGGCGGCGAGCTTTCAAGAATCATGCTTGCAATTAAGAATGTTCTCTCCGATAAGGATAATATCGGCACGCTGATTTTTGACGAAATTGATACGGGTGTCAGTGGTTCAGCAGCCGAAAAGATTGCGCTCAAGCTCGGTGAGGTTTCAAAGGGCAGACAGGTTATCTGCGTTACCCATCTTGCAAGAATTGCAGCTCAGGCAGACTGCCATATGAAGATAATGAAATCCGTTGACGAAAACAAAACATATACCAAAATAGAAACCCTTAATTTTGAGGGCAGAGCCGAAGAAATCGCAAGAATATCGGGCGGCGGAAATATAACGGCACTTCAGCTTGAAAGCGCAAAAGAAATGCTTTTAAGTGCAAAGGAGAATAAATTATGAAATTTGGAGTTTGTATCGGAACAGACATAGAAAAAATGAAATATGTAAAGTCTCTCGGCTATGACTATGCAGAAAGCCATTGCCAGCAGATTGCATCAAAAACGCAGGAATATCTTGACGAAATGAAAGCAACGGGTCTGCCTGTTGTTGCCGCAAACTGTTTTATAGGAATGCGAGTTGTCGGTGAAGAAAGAGATGAAGAAAAAATAAGGGAATATCTTGAAACTCTTTTTGAAAATGCATCATATCTCGGTCTTAAATATCTTGTTTTCGGTTCATCGGGTGCAAGAAGAATTCCCGAAGGAATGAGCCTTGAGGAGGGAAGAGCGCAGATTATTGATTTTCTCAAAAATCTTGTTGCTCCCGTTGCGGAAAGGTATAATATTTCCGTTGCAATTGAGCCTCTGCGACCCCAGGAATGCAACGCAATCAACACAATTGATGACGGTGTTGAAATTGCAAAAAAGGTGGATTCTCCTTATGTAAAGGTACTTGCTGATGTTGCGCATATGTTCTGTCAGAACGAGAAAATGGAAAAGCTTTTGGAATATAAGGGGTGGATTGTTCATGCGCACACCTCAAATCCTGACCCCGATCCTGATTTTGATTGCAAGAGAATATATCCCAAAAACGGCGATAAGTTCAGTCAGGCGTCGTTTGTGAATGCGCTTAAAGCAATCGGAGTTGAGCATTGCTCCATAGAAGCCAATGTTCTTGATTTTGAATCGGACGCAAGAGACGCATATGATGTATTAAAAGGACTTAAATAATGAAACTTACAGATAAAGATGTTGTTCTTTTTTCCGGTGATTCGATAACCGACGGAAATCGCGGCAAAAGCATGGACTGCAACCATATCATGGGTCATGGCTATCAGTATATCGTTGCAGGCAGACTTGCGCTCGATAACGCCGAAAGCAGACCGAAATTTATCAATAAAGGATATTCGGGTGAAAATGCTGTTGATTTGCTATCGAAATGGCAGAAAGATGTACTTGATAATAAGCCGACCGTTCTGAGCATTCTCGTGGGCGTTAACGAAGGCGGTTACGGTTATTTCAACGGACTTACTCCCGATGAAGCGAGGGAAAGATACGAAACCAATCTCCGAAAAATCCTTGAACTGACGCGTAAAGAGCTTGGTGATATAAAAATTATTCTTTGTGAGCCTTTCTATTGCCCTCTTGATAAGTCGGATTATTCTTACAAATACACTCCGCATCCTGACGGAGTTGAAAGTCCTTTCAAGCGTCCCGACAGCAACGACCCCGAGGATTCCGTAACTTACCGCGAAGAAGTAAATAAAAAAATCAGAGCTGCTGCACCGAAAATAGCAGAGGATTTCGGCTGCATCTTTGTTCCTCTTTATGATAAGATTTATGAGCAGGCTGCAAAATCCGAAATGGAATATTTTGTCTGGGACGGAACTCATCCCAGCATAGCAGGTCATATGCTCATTGCCGAGGAATGGATGAAGGCAGTTAAGGAATAACGAAAAAATCAATCTTGACAAAATGATATTCTATAATGTATAAATATTACTTAGTAAATAATACCGAAAGGATGTTTTAATATGCAGATTTATGAAGAACTTGTTGCAAGAGGACTTATTGCACAGGTAACAGACGAAAAAGAAATCAAAGATCTTATCAACAACGGCAAGGCTGTTTTTTATATCGGCTTTGACCCCACGGCTGACAGCCTTCATGTAGGTCATTTTATGGCTCTCTGCCTTATGAAAAGACTCCAGATGGCAGGCAACAGACCTATCGCTCTTCTCGGCGGCGGCACAGGTATGATTGGCGACCCCTCGGGCAGAAGCGACCTGCGTCAAGTGCTCACCAAGGAAACAATTGAGCATAATGTTGAATGCTTCAAAAAGCAGATGAGCCGTTTCATCGAATTTGGCGAAGGCAAGGCAATGATGATCAACAATGCCGACTGGCTTCTCAACCTCAACTATGTTGATGTTCTCCGTGAAGTAGGCGCGTGCTTCTCCGTCAACAATATGCTCCGTGCAGAATGCTATAAGCAGAGAATGGAAAAGGGCCTCAGCTTCCTTGAGTTCAACTACATGATCATGCAGAGCTATGACTTCTATCATCTCTTTAAGGAATACGGCTGCAATATGCAGTTCGGCGGTGATGATCAGTGGTCAAATATGCTCGGCGGAACCGAGCTTATCAGAAAGAAGCTCGGCAAGGATGCTTATGCAATGACTATCACTCTTCTTCTCAATTCCGAGGGCAAGAAAATGGGTAAAACCGCTTCAGGCGCAGTATGGCTTGACCCCGAAAAGACCTCACCCTATGAATTCTATCAGTATTGGCGTAATGTAGGTGACGATGATGTTCTTAAGTGCATCCGTATGCTCACCTTCCTTCCTCTTGAAGAAATTGATGCAATGGATTCGTGGGAGGGCAGCCAGCTCAATACAGCTAAAGAAATCCTTGCTTTTGAGCTCACAAAGCTTGTTCACGGCGAAGAAGAAGCAGCTAAGGCTCAGGCTGCTGCAAAGGCTATTTTCAGTGGCGCGGCAGACCTTGACAACATGCCTTCAACAACACTTGAAGACGAAGATTTTACTAACGGCGCAATTGATATCATGGATATCCTCATCAAGGCAGGTATCACCAAGTCAAGAGGTGAGGGCAGAAGACTTGTTCAGCAGGGCGGTATCTCCGTTGACGATGCAAAGGTTACCGATTTTGCAATGAGCTTCACTCAGGCAGCTCTTAAGGAAACACCTATCGTTGTTAAGAAGGGCAAGAAAATCTTCCATAAGATTGAGGCATAATTATGCTGAATAATAAAGAAAAATGCGCAGTTTTTCTTGATATTGACGGAACCTTAATAAGCGACAGCTTCAGGATTTCCAACGATAACCTCAAAGCTATTGCAGATGCAAGGGCGATGGGACATATGGTTTTTATAAATACAGGCCGTTCATGGGGCAACATTCCCGATGTTCTCCATGAGCAGTTTGACCTTGACGGCATCATTTCCGGCAGCGGCGCCATGATAACGATGAACGGTGAACATGTTTTTAAATCCTGCATGAGCGAGGATTTGGTAAGACGCGTTATGGAGTTCATCTTCGGAAACCGTGAGTATTGGGCGATTTTTGAAGGATTCAATAATGTCTATGCAATCTCAAACGATGCCAGAGAAAAAAGAAATTATGAAAATACCGTTGAATCGTCTGAAGAGAGCAGAAAAATCTGCTCCGAGGATGAAATCCAGGTTATCGCTATGGGAAAAATCGTTCCCGATGAATTCAAGGAGCATTTTAAGGATGAACTGACGGTTTTTCAGTTTGATACTTATGCCGATTGTGTTATCAAAGGTCTCAACAAGGCGAAGGGCATCGAAAAGGTGCTTGAGCTTACGGGAATAAAGAAAGAAAACACAATCGCAATCGGCGACAGCAATAACGATTATGACATGCTCAAATTCGCAGGCATCGGTGTTGCTATGGCAAATTCTCAGCAGAGAATCCTTGATATGGCAGATTACATTACCGATTCTGCAAAGGAAAGCGGAGTCGCAAGAGCGATTGAAAAATTTTTACTGTAAATTTTAACGGCGGACTGAATTCAGTCCGCCGTTTTTTCACTTTATTTGATTTTTATTTACTTGCATTCTTTTTCTTTTTGTTGATTGAAACAACCAAAAGAATTGCGCCTATAATTCCGGGCAGTAAAAATCCGATAAGTGTTACAAATTCTCCGTTGCCGATCATTTCGGGAAGTGAACTGTTAAATATTCCGCCGATGATTGCGATTGCTTCAAGAACAAGCAAAATAATTCCTGCGATTTTCATTGTGTTTCTCCTTTCGTTGCGGCGTTGGTTTCAGCCGATGACATAATAATACACCACAAAATCTTAAAAATCAACTGCGGAAATATTTATGAATTTATTAAGATGTATTATGAAATTATTAATGATATATTATCAATCTTAATCTTTGATTTTGGGTCAAAGAAATACACAGTGCAAAAATTCTGCTGTAAAGATAAAGTGTGTGTTTACACAGCAAAATCAAAATGAAAAGGCACAGAGTGTTTAAACTCTATGCCTTGCCGTGTCTTGCTTTTTGCATGGTTAAACTATCTGAAATCAAATAATTCCTTCGGAGTTATTTCTAAAACTTCGCAAAGCTTGAAAATAACATCAAACGATACACCCACTTTACCGAGTTCAATAGCACTTATATGGCTTCTGTCGATATCTGCGAGTTCCGCCAATTGAAGCTGTGTCAGCTTTTTTCTTTTACGGTAAAACACAACATTCAATCCGAATTTTTCATAAAGCTCTCTGTATTCTTGTTTCAACACAATCACCCTGAAATATTATTTATATATATTTTATGGTGATTTATACAAACAATAAACCTTGTGATAATCGCATAACGCTATTGACACAAGTCAAATGTTGGTGTATAATAGCAAAAAACAACCAAAGGCGATAAATAATATGAAAATGACTTTAAAAGCGTTGCATTGCAACGCAAAATTTATCGCAACAAAATTTATAAACGAGGTAAAAACAAATGGAAACTAACCAAAACTCCCAAATGACCACCACACAACAGCCTATCACAAACAAGAAAATGATGAATTGCAAAACATGCGGTACACCAATGGCAAAAAATGCAAAAAAATGTCCGTCATGCGGTGCGAAAAATCCCAAAAAGAGAATCAAAAAACTTGTTGTGTTACTTGTTATTCTGGGAATTTTAGCAGGCTATCCTGCATACTTTGTTATTCGCGATAATATGTCAGCAACTATTACTGCGAATAACGGTGAAGAACTCAGATATAACGAATTAAGAAATATTTACAGTGATTATTTGATGAACGATGATTATAGTGATTTTGTGGAAGAATACTTGCCCGCAGAAGTTGTTGTTAAAGGTAAAATAACCGAAATTGATACTACCTCTGTCGGCATAAGTAATGATGGTCTAAATGTCCATGTTGATAGTGGTGCACGAAATATTATAAAGCTTGAAATTAATAATGAATATGTTTATATGATAAGTTATGGTGTTTACGAAAAAGCAGAAGATTATGATTTTGGCAAATTGAATGTTGGCGATAAGGTTGAAGCTGTGGGTATAATTACAAAATCAATCACTTTGAAAAACGGTAATTACATAAACGATGGTCTTCCGAGTAAGCTTGAAATAATCGGCACAGAAGACGGAATAATTAAAAAATAACTGAAAAAGAACGGCTCACGAGCCGTTCTTTTTTGCTAATGTATTATGATATTCAATTAAGGACACATTTTCAAAGGGACACATTTCGTTGCTTTTGGACTTCTCAAAAAAGCAGAGGGACACGCAAAGGACACAGGAACGAAAAGAAAGGGAACAGCGTGTGCCGTTCCCTCTCGGAAAAACTCTTTATTTATAAGGGTTTAATTAACCGAAATATCTTGCAAGAAGACCTGCGAATGCCTTGCCGTGTCTTGCTTCGTCTCTTGCCATTTCGTGAACTGTATCGTGGATAGCATCAAGACCCTGCTCCTTAGCCATCTTTGCAAGTTCGAATTTGCCTGCTGTTGCGCCGTTTTCAGCGTCAACTCTCATTTCGAGATTCTTCTTTGTGCTGTCGGTGATAACTTCGCCGAGAAGCTCTGCAAACTTTGCTGCGTGCTCTGCTTCTTCGTAAGCTGCTTTTTCCCAGTAAAGACCGATTTCGGGATAGCCTTCGCGGTGAGCAACTCTTGCCATTGCAAGATACATGCCAACCTCTGAGCATTCACCTTCAAAGTTGGCTCTGAGACCGTCGATGATTTCCTGGCTTACGCCCTTTGCAACGCCTACTACATGCTCTGCAGCCCATGACATTTCGCCGCTCTTCTGCTCATTGAATTTTTCGGCAGGAACCTTGCACTGGGGGCAGAATTCGGGAGCTGAGTCGCCTTCGTGAACATAACCGCATACTGAACATACAAACTTTTTCATAACATTTTTCCTCCAAAATATAGTTTTTAAAAATTTTTGATTGATTTATCTGCTTATCCGACCTGCTTGTTGCAAGCGGAACAGTAGCCTGTGAACAATACCGAGTGGTTGAGGATTTTTCCGTCAAAAACCTCCGATGCCTTTTTGCAAAGACCGCAGTCGTTATCCATAAAAACATCGAAAACGCCGCCGCAGTTTATGCAGGAGAGGTGATAGTGGAGATTGATGTTGCCGTCATACCGTGCCGTGCCTGCCGATTCGATTTTGATAATCTTTCCGTCGCCCTCAAGCTGAGAAAGATTTCTGTAAACTGTTGCAAGGCTGAGCGCCGGCATAGTCGGCTTTAAGGAAAAATAAATGTCCTCCGCCGTGGGATGGTCATAGCGTGAACAGAGGTTGTCGAAAATAGCGTCACGCTGTTTGCTGTGTCTTATCATTCGGCTCTCTCCTTTCGCTAACGATAATTGTTATCATTATTATATCGAGTGATATGCGTTTTGTCAATAGTTTTTTGAAAAAATTTTTGAGTTTTTTGCCGAATATATTTAAAAAAGCGCCGAACACCTCAAAATCCTTGAAAAATAAATGGTTTAGATATATCATGCAGATGTAAGCTTACAAAGGAGACCCGATTATGAAACTGAAAATAACCATTGATAAAACCCGTGAGGAAGAAATTCTGATATTTGCACATGAACGGACAAGACTGATTGATGACATTGAAAGCTTTATCAATAACAGAATAAATGAGCTTATAGGTTATTCGGCGGGTGAAGCACGGATGCTTAATCTGTCGCAGATAAGTTGTTTTACGGTTGAGAATAATAAAGTATATGCAGTAACCGATAAAGATAAACTGCAGATTAAAATGCGTCTTTATCAGCTCGAAGAAATGCTTGATGAAAGCTTTATTAAAATCAATCAATCCTGCATCGCAAATATAAATGAAATAAAAAGATTTGATTCTTCGATATCGGGAACGCTTAAAGTTATTTTTAAAAACGGTTACTGTGATTATGTTTCAAGGCGAAATATAAAATCGGTTAAAGAAAGGTTAGGTGTTAAATGATGAATAAGTATTTAAAAGAATTTTTGCACAGAGGACTTGTGTTCGGCGGCTTCGGACCGATTGTTCTCGGAATAATATTTTTTATTCTCTCAAAAACTCTCGATGATTTTTATGTCAGCGGTGCGCAGATTCTTCTCGGAATTATTTCAACCTATATTCTTGCATTTGTTCAGGCGGGTGCAAGTGTGTTAAATCAGATTGAGCATTGGCCGATAACGAAATCTCTTTTCTTCCATTTCAGTCTGCTTTATGCAGCCTACAGCCTGTGCTATATTTTGAATTCATGGATACCGTTTGAATGGACGGTTATAGCAATCTTCACGGCAATTTTTGTTGTGACATATTTTATAATTTGGTTCACAGTTTATTTTATCGTGAAGGCAACAAGCAAAAAACTGAATGAAACGCTGAGATAATAACAAACGGACTGCATCATATGATACAGTCCGTTACTTTTTATCGATCAAACCTAATATATAATCTGTTGATGTGTTAAAATATTTTGCCAAAGAAATTAAAATTGCTGTGGGGATATCACGCTGCCCTAATTCATAATTTGAATAAACCTGTTGAGAACAGTTTAAAATTTGAGCCATTTGTTTTTGTGTTAGATCTGCATCTTCTCTTAAATCTCTAATTCTTCGGTACATATTATCACCGAAAATATTATATATTAATAAAATTTATACCGTTGACAAATACCGCAAAATGCAGTAAAATGACATTAATATATTTTAATTGGAGGATGTCAATGAAAAAGCTTTTATCAATTGTTTTATTATTAATGGTTGTTGTAAACACTTTTTGCGCCTGTCAGAATAAATTTAAACCATCTGACGAATTTGGGTTTGATAATCTTGAAGTTTGGAAGGGCGAATTAGTTGAGATTCAAATTGGTGATGACCAAAATTTCGTTTATAATGATGATGACGGAAGCTTTGTCATATTGAAAGAGGGAACCGGATTTTACGAGTTTTATCAAAATGATAATCAGTATCTATTTAGTTCGATTTATGAGGATTTTTCTAAAGAGAATGAAGGAACAGGAAAATATAATGTGCTTGATAACAACACAATCACTTTGGATTATTTGTATGGTAATTACACAATTACAATTGTTGAAAGAATTGCTATTGGAGAAATAATTATTTTCAAAACTATTGATGCAAAATCAGAAAGGTATTATATGCCGTTTAAATATGTGGATACAGAAAAAAAGTGTGTATACTACAAAGATGGCACTTTAGGGTTGGATTGTTATAAAATGTACTTGAAATATGAACTCTTATCTGATTTAAATGAAATTAATGACACGCAACACAATATTATTGAGCTTGATTCTTATTCAAGTGAATTAAAGTTGGGGTTTGCAAATTTTGAAGAATGGAACAATCAGATTGTTATGCTTAGTACAAATGAAGATGAAACTTTTGTTTTTGCTGAAGAAAATATGAAGTTTTTAAAAATACGCTACGGAGCAAGAAGTTTTAATTTTGATTCACATTCTAATGTTATTTATGGTGCAAGTTTTATTGATGGTATGATTTCTACTGATTATTCAGAAAATATGAAATTTGATTTTATTGATAATGATTCAATTTCTGTTATGACTACATGGAACGGTAAACAAACATTTAAAATTGTAGAAAGAATACAAGTTAATGATTTGATAGTTATGAAGCTTCAAGTAGGTATAGACTATGCATATTTTTTGCCGTTAAGTTTCATTTATTCAAATGGAGTTGAACAGCATACGGATGAAAATGGAAATGAATGCTATATTATAAAGTTAAAATAAATTTAAAACAAACGGACTGCATCATATGATACAGTCCGTTAATTTATTCTGAAAATTCCTTGAGCCCGGCACCTGCCATTCTGTAAATCGTCCAGTCATCAAGCGGCTTTGCACCGACAGATAAATAAAAATCAATGCTCGGTTTGTTCCAGTCAAGGCAGCACCATTCAAGTCTGCCGCAGCCTCTTTCAACGGTTGTTTTTGCGAGAAATTTCAAAAGTGCCTTGCCATAGCCCTTTCCTCTGTATTCGGGCAGAACAAATAAATCTTCAAGATAAATTCCGGCTCTGCCGAGAAAGGTTGAGAAATTATGAAAGAAAAGGGCAAATCCGACCTCTTTACCGTCCTCAACGGCGAAGATAACCTCAGCTTTTTTCTTCTCAAATATCCATTCCTTCAGAATTTCGGGCGTTGCAACAACCTCATTTCCCATCTTTTCGTATTCTGCAAGCTTTTTGATGAAATCAAGAATAATTTCTGTGTCTTTTTCTTCTGCAAAGCGTATTTCAAAATTGCTGTTCATTTCATTCCTCTTTATTGTTTAACTTTGATTATATTATAGCATCATTTGGCATTGCAGGCAATATGTATCAAGATTTTGTTTGACATCAAAGATATATAATGTAATATAAAAATTATCGGGGTGGTTTTTTCTGTAAATATCTTTCCTTAGTATGAACGATATATTTTGCAACTGATTATGTCACAGCGTGGGTTTTTTCTCACGCCGTTTTTTGCTTTTACAGGTTGACATTTTTATTTAATATGGTATACTAAATAGAGTAACTGATGAAAGGATTTGACCATGAGCTTTACTGTTAAAGGCTGTAAAATAAACGGACAGGGAAATCCTGCTGATATTAGTGTTTCAGGCGGCGTCTTCGGCGGTGCCTCCGATACCGTTTTTCAATTTAATAACTGTGCTGTTTTTCCCGGCTTTATTGATGTTCATGTTCATCTCAGAGAGCCGGGATTTTCTTATAAAGAAACGATAAAAACCGGTTCGTCTGCGTGCGCAAGAGGCGGATATACAACCGTTTGCTCAATGCCTAATCTCAATCCCGTGCCCGATAGCAAGGAGCATCTTGATGAACAGTTTGAACTGATAAAAAATGATGCGGTTGTGAATGTTGTGCCCTATGGTTCAATAACCGTCGGTCAGAACGGCGAGGAGCTTTCCGACATGGAAGCGATGGCTGATTGTGTTTGCGCCTTTTCCGATGACGGCAAGGGTGTGCAGCGCGACGAAATGATGCGAGCCGCAATGCTCAAAGCAAAGTCACTCGGTAAAATGATTGTTGCGCATTGCGAGGATAACAGCCTGCTCAATGGCGGATATATCCATGACGGTGAATACGCAAAGGCCCACGGTCACAGAGGAATCTGCTCCGAAAGTGAGTGGAAGCCTATTGAGCGTGATTTGAAGCTTGCCGCAGAAACAGGTTGCGCTTATCATGTGTGCCACATCTCAACCAAAGAGAGCGTTGAGCTTATCAGAAAAGCCAAGGCTCAGGGCGTTGATGTTACCTGCGAAACAGCACCGCATTATCTTATCCTCAGCGATAAGGATATGCAGGAGCACGGCAGATTCAAAATGAATCCTCCTCTGCGTGATGAAAGCGACAGACTTGCTCTTATTGAGGGCATCTGCGACGGCACAATTGATATGATTGCAACCGACCATGCTCCCCATTCAGACGAAGAAAAGGGCAGGGGTCTTGAAAAAAGCGCAATGGGAATTGTCGGAATAGAAACCGCCTTCCCTCTGCTTTATACTTATCTTGTTAAAACAAATATCATCACTCTTGAAAAGCTCGTTGAGCTTTTGAGCGTAAACCCTGCAAAAAGATTCGGTTTTAACAGCGGAATTGAGGAAGGAAAGCCTGCAAGCTTCACTGTTTTCGATTTGAACAAAGAATATGAAATCAATCCCGAAGAATTCATTTCAATGGGAAGAGCAACTCCGTTTGAAGGATATAAAGTATTCGGCGAATGCCTTATGACTGTGTGCAACGGTGAAATAGCATTTGAAAAAGGAGAAGAATAATGAACAGAGGAATTTATAAAATCATCTCCAACAAGCCTTTAACAAAAGATATCTATGAAATGAAACTGGAGGGCGAAACCTCGCATATAACAGCCCCCGGTCAGTTTATAAATATTCTGCTTGACGGCTTTTATCTTCGCAGACCCATTTCAATCTGCGATTATGACGAAAAAACAATAACAATAATTTATAAGGTTGTCGGTCACGGTACAGAGGCCATGGCAAAGCTTGCCGCAGGCGAAAGCCTCGACATTCTCTGCGGTCTCGGCAACGGATTCGATACCGCAAAATGCGGCAAAAAAACCGTGCTTATCGGCGGCGGTGTCGGCGTACCTCCGATGTATTATCTTTGCAAAAAACTTATTGCTGAGGGCAAAGAGGTTTCCGTTATTCTCGGGTTCAATACCGAAAGCGAAATCTTCTATAAGGATGAGTTTGAGGCTGTCGGCGCAAAAGTTTATGTTTCAACAGTTGACGGTTCTTTCGGAACAAAGGGCTTTGTTACCGATGTTCTCAAAGATCTTGAATATGATTATTTCTGCACCTGCGGCCCCATGCCGATGTTCCGTGCAATCGAAAATATTGCTGCAACAAGCGGTCAGTACAGCTTTGAAGAGCGTATGGGCTGCGGATTCGGTGCATGCATGGGCTGCTCATGCAAAACAAAATACGGCTATAAGAGAATCTGCAGGGACGGCCCCGTGCTTGAAAGGGAGGAGATAATATGGTAAACACAAAGATTAATCTTTGCGGAATCGAGATGGACAACCCGATAATTCCCGCATCGGGAACTTTCGGCTTCGGCTATGAATTCGCAGAGCTTTACGATATCAACTGTCTTGGTACTTTCTCTTTCAAAGGAACAACAAAAGATTCCCGTTTCGGAAATCCTACTCCCAGAATCGCTGAATGTGACAGCGGAATGATTAATGCCGTCGGACTTCAGAATCCCGGTGTTGAAAAGGTTATCGCAGAGGAGCTTCCTAAGCTGAAAAAATGCTTCTCAAAGCCCGTTATGGCGAATATCAGCGGATTTTCGCTTGATGAATATGCATATACCTGTGAAAAGATTGATAAGGAAGAGCAGGTCGGCTGGCTTGAAGTCAATATAAGCTGCCCCAATGTTCATGGCGGCGGTATGAGCTTCGGCACTTCACCCGAAGCTGCGGCAGAGGTAACAAAAGCTGTTAAAGCGGTAACAACAAAGCCTGTTATCATCAAGCTTTCACCAAATGTTACCGATATCGTTGCAATCGCAAAGGCCTGTGAAGAGGCAGGTGCAGATGGTATCAGCCTTATCAACACTCTTCTCGGAATGAGAATTGACCTTAAAACAGGCAAGCCCGTTATTGCCAATAAAATGGGCGGCTTCTCAGGTGCTGCAATAAAGCCCGTCGGCATCAGAATGGTTTATCAGGTAAGTTCAGCCGTTAAAATTCCCGTTGTCGGAATGGGCGGCGTTTCAACTGCTGAGGATGTTATTGAATACATGATGGCAGGTGCAACGGCTGTTGAGGTCGGTGCAGCAAATCTTGTTAACCCCTATGTCTGCAAGGAGATCATTGATGACCTTCCTGCAGTCATGGTAAAATACGGTATTAAAAATTTGAATGATATAAAAGGAAGTGCACACAATGGGTAAAGATGTAATCGTGGCTTGTGATTTCAGCAGCAAGCAGGCAGTAATGGATTTCCTCGATAAGTTCACCGAGGAAAAGCCCTATGTTAAAATCGGTATGGAGCTTTTCTATGCCGAGGGTCCCTCAATCGTAAAAGAAATCAAAGAGAGAGGACACAAGATTTTCCTTGACCTCAAGCTTTGCGATATCCCCAACACAGTCAAAAAGGCTATGAGCGTGCTCAGCGGTCTTGATGTTGACATGACTAATCTTCACGCAAGCGGAACAATCGAAATGATGCAGGCGGCAATCGAAGGACTTACAAAGCCCGACGGCACTCGCCCTCTTCTCATTGCGGTTACTCAGCTCACTTCAACAAGCGAAGAGAGAATGAGAGAGCAGCTTCTTATCGATAAGCCTCTTGACGAAGTTGTAATGCATTATGCATCAAATGCCGAAAAGGCAGGTCTTGACGGCGTTGTTTGCTCACCTCTTGAAGCAGGCAAGGTTCACGACAGATGCGGCGCAAAATTCCTCACCGTTACTCCCGGTGTGCGTTTTGCGGATGGCGATATCGGCGACCAGGTAAGAGTAACAACTCCGGAAAAGGCAAAGGAGCTTGGCTCAGACTATATCGTAGTCGGCAGACCCATCACAGCAGCGGAAGACCCCGTTGCGGCTTACAGAAGATGCGTTGCCGAATTCGTGGGTTAATTATTTGTAAATAAATCTAAGGAGGACATATATTATGCAGAAACTTATTGCGAAAGATTTGCTTTCAATCGGTGCGGTTTTTCTTCGCCCCGAAGAGCCCTTCACCTGGGCAAGCGGCATCAAAAGCCCCATTTATTGTGACAACAGACTCACATTGACTGCTCCTGCAGTGCGCACGGATGTTGAAAAGGGTCTTGCAGCAATCGTTAAAGAGCATTATCCCGAAGCAGAAGTACTTATGGGCACTTCAACAGCAGGCATTGCTCATGCGGCAATCACTGCTCATATGCTTGATATGCCTATGGGTTATGTGCGTTCAGGCGCAAAGGACCACGGCAGAGGAAACCAGATTGAAGGTAAGCTTGAAAAGGGTCAGAAGGTTGTTGTTATTGAAGACCTTATTTCAACAGGCGGCAGCGTTATTGAAGTTGTTGAAGCTCTCCGCGAAGCAGGCGCAGAGGTTCTCGGCATTGCAAGCATCTTTACCTACGGCATGAAGAAGGGTCTTGACAGACTTGCTGCAGCCGAGGTTAAGAATGTCAGCCTTACAAATCTTGATGTTATAGCAGAAGTTGCGGCTGAAATCGGATATATCAAGCCCGAGGATGTTGCCCGTCTTATTGCTTTCAGAAACAATCCCTCCGATGAAAGCTGGATAGGGGGAGCAAAATGAGAAGTCTTATAGACATTCTTTCGCTCTCAACAGAAGAAATCGACGAGCTTATTGCTGTCGCAGAGGATATTATTGCGCATCCCGAGGAATACAGAGAAAAGTGCAGATATAAAAAGCTTGCAACTCTTTTCTTTGAACCCTCAACCAGAACCCGTCTCAGCTTCGAGGCGGCCATGTATGAGCTTGGCGGCTCGGTGCTCGGTTTCTCCGAAGCAAACTCATCGTCAGCCGCAAAAGGTGAAAGCGTTGCCGACACTGCAAGAACCGTCAGCTGCTACGCAGATATAATCGCAATGCGCCATCCCAAAGAGGGCGCACCTCTTGTTGCATCAATGGCAGCGAGTGTTCCTATTATCAATGCAGGCGACGGCGGACATAATCATCCCACCCAGACCCTCACCGACCTTCTCACAATCAAGCGCGAAAAGGGCAGACTTAATAATCTGACCGTCGGTTTCTGCGGCGACCTTAAGTTCGGCAGAACGGTTCATTCGCTTATCGAGGCTCTTTCAAGATACACCGGAATCGAGTTTGTGCTTATCTCTCCCGATGAGCTGAAGCTTCCCGGATATCTCAAAAAAGACCTCCTTGATGTTAAAGGAATTAAGTATACCGAAACAACCGATCTTGAAGGCGTTATGCCTCAGCTCGATATTCTTTATATGACCCGTGTTCAGCGTGAACGCTTCTTCAACGAAGAGGATTATTTAAGACTTAAAGACAGCTATATTCTCACTCCCAAAAAGCTTGAGAATGCAAAGGATGACCTTGCAATTCTTCATCCGCTGCCCAGAGTCAATGAAATCCACACCTCGGTTGATGCTGACCCCAGAGCCTGCTATTTCAGACAGGTACTTAACGGGAAATTCATCCGTATGGCTCTTATCCTTAAACTGCTGGAGGTGGAATAAATGCATATTGATTCAATAAAAAACGGCGTTGTTATTGACCATATTCAGGCGGGCAAGAGCATGGAGGTTTATAATCACCTTGAGCTTGATAAGCTTGACTGCACCGTTGCGATTATCAAAAATGTCAGCAGTAAGAAAATGGGGAGAAAAGATATCATCAAAATCGACTCCGAGATGGAGGTTGACCTTGATGTTCTTGGCTATATCGACCCCGATATAACCGTTAACATCATTAAAAACGAGGTTCTTTGCGAAAAGAAAAAGCTCACTCTTCCCAATCAGATTAAGGATGTTATCAAGTGCAAAAATCCTCGCTGCATAACAACAACCGAGCAGGATTTGCCCCATATTTTTAAGCTTACGGATGCCGCAACCAAAACCTACAGATGCATCTATTGCGAAACCAAAGCAAAATAACCTTTGTTTCCGGCAGATTGTTCTGCCGGAATTTTTTTGCTACAGCTTGAAAAAAATATCGTTTTATGTTACAATCTTAACATTTCAGTAATATAAAATATTATAATGGGAGAAGAGAAAATGATTAAACACATCGTTTGTTTCAAATTAAAGGATGGCAGTCTTGCCGAATGCGAAAAGGCAAAGCAAGTTCTCCTTTCAATGAAAGGTAATGTCCCTCAGCTCAGAGGAATTGAAGTCGGAATTGATTTTCTTCATTCTGAGCGCTCCTATGACCTGATTCTCGAAGTGCTTCTTGATGATGAAGCTGCGCTTGAAAGCTATCAGAATGACCCGTATCATTGCTCCGTTGTCAAAAAGCATATGCATGCCGTAAGAGAATCGAGCATAGCGGTTGACTATATTGTTTGAAGAGGTTAATATGAAAAAAATTAAAAAAATACTGTGCATTATTTTATCAGCTGTAATTGCCCTTGCGGCTATGCCGTTTGCATCGGCTAAATCGGTAACGCCTGTTGTTATGGTTTCGGGATTCGGAGCAACGGCTCTTGCTATGGATGGGGAGCCTGTATTTCCGCCCTCGGGTAACACCATTCTCAAAGCTCTTGGTATTGACGAAAACTTGACTGCCGAAAAAATCAAGAGCGAGCTTGAGATCTGGATGCAGGATCAGGGCTATGTCGTTCAGCTTTCGGCGATAGTTTCAAGAATTATAGAACCAATCAGAGTTAATCCCGACGGCACCTCTGTTTATGATGTAAAGCCCATAATCAGCGGAGCGGAAAACACATCTCTTGCCGCTTTCAAAAAACTTGAAATGCTTGATTATGTTCCTTATACCGGCTCCGAATTTCTTGATATGGAGTCAATCGGCGACCGCATCGGCGACGAAAATGTTTTTAACTTTATGTATGACTGGCGTGTTGATTACGATGTTGTTGCAGACGAATTCAAGGCTTATATTGATGATGTTCTTGAATTAACCGGTGCAGATAAGGTCAGCGTTTATTCCATCAGTCAGGGCTGCCTTATTGTTGGTCAGTATCTTTATAAATATTCTCATCTCGAGCAGACGGACAGAGTTATTTTTGATACTCCCGTTCTGGGCGGAACAACTTTTGCTTCTGACCTTCTGACTCCGGGCGGAATTCTGCTTAATTTTCCTGTAATTCTTTCTCTTCTGAGTGATATTCTTCATATCGAAACGGACTTGACAGGTATCTCATCGGTTCTTGAAAGTGATTTTATTACAGGTGCGATAAGAATAGGCAAGGAAGAGTGCATTCTTCCGCCGATGAAATCCTGCATTGCTTTCTGGCAGATGGTTCCGGTTGATATGTTTGAAGAGAGAGCAGCGGTTCTTCTTGACGAAAAAGAGAATGCAGCAGTTTTTGAAGCGGTACGCAAATTCCATGGAGAATTCATGGGCAATATTACCGAAACTTTTGAAAAAGCAACCGAGCATGGCTGTGAAATTTCAATCAAGGCTTGCACGGGTTTTGACCTTGTAACTCCTTCTGATGTTTATTCCGATTCAATTGTTGACATGAAATATTCCTGCGGTGCAATCTGTGCTCCTTACGGCGAAAGTTTTCCTGAGGATTACAAGCAGGCTGTTGACAACGGAAAAAACAGCATTTCACCCGACAGAACGGTTGACCTTTCGGCAGGCTACTGGCCCCACAGAACATGGGTTATTGACGGACTTTTCCACGGTCAGCTTGAATGGTGCCCGAGGTCGCTTGCTCTTGTTGAAACGCTTCTTTTTACTGACAACATCAAAGATGCATATTCATCATATGAATTTCCGCAATTTATGCAGAGTGAATCACCCACATCCGATATATCAATAAGATTTATCAACACAAACAGCAACTTCCTTCTGCTTGAAGACGGCAGAAGTGAATACACCTTGACTGTAAAGAATGTATCGAAAGATAATTCGATTGTTATAAATTCGATTGATTGCTCGGATAACGCAGTTTCACCTGATTTTTCGGCTAAAAAGCTTCTTCTTCCCGGAGAAAGTATAAATGTTACGGTTTCGGCAGAAAAAGCCGCAAGCGGAGTTATCACCGTTACATATGCGGAAACCAAAAATATTTTTGAGCCTACAGAAAAATTATTCGGAATAACTGTTCTTGAAACCTACAGCGGTGCAACGGCAGAAGACACAATGCCTGAAAATACCCGTATGCCCGTATCATTCAGATATGTGATTTCTATGATAACCGATTTTTTTGAAAGCATTAAATCTTTTTTACCATTCTGAAATGATGAAAACAGACTGTTTTCCACAGTCTGTTTTTCTTTATTTATTTGACACAAATTTTTCTGTATGTTATATTAAAATCATATAATTGAGGAGGTCGGATTCTAATGAGCGTTATAAAGAAAAAAGTCTTGAAAGCAGTCGGCAAGATTGTTAACTATGTAACCACCACAACCTCTCAAGGTACATCTGACGGCGCGCTCGGTAAAACCTTTGTTCCCGATGATAAAATTATTGAGCTTTGCAGAAAAACAGGTATGGAAGGCATTGTTATGCTTAAAAATAAGGATAATGTTCTTCCGCTTAATGAGAATAACATTGTTTCTGTTTTCGGCAGAGTGCAGAACGATTATTTCTTTGTCGGCTATGGCTCGGGCGGCGATGTTAAAGCACCCTATAAAATCAGCCTTATGCAGGGCATAAAAAATAACGGAAAGATAAAATATAACGAGCTTCTTGCAACCGCCTATGAAAAATGGCGTGAGCTTAATCCCGTTGATGACGGCTTCTGGGGCAACTGGCCCATGTGCTACGATGAAATGCCCGTTGATCTTTCAATGGCACGCACCGCTGCTTCGATGTCCGATACTGCAATCGTTGTTATCGGCAGGTCGGCAGGCGAGGACAGAGAAAATAAGCTTGAAGAAGGCAGCTATTATCTTACCAAAACCGAAAAAGAAATGCTTGATTCCGTAACAACTGCTTTTGACAGGGTTATTGTCCTGCTCAATTGCGGCAGCATTATGGATATGGGTGAGCTTGCAAATTACGGTGATAAGATTTCTGCGATTCTCTATGTCTGGCAGTCGGGTATGGAAAGCGGAAACGCTATTGCCGATGTGCTTTCGGGCGATGCATATCCGAGCGGTAAGCTTGCCGATACAATTGCCTGCAGCTACTATGATTATCCCGGCAGCAGCGATTTCGGAGAAAGAAAATTCAACTGCTACACAGAGGATATTTATGTAGGCTACAGAGGCCTTGAAACCTTTGCTAAAGACAGAGTGCTTTATCCTTTTGGCTTTGGTCTCGGCTACACTGAATTTTCAGTTGAAAACAAAAAATACACCTGTGAAAACGGCGTGATTACCGTTTCGGCAGATGTTAAGAATATCGGCAAATACGCAGGCAAAGAGGTTTTGCAGGCATATTTTGAAGCCCCCTGTGGCAGACTCGGAAAACCTGCAAGAGCGCTTGTTGCTTTTGCCAAAACCGCTGAAATTAAACCCGGTGAGAGCGAAAAAGTAACTCTTTCGTTTAATATTAACGACATGGTATCTTATGATGACGAATCCGAATATTCATATATTCTCGAAAAGGGCAGCTATAATATCTACCTCGGTAGTGATGTTCGTTCAGCCGAAATCTGCGGTACATATGAACAGGAAAAGAGCGAGATTGTTCAGCGCCTTTCACAGACCTCAGCTCCGTCGCGCGAATTTAAACGCATGAAATTTATCGGCGGCAAGGTTGTTTATGAAAATGCTCCAACCGCAAAATATAATCTTAAACAGATAATTCTTGATAATCTTCCCGACTCAATACCGCAGACAGGGGATAAGGGCTATAAGCTTTCCGATGTTAAGGAAGGCAAGGTTACCATGTCGGATTTTGTTGCACAGCTTTCAAATGAAGAGCTTGAAGCAATCAGCCGCGGCGATTATGTAATGAACAGCCCTCTCGGTGCTGCAGGTAACGCAGGAACATTCGGCGGCGTGCTTAAATCAATGCGCGATAAGGGAATTCCCGCCGCAACAACAACCGATGGTCCTTCGGGTATCAGAATCAACGAGGGCGCATCCCTTCTTCCAGTTGCAACATCGCTTGCAAGCACATGGAATCCCCAACTCATTGAGGAGCTTTATGAGCAGGTCGGGCTTGAAATGAAGCGTGTCGGCTCGGATATCCTTCTTGCTCCCGGCATGAATATCCATAGAAATCCGCTTTGCGGCAGAAATTTTGAATATTTCTCCGAAGATCCTTATCTGACAGGTATCATGGCATCGGCGTTTGTAAAAGGTATTCAAAAAACAGGTGTTTCGGCATGTCCCAAGCATTTTGCTTGCAACAGTCAGGAAACAAACCGAACCCACACCGATTCCGTTCTTTCCGAGCGAGCACTCAGAGAAATCTATCTCAAGGGCTTTGAAATCTGCGTGAAGAATTCCAAACCGCAGAATATTATGACTTCCTATAACAAAATCAACGGTGTGTGGGGGCACTATAATTATGAGCTTTGCGAGAGAATTCTCAGAGGCGAGTGGGGATATGAAGGCAATGTTATGACTGACTGGTGGATGCGTTCCTCGAAGTCGCCCGAATTCCCGAATATCTGCGACCAAGCCTACAGAGTGCGCGCAGGTGTTAATGTTCTTATGCCGGGCGGTGACAGAACGGGCAGAAGAAAGCCCGACGGTACTCTGCTTAAAACTCTCGGCAAGCCCGACGGAATAACTCTCGGTGAGCTTCAGCGCAACGCGGCGCAAGTTCTGAATTTTGTTATGAACAGCACCGCAATGAATGCCAACCGACCTGAACCCGAGAAGGCTGAGAAAAGAAAACTTATCTTATAATTCAAAACTGAATGGGCGTCCTTAGCTGCCTTCCGATATGACAGCATAAGCGCTTTTTGAAACGGTATAACTTCGGTTATGCCGTTTCTTTTTATGTGCATCTGCTGTAAATCTTATTTAATAATTCGTTTGGTGATATGCCTGCATAGTTGTAACTGATTATAACTTTCTGCACTCTTTTACCTGACGATTTATCAGGTTTTTGAACATAAACAGCTTTCACCATATCGTTCAGTATAGCAGGTGTCAGTTCTTCAATGCCGACATATTTTTTTGCTGTGCGGATAAACTTTTCAATGTTATCCGTCTTTTCTTGAACTTCCTGAATTTCTTCGTTTAACAACTCGATTTTTTCTTTCAGTTCGGCTTGCTCGTTTTCGTAATCATCAGAAAGCATTTTAAATCTTGTTTCTGAAAGATTAGCGTTTACAAGGTCTTCATAAACACGCTTGAATAATCGGTCAAGTTCGGAACAACGGTTTTCTGCCTTTTGAAGCAGTTTTCTTTTGGCATCAAGTTCTTTCTTGTTCCACGGATACAGAGTCTGTGTGTGCGTTCTTTCCGTGTCAGCAATTTCATTTGTGAATCATAATATTTGCTTTTGTGTTCCAATCGTTTTATTTCAGCTTCTCCCTTTGCCTTCATTTCACGAAGTTCGTCAATGGATTTGTTTTTGAGATTTTGGTTTGACATTAATTATCACCTCTTTTTTGTTTTAAGGTATAAGAAAACCGCTTCACAAAAATGTGAAACGGTTTGATTAAATTTTTTTAATTTTTGTAAAGATGTTTTATCAATGTCATCTATTGTAAACCTACATGCACTCGGTGTTTTGTATTCAAAAAATGTTGCAATCTGTTCGAGCGTGCATCCGTCCATTCGCATCTGCAGAATCTGTCTATCCTTTTCCGTAAGCGTTGCGGTGAAAGAATCAACTTTGTCTTCCGCAAGAATGGTTGTTTCAAATTCTTCACGGGGATCAGGCATCTCAATAAGCAAATCTTCGCTCAGCTCAATATCAGATTTAACTGCCTCATCGAGAAAAACAGGTTTTTTATTATCGTTTCACGAGCAATACCACTTATTAACAAAATCTCTTTTGTTAGTGCTTTTTCGTTCACTGTAATCTTACATCTGACGGTTTTTCCACACTTCGTCAATCATCGGCTGCCAGTTCTGTTCTGCAACAATCATATCCGTGAGATTGCCGATAAGGTTACTGAACTGCTTATATGTAAGCCACTGAATTTCCATATCCTTTGGCATCGTAAACAGTTTTTGAAAATTCCACTCCATTTCCGTTTCAAATTTGTTTCAGAAAAAATCACCCTCTCATTTATAGATGGAATGAAGTTGAATAAATTTTTTCTGAGTTTTAAAAATTATCTGAGAATGTTTTCTGCGAATTCAATTATTTTTGCATAGACATCGCTGAATGCATTTATGAATTCGGATGTATCTGCACCTGTGATTTCTGAAATCAGCTGAGCGATATACATAGGGATATCACTGAGCATTGCAATAATTGCTATCATTATGTTCACCTCCTTTTTGCGTAATGATATTTTATCAGCTCGATTTGTTTATTGCAATAGTCCTGTTGCCTGTAAACAAAACTTTAACATTCCGCATACATTTTTCTAACTGTAAAAATATATATTATCTCTGTTCTAATACTCGGAAATTGTATCAAAAAGGAGAAGATTATGAGCAAAGTCAGCGATTATTCGAAATTCCACACAGTCAGAGATCTTATTGACAACAGTGCAGAAACATACGGCAAAAAGCCTTTCATAAAATATCTCATTGATGACGAAATAATCGAAAAAAGTTTTATTGACCTTAAAGAAAACAGTCTTGCAATCTGCAGATATATCCGTTCCGTATGTCCCGAAAGAATGCATATTGCAATTATCGGCAAGACATCATACGAATATATCACCGCTATGACGGGTGCACTCGTCAGCGGAAATGTTTTTGTTCCCTTTGCACCGAACACTACGGTTGATGAGGGTGTTTCACTTTTTGAAGCAGGCGATATTGAGGCTCTGTTTTATGAAAGCGAATTTGCGGAAACGGCAAAAGCAATTGCCGAAAAATACGGCAAGCTGAAGGTTCTTGTTAATATGGGCAACGCTGATTGGTTTGCAGATATTTATGAAAAATACGGTGATAATTCGGAATATGCTTCGCTTTCCGATGTTGAACTCAATCCCGAAGAATGTGCAACAATTATTTACACATCAGGCACAACGGGCAAAAGAAAAGGCGTTATGCTTTCGTCGGCAAACCTTATTGCCAACATTACATATACGGAATTTGAACACGACAGAGATGAAGTTCTTCTTTCTGTTCTGCCCATGCATCATATTTTCTGTTTCACAAGCGACTATTTCAAATCTCTTCTTGAGGGCTTTACGGTTTGCCTTAACGGCGAAATCAGCAATATCGGTAAAAGCTTTCAGATTTTCCAGCCCACAACAATGCGAATGGTACCGATGATTTGCGAAACACTTATCAGAAAGGTTGGTATTCTTCATAAAAGATTCCCCAACCTTACTCCGAGAGAAGCCGCTGAAAAGGTATTCGGCAAAAATCTGAAATGGGTTGCGGTAGGCGGTGCTCATGTTTCACCCGCTCTTATTGATGAATACGAAAAATACGGTATTCTTCTGCGTCAGGGTTACGGTATGACTGAAACAAGCCCCAAAATTACAACGGGAGATAACGGTAATAATCATAAATACTCCTGCGGCAAGCTTATGAAAAGTATCTTCGACACAAGAATTGTTGACGGTGAAATTCAGGTTAAGGGCAAGTCGGTTATGATGGGTTATTACAAAATGCCTGAGGAAACCGCAGCGGCATTCACCGAAGACGGCTACCTCAGAACGGGTGACCTCGGCAGATTCAGTGATGACGGCGAGCATCTTTATGTTATAGGAAGAATTAAAAACCTTATTATTCTTTCAAACGGAGAAAATGTTTCACCTGAAGAGCTTGAAGCAAAATTTGCCGATGAAAAAGTTATTAAGGAAATCGTTGTAAGCGGCGAAAATGACAGAATTGTTGCCGAAGTTTTCCCCGATACGGAATTTGCGGCTATGATGGGAATTGAAGATATTAAAGCATATCTTAATGAAAAGATAAAAGAAGCAAATGCCGGTGAAAAACCCGAAAGAGAAATCGCTTCTCTCCGTATCAGAGAAACACCCTTCCCCAAAACATCATCAAATAAAATCAAGAGAAGCAATGTCAGCTTCTGAAATACGGAGGGCAGACTATGAAAATCAAGCTTAAAGACGGTAAAAAAGTCAGCGCATATCCTCTTATTCCTGCACAGTCGCTTATGCTCTATCTTTCCGAGCATCACAGCACAGATGCCCCCGTTCTTAACATTGTAACGGGTTACTACTGGCAGGGTGAATTTGACACCGAGCTTATGAAAGAATCTCTTTATGAAGCTATGGACAGATGCGATGCAATCCGTCTGCGTTTCACCAAAAAGCCTTTCAATAAAGTTTATCAATATCTTGCACACGAACACGAAATTGAAATCATTGAAGAAGACCTTTCTGAAATGAAATGGGATTACGCACACGAATTCCTCAAAAACCGTTCCCATTCAATTATTGATATGTGGGACAAGCCTGTTAACGAAATCAGGATAATTCATCTTGAAAATAATTATCACGGCATTTATATGAAGCTGCATCACCTTGCTTTTGACGGCTATTCATCAAAGCTTTTCCTTGCTGATGCTCTGTCAATCTATCTTCATAAAAAATACGGAATGGCTTATCCAAAGCCGATGAGAAGATACAGAGATATGGTCGAAAAAGAGCTTGAATATCAGAAATCCGAACAGCACAAAAAGGATAAGGAATTCTGGAAGGGTACAATCAAAAACTATCCCGAACCGATTTATACCGACTATGTGCGTCCGAGCAGGCTTCTTCAGCAGAGAATCGAAAAAAACAAACCAAACCTGCGAAAAGCGGAGGTGCTTGACGCAAATCCCGAGTCAAGAACAATCAAGTTCAGCCTTGATGCGGAAACATCGGAAAAACTGATAAAAATGTGTACCGAAAGAGGTCTTTCCGTTCCCTGCGTGCTGATGATGGGTATGAGAAGTGCGCTTTCGTCTTTCAACAACGACGAGAAAGATATTTCATATAAGATTATGGTCAACCGCCGTGCAACCCTGCTTGATAAAAAAGCAGGCGGAGTAAGAATGCATTTCTATTCAATGAGAAACATTGTTGAACCGGAAATGACTTTTACGCAAGCGGTAAGAGTTATCGAAAAAGCACAGAACGATATTTTCGCTCATTCAAACATAAGCCCGATGGAGGCTGTTATTCTCCGTCATCTCGCAATGAAAACGGGTACAAGATATACATACGAATGCATAACCTTCTCATATCATCCTCATTTCCCGATGCCCTATTACGGCGAAGAAATGAAGAAGACAAGCAGAGGCTTCTGGTATAACAACGATTCATCCGTTCAGCCTCTTTATCTTACGGTTATGCACAGAGCAAACGATAACGGTCTTGATTTCAACTTTGAATATAGAATTGTCAACAGTCCTTTGGACGAGCTTCATCATTTCTACGATAAAATTCACGATACTCTGCTAATGGGTATCGAAAATCCCGATGTTAAGGTTTCGGAAATTCTTGCAAAAATTAAAGAAGATAGAGTGACGGGAGCAATCTGAACTATGCCTGAAAGCGAATCTTTTCAACGCTTTTCGGCGTTTCGGGATTGAAAGGCGTCAGCCTTCCTGCTCCCTCAATCGCCAAAAATCATTCAAAAATCTTTCGCTTTCAGGTCGAAGATTTTTTATCGTGAGGATTTTTGGCTTTTCAAGGCACAAAACGCAGCAAATCCTTGATGGATTTGCGAGTATTTTAACGAAAAAAAGGCGGAAATCATCCGATAAAAAACACAGTTCGGATTACTCCCGCCACTCTGAGGTGAAATAAAATGGAAAAATTGATAGAACTTATTCTCAATTATGTTGAACCCGATGACGAAATAACCGCAGAAACAAGCATCAAAGGCGGTCTCGGAATGTCATCTTTTGACCTTGTATGCCTTGCGGAAGAAATTCACGGTGAGTTCGGCGTGAAGCTCAACGCAGAGGTTTTCAGAGATTGCGACACCATCGGCAAACTTGCAGCTTACATTGAGGGAGCAAAATAATGGAAAAAATATCACCAAAACAAATACCGACTCTTTTTTCTGCCTCTTTGGGACTTGCAGAGCTTGCAAAACTTAAAATTTACAGCAAAAGAGCAAATAAAATGCAGGAAAAGCTGTTGATTTCTCTTATGAAGAAGAATAAGTCAACCGTTTACGGCAAGGAAAACAATTTCAAAGATGTTCATTCAATTGAAGATTATCAAAGAATTGTTCCCCTGACATATTACGAAGATTATGCCGATTATGTTCAGCGAATGATGAAAGGCGAAAAAGGTCTTATAACCAATGCATATTACCGTCGTTTTGCCGCATCATCGGGCAGCACGGGCAAGGCAAAAATCATTCCTCTTTCCGCAAAATCGGAGTGGGTCTGCCAGTGCTTCGGATTCAGTGCACCCGTAGGCAGTGCATTTAATTATTTCAGAAAGCAAGGCAGATTAATGCCGCCGCAGAAAGGTCTTAACACTGCAGAAATCGGTTGCGAAAAGCTTGAAAGCGGAAAAAGCGTGAGCTGTATTTCTTCTGTTCCGCTTCTTAATCTCAAACCACTTGTTCCGATTTTTGCAAGCTCACCGAAAGAATTGCAGTTTGTTTCGGATGACACGAAAATGGATTCGCATTATCTCAAACTCCGTTTTGCATTGATAAAAAAAGATATCAGCTATCTTACCACAATTTTTATAACGACCCTTGAATCAATGTTCTTCTATATGGAAGAAAATTGGGAAATGCTTTGTGATGACATTGAAAAAGGCATAATCAATCCGGGCATTGAATGCCCTCCCGAAATGCGTACAAAGCTTGAAAAAAGGCTGAAACCTGATCCAAAACGAGCAGAAGAGCTTCGCAATGAATTCCGCAAAGGCTTTGACTGCTCTCCCATCGTTCCCCGAATTTGGCCGAATATCAGCTGGATGTTCGGTATGGGTACGGGTGCGGTTGCGATTTATCAAAAGAAACTCCAAAGATATCTCGGAAATATCCCTGCTCATTATCTCGGTTATGCGGCATCCGAAGCATTGATGGCAGTTCCTCTTGAGCTTGATTCTTTTGAATATGTAATGCTTCCCCACAACGGATTCTATGAATTCCGACCCGTTGAATCGGACAGTTACGATAATCTGCTCACGATCAAAGACCTTGAGGTGGGCAAGGAATACGAGGTTATACTCACAAACACAAGCGGATTTTACAGATACAGAATTGAAGATGTTATCCGTGTAACGGGATTTTATTACGAATCGCCGAAGATTACTTTCTGCTACAGACTCAATCAGGTTGCAAATATCAGCGGAGAAAAAATGACGCAGATGGCATTTGATTATATTGTCAACGGTATGTCGGAAAAGCTCAATGAGCTGTTTGTGGGTTACAGCATTTATGTTGACCACAACACCTCTCCCGGTCATTATGTGCTGTTTCTTGAAACAGCAAAACAACACGATAAGAGCCTTGAAAAGGAATATGCAAAGCTGTTTGAAGATTTGCTTTGCGAAAATAATCCTTCAGCAAAGCCTGCATTTCAAAACGGCAGTCTCGGGCATTGCGAGGTTAAATTCCTTCGTCACGGAACTTATGACGATTACCGTCAGATGCTTAAAGACAGAGGTGCAAATCTCAATCAGGTAAAACCCGTAAAGCTTATTGATAATGAGGAAAGAAAAAATTTCTTCTTTTCACATATTATTGAGGATTAATTATGATTTCAGAAAACACAAAATCTCTTGAAAGAGCAAACGAGCTTGCTTCAAGAGGCTTGACCGACGAAAAAATTATCGCAGATATAATCAAAAATGAAACGGCAATTCCCAAAAGACTTCCTGCGGAGCTGTATGACAAGGTCAATTATATGTGCCGCAGGTGGATGGACAGAATTGCACGCTTTGAAATTGAATATGATTTTATTCCGAATATCGGAGTGCTGAAAACGGTTCTTATCTGTCTTATTGAATCCGCACCCGTTTTTCATTCAAAGTTCATTGACAACCATATAAATCCTTATTGGAAGGTTTCGGATTATCATATTGATGATATTTTTTCGGTGAGAGAAACAATGAATCTGGAACGCTCGGCAGATGATTTTCTTCTTCAGGGCATTCCCGTCACAAGCAATGTTCAGATTAAAATCGGTCTTTTCTTCTGCGAGGGAAAAAGCAGACTTTGTTTTATTTTCAATCATATGTGTATGGACGGCGGAGGACTGAAAAGCTTTTTGAATGATATGTTCAGAGGCTATGACAGTTATATAAAAAACGGAACGGTTTCTGTTTATCATTCAAACAAATCCCGTGCATACGAGTGTGTTTATGACGATATGAGCGAAGCGGACAGAAAGATTGCAAAAAAACTTTTTGCAGCCGTTTCTTCAAAAGATAAACATACTCTTCCCTTCACTCAAACAAAAGAAACCGACAAAAAAATGCTTGTCCGCAAGACAATCGGAGCAGATGTTTTTGAGTCTGCCAGATTAAAGGCAAAGGAATACGGTGCAACGGCAAACGACCTTATTTCTGCGGCATATATCAGAGCGTTTTATGATGTTTCGGGTTGTGCGGAAACGGAAAGAGTCGGCATATCTTCTGCAGTTGACCTGAGAAGATATATGAAGCATCCCGAAAACATCGGATATACAAACCACACCGCATTCACGCCCTGTGTTGTTGACGGAAAAGGCAAAACAATGGCAGACACTCTGAAAGCCGTTGCAAAAAGCACAAGTGAAGTTAAAAAGGATAAATTTATGGGACTTCACGGTCAGCCTTTGCTTAGTCTCGGATTTTCAACAATGATTTATGCACAGGCGGAGCTTATAACGAGTCTCGGATATAACAACGCAAATCTTTCTGTCAGCAATGTCGGTGCAATGAGCCCCGAGTCGCTTGCTTTTGATAACATTGCACCTTCTTGTGTATGGGTCGGCGGCGGAGCAAAAGAAAAGCCCTGCGCCGCGGTAAATGTTCTTTCATATAACGGCGAGCTTATGCTTTCAACCTGCATCAGAGGTAACGAAACCGACAGAAAAATGCTCACAAACTTTTTTGACAGAATAGAAGAAAACTTAAAACTCCTGTAATTTGGGGATGTTAAAATGAAAAAGCTTTCATATCCGATAGTTTTTGTTCACGGAATGTTTGGATGGGGACAAAACGAAGGCATAAACAAAAAAGCGCCTTATTGGGGTGCAACAAGCGGCAGTATCACCGATTTTCTTTCGGACGAAGGAATCGAGTGTTATGCTGCATCAGTAGGTCCTATGTCAAGTGCATGGGACCAGGCCTGCGAGCTTTATGCACAGCTTACGGGAACAAGAGTTGACTACGGTGAGGCTCATTCTGAAAAGCACGGTCACAAACGCTACGGAAGAACATACGATAAACCGTTGTTTGACGGATGGAGTGCCGAAAAGAAGATTCATTTAATCGGTCACAGTTTCGGGGGCAACGCAATCAGAATGCTCACGCATCTGCTTACTAACGGTGCATCCGAAGAAGTTGAAACATGCGGAAATGATGTTTCGCCTCTGTTTCTCGGCGGAAAAGAAAATTTTGTCTGTTCCGTTACTGCGATATGCTCACCGCTTGACGGCACTCAGGCTTATGAAACCGCCGAAAAATATAAGCTTATCAAACCGCTTAAATTTCTTGCATATAACTATGCAGGCGTTTTTGGCAGAACATCTGCCGGTCATAAATTTGCAGACTTTCACCTTGAACAGTTTGGCTTGACGGATTCTCCTGAAAATAAAAGCAACGGCTCATTTATTGAAGCAATAAGAAAATTGTTCAACACAAAAGACTGCATTGCTTATGATATGTATGCCGAAGGCTCAAAGGAGCTTAACGAAAAAATACATATTTCACCGTCGGTTTATTATTTCTCATATCCGTTTAATGCGGTTGACGAATTGAAAAATAAACCTGTTAACACGGATTTCATTCTTATGAAAGCAACATCATCGCTTATGATTCACGACTGCAAAAAGAGCGGCAAACCGATTGTCGGCAATGACGGTCTTGTTGATGTTGAATCGGCAAAGCGTCCGTCAACCGAGCCGTCCAAAGATTTTGACAAATATGATATAAGAGCAGGAATGTGGAACATTATGCCCGTAAGCACAGGCGATCACGGTACACCAATCGGACTTTTCGCTGACAAAGTGAAAACTCATTCTTTTTATGAAAACCATCTTTTACTTCTTTCCGGCATTGAAAAAAAGAATGCAGAAATAACGAATTTATGATATAATTATCACGGAGGTGCTTATTATGCCTAAAATTCTTATAGTTGAAGATAATCAGGATTTTAACAGAGCGGTTTCGACCTATCTTTCTCAATACGGTCACGAGGTTTTTGGATGCTTCAACGCAAATGAAGCTTATGATGTTTTATATGAAAAAACAATTGACCTCATCATTTCCGATATAATGATGCCCGGTGCAGACGGCTTTGAGTTTGCTGCCGCAGTTCGTGAAACAAACAAGGAAATACCCATTCTTTTTGTTACTGCAAGGGATGACTTTATGTCAAAACGGATGGGCTACGGCATAGGCATTGATGATTATATGGTAAAGCCCATTGACCTCGATGAGCTTAATCTCAAAATCGGTGCTTTGCTCCGCAGAGCAAAAATTGCCGTAAGCAAGAAAGTTGTTATCGGCAATCTTGTTCTTGATGCTGAGGAACATACAGCATATTACGGCGACGAAGAAATCCAGCTTACTGTCCGTGAATTTGATATCATCTTCAAGATGCTTTCTTATCCGAAGAAAACCTTTACCCGTTCCCAGCTTATGAATGAATTCTGGGATGTTGACACAAATTCAAGCACAAGAACGGTTGATGTTTATATGACAAAGCTCCGCGAGAAATTTTCTTGCTGCAATGAATTTGAAATTGTAACCGTTCACGGTCTCGGCTATAAGGCGGTGCTCAAATGATAAAAAAATTGCTTTTTGCTTTTTACAGATTTCTACTGTTCTTTTCGGTTGTCGCATTTGTTATAACCTGCAGTCTGATGCTTTTTCTCAGCATTCTTCAACAAAACACAGGAATTGTTTACACCAAAGAAAACATACATTTCGCCGCCATTTTCACTCTTTATAACGCCTTGTTTCTGGGACTGATTTTTACTGTTTTTGACTTTATAAGAAGAAAAATTCTTGTTCAGAGACCGGTTAAAAAAATTCACGAATTCACAGAAAAATTAACCCACGGCAATTTTGAAACCCGCCTTCAGCCTATAAGAATCGGTGAATACAACACGGTTGTTGCCGACCTCAATCAGATGGCGGAAGAGCTTTCGGGTATTGAAACATTGAGAACCGATTTTGTTGCCAATGTTTCTCATGAGCTCAAAACACCTCTTGCAGTTTTGCAGAATTACGGTGCATTGCTTGAAGAACCGAATTTGACTGAAGAAAAGCGGCTTGAATATGCAAAGTCAATCAACAGAGTAACCAAGCATCTTTCCGAACTCATCACCAACATTCTGAAGCTCAACAAGCTTGAAGCGCAGAAGCTTTGTCCCAACCTGAAAAAATGCAACCTTAGTGAAATGCTTTGCGAATGTCTTATCGGCTTCGAAAGCGAATGGGATAATAAAAATCTTGAAATCGAAACCGATATCGAAGATGATGTTTATATTAATTCCGACCCCGAAATGCTGACCATAGTCTGGAACAATCTCTTTTCAAATGCACTTAAGTTTACACCCAACGGCGGAAAAATAAGCGTAAATCTGAAAAAGAACGGCAATAATGTCACCATCAGCGTTTCCGACACGGGCTGCGGAATGAATGAAGCCACAATGAAGCGCATATTTGATAAATTCTATCAGGGTGACACATCTCACTCCGAAAAAGGCAACGGACTCGGGCTCGCACTTGTTAAACGAGTTATTGATATTCTCGGCGGAGAAATAACCGTTGAAAGTGCACCCGGTGCAGGAAGCACATTTACCGTAAAACTTAAAGCAGATTAACAAAACAAAAACATAATTATATCATTTTAAAAATCTTTGTAGGGTAAGATATATTCAAATCAATTCGGAGGATAAAAATGAACGAAAAAAAGAAATATTCCTACTCTTATTCTGCTGCGGAAAACAAGGAAATCAAAAGGATAAGAGAAAAATATACAGAACCTGACGAAAGAGAAACGAAGCTTGAACAGCTTCGCAGACTTGATGAAAGTGTTAACAAATCTGCAATGGCAGTTGCGCTTACCGTCGGAATACTCGGTGCTCTGATTCTCGGCTTCGGAATGAGCTGTGTAATGGTCTGGACAGATAAAATGTTTGTGCCGGGTATAATTTTCGGCATAATCGGAATTGCTGTTTGTGTTTTTGCATATCCTGCTTATAAAATAAAAGCATCCAAAAAACGCAAAGAAATTGCACCGCTTATTCTTAAACTTACAGATGAACTTATAAAGTAAAAACAACCGACTCGCCGTTGAGTCGGTTCTTTTTGTATCAGTTATATTTTCTTGCAATTTTAAGAGTTGTTGTTTTGGGAAATTCTTCGTCACGGATTATGATTTTATTTATGTTTTTGAAAGAAGGCATTTTTCTGTTGAATGCATCAACATCATCTTTGAGCCTTGCTCTTGCATCGGGATAATCTTCTTCGTTGAGGAAGAATTCACCGATAATTTTCTTGTCATCGGCATAAACAAGAACTTCAGCAACATAGTCGATTCTTCTGAGCTTGTCCTCAAGCTCTTCAGGAGAAACATTCTTGCCGTTTGAAAGACAGATAAGATTTTTCTTTCTGCCCACCATAAAGAGAAACCCGTCTTTATCTATTCTTCCGAAGTCGCCTGTTTTTAACCATTCGCCGTCAAAGGCTGCGGCGGTTGCTTCGGGGTCACCATAATAACCGACCATAACATTTGTGCCCTTAACATAAATCTCGCCGACACCTTCGTCATCGGGATTCACAATCTTGATCTCACAGCAGTCAAGCGGAGTGCCGACACTTCCGAATTTGAATTTGCCGGGTCTGTTGCAGGTAACTCCCGGTGAGCATTCGGTAAGACCGTAGCCGTTATAAATCTCAATTCCGAAATCGTGCATTCCCTTTTCATATTTAGGGTCAAGATTTGCGCTTCCGCAGATAATAGTATCAAGGTTTCCGCCAAGATTGTCGAGAATGGTTTTGAAGATTTTGCGTCTTTTGTCAATGCCGAGCTTCATAAGGAAATTGCTGATTTTGAGACCCTTTTTGAGAACATCTTCTCTGCCCGTTTTTCTTGCGGTTTTCCAGATTTTATCATAGATTGTTTCAACAACAAGCGGAACTCCCGAGAAATTGTAAGGCTTGATTTTAACAAGGTCCTTCTGAATGTCCTTTATGCTGTCGCACATATAACCCCATTCAATAACTATGTATGTTGCGAAAAGTGCGCTTACCCACGCATATGTATGGTTAAGAGGAAGGAAGCCGATAACATGTCTGCCTGAATGCGCACGGCAGGCGGATGAACAGTTGCTGGCAATGTTTTTATGAGAAAGCATAACACCCTTGCTTTTTGCGGTTGTGCCGGATGTATAAGAAATGCAGGCAAGGTCATCGGGTTTAACTTCGATATCCTCAAATGATTTGTCGCCGCTGTCATAAATTTTCAATCCGTTTTCAATGAAAGAATCAAAGTCATCAATGCAAAACCAGTGCTTGACAGGCATTTTTTCATCTTTTTTGAATTCTTCAACCATTGAAGAAAATTTTGCAGTATAAACAAGAGCATCGCATCCGCAGCGGATAAGCTGGTCTGCAAGGTCTTCGGCAGGAAGCTTGTAATCCATCGGAACATTAATGTTTCCGCCACAAAGAACTGCATAATAAGCAATTACCCATTCGATAACATTTTCACCGATGATTGCAATTTTCTTGTGTTCAACAAGACCGAGCGACTTGAAATATGTTCCCAAACCGCAGATTTTGCGCCACATCTGGTTATAGTTCATCTCGCACATATTTTTTTCTTTGTCAAGATACATAACCATTTTCTTGTCACCGCCACGCTTTGTGCCGGTAACAATTATCTCTTTCAGCGTGCTGTAATCCGGAATATTTTTATCACCCAGATTTTTATGTTGCTTTTTCATAATCCCACTCCATTAAAAATCGCAAATTACGACATTATAAATATTTGCAATTATATTAATTTCTTGTTTTGCTTGTGTTTTGGAAAGGTTAACGAAATGTTAAAGTAAAAAAACAGACAACATTTTGCAGTCTGTTTCAAAGAAATATTATTTGTTATTTTTTGCGGCATCAATACGGGCCTGTGCTTCTGCCTGACGCTCTTTTGCAGCAGCAATCTGTTCATCTCGCTGTGCCTGCATCACAGCCTTGCGGGTTTCGGGCTTACCCATTGCCTTTGCTTCTTCCCACTGTGCCTTTGATTCAGCCTTTACTGCAGCAAGATTGGCTTTATCAACCTCGTGCTGTGCCTTTGCACTTTCTTTTATATCGTTGAATGCGTTCTGAAAAAATTCTTTAACCGCCATAATCTTTTACTCCTTCATTATATTATCGCTCAAAGCAATAATTTCTTTTGCATATTTCTTGCGGCGGGATGCAAGAAACTTCTTGAATACGGGGTAATTGATAATTGCCATAAGCATACCAACAATACCTATTATTATACCGGGAATCATCGGCTCGGTAACACCGATTGTTTTACCGATATCGGTCATAACAAGGCTCATACCGCTGCCCATGATTATTGCCGAAATGCTGCCAAAAACATACGCAAACACATTTGCGGGTTTTTTCACCTTTAAATCAAGTTTTTTCAATTCGTCAAGCTGTGTGTTTTTCTTCTCGGTGTACTCGGTTCTGATTTTTTGCACGAGAAATTCTTTGTCATTTTTGTTCATTTTATTTGCTCCTTTCGTGTTTTGCATGCTTATTATATATCTCGTATGTTTGTGAAGTTTTCAAAAAACATTTTGCTGATGTTTGTTTTATGTTAATGTTTTGTTGTGACACAATTTTAAACGCTGAAAAAGAAAAAGCCTACAACACCATTTCAAATGATGTTGTAGGCTGATTTTTTATCTCATATCGGATAATGGAGTATAATCCGTGCTGTTCCGCAGAAATTCTTCCTTATACATAAATTTATAAGCAATTCTGTTTGGCATCTGCCGCACTTTTTAGTTACTGCTATACTGTCTTATCGGAAGGCCACATTTGGACGCCCTTTTTATATATGAAAAAGGCAAGGATTTTTTCCTTGTCTTCTATAATTATTATATCATAAAAAGTCAAAAATACAAGACTGTATTTTATTTTCGGAATATTATATAATTCGATTGAGGTGATTTTGTGAAAAACACATTAACCGAATTTCTGGTTTCTCCTGTCAGCCGTGAAAGACTTCTTTTATCAAAGAAAAAACTTGTTACGGAAAGCAGAAGGGAATCCTATGATATCATCAAAGGTGTTCCTATTCTTCTTTCAAAGAATTTTAAAGCTGAATGGCACAGGGAGCTTGTTGAGGTCATTCTCTGGGAATATCCGGAAGAGATTGGGAAAATGTATTCAGAAATTGATTGGAAAAGCTCACCTGTTCCCGTTTATATAAAGTATATTAAAAAGCTTCTGCATGATAAACAGGGAATAACCGATGCTTTTGACAGATATTCCAAACAAAGCACAGATAAATGGATAATAACCGAAAAAAGCAAAAGTATAACTTTTTCTCAAAAAATCAAATTCAACAAATACGCAAGAAAAAGCAACGGCAAATCAAGAACAGTAACAAAAATAAATGCAAGCGGAATTTTTGAAGCTTATCCGTATTTCTCCGAAACTGTTAATCAGAATAATCCGAAACTAGTTGTTGAGCTGGGTACGGGCGCAGGTGGAGGAACAGCTTCCGTTGCGCTGGATATGGAGAAGAATTCAAGACTTTTTACCGTTGATATCGGCTTTGAATGTCTTGCGAATGCGGTTGGAATTTCAAAATATCAAAAGAAAAATATAATCCCTGTTTGCGCTAATTTCTGGTATCTGCCATTTACAGATGAAAGTGTTGATGCCGTCTGCACTTACAACGGACTTGATGAATCCCGTGAGACCGAAAGAACAGTTTCAGAGGTTGCAAGGATACTGAAAAGCGGCGGCCGCTTTACTGTCACTTCAAGAAAGGATGCGTTCATGCGTCAAGGAACTGTGCTTGAACCGTTTGGATTTACAAGGGAAGAGACGGTAGAAATAATGAAAAAATGCCGCCTTTACAGCGACATTGATACCTTGACTGAAATTTGCGAGAAAAACGGACTTGTTCTCAAAAGCCGAAAAGAATTTGAAAGAAACGAAAAGTTAATTTCTGTTGTTTCGGAGTTTGTGAAACGGTAATTTTATATCCTCGGGGCACTTTGATAATTCAAACCGCCCCGAGGATATTTTTTTTATTACTGCATCTTTTCCTGCTTAACCTTATGGTCAACAATGTGTCTCTTTGCAAGCTCTGCGGTAACCTCATCAAGGCTGATACCCATTTCAATCATCATAACTGTGATATGATAAAGCAGGTCTGCGATTTCATAAACGGTTTCTGCCTTGTCGCCGCCCTTTGCGCCAATGATAACCTCAGTGCATTCCTCGCCGACCTTCTTAAGAATTTTATCAATGCCCTTCTCAAAAAGATAGGTGGTGTAGGAGCCTTCTTTTTTGTTAACCTTTCTGCCGACAAGCATCTCATAAAGTCCTTCGTATGAGAATTCTTCGGTTTCAGGTGCAACGATATCCTCAAAGAAGCAGCTTTCACTGCCTGTATGGCATGCCGGACCCGCTTTGATAACCTCAATGAGAAGTGTATCCTTATCGCAGTCGGTGCGGATTGAAACAACCTGCTGGGTGTTGCCCGAGGTTGCACCCTTGCGCCAAAGCTCCTGACGGGAACGGCTGTAGAAGCAGGTTTTGCCCTCTTTGATTGTTATGTCAAGGCTTTCTGCATTCATATATGCAAGCATGAGCACCTTTTTGCTGTAATAATCCTGCACTATAGCAGGAATAAGTCCGTCGCTGTTATATTTAAGTTCAATCATGTTAAATCCTCATCTCTATGTTGTTGTCGTTAAGATATTTTTTCAAATCCTTGATGCTCAATTCCTTGAAATGGAAGATTGAGGCGGCAAGACCTGCGTCTGCACAGCCTGCTCTGAAAAGCTCAAGGAAATCCTCTTTTTTGCCTGCACCGCCGCTTGCAATAACGGGTATTGAAACAAGGTCGCTGATTTTCTGAAGCATTTCAAGGTCAAAGCCCTGCTTAACGCCGTCAGTGTCAATGCTGTTGACTACAAGCTCGCCTGCGCCGTTGTTTTCGCCCATCTTTGCCCATTCAAGAGCATCAATGCCCGTATCAATTCTTCCGCCCTTGCTGAAAATATGGAACGAGCCGTCAACGCGCTTGATATCCATTGAAAGCACAACGCACTGGTCACCGTATTTCTTTGCGGCTTTTTCGATGATTGACGGGTCTTTGATTGCGCCCGAGTTAACCGAAACTTTATCAGCACCGCATTTAAGAACTCTGTCAAAATCATCAAGAGTATTGATACCACCGCCGACCGTCAGCGGAATAAAAATTTCGCTTGCAACCTGAGTGAGAACATCGGTAAAAAGCGCTCTGCCCTCAAATGAAGCGGTTATATCATAAAAAACAAGCTCATCCGCACCGCTGTCATTATAAAAATGAGCAAGCTCAACAGGCGATGCAACATCCTGAATTCCTTCAAAATTAACGCCCTTAACAACTCTGCCGTTGCGTACATCAAGGCAGGGGATTATTCTTTTTGTTATCATTTCTGACCTCCTGCCGCCGCAAGCGCATCTTTAAGGCTGAGCTTTCCTTCATAAACAGCCTTGCCGACGATTGCGCCGTAGATGTTCATTTCTCTGAGTGTTTCGATTTCATGGGCAAAGGTAATGCCGCCCGATGCAACAATGTCAAGCCCTTTGATTTCCGAAAGCTCTCTGTATATTTCAAGGTTTGTGCCCGAAAGCATGCCATCTTTTGAGATGTCTGTATAAATAACGGTTGAAACGCCTGTGTCGCGGAGTTTTTTGCAGAATTCAACGGAATTAACATTCGTTGTTTCCTGCCATCCGCTGACGGCAACAAGACCTTCCTTTGCATCAACGCCGACCGCAACCGCGCTGCCGAATTCTTTGACTGCTTCTTCAACAAAAGGATAGTTTCTGACAGCAGCAGTGCCGAGAATAACACGCTTAACGCCGAGCGAAAGATAATCTTCGATTCTCTGCATGTTGCGGATTCCGCCGCCGACCTCAATAAAAAGACCGTCAATTTTTGCAGCTTCTCTTATTGCGTCAAAGTTAACAGGCAGACCGTCCTTTGCGCCGTCAAGGTCAACCATATGTAAGTTTGTTGCTCCGTCTTTCATAAATTCCAGAGCCATTTCGGCAGGCGAATCGGCGTAAATCTTAACCTGATTGTAGTCGCCCTTGGTAAGACGCACTACCTTGCCGCCGAGTATATCTGTTGCGGGAAAAATCTGCATAATAAACTCCTTATAACTCCGAGAATGCTTTCAAGAGTGCAAGACCTTTTGCACCGCTTTTTTCGGGATGGAACTGCATTCCGTAAACGCTTCCGCTTTTAACAATTGCAGGAACTGCAACACCGTATTCGGCAAATGCGAGGGTGTTTTCAACGCAGTTTCTTGCATAAAACGAGTGGACGAAATACATATAGTCGCCCGGCTCAATATATTTAAAGATCGGGTCAGCCTTTGCAAGGTTAAGCTTGTTCCAACCCATGTGAGGGATTTTTAAATTCTCGGGAATCTGACCTTCAAGCGGGCCGACATAGCCTTTTATCAGCCCCAGACCCATGTGTGCGCCGTATTCAAAGCTCTTTTCAAAGAGCAGCTGCATGCCGAGACATATGCCGAGAATGGGTTTTCCTTCATTTGCAAGCTCGCAAAGAAGCTTGTCCATTCCGCAGTCACGCAGCTTCTGAGCCGCATCGCCGAATGCGCCGACGCCGGGAAGAATTATTTTATCCGCAGCAATTATTTCGTCTTTATCGCCCGTGATTTTGCACTCAATTCCGAGAGCTTTGAGCGATGAAGAAAGCGAAAAAAGATTGCCGCAGCCGTAGTCAATTATTGCAATCATTATTATAAAATTCCTTTCGTTGAGGGAATTTCGCCGCCGAGAGTCTTATCTTCAAAAACTGCCTTACAAAGTGCTCTTCCGACCGCCTTGAAAATGCCTTCAATAATATGATGGCTGTTTTTGCCCTCAAGCTGCTTTATGTGAAGAGTGATATCGCTGTTGCGCACGAATGAAATAAAGAATTCTTCAACAAGCTCCGTGTCCATTCCGCCGACAGCGGGTGTGGGGATCTGAACATCATAGTTGAGATATGCTCTGCCGCTGATGTCAATGCTTGCAAGAATAAGAGTTTCATCCATCGGAAGAAGAATGCTTCCGTAGCGTGAAATACCTCTTTTTTCGCCAATAGCTTTTGCAAATGCCTGACCGAGAACAATGCCGACATCTTCAACGGTGTGATGATAGTCAACATGAGTATCGCCGACGCATTTAACCTTTAAATCCATTCTGCCGTGGCGTGCGAAAAGCTCAAGCATGTGGTCAAGAAAGCCGCAGCCGGTATCAATTTCGTTTTTGCCTGTGCCGTCAAGAATAAGCGAAAGCTCTATATCGGTTTCGTTTGTTTTTCTTTTGATTTCTGCTTCTCTCATGTTATTTCTCCGTTATTTCTTTGATAGACTCAACAAGCGTCTGCATATCTTCTGCAGAGCCGACGGTTATGCGAAGGTAGTTATCAATTTTTGCCTTGTTAAAATATCTGACAAGAATTCTTTTTTTGCGAAGCTCGGCAGCAAGGTCTGCGGCAGAAATCTTATCGCTTGAGGCGAAGATGAAGTTTGCCTTTGAATCCGTGCATTTAAAGCCGAGTGCTCTCAAATCTGCAATCGTCTTTTCTCTTGTTTCAACAATTTTTGCAATTTTATCGTCATAGTATTCGTTATCCGCAATTGCAGCCGCAGCCGCTTTAATCGAAAGAGTGTTAAGATTATAGGGGTTGAACGAATATTTCAGCTTGTTGAGGTCATCAATAATTTCTTTTGAACCTATGCCGAAGCCTACTCTCAGACCTGCAAGCGAATGGCTCTTTGAAAATGTGCGTGTAACAAGAAGGTTATTGTATTTATTAACAAGCTCCATGCAGCTTTCACCGCAGAATGCCATGTATGCTTCGTCCATGATAACAATATTGTCGGGATTTGACGAAACAATTTTCTCAACCTCGTCATATGTGAGGGTAAGACCTGTCGGCGCGTTGGGATTTGCAATAACAATATTTTTGTTTTTGCCGATGTAGTCATTTGCATCAACCGAAAAATTGTCTTTGAGAGGAATCTGCTCAAGCTCAACGCCAAAGATATCGGCATACACGGGATAGAATCCGTATGAAATTTCGGGGCAGCAGAGCTTTCCGCCTGCGCCGCAGAAGCCCATAATCGCAAATGCAAGAACATCATCCGAGCCGTTACCGCAGAAAACCATATCGGGTGTTACGCCGAATTGCTCTGCAATTGCAATGCGAAGCTCTTTGAGTTCGGGATCTGAATAGAGATTGAGCTTGTCAATAACTTCCTCGCTTAAAACCTCTTTAACCTTAGGCGAGGGAGGAAAAGGGGATTCGTTTGTATTGAGTTTAATAACCTTTTCGTTAACCTGTTCACCGGGAGTATAGGGAACAAGTTTTTCGTAGTTTTTTGAAAGGAATCTGCTCATGGGTTCACCTTATTTCTCAAATCTGATTGCCGCACTCTTGCCGTGTGCATGAAGTCCTTCACGGTTTGCAAAAAGAACAATATTGTCTTTAACCTTTCCGAGTGCTTCTTCAGTGTAATAGATATACTGCGATTTCTTGACAAAATCATCAACCGAAAGGGGAGAGCTGAATCTTGCCGTGCCCGATGTGGGAAGAGTGTGGTTTGTGCCTGCAAGATAATCGCCGAGAGCTTCGGGAGTATTCTTTCCGAGGAAGATAGAGCCCGCATTTTTGATTTTGTCAAGAAGAGCAAACGGGTCGTCAACGCAGACTTCAAGATGCTCGGGTGCAATTTCATTTGCTATTTCAATACCTTGTTCAATATTGTTTGCAATGATAATTTTTCCGTTTGTATTAATGGATGCTCTTGCAATTTCTTCTCTGGGAAGAAGAGGAATCTGCTTTTCAAGCTCATCACGAACTGCATATGCAAGCTCCTCGCTGTCGGTAACGAGGACCGCGCTTGCAAGCTTATCATGCTCAGCCTGTGAAAGAAGGTCGGCTGCAACATATTCGGGATTGCATGTGCCGTCTGCAAGAACAAGAATCTCGCTCGGTCCGGCAATCATATCAATGTCAACAAGACCGAAAAGCATTCTTTTTGCCGTTGCAACAAAAACATTGCCGGGGCCTACTACCTTGTCTGCCTTGGGAACGCTTTCCGTGCCGTATGCAAGAGCGGCAACAGCCTGTGCTCCGCCTGTTTTGATAATAGTATCAACGCCCGCAATCTTTGCGGCGCAGAGAATAGCCGACGGAATGTTGCCCTCCTTATCGGGAGGAGTAACCATTATGATTTCGCTGACTCCTGCGATTTTTGCAGGAATGGCGTTCATAAGAACTGTTGAGGGGTAGCTTGCAGTTCCGCCGGGAACATAGATGCCGACCTTTTCAATCGGTGTTATCTTCTGACCCGAAACAGTGCCGTCGCCATTGTTGATTTCAAAGCCTTCGTGAAGCTGTTTTTTATGGAAATTCCATATGTTTTTCTTTGCAAGCTCAAGAGTTTCAATGAGTGCCTTGTCTTCGTTTTCGTAAGCCGCATCAATTTCTTCCTGAGTAACACGAAGATTTTCGATTTCGGCTTTATCGAATTTAAGACTGTATTCCTTGAGTGCCTTGTCGCCGTTTTCCTTAACATTCTTAATGATATCGGCAACAATCGCTTCAACGCCGCTTTCAAGCTTTATGTCACGGGTGAGGATTTCGCTTTTTTCAGCGCTTTCTATGTTAATTATCTTAATCATTTTGCCAACTCCTTTGTGAGCTTTTCCATAAGAGTGTCAATATCCTTGCCCTTGAATTTATAGGAGGATTTATTGGCAATCAATCTTGCGCTGATGGGCATTATCTTCTCATACACACGCAGGTTGTTTTCTTTAAGGGTTTTGCCCGATTCAACGATATCAACAATAACATCGCTCAATCCGAGAAGGGGAGCGATTTCAATTGAACCGTTAAGCTTTATTATTTCAATCTCACGGTTGAGCGAGATGTAATAATCCTTTGCGATGTTGACAAATTTTGTTGCAACTCTCAAAGGTCTGTCAAAATCTTCAACATAGTCATTCGGCGCTGCAACGCACATATTGCATTTGCCCAGACCGAGGTCAAGTAGTTCATATATATCAAAATTGCCTTCTTCAAGAATGTCTTTGCCGACTACGCCGATATCTGCCGCGCCGTGCGCAATGTAAATTGCAACATCCGAGGGCTTAACGAGAAGATAGCGTACACCGTTTTCTTCGTTTTCAAAAACAAGCTTTCTGTTGTCGCTGTAAATTTCGCTGCAGTCATAGCCTATTGATGCGAAAAGCTCATATACTTTGTCGCCGAGTCTGCCTTTCGGCAATGCAATGTTCAGCATGAGGGCACCTCCCTTAATGCACCGTTTTCAAAGGAATAAACGGTTTTTGCTTTGTATCCTTCGGGGATTGTGTGTTCAACACGAACGGAAAATCCTTTTTCAACAAAGCTCTCAACAAGCGAAAGCAAGGATTCGCTTCTGTTTGCCGAATCAAAAACGATAAGAATGTCGCTGTCAAACTCACGCTTTTTCTTATAGTAAAGATTGAGGTTGTCAAGATATACCGCAAAACCGACTGCTTGGGTGTTTTCTCTCAGCTTGCCTGCAAGCTTATCGTATCTGCCGCCCGAAAGTACAGCCGAAGGAGCTTTTTCAACATATCCCTGGAAGATGATTCCGTTATAATATTCAGTGTTGTTGAGAACGGAAAGGTCGATGAAAAGTTTGTCTGCAAGCTCGCTTTTTCTGAGAGAAGCGGTAATGAATTTCAGCTCTTCGCATGCGCTCTTCATTTCATCGTTGCAGGCAAGCGCGCAAAGCTCGTCAATTGCTTCGTCAAGTTTGCCGCTTGTGCCTGCAAGCTTTGCAAGCAGCTCGGTTTTTTCTTCGCTTACGCCGCACTTTGTGCAGATATTGCGAAGGTCATGTATGTTTTTGCCCTTGACGCATTCAATGATATCCTTTTTGCTATTTTCGCCGATTTCAAGCTCCGCAAGAAGAGAGGGGATGAATGCCATGTGCGAAATGGAAAGCACAAAATTCTTGTCGATTGTCTTAAGACTCTTTGCGGCAAGCATGAGCATTTCGGCAAGAAGATAATCGTCAACCTTACCGAGCACCTCAACGCCTGTCTGCTTGATTTCTTTATAATCCATTGAGCTGTCGCTCATTCTGAAAACGCTTTCGTTATAGTAAAGCTTGGTCAGAGAATCCGAAAGCTTTGCGTTCTTGACGATTGAAAGAGTTATGTCGGGCTTGAGCGCCATAAGTCTTCCGTCGGAATTATTAAACGCAAGAATGCCCTTGCCCGAAAGAAAATCTCTGTTGTCGCTGTAGAAGCTGTATTCTTCAAACTTCGCCATGCGGTATTCTTTGTATCCCCATTGCTTGTAGAGCATCGAAAGTTCATATGTGAGGCTGTCCTCTTTTGAAAGAGTTGCAAGAAATTCGTCCATATTTGTCTCCTATAATTTCAGTATGCAGACAGTATAGCACACTTTATCGTATTAGTCAATTAGCGATTTACTACGCTAAATTAAATGTTTTTGTGATTTGTTTATGTAAAATATACAACAATAACAGTCAAAAAGCGCATGGCAGATTCACCATACGCTGATTTGAGTTATTTTTTCATTGCCTTTCTCAGACACTCAAAGCTTTCCTGACTTATGACATGCTCGATTCTGCAGGCATCAATTGCCGCCTGATCGGAGCTTACTCCGATGCCCGTGAGCCATGCGGTGATTGTTTCGTGTCTTTCAAAAACCCTGTTTGCAATTTCAAAGCCTGTTTCTGTGAGAGTGATAAGACCGTCGCCGTCGGTAACGATATATCCGTGTTCGCGGAGGTTTCTCATTGCAACGCAGACACTGGGTTTTGAAAATCCGAGCTCTGTTGCAATGTCAACGGAACGCACGGTTCCTTTCTTTTTGCTGAGCATGAGTATCGTTTCGAGATAGTTTTCGGCTGATTCACCCATTATCATTCGTTTCACCTTCCGTTCATATGCCGTGTTTTACAATAATACCATATATAGTTGTTTTTTTCAATGCTATATTTTAATAATAAAGTATTAATTACAATAAATCTTTTCGGCATATCTGACGGATGCCATTGCGTCGCTGCCGTAGCGGTCGGCATTTATCATTGCAGCATATTCCTCTGTCATAACGGCGCCGCCGACCATGACCTTGCAGTCGGGAGTTTCTTTTTTGAGAAGTTTAATTGTTTCTTCCATTGCAGGAACGGTTGTTGTCATAAGCGCGCTGAGTCCGACAAGCTTTGCACCGCTTGATTTTACCGCATCAACGATTTTTTCGGGAGAAACATCCTTTCCGAGGTCGGTAACATCAAAGCCGTAATTTTCAAGAAGAACTTTAACGATGTTTTTGCCTATATCGTGAACATCGCCCTTAACTGTTGCAATGATCACGTTTCCTTTGTTATTTTCTCCTGAGGGAATTGCGGATTTTATTGCTTCAAACGCTTCCTTTGCTGCCTGTGCACTCATAAGAAGCTGCGGAAGATAAACGGTCTTTTCCTCAAAACCTTTGCCGACCGTGTTAAGCGCAGGAATAATCATTTCGTCGATTATTTCCATTGGTGAAGATGTTTTTAACAGCTCACCTGCGAGATTGCCTGCCTGCTCTTTAAGACCGCTGATAATGCAGCCGTCGAGACTCATTCCGGATTTTGCAGAAGGCTGAGCCTGAACAGGGGAGAGTGCATCGGCAAACTCAATATAATCAGAACAGTTTTCATCTTTGCCCGTAAGTGCCATAAAGCAATGCCATGCCTTCATCATTTCTTCCGAGAAGGGGTTGATGATTGCGCAGTCAAGACCGCACTGCATCGCCATTGTATAGAATGTTGAATTGACATCTGCTCTTGACGGCAGACCAAATGAAATATTTGAAACGCCGAGGCTGGTTTTTATTCCCATACCGTGAAGAATTCTTACTGCTTCAAGGGTAATGTTTGCGCTCTCTGAATCGCTTGAAACTGCCATCGCAAGAGGGTCAACAATGATATCCTTTTCGTCAATGCTGTATTCCTTTGCACGGGCAATAATCTTTTTTGCAATCTCAACTCTTTCCACTGCGGAATCGGGAATTCCGTTTTCGTCAAGAGTAACAGCTATAACAACGCCGCCGTATTTTTTTATCAGCGGAAAAACAGCATTCATGCTTTCTTCCTTGCCACTTACGGAATTGATCAGTGCCTTGCCGTTATAGATTCTCATTGCCTGCTCCATTGCATCAGGGTCAACCGTATCAATCTGCAACGGGAGATTGATTACGCTCTGAAGAGCTTTAATAACATTCACCATCATGGCGGTTTCGTCAATTTCGGGCAGACCTACATTGACATCGAGAATCGAAACGCCTTTTTTGTTCTGAGCAAGTCCTTCGTTAAGTATATAGCCGATATCATTTTCGCGAAGAGCTTCTTTAAATCTCTTTTTGCCTGTAGGGTTGATTCTTTCGCCGATAATAACGGGAGATTTTCCGATTTCAACGGCGTGAGTGTATGATGAAACAAGCGTGTGATTCTTCTTTTCGGGAAGAACAAACGGCAGGTTCTTTGTTTTTTTAACGGTTTTTCTGATATGCTCGGGAGTAGTGCCGCAGCAGCCGCCTATGATTGTTGCGCCTGATTTGACAATATCGCACATGATATCCGAAAATTCCTCCGCATCAATGTCATAAACTGTTTTGCCGTTTTCGCTTCTGGGCAGACCTGCATTGGGATTGACTATAACGGGAACACTCGCATATTTAGCAAATTCGGGAACGATTTCAGCCATTTGATTGGGGCCGAGTGAGCAGTTCATGCCGATTGCATCTGCGCCGAGACCTTCAAGCATGGCAATCATTGCGGCAGGGTCGGCTCCTGTCATAAGTTTTTTTGATTCATCGTAAACACAGGTGATGAATACAGGCAGATCGCAGCTTTCCTTTGCCGCAAGCACAGCCGCCTTTGCCTCATAAGAATCGTTGATTGTTTCAATCAGAATAAGATCTGCGCCTGCCGCAGCGCCGATTTTTATTGTTTCAGAGAAAACGGAAACAGCCTCTTCAAATTTAAAATCACCGAGAGGTTCGAGCATTTTTCCCGTAGGACCTATATCAAGTGCAACAAAGGCGTCGTAACCCTCGCATGCGCTTTTTGCGTTTTTTACGGCAGCGGTTACGATTTCTTCAAGATTATCAAACTTCAGACGGTTTGCGCCGAAAGTGCAGGTGGTGATAATATTTGCACCTGCTTCAAGATAAAGACGGTGCATTTCGATTATTTTATCGGGATTTGTCAGATTCCAGCTTTCGGGTTTTTCACCTGCTTTAAGTCCCCATGACTGCAGAAGAGTGCCTGCACCGCCGTCACAATAGGTTATTTCGCTTTTGATTTTTTTAAGTATATTCATTGTTATTCCTTCTTTATCTGTACGGGCAGTTTGTTCCGCTGCAAATCATGCAGCCCGGTCCCGTGCATTTATTCTTTTCTTTGCCGATTCCGATTATCGCAGTAACGGATTTAACGGGTATCATCATCAGGCTTTCGGTGAGACTCATTCCGATGTTTTTCTTTGTTTGTAAAAATTCGGTTATGTCCTTCTGGCATTCAAGCGGCATATCGCCGTAGCCCGGACTGAATCGGGGCCGGAGACATTCGCAGTTTTCAAATGAAAGATTGATTTTATCGCAGAAGGCTTCAATTGCTGCCGAGCCGACGCAGTCCGCAACAATTCCCTTAAGCGGCGATATAACGGCATTCCGTTCAATCAGCCTGTGAGATTCAATGCCTGTTGTTGCAGCAAAAATGTATGCGCTGTCGCAGCCGTCAAGATTCTTTTTAAGTGAACTGCAGCCGATTTTTTTGAAACCCAAATCAATTTCCCCGTCAATTACGGGCACATTAACATAACACGCTCTGAAATCTGCAGCCTTAAGAAATTCCTCGGTGCATTCGGCTATAAGTTTATCTGTGTTTTCGTCTGTCTTAGCGGAATAATAGCCGAGATAAACAGCAACTTCTTTGGGGTCGATGTTTATTTCGGCTGCCGCTGATTTTATTATATTAATCATTCGGATTTATCCTTGTTTTTGAAAATTATGAGTTTGCTGAAAACATAGTTGATTATAACAACAATCACGCCAACAATAACCTTTGCAACGAGATCATTCCAGTGGAGCAGTGATACCATAACAAACATCATCAGTGTTTCAACAACAAACGAAAAGATTCTCGCGCCCGTGAAACCGATGAATTCTTTGCCTGCAACCGAGGGCTTCCAGCTTTTTGATTCAAATACCCAGAGCTTGTTGGTTACAAATGCAAAAATAACGCCTACTACCCATGCAATTGCGTTTGCATCAAGATACTCGCTTCCGCCGCTGAAAACCTTGAGAACAGCCGAATCTGCAGGGATGATTTGGTTAAAAACACCTTCCCAGCCGATGCTGATAAAAAGCTTTTTGAACACATAGAAGGTGGCAAGATTAACTGCCGTAGTCAGCACGCCGAAAAACACATAGGTTATTATTTCTTTTGTGAAAAGCTTGTCAATGATTTTGCCAATGAAGCTTTCTTTTTTGAAAATTTTAAAAAACAATTCTCTGATTTTTTCTATCATAAATATTCCTCGTCACTAATATTTTTATAGGATTATTTTAAAACAAAAAAAGAATAAAGTCAATAAAGGCTTGCATTTTTGATACATTGTGATAAAATATTATGAGGTGAATTTATGGTAAACGCAGAAAACAACAAAAAAAGACTGAATTTTCTTGATGAGGTTCGCGGATTTGCTGTGTTCTGCATGATTTTCTATCATGCATTTTACATTTGCAGTTCGTTTTTTGAATGGACTTGGGCAGGGGATTTTTTTGATTTCTTTATGCCGGTCCAGCCCTTGTTTGCGGGAATTTTCATTTTTATCTGCGGTATCTCATGCACGCTTTCAAAAAACAATATTAAAAGGGGAGCAGTTCTTCTCGGAATCGCCGTCGGATTTACTTTGGTAACTGCGCTTCTGCTGCCTGCGATGGGCTTTGTCGGAACGGAAATATATTTCGGCATTCTTCATCTGCTTGCGGTGTCGGTTCTGATCTATGCTCTTTTTGAAAAGAAGTTCAAAGACTTTTCGCCTTTTTCGGGAATACTTCTTTGTGCAGTGCTTTATGCATTCACAAGCGGAATCGGCGACGGTGAGCTCGGCTACGGTAATCTTATCCGTTTTGCTCTTCCTGAGAGTCTTTATGATAATGATTGGCTCATGCCGTTAGGCATATATTCATCCTCGTTTTATTCGGCGGATTATTTTCCGATATTCCCCAATATTTTCATTTTCTTTTCGGGTGCTTTTACGGGCAAATATTATTTCGTTAAAGGATATCCCGAATGGTGCTATCCCAAAAGAATTCCGTTTTTCGGCTTTCTCGGCAAAAAATCGCTTGTTATTTATGTTATCCATATGCCTGTGATTTTTGCTTTTGCATATGTTATAAATTTAGTTATTAATTTGTTTTAGATAGGAGATAAAAACATGAGTGAAGCATGCAGTGGCAATTGCGCAAGTTGTGCAAGCAATTGCGATTCAAGAAAAGAAGCGCAGGATATGAGAATTCCCTGCGGACCCTTTAGCAGCGTAAAAAAAGTTATCGGTGTTGTCAGCGGTAAAGGCGGCGTCGGCAAATCGCTCGTCACCTCAATGCTTGCAAGTGCAATGCAGGCAAGAGGCAATGCCTGTGCTGTTCTTGATGCGGATATAACAGGTCCTTCCATTCCCAAGTCTTTCGGTATCAAAGAGAGAGCCAAGGCAGACGAAAGCGGACTTCTTCCCGAAGAGAGCAAGACAGGAATCAAGGTTATGTCAATTAACCTTCTGCTTGAAAATGAAGAGTCGCCCGTAGTATGGAGAGGTCCCGTTATTTCGGGCGTTATCCAGCAGTTCTGGAAGGATGTTGCATGGGGTGATGTTGACTATATGTTTGTTGATATGCCTCCCGGAACAGGCGATGTTTCGCTGACTGTATTCCAAAATCTTCCGGTTGACGGAATTGTTATCGTAACAACACCTCAGGATTTGGTAACAATGATTGTCAAAAAGGCTTTCAACATGGCAAAGCTTATGAATATTCCCGTTCTCGGTCTTGTTGAAAACATGAGCTATGTTGTATGCCCCGATTGCGGCAAGGAATTCAAAATTTTCGGCGAAAGCAAGATTGATGAAATTGCGGCTGAACTCGGCGTTCCCGTTCTTGCAAAGCTTCCCATTGACCCCAAGACCGCATCGCTTGTTGATAAGGGCGCAATTGAGCTTGCAGACGATAAGTATATCGCGTCTGCAGTTGACTTTATTTCAAAAATGGACTAAAATAATAAGATGTAAAAACTATTCTCAGGAGTTGAAAAAACAATGCTTGATATCAAATTCTTAAGAGAAAATCCCGATATAGTTAAAGAAAATATCAAAAAGAAGTTTCAGGATAATAAGCTTCCTCTTGTTGATGAAGTAATTGAACTTGATGCTCAGTCAAGAGCAATCAAGACCGAAGCTGACGGCCTCCGAGCTAACCGTAACAAGGTTTCAAAAGAAATCGGTGCGCTCATGGCTCAGGGCAAGAAGGAAGAGGCGATGGCTGCAAAGTCAAAGGTAACCGAATTCTCCGAAAGACTTGCAGAATGTGAAAAGCTTGAGGCGGAGTATTCCGAAAAGGTCACAAAGATTATGATGACAATTCCCAACATCATCGATCCCAGCGTGCCCATCGGCAAGGATGACAGCGAAAATGTTGAGGTTACAAAATACGGTGAGCCTGTTGTTCCCGATTTTGAAATTCCTTATCATTCCGAAATTATGGAGCGCTTCAACGGCATAGACCTCGATGCTGCAAGAAATGTTGCAGGCAACGGCTTCTATTATCTCATGGGCGATATTGCACGCCTTCATTCAGCGGTTATCTCTTATGCAAGAGATTTTATGATTGACAGAGGATTCACCTATTGCGTTCCTCCCTTTATGATTCGCAGCAATGTTGTAACAGGCGTTATGAGCTTTGCCGAAATGGATGCCATGATGTATAAAATCGAGGGCGAAGACCTCTATCTTATCGGCACAAGCGAGCATTCAATGATAGGTAAGTACATTGATACTATTGTTAACGAAGATACTCTTCCCCACACTCTCACCAGCTATTCACCCTGTTTCCGTAAGGAAAAGGGTGCACACGGCATAGAGGAGAGAGGCGTTTACAGAATCCATCAGTTTGAAAAGCAGGAAATGATTGTTGTATGTAAGCCTGAGGACAGCATGATGTGGTTTGACAAGCTCTGGCAGAACACCGTTGATCTTTTCCGTTCGCTTGACATCCCCGTCAGAACTCTCGAATGCTGCTCAGGCGACCTTGCAGACCTTAAGGTTAAGTCGTTTGATGTTGAAGCATGGTCACCCAGACAGAAGAAGTATTTTGAAGTCGGTTCATGCTCAAATCTCGGCGACGCACAGGCACGCAGACTCAAAATCAGAGTTAACGGCAAGGACGGCAAGTATTTTGCCCATACTCTCAACAACACAGTTGTTGCTCCTCCCAGAATGCTTATTGCATTCCTTGAAAATAACCTTAATGCAGACGGCAGCGTAAATGTTCCCGTTGCACTTCGTCCCTACATGGGCGGCAAGGAAAAGCTTGTTCCTGTTAAATAATCATTTAAAATTAATCCGTATTCCTACAGCTAGGGATACGGATTAGTTATATCAAGACGGATATTATCAGCCTGAATACCATGTAAACTCTGCTTTACATTGCAATACTTTATATTGTTGTAAAGCTGACTTGGTTGAATCTGAAGCATGAGAATGCTAAAATTAAACTGCATTAAAATATGAAAGGTTGGATGAAATATGGGTTCCGTAACAGTATTTTTCATTGTGCCGATTATGATGCTTATGATGCTTTTCGGCTCAGTTACAGGTGCAATAAAAGGGGATAATGTAACAAAAGTTGAGTTGCCTTATAATCCTTCCGAGGGAAATGTGTGGGAATATGACGATGTTGATGACCCTCTTTTTGATCTTGTCAAAACAGAAATTGACGCAGACAAACAGATTTTTACTTTCAAAGGAATCAATATGTTTGACGCTATGACGCAAGAAACCGATTCCGATATGATTATGGATGCTGTTTTCACAAACGAAAACGGCGAAGAGCTTATTTATTATGTCTGTGTTGATCGCAGCTATTTTGCAATCAATTATAAAATGGAATTCTGGTCCCCTGATGAGTATGTTATTTTTGATTATACCCCCAAGGAAGAAACAACCGTTGAGGGTGCGGAATGGGTATCGGCTGACTACAAAATCAATGAATCGGAAAACGATGGAGAAAAGACCTTCACATATCTTTTGATTCCCGATAAAGAAAACGGTTCGTTGTTTGAAGTGGGCTGTATGTATCGCACGGCAATGAATGACGGCTCGGGCAGATATACTCCATATGAGAAAATGGAGCTTGAGATCATGGTCAAGGGGGATGAATACGAAATCAAAGAATAAAAAAGATACTACCATGACGGCGAACGCTGGCTGAGCTATAACCCTGCATTGAAGGAGGATTAATATGGATTTCACAAGAATATTTGCCATATTTGCAATGGTAATAACCATGCTTTTTAACTGGTTTCCCAACTCAGAAATAATTTCAGAAATTTATTATAATCTTCAGGCGAGCCAATTTGATTGGATAACCTTAACCGACACAATAGAAAATGCTGTTGAGAATAAAGATGCAGAAGATCTTGCTTCAATGGCATCAAAAAAGCTTATGGAAAAACATCCCGATCTTGAAATGGATATTCAGAAGCTTTTTGATTCAATCAAGGGCGAGATTCTTTCGGTTGAAGACCATTCCGAACCTGAAACACCGGTTTATTGTGATTATTCTTTTAAGGTGATAACCACCACCGATGATTATTTTATCAATGTTTTTTATCTGGCTGTCGGTCCGGATGACTCCGTTCTCGGTTTGCGCCGTATGATGATAAGCGTATTTACCGATGAATACAATTCGCTTTGGACAGATACGGAAAACTATATAACGGAAGGTATTATTGAAGAAACAGAAAGATTTGTTGCAAGGCGCTGGAACTGCGGAAAGGGCAACAGCGCTGATGAGTATGTTTTTATGGTTGTTGAGGATTATTCAATGCTTGGTACTAATGTAAGAATCAGCGCAAGCAGAAACAACTGGGGAGTTGATGTTCCTGCAAGCGGATATGCATTTGAAGAAGACGATGAGCTTGATATTTATCTTATTCCGGAGGGAGAAGAGCCTCCTGCACCGGGTACAAAAGAACCCGATGTGGTTATAACGGCAGGCAGCAAAATACACGATTGCTGTGTGAATCCCGGCAGATATTATCTTTATGCTGAACCGAATGACATGGATATGTATTACAGCATTTCCGTGGGAACGAAACTTTAAAATTTAAACGGCTTGCATTGCAAGCCGTTTTTTTTTACTCCGCAATGCCGATGCCGAGGCTGACGGAGAGCGCTCTGTCAACCCTGAGCATGTCGGTCTCGTCAAGAATACCCATTTTTTCTCTCAGTCTTTTTTTGTCGAGTGTACGGACCTGTTCAAGAAGTACAATTGAATCCTTTGCAAGTCCGCATCCGTCGGCGTTGACCCTTATATGTGTGGGCAGACTTGTTTTGAATCGCTGGCTTGTTATTGCGGCTGCAATAACCGTAGGGCTGAATTTGTTGCCGACATCGTTCTGAACTATCAGCACGGGTCGTGTACCTCCCTGCTCCGAGCCTATAACCGGGCTCAGATCGGCATAGTATATTTCTCCCCGTTTAACATTCATAAAAAATATCACTCCCGATTGATGCTTAAGTTTGGTTTTCACTGTTATTTTTGACGCACGGCAGGCAAAATAAACATAACTTTGAAATCGGGGAGCAAAAATTTCAAAATTGCCTGTCCTTATATTCTATTCAGATTTTCTTTGAAATGTTAAGAATTTCATAATAATTCTTAAGGAATTTATAGAGAAATCATAATTTTTTCGGTTATTGAATGTTAATAATTGAAACGATATTATTTAAGTGCAGGGGGGAGAAAAGACCTGCAATATTCAGAAAGGAGTTGAAAATATGGGAGTATTATTATTATTGGTTCCCATAGCTGCTGTAATGGCACCCTTTATGCTTGTGTTTGAGGGCGCAAATCTTGTTTTCGGTCCGTTCATAGAAACAGTGGAAATGTGGGCCGAATATTTAGGAAATCTTATCTGAAAAAGGAGCTTGTTTATGTTAAAAAAAATCTCAGCATTATTTATGGCAGCTGTGATGATTATTTCTTTTTCAATTCCGTCATTTGCAATTGAAAACAGCTGGGGAATTGTTGAGGAAGTAAAATTTTATGCCAATCCTTACAATGAAAACGAATATTTTCTCAGGGTTGCCTTGATAGAAGGCAGAAAATTTGATGCAAAAAAAGAAATAACTCTTTACCGTGTTTTTCCTGACGGAAAAGAGAAAATAAAAAGCTATAAAGGTGATGATTACGGCTCGCTTGCGTGGGATCAAACATATGAATGTGGCAGATATGCTTTTCTTCCCGTTGCAAAAAGCGAAATAAAAGAGAGTGAAACTTACAGCCTCTATTTCAGCACCGGATGCATTTTCAGCGGTGAGGATGGCTGGGGCAGAACCGATACTGCAGATTTTGAATCAAGCTTTACTTATGATGAGATGATCGGTGCGAATCCGTGCCTTTGCTTTGAAACTGCAGAAATTGAAGCAACGGAAAATGTTGATTTTTCAGGATCAGTCATTTATCCTGTCGATTTTGAGGGTGAGCTTTATATTACAAGCTATCTGGACGACGAGGAAAAAGACTTCAGCTTTTCGGCACCCGAAGAAGGCGATTATTATATCAATCTGCAAAACAAAGTAACGGATGAAGTTTACGGAAGCTATCGTGTCAGAGCAGTCCATGATAAAGCGGATGATTTCGGCGAGCTTATAGATTATTCATCAGAAAAACTGTTGCTTGGCGGAGTCGATTTATTGTTTGAAGGCGGAAGTCTGTTGGCGGGCAGTCTTTATGCGATGGTTTTGCCGTTTTTGCTTATTCTTGCAATTCCGTTGTCAATAATCGGATTCTGAAAAAATAACGGTTCTGACTTTTGTCGGAACCGTTTTTTGCTATTTAATTATCTTCCATGCATCAACCAGTCTTTCAATGCTCCATGCGGCATTTGCTGGACTTGTTGATGGCAGGCATACTGCTTTTATTCCTGTTTTCGGATATGTGTATTTATTATAATATTTTTCTGCAGTTTTTCCGTTAACAAAAATCCTGTCAACTCTGCTGTTTTCAATAATGATGCTTAAATCGTTTGCCGTAACATTGCTTATCGTGCTGTCTGCGCTGCCTTCAATTTCGCAGGACTGGATAACATCCCACATCGCAAGATTGTTTTCAAGCACAAGCTTTTTCTTTTCTTCAACCGTCTGAGGCTTTTCGTAACCGAAAATCTCGGCAATTACTGCCCAGAATCTGTTTTGCGGATGTCCGTAAAAGAAGGCGGTCTCTCTTGATTTGACCGACGGAAACGACCCGAGAATCAGCGTTTTTGATTCCTTGTTGAAAAGTGGGGGAATAGGATGAATAATCATTTTATCTGCCCTTCACATATTTTTTGAGTATTTGTGCAATAGGAGTGAAAACTGCAAAGGTTATTGCGGAATTAATGCCGGCCTTGAGGAGGTTGAACGGAATAATTGCAGGTATGAGCATTTCAACAACCGCCTGAGTGCCTGCACCCATAAAAATGCCCGTAAAAATAAGATTAAGCGGAATCATAACGGCAGTCATTGCAAGCGATCCTGCAACAAGACCGATGATAAGACCTGCTGTTGTTTTTTTGTGCTTATAAATAATTGATGAAACAAGAACAAGCACGGAGGATGCAATGAAATGCATCATAAATCCAATCCAGCCGCTTGCCGCACTGACGGTTATCGCCTGAATAAGACATACTGCAAGCAGAGTTATTATTCCCGAAACAGGGCCGAGCATCATTGCGCCGATAAGCACGGGCACATCTGCCGCATCATATTCAAGAAACGGTGCCGCAGGAATAAGCGGAAAATGAATGACATAAACAAGGACGATTGATACTGCTGTGAGCATCGCCATGATTGCCGTTCTGATAATTGCGTTTGACTTTGAATTTTTCATTTTTCTTGCTCCTTTTTTGCTCGGAGAGCGATAAAAAAACAAAAACCCTGCAACAAATGCAGGGCGTAAATGCTTAATTCATCGCATTCTCTGTCATCCGGACTTCAGTATTCAATGTTACCTTACCGTCGGTTACGGAATTTCACCGTATCGGCTGCAAAAGCAGTTAGCGGACTGTTACCGCCGGTGGGGAATCTCACCCCGCCCCGAGAATTATTGTTAGTTCTTATTATAATCTGCATTGCCGATTTGTCAATACAAAAGTGACAAATAAAATAAATTTTAGGTTTGTAATTTTAGTCAATATATGATATAGTATAATATATATGTAATGAAAGAGGGAAAGACCCATGAATTTTACACCCGTCGGCGGAACAGGTGCCCATGAAGGCTACTGCCTTATAAAATCCGTTGATAAAAAACAGACTGCAAAGGGCGTGCCTTATCTTGATCTTGTGCTTGCCGATAACAGCGGCGAAATCAGCGCAAAGCTCTGGGATTATAAGGAAACACCTTCAAATAAATTCAAAAGCTTTGATTTCGTAAAGGTAAGGGGCAGCTATGTGCCTTTTAATGATACCATTCAGTTCAGAGTTGAGAGAATCCGATATGTTCTTCCCGAGGATGAGGTTGCAATTGAGGATTATGTGCCCTCAGCATGCCTTACGGGTGAAGTGATGCTTGCAGAAGTTGAAAAAATCGTTGATTCATTCACTGATGAGGAGCTTAAAAAGCTTGTTTTTGCTGTGATTGAAGAATACAGAGAAAGACTTCTTTACTGGCCTGCGGCAAAGAATCTTCATCATGCCGTCAGAAGCGGCCTTCTGATGCATACGCTCTCTATTCTCCGTCTTGCAAAAAGTGTTTGCGGTATTTATAAATTCGTTAATTACGATTTGCTTTGCGCAGGTGCTATTCTCCATGATATTGCAAAAATCGAAGAGCTTCAGGCATCCGAAACAGGTATTGCAAGCGAATATACAGTAAGAGGAAATCTTCTCGGCCATCTTGTTATGGGTGCTATAAATATTGACAGAATCGGAACCTCGCTCGGTATCAGCTCCGAAACGCTGACTCTTGTTGAGCATATGCTCATTTCGCACCACGGCACACCCGAATTCGGTGCTGCAAAGCTTCCGATGTTTATTGAAGCTGAATTGCTTTCGCAGCTTGACCTTATGGATGCAAGGCTTTATGAAATGCATTCCGCGGTTGAAGCGGTTGACGAGGGCGCGTTCACTCCGAGACAGTGGGCGCTCGAAAACAGAAATCTTTATAACCATGGCAAAGCCCCCGAGGGCGGAGTGAAACTGATTGATAATAATTAAGGAGGATTTTGCATGAGAAACCATGAGGTAACAAAAGTTCAGCCCTTGCTTAACGAGGACGGAAGTCTCAGAGAGCCCGGCTGGTCAAAGCAGCTTTATCAGGTTTATGACAGAAACGCAATCAAGGCTCCCAAATTCAGAATAAAAGAATGGGATTATTATCTTATAATTTCCGAAAAGAATAATTTCGGCGTTGCGCTCACTCTTTCCGATGACGGATATATCGGTTTGCAATCGGCAAGCCTTCTTGATTTTTCAAAGCCATGGGAGCATACTGAAACAATTCTCAACGCTTTCCCTATGGGCAAGTTCAAACTCCCTTCCACAAGCGCAAAGGGCAACACGGTTTATCACGATAAGCGCCTTGATATGGAATTCCGCGTCACCGAGGGTAAGCGCAGACTTATCTGCAACTTCAAGAATTTTCACGAAGGCAAAGACTTTTCCTGTGATATAACTCTTGAGCAGCCTGAGATGGACACAATGGTTATCGCAACTCCGTGGAAGGAAAAGAAAACCGCTTTCTATTACAATCAGAAAATCAACTGTATGAGGGCAAGCGGCAAGGCAACCTTTGACGGTAAGGATTATGTTTTTGATCCTGCAACCGATTTCGGCACTCTTGACTGGGGCAGAGGTGTATGGACTTACGATAATACATGGTACTGGGGCTCGGGCAACATGGATATTGACGGTCACACATTCGGTTTCAATATCGGCTACGGCTTCGGTGACACAACCGCCGCAAGCGAAAACATGCTTTTCTATGATGGCAAGTGCCATAAGCTTGATGATGTTGTTTTCAATATTCCCAAGAGCGGATATATGGATAAATGGACCTTCACCTCAAGCGACGGCAGATTTGAAATGGAGTTTACTCCTATTCTCGACAGAGCAGCAAAGATTGATGTTAAATTCATCATCACCGACCAGCATCAGGTGTTCGGAAAAATGAACGGCAAGGCGATACTTGATGACGGTACGGTTATTGAGGTTAAGGATTGCCTTTGCTTTGCGGAAGATGTACATAACAAATATTAATTGGAGATTAAAATGGATTGGACAGAGATTAAAATAACCGTCAACGCAGATGATGTTGACAGAGCAGGCGATATCGCTCAGATGGCTGTGCCCTACGGCATTTATATTGAAGATTACCGCACTCTTGAGCAGGAAGCTTGGGAGATTGCGAGAATTGACCTTATTGATGAGGACCTCCTTGCCAAGGACAGAAGCAAGGGGATCGTTCATATCTATATTTCACCCGAAGAAAATCCTGCAGAGGCAGTTTCTTTTCTTGCTGAAAGATATTCGGCAGAGGGTATCAAATGCGAAATTGATGAAAATATCTGCAAAAACGAGGACTGGGAGAATAACTGGAAAAAGTATTTCAAGCCCATGCCCGTCGGCGAAAGACTTCTTATAAGACCTATCTGGGAAGAAGAATATGATGCAGACGGCAGAGCCGTTCTTCATCTTGAACCGGGTCTCGCCTTCGGTTCAGGTACTCACGACACAACAAGACTTTGTCTTGAAACTCTTGAAAAATATGCAAATCGCGGCAAAACGGTTCTTGATATCGGCTGCGGCAGCGGAATTCTTTCTGTTGCGTGCCTTCTTCTGGGTGCAGACAGTGCAGTCGGTGTTGACATTGATGCGCTCGCAGTCAAAACTGCAAGGGAAAACGGCAAAACGAACGGTTTTGATGAGCCGGAATTTACCGTTCTTCAGGGCTCAACAACCGACAAGGTCAAGGGTAAGTTTGATATAATTGCAGCCAACATTGTTGCGGATATAATTGTGAATATCTGTGAAAATGTTAAGGACTATATGAATCCCGATGCAGTTTTCATCACTTCGGGTATTATTGAGCCGAGAGAAAACGATGTTCTTGAAGCCTTTGCAGCGAACGGACTTGAAGTCATTGCCCGTCACGAAAGCGGCGGCTGGCTGTGCTTTGAAACAAAGGTGGCGAAATAATGAGCATACAGGAAGAACTCAGGGCTTTTTTGATTGAAAAAGGCGTTGCCGATGTCGGTTTCTTTAAGGTTGAGGACGGCGAAGAGGACTTGCCTTACGGAGTAAGTATTGTTGCAAGGCTTTCCGAAAGTATTATTGAAGAAATCGAGGATGAGCCGACCCATACTTATTTCAATCATTATCGCAATGTTAATGCGTTCATTGATTCAATGCTGCTTCAGGCAGGAATGTTTCTTCAAAGAAAAGGATATAAGTATATAACCGTTGCCGCTTCTCAGAGCATAAACAAAGACGGCTGGAATTATATGGCAAGATATTCGCATAAAAAAGGCGCATGCCTTGCAGGTCTCGGTTCAATAGGCAGGAACTCGCTGTTTCTGCATAATGAATACGGCAGTTTTGTGCGTCTGGGAACTCTTTTTACGGATTGTCCTTTTGACTGCAGCAATGCTCTTACTGAAAGCATATGCAATGGCTGCGATATCTGCGTTAAGGCTTGCCCCGCAAAGGCTATCAAGGGTGGTGACTGGACTCCCGGTACTCCTAGAGAAGAAATATTTGACCCCGAAGCCTGCAGTCATTATATGAAAACAAAATTTCAGAAAATCGGCAGGGGAGCCGTATGCGGAATCTGCATGAAGGTCTGCCCGATGAATAAACCGAGGTGACACTATGAAAATAATCGAAATAAAACTCACAAATGAGCTTGCAAGGCTCACTGCTTATCTGCCCGATAAATCTCCCGAAATGGCCCATATGGATATCCGTCCGGGCGTGCTTGTTATCCCGGGAGGAGGTTATAGCTTCTGTTCCGACCGTGAGGCAGAGCCTATCGCCTTTTCATTTATCCCAAAGGGTTATGCGGCATTCATTCTGCGTTATACCGTCGGACACAACAAAGGTTATGATTTCTCAATGCCTTTTGCCGATGTTAACGAAGCAATGAAAATCATTCACGAAAACGCCTGCGAATGGGGTGTTGACAAAGAAAAAATCGCCGCAATCGGTTTCTCCGCAGGTGGTCATCTCTGTGCCGCGGTTTCAACAATGGGCGATATCAGACCTGCCGCAAGCATTCTTGTTTATCCCTGTATCGTTGAATCAATCGGAAAGATTCTTGCTTTCCCCGTGCCGGGTCTTGACGATAAGGTTGACGAAAAAACTCCGCCAGCCTTCATTGTTGCCGCCTGTGCGGATGACCTTGTGCCGATTGAGAATTCACTTGCCTATGCTTCTGCACTTGATAAAGCAAAAATTCCTTTCGAAATGCACATATATGAAAAGGGATATCACGGTTTTTCACTTGCCGACAGAACGGTATATACCAAAGCTGAAGCAGACTATTGCGCACATCTCAGAGGTTGGTTTGACCTGTGTGCAACATGGCTTGCCAAAAGATTTGAATAATAAGAAAAAGGCTGTTGCATCACAAAAACAGATGCAACAGCCTTTGAGATTTTTTTATTCAGCTTTTTTTGCGGCAGCTTCAAGAGCGGCAATCTTTTTGTTGTTTTCTCTGGTATCAACCCAGATAACAACCTCAAGGCTAGCGATAGCGCCGAGAATATGCCAGATTGAATGTCCGTGGAAGTTGCCGAGTGCAAAGTTAGCAATCTCGTTGTCACCCCAAAGTGAAGTGATGATAAATGCAACAAGGAAAGTAAGGATAATCAGAATGAAGATGTTTCTTTCATCCTTACGAAGCTTCTTGAAGTTTGCAACAAGAAGATAAAGAACGGGAAGAGCAGTAAGGAAGCAGCCGAATTCTGCGAGTGAAAGACCGCCTGTTTTGCCGTCCATGGGAGCTCCGCCGCCGCCAATATAAAGAGGACGGTTGTGAAGCACGAAAACTTCATATGTAAGAACGCTGAGAACAATTATCATCAGTGCGGTAACAACGCCGAAGAAAGCATTTCTGACCTTCTTGTTATCCTGATAGAATTCAAATGCAAATGCACTTACGCCTGACCATGCAACAAGCTCTGTGAGTGACATATCAATGTAGCTTGCAAGAAGCTTTGTAGTCATAACACCAGGCTGGAATTCACCGTAATTTGCGGTGTGCATGCCTACCGAAGTGAATGACATTGCCATGTAGAGAAAGAGGAAAAGATACCAGTACCACTGCTTGTTCTTTTTAAGAAGGAGAATGATGATACCGATGAAGCCTGCGATGGTGTAAACCCAGTTTGTCTGGACCGCGGAATACTGTGCGCAGTATTCTGCGAGAGTTGTTGTGCCGTCGATAATGATATCCTTGAACGACAGCCAATCAATAAAATTGATTGTGAGCAGAGGGAGCTGACCCATAAATTCACTTTCCTTTCATATTTGGTTAATATTATATTAACAACTTTTTTATTACTTTTCAAGATGTTTTAACAAAATAATACATTATTTTGCTGAAGTATTTTAAAAGTCAGCTCCGATATCCTCGCCTAAATCGCAGGTGTAAATGAATTCTATTCTGTCGCCGTTCTTCAATTTATAATCGCTGCAGCCGTAATTCGGAAAAACGCCGTTGACCTTATACATCCAGCCCGATTTTGAGCCGCAGTCTTTTTCGTAAATCTGATGAATTCCCTCAATATAGTAATTTTCATATCCCGGAGTATATTCATATTCAAGCTGAATTCCGTTACTGCAGTAATTGCATTTATCGCTGCATTTTTCGCTTTGAGTTACACGGCAGAGAATGTCAAATACAGTTTCACCGCTTTCAAATTCAACAGTTACGGCTTTCAGAATTTCACCGTTTGAAGGAACAAAATCTTCTTTCCCAGATTTCAGTTTATCGCTGTTACTCAGTATTTCGGAGCAATTGATTGAAATTGTGCAGTAATTTTTTGATGCGGTGGTTGTAACATAAATCGGAATATAGTCTGAAGCGGCTTTTTTGTTTGTTTTTTCTTCTTCGGTTATATATTCCGTTGTTGTTACCGTCGGTTTCTCTGTGACTGCAGTTGTTGAAGCTGTTGTTGCTCTTGTTTCGGGGAAATAGTTCCTTCGGGTTGTTGAGGGCTTGGTTTTTCTGACTGCCGTTGATGAAATAACGGTTGTTATTTTTTTTATCGTTGTGCTTACGGCAGTTATTCTTTTGCTTGTTGCGGAGACGGCTGCTGAATGCTTTTCTGTTGTTTCGGAGTGCGAATGCGATTTTGTTTCCTTTGATGTGCCGGAGGCTGAAAACCACGAGGATTCAAATGCAGTTGAAACACTCGGTGTTACGGCGTTTTTTTTATTGCAGGAGGCAAAAGAGAAAAGTAAAGCAAAGGTTAGTATTAATGCGGTAAGCTTTTTCATCATACACCTCATTTGAAAATGCTTAAGATTAAATTGATAATTGAATTGAAAAAGTCAATTATTAATTCTAAAACTGATTTTTCAGCAGGCTTGTCGGCTCTTTTTCCGACAGCAAAAAGGGTGCCCGAATCATTTTTATAAATCAGCGTGCCGTCATCCGTAACCGTCAAAGGACTTATGCAGTATCCTTTATAACCGTCTTGAGGAATAAAAAGGTCATTTGCGACATATTCACCGTCTTTGATTACAGATATTCCGCCCGGTGAAGCGTTGTAGGTTGAGCAGATATAAATATCGTCATATGCGGTTGCTATCAGAACTTCGCTTTGAGGATATCCTTTCATTTCAACAGTGCTTATATCTTCAAGATTTTCTGCGTTGAGAACGCATAGTGAGCCGTTGAAGCCCGAAGTCTGAATACCTAAGTAAATCTTATTGCCATGAATAACCGGTGTGGAGGTGCTTGCTCCCAAGAGCTTTTTGCTTACCGATAAAACAAGTTCACCGTTGCTTTCAACCGATATTTTATAAATATATCCTGCTTTGGTAACAAAATAATAATAGCCGTTATAAGCTGTTATTCCGCTTCGTATGTCGCCGAAGATTCCGAGCGTATCACAGATTTCACCGGTCTGCACATTAATAAGCATAACATTACCCGAAGCAGAATCGTTTCCCGAACCGTTGTCGCCTCCGAGGATGATATAATTTCCCGTGAATGCAGGTTCAGCCCAATAGAAGCCGCCTTTTCGGGTTACAGCCCACACAAGAGAACCGTCGGAAGCGTTCAAGCATACATAATTGGCTTCTGCCTCTTCGTCATTCCAAAAGCCAGTGAAGATAAGTCCGTTATTATAAGCAATTGGAGAAAGTGCCTGCCCGCCGAGTGTGTCGGTATAGCACCATAGCGATTTCATCGTTTCGGCATCAAATGCCTGAACAGTGCCGCCGTCAACAGGGCAGTAAATGTTTTTTTCTGCAGCGAGTGGGGGAGTGTATCCGAAACTCGGAGTGCTTATCATATCTGCGGACTGAATGATTTCACCGCTTTTGCAATTGATTTTATGAAGTGTTTTTTCTTGCATGGTATAAAGATAATCACCTTCAACGGCAGGAACACTCGGAGAATTTCTGTAATTGGTTCCGAGCTTCATTGACCATTTCAGCTCAGATTCTTCTGCGGTTACCGGTATTTGAGTATCGGTTATTACTGCAAAAGCTGACGAACTGAAAACGGTTATGATTACCAGAAAAAAACTTATAAATTTAATATACCTCTTCATTTATCAACACCCTAAAATATTGAATATTTTAAAAAACCACGAAATATCAAGAGAGAAACTGAAAATTTCGGTTTTTATCGGTGCTGTACCGTTAAGATCGGAAAAGCTGACCCTGAAAGTAAAAACAAGAGATTCCTCGTTTCGGTCTGTACCGATATCCAGACCTATTCCTGTAGGTACATATTTTGAATTGCTGTAATCGTGCTCAGTTGAAGGCTCAGTCGGAGGTTCTGTTGCAGGCTCGTTGACTGTAACCTCACACCAGTTAGCAATGACGGGTACTGTATCGTATAAACCCTCAAATTCACCTTTGAAAAGCAGACGGACAGTTCCGGGTTCCGGGAATGAAAGAGTAATTTCTCCGTTTTCATCAAGTGTACCGATCTTTGTGTATTCTTCAAAATCGGTTGTTGAGAAAACTTCGACATCTTTCATAGCATAGGTGTTCGCTTCAACCGTTTCTTCAAGCGAACAGCCATACCACATTGCGCTGTAGCCCGTTGCGGAAATACTGAATTCTTCGTTCGGATTAACGCTGATTTCATTATCCGAAAGAGTTATGTAATAATCTGCATACATTGATAAATCCTGATATGTGAAAAGTGAAACATAGTCATTGTCTTTAATTGCGGCGGTGTCGCACGCATAGCCGGTATAACCGTAGAAATCGGGATTATAAACGCCGTCATGCGGCATTTTGTCATTAACAAAGAAGCCGAGTGAAGCTGTAGGAATTCCGAAGGCTTTGGTGATAAAGCTTGACGACATTTCAAGATAATTTCCGCAAGTTTCTTTTGTGAATTTATCGCCGTAAAGACTGATATGTGCGGCAACGATTGCATCAAAAACGGTTATGTTTTCCGTATCCGCAAGAGTGTAGCCGTATTCTTCGGCAATTCCGTCGGTTACTTTGAACTCTGATTTGGGGATTACAACAGTTCCGTCATAGAAACTGAAGTCGATTGTGATTTCTTCTTCCTGTGCAAATGCTGCAGGCAGACAGCAAAGCGCCAACGCCAGCGCAAGCACAAGAGAAAGAATTTTTGCAGATGTGTTTCTTTTCATGTTTTTTCTTCCTTTCAATTCTGAAAATGAAATTGCCCCTTCGAAAACATACGAAGAGGCAACAAAACACAAAATAACCCTGCTGCATCAGGGCTTTGTTATGCCACCCTCCGCTGCCCGAAGGTGCCTAACAATACTACGGCTTAAAGCAGGCATTCCGACTGTTACGGTAATGGCTGTTGCGACGGATTTGCACCGTACTTTCCCTGAAATGAGCCACAATATTTAATTAGCAGATATATGGTATCACTTTGTTTCACGGATGTCAATATATTTTTGTTTTCAGCTGCGGTGCCGTATAACTTCTGTTGTGTCCCTGTCAAAAAAGTGAACGCTGTTCGGATTGATATAAAGCTTTACGCTGTCGCCGCCCGATATTCTGTTTTCGGGCTTTATTCTTGCGATGTGTATTTTTTCGCCAAGCCTGAAATATACATTTGTTTCGCTGCCTGTCATTTCAGCTATATCCGCGGTAACATCAAGAATGCAGCATCCTTTTTTGCTTTCTGCATCGTCTTCCGAAAGGATATGCTCGGGGCGAATTCCGAGAATAATTTCTTTTCCGATGTAATTTTCAAGAGTTTTCTGCTTTTCTTTTGGAATTTCAAGCTCGTGCCCCGAAAAGTTAATTTTTATATTGCTTTCATTTTTTATAACGGCAGCATCAATGAAGTTCATCTGTGGAGAGCCGATAAAACCTGCAACGAACATATTTGCCGGTTCGTTGTAAAGCTTCTGCGGAGTGTCAAATTGCTGAATAACCCCCTTATCCATAACAACGATTCTGTCAGCCATTGTCATAGCCTCCGTCTGGTCGTGCGTGACATAAACAAAGGTAGTCTGCAGCTTTTTATGGAGCATGGTTATCTGGCTTCTCATTTCGGTACGGAGCTTTGCGTCAAGGTTTGAAAGCGGCTCATCAAGAAGAAAAACCTTCGGGTTTCTGACCATTGCTCTTCCGAGAGCAACTCTCTGACGCTGTCCTCCCGAAAGCGCGCGCGGCTTTCTGTCAAGATAAGGCTCAATTTCAAGAATCTTTGCTGCCCATGCAACCTTTTTGTCAATTTCCTCTTTCGGCATTTTTTTAAGTTTGAGTGCAAAAGCCATGTTCTTATAGACCGTCATGTGAGGGTAAAGGGCGTAGCTCTGAAATACCATTGCAATGTCTCTGTCTTTTGGGGGAATGTCGTTTACTATTTTACCGTCAATGTAAAGCTCACCTGAGGAAACTCCCTCAAGCCCGGCAATCATGCGAAGAGTTGTTGATTTTCCGCAGCCTGACGGGCCGACAAGAACAATAAACTCCTTATCCATGATATCCAGCGAAAGTCCGGGAATAACCGTAACCTTGCCGTTATCAAAAGATTTTGTAACATTCTGCAGTTTTATTGTTGCCATAGAAATTTCCTCCGTTAGTGTTTGCTTTTAAATTAACCCTTAACTGCTCCGGCAACTACACCCCTGATAATATATTTCTGGCAGAAAAGGTAGAAAATTATAATCGGCAGAATTGCAAGAACAAGCATTGCCATCAGTGCACCCATATCCTTGTTGCCGTAGCCGCCGGTCAGTGCCATCTGGACTGCGACGGGCAGAGTTTTATTTTCTCCCGACCCGAGAACAAGATAGGGGAGAAGATAATCGTTCCATATCCACATTGCATTCAAGATTGCAACGGTTATTGCAGTTGGTTTCAGTATAGGAAAAATTACAAGAAAAAATGCTTTTACGGGGCTGCAGCCATCGATGACTGCAGCCTCTTCTATTTCTGTGGGAATGCTTTTTATGAATCCCGAAAACATAAAAACAGAAAGTCCCGACCCGAAACCCAGATAAATAAATATTATGCCAACAGGGTTGTTTAAATGCAGCTCAAATGCAAAAAAAGTCATTGTATACATAACCATCTGGAACGGAACTATCATGCTGAAAACAAAAAGATAGTATAAAATTTTTGTAAATCTGTTTTTTACTCTGACTATATACCATGCCGTCATTGATGTCATAATAACAATTCCGATAACCGATGCAACGGTGATGAATGCCGAAATCGTAAATGAACGCATAAAATCGGATTGGGTGAAGCCTTTAATGAAATTCTGCAGACCGACAAAGGTTTCTTCATCGGGAAGTGAAAATGGAGCTTCCGATATATAGAAATTACCCTTGACGGAGTTTATGAGTATTATTGCCACGGGTGCAAGAAAAACAATTGCAGCCACAAATAAAACGGCATATATAACGATGTTTCTTAGCGCGCTTTTAGATTTCATCAGTGCTCAACCTCCCTTTGCTTTGTTGCGTGAAGCTGAATAAACGCAATTGCGGCAACAAGCAAGAAGAATATAACCGCTTTTGCCTGGCCGATTCCGTGCCACTGTGCAAGTTTTAAACCTGTATGGTCATAGAAGGTTTTGTAAATATCAAGCGCGAGCAGCGAGGTTTCGGGTGATTTTCCGTTCAGCGCAAGGTTTTGGTCAAACAGCTTGAAGGCGTTTGTCAAAGTAAGAAACGAGCATATTGTAACCGACGGCATAACCATCGGGATTGTGACATGAAAAAGAGTCTGCATGGGCGATGCACCGTCGATTGCCGCCGCTTCGCTGAGATATTCGGGAATGTTCTGAATTCCGGCGATATAAATTATCATCATATATCCGATAAGCTGCCAGTTCATTAAAACAACAAGTCCCCAGAATCCGTAATCGGGATTATAGGTGATGTCAACGCCGAAAAAACCGAGAATACCGTTAATAATAAGGCTCCAGATATGGCCGAGAACTATTCCGCCGATAAGGTTCGGCATAAAAAACACCGTTCTGAAAAGCTTGGTTCCTTTCAGCCCTTTGGTGAGAAGCAATGCAAATGTGAAAGCAATAATATTAATTGTAATGACTGAAACAAAGGTGAATTTCACTGTCAGCCAGAGAGAATTGAGAAATGTTTTGTCCGTTGTGAATATTTTTATATAGTTTTCAAGACCGACCCATTCGCTGTTGTTAACAACCTTGAACTCCGTAAAAGAAAGATAAACGCCCACTATGAACGGAATAACAAATGAAATAAGAAACGCGGCGAGGGTCGGCATGATGAACAACGGAAAATACTTTTTCAGCGATTTGTGCATATTATCAACTCCGAGAAAATCACTCCTGCACGGAACTGAAGCCGTACCATGTGATTATGCCCCGAATTCACTTTTCCATTCCTCAACGGCAAGCTTTTTGACTTCGTCCCATGACATTGTGCCCTGAGCATATTTTAACAGTGCCGCGCCGAGATGATCCTTGAAATGAGTGCTCGGGAAAAGCGTGAAGTTCCAGGGAATGTTGGTAATATCTTCCTTTTTCATCCAACGGTTAACTTCTCTTGCTAGAGGATCGTCAGGTGTTTCACCTTCTGAAAAGGTGTCAAACGGCGCAATGAATCCAAGCTCATCGGTGACGAATTTTTTTCCTTTTTCAGAGCTGAAAAGCCAATAAAGAAAATCGGCAGCAGCTTTCTGTTCCTCTTCGCTTGCCTTTGCGTTAATGCAAATGAAATTTTCGGTTCCGATGCAGATTCCCGTTCCTTCTTCACCTTCAATGCCCATATAAATCGGAAGAAATCTGATATCCTCGGCAGCAACCTTGTTGCCTGTAACATTCAGAATCTGTGAAGCTCCCCAGTTTCCGTTTTGCACCATGACGCATTTGCCGAGGGCAAATTCAGCCATTGATGCGGTAACATCAAGCGTACCGAGCTGCTTTTTATCGGTTGTTGAATTATTGATATATAAGTCAAAAACATTTTTGAAATTGTCCGAATAGGAGAATTGGATTTCCTTATATTCTTCGCCTGTAAGGTCAATGTTTCTGTCAGTAAATTCAAAGGTGAGGGGGATATTCATAAGGTGTGTCTGCCAGCGCCAGTCTTCACCCGTTTTGAGCGAGGTTGAGGCAAAAACGCCTTGAATGCCAAGCTTATCCCTGTTTTTCTGCATATCCTCAACAACCGCTTTGAGTGCCGCAAAGTTTGTGATTTCATCGGCGGATTTATATTCGGTTGCTTTTTCAGGGAGTGCAAAATAAGCGTCAAGAATTTTTTTGTTATATATAATTCCGTAACCCTCAACAACATAAGGAATACCGTAAACACCGCCGTTTGCAGTTATTGCAAGCGACTTATCGTTAAGATGCTTATAAAGCTCCGTATTCTTTAAATCGGCGCAGTATTCTGCCCATGAGGCATAGCCGACAGGCCCGTTAATCTGAAAGATTGTGGGAGCTTCGCTTGTTGCCATGCGTGCAGTGAGTGTTGATTCATAGGTTCCCGATGCGGCTGTTTCAACAATGAGCTTAACGCCTGTTTCTTTTTCGTATTCTGAAGCGATTCTGTCATAAACCTCTGCGATTTCAGGCTTGAAATTAAGATAGCGGACTTCTTTTGCCGTTGATGCAATCTGACCTTTGGAAGCATCCGCACCCGAAACGGATTCATTATTTTCAGTGTTACCGCCGCATGCTGTAAAGAAGCAGACTGTAAATGCTGCGCATAATATAACGGATAATATTTTTTTAAGCATTTTTTTACCTCCGTAAATAGCAATTTAGTAGTATTATGTGCATATTTTCCGATTTAAACATGAAAAACTCCCATGCATTTAAGCATGAGAGTTTTTGTGAGGTTTAATTTATGAGATGTAGTTTCTGGGATTCTGAGTTTCACCGTTGACTATAACTTCAAAATGAAGGTGAGGACCTGTTGAGTTACCGGTTGAGCCAACCTTGCCTATAGTTTGTCCTGCTTCAACATAGTCGCCGACCGAAACGGATATCGAGCCTTTTACCATATGGGCGTATCTTGTTTTGTAACCGTCGCCGTGATTGATAAGAACCATGTTGCCGTAGCCCGAATTGCTTCGCTGAACAACCTCAACGCGGCCGCTTTTGGCGGCAATAACGGGAGTTCCGAGTGCACCGCCGCCGGATTTGACAAGGTCAATTCCGTTGTGCCAACCGCTGCTTCTCCATCCGTAAGGCGAGCTTACGCTGTGGCAGCTCGGTGCAGGCCAGAGGAAACCGTAGTCGGAGGCTTCGCCGATATAAACGCCGTTATAGGATGTTTTTGAGCCAACCATAACAATTTCATTAACGGGTTCCTTGATGGTTTCGTAATCATAGCTTGTGTCAACAAGAGAATCGTTGATATAAACACGGGTTTTGGTAATTCTTTCACTGCCATTGATGCCCTTCTGAACAACGCTTCTGTAGCCGCTGTATTTTGAGGCATCGGACTTTTTGACGGTCTTATATTCGATTTCCTTGATTTCGGAGGTGGTAACAATCTTTTTGATGCTGACGAATTTAACCGAGCTTTTTGTGACTATTATATCTCCGGGCTTGATTTCTTCAAAGTCATAATCGGGATTAAGAGATTGAAGAGTATCTTCGCCAACGCCTGTTTCTTCTGAAATCGAATCAAGGGAATCGCCCTCAAGAACAACATAAACCTTCTGGGCATCCTTTGTTCCGTCAAGCATTTCGCGAAGCTGAGATGCATCCCACATAACGCTTTCATCATCGCGGTAAAGTCCCTGAACATAGTCTATGGTTTCTGCAAAGCCGACAACATATCCGTTTTTCTTTGCATCTGCTTCATAAGGAGCGAGCATGTCATAGAAAACGGTTTTTGCATCCGCTTCGTTTTTTACTGCGCAGATGAATTCGCCGTCAATATAGACACCGCAGGCATGGGTGAGATTATCAACCGAATTTTCAATCATTTTATCGGAAATCGACTGTGCATCGTTAAGTTCATCAAGTGAAACCAAAGTGAGGCTGTAGTCAGCGTTGAAATTTGCAGCCGAGGCAACGGTTGCTTCAATATTTGTTTCGGAATTTGAAGAAACATATGCGCTCGAGCTGAGCCTGTCCTTAACAAGGTCTCTTGCTTCGATATATACCGTTTCATCGCTGATGTAGCCGATGCTCTGATCGTTATAGATAACTTCAAGCGCAAAGGTTACTCCGTTCCAATAGTTGATTGTTAAAAGAAAAACAGCGAATGCCGCAATCGGCATAAGTGTGTTTATTGCTGTTTTAAGAAGGTAGCTGTGCTTTTTGAATGCCTTTTTAATATAATGAGCAAGAACCGACGGGAGCGACAGCGGATGTCTGAGCGCACGCCTGAGCGATTTGCCTGCATGCTTTATTTCATTTCTGAAATGAAGAATTTCTTTGACCGTTGCGTCAATGCTTCGCTTTGTTCCTTGCTTGGTTGTTACCGATGCCTTTATTATATATCGTTTAAGATGGATAAACGGTGCTTTGATAAGCTTGAAAATGAAAAGAAGAATTCTTGCAAAGAAACGGCAGATAACATCTCCGAAGCAGTAAATTGAAGCATAAAAGCCGCTTTTTTCGGATAAATCGAAATCGGGCTCTTCCTTCTCACTCTTTTGAGAAACGGATTTATCTTCCTCGGAAGTATCGGAATTGACTATGTTTTCGTTGCTGATAAGGCTGTCGATTCTGCTGAGTTCTTCCTTAACAGCCTCTCTTTCGTCAATTTCGGGAATAAGATTCCTGACCGCGGAGCTTCGGGGCTTCGGCTTTTCGGGATTGTTTTTGTTTTGTGCCGTTTCAAGCTGAAGGGAATAGCGTCGCTCAATATCTTCTTTAATGGCGCGCATTTCAGCCTCACGGCGTTTCTCATCCTTTATGCGAAGCTCTTCTTCACGGGTTTTAGGCTTCCGTTCGGGAACCTGAGAATACATTTTGTTCAGGTCGTAAAAACCGTCAATAAATTCGTCACGGCTTTCGCTCTGAGGCTTGGTATTCACAGGCTTGGCGTTATTAACTTTTTTGTTTTCTTTATCCATTAACAAACGCTCCGATTAATTGTGTATCACTTTATTATAATATAAAGATATCATATTTTCAAGTTTACATAAGAATTATTAACACTCATTTAATAAATACCGTTTCAGTGCATCCTCCCAGTGCGGAAGTCTCTCAAAGCCGCCGTCATCAAGTGATTTTTTTGAGAGTCTGGAATTTTTGGGTCTGACGGCAACGGTTTTGTATTCCTCACTTGTAACGGGAATAATTTTTGTTTCTGCGCCCGACAGCTTCATTATTTCTGCGGCGAATTCCGCCCAACTGCAGAAGCCCTCGTTTGTTGCGTGATATACTCCGTATTTCTCTGTTGAAATAATGTCACAGAGCAGGCGCGAAAGGTCTTTTGTATAAGTAGGTGAGCCGATTTGATCGTTAACAACCGTCAGTTCATTTTTTTCCTTGGAAAGACGCAGCATGGTTTTTACAAAATTTTTGCCGTTTTCACCGAATACCCATGAAATTCTTACTATGAAATATTTGTCGCAAACTTTCAAAACCGCATTTTCTCCGCGAAGCTTGCTCTCACCGTAAAAATTGCAGGGATATTTTGGGCTGTCAGTCTCAAAAGCTTCATCGCCGTCTCCGCTGAAAACATAATCCGTGCTGATGTAAAGCAGTTTTATCCCGTGCTTTTTGCACGAATGGGCAAGATTAAGCGAGCCGTTGAAATTAATTTTTTCGCAAATGACTTTCTCGGTTTCTGCAAGGTCAACATTAGTGAATGCGGCGCAATGAATAACACCGTCGGCATTTGCTTTCGCGATTAAGGCTTCAACAGCGTTCTCGTCTGTTATATCTGTTTCGGGAAGGTCGGCACCGATTGTGGTATGCCCTCTTTTTGTGAGCTCGGCAACAACATCAGTGCCGAGCTGCCCGTTTGAGCCCGTAACTATAATTCTCATAAAAAAGATTCCTTATAATAATTTTTATTTATTTTATCATATTCCGGGAATATAAACAACATTTTTTTGTTTTTTACTGTTGCAAAACAAAAATATGTGGTATTATTATATTGGAATAAGATGTCAAAGGAGTGGTGTGATGGGTTTCAAAAACATAGTTGACCTTCATACTCATACGGATAATTCGTTTGACGGTAATCATTCAACGATGTATCTGTGTGAAACCGCATGTATGAAAGGAATAAGGGCAATTGCATTCACCGACCATCTTGAGATGGATGTTTTTTTGAAAAAGAATTTTGACAGAACTGCAATTCAGTCTTTTTTTGAAACCGCGAAAGCTCGTTCGGCATTCAGCGGAAAGCTTCTTGTGTGCGTCGGAGCAGAGCTCGGACAGGCGGTTTATGATACGGCGGTTTCCGATAAGCTTCTCAGCATGATGAAATATGATTTTATTATCGGCGCAATTCATAATCTGCCCGATATGCAGGATTTTTATTATATGGATTTCAGCGACGAAAGCATAGATTATATGTCACTTCTTGAGCAGTATTTTGAGTGGGAGCTTAAACTTGCACAGTGGGACGGCTTTGATACTCTTGCCCATCTTACTTATCCTCTGCGCTACATTGTCGGCAAATACGGAAAGACGGTTGATATGTCAAAATTCAGCGGGATTATAGATGAAATTCTGCTGACTCTTATAAAAAACAAAAAGGCTCTTGAGATAAATACGGCAGGCTTAAGGCAGCCCATAGGAATAACCTCACCCGACGAAAGCATAGTCAAACGCTATAAGCAGCTTGGCGGAGAGCTCATAACCGTCGGTTCGGATGCGCATTATGCCGAGCATCTCGGCGCGGGAGTTGAGCAGGGGTATGAGCTGGCTCTTAAGTGCGGCTTTGAAAAAATAGCTCTCTATCAGGGCAGAACACCGACTCTGATTCCCATTGAATAAAGGAGATTACTATGAAAATAACAGCTTTTGCACCTGCAAAAATTAATCTTTTTCTTGATATAATCGGCAGACTTGATAACGGATATCACAGCCTTTTTATGGTGATGCAGTCAATCGGTCTCGGAGACACGGTGACGGTTGAAAAGTGCAAAGAAAAAGGCATTTTTCTGACCTGCTCTGAAAGCAAACTTCCGACCGACGAGAAAAATATAGCATATAAGGCTGCAAAGAAATTCTTTGAAGCAATCGGAGAAGAGCCTTGCGTTAAAATTCATATTGAAAAGAAAATACCCTTTGCGGCAGGTCTTGCAGGCGGAAGTGCCGATGCAGCCGCGGTGCTCTGTGCTCTCAATAATATATTTGAAAACTGCTTCAGTGAGAAGGAGCTTTGCAAAATCGGTCTTTCAATCGGCAGTGATGTTCCTTTCTGTATATGCGGAGGAACAAGCCTTTCTCAGAACACAGGAGGAGTTCTTTCTTCCGTTGAGCCTCTTAAAGACTGTTATATTGTTCTTGCAAAGCCCGAATGCGGAGTTTCAACTGCGGAGGCTTATTCAGCGGCAGACAGCACATATATCTATCACCCCGACTGTATGAGGATGCTGGATGCGTGCGAAAAGGGCGATTTTGAAGGTATATGCAGATATGCAGGCAATGTTTTTGAGCAGGTCATTGAAGTGCCCGACAGGGTGGAATATAAGCGCGTTATGCGTGAGCACGGTGCGTCACTTTGCCAGATGAGTGGCAGCGGGCCGACTGTTTTTGCACTTTTTGAAAATAAAGAAAATGCAGAAAAGTGCGCTGCGGAGCTTCGCGGAATCTGCCCCGATGTGTTTGTGACAGTGCCCGTTTCTCACGGAGTAATTACCGAAAGGGCGTAAGGCTCATATGACAATAATAGAATTTTTTGACAGGGAATCCGCGATTGAAAACATAGCAGGCTCGCTTCTTTATTCGCCCGATAAGGTTGTTTTTATAGGAAGTAATTCAAAACGCATGAAAAGGAGCGTTGAGGATTATAAATCCGTTCTCGGCGGCAGAGGAATAAGCGTTGATTTTTTGTTCAGAACAGTCAGCAGAAACAATCTCGGTGCAATAGCCGATGCGATTGAGAATGTTATCAATGAAAACGGCGAATGCGGAATTGACCTCAGCGGCGGGGATGAGCTTTATCTTGTTGCAGTCGGAATGGTCCTTGAAAAATACAAAGATAAGGTAAGAATTCATCGGATTAATATAAGAAACAACTCAATGACTGACTGCGATTCAAACGGCAAAGTGTGCCGCGCAATGCCGGTTATGCTCAGTGTTGACGAAAACATAAAGGTTTACGGCGGAAGGGTAATTTATGATGCCGAAAAGCAGAATTCAACCTTCAGCTGGGATTTCAGCCGCGAGTTTGTTTCGGATATTTATGCTATGTGGAATATCTGCAAAAGGGATGTCAGAGCATGGAATGCACAGGCAAATGTTATTGCAAAATTCTGCAACAACAGTCCCGATGAATCGGATCTCAGAGTTTCCGCTAAGATTGACGGTGCAAAAAACAGACCGTTTGTTTCAAAAGAGATTTTCAATTCTCTTGAGAAAGAAGGCGTTATAAAAAATCTCAGAATCGGTGAAAGAATTTCGTTTGAATTCAAAAACAGTCAGGTCAGGAAATGCCTGACTAAAGCAGGCCAGCTTCTGGAACTTGTGATTACAGTGACGGCAATGGAAGTGAAAGATGACAACGGCGATAAAATATATAACAGCGTCGGAAGCGGAGTTTATATTGACTGGGACGGTGTTGTTCAGAAAGACAGCCGCATTGATGTCGAAAATGAGATTGATGTTATTCTTATGAAAGGAATGATTCCTGTTTTTATTTCGTGCAAAAACGGTGCTGTTGATACGGATGAGCTTTATAAGCTTTCTGTTGTTGCCGAGCGTTTTGGCGGAAAGTATGTCAGAAAAGTCCTTGTTGCAACTCAGCTTGATGACATGGGTTACAGAGCCGAATATATCAGAGCGAGAGCAAAGGATATGGATATAAGGCTGGTTGAAGATGTTGATTCAATGAATGAAAAAGAGCTTCGCGAAACCGTTAAAAAGCTCTGGATGAGATAAAAATACGGTACAGTTTTTTGAACTGTACCGCTTTTTTATTTATCTTCTTTTTTCTTTCTGAACCTGATAAGACCTATAATGATTGAAATAAGGTTGAAAATCTCGGTGAGAATTCCCGAATATGAGCTGCAAATAACATTGTAAATCAGCCACATGAGCGAGGTTGGCATTGTCAGTGCGCGAAGCTGCTGGGTGTGAGGATTCCACATGACAAAGGACGAAATCATCATCGCCGCCATCGGAAGCAGCGAAGCGGGGCTTGTGTATGTTAACAGACCTCCTGCGCCTGCGAGTATTGCAAAAATAATCGGGCAGGCAATGCTGTCAACAAATTTTGATTTTCCTCTGAAAGAGAAAGAAACCGACCTTGCCATGCCTACAAGGTTGCCTATCATTCCTTCATATGCGCCGAGCATGAAATACTGTATCGCAAAAAGCAGACCCGAGCAAGCCTGCATGATAACGATTCTTTTGTGTGTTTTCTGCTGAAATGAGAGCAGAAGTATGGCAGCAGCAATAAAGCCTATGCACTGCGAAACAATGAATTTTGCATCTTTTCCGGAAAAATAGTTTGTTATAAATTCCATAACCTTATTAACATCTCCCTGATACTTGTTGAACATTTTTTTGCATCTGATAAATAAAATAATTCCGCTGATTTTTGACATATTGCGCAGATATATCCGCTTTCTGCGTCATAAAACGAAAGCTTATATCCGTTTTCGGAGCAAAGAATTTCAGACGGCATAATGCTGAATGAAACATCTTTGATATCAGCGCCCAGACCCGTGCCGATGCACTTGAAATAAGCTTCTTTTAATGTCCATATTTCAAAAAAGCCGTTTTTGCTTGAGTTTATATATTCAATCTCTTTTTCGGTTGCGAATTTTTCGGCAGCCCTCGGATTGAACGGCCTGATTTTTTCAATGTCGATTCCGATTTCCTTCTCCGAAACAGCGCAGACAACCATATCTCCGCTGTGGCTTATGCTGAAATGAACAGGCAGATTTTTTGCAAAAGGTTTTCCGAATTCGTTTTTGGCAAATTCAATCTTTTGGGGCAGAATGCCGCAGAATTCCGAAATAGCTTTTCTGCAAAGACGGTCAGCTGCGATTTTTGATGCCCTTTTATCTTTACCGACAAGCCGCATGGTTTCATCGCGTCGCTCCGCACTCATGGAGTTAAACCATTCATTCAGCTCATTTTCAGTTATATCAGCTATATTGTATTTACAAATCAGCATAATTGCCTCTCAACAAAAAAGCCGACAGATTATCCGTCGGCAGATTATATTATAATTCAAAAATTCCAACAACCTTAACCATAAAGAGCGAAACGCAAACACCGACAATGAATCCGCCTATTATTTCGGGAATTGTGTGTCCCTCAACCTTTTTTACATCGGGAACATCGTTTCCGCAAACTTTATCCTGAAGGCGGTTGAATGCATCTGTCAGTCTGCTGATGGGAAGTCTGACCTTGAATGCATCAAACATTGTTATAAATGCAAAAACACCGCAGGCCGCAAAAACATCGGATGTAAATCCGCTGTGGAGGCCAACGCAACCGCAAAGAGCAATAACCGTTGCAGTGTGTGAGCTGGGCATTCCGCCGAGTTTAAAGAGGGTTTCAAGAGTAACTTTTTTGCACTTGATGCCCTTCTTTTTTGCAGTATAATATTTGACAAGGTTAATTATAACCTTAATAAGCTGAGCAACAAACCATGAAATAAGACATACGACAAAAATACGCATTGAGAATCTCCTTTGAGACATTATTTAGTTAATTCTACATCAATGACTGAAAAAAATCAAGCTTTTTGTTGAAAAACAGAAGATTTTGATGTAAAATCAAAAACATAAGCTTTCGAGTGTTCGGAAAGCAGAAAACGAGGGAAATATTTTGAACAAAAAAAATACTAATATAGCAAGAGCCGATATTCCCGAATACACAACCGTTAAAGAAATTGTTGTTAAGGGAACTCAGGCAGGCGGCGACAAAAGACAGTTTGTATTTCTTGATAAGAATAAAAGTGAGTGCATAAGAAGCTTCAATCAGACATGGGATGAAATGAGAGCACTCGGTACCTTTTTCGGCAAGAAAGGCCTTAACGGTCAGAAAAAGATTTCTATCATTGGCGAAAACTGCTATGAATGGATGATTGCTTATTATGCAACTCTTGTCGGCGGCAATGTAACCGTGCCTATGGATTGCAAGCTCCCTGCAGATGATCTTGCAGACCAGCTTATCCGTTGCAGCAGCGATGCACTTGTATATACTTCAAAATTTGAAAGTATGGTTGAAGAATTCAAGGCAAACCCCGATATGCCAAAGATGCATTATTTCAACATCAGCAGTGACTATGATGAGTTTCTTGCAGAAGGAAGAGCCGCGGTTGCTGCAGGAGATACTTCTTTTGAAAATTCTGTTGTAAATCCTCAGGATCTTGCGTGCATTGCATATACTTCAGGCACAACAGCAAAAAGCAAGGGCGTAATGCTCACACATTCAAATATTGCAAGCAACTGTTCATCTGCTTGCCGTGCGCATACAGGCAGACATGCTATCGGTTTTCTTCCCCTTAACCATACATATGCATGGGTCAGCGCTCTGTTTTCATCATATATTCTGACTGAATGGGGCTATCTCTGCGACGGCATCGGAAATATTCAGGGTGATCTCAAAAAGTATCATCCCTATAATTTTTCAGGTGTGCCTCTTGTTGTTGAAACCATTTACGATCGTATCTGGAAAACTGCAAGAAAAACAGGCAGAGAGGATGTTTTGAAAAAAGGTCTTAAAATCAGCAACTTTCTTATGAAGCTCGGCATCGACAGAAGACGCAAGATTTTTAAAACCATTATTGATAATCTCGGCGGAAATCTTAATATGATTGTCTGTGGCGGTGCAAACCTTGATCCTAAGTACGAAAAGGGTATGCATGAATTCGGAATTGAGATTTATAACGGCTACGGAATGACAGAATGCTCTCCGGCAATAACCTGCAACAGACCCGGTCAGCGCAAATTCGGCAGCGTAGGCACTCCGCTTGATTGCTGTGAAATAAAGATTAATAATCCCGATGAAGAAGGTGTAGGCGAAATCTATGTTAAGGGTAAAAATGTAATGGCAGGCTATTACAATGATCCCGAAGCAACAGCTCAAGCCTTTGACGGGGAATGGTTTAAAACAGGCGACCACGGCAGAATTGATGAGGACGGTTTCCTCTTTATGGTTGGCAGAAAAAAGAATCTTATCTGTCTCTCGAACGGTAAGAATGTTTCTCCCGAGGAGCTTGAGGACAAGCTTTCACGCATTGACTATGTCAAGGAAGTTCTTGTTTATGAAGAGAATAAAAAGATTGTTGCCGAATTTTTCCTCAACGAAGAAGATTATCCCGATGCACGCAGCAGAATTCAGAACGATGTAAATGAATTCAACCGCAATATGCCGCTGTTTAAGAATATCGGCAAGGTTAAAGTGCGTGATGATGAATTCCCGAAAACAACAACTCTCAAAATTGCAAGAAAATATGATTGATTAAAACGGCAGGAATATTCCTGCCGTTTTGTCGATAAAGTCGCTGAATTGCAAACGGAAAACTAATAATAATATTCCGTTGGCATCCTTTGGCAACTCCCTCTGTCACTTCTGGACATCTCTATCCAGAGGGAGATGAATCGGTGGATTTTGGCGAAGCCAAAAGACGGAGGCTTGATAGAAATGCTTTCGTTTATTTGGCGTTTTTTCTCTCACCGAGTACCTTTATACGCCATCGGTGGAAAAACATAATTCACCTTCCTTTTTCAACACCCACAGATTGTCTTATATTAGTAATGTATAATATTATTATAAAAAACCACTCAAAATGCCGATTTATAATTCTGAATTCGCTTAATAAAAATAATTAAAAATTTTTAAAATTTTTTTAAAAAAAGGCTTGACATTACCAAATGTCTTTGCTATAATAAACAGCGTTCCAAGCGAACAGAAACATATGCGAGAGTGGCGGAATCGGCAGACGCGCACGTTTGAGGGGCGTGTGGTAATCCCGTACGGGTTCAAGTCCCGTCTCTCGCACCAGGAGGATTCCGCAAGGAATCCTCTTTTTACTAAGCGGAAAAAGCGAAATGCTCCGCCTCGGATTTCCCGACCGTGTAAAATTTACGGGAAACTTAATATGCGGATATGGCGGAATTGGCAGACGCGTTAGATTCAGGTTCTAATGGGCGCAAGTTCGTGCAGGTTCAAGTCCTGTTATCCGCACCAAGCCTTGAAATGCTTGATATACAAGCGTTTCAGGGTTTTTTATTTATCGTTTTTATAGCTTTAAAATTTTGCGAAATATAACCGATTTTGCAACAGAAATCAGCATTATGCAAGTCAGATGCAAGTCAAAAAAGTAGGGGGATAAATAGAAAGCTATTATAATTAAAAGTGTGACGATTTGGAACATTTTAATTTTTTCTTATTTTGATAAGATAAAAACACTTTAAACATATAAAAAGAAAAACCGCCGAGCGAGAAGTTAAATCTCACCCGGCGGTAATTTTATTTGTTTGTTTTTTAATTTGACTTGTTGCTGATTTTTTACTTCTCAACTCAAAGATTTCTGTTGTTTAATAAATCGTTGAGTTATTTATCAAAACATCGAAAGGTAGATTTCAATAAGTTTGAGAAGGTTGAAAGCAATTGCTTCAGCAGCTTCGGGGAGATTATTGAGGGGGATGTTCGGCAGCCCCTCAACGATGAAGTATTCTGCTGATTTGATGATGTGGGTAATGAGCAGGATAATGTAATTCATAATTTCACCTACTTTAAAGAATTTTAATGTGTTTTAAAGTATCAAGTTCATTAAAAGTGGCAATTTTAACGAACTTAATTGTTTTTCTTCTTGCACAGATTAAGTGAAATCCAACCCGAACGACATCTTCCACAGTTGCCGTCTACCTTTGAAATGTCAAGAACCATGCCTGCAGGGAAATCGTTGTCATCGGGATTGCCACCGAGCTTTTTTATCTGTTCTTTTGCATTGGCAGTGAAATCTTTATACATAACTCTCGGATATTTTGTTCCGGGACCCGTTCTGACGTTTACAGCTTTGATGACCTCATATTTACCGATTGTGTACGCTGAGGATGTAACAGTAAGTGATTTTTCGCCCGTGACATAAGGAACGGGGTCAACATAAGTTCCGTTGATACAGATATCAAAATGAAGATGTCTGCCTGTTACATTACCTGTTGCGCCCATGAAACCGATAATCTGACCTTTTGTTACTTTGTCGCCAACCTTGACTTTGATGCTGCCTTTCTTCATATGCATATATCTGGTGTAGATGCCGTTACCGTGGTTTATCTTCACCCAGTATCCGCAGTCGCTGCGCCATCCTGCGATTGTGACCGTGCCGTCAGCAAACGCAAGAATTTCATCATAACCGCCGCTGATATTAGTGTCACCTGTCAGGTCGACGCCTTTATGATAGTAGTATTTCCCTTTCAATTTTTGATTACCAAAAGGCAAGGTCATACGGTGATATCCTTTTTTGAGAAGTGGGATTTTTGCGTTGATGTTTTCAGCCATAATTAACCTCCGTTTGATTTGTTGTCATTCTTTTTTAAAACGTCAATTGCCTTTGTGATTACCTTCGGAACGGGAACGCCCATAAGTCCGATATTCTCAACGATACTTATAAGCTCGTTGAGGATGAAGGCAATGCAGACCATATCTTTTATGTAGGCAGCACCCAGAAGTAGGTCAAGCCTGCACGCAACAAGAACGAAGAAAAGCATTGCACCTTTGCGGCAGAGACCTTTCAGTCCTGCTCTTGATTCAAGCGCGCCTGTTTCAGTTTTGTTTGAATTGTGAAATACGCCTGCAACAATAAGACCGGAAACATAGTCTATTGCCATAAAGATAATGAGCGTTGTCATTGCTGCCGTCCAACCTCCGAAAATCGATGCAATAGCCGAGCCTGCAATTCCTGCTGCTGTTAATGCAATATGTTTCATTTTCATCATCCTTTCGTTAGTTGACTTCCACAATGCACTCTTCGTGATACTCAACGATGAAATCTTCTGCCTGATAGCTGTTGAGCTTTTCGAGATAGTCGGCAGGGATGCCGTCGGGGAATGTGACGGTCGCAACATTTCTCATGCCGCTTTCTTCTCTTTCACGGTGATATTTTACCGTTGCGCCTTCCATGTCCTGAAGATATCTGCCGTCATGCTTCACGGCAACAACAATTTTCTTGATGTCGCCTTCATCGGGGAGATCGGCGCAGAAAGTGATATTATTCTGATTGGGACAGTTGACAAGGACCATACCGTTTTCGGGTGTTACTTTTTTTGACTTTAACATAATTTTTTACCTCCATAATTTAATTTTTGTAGTAGGTTACTCTGATTATTGATGATTCGTAATTGTAGAAACTTTGAATAACTGTGTTGAACATCGTACCGCCGAAACCTATGTTTGCCACGAAAACACCTTCTGCATCCGCAAAGGTTCTTCCAATGTTGTAGAAATAGTTTTGTCCGTCGACAAGATACAGTTCTTTGATGGAAATATAATTTCCGTCATAAAGAAACTCAACATCGGTAACAATATCACCTGCGGAAATGCCTGCCGATTCGGAAACTTTAAAAATAAGTGAGTTGTTAGCTCCTTCAGTTATTGATATCGTTCCTCCGTTGGCGTCAAACTCAGCGGTTTCGGTCGCTCTTTCTCCGCCGCCGATTTTTGAACCCTTATAGGTAAGATTGCCCTCTTCGTTTTCGGCGAGTTCATTAAGAATATCTGCGTTTTCGTGGGTATGGCGTGCGACAGTGTTTGCGGCGATTTCGGCGGCAGCGGCATTCTCGCTTTCGTTATCAACGGAAACACCGCCGACCGAATCATCAAATGTCAGCTTTGTTACCTTCGGACTTTTCACAACGAGATTGCCGTCTGCGCCGTAGCCTTCGAGCTGAACGGAGATTTCTTTTGACGATGTAATCAGTGAGGAAAGAAGAACCTCAACGGGTGAGTTTTTTGCGATTGTTTCGGATCGGGTATGACGGCAGTTGTTGAGTTCAAACGCAACCTTATATGCAACAATATCCTCGCAGGCAGTCATTTCTTCGGGAGGAATGATTGAAAGCGTTGTTGCATTGTTTTCGCCCTGATAACCGAGGATGCTGCCGTCTGTCGGGAGAATGGTTTCTGCCGTGAAATCAATAGTGTAAATTCTGATATTAAACACCTCCTAATTGGGAATGCAGGCTGTTGAGAAAGTTAATCCAGTTGTTTACAACAATCAGCCAGTCTGTGTTTTGCTTGTTAATTGTCTGCGCGGATGAAGGCAGCGGATCCGTTGAAAGTCCGAGAGAGGATGCGGCAGAACGGAGCTTTTGACAGTCGGATTCAACACTCTTGAACGCAGGCATTATTGAGATTACAGGGCAGTTTTTGCCCGGTATGCTGACACCTGATAATGAATCAACCGTTGCTCCTGTGTCGATAAGCTCTTTTCGGACTATTGCCGTTGCAGCAATAACGGAGCTGAAAAGCTCTGCCGTCAGATATTGCGTAACGGTCGGCAGATACGGAAAAGCTGCAGTTGTTGTTACATTGACGGTGCATTTTGCGGTATATCCGCCGTCCTTGGTTTTAACGGTGATAACCGCCGATGCGAATGCATCCGAGGTTTTGTTTGCGGTGATTATTCCGTCAGCATCAACCGTTGCGACTGCCGTGTTTGAGCTTGAAAATGTGACAGACTGCTCTTCGGCATTTGTCGGAGTGACAGTATAATTGAGCTGCGCCGATTCGCCCTGCATGATGTTGATTACCGAATCGCAGGTTATGCCCGTAACCTTCTGAGGAACGGTGAAGCTGCCGAGCTTGGTATATGTTTTTCCGTTAAGAGCAGTGAGGATAACGCCGTATTCGTAGGTTTTTCCGCTTGTAAGGGGATATGATTTTTCGTCAATGCAGTCGAGGTCGAATGTGATGCTGTTTTCGTTTGAAAGATTTAATGTTTTTTCAAGAACGAGAGTGTATGCATTCCGCCCGACATCGTAAACATAGCTTGTCGAGTTTGCCTGAGTAACCTTGCCGACCCTGTTTTTCGCCTGCGTTTCGGTAAGGCATTTAAGCTCAAACCGTATCTTTGTGAGATTATAATGCGAATGAGCTGCTGTGAATTTTGCAGCGGCATTAAGACCGTATCTGTCGGCTGAAACGCTGAGGCCTGAAAGAGTCGGAGCAGACTGGTCAATCGCAGTGTAGCTCATCGTGGCATCGATGCTGCCGATTGTCCGGTAATACAGAGTGAGAAGCTCGTCCGCTTTCAGAGTTGCAGATATTGTGAAAGAGCCTGTACCGTCCGAAAGGTGAGAAAAGGTGCATGAACCCTTCAGCCAGTTTGAATTTGCATCGTGCCATTCTCCGCCTTCGGATTCGATGTTTTGTGTTACACTTCGATTGATAATCACCGTGCCGTTAACGGCGACATAATACTCCGCCGTGTGGTTTGAGATAACACTGCCCGATGTGTTTTTGAATTGAAGCGTTACGGCAAGAGCCGAATTGTTGTTTTCAACGCTGACCGTTTCTTCAATCTTCAAACGGAATGCGAGGGCGGAATTATGATTGCGCTCCATGTTGAAATTCTGATAGTAGGTTGCCGTTTATACCGCCTCCGTTTCTATGAATGTTGCTTTTGCCGTAACTTCCGAACCCTGAATGCTGATATCAAGGGATTTGAGAATGCCTGTTTTAACTCCGTGCGTAGTTTCAATGCTGAGAATATCGCCGATTTGCTCATCCTGCATGATAATCTCCGCTTCAATTTCGTTGCGCTCAAAGCCGATTGCAGCAATTTCGCTGAGCCGAGATTCGGCATCGCAGAACAAAGAGTATTTATCAAGCTTAAGCTCTTTTGCGGCGATGTTTGCCATGACGCCCGCATCGGAAACAATGTGTTTTACTGCCGTATCATCGTCAAACTTTGAACCGCCATGCACATAAAGCGTGATTGCCGTGTACGGAGCGTTTTTGATGTATTTGGGTTTACCGAGAATTCTGTCAGCCGTTATAACCGTACTTTTGCGGTTACGCATTCTGAACAGACGGAGTTTTTTGTTTCTTGCGGATGAAATAAAAAAGCCGCCTCCCATGCTCAGCATGGCGGCAGCATAGCGGCAGTTTTTTGATTCTATAAAGCCTGTCAGTTCGGTATCGCCGAATCCTCCGTTGTCAATGGTGACATCGGAGTTTTCATATATCAGACCGAGCAGGTCATCAACGGTCCGTGTTCCGCTTGAAAGAGCAGGAAAGGAATTGTTTCCGAGAATGCTTTTATCATCGCCTGCTTCAAAAACAAATCTCCTGTTATCGTTTGGCGTCAGCGATTCGGTTGTGAATTTTCCGAAGCACTGCGAACCGTGATAAACAAAAAATGACTGTCCCACCTGTGGAGTTATTTCTTCGGGAACCATTGCTTCAAAATCACAGGTGTCATAGGGAAGATCCGAGCAGTCAGGTTCAAGCTCTTCAAAAATATTGATTGCGCCGAAAAAATCTGTGATATCAAGTGTATTGCCGAAATCAACGCCCGAGAGCTTAACAAACTGAAAAGGAATTTCGGAAGCAACAAAAGATATCATCACTTTATTATATTGTTCAACGGCTCCTTCGCAGAAATAATCGAGGGAATTGGGCGAATAATGCCCTTGAAAGAGTTCTGTTGAATCGTAAAAATATGTGATTATAACATCGGTGCAGAAATGTTTCCAAAAATGCAGCGTTATTCCGGGTCCCGAATAATAACCTTCGGAGAATGCGAAAACAAGCTTTATTCCGCCACTCGGGAAACCCATGCTCGGTTTGCTGATATCGGATGAAATAAAGCCTGTAAAATCGCCGCTTTCCGCAAAGCAGAGGGAAGAATCAAGAAGATTAATCCCCATGCTTTCAAAGGATGCGTAATTAATCGGAGTGCGGTCATCGGTAAGCTTTTCCGTGCGCTGGAAAGAGCTGCTGTCGGAAGAAACAACGGCATTTTCAGCAGCCTTGGGAGCGAAGTTGTTATACGAAATCTTATTCAAATAAAAGCAGTCTCCTCTCCTGCAGCAGGCACTCTCTGCGGTTCACGGGAAATAAAGCTGATTGACAGCGGTCCCCAGTAATGCCTGTTGTGTGCGCTTCTTATGAGCTGCTGGCTTGCTTTGGTGATATATGCTTCAAATGTGAGCGAGGTTTGACCGAAAGGAACCGTTATTGTGTTGAACGGAACGGGTGCGGAAAGTGCTTCAAAGAAATTTTCGTAATCTTCAAGCGAGCAGTTTGCGCCGCGCCTTACCGTCATTTTGTAATTATAAAAAACGCCGATAAGGTTAATATACATCTTTCCGTTCATCGTTCTTCCGCTTTTATCGGTCGAGAGCTTTTCAAAGCTGCGTTCAAGCTCGTCAATGCGGATTCCCGCATCAACATCGTATTCAATGCCGTCCATTATAAACATAATACCACCTCCTAAAATGCAGTTTGGCGTGTGTTTTCACGGTTGATTTGCAGGTTGAGCAGTCGGATAAGAGCGCTGAGAGAGCCGTCTGCGGTAATGTTAAAGTTGTATTCCTGCTCTGCCATGACATTGCGCAGAGCATCCTCGATTGTGGAGAGGGGAGCTTCAACATTTGTTCCGTTCTTCTGGTCGCCGACCCATGCCATGAACGGCTTGTTCGGGGGAAGAACCGCACCCGATGCAAGGGCGGGGACGGGAATACGGGGCAGACTGATTTCCGAGACTTTACCGAGATTTGCCGAGAAAGACTGACCGCCGTATTTTGGAATCCATTCGGGGATTTCAAAGCTGAAAACATCGTTGATTTTTTCAGCACACCAGTTGATTCCTCGGATAATACCATTTACTATGCCTTCTGCTGTGTCGATTGCAAAATTACCCGCCTCAGCCATTTCGACCTTTTCTTCTGCCCAACCGGTTGATATTTCATCAAATACTAAAGAGCAAGTTGTTTTTATATTTTGCCAACCGTTTGAAAGTTCCGTCTTGAAATCGTTAAAATCATCTTCTGCATCCGACCATATACTTGACCAAGCTGAAGTTATTTCGTTCGAAATTTCATACCAAATCTCAGATGCCTCTCTTTTGATTATTGCCCAAGTTAATCCCACTGCTAATTTGAAAATGTCTATAGCTTCTATCATTTCGTCAATTTCTTTTTGGAGTTCTTCGCTTCCAAGCGAAAAATTTATTTCGATAGGGGATAAGGAACTCGCCGCACCTGCCGCTGCTTCAAGCTCGCTTTTCTGCTCCTGCAACAGGTCGATTTCTTCCTGTAACTGCTCGATAAGCAGCTCATTCTGTTCGATAAGCGGATTTTCCTTAACGCTTGCATTAAGCTCGTCGATTTTCTCACGCAGAGAAGCTATGCGGCTTTCGTAAGCATCTATTTGAACAAACACCCCCGAAATGGACACCCAGATTTGGCTGTTTTCGGAAAAGTTCATAAAGAATTAAAAAAAGCCCTTCATTATGTATGAACTGGGAGAGGTCAAATTGTAGGGCGTTTTGCAAAAAAATTAAAATAGCCTTCACTTATTCCCACTGGGAGAAAGCATTTGCACACCCAAATTCTGAATTGTTTACAAAGAGTTTAAAAATACTCTTCACTTATTCCCACCGAGAGAAGGCGTTTGTACGCCCTAATTCCAAAATATTTACAAAGAATTCAAAATCCCTCTCATTATGTTTGCACTGGGAGACCCCAAATTCGGCATCATTTCCGAAAAGTTTTTAAAAATTTTTTTCGTGACGGCAAGAGTGCCGCCACAATTTCAATAATCATTCCGTGTTATCTGTAGGACGACGGCAGAATTGCTGTCATTTTCAACACCTCCACTTGTTTGGAATTAGAAAGCGCTTTTGTACACCCTAATTTCCAAATACTTTCCGACAATAAAAAATGCCCTCCCTAAATCGGGAAGGCGAAAAAGTTTTATTTCTTCAAGGCCCTATGTTTTTGGTCAATTTTCATCGGTCTAAACCGTGCAAATTTAACTTTTATCAGATGGATTTTTATGAACGATGTAAGGTGCATTTTAAACTTTTCCATTTAACAAAAATACAATTTATTATGGTTTAAATCGCAATGAGTAAACAAGAAAGCTCTGTTAAGAATGCAATAAATTGCACAATCTTATTTGTTATCATTTCTTGAAATTTGAAATATTCCTTGTACACAGAGTATGTAAGTCTAATTTTAAAAAAGTAATTTCTGAGCAACTAAAAAGTCCGGACCAAAAATCCGGACTAAATTATCTTTTATTTATGACACGAATTTACCTAATGCTTATTGTAAATTATCATAATTTTCTTTACCGCAATTGTTTCTGAATTTTGAAGGGGACATTCCGCAAAGGGATTTGAACCAGGAGGAAAAATACTGTTGGTCAGAAAAAGACATTTTTTTGGCAATTTCAGAAAAGGAGTATTTTGTGTTTATCAGATACAGCTTAACTGTTTCCAGTTTTTTTGCGGTGTAATACTGGTAAGGTGTAATATCAAATTTTTCGGAAAACTTGTTAATTATATGATTTTTTGAGTAACCGAATTTTTTGCACATATCATCAAGCGAAAAGTTTTGCATTATCTGTGAGTCAAGATATTCTTTCATTAAATAGGCAAGGTCTTTATTTTCGTTTGATGCATAATTACGCAGGGCAATAATCAGCTTTATAACTTCGGGTGTCATTTCATCGACAAAAAGAGAATAATTATCGCCGTATACTTTTTTAGCTTTTTCATATATTTCCCCGAAAAGCTCTTCAAACTCACAGTTGTGAAAGACATAATCGTAACCGGGCAAATACTGATTAAGCAATATTTCGGCTAACTCTCCGGTTATAGTTATAAAGAATTTATGAAGCGTACTGTTTCTTGCATTGTAATACTTATGATTGGTGCCCTTTCTTAATAAGAAAACATCTTTGGGACCAAGATAATACTTTTGACCGTTGTTTTCGAAAACTCCGTTTCCGCTGACAACGAACTCAATTGCAGTAATTTCTGAAGAGGTTCTTTCAAAAAAGCAATTTTCACTCCAGAAGCTCTCTCCCACAGCGGTAATATTAAGAGGATTATTATCATTCATGTGAGAATAGTATTCATAAACATTTTCATATTGTTTCAAATTCAAAAAAGACACTCCCGTCAATTGTTATAATATCGGTGGTTAGTGTGATAATTCATAATTTGATTTTATCATTGTTCGTCGTGATATACAATAAAAAATTGAAAAAAGCTTGAGCTGATTTAATATTTTTGTGATTTTTTTTAAAATCAGAATGTATTTATGATTGTTTTTGTGAATTTCGCAAACACCTCCTCGATAACTGCTGTTTGTGATAATTCACAAATATTGCTGTGATTTATTACATTGTAACTTTATATAAAATATGCTAATCTAAAAATATATAATTTAAATTTAAAATATATCAGCAACGAACTTGTTAAGGAGTGATTAAAATGAAAATATGGCAAAAGGCAACCTTTATAATTGTGCTTGTGGCATTTATCATCGCATCCGTTACCATTTCATTTATTTCGATGGCAAGGGCTCCGTTTGAATATGAATATCACACGGCACTTGAAAGCGAATACTCTGTTGAAGGCTGGGTACTTTTTGGCTTTAACGGAAACAACTCCACCAAAGAGGTACATATTGACTATGTCCGTGATGAAAATGGCAATAATCCCGATACCTCAAAGCCTGTTACGGCGGTAGGCAAATTCACTATGAATACCGATGAATATGTTGAGGTTATTCATATTGGCAAAGATGTTAAATACATAGATGAAACATCGTTTTTTTATTGCAAAGAGCTCAAAGCTATAGAAGTTGATGAGGCGAATGAATATTACACTTCCGTTGACGGCGTTCTTTACACAAAGGATATGAAAAAGCTGCTTGTCTATCCGATTATGAAAGAAAATGAAACAGGCAAATATGCTGTTCCCGAAGGTGTTGAAAGAATCGGCAAATGTGCTTTTTATAAAAATGAAGTTCTTACCGAAATTACTTTGCCCTCAACATTAAAAGAAATCGGTGATATGGCATTCTTTAAATGCGAAAACATTTCCCTGATTACTCTTCCTGACGGACTCGAGAAAATCGGTTCTGATGCTTTCAGCTATTGTCAGGGCATGACACCTGTTATGTATATTCCCGGTTCAGTTAAGGAAATAGGCAGTTTTGCATTCTATTCCTGTTCAAATCTTAAAGAGTTTTACATGGGAGCGCAAAGCGAAGAGCAAATAACATTCGGTGACAGCTGGCTTCCCAAAAACATTAAAAAGGTTGTTGTTAACATTGCCCCGAAAGAACAATACGGCAAAACCCGTGACGATGCAAACCAAAGAATAAATGAACTTATTGCGGAAGGAGGAGAAAAATAATGGCAAAATCTGAAAGCAAAGAGAAAATGAATATCTTTCAGGAAATGAAAAAATATTGGAACACTCCTGCTGAAGGAAAACATGTTCCGTATAAAGAATATTTTTCGATTTTTGCCGCAGTCGGCGGTGATTATACTCTGAAATATCTTCAGAGCTTCCTTACCTTCGGTACAGGTTGTTATCTGATTGCACATTACTACGAAATTCCTCTTCTTACATTCAGCGCAATTAACGTGTTTTTCATTGCATCAACATATTTCTGGAATCTCCTGTCTATGGGTGTTGATGCCAACTTAGGTTTTCTTCCCCCAAAAATTGAACGGAAATATAATGCAGTGTATCTGACCTTTGCGGTTTTAGGTTTACTGATGCTTATATTTGATTTTTCCGTCATTCTTCCAGACGGCGTTGCCAACATTATGGATACCCGTTGGAAAGGCATCAACAGCTTCAATATTTTCAAAATCTTCGGTGCGCATTTTCTCACCAACGGATGGAGCGGTTTCAGAAATATTCTTATCAGAAAAAAGCTCCTCAAAAAGCTAGGCAGATACAAAATTTTTGCATATGCAAATGTTATTCAGTGCCTTATTGTTGTTGTGCTTATTTGTACTCTTCCGCTTTACGAGCTCCCGCTTACCGACAGAGTCTGGACTCTTTATCTTCTTTTCCAGTTTTACACAATATTCAATTACGTCGGCTTTACACAGTCTGTTGCTGATAATATCAGCCCCAACCCGCAGGAAAGACTGTATGTGCGTTCATTCCCCGTTAAAATCAGCCATTTTGTTCAGAATATCGTAAACGTTATTCTTCCGACGCTTGCAGGCGTAATGTTCCTTGACGGCATCAAGGATATCGGAACTTTCAGATATCTTATACCCATCTTTTTTGTTATTTCATCGGGAGTTATGTTCATAGGACTTCGCAACATCAAAGAAAGAATTCCTATGCCACCTCTTGAAAACAGAGAATACCTTTCATTCTGGCATTGCGTTTCGGGTATATTTAAAAACAAATATCTTTGGATAATAAAAATTGCAGAGTTTCTCGACTCATTGGGCAACGGTATGCTTGATATGAAAAGAATCCTCCTTATTTATACTTGGCGTGAAACAGGACTTTTCTTCTCTATAGCAGAAATTATTTATAAAATGTCCGGCAACCCCGGTCAATTCCTTGCACCGTGGATAAGAAAACGCTTTCAGTATAAGCAGCTGATTGTATTCAAATATATTGTCTTGGCATTGAGAAACGGAGTATATATTCTGGCAATTCTCTTTCTTGGCAATTCTCATTTTCTGTGCGGTCTTGCAATTTACATTGCTATGCTTGTTTCCAATACACTTGAAGCTGCGGTTGGTATTGCACAGGATGACACCAAAATCAGAGTTACAGATTATCAGATGTATATTTCCGGAGAAAGACTTGAAGAATACCAAAAAATCATCACTTGGTTCACAACCCCCATCACGACCCTCGTTTCTCTCATTATTCCGCTTATGTTCTACCGTGTAGGCTTTACATCTGACTGGGATGTGCTTTATATGAGTGATGTAAGAGTTCAGTGTATGCTTATCGGTCTTGGCTTTGACCTTGTGGGATATGTGCTGATGACGCTCCCGTATCTGTTTATGTGGGATTTCACGGACGAAAAGCACACCCACGTTATGGAAGTTCTCAAACAGAGGGCAGAAGCGGGAAATGCTGCAGCAGAAGGCGATGCAGGCAAGTTGCAGGATGCAGCGGTTACTGCAGAGGCTGCGGTTGTTTTACAGAACGAATGACAATATGTTCTGAGGTGATTATATGAAATTTATAAATGTCTTACAGAATAAGAATGTATGTGCAGATGGTATCCACGATGATACAAAAGCTTTGCAGGCTTGCATTGATGAACTGAAGGATGGCGGAACAGTTTATTTCCCCGACGGTACATATCTCGTTTCTGCTGCGCTGATTTTCTATTCACATCAGCATCTGAAGTTTTCGGACAATGCAATCATTCTGAGAAGCGATAAAAGCGAACCGCTGACAAGATATCTCCTGGCATCATATTCAGAACCCGAATGGGGAGCTTATGAAGGTACGCACGATGTTGTTATTTCAGGCGGTATTTTTGACGGCAATAAAGATTTAACCGAACTTATTACCCTTGTTAATACGGTTCATTGCAGAAATATTACCGTTGAAAACTGCAGATTCCGCCATTGTTCGCAGTGGCACTTCATTGAAATCAACGGAACGGAAAACGCAACAGTACAAAACTGCATTTTTGACGGACCGTCATATACGGTAAAAAGCGATATCCTTTTCAACGAGCAGATTCAGCTTGATATGTCAAGGCACGGCTCATACGGTCCCGTTTACAATTGCGACGGAACGCTGATAGATTTCAAATCCGATGATACGGTTTGCCGTAATATTACCATAAGAAACAACATCTTTAAGTGTGACGGTTTCCCGGGTGTAGGTCATCACGGTGACATTGACCATCACGATATTATTATTGAAAATAATATATTTGACGGTCCTTCCGGCAGAATCGGCAAAAGCAGAGGTTACATATTCTTCAGACCTATGGTTTATGACCTCACAGTCAGAAACAATGCATTTCTTGCTCCCGAAGAAACCGATTCACCGAGCTACGGCATAATCCACGAAAATGATGACCCTTCTGCTCTGAAAACGGAAGATAACCTTTTTATCGGCAAAATTGACAAGAAAATCATTAAGGGGATGAAAGAATGAGTTACAAAGGATACAAGTGGTATTCGGGCGTTCCTCATTGCCACACGGTTGCGTCAGACGGCGGTCTGACATTGGAGCAGGTTATTGAAAAAGCCAAGAAAAGCAAAATAGATTTTCTTATAATCACCGACCATAATGTTAACTGCAAGGAGTTTCCCGATGTTGACGGGCTTACCCTCATTTACGGTGCTGAGCTGACAAAACACGGCGGTCATTGTAATATGTGGGGTATCAAAGATGTTATTGATAAAGAAGATTATGACACCTGCGAAAGCTATGAGGATTTTTTAAGGGTTAAGACAAAGGCAGAAGAGCGCGGAGCGGTAATCTGTATGAACCATCCTCATTGCAAGCAATGCCCGTGGAGATGGGAAATGAAAGCTGAAGATGTGGACGTTCTCGAGGTATGGAACGCACCGACACACTTTGATAATCTCGAATGCACCGAATGGTGGCATGAGCAGTTGAGAAACGGACACAAGCTGCCCGTTGTCGGCGGCAGCGATTATCACAGAGATTATGTTGTCACCAATCTTTTAACCTGGCCCGTTACTTATGTTTACGCAAAATCTAATACACCTGAAGATATATTGGATGCTATCGTCAAAGGCCGTACCACGATATGCTTTGATGTAGGTACAACATTTATTGATATCGTCAGCGGCGATTCCATACTTGGTGATACTGTTAAACTTACCGATGAAACAAGCATTACAATAAATGTAAAAAAACTGCGCAGAAAGCATAAACTGATTGTTTTTGACCGTGACGGTGAATGCTTCTCATACACAGCAAAAAAGACAGAGGATTATTCCGTTACTCTGCCTGTGAAAAAAGAAGGATTTATGTGTGCTCATGTTGTTTTTGAACCCGGATTCATATACAGTAAAATCCACGATGTTGCAATCGCATCCAGAATTCCCGAACAAAAGGGAATGGATTTACCTCCCTTGATTTTTGCTCAGAGCGGTGCAATATATTTTGAAAAATAAAAAGTCAGTTCAATCTTTTGGAGGTACTGAAATGAAAAACAAGAAAAAAGTCATACTTATTGCTGTTTCTGTTATGCTTGTTCTCGGAATTATCGCAGGCGCTTTGGCATTGTATTTCACAAGATATCATAAAGACGAAAATGACACAGAAGAATTATACAGACAGAATGTTGCTTCCGTCGGCTACGAAAACACTATAGAAACCGCATATCCTTTCACCGATGTTTACGGAATCATCAAAGAGCATTTTGAAGCTGAATTACCCGAAGGAAAAACTGAAAAGAAGGTTGCCATAATCGGTTATGACGGCTGCCGTGCAGATATCCTTGCAGAAAAGCAGGACAACGGTGCAATAAACTATCTTCTTGATAACGGTGCATCAATTAACCTTACCTATTGCGGCGGTGTGAATTATCCTGCAGAAAACACACAGGCAACCTCAACTGCTCCCGGCTGGTGCTCAATGCTTACGGGTGTGTGGTCTGATGTGCACGGAATAACCGGCAACGGAATAACAAAAACGGTTGAGCCCAAAATGCTTATGACAACCCTTGTTGAAGAGGGCATTATTGACAACGCCGCTTTCATCACAAAGTGGAAAGGTCACTTCACAAACAGCGACTCAACATATAAAGAAGAAAAAGCCTATTGCGAGGAAAACAACATCGATATCGATTTCAATCTTCGCAAGAATAAAGCAGATATTCACACAGGTGCCATGGAAGAAATAACAAGCACAGATTGTGCAGACTTTGTACTTATTATTTACGAGAATACAGATTCTGCAGGACATGATTTCGGATTTACGTTCAATAACCCCGTTTACAAAAACGGATTCAGAACCGAAGATAATTACGGCTACGAAGTAATCAAAGCCATCGAAGCAAGAGAAACTTATGAAACGGAAGATTGGCTCATTATAGTCACTTCGGACCACGGCGGAATCGGCACAGGTCATGGCGGACCGAGCATTCAGGAAAGAATGAACTTTGTTGTTATGAACAAGAAATGGGACTGATACAAATCGGAACCTCCCTGACATAATCCGGGAGGTTCTTCCTTTGATGCAACTTTTATAAAGAAACAGGAGAAATGACTATGTCAAAAAAATACTCACATGTAATAGTTATCGGTGTTGACGGTGCAGGCAGTTGGTTTAAAGATGCCGACACACCGAACTTTGACAAAATATTTGAAAAAGGTGCAATCACATATAAGGCACTTTCTTCAAACCCCACCATCAGTGCAGAGTGCTGGGGTTCAATGCTTATCGGCGTCGGTCCCGAAATTCACGGGCTTACAAACGGCATAGTTTCTTCTGTTCCCTATGATGTAAATTCTCCGTTCCCTTCGCTTTTCAGAAGAATCAGAGAAGCATATCCCGATGCAGTTCTCGGTTCATACTGTGACTGGAATCCCATCACTTACGGTATAGTTGAAAATAACATCGGCGTTTCTCACGCAACGGCACACGATGATGAACTGACACCTGTTGTCTGCGAATATATCATTGAAAACAAGCCCGATTTTCTGTTTGTTCATTTTGACAGCATTGACGGTGCAGGACATTCAACGGGTTACGGACTTCCTGCTTTTATCGAGCGTATTCACGAGGTTGATAAGCTTATCGGAGATGTTTACTCTGCAGTTAAAAATGCTGGAATGCTTGAAGATACAATTTTTATTGTTATTGCCGACCACGGCGGCACCAATGATGAAAACTGCAAGGGTAGTCACGGCGGATGGACAGATGAAGAAAAATATGTAACCTTTGCCGCAACAGGCAAAGGAATAAACAAAACCGAAATAGAAGAAATGAATATCCGTGACCTTGCCGCCATTGTGCTTTACGCTATGGGAATTAAGGCTCCCGAATTTGATGAAAACGGCTGGACATCGCAAATTCCCGAAGGTCTGTTTGCGGATTATGAAGGTGAATACCGTGATATTTCACACCTCACGGGTGCAGCACCGAGAATTTCAAAAACGCATCACGAATCTGAGCTTGTTTAAGGAGAAACAAATTTCATTATGCTGAAAATAAAGAAAACCACAATAAAAATAGGTCTCGAAAAACCGCTGAAAATTCTTCATATGACAGACTCACATCTCCCGTTTTATTGTGACAGTGACTCTGAGAATATGATAAGACAGGGCAAAAAACGAAACGAGAAAAGAAGTGTACGAAATCTCAACAAGCTGATAAAGTACGGTGAAAAGAACTGCGATCTGATTGTTCATACCGGAGATCTTATCGACTACATATCAAAGCCTTGCGTTGAATTCGCAAAGGATTTTTTAAAGAGGGATAAGTTTCTTTTCGTTGCAGGCAATCACGAATATGCAAAATACGACGGCATAAAAGAGGATATGGCTTACCGTCTTAACAGTTTGAAAGAAATCGGCGGATATCCTGTTAATATATTCTTTAATTCTAATATCATCGGCGGTGTTAATTTTGTCGGAATAGACGATGCTTATCATCAGGTGGAATATGAACAGCTTGAAATGCTTAAAGAGGAAGTAAAGAAAGGTTATCCCATCATTCTTTTTATGCATGCCCCTTTATACGAAAAAGAACTTTATAAGAAAAGTTATAAATTCTGGAACGGTGAAATATGCCTGCTTGGCTCCGACTCAGAGGTTCACCCCGAGGTCAAAGGTGATATAGCAGAGCCCACAGAAGCTTCAAAGGCATTTTACGAATATGTTACCGGTGAGCCTATGATTAAAGCCGTTCTTACAGGACATCTGCACTTTGCTTTTGAAAGCATACTGCCCGGCGGTACTATGCAGTATGTAACAAACCGCGGTGACAGAGGAAACGCAAGAGAGATAACAATATTATAAAAAGAAACAATCAGGCGCAACAATATATCTGTTGCGCCTGAAGTATATTATGTTGTATATTTAGATATTTTCATCGAGTAATCTCAATTCAAATTATGGCTTAATTACAAAAGTGCAGAAATACGCAATTTATTATGACGTCCTAATGAATCTGCAAATTCTGTTATAGAATTTTTTAGAAATGGAGGTAGGTTACATTCGAAATAACTATTGCCACAAAGTTTCCTATTTTTAAACATAGCAATAACCTCAACAATAAATTAACTCGTGATTAACAATTTCTTTTGCTCGTGCTTCAATATTATTCATACGGGAAATCCACTCCATTTGGTTGTCTGCTTTCAGTTGTTCCGTAATGCCCTCATTGACTTTCATCTGTTCTACCAGCCGAGAGAACATATCTGCTGCCTGTTCATCAATCTCTGCAAGATGAGTATACAATGTGCCGTTCATAAGCATAATATTGAACTGTACTCGTTTATGTTTCATAAGATAATCTTTGCGTTTCATTCCCCATATACCAAGTGGTTTGTTTGCTTCGGCAGGTAATGTGATATTCGGGATTTTATAATCACCAACCATTCTGTATGTTCCGCCGCTTTGCTCAAATGATGATTTATTCATAACTATATTCTCCTTTTAATCAGTAACAAATGTGTCGTATGTAAATTTAGCACCAAGTCTGAAGCCTGATATAAAGCTATCAGCATTGCTCGTTGTTGAAAATTCAAAATAAGCACTTACATAGTTTTGGAACAGTTCTTTATCCTCACCGTTCAATCTTGCAGTAAGCTGCTCTTCTTTTTCGGCAAGGTTACTCAGTTTCTTTTTGAGTTTAGGGGTTAATTCTGAATTGACCTCTTGCGGCTCAATGTTGCCGTAATAGAAATCTTCAATAATATTTGACATTATGTATTCCTCCATATCTGAGGAAATATGTTAGAGTACGAAAGATAGAATATTTATGTATTACCGGAGAACTACTTGTGTTATGAACATCCGTACCATGACCAAGGGTATCTGTTACCCTTGGTTTTTTGTTTAAAAGCCTTATATATCAACGGCTTTGCTCCTAAAAAACACAAGAATCGTTGATTCGTAAGGGAGTCGGAGCTTTGAATATCAAAAATCAAAGCCGAGAATATTTTTGGGCAAAAGCACGCTTTCCGTTGGGCAATTTTTATTTACTGAATAACTGACAAAAGATAAATACAGCACTCTGAAGAATTATTTTTCACCTTCAACGGTGAGTTGAGAATTAAATATAAAAATGATATCACCAAGCCTTGAACTCTAAATTGAGACCAAGGCTTTTTCTTTTTGTTGATATACAACAAAACTTCTGCTCAGAAAAATTTCCCCAAACCAATTTCTTACATTCTTTTTGGGAAGACACATATTGGATTGTGGATTTTTCTTAAGGGAGGATGAGATTATGTGTTTTACATAGTTTTGAATTGAGATGTCCTGAAAAAAGGACACATAAAATGATATTTTATAAGCAGAAAGGATGTTGTATTATGGCTGAAAAAAAGACAGGCGAGGCATTCGATGTATTTAACGAATTTTTTAAAAATATCAGAGAACTCGGACATATGCTTTCGAGAGAAGATCTTGACGTTGCGGCGGAATCGCTCCGTGAGATGCAGAGAGAACTTGAATGGAAGCGGCAGGAGCAGATTAAAAAAGAGCGAGAGGCACAAAGGCTCGAAAAAGAACGCATAAAGAAAGAGCGTCACGACAGATATGTTGCCGAAGTTACAAGTATGGATTTGCCGCTTGACTGGGAAAATTCCTTTGCAGGCGATGACCGTGCGGCAGGTGTGCATACCGAAAGCATTTCCGATGCGTTGATTCTATCTCTCAATAACCTTGGCAAGGTTGATATTGAATATATTTCACAGATTACGGGTGAAACCTGCAAAACAGTTATCGAAACCCTCAGAGGCTCGATTTACCAGAATCCCGAAACGTGGGGTAAGTGCTTCTACAAAGGCTGGGAAACCGCCGATGAATACATGACGGGCAACCTCAAGAGAAAATGGAAAGCCGCTCAGAAAGCGACTAAAGAGTTTAACGGATATTTTGACGCAAACGTTGAAGCGATTGAAAAGGTTATCCCTCCATCGGTTGCGTGCGAGGATATTTATGTTACTCTCGGCTCGCCATGGATTCCGCCCGACGTTATTGACGATTTTATTGATGAGCTTTTCTGCCCCTGTAAGGATATTTATTCAGGCTGGAACGATTACACAACGACAAAACACGATGAAATTACAGGCACGTGGGAAGTAGGCTTCAAAAGCAGATTCAACGGCACAAGAATGGCAACAAAAGCAAACTCAACCTACGGCACAAGCAGAATAAATGCTCTGCACATAATTGAAAGAACTCTTAATTTAAGGCAAATCAGGGTTACGGATTCCGTTAAAAGTCCGACTTCTTCAACGGGCGAGAAAAGAGTTGTCAACAACGCTGAAACCGCACTTGCCATCGAAAAGCAGAAAAAACTGATAAAGGAATTTCAGAAATGGATATGGAAGGATGAAAAACGCAAGGAAAGACTCGAGCGGATTTACGAAGAAAAGTTTGCATGCGTTCGTAAAAGATGTTTTGATGGCTCGTTTCTCAACTTCCCGACGATGTCAGACGAAATAAAGCTTTATCCCTATCAGAAAAATGCAGTTGCAAGAATCCTCTTTACACCAAACACTTTGCTTGCCCACGATGTGGGTGCAGGCAAAACCTATATTATGGTTGCTGCGGGTATGGAGCTTCGCAGAATGGGCATTTCAAAGAAAAATCTCTATGTTGTACCCAATAATCTTGTGGGGCAGTGGTCGGATATATTCCTCAGAATGTATCCTCAGGCAAAGATCCTCTGCGTTGAACCGAAAAACTTTAAGCCCGATAAGCGTGATGAGGTTATGGAGAAAATCAGAGATAACGATTATGATGCCGTGATAATGGCTTACAGCTGCTTTGAGCTTATCGGAATTTCAAGGGAATTCCACGAAAGCCAGCTGCAGGAATTGCTGGATTCCGTTTCGGAAAAGCTTTGCAACAGTCTGAAAAACACTTCACGCCTTCAGGAAAAACGCCGCAAGCTCCGCGAAGCCTGCAATGAGCTGAAAAGAGCTTTGCATGTTGCGACCGATGAAGTTTATTTTGATGAGCTCGGAATTAACACGCTCTTTGTTGATGAAGCTCATAATTTCAAAAACCTGCCGATTGAAACAAAAATTGCAAATGTTCTCGGTCTTTCAAAGGGCGGCTCAAAGAAATGTGCCGAAATGCTCGAAAAAGTGCAATGTGTTCAGAAGCAGAACAACGGCAGAGGAGTTGTTTTCGCAACGGGTACGCCGATAACAAATTCCGTGACCGATGTTTACGTTATGCAGAAATACCTGCAGAGCGGTGAATTGGCTCTTCTTGATTTGCAGAGTTTTGACAGCTGGGTCGGTATGTTTGCCGAAAAAGAGGACAGCTTTGAGATTGACGTTGACACAAGTGAATACCGAATGGCAACGAGACTTTCGAAATTCCATAATCTGCCCGAGCTTACAAATCTGCTGGCTTCAGTTGCAGACTTTCATTCAATGGATGGTGCGGAGGGCATACCCGAATTTGACGGCTATACAGATGCACTTATTCCCAAAACGAAAGGATTTCAGGCTTATCTTGACCAGATTTCCGACAGAGTTGAAGACGTGAGGAATCATATGGTGCCGAGAACAGATGATAATATGCTCAAAATCACCGTTGACGGCAGAAAGGCAGCTCTTGATCTGCGCCTTGCCGAGCCGAACGCGGCATTCACCTATGATTCAAAGGTTTACCGCTGCGCCGAAAACGTTTTTGATATCTATATGAAAACATATCTTCAGAAAAGTGCACAGCTCATTTTCTGCGACGTTTCAACACCGAAAGGAATGTTTAATATATATGACGAACTTTCACATCTGCTCATCTCAATGGGAATCCCCGAAGAAACGATTGCTTACGTTCACGATGCGCAGACGGAGAAAAAGCGAAGCGAGCTTTTCAAAAAGGTCAGAAACGGCGAAATCCGTATTCTTCTCGGCTCAACGTTCAAGCTCGGTCTCGGCGTTAATGTTCAGGACAGACTTATTGCACTTCATCATATCGATGTGCCGTGGCGCCCTGCGGATATGGTGCAGAGAGAGGGCAGAATTCTCCGCCAGGGCAATATGAATCCCAAGGTGCAGATTTTCAGATACATAACAGAGGGCAGCTTTGATGCATATTCGTGGCAGCTGCTCGAAACAAAGCAGAGATTCATCAGCCAACTTCTTTCGGGTTCGATCACACAGAGAAGCGGTTCGGATATTGACGGTACGGTGCTTGACTATGCCGAAGTCAAGGCTCTTGCGGTGGGCAATCCGCTTATCAAAAAGAGGGTCGAAACCGCAAACGAGCTTGAAAAATATATGGCTCTGCAAAGAGGTCTTGTTTCAAACCGTGAAGCACTCGAAAATGAGCTTAACTCAATCCCTGCACAGCTTGCAGATAATAAAAGAATAACCGACGAATGCGTTGCAGACAGAGATTTCTTCTGCGCAAACAAGCGTGAATACGATAAGGTACAAAGGCAGACAATCCGAAAAAGCATCTTTGATGCCGTTCAGAAAAACAATATGATTCCTGCTGAAAAAGAGCTTCTTGAATATCAGGGCTTCAAGGTTATTCTCCCTGCGAATATGCTCAAGGAAAAGCCGTTTGTAATTCTGAAAAACACGGGCAGACACTATGTCAATCTCGGTGATACGGAGGTCGGAACAATAATCCGAATCGACAATTACCTTGAAGGACTTACGGAATATATCGGAAAGCTTGCCGATGTCGCAGAAAAGCTCCGTGAAAAAGAAATTGGAATAAAAGCCGAACTCGCAAAAGACGAAAGCTATACCGATAAAATCGAAGAGCTTAAGAAACAGCTCAAAAATATTGATAAAAAACTGGGGGTCAAAGAATGAATGAGATAAAAATGTCAAACGTGCCGAGCTTAACGGTGCAGAAAACGATAAATATTCTTTCAAAATCATATTGCGGCGTCATCAATGCTGGGCTGCCGATAAAAACTCTGCCGTCGGTAATGCTGTGGGGACCTCCGGGTGTCGGCAAATCGCAGCTTGTCCGTCAGCTTGCAAAGGATATTGAAGCGAAAACGGGCAAAAAATCCGTTGTGACCGATGTGCGTCTGCTTCTTTTCAATCCCATTGATCTGCGTGGAATTCCCACCGCAAACGCAGACAAAACCCTCGCAATATGGCTCCGACCGCAGATTTTTCAGATGGATGCAGATGATTCAATCTTGAATATTCTGTTCCTTGATGAAATTTCTGCTGCACCGCAATCCGTTCAGGCAGCGGCTTATCAGATAACGCTTGACCGTGTTGTGGGTGAACATAAATTGCCCGATAACTGCATTGTTATAGCCGCAGGTAACAGAGTGACGGATAAATCTGTTGCGTTCAAAATGCCTAAAGCTCTTGCAAACCGCCTTTGCCACATTGAGGTTGAGGGCAACTTCAATTCGTGGAAGCAATGGGCAATCAGAAACGCAATCAATCCCAAGGTTATAGGATTTCTTTCGTTCAAACAGAATATGCTTATGTGCTTTGACGGCGGCAAGGATGACCTCGCATTCCCGACGCCCCGTTCGTGGGAAATGGTCAGCAATCTGCTGAATTCCGTTGATGATAATGTTGAGATTATGTACCCGATGGTTGCAGGTCTTGTCGGCACGGGCACGGCAATCGAATTCAGAACGTGGTGCAAGGTATGGAATTCTCTGCCGTCAATTGAAGATGTTTTTGACGGAAAAATGCCGATTGTTCCGAATTCAACCGATGCACTTTATGCTCTTGTTTCGGCGATGACCGTCTATGCTCACGCTCATAAATATGAAATGCAAAGGATAGCAAACTCAATTGTTTATGCCGAAAAGCTGCCTGCGGATTTCTCCGCCGTTCTTCTCAAAGATTATATGTACATAGAAGACGGCTACAAATCAAAGCTTATGCAGATTCCCGAATTTGCAAGGTGGCTGCAGACGAAAGGAAGGCTGCTCAATGGAACTGTCTGAACAGAAAATCCGTGAATATTCAATGAGACTAATGAAGTCAAGGCTTCGTCTGCTTTGCACAAACGGTTTTTACGGACTTCTTCTGATGCATATGGTGCTGACTATCGATGAAGAATGCGAAACCGCCGCAACCGACGGAGTGAGAATATATTTCGGCCCCGATTTTCTTGAAAATCTGACCGATTCGCAGATTGATATCGTTATGATGCACGAAATTCTTCACGTTGCTTTACAGCATTGCTCACGCTACGGCGATTTTGAACCCGAAAAATTCAATATTGCCTGCGATATAGTGGTGAATTCAATCATTCTCGAATCAATGGGCGGCAACAGAAAAAACATTCATCTCGGCAAATACGGCGAGCTAATGCACGAAACGCCCGACGGCAAAGAGGGTGCAAAATTCACCGCCGAAGAGGTTTATGCCATGCTCCCTGCGATGAATGGTAAAAAATCAAAAAATAAAATGCCGGGAAGCAAAGTGAAAGGTAACGGAGGCGGTTCCGGCGGCAAGAATGGCGGGAACGGCGGTTCCGACGATTCCGACAGTAACGGCAACGGTGTTTTTGATGACCACGAAAAATGGAAAAACACTGCCGATGATAACACTTTGCGTGAAGAATGGCAAAAGAGGATTCTTGATGCGGCAGAGGCTGTCAGTATCCGTGATCCGTCAGATCAAAGAGGTCTGATACCTGCCTTTGCAAAAAGATTGATTGAAGAACTTAGAAAGCCGCAGACAGATTGGCGGTCAATCCTCAACGAGTTTGTGCAGGAGGAAATCTGCGATTATTCGTTCAGTCCGCCCGACAGAAGATTCGGAGATTCCGATTTCTTTCTGCCCGATTTCAACGAAAAGGACGAAACCGTTAAAAACATTCTCTTTATGATTGATACATCGGGTTCAATGTCCGACGATATGATAACCGCCGCTTATTCCGAAGTCAAAGGCGCAATCGACCAGTTCAACGGCAAGCTTGAAGGTTTTCTCGGATTTTTCGATGCCGCAGTAATACCGCCAACTCCGTTTTCGGATGAGGACGAATTTATGGTTATTAAACCGAAAGGCGGCGGAGGAACTGATTTTGAGGTCATATTCAAATATGTTGATGATCATATGACCGACGAACCGCCTGCAAGCATAATAATCCTGACCGACGGTTATGCTCCGTTTCCCGATGAAGAAAAATCAAACGGAATCCCCGTTTTGTGGCTTCTGAACAATAATAATGTTGAACCCCCGTGGGGCAAAATTGCAAGAATTGAGGTGTAAAAAATGCTGTGTCCGCTAAACCGTGTTCTCATAACAGACGGCAAACTGCTTTATAACTGTTGTGAATTCAAAGAATTAAGAGGCAACGAAATAAAAACCGAGCATCCTGAAATCGCTGTTGTGGGTGTTATCGGCGAACAGAAAGAAGTTAATATTCCGACCCGCTTTTGCGGCAAGAAAGTGAAACTTATTCACAGCCTGAATGTTTACCGCAAAGGCGAGAGGTTTCCCGAAATAACGGGAGATTTTGAATTCATTCCGTCAATCGTAAGACAAGATATAGGTTTTTATTATCCCTGCGAAAGACTTGTTCCCGAATCGGAATATCTTGTCAACACTCACAGAACGACTGCAGAAATAGTGGCATTTGACGGAATTGCTTTTGAGAAAAGTGTTTTTTGCGGCAACAGATATCTCAACAAAATAACTTTCGGCACGGGAAAAATTCAACCCGAAAGCTTTATGAACTGCGAAAACCTCGAAAAGGCTGAACTTAATGAAAAAGTCAGGGTTATAGGCAAAAAGGCTTTCAGCGGATGCAAAAATCTTGAATATATTATTCTTCCGAAAAATGTCCGTGAAATCGCATCGGATGCTTTTTCGCTCACACCAATACTTTTTATCGCAATTCCTCCTGCGGTTGAGTCGATTATGCCCTATACTTTTGAAAAGTGTAAAAAGCTTGAAATGATATTTATTCCGCCGTCGGTTATCAGCATTTCAAAATCAGCTTTTTATGATGCCAACCCGAATATGATTATCGCAGGCAAAAGCGGTTCGTTTGCTGAGATGTATGCGAACAAACACAAAATCAAATTTTTATCCTATGATAATCTTTCAATAGAAGACGTGAACTCTGCTTTCGGTATTTACAAATCCGCAGAAAAATAATATTATAAAAACATATCACACAAGAGGTATTTATTATGGCAGTAACATTGGAAGATAAACTCGTTATCGGCGTTTCGTCGAGAGCGCTGTTTGACCTTGAAGAAGAAAACAGAATATTTGAAGAGCAGGGTCTGGAGGCGTATTCAAAATACCAGACCGAGCATGAAAATGATATTCTCAAACCCGGCACGGCATTTCCGCTTGTAAAAGCGCTTCAGAAACTCAATGCAGACGGCAGATACCTGACCGAGATTATCATTATGTCCAAAAACAGCTCCGACACAAGTTTGCGTATTTTTAATTCAATCGAGCATTACGGTTTGGATATCAGCCGTGCGGCTCTGGTTGGCGGTGCATCAATTTCGCCCTATCTCGGTGCATTCAAAACGGATTTGTTCCTTTCCGCAAATGAAAACGATGTTCAGGAAGCAATCAACGCAAACATCGCATCGGGTATCATCTGTGACAATTCAAATCTGCCGATAAATCCCGATGATGAGATACCCCAAATCCGAATTGCATTTGATGGCGATGCGGTTATTTTCTCCGATGAATCCGAGAGGATTTTTCAGGCGGAAGGACTTGAAGCGTTTGCAAAGCACGAGCAGAAAAACGCACAGAATCCGCTTCCCGAAGGTCCGTTTGCAAAGCTTCTCAAAACGCTTTCACTCATCCAGCAGCAGTTTCCGAAGGACGAATCGCCCATACGCACCGCACTTGTTACCGCAAGAAATGCTCCCGCACACGAAAGAGTTATCCGCACTCTGCGCGCGTGGAATGTTCGTATTGACGAGGTGTTTTTCCTTGGCGGAGTTAAGAAAAGCGAAGTTCTCAAAGCATTCAATGCCAACATATTCTTTGACGATCAGGCAACCCACACCGACCCTGCATCAAAACTCGTACCCTCCGCAAGAGTACCATATAAGAAATGAATTTAGCCTGCAACAAAACCGTTGCAGGCTGTTTTTATGTGTATTCAACTTCTTTTGCGATTGCTTTAATGCTCTCGATGTCCCATTCGTCATTATGGATTGATATAATATGCTTATCACCGTCTTTTCTGAAAGTGAAAATATAATTATCTTCCCATTGCTCAAGTCCGTTTCTTGTTATATTCAAGCAGTCAATGTTTTCGATAACATAAGATACTTTCAGATTCTTGTTGAAGAAAACGAGATCTGATTTAATCTCGGTAGCAGGTACGTCATCAAGATATTTTGTGAAAAGATAAACATTCCTTGTTATTTTTTCCGAGGAAACAAAACCGAATTTTTTGCTCCATGAATAAATCACGGAATCGGTTTTAGTATCAATGCATTTCTCTTCATATCCAATTATGCATTTAAAATATTGTTCATCAGCAGGAATTACCGCTACATAAAACGGCGAAAGTCTGTCGGAATTAAGATTATAGTATCTGCAACGGTTTTTATCCCGTTTCCGAAGAACCGCAATATCCGAAGATGAATTCACAGATATAAAATCATATTCGCATTCCGCAATCTGTTTGCAATCAATTTTGTTGCTTTTTGAGCTGACGGTCCATTTGAAAGCATAAAGCCCACACTTACCGTCAAGATAAACACAAACCATATTTGAAAAGTCACAAAAAGCACAAAACGCATCAATATGGTCATATTTGCATTCAATCAGAATATCAACAATTCTCGGGTATCCTGTTTTATCCATTTCAGCAAGACCGTATTTGCCGTCACGGTATATTATACATATTTTTCTGAATTCACGGTGATAATCCTTGCAGGATATTATTTCGGCATCAAAATGCTTTAAAACTTTTGTTTCGGTTGACATAACTATTCCACCTTTCATATTACTGTATTTACAATAACATGAAAGGTGGGTTCTTTTCGGTGCATATCAGACTTTGACGATATACATTATTCTGACAGTCTGCCCTGCATACATGCTTCTGACGAGCTTTTCCGCTTCAGCAGCGCCTGTTGCGGAAACAATCGGCTCAGAATGCATGTTGTTAATCTGGCAAACAACCTTCCATCTGTTCAAAAAAATCACCTCCCGTTACTTTGTAAATACATTGTAACAGGAGGCGTGGGCTGTTTTAGGGACACAATTATTCTTTTTGGATTTTACTGCTTCTTGAAGGATGGTAAATTTCATACACCGTAACTTTTGTGTGTTTGATTTCACATTCAAAACAACCAAGGGTTGCATTCTTATATCTTAAACCGGCATACTCTTTTTTAATGTTCAGCATACCGCTTTTAAGCAGATGCCTGTATATCTCTTTGCAGGCGAAAACGGTAATGTTATCTTTTAATTCAGAAAAGTATTCCAACATCAATTCCGCTTTACCGTTTTTTAATTCTTGGTAAAAACTCCTTGTTGCTTCGCGATCTCCGTATATCGGATTAACATTGCAAAAAATTGAATTTTCCAGTTCTGCTTTTTCATCTAAATATCCTAACATTTCTGAAAATCTGTTTTTGAATTTTGAGAATATGTTTCTGCTTCCGGCGGATTCTGATAAATATTTTTCTTTTGATACAAGCATATTTTTAAACCAGAATTCATCTGCTCCACCCGGATTATTCGGTTCTTTAAGAAGAAAAACAATTCCGTTAAAATTCTCAGGTTCACCAAGATATCCCTCAATATACTTTCCGTTATATTTATAAAAATTATACATGATTCTCCATCTCACTTTCCGTATTTCTCCGCCGCTTTTTGAAGTGCGGTTTATCATTCGAAATTCTTTCGGTATTCTTTCAATGCTTCCATGATTTCAGATAAATCTCCGCTTAAGAAGCGGCAAGCTGCGATGCACGGAATTTAATCGGTCCGTTTTTGTAGAAAGAAAAATCAGTCATGTATTGAGACATCAATCTGATCATTTTTGTATATTCGCCGAGTGTTATTGTATGAGGTACAAGAAAACCATCTTCCTCAATCGAAAGCGAGAAATCTTCTCTGTAATCGATTTCTTTGAAAACCTCATATGTAAAGTGCATAGCATCATTGAACATATCATAATCAAACTCTTTTTCACCGTTCAGAACATATTCAGCTTCAAACACAAGCTTTCTCCAACGAATAACACTTTTTGAATAATTTTCGTGTAATCTAAACATTTATTGTTTCCTCACTTTCCGTATTTCTCCACTGCTTTTTGCAGTGCATTTTTTATATCATTCACAAGGCTTTCGGGGGATGTGACGGTTATATGCTCGCCGTACTGCATCGCCCAGAATTTCATTGCCATTTTGCTGACTCTGACTTCCGCTGTAACCTCGTCTTCGGTTTCATCGCTGAATTTTACATCCTTGCCAAACCAGTCGATGATTTCGGAAACAATGTATTTCTTCGCTCTGAATGTGACCTTTTCGGTCTTGTCGGCAAACATATAAATATGCTCCGCCATATGTTTGGGTAAATCAAGTCCGTGTTCAAGACCTTCAACTTTTTTCATCGGTTTTACGGGCGTTTCAAGCAAGCGGATATCCGTTATTCTGTCAAGGCGGTAGTTTGATGTGTTGTTATACTTGTCATAATTGCAAACAAGGTAATATCTGCCGTTTGTGGCAACCATCTGATAGGGATTGACAATGTATTCTCTCACATTGCCCTCGCTGTTTTTGCGTGGGTGCTGTTTTTTATCCGTACCCATATCGTTATACTTGAAAGCCACCTGTTTGCCCTTGCTTATTGCCTCATCAAGAATTTCAATAGTCAGAAAAAGTTCTTTGTTTTGCGGCATATTTTCGGGCAGGTTGCGTATGTGTTTCACTTTGTTTTTGAAATACTTATTTGAAAGACCCTCAATTTTCTCAATAAGTTCTTTGCATTGTGAATAAGGAATGTGCTTTGAGAAAAGCAGGCTGTCTATAAGCAAACGGAGCTCTGCATCCGTAAAATCACGCACAAGATAAAAATCGGAAAGAATATAGCTTTCTTCAAGCTCGCCTTTTGAGTTCTTTACCATTCGCAGAGCCTCGCTGTATTCGATTTCATAACCGAATTCAATCAGATTCATCAGGTTGCGCTTGATTGCCTTGCGGTCTGCCTTCATCTCGTATTCCGTTTCAAGTATCTCCGCAATTTCTTTCTGACTCAGGCGGTGATCCTCATCGGTATATTTTTTGAGAATATCAAGAATGTTGATAATGAGTAATTTTTTCGGCTGCATTGAGTCCATAACTGTCACCTCTAAAATTTATTTTATCATCATTGATACCATTATGCAATATCCCGTGGGACATTTTAGGAACATCGCAATGTATAAAATACAAATAACAAATTTGGCATAAAAGTCAATGGAACATTATTCTGCCTGAAGTATAATTAATATTGACTTTTAGCAAAAACAGTATTAAGGAGACCAGATTATGGAACTTAACAAAATTTTAGACTATTCAATTATGGCTGATGAGACATCCAAAACCCCTGATTTAAAATCAGGATATACCGTTAACGGAAAAACATATGATAACTATATGGATAATGTTTCGTGGAAAAATTTGTTGATGAAATGAAGAAGGAAAAACCTGCTGCATACAGAAGATATGGCAACGGCGGTGGAAAAGAACTTGAAGAACACAAAATCGGCGCTAATACTTATCCGCCCAAAATGGCATCCTTCGGTTCATCAAGCAGAATGATATATAATCTCGCAAAAGATACCTGCGAATTCCTTTTTGAAGAAAAACTCTCAACAGTAGTTGGCGGAATGGCAAATCTTGATGGATTTAAGGAAACAACAGACAAATGCGTTTTTGTCGAAGCCAAGTGCAGAGAACCGTATTCAAGCAAGACATCAATCATTGACAGAGCATATGAAACATTATATGATTTTATCAGTAATTCAACAAAAACAAAGCTTGTTTGTAAGGAGAGGGTTCGGATTATCATCTTCTGGTCGGAGTAAATATGATATATCCAAACCCGCGCAAGCGGTTTCAATCTCTTTGAAAGAAACACGCTTTGCGCCTTTTCGGTAATTAAGATTTATGAGAATTTCGTCGTCATAAACGACTACACTGTTTACAAATCTGTCGATTAATGCTCTGCGACCTTCAAGGGTATTCGTATCAATATTTCTGAAACTCATTATGTAGAACATTATCTGTTCATAAGAGAAGGTCGGCTTTTTGATTTCTTCTTGAATTATGCTCAATTCAAGTTTTCTTTTCGCTTCTTCAAGCTCATCAAGTCTTCGCTTTGCAGAGTCATTTATAATGCCTGCCTGAATGGCATTCAGCATATTTTCTATGCCCTTTTCGGTGTCAGCAAGTTGTTTCCTCATCATCGGCAACTCACCGCATTCCTGTCCCTGTGCTTCATACGCCATTTCCGTAAAGTATTTTACAAAATCATCGTCTGAAATCATTTCTTTGACATACTTGATAACAACATATTCTATCTTATCCTTGCGGATTGATTTGTGCTTTGCATTGCAGGTCTTTTTTCTTTTTGTGTTGGCACATCGGTAATATCTGTATTTTCTACTCTTGTATTTGCTTGTTCCGATTTCACCAACCATAAAAGCACCGCAGGTTCCGCAGAATAATTTTGTTGTCAGCAGATAATCATCTTCGGCTTTACGTTGAGCCGGAGCTTTTTTGTTTTTCTCCATCCGTTCCTGAACTCTGTTAAACAAGTCTTTCGGAACGATGGCGGGGATTCCGTCGGGAATCACAATGTCACGATACTTGTATTCACCCATATATCTTCGGTTGTGAAGAACACCCGAAACAAAGTTAAGGTCAATGTCGCCGCCTTTGTTTGTCTTTGCACCGAGTTCGTTGAGTCGGTCACGGATTTCTTTCATTATCATTCCGTCATCGTACATTTTAAAGATGTCAAGCACAACAGGTGCGGTCAGCGGATTAATCTGATAATGTTTTTCTTCATCAATCGTGTAACCGTAAGTAGGAGTGCCGCCGTTGTATTTGCACTTCAGAGCATTCTCCGTATGACCTCGGATTACCTTTACCGCAAGTTCGGCAGAGTAATATTCCGCCATACCTTCAAGCAACGATTCGAGAATAATTCCTTCAGGACCTTCTGCAATATTTTCCGTTGCCGATACAACTTTTACGCCGTTTCTTTTGAGCGTTGCTTTGTAGTGAGCACTGTCGTATCTGTTGCGGGAAAATCTGTCCAGCTTCCAGACGATAACCATATCGAACAAGCCTTTTGCACTGTCCTTAATCATCTGCAAAAACTCGGGACGGTTATCTGTTTTTGCAGAAAACGCACGGTCAATGTAATGTCGTACAATCGTGATTCCGTTCTTGTCGCAATACTGTGTGCATTCTCTCAACTGACCCTCAATGGATTCTTCTCTCTGACCTTCTGTGGAGTATCGTGCGTAGATAACTGCTTTCAATCATCTGTCACCCCCTCAGAACTCAGAAGTTTCAGAAGAGTTGCCTTGAGTTGATGGTTTGCTCTGGAGTTGGGGTCAAAGCACATTTCAACAAACTTTTCCATTTCGGGGCTGTACTTTGTTTTGTGTTCATACAGTCTGCCTTGCGGATTATCCGTTCTGCCGTA
>JAZQGF010000020.1:0-36939 GCA_045539875.1 Acutalibacteraceae bacterium
GATCCGACTTGATGCGAACGGTGAAGAGTTATTCAAGTTCGATTCAGAAGTAGTTGGTGGTGCAATTCCTAAGGAATACATCCCAGCAGTTGGTGAAGGTATCGAGGAAGCTACTAAGGCTGGTATCCTTGCTGGATTCCCTGTTGTTGGTATCCATGCTACAGTTTACGATGGTTCTTACCATGAAGTTGACTCGAACGAAATGGCATTCCACATTGCAGGTTCTATGGCATTTAAGGATGCTATGCAGAAGGCTTCACCAGTATTGCTTGAGCCTATCATGAAGGTTGAGGTTACAATGCCTGAGGAATACATGGGTGATGTTATCGGTGATATCAACTCCCGTCGTGGCCGTGTAGAAGGTATGGATGACATGGGCAATGGTAAGATTGTTCGTGCATACGTTCCTCTTGCTGAGATGTTCGGTTATGCAACAGACCTTCGTTCTAAGACACAGGGTCGTGGTAACTACTCAATGTTCTTTGAGAAGTATGAGCCAGTACCGAAGAACGTTGCTGACAAGGTTATCTCACAGTACAAGCAGGCCTAAATTAAGCAAAAAAGCTTGAATTTGCGCCGATTATCGAATATAATCGTTTATAGTCGGTGCTCAAAATATTCAATAACAATAATGATAATGTTGTTACACATTCATTTAAGGAGGACTTAAAAAATGGCAAAGGCACATTTTGACAGAACAAAGCCGCATTGTAACATTGGTACAATCGGACACGTTGACCACGGTAAGACAACTCTTACAGCTGCTATCACAAAGACCCTCGCTATGAAGGGCGGCGCAGACTTCATTGACTATGCAAACATCGATAAGGCTCCCGAAGAGAGAGAGCGTGGTATTACAATCAACACATCACATGTTGAGTATGAAACTGACAACCGTCACTATGCTCATGTTGACTGCCCGGGTCACGCTGACTATATCAAGAACATGATCACAGGTGCTGCTCAGATGGACGGCGCTATCCTTGTTATCGCTTCAACAGACGGCCCCATGGCTCAGACTAAGGAACATCTTCTCCTTGCTCGTCAGGTTGGCGTTCCCAAGATCATCGTTTTCATGAACAAGGTTGACCAGGTTGACGATCCCGAACTCCTCGAGCTTGTTGAAATGGAAATCCGTGAAACTCTTGCTGAGTATGAATTCGACGAAGATGCTCCCATCATCAAGGGTTCAGCTCTTCAGGCTCTCAGCTATGACGGCGGCGACATCAACGCTCCCGAACTTGCTCCCATCAACGAGCTTATGGCTGCTGTTGACGAGTATATCCCCACTCCTGACCGTAAGGCAGACCTTCCCTTCATCATGCCCGTTGAAGATGTATTCACAATCACTGGTCGTGGTACTGTTGCTACAGGTAGAGTTGAAAGAGGTCAGCTCAAGACAGGTGAAGAAGTAGAAATCGTTGGTCTTACAGACGAAAAGAGAAAGGTAGTTGTTACCGGTATCGAAATGTTCCGTAAGATTCTCGACTATGCTGAGGCAGGCGACAACATCGGTGCTCTTCTTCGTGGTGTTCAGAGAAGCGAAATCGAGCGTGGACAGGTTCTTGCTAAGCCCGGTTCAACCAACCCCCACACCAGGTTCACAGGTCAGGTTTATGTTCTTTCAAAGGAAGAAGGCGGCCGTCATACTCCCTTCTTCAACAACTATCGTCCTCAGTTCTATTTCAGAACAACTGACGTTACAGGTGTTATCGGTCTTCCCGAGGGCACTGAAATGTGTATGCCCGGCGATAATGTTGATATGAATGTTGAACTCATCACTCCCATCGCTATTGAAAAGGGTCTCCGTTTCGCTATCCGTGAAGGCGGCAGAACTGTTGGTTCAGGCGTTGTTATTGATATCGCTGAATAATTAAAAATTTGCTTTTTAGGAGCAACCTTCGGGTTGCTCCTTTTTTCTTTCTGTTTGTTCACAAATTGTATGTAGATTTTATTTGAAATATGTTGTACTATAAAGCTATAAAGTGAAAGGGAGAGGATAATATGTTCTGTTCCAATTGCGGAAAAGAATTGCCCGATAATATTGCTTATTGCACTAATTGCGGCTCAAAGCTGCATAACGAAAATCATATACATGAACAGGCGAGAGCAGCGTGGACTCAGCAGTATAATCCTGTTCCGCCTGTGCAGCCTGTACAGCCGGAAATGAAATGGTATAAGTTTCTGATTAGTTTTTCGCTTTTTGCAGGTGCAGTGTTAAATCTTATTTCGGGAGTACTGAACTTTGCTGGTGCCAACTATATGATTCTCGGACTTGATCCCGAAACGCTATACAGCAGCTATGAAGGACTGAGAACTCTTGACATAGGCTACGGACTTGTGTATCTTGCATTTGTTCCGTTTGCGCTGTATGTGCGTTTTGCTCTTGCCGGTTTCAAAAATGATGCACCCAATATGTTTTATATTTATAATATTGCAGGTGCATTTATCTCGGTCAGCTACAGTCTGTTCAGCTCAATTGTAATGGGCGGAGACATTTCTGAAACCATCGGTCAGATTGTAGGCAACATTGCAGGGCAGATTTTGTTTATAGCCCTGAATATTATATATTTCAATAAGCGTAAACATCTTTTCAACAAATAATAAAACATGCCTCGGACTAATTGTCTGAGGCATGTTATTTATTTTCTAATTATTCCTTTCTCAACCGCTGTATGAGAGCAAAGCTTGAGAATATCAACAATATTCCTTTCAATCCCATCGGGATAAAATGCGTTATCATAAATGCTTTCGTCGAAAATCATTTCGTAAAAGCACGCGCTTGCGAGGTAGCAGCCGAGGTCGTTGCCGTGGAATCCGTCAACGGTCAGCCTGTCGCCGATGGTGTTTCGTGCTGTCTGCCATGCTCTGCCGCTCGGGATGATCAAATCAATATCCGCTTCCATCGAGGCGTTTGCGTATGCCTCAGTGAGGGCTTTATACATTTCCAGCTGGTCTCTGTTGTAGCTTGCAAATCCGGGATGTGCCGCACCGTTTTCGTATGCCCATGTCTGATGAAGCATAATTTTGGCATTGGGCTGAACCATTCTGCAGTATTCTGTAAGCTCAGAGAGATAGGGTGAATAGCTCTCGGGTATTCCGCTGAGGTGGCTGCATTGCTGAATAGTTATGATATCCCATTCCTCGTCCTCAACTGCCTCATGCAGGGCAACCTCGGGCGCACTGCTCATTTCCGTTTGAAACGGAAGATAAACCTCGTAGTCATATTCGGTTTTTTCTTCGCGCCAGTTTTTCCAATGCTGTTCAAGCGAGCATCCGCCTATAAAAAGATTGCAAAGCAGCAGTTCTTTGCCTGCTGCTTTTGCCATATGAGGTATGAATTTATGTGCGTTTGTTGAAAAACTGTTGCCGATTGAAAGAACATTCATTATTTTTCACCTTTCATAATTCGGGAAAGAATTTTTTTGTCATTGTTGGAATTGCATCTTTCCATCATAACGAAATAAATAGTAATGAGGAAAAGATAGGGGAACGGAGCAAAAATTCCGGGATTAACAAGTGACATAAGTTCAAGTCCGATATAAGAAATAAAGAGAATAATATTAAAGAAAGTAAAGTTTTTGAGTAATGTTTTGATTCTCAAATAAATAAGATATCCGTAGGCGGCAATTCCAAGAATGCCGAAGCTGCCGATAATCTGAATGGGTGAGCAGTGATACCAGCAGAGCGCAAAATCCGCGCTCTTGTGAACATCTCTGTTGCCCATGTAGCCTATTCCTCTGCCGAAAAGCGGATTGGATTTGAAATCCTCGATTCCTCTGGGGATAAGCTGAAGGCGGATTGAATTTTCATTCGGGTCGATAAGTCGCAGCAGGGTGTAGCTGAGTGTATCGATCCAGATTTTGTATGTAAGTGCCGTAATAACGAGCGAAGCGGCAATGATTGCAGCAATAAACGGGCGGTGCTTTTTATCAAGTATAAACATAACAATAATGCAGATTATCAGTTCAATAACGCCGAAAAGCATTCCGCCTCTGGAGCCGGTAAAAAGAATGAGTATGTAGTCGATTATACCGATAAAGAAATATCCGAATTTCTTTGTTGACTTATAGAATGGGAAGGGCATGGCGAGCATGAGAGTTGTTGCCGAATTGTTGCGCCATTGGAACGGAAGAATTTCAAAATTATCTGCAAGCTCTGCGCGGCGACTGAAATATTCTTCAAAAAGACAGACTGCGAGAAGCAGAATAACGCAAACCATCATTGATGCAAACCTGTCTGCAAAAGGCGAGGTTTCGTTTGTTTTCAGCGTTGCGCTCATATAAGAATAAATCAGCAGCATGCCGAAGCCTAGCATTGCAATATAAAACAGCGATGTGGGAGAGAAGTATTCCTTAGCGGAAATTATGCCTACGCCGCCGAGAGTAACCGCCGCAGAAGTGGCAAGTATGCCGTAAAAGCAGCTGCCCTTTGAAAGCTTCGGCTTGAATCTTATAACATGACAGATAACAAGCCCTGCAACGATAGGCAAAATCCACCAAAATTTGATAAAATCGTCAAACGAGTTTTTGCACCGTATCGCAAAGCAGGTTGTGAACATAATTATCTGCAGCAGCGGCATCCAGTCATCCGTAACAGCCAAAACAGCGCAGAAAAGCAATGCGAAAATCACTGTTCCGATTATTTCGGTGTTTGTAAATACAACAGCGGCAGCGGCAATGAAAAGAATTGCCGTAAACCAATCCGATATAAGGAATTTTTTGATTTTTTCCATAAATTACCTCATCCATAATGAGCAGATAAAATAATATATCTATAATATACCAATTCAATTTCTTAAAGTCAATAATTAAGAAATATTGTAACTATATTGTAAGATGTTGCGAAAGCAATTATTACAATATTGTAAACTTTACCAAAAAGACTTGATTTTTCCGTGATAAGCGGCTAAAATACAAATTAGCACTCGAGAGGCAAGAGTGCTAAAACATGACAATTAATTTATTGGAGGTAATAAATATGACTATTAAACCGCTTGCAGACAGAGTTGTTGTTAAGCTTGTTGAGGTTGAAGAAACCACAAGCAGCGGAATCATCCTTGCAGCATCAGCGCAGGAGAAGCCCCAGATTGCAGAGGTTGTTGCAGTCGGTCCCGGCGGAATGATTGACGGCAATAATGTTGAAATGTATGTCAAGGTTGGCGACAAGGTTATCACAAGCAAATATTCAGGCACCGAGGTTAAGCTCAACAAAGAAGAATATACAATCGTTAAGCAGAGCGATATTCTTGCAATCGTTGAATAATTGCATCAAAAATTATAGGAGGATTTAATCATGGCAAAGCAGATTATTTACGGCGAAGAAGCCCGCAAGGCTCTTCAGGCAGGCGTTGATAAGCTTGCAAATACAGTTAAAATCACACTCGGCCCCAAGGGCAGAAATGTTGTTCTTGATAAGAAATACGGCGCACCCCTCATCACAAATGACGGCGTAACAATCGCAAAGGAAATCGAGCTTGAAGACCCGTTTGAGAATATGGGCGCACAGCTTGTAAAGGAAGTTTCAACAAAAACAAACGATGTTGCAGGTGACGGTACAACAACCGCAACTCTCCTTGCTCAGGCTCTTATCAGAGAAGGCATGAAGAATGTTACCGCAGGCGCAAATCCCATGGTAGTAAAGAAGGGCATGGCAAAGGCTGTTGAAGCTGCTGTTGAAGCAGTCAAGAAGAATTCAAAGCCTGTTTCAAGCTCTGATGATATTGCAAGAATCGCAACTATTTCGGCTGCTGACGAGGAAGTCGGCAAGTTTATCGCTGACGCAATGGAAAAGGTTACTGCAGACGGTGTTATTACCGTTGAGGAATCAAAGATTGCTGTTACCGAGTCCGAGGTTGTTGAAGGCATGCAGTTCGACAGAGGATATATTTCTCCCTACATGGTAACAGATACAGATAAGATGGAGGCGGTTATTGACGATGCTCTTATTCTTATCACCGACAAGAAAATTTCAAGCATTCAGGATCTTCTTCCCCTTCTTGAGCAGATTATGCATGCAGGCGGAAAGCTCATCATCGTTGCTGAGGATGTTGAGGGCGAAGCTCTTTCAACAATTCTTGTTAACAAACTCCGCGGCGTATTCACCTGCGTTTGCGTAAAGGCTCCCGGATTCGGCGACAGAAGAAAGGAAATGCTTCAGGATATCGCTATCCTTACAGGTGGTGAGGTTATCACCTCAGATCTTGGTCTTGAGCTTAAGGATACTCAGCTTGCACAGCTCGGCAGAGCCCGTCAGGTTAAGGTTTCAAAAGAAAACACCATCATTGTTGACGGTGCAGGTGCTAAGGAAGAAATTGCATCAAGAGTTGCACAGATTAAGCTTCAGATAGAAAACACAACCTCTGATTTTGACAGAGAGAAGCTTCAGGAAAGACTTGCAAAGCTTTCGGGCGGTGTTGCAGTTATAAAGGTTGGCGCAGCAACAGAAACCGAAATGAAGGAAAAGAAGCTCCGTATTGAAGATGCCCTTGCAGCAACAAAGGCAGCGGTTGAAGAAGGCTGCGTTGCAGGCGGCGGTGTTGCTCTTCTCAATGCAGTTGGCAGCGTTAAGGCTCTCCTTGATACAACTGAAGATGTTGACGAAAAGACAGGCATCAAGATTGTTCTCAAGGCTCTCGAGGAGCCCGTTCGCCAGATTGCGGCAAACGCAGGCCTTGAAGGCTCAATTATCATCAATGCAATCCACGAGAGCGGCAAGGTAGGCTACGGCTATGACTTTGCAAAGGATGTTTACTGCGATATGGCATCCGCAGGTATTCTTGACCCCACAAAGGTAACACGCTCGGCTCTTCAGAACGCTTCATCGGTTGCTTCAATGGTACTCACAACCGAAAGCCTTGTTACCGATAAGCCCGACCCCGCAGCAGATGCAGCTCAGGCAGCAGCAATGGCAGCTCAGGGCGGCGGAATGTATTAATAAAAACTATTCAGGGCAGTCCTTGCGGACTGCCTTTTTGCTGCATTGTTAACCAAATATTAATATTTACCTGCATATTATGGTTTGACAATCGGGAAAAATTGTGATAGAATGCAGATGTCAATCGTTATTGATAAATTACAGGAGGACAAAAAGATGAAAAAAGCAAAATCAATTCTCGCACTTTTCATGGCATTTATTATGCTTATGAGCTTTGCCGTTACAGGCAGTGCCGAAACAGTTGCAGTTGAAACCGAGTCCAATAATGAACTCAAAACTGCAAGCGCATTCGGTTTCGGAACAGAAATCAAGGGTGTTCTTGATGTATCAACCGATGTTGACTGGTATTCATTCACATCCGACGCTGCAGGTCTTGCAGCAGTAACCGTTAAGCACGACGAAATCGCTGATGCAAGCAAGGAACTTGCCTATTTTGATATCGCTATCAAGGATGCAAACGGTAATGACCTTGCAACATTCCGTTCAACAGGAGCTGAAAAGAATTCGGTATCTCCCTCTTTTGCAATTGATGCAGGAGTTACATACTATATTGTTGTAAAGATGGGTACGGTTCACAGCGAAACTCTCGAATATGCACTTATCGCAAGCTTCGATAAGAATGCAAAGACCGAGAATGAGCCCAATAACCAGGCTGCAACCGCAACAAACCTCGAGCTTTCAACAAAGGGTAATGCAAAGCATTATTACGGAACAATTGCATCAACAGGCACTGATGTTGACTGGTACAGAGTTGCTCCCGGTGCAAACGGTGTTATTTACCTTTATCTCTACAACGGAAATATTCCTGCAGATTTCAAAGCAACCCTCTATACCCATGATGAGTATGCAGACGGTGCTCTCAGAGAAGTTGAGATTACATCCATCGAAATCAACAGCAACGAAGAATCAAAAACAAGCGTTGCAATCGGCGTAACAGCCAAAGAATACATGCTCAAGATTGAAGGCATTAACGGCAAGAAGGGCGGATACAGAACAAGAGTATATTTTGAAGCCGCAACCGATGCAGAATGGGAATACAATAACGGTAAGACTGACGCAAACACAATTGCTGTCGGCAGTTCTATCCGTGGTACAGTTTCGATGCCTTCCGATGTAGACTATTTCAAGTTCAAGGCAGTGAACACAGATAATATCGGCTTCAACATTTCTCTCGGCTCATACAATGCTGCATCAAAGGCGGAGGGTACTTGGTATGTTACCGTTTACGATGCAACTCCCAATGGTGAGGTTATTGCAGAAAAGGTTGAGGTTAAGGCAGGCGAGCCCACTGTTATTACAACAGAATCACTCGTTGCAGGAAGATTCTATTATGTTGTAGTTGAAAAGGGCGGCACCTATAATTCCGAAATTTATCAGCTTAAGGTAACCGAAATCGTTCCCGAAAAAGATGATGACGATACAGACGGTCTCAGCTTCGGCGAGCAGATTAAGGCTTATTGGGGTATGTTCTGGAAGAATTTTGAAGGCTGGTTTGATCAGATCGATATTCCTGCTATCGTTTCAAGTATTGCAAAAAGCGTAACAACAGTTTTCACAATTCTCTTCTCAACAATGGGATAATTTAATCAACTGCAGGGGAGCTGTTTCGCAGAAGCAGCTCCCTATTTTATAGCTGAAAGGATGATTTTTATGGCTTTTGACCGCAGCTTTAAACCTGTTTTGAGGTTTATGGTAGTCAGCGATGTGCATTACAGAGATGAACATAGCGTTGAGCGCGACAGAATGGAGCTTGCAATCAAAACAGCATACAAGCTGAGCGAGGCAGAGGAATATTCAAGGCTTGATGCGCTTTATGTTGTCGGCGATTTTGCAACCAGCGGCTCAAGATCGCAGATGCTTGCCTTTAAGGATACTCTTGACAGTAATCTTAAAGAAGAAACCGTTGCCGTGCTTTCATTGGCAAGCCACGAGTTTCACGGTGAAGGCGAAGAAGCAGCGCTTGAAAAATTCAGAGAAATTTATTCTCAGGAGCCTGACACCCACAGAATTATTAACGGTTACCATTTTATCAGTGTAACCTGCACCAACGGCTGTCATTTTGACGATGCGAAAAGAGCATGGGTTTCGCAGGAGCTAAAAAAAGCGGCTGCCGATAATCCCAGAAAGCCCATTTTCTTCTTCCAGCATCCTCATATTATGGGTACCGTTTATGGCAGCGCAAATTGGGGCGAGGATGAACTGACCGATATTCTTATGAATTATCCCCAGATAATCGATTTTTCGGGACATTCGCACGCGCCTATAAATGACCCCCGTTCCATTCATCAGCGCCATTTCACAAGTCTCGGCACAGGCACTCTGAGCTATTTTGAGCTTGACGAATTCGATAAATTCTGCAGCACGATTCCGCCCGGAAAAGAAAAGGCTGCGCAGATGCTTATAGTTGAAGCAGACGAAGAAATGCGAGTCAGGGTATATCCCTATGACCTGATAACAGGCAACTTCTTCCCGATGACATGGAAAATCGACAGTGCGTGGGACCCCAAATCGTATCTTTACACCGACGCACGCTATAAAACTACCGTTGCGCCTTATTTTGATGATGATGCAAAGGCTGTTATTTCGGATGTTAAAGCAGACGGATTTAAGGTTACCTTTGACCAGGCAAAAACCGAGGATGTTTATGTTGATGACTATAATGTAATTGTTAAAAACAGCGACGGAGTTATAGTGCGCAACACAACAATCTGGAGCGAATATTATTTCTATGAAATCCCCGAAACACTGAGCGTTGAATTCAGCGAGCTTTCTCAAAATGAAACATATCAGGTTGAAATTTATGCCGGAAGCTTCTGGAAAACGGTTTCGGAAAAGCCTCTTCTTAGTGAGAAAATAGAATTATAATCAATGAAAATCAAGCATGTCCGAGAATTTTTTTCGAATATGCTTGATTTTTTTTGTTTGATATTATACAATGCTCTTTATAATAGGATTACTATGGAATAGACTCGAATTTTATAAAGAAGGTGAAGTAATTGGCAGCTGAAAAAACAAATGTCCCCGTCCCCGAAACAGATGGAGAGGCAGTCAGAAAACAGGTTGACCAACAGCACAAAATGTACCTCAGTCCCAAGCATTATGTGGCTTATATTCTTTCAGGTATGGGCGACACAATGTGGAATACATTCAGCAAAAAGCTTTTCTTTTTTGCAACACAGTTCCTCGGAATCAATGCAAAAACCTGGGGTACTGCAGAAACAATAAGCTTTATTGCGGATACTCTTGACAATGCGGTTTCCGGTCTGATAATCGACAGAACAAGAACCCGTTGGGGCAGAGTGCGTCCTTATATTATTCTTACCCTGCCGTTCTGGGTCTTTGCATCGCTTTCGCCGTGGCTGCTTCCCACAGGAATGTCGCAGATAGGGCTTCTTGCAGCTTTCCTGATTTTTAACTATGTCGGTTCGATTGCAAAATCCTTTTACGACACAAGCTATCAGATTATTCTTTTTAACATAACTCCCAACCCGATTGAGAGAAACAGACTTATTGCAACGGATGCTTATGCTGACCTTGTCGGCGTATGGCTGCCGTCGCTTTTCCCCGTTCTCGTTGACTTCCTGCCTCAGATTCTTGGGGTCGGTTCCCGTAATATTTATACGGGCGGTGCGGTTGTGTTTGTTCTGTGCGTTGTTGCGTTCAGAACTTTCGGCTTCTTCTCGCTGAAGGAGCGTATGCCTCTTTCAACAAGAGAGGATATGAACCAGATGGGTCTTATCAAAACCTTCAAAACCATCGGCACCTGCCGCCCGATGTGGGTTATTCTTATCAAGAATTTCTTCGCTGTCGGCAAAAGCACGGGTACCATGGTTGAGGATTTCTTCTGGCTTAACTGTATGGGCAGACTTTCATACGGCACGATTGCAGGTCTTTTCACCGGTCTTCCCAGCTATTTCGTTCTTCCTCTTGCCCCAAAGCTTACCAAGAAATTCGGGCTCAGAAATCTTGCGGCAGGCAGTTATATGTTCTGCGGTGCATGCTATTTCATAATGTGGATTGTAGGCTATAAGCCTTTCGGCGAAGACCACTTTATTCTCAATCTTATCTGGATTATAATCGCTCTCACCTTCTGCGGTTCACTTAACAGCATTCAGAGATATTGCAGCACTGCTCTCAACGGCGACCTTTATGACTATGTTGAATGGAAGTCGGGCGTGCGTAACGAAGCAACAATCACTGCAGCAATGAGCTATTTCAAGATTATTTCCGATGCTGCCGCAAAGATGATAAGTGCGTTTGCGGTTGCCGCAATCCACTATGTTCCGCTTCTCAATGCAAACGGCATCCAAATTCCACAGACAGACCCGAGCATGCTTTCGGGCATCTGGACTGTATTTGCCCTTGCTCCCGCAATCGGAAGATTTATGAAGGGCGTCAGCCTTCTCTTCTTCAATGTTCACGGCAAAACAAGAGACACAATGATGTTTGAGCTTGCGAAAATCCGTGCGGCAAAAGTTCTCGATACAGAGCCTTCAGAGCAGTGATTCAGTCACTTTGTAGGAGTTGTATAAAAAATTACCGTTATTTATATATAAATAATTATAAAAAGCTATTGAAATTAATTTTTTAATATGGTAGAATAAATCGTATTATATGAAAGTGTCGCTTGTCGCTTTCAAGCATTAAGGAGGAAAATGCTTATGACACATTTAAAGAAATCATTGGCGCTGCTTTTGGCATTCGTCATGATTTTCAGCTCGATGTCGGTTGCAGCTTCTGCTGCAGACTCCGCATCAACTGCAGGCAAAGAAAGTGCCACATTTACCGTCAAGTTCTTCAGAAAGGACAGCAACGGTAACTGGATTGAAACAACAAAGGCTGCGCCCGGTGAACATGTTAAGGCGCGTGCATATGTTTCAACCAACTTCGCAACAAACACTTTCAGTTCGGCTTTGCTTTTCGACAAGAACTTCTTTGATCTTGTTCAGGTAACCGAATCGAACGGCACAACAACAACTCAGTCCTTCCCGCAGGACACTCTCGTGCCCCACACTCCCAACACTTCTTACATAGTTAAGGGCGAAAATGATGTGCAGACTCAGGAAAGTCTCACAGTAAACGAGAGATATAAAACAGACCCCACAAAGTTTGCTCAGATTCCTTATCTTATCAACAACGGTGTTGTTTCTGCTGATTATTTCACAGATAAGGGCTTTGTCTACAGCCAGGTTTATATGCCTTTGGTTGAAACAACGGTTATTCTTACCGATGAAAACGACAACTTCTACAACGAATATGACTTTGTTATCAAAAACGATGCAAACGCAATAACAAAGCAGGTTGATCAGGAAGGTATCGCAAATGTACCTGCAGAGCTCAGAGGTTCAAAGAAAACCGTTAACGGAATGGGCATCAGCAACATGTTTGTCAACCTTCCCAAGGGTGAGCTCGGAAGCGATGCATCAAAGTCAACCATTCTCGGTGACGGTTGGGAAATTGCAGATGAAAACTTCATCAGCAACAAAGGTGTTATCACAACAACAAGCGCTGTTGTTCTTGATGCAAACGGCGGTGAGTTCGCAGACGGCGAAACAGTGTCGGGTATCAAAGGCATTATCGGTACAAGCATTTACAACGATATTAAAGCCGTTGAGGTTGCAAGAACAAACTTCTCACTTGTCGGCTGGTCAACAATCAAGACTGCAAGAGGCGCAGACATCACTGATGAAATTCTCACAGCTATCGGCTTCGGCGAGATGAGCAGTGCTGAAATTGAAGCACTCGGCTGGAAGGGCACCTCACAGCTTAAGAATGCCGGATATATCGGTGAAGAAGATATCGGCGAGCCTCTTACTGCTGAGCTTATCGAAACACTTGACCTTACCAATAAGACCGCGTTTCAGATTAAGGGTCTCGGTCTCAATGTAACATCCGAGATTCTTGATATGCTTGCAATCGACCAGCAGAACACAGAGTATGATTATGATGAGCGTACTCTCTACGCTCTCTGGGACAACAGCGGCATGTCCGGATATACAGTTGAAACATACCTGATGGGCACAGACGGGAAATACACCGCAGAGCCCACACAGAAGGATGTTTTCTATACCGTAGCAGGCAACACAATTCCTCTTCAGGCAACTGCTAAGGCAGGTTTCACACTTGACAGCAGTGCAGAAGACGGCACTCCCGAAAAGAGTACCGAAAGTGTCAAAGTAGAAGCAGACGGTTCCTCCGTGCTTAAAGCTTATTATGCAAGAAATCAATATACATTAACTTATAAATATGAAGATATAACCGGTGTTCACGAAGAAACCGAAAAGGTTTACTACGAAGCAGCAGTTCCCGTGTTTGATTCGCTTCCTGCAGAAGCAGTTGATCTTTACCTGATTGATGACGAAGGCAACAAGACCTCCGAAATCCCCGAAACAATGCCTGCAAACGATATCGTAATCCTTGCAGAGGTTCAGATTATTTATCTCTTCGACGCAGGCGAGGGCGCAGAGTTCCCCTCAACAGGCGAAAGAACAATGACTTATGTTTATAAGTTCGGTGAAGTTCCCGAAATTCCCGAGAATCCCGAAATGGACGGCTATGCATTTGTTGACTGGGATGTTGCGGTTCCCGAAAAGGCAATCGGCAGCATGAGATTCAACGCTATGTATAATCCCCTTGAAGGCACCGAAAAGACCTACTCAGTAACATTCTTTGATAAGAACGGTGAAGCTATCGATTCATCGGATGGTTACTGGTATGGTTATGAATTCGAAGCAGAAGATATTCCCGAAGGCTACGGCGACAATGTATGGAAGCTTGCTGACGGAACAGTAGTTTCCTTCCCCTATACAATTAAAGAAGATACAGAGTTCTATCCCGTAAGCGATGATGCAAATGTTTATAATGCATATTTCTACGAGGATGAAACCGATGCAGAGCCTTTCGCAACAAGCCCCACAACTTATGGTGAAGAAATTGTTGCTCCTGAAAAGGAACCTGAAAAGTACGGTCATCAGTTTAAGGGTTGGTCAACCGATCCTGAAGCAACAACAGCTGAAGAGCTCGGCGTTATGGACAGCATGGACGGCAAGACCTTCTATGCAGTGTTCACTCCCAACGAAGTAACTCTTACATTTGACGCAAACGGCGGTTCCGAAATCGCTCCTGCAGCAGGTAAGTTTGGCGAAACTCTCAAAGCCCCCGAAACAACAAGACCCGGCTACACTCTTGTCGGTTGGGTTGATTCAGACGGAAAGCAGGCCGTTATTCCCGAAACATTCCCTGCAGAAAGCGAAAACTACACAGCTCAGTGGGTTGCTAATAAATATAATGTAATATATAAGAACGGCACAGAGCTTGTAGGTGAAATTGATCAGGAAGCAACCGACAGCATTGTTGCAGTCCGTGACGGCTCAACCGTTGAGAAGGAAGGACATACTTTCGCAGGCTGGAAGAGCAGTGCAGACGGCAAAATCTACAATAATCCTGCAGATGCAGAATCAGCTGCAAGTTTCACAATGCCTGCTGAAGAAGTAGTGTTTGAAGCACAGTGGACTGTAAATGAGCATGTTGTTATCCTTGATGCAAACGGCGGCGCATTCGCAGATGGCACCGAAACATTCGCAAACGATGAGGTTGCATTCGGAACAGCTCTTGCAGATGTAGTTCCTGCTGATCCCACATGGCCCACAGATGAAAAGACCTTCAAGGGCTGGGCTGATGCAGAAGATGCAACGGAAACAATCATTTATGCACCCGGCGAGCTTCAGGATGCAACAATGCCTGACGAAAGCCTTAATCTTATAGCAATCTGGGAAGATGTTGTTGCTCCCGTTTATAAAGCAACATTCATCACAACCGAAGGCTTCTTTACAGATAAAGACGGCAATGAAGTAAAAGAAATCATTCTTGAATACAACGCGGGTGATGTAATCGTTCCTCCTGTAGCAACAAGAAACGATGGTGATTATACCTACACATGGGTACCCTCACTTCCTCTTGAGAACATCATGCCTGCAAAGGATATGACATTCGTTGCTCAGTGGGAAGAGGTTATTCCCGGCACAATTGAGTACACAATCACTCCGATGATTCAGGTTCTCAATGCTGACGGCTCAACAAGCTATGTTCAGGGAACTGTTCTTACAAAGTACGGCAATGAGGGTCAGACCGTTGAAATCTCAGACGGTACCTCAACAGCTGATATCCACTGGTTATATAGCGGACTTACAAACAGCAACAGCAATATTCCCGACACAGACCACGAAAGCAATGTTCTTACTGTAACTCTCACAGAAGGTGCAGATAACAATCTTGTTGCATATTTTGAACTTGCAAAGAGAAATATCACACTTGATTCAAACGGTGGCACATTTGCTGACGACAGCGTTGCAAGCCAGACTCCTCTCCACGGTTCAACAGTTTCTCTTCCCGAAGCTGACGAAGTAACCAAGGACGGTTATGAGCTTACAGGTTGGAAAGACAGCGAAGGTAACATCTTTGAACCCGGTGACGAAGTCGCCGTAGACGGCGATGAAACCTACGAAGCAATCTGGGAAGAAAAGACCTATACTCTCACATTTGATGAGAAGGGTGGCTCAGCTGTTTCAAAAGATCCCGTTCTTACTGAAGGTGCACTCTATAATGTTCCCTCAACAAGCATGGACGGCTTCAGATTTGACGGTTGGCGCGCTGAAGACGGCTCGCTTTACAAGGCAGGCGATGTGTTCACAATGCCCGCTGAAGATACAACTCTTACCGCTGAATGGACAAGAGTTTATACCGTAACCTATAAGGATGCAGAGGGTAATGACTACGAAGTATTCACCGGCAAGGTTGAAGGCGATCCTGTTCCCTCACTCACAAAGGCTACTCCCGAAAAGGATGGCTATAAATTTGCAGGCTGGATCAATATGCCTGCAGACGGCAAGGTTCCCGCAAGCGACCTTGTTCTTGAACCCAGCTATAATGAACTCTTCACTCTTACTTATAAGTATGAAACCGAAGAAGATTTCCTTCCCGAGCTTCCCGATTCAAAGGAACTCATTGAAGGCGAAACAATAACAGTCAGTGCTCTTCCTGTACTTGACGGCTACAGATTTGCAGGTTGGGATTATAACGGAACAATCTATGCTCCCGGCACAGTATTTGAAATGCCCGCAGCAGATGCAGATCTTGTTGCAACATGGGAAGAGATTGTGAAGTATAACCTCACATTCAATGAAAACGGCGGTACTGAAGTAGATGATGAAGCTCTTGAAGCAGGCGAAACAATCACCCTTCCTTCATCAACAAAGGATGGCTTCATCCTCAAGGGTTGGTATGACGGCACGGATTATTATCCTGCCGGTACCGAATACACAATGCCTGATTTTGATGTTGATCTTTCAGCAACATGGGAAATCAAGATTACTACCGAAGCTCCCACAACAGCTCCCACATATTACATCAGCTTTGTTTATGACGGAGAAGCACCCGAAGGAGCAGATGTTCTTCCCACAGATATCGCAGTTAAGGGCGGAGAAACCTATGTTCTTCCCGGCATTTCATCTGTTGAAGGCATCGAGTTCGATTATTGGTATGATGCAAACAATGTCAGATATCCTGCAAACTTTGAATATACAGTTAAGGGCGACATGACATTTGTTGCGAAGTGGACAGAGGAAACAACAGCTCCCACAGAGCCTGAAACAACCGAGCCCACAACTCTTGCTAAGTATACTATCAGCTTTGACTATGAAGGCAGCAAGCCCGACGGCGCACCTGACCTTCCCCGCGATATTCTTGTAGAAGACGGTAAGACATATAAGCTTCCTGATCTTCCCGAGGTTGACGGATATGAGTTTGACGGTTGGTATGACGATAACGATGTAAGATATCCTGCAGGATATAATTACAAGGTAACGGGCAATGTTACTCTCAGTGCAAAGTGGTCTGAAATCACAACAGCTCCCACAGAGCCCGAAACAACTGAGCCCACAACAACCGAGGCTCCCAAGTATGAGCTCAGCTTTGAATATGAAGCAGGAACACCCTCCGGTGCTCCCACACTTCCCAAGGCTGAAGAACTCAAAGCAGGCGAAGCATATAAGCTTCCTGCACTTGACAATTTTGAAGGCTATGAATTCAAGGGCTGGAAGGATGAAAGCGGCGCAAGCTATCCTGCAAACTATGTATTCCGTATGCCTGCCGAAGATACCATTCTTTATGCAGACTTCGATGAAATCATAGTAGAGCCCACCAAGAAGACACTTTCATTCAACGAAAACGGCGGCGTTGCAGTTGAAGACGAAGAGCTTCTTCCCGGCGCAATCATCAACCTTCCCACAACAACCCGCGAGGGCTATGAATTCCTCGGCTGGGATGACGGCGAAAAGGTTTACGCAGCAGGCGAAGCATACAAGATGCCTGATGAAGACACAACACTTACAGCTAAGTGGGAAGCAATTCCCGTTAAGACTTACACCGTAAGCTATGCTTACATCGGTGAAGATACTCCTGCAACTGCAGACGCAGTGCCTGCAACAAAGACAATTACCGAGAATGATATGGTAGTTGTTGAAGCACTTCCCTCAGCAGTAGAAGGTTATGAATTTTTCGGTTGGTATTATAACGGCGTTAAGTATAACCCCGGCGAATCATTCGCACCTGCATCAGATCCCATCGTATTTGAGGGATTCTGGGTTAAGGATACTGAAAAGTTCATCGTTTCCTATGAATATGAAGGCGATGTACCTGCAAACGCAGACGAACTTCCCGATTTTGAAACTTATAAGGACGGTGCAAAAGTTACTGTTGCATCCGATCCCGCAGCAGTAGAAGGCTATACCTTCGAAGGTTGGTTCCTCAATGATGACAGAACAGTTGAAGTAACAGAGGTTACAATCAACGGTGACGATGTTGTTCTTGTAGGTGTATGGACTATCCATACAAATGATATCGTATTTGACGCAAACGGCGGTGAATTCAAGGACGGTTCAGCTCAGGTTGTAGAGCCCGATGTTGAATACGGTTCAGATCTTGAAGAGCTTCTTCCCGAAATTCCCAAGAAGGAAGGCTACACCTTCGAAGGTTGGGATGGCTACCCCGAAGACGGCACAATGCCTGACGAAGATCTTGAGCTTACAGCTAAGTGGAAGATCAATGAATACACAATCACCTTCGATTCAAACGGCGGTAGCGAAGTGCCCTCAGCAACATATGAGTATGGCGCAACCGTTACCGAGCCTGCTGAGCCCACAAGAGAAGGCTTCACATTCGTTAAGTGGGAGCCCTCACTTCCCGAAACAATGCCTGCTAACGACCTGACTGTCAAGGCAGTCTGGGAAGCAGACCCCGATACAGAAACTGCAACTCTTACAGTTGATGCAAACGGCGGTGAATTTGAAGACGGAACAGACAAGTATACAGAAGAGTATCTTGTAGGCGATACAATCGGAGAGCTTCCCACTCCTACCAGAGATGGCTATGAATTCAAGGGTTGGGACGGCATTCCCGAAGACGGAAAGATTGAAGAAGATCTCACCGTTAAGGCAATCTGGGAAAAGGTTCCTGATAAGACACACACAGTTAACTACTACCTTGTAAAGGGTGAAGGCGCTGAAGCAGAGCCTTACACAACGAAGACATTTGAGGAAGGCGAATTAATGACCCATCCCGAAGTTAATGTCGAAGGCTTCACCTTTAAGGGTTGGACTGATGAAAACGGCAATCCGCTTCCCGAAACAATGGGTGATGAAGATATCGATGCTTATGCAAAGCTCGAAATCAACAGCTACAATGTAAAATATCTCCTTGATTCAACAGGCGCTGTTTATGAGGAATACACAGATGTTAAGTTTGCATCTGAAGTTCCCGTTCCTGCTGATCCCACTAAGGAAGGCTATGTATTCGCAGGTTGGGAACCCGCAGTTGTTTCAACAATGCCTGCTCATGACCTCACTTACACAGCTAAGTGGGCAAAAGCACCTGTTCACGGTAAAGAATTCTCGGCAAGATATATTGTTGACGATAAGACTTATGCACTTTATGTTCTTGAAGAAGGCGATATAATTCCCATTCCTGCAGCACCTACAAAGTTCGGCTTTGTATTTGTTGGTTGGGAGCCCTCAGTTCCCGAAACAATGCCTGCTGAAAACCTTGAGTTTGTTGCTCAGTGGGAAGTTGATAAGACCTTTGTCGGTCTTGTAATCGGCGGAACAGTTGTTTCAGGTGCAATCGTCGGAACAGTAATCGGCATGAATGCAGCTCTTATCACAGGTGCATCAATCGTTGGCGGTATCATTGTTATCGTTGGTGCAATCCACCTTGTTAAGCATACTCATACTGTAACATTCATGGTTGACGGTGAAGTTTACAAGGTATATAAAGTTGTTGAAGGAACAAAGATCCCTGTTCCTGCTGATCCCACTAAGGACGGCGCAGAATTTGCAGGCTGGAATCCCGAAGTTCCCGAGAAGATGGGCAACACAGACCTCGTCTTCGAAGCAACATGGGAAGATGTTGGCGCAGATGTTGATGTCGTAATTCCCGACACAGGTTCATTTGCAGGCGTAACAGCGTTTGCGGTTATCTCAGGCGCGGCTGCTGCAGCATATGTACTTGCAAGAAAAAAGAAGGAAGATTGATTCCTGAATAAATCAAAGCGGTCTCACTGAATAAGTGAGGCCGTTTTTGTAACAAAAACCTCCGTACGCTAATATATTATAATTAGCAAATGAAACGGAGGTTTTTTTATGGATAAAAGAGAACTTGAAAAACTGATGGACAGATACAGAAGAGAAATGCTTGAATTTCAAAGGCGCAACAACATATCGGGATATCCAACGGCAGGAGAATCAACCGATGAAAGGGTAAAAGAAATGGATGATGCTTTGAGAAATAATACCCCATTTGAGCGTGACAGAAGCAATCCGTTGCCCGAAATGCAAGAAAATATAACTGAAATGCCAGCAGAAAAAACGGATGAACCTGAGGCAGTGGCAGCTCAGACCGAGCCTGCGGCAGACGGAATAATACAAAACCTGAGCGACAGTCTTGATGTTGAGCGTGTTTTACGCAGAAGCTGTGAATCAATTTCCGAAAATGCAACAAACGATCAAAAAGCAAAATGCAGAAGCATCAACGATTTTCTTGCAGCAAACGCAGAAAGCGGCAGTTTGAAGGTTGAAGCCTTTGCGTCCGACAGAGCGTTCGGTGTTCCCAGTGCAAGAGTGATGGTGTTCCTTGAGCTCCCCGAAGGAAATGTTGCTGTTTTTGACGGACTTACCGATATTGACGGTTCAACCGAAAGCATCCGTTTGCCTGCACCGCCGCGCTCTCTTTCGCAGTCGCCGCAGACAGGGCAGAATCCTAGGCTTCCTTATGCGGTATATTCCGTTTATGTTGAGCATCCTGACTATGTGAGAGCCGTTTTCACCAATGTGCCTGTATTTTCGGGCATCGAATCGATTCAGCCTGTGCGTATGCTTGCAAAAGCCGAAGGCCTTGAAGAACCTGAACCGATTGTTGTTGACGAAACAACGCTCAGCACATTAAGGAACGAGGGATAAATCATGGCTGTTACACCTGTAATCCCCGATTATATAACCGTCCACCTCGGGACACCGAATTCAAATGCGCGGAATGTGCGTGTTCCGTTCACCGATTATATAAAAAATGTGGCTTCGAGTGAGGTTTATCCATCGTGGCCCGAAAGTGCTCTGAGAGCAAATATATATGCTCAGGTATCCTTTGCGCTTAACAGAATTTTTACCGAATATTACCGAAGCAGAGGATATAATTTTGACATAACAAATTCAACCTCATATGACCAGGCATATATTGACGGCAGGGATATTTATTCAAATGTTTCAAGGCTTGTCGATGAGCTTTTCAATGATTATGTGACAAAGGGAAATCAGATTCAGCCGTACTTTACCGAATATTGTGACGGCAGAAATATAACATGCAGAGGTCTTTCACAGTGGGGAACGGTAACTCTTGCAAATCAGGGCAGAACGCCGTATCAGATTTTGCAGAATTATTACGGAAACGATGTTAATATAGTGCGTAATGCACCCGTAAAAAACATTTCGGAATCTTATCCGGGAAGACTGCTCAGAATCGGCTCCTACGGCGGCGAAGATATAAGAACAATTCAGCGTCAGCTTAACAGAATACGGCAGAATTATCCGTCAATTCCAAGAATTCCAGACGCAAACGGTTTTTTTGATTCGGCAACTCAGGCGGCTGTAAGGCAGTTTCAGCGTATATTCAACCTCACCCCCGACGGCATAGTGGGCAAGGCAACATGGTATAAAATCAAGCAGATTTATAATGCAGTCAAAAAGCTTTCAGAGCTTTATTCCGAGGGTATAACAATCAGCGAGGTTGAGAGAATTTTCAGCGAGGTTATCCGCAGAGGCGACAGAGGCAGAGATGTGCGCACGATTCAGTATTATCTGAATTTTCTCGGATTTTTCAATGACAGATTGCCGCAGATATCGGTTGACGGTATTTTCGGGCCCGCAACAGAGAACGCCGTGCGTACCTTTCAGCGTGAATACGGTCTTACGGTTGATGGCATAGTGGGCAGAGCAACATGGAACGCTATTCTTGATGCCTATGACAGCACTCTCAACTCACTTCCCGATGAATACCGTTCGTATTCGTCACTTCTTTATCCCGGCTATACTCTCACAACGGGTACCAGCGGAAATGTTGTAACTCAGGTGCAGACCTTCCTGCGCACCATTGCACAGAATAATAACGCAGTGCCGCTGATTACCGTTGATGGAGTTTACGGCAACCAGACACGAAATGCCGTTATTGCAGTGCAGAGACTTTCGGGTATTGAGCAGACAGGCGTTGTGGGTCCGCTGACATGGAACGCAATTGTTAACCTTTATAATGAATACAGATAATTTTTCTGCAAACAATAGAATATAAAATTATAAAGGAAGATAGGAATGGAGAAAACTTTTTCGGCGGATTATGTTTCGAATGTTATGATGCTTGACAAGGATTTGCGTCTGAACGCCAGTTTTGATCTTGTGGGCAGAGAAATAAAAATAGATAAGCGCAGCGCAAAGCTTTACTTTATCGACGGCTTCTGCAAAGATGAAATCATGGTCAAAATTATGAGTTACTTTATGAATGCAGAAGAAAAAGAAATGAAAGCCCTGAAAACCACGAGGGATTTTGCAAATAAATTCGTGCCGTATGTTGAAACTGATGTTCATGCAAAGGTCAACGAATTCATAAAAGCCGTGCTTTCGGGTGCAATCGGAATGATTGTTGAAGGCTATCCCGAAGCAATTATGATTGATGCAAGAACTTATCCCGTGCGTTCTGTTGGTGAGCCTGAAAATGACAGAGTGCTCAGGGGTCCGCATGACGGCTTTGTTGAAACTCTTGTTTTCAATACTGCGCTTATCCGCCGAAGAATCAGAGACATCAACCTTACTATGGAAATCCATTCCGTCGGCAAAAAATCCAAAACTGATGTTGTAATCTGTTTTATGCAGGGGAGAGTAAATGAAAAAATGCTCAACGCCCTGAGAAAAAAGATTGATTCGGTTTCCGTAAATTCACTTTCAATGAGTCAGCAGAGCCTTATTGACTGCCTTGTTCCGAAGCAGTGGTATAATCCGTTTCCGAAGGTCAGGTATACGGAAAGACCCGATGCGGTTGCGGCAAGCGTGCTTGAGGGCAGCATGGTTGTTATAACCGATAATTCACCTGCGGCAATGATAATTCCGTCGGGAATTTTCGATTTTTTGCAGGACACCAATGACTATTACATGTCACCCGTCATAGGCTCATATATGCGCATTATCAGAATGTTTATTTTTGCAATGACGATGCTGCTTATTCCGATATGGCTGTTGCTGATTCAGAACCCCGATTATATTCCCGAGTGGCTGGATTTTATAAGGATTGAAGAGAAATATACTTTGCCGATTGTGGCGCAGCTGTTTATAGTTGAGGTCGTTATTGATGCGATAAAGCTAGCGTCAATAAATACACCGCAATCGCTTAGCGGCTCTTTCGGCGTTATCGGAGCACTCGTGCTGGGCGAATTTGCGGTTTCGGCAGGCTGGTTTGTGCCCGAGGTTGTGCTTTATATGGCATTTGTTGCGCTGACGAATTTCACTCAGCCCAGTTTCGAACTCGGCTATGCTTTCAAGCTTTTCAGAATGATGCTCATTGGGCTCATCGCCCTTTTCAATGTGTGGGGATTTGCAGCAGGCATACTGATTGTAATTGCCGAAATTGCAACAACAAGAACCGTTACGGGGCAGTGTTATCTCTATCCGCTTATTCCGTTCAAAGGCTCTGCGCTCCTCAGCCTTCTTCTGCGCCGACCGCTGAGCAATAAAAACAATTAAAAAACGGCAAGGATTATCCTCGCCGTAAAATCATATTTTCCCAACGCAGAAATCGCCGTCAACAGCGGTGATTTCTGTTTTTATTATGCCGTGAATTTCACATTCACAGGGGATTTTAACAGGTGTATAGTTTGCCGTGAAGCCCTGCGCAAAGCCGCCGTGATGCTCCTCAATGAGAACTTCAAGTGTTTTGCCGATTTGTCTTTCAAGAAAATCCTTTCTGATTTTATCAGCTGCCGCCGTCATTATTGCGGCTCTTTTTTCTTTTTCGCTTTTCTCAATCTGGTCGGGCATTTTTGCCGCAGGTGTACCCGGTCTTATTGAATAGGGAAAAACATGAACCTTTTCAAATCCAACCTTTTTAACGAATTCCAGAGAGCATTCAAAATTCTCCGGAGTTTCACCCGGAAAACCTACCATAACATCGGTGGTGATTGTTGTATCCGCAAAGGCTGAGCGAAGCTTTCGGCAAAGCTCATAATATTCCGAGCTGTCATAATGCCTGTTCATGCGTTTAAGAGTTGAATCACATCCGCTTTGAAGTGAAATGTGAAACTGCGGACAAAATTCGGGAATTTCCGAAAGACCGTCAATGATTTCGTCAGTGATGTGGTCAGGTTCAAGCGAGCCCAGACGCACTCTTTTTATTCCCTCAAAGGATGCGGCAAGCTTAACCGCATCAACTATGTTAACATCTGTTCCCATTCCGTAAGCCGAAAGGTTAATGCCGACAAGAACGATTTCGGAAAAACCGTTTTTTTCAAGCTCCGCAATTTCATTTTTCAGCTCATCAAGCGACTTTGAGCGCACTCTTCCCCTTGCATAGGGAATAATGCAGTAAGAGCAGAAACGGTTGCATCCGTCCTCTATTTTAACGCTTGCTCTTGTTCTTTCTCTGAAGGAGCTTATGGTGTCGCCTGTAAATTCATCGCCTGTTTTGTGAAGGTCAACGGCAAAAATCCTGCCGCTGCCGTTAATGTATTGATTGATATAATCATAAAGCAGCCTGTTGCTTTTGTTGCCGATAACAATATCTGCTTCATCAAGCTTTTCGCCGTATTCGGGGAATGCCTGCGTCATGCATCCTGTAAGCGCAACAATGCTGTTGGGATGGAGTTTTTTGAATCTGCGCACGGCCTGCCTCGTTTTACGGTCGCTTTCGGCTGTGACAGTGCAGGAGTTTATAATATAAACATCTGCTTCATCGGCAGGGTCGGTGATAATAAAGCCATGCTTTTCAAGGCTTTGCGCCATTGCCTGTGATTCATATTGATTAACTTTGCAGCCGAGGGTATAAAATGCGGCTTTCATAGGCATCTCCTTCTGAATTTCAAATTAAACCATATTATATCAAAAAATAAAGTGATAATCAATCATATTTGTGTCATATATTCTCTTGAAAGGGGATTGTGATATGAAAAAAATAATAAAAATAACTGTTTCCTCCATATTAATCGTCGCAACGGTGCTGAATTTCAGCGTTTTATCGTTTGCGCAGAATGCCGCGCCGCCTGTTGAAATCAAAGCGAAATCCGCCGTACTCATGGACGCATCAACGGGAAAGGTGCTGATGAAGCTTAACGAGAATGAAAAGGTATACCCTGCATCAGTAACAAAAATTATGCCGCTTCTGCTGATAACCGAAGCAATTGACGAGGGTAAGATTGCATTGAGCGATGTTGTTACCGTTACGGGTAGTGCCGCATCAAAGGGAGGGTCGCAGATATGGCTCAAAGAGGGTGAGCAGATGACGGTTGATGACCTTTTGAAAGCGACCGCTGTTTACAGTGCAAACGATGCCTGCACTGCTTTGGGTGAATATCTCGCAGGCAGTGACGAGGCGTTTGTCAAGATGCTCAACGACAGGGCAAAAGAGTTGGAAATGAAAAATACCCACTTTGAAAACTGCACGGGTCTTGATGACACAACCGAAAACCATCTCACAACCGCACTCGATGTTGCGATAATGTCACGGGAGCTTCTCAAGCATGAGCTTATAACCAATTACACAACAATATGGATGGATTCTCTTCGTGAGGGTCAGACCGAGCTGGTTAACACCAACAAGCTTGTCAGATTTTATGAGGGCACAACCGGTCTTAAAACAGGCACAACATCAAAGGCAGGCTGCTGTGTTTCTGCAAGCGCATTGAGAGACGGAACCCATCTTATCGCTGTTGTTATGGGCAGCGAAAACAGCAGCGACCGATTTGAAACTGCGAAGGCGATGCTCAATTGGGGCTTTGCAAATTATTCAACGGTTACGCCCGAAATTGATGCAACGCTGATTCCCGAAGTGGGTGTTATCAACGGGGTTGTTGAAAAGATAAAGCCCAAAATTCCCGAGCCGGCTGCGGTTCTAATCGAGAAGGGCAGAGAAGGAGATATAACCCAAACAATTGACCTTGCGGTTGATGTTGCGGCTCCCGTTGAACAAGGTCAGGTGCTGGGAACAGTTACTTTCAGGCTCGGCGACGAGCTTCTCGGAGAATACAGTCTGACTGCACCCGACAGAATAGAACAGCTTACATTAAAAATAATTTTTATGCGGATTATATCGGCATTCGCCAAATAAATTAACATTTTCGGTTTGCATTTATTACGGATTTATGATAAACTGTAATTAATAAACGCGAAGTGTCTTGCCCTGATTCAAAAAAACACCTGTTTTGCAGAAAAAATTTATAATATTTTTATTTTAGGTGTTGCAAAGAATGCTTTTATAGGGTAAAATATATTAAATAACTCTTGGCATTTTATAGTGGGGTGTACAGACACATGGCAATCAAACTCAATCTCAGGTATGCAGGTGACTATGCCTGCAGTGAGAAGCTTGAAGCGATGCAGCCCGAGGTTTCAAAGGCTCATGCAATGCTTCACGAGGGAACAGGTAAGGGCAGCGACTTTCTCGGCTGGATAGACCTTCCCGTTAACTACGACAAGGCTGAATTTGCGGAAATTAAAGCCTGCGCAGAAAAAATCAAAAAAGATTCCGATGCGCTCATCGTTCTCGGCATCGGCGGTTCATATCTCGGCGCAAGAGCCGTTATAGAATTCGTTAAATCAAATAACTACAACCTTGTTAAAAAGGATACTCCCGATATCTACTACGGCGGCAACACTATCAGCTCTTCATCTGTTGCGGAACTGATGAAGCTTGTTGAAGGCAAGGATTTTTCAATCAATGTTATTTCAAAATCGGGAACAACAACCGAGCCTGCAATTGCTTTCCGTATTTTCAAAAAGCTTCTTGAAGATAAATACGGAAAGGAAGAAGCGGCAAAAAGAATTTATGTTACAACCGACAAGTCAAAGGGCGCTCTCAAGGCGCTTGCAGACAGCGAAGGCTATAAAACTTTTGTTGTGCCCGATGATGTAGGCGGAAGATATTCCGTTTTAACCGCTGTCGGTCTGCTTCCCATTGCTGTTGCAGGAATTGATATTGATGCTCTTATGAAGGGCGCAGCAGACGCAAGAGAAGCTTATTCAAAAGACGACATAAATACCAACGATTGCTATAAATACGCTGCAATCCGCAATATTCTTTATCGCAGCGGCAAGTCAATCGAAATGCTTGCAGCTTATGAGCCCTCGATGACTATGTGGTGCGAATGGTTCAAGCAGCTCTTCGGTGAAAGCGAAGGCAAAGAAAATAAGGGGATTTTTCCTGCATCGGCGATCTTTTCAACCGACCTTCATTCGCTTGGCCAGTATATTCAGGAAGGCGAACGCAAGTTGTTTGAAACCGTTATGTGGGTCAACGAGCCCCGGAACGATGTTGAAATCGAATTTGACGATATCAACGGCGACGGTCTTAATTTCGTTGCAGGAAAAACCGTTCACTATGTTAACAGCAAGGCTTTTGCAGGAACAGTTCTTGCACATTCAGACGGCGATGTTCCCAACATTCTTATTGAAATTGACAGACAGGATGAATACAATCTTGGCTGGATGATTTATTTCTTCGAAAAGGCTTGCGGTCTTTCGGGTTATATCCTCGGAGTTAATCCCTTTGACCAGCCCGGCGTAGAAAGCTATAAAAAGAATATGTTCGCTCTTCTCGGAAAGCCCGGCTACGAGGCTCAAAAGGAAGAGCTTGAAGCAAGACTCAAATAAAAAACACAGGAGGATTTTAAAAATGATCTATCTTATTATCGGCAACAAAGGCGCAGGAAAAACAAAGAGACTTATCGACCTTGTAAACGGTGCTGTTGAAAAATCAAACGGCAATGTTGTTTGCGTTGAGAAGGAAAGACTTTTAACTTATAATGTTAACTACAGAGCAAGACTCGTTGAAACAGACCATTACCAAGTAAGCGGCTACGATGCATTCTACGGCTTCCTCAGCGGTCTTGTTGCGGGTGACCACGATATCACTGATATCCTTGTTGATGCAACTCTTAAAATCGGCGGCAGAGACTATGAAGCACTTGCAAACTTCCTTGAGAAGGTTGCAGAGCTTAGCAAGATTGCAGAGCAGGATTTCACCTTCACAATTTCCTGTGATGAAAGCGACCTCCCTGCAAGAATTTTCGATTTCTGCGAAAAAATCTGAATTTAAATTAAAATTTTAGTTGACAAATTGCGCATACCCATTTATAATATTTTGTGCGTGATTTTTAGGTGAAAATTAATGATATTGGATTTAGAGCCTATTTTCAACAATGAGGGAATGGTCAGAGAATTCAGCTTTGAGCTGGATTTATCCGAGCAGGAGCTCAGCGGCGCGAACCCTTTCAAAACTCCCGTAAGGGTCAGCGGCAGTGCAGGCAATTATACGGGTATAGTTGAGTTGCGTGCAAAGGCGGAGTTTGTTCTTGATATGGACTGCGACCGCTGTGCAAAGCCGATAAATGTTCCGCTTGAGATTGATATTTTCCATACCCTTGTAACTCATCTTAACGATGAGAAAAATGATGAACTGTTGCTCGTCAATGAGCTTCGTTTTGATTTGGATCCGCTTGTCACCGAGGATATTTTTCTTGATCTTCCGGCAAAGTTCCTTTGCAGTGAGGATTGCAAGGGAATCTGCTCAAAGTGCGGCAAGGATCTTAACACAGGTTCATGCAGCTGCGAAAAAGAGATTGATCCGCGTCTTGCGGCGCTTAAGCAGCTTTTGGATAATTAAGAAAAAACCTGACGGTTTAATAAAAGCACAAAATTAAGGAGGTGCTTAGGCATGGCAGTACCCAAGAGAAGAGTTTCAAAGGCAAGAAGAGATAAGAGACGCTCAAATGTATGGAAGATGTCTGCTCCCCAGCTTGAAAAGTGCTCAAACTGCGGTGAGTACAAGAGATCTCACAGACTTTGCCCCGAGTGCGGTTACTATAACGGCAAGCAGGTAGTTGTTAAGGAAGCATAAGTCAAAATAAAGTGGCAGAGGTATATTATACCCCTGCCTTTTATTTTTTTGCGTTATCTTGACGGCTGAATTTCCGTTGCTGAGGTTCAAAATGCTCGGCAATACCTCGTATTGCCTTTTCTTTTACACCGCAGCAACAAAAATTCAATCTCGCCAATCTTAACGCAAAAACAGAAAAGGTTTATTGTATCTTGACGGCTGAATTTCTGTTGCTGAGTAATAATGTAGGGGTCGGCGACCTGACGACCCCTATGCACCGTCAGGTGCATTACAGAATAATTTATTTTAGGTGAGATTATGATAAATAAAATGCTTGAAACATTAAATCTTCCTTCACCTCTTGAAATTAACGGCAAGCGTGCCGAAACTGTTGAGGAATGGAAAAGAATAAGACCCGATGTTCTCAGAATGATGCAGGAATGCGAATACGGCTATATGCCTGATGAGCCCGAATCGGTTTCGTTCAAGATTGTTGATGATGACCCGATCCGCTACTGTGCAGGCAAGGCGGTGTATATGGAGCTTGAAATAACCGCAAGGGTTTACGGCGAGGATTTCACCTTTCCCGTCACTTATGTATATCCCAAAAAGGAAGGCAAATTCAAAACCTTTGTCCACATCAATTTCAGACCCGATGTGCCTGATAAATATATGCCCACCGAAGAGATAATTGATAACGGATTTGCGTGCGCATCCTTCTGCTATAAGGATGTCACAAGCGATGACGGCAATTTCACAAACGGTCTGGCAGGCTTGATTTATAAAAACGCAGAAAGAACGGCATATTCTCCCGGAAAGATTGCCATGTGGGCATGGGCGGCAATGAGAGTTATGGACTTTTTGCAGACCCGTGACGAGATTGATAAGGATAACATCTGCGTTTGCGGTCACTCGAGGCTCGGCAAAACAGCACTTCTGACAGGTGCGGTTGATACCCGTTTTGCGGCGGTTCATTCAAATTGCTCGGGTTGCAGCGGAGATTCGCTCAACAGAGGCAAGAGCGAGTGCAACGAATTTATCGGCGATATTATTGACCGTTTTGATTATTGGTTCTGCGAAAACTATAAAAATTATTACGGCAAGGATGACGAAACCCCGTTTGAGCAGCATTTTCTTTCTGCGCTTATTGCTCCGCGAAGAGTGCATATTGCATCTGCAGCCGAGGATATATGGGCAGGGCCGAATCTTGAATTCCTTTTCTGTGCCGCATCCTCCGAGGTCTATGAGCTTTACGGCAAAAAGGGTTTTGTTTATGAAGATGATGATTTCCTCAAGGCAGGAAAATATCTCAATGAGGGCAATGTTGGTCTTTGCTACAGAGAAGGCAGACACTATTTTTCCCGTGACGACTGGCACGGACTTATTGATTTTATTAATAAATAACGAAAGGCAGGCGACCATGTTAAAGCAACTGAAAAAACTGAGATGGCAGAATTTTTCTATGCTGACTCTTGCAGGAATAATAAACGCAATCGGAGTAACAATCTTTCTTTATCCCGTTAATCTTTATGACAGCGGAATTTCGGGCACCTCAATGCTTCTTGCTCAGGTTACCCCCGAATACCTTACTCTCTCAATTTTCCTTTTGGTTTTGAATATTCCGCTTTTCCTTTTCGGCCTGAAAAAGCAGGGGATAGTGTTCACAATCTATGCGGTATATACCGTCGGTGTTTATTCGCTGTTTTCGTTTCTGATAACCGATGTTTTTCCTGTTGATGTGAGCGTTGCATCGCCCTTGGCAGGTACAGATTTACTGCTTTGTGCGCTTTTTGGCGGTGTTATTTCAGGCGTTGGCAGCGGTCTTGCAATCCGTTTCGGCGGAGCGATGGACGGTATCGAAGTTATGGCGGTTATATTTGCAAAAAAGATTGGAATAACTGTTGGTACATTTGTGATGATTTATAATGTTGTGCTGTATATTATCTGCGGAATTGTAATCAAAAGCTGGATTTTGCCGCTTTATTCAATCGTGACCTATGCTGCGGCACTCAAAACAGTTGACTTTATGGTTGAAGGCTTTGACCGTGCAAAGGGTGCGATGATTATAACTTCAAAACCCGACGAAATCTGCGAAGCACTTGCTGTTGCATTCGAGAGTGGAATGACGCGAATCGGAGCAAAGGGAGGCTATTCGGGTTCGGATTTAACGGTTATCTATTTTGTTGTTAACCGTTTTCAGGTTTCCAAAATGCAGGAAATAGTTCACGAAATCGACAGAGGCGCATATATAACCATCAGCGAAGTTGCCGATGTTTATGCAAACAACCAGGATAATTCATAAAAAATACGGACTGTATCAAGCGATACAGTCCGTTTTTTGTTTATAAAATCATACTCCCGAATATGCCGAGAATCCGCCGTCAACTGCAAGAACAACGCCGGTAATGAAGCCGGAATACTGTTCGTCACAGAGGAAAACAAGTGCGCCTGTGAGATCCTCGGGAACGCCGAAACGGCGCATGGGTGTGTGGGTGATAATCTTGTTTGAACGCTCGGTGAGTGAGCCGTCCTCATTATAGAGAAGCTTTGCATTCTGGATTGTTGAGAAGAATCCGGGTGCAATTGCGTTAACTCTGATGCCGACATCAGCAAAATGAACAGCCATCCACTGTGTAAAGTTTGAGATTGCCGCCTTTGCTGCTGAATAAGCAGGGATTCTTGTGAGAGGTTTGAAGGAATTCATTGAAGAAACATTGAGAATTGTTGCGTTTTCTCTGCCGACCATATTCTTCGCAAAGCACTGGGTTGTGAGAAGAGTACCGAGGAAGTTGAGATTGAAAACGAATTCAATGCCCTTTGCGTCGAGGTCAAAGAAGGTCTTAACGCCTTCTGCCTTTTCAGCCATATCCTTAAGCTCAAGAGTGTCCTTTGTTGTTGTGCCGAGAGGGGAGTTGCCGCCTGCGCCGTTGATAAGAATATCGCAAACGCCGAGCTCAGCGGTGATTTTTGCCTTTGCAGCTTCAAGGCTTTCAGCCTCAAGAACATTGCAGCCGACTGCAATAGCAGTGCCGCCCTCAGCATTGATTTCATCAACAACCTTCTGTGCAGCTTCTTCTCTCAAATCGAGAACTGCAACCTTAACGCCGAGCTTTGCAAGGTCCTTTGCAAAACCGCTGCAAAGAACTCCGCCGCCGCCTGTGATAACGGCTACTCTGCCTTTTAAATTTTCATGAAACATTTCAGTTTGCTCCTTCCGTGATTTCGATGGTTCTGCCGCTCTTCGAGGATTCATAGCAGGCAGCAACAATCATAGCTGCTTTGCTGCCTTCAACGGCATCAATCTTAAATTTTTCGCCTGATTTCAGGCAGTAATAATAATCGTCAATAAGAACGGAATGCCCCGAGCCCCAGTAACGCTGACCGTGATAAACGGTATCGGACTTTTGCGTGATTTCGGTTATTTCTCCGTTATCTCCTATGGAATAAAGCTTTTCGCCCTCAAGACGAAGCCTGCCGTTTTCAAGAGTGATTTCAATGAATACCTCGGAATTTTCGGCGTAGGCAAGCGTTGCATAAAATACAGCGGTAACGCCGTTTTCAAGTTCAAGAAGAGCGTTTGCCGTATCCTCAACCTCAATTATGCCCTTGAGGTGGTCGTTTGAAACATGAGCAGTAACCTTTTGACATTTTCCGCCGAGATACTGCACTAAATCCATCGTGTGAATGGACTGATTTATGAGCACGCCGCCGCATTCTTTATCGAGAGTACCGTGCCAGTCATCACTATAATAGTCCTTGCCTCGTTCCCAAGTAACAAATGCTCTGACGGATTTTGCGCAGCCCATTTCACCTGAATCAATGATTCTTTTTGCTTCTCTGACGCAGGCGTTGTATCTGTTCTGAAAACAGATACCGAGCTGCTTTCCGCTTGCTTTTTCCGCATCCCGAAGCTCATTGATTTCTGACATAGAAACCGAACACGGCTTTTCAAGAATAACATTGATTCCCTTTTTTAAAGCCTTGACAGCCATAGGCGTGTGAAGATAGTGAGGAGTGCAGATATGAATGCAGTCGAGTTCTTCTTTTTCAAGAAGCTCGTCAAAGTCATAATACGCCCTTGCGCCGAATTCGGTGGCTTTTTTATCTGCCCTTTCGGGTTTTATATCTGCAGCTGCAACGATTTCGGTGTCGGGATTATCCCTGAGTGCATTGAAATGCATAACCGAAACATTTCCGCAGCCGATAACAGCAACTTTCATATTTTAGTTCACCTTATCAGAAAGTGGATGACATATCGCTCTGAACAGCGGCAACAACATTATCTTTTTCTGCCTTGCCTGCCGCAATCTTCTTTTGAAGCTCTGCGTAATAAACATCCTCGTCAACGGGAAGCTCGATTTCTTTGCCGAGCCATGCCGAAAGATGGGCAGCGTTGGAGATTGAAAGACCTCTTATGCCTTCCTCGCCCTTTGCGGTCAGCTCTTCGCCGCGGAGAATTGCAGCTGCAAACTTGTTGCAGACTTCGGAATGCTGCTTGTTTCTGCCATCTGTTTCAACTTCAATCCATTCGCCGTCGATGCTGCCAAAGCCTTCTTTTGCGTTTGCACAATGGTCAGAAATTGTGTTTTCAAGCTTATAGAGCATAAGTTTGTTGTTTTCGCATACGAGCTTACCGCCGTCAAGAGTGATTTCAAAACGGTTTGTGCCGGGATAGTCACCTGTTGTTGTTATGAATGTGCCGGTTGCGCCGTTAGCGTATTCAACATAGATTGTAACATCGTCTTCAACCTCGATGTCGTGCCATTTGCCTTCGTGAACGAAAGCCTTAACCTTAACGGGCAGACCGCAAATCCACTGCCAGAGGTCGAGATTGTGGGGGCACTGGTTAAGCAGTACGCCGCCGCCTTCGCCTTTCCATGTTGCACGCCATCCGCCTGAATTATAATATGCCTGGGTTCTGTACCAGTCGGTGATAATCCAGCTTACTCTTCTGATTTCGCCGAGTTCGCCGTTCTGAACAAGCTCGCGCATCTTTCTGTAAACACAGTTTGTTCTCTGGTTATACATGATGCCGAAAACAAGGTCTGTTTTTGCAGCAGCATCGTTCATTTCGCGAACCTGCTTAGTGTAAACGCCTGCAGGCTTTTCTGTGAGAACATGAACACCTTTACTGAATGCATACTGAGCAATGGGTGAATGGTCATAGTGGGGAGTTGCGATAAGGGCAACATCAACCTCGCCGCTGTCGATAAGAGCCTCAGCACTGTCAAAGGTTTTGAGAGAGGGCATAAGCTTCTTTGCAGCGTCAAGTCTTGCAGGATCGATATCTGCGATTGCAGTGAAGCGAAGCTCCTTGTGCTTGCCCTGAAGATGCATGTTGATATGTGAAGTGCCCATGTTGCCGACACCGATAATGCCGAATCTTACGGGCTGAATTTTTGTTTCAATAATATTATGGATTGCGGAGCATGCAGCTGCAAATGAAGTCATGTTGTCGGGATAAACAAACTTTTTGTTCATTGCATTTGCGGTTGCGTCATCGGGTTCAAGGTTATCAAGACCCTCAAAAACTCTCAGGTGAGGCTCGACGGAAAGGAAATATACACCCTCTTTGTCGTCAAGCATACGCATGATTTCAACAAGATGTCCGTCACCCTCGCCTGCAGGAACAACGGTGTCAATTTCTGCAATGCAGTCCTTAACATGGAAATATGTAACATAATCCTGAAGGAGCTTAAAACCTTCAAGAGTATCCGAGCCGCACTGGATGTAGTTTGAGGGGTCAAAAATGCAGCCCATTCTGTCGCCGAAATGCTCGGCAAGCTCAAGGCATCTTTCGGTTATGTCGCCGTAAATGCCCTTTTCGTTTTCGTGGCAGCAGAGAATGCCATGCTCATTTGAATAGTCAACCATTGCGTTAAGTCTTGCATAGACTTCGTCTTTGTATTCTTCGCGGCTCTGTCCTTTTGTGAAGAAAAAGCTGAACATTCTGATGTATTTGGTTTCAAGAACCTTTGCAACCTCAACCGTCTGCTTGAATGCCTCAAAATGAGGTGCAAAGTCATCGTCAATTTCAATTTTGCCGTAATGAGAGCCGATTGATGAAACCTTTATTCCGTTTTCATCAAGAAGTTTCTTGAGGTCGTTAGCCTCTTCAACGGTGAAGTTGGAAATATTCTTTCCGTTAACATTGCGAAGCTCGATATATTCAATTCCGTTAGCCTTACATGCGGCTATCTGCTCAAGAATATCAGGCGATGCTTCATCGGCAAAAGCCGAAAATAAAAATTTTGCCATAAGAATATCCTCCTAAGGTTATTTTTGCCTATACATTTTTATTTTATCACTTTTCACTGAGATTGCAAGTATTATAAATAAATAACTTGATAATATTTATATATCATCTTATATATTTACAGCTTATACCGCAAAAAGAATATGCAGATTTCTTATTTCGGGGTCTGTTATTTTGCTGTTTACCGAATATGCGTGTCCCTCTACGGAAATGCCGTTGAAATCCGAAAGCCCTTGATTTGTTGTTTCCGAAATTATATCCGAACAGATTTTTTCAATGATTTCTCCCTTTTTCTTTGACTCCGTTTCGTTGTTTCCGCTTGAAATAAGATATTCCAAATCCGGCGAAAGGGATGAAAGACGGTGGAGCTTTTCCAGCGCGCGAAAGCACCATTTATAATATGGCATATATTCATTATTCAGCAGAAAAATGCAGTTTAATGAACTCTTTGCGAATTCAAAAGCAGCAAGCTGAGCCGCGCCCTTTTCGCCGTGCAGAAGGCATCGGGAATAATTATACTGCCCTGCTTGTCCCATCAGAAGAAGATTGCCTGCAAGCTTTTTAAGCCTTATGTTTTCGGGTATTTTTGAAAGATGCAGTCGGATTTCGCTCAGCATACCCAAATCGTCACGGAATATTTTTCCGTTGACCGCTTCAGCAAGAGAATATTCGGGGATCGAAAACCAATCACGGGCAGAAAGAATTCCGCTTCTGCTGCCTGTTTTTGATTCAAAAAAATCACCGATTCTGATAACTCCCGTTCTTTTTCCGCCAACGGGATTAATGTTGTTTCTTTTAAATCCCATATATTCTTTGGGCAGGGAGTTATATGCTTTTTCAAGAAGAAATGCTGAGTGTCTGTCGATAATTTCTTCGTCGGGAATAAACATACAGAAGCCCGGCTCAAAATCATGGTCGGTTGAAATTTCATCGTCAAATCCGAAGCATTCCGAGCCGCTTCCGCAAAGGCCGACAGCAATCATATTTTCAATTTCGGGAAAGCGTTCGTGAATCATCGGCGCGCCAAATTCGTTATAAAATCTTTCTGAAAGCTCAAGACCTTTCATATATCTTTTTTGCCCTTCTTTCAAGCTCTTTTTCATAGAAAAAATATCCGTAGTAACCGAAAACCGATGAGCATTTTTGACATACGAATGCGTAGTTGCCGTCGGTTTCGCTGATACTGCCGTCAAGCAGTTCAACAGCTTTTTCAAGATATTCCGTGATTTTGCTTTCTGCATTTTCAAGACCGGATTCAGCCTCCGCTGCATTTGCCATGTTGAGATAAGTAATGGCTTGCTCAGGCTCTCCGCCAGACACATTTTTCATAACCGTGAGCGCTTTTTTATAAAGTTCATTTGCGAGGGAGAATTCTTTTAAATCAACAAGCGCAAGTGCCATGTTGTTATAAAGACCTGCGAGGCGTTCATCGTTTTCTTCAAGATTGTTCTCGTATATTCTCTTTGCTTTTTTGAAAAGCGGTATTGATTTTTCAGCCATTCCGAATGCTTTGTAAACCGTTGCGGCGTTAAGATATGTTGTTGCTGCACCTGTATTGTCGGTTATATTTATTCTTTCTGTTATTTCAAGAGCTGATTCGGCGCATTCGATTGCTTTTTCTTTTTTGCCGAGTTTTCGGTAAAGTCCCATCAGTTCATTTTTTAAAAGAAGCATTCCGCGGCTATCCTTGCCGTTTTCTGCTTCATCAAGCCAATAAAGAAGATGTTTTTCTGCTGCAGAATAATCATCTCTGCTGAGATAATCATCAAGCTTTGAGAGGATTCTGTTAATGTCCACGGTGATGCCCCCTTACGGAAAATATTATACTTTATGCAGCGTGGGTAATGCAATAGGATAATTAACGAAAAAGTATAAGCATATATTCCTGATAAAAACAAAAATCCGAACCATAAAGGTTCGGATTTCTCCAATGTGGTGGAGCGCTTTGGTTTAAATCCGAACCGAAAGCCTCTTCAATCTCTTTCAGAGTTATTGTTTCGGTACCATCTTTGAAGTTGTATGTAAACACCAGTTTATCGTCATAAACATATACCGAGTTGACGAAAGTGTCTATTATC
>JAZQGF010000021.1:0-5053 GCA_045539875.1 Acutalibacteraceae bacterium
TGGTTCGGAGTACCTGTTCAGCAGGTGGAAGTTAAAAAAGGCACAGGAGCGTTTTTAGACTGCGTGGAGTACTTAACCCATGAACGCCCTGAGCAGATAGCACAAGGAAAGCACAGATATGATGATTCAGAAGTTATAGCAAGCGAGGGGTTTCAATGGCGTGAAGAACTGGACAACCGGACAATTAAAAAGCTTGAAGCAAAAAAGAAGTATGCAGACAAGGAAACGATAAGATTGCAGGTATTAAAGGAAGGAAAATCACTGCGGGATGTAATGGAAGAAAATCCTCTAATATATGCAAATGATATGAGCGTATTAACAAAGTTACGAGCGCAGTATTTAGCAACATATGCGCCATTACCGCCGGTAAGAATCAATTACTATATCGAAGGAAAAGGCGGAATCGGAAAAGATGTTTTGGCGAAGATTTTGGCAAAGTCTTTATTCCCGGCAGAGTATGATGATGACAGTTATTTCCGTGTTGGCGCAAATGGCGCACTGTTTGAAGGATATGACGGGCAACCGTGCATCATTTGGAGCGATAGGCGTTCATCACAGCTACTGCGGGAGTTAGGCGGAAGAGGAAATGTATTTAATGTTTTTGATACGTCACCAAATAGAGATAAGCAAAATGTAAAATACTCTTCTGCATGTTTAGTGAATGCTGTGAACATCATCAACGGCACAGAATCATATGAAGATTTTCTGAATGGCTTAGCCGGTGAGTATGAAGACAAAAGCGGACATAAATATAAGGCAGAAGATAAAGGACAGTCATACCGCAGGTTTCCGATGATTATATGCTTACACGAATCGGATTTTGATATGTTGGTTAATCGTGGATTCGCAGAGGGGACTTTTGAGTATCAGCAATACAACACATATAAAAATATGGTCGGAAATTTTGGGTCGATGAAAAAAAGATTAGAATCAGCTACAAGTGATGTTGGTCTGATTGACTTAGCAAAGCCGATTATAGAAAAGCATCATGAAATAGAAGAGAAAGCAGAAGAAAGAAAAATTTCATCTGCTGATGAATGCCCGGAAGAATTCTGGTATTACGGACTGACACAAGAGCAGGCAGAAGTGAATCGCAAAATCAATGCAAGAATAAAATATAATCGCCGTATCACAGAAAACATGACAAAAGCAGAAAAAGAAAAAATAGCACTCGAATTGATGGATGAATATCACTGGCTAGGAAAAGAAGATGAAGATGATATTTATAAAATCATCACGGACGAAACAAAAGAAACACTCCCGGAAAAATTCATCCGAAATTCTGATAAATGGTTCAAAAAGTAAAAATAAAATCGGCGGGAAAATTCCCGCCGTTTATCTTGTTCGTTCAATTCCTCGTGATTGCTGTAGTTCTTGAATTTGTTCAAAGGAAGGGGAAGGACTGCGAAAACGCTTTGAAGTATCTTCAGACCAACTTTCATTTTCCAAATCAAAATCAAGTTGAAAGTTGTCATTTCCAAAACTCGCCGCAACAACCTCTCCGTCTTTCTCGGCGCAGGTTACATCGTATTTTTCTCCAGCAGTCAAAACACCGGAAACAAACCCGCCATCTAAAAAAGTGACTTCTCTTTCGCCGGTCTCTGTATCGAAGACGGCGGTTCTGTTCCAGTCGGTATTTTTCCAACTGCGGAAAACTCCGGTGAAAGGTTTTAAAAGTTCTTTTGCGTGTTCACGTGCTTCAGCGATGATTTTTTCTAAGCGGTCAATAATATAAGATTTTTCAGATTGTATGAGCCTTTGCTTTGCCTTTGCGCTGTTAAGTTCTTTCACGGCTTTGTTGTGTTCTACTCTTTCGGAGACAGCCCAGGCATCAATTTCCCGGGCGGTATATCCTTCGTGAATTGTCGGCTCTTGGTCTTTGCCCTGAGCTTTGAGAGATTTACAGGAAACGTGTTTTTCCGGGTCGAGATATGAGTTCTCTACGTGTTCCCATCTTTCACGTTCTGAGAGTGTAAACTCGGATAAAAGTTTAGGACTGGTTCTCATTTTTTTCTTTGCGAATTCTCCGGTCTCCGGGTCAAAGTCTCTCATGGGACGCAATGCGTGAAAGTGATGATTTCCGTCATTCCAGTGAATCGCATAAACAGAGCCAGCAGGTAAGAATTTTTCGAGTGCTTCTTTGCAGGTCTCCAAATCCCATTCATTCGGCAGGGCTCCTTCATATGAGATTGCAGTCAGTGCGTCTTTTCTTCTCTCCGACTTATCCCATGCCGTCAGATGGCTTTGAAGGTCTCCCCGCTCCATCCGGGTGATTGAGTGATAAATTACTCGGTCATCGGTATCACGATAATACTTCACGGTTCCGGTTCTTTCTTCTTTTAATTTTTCGCCGGTCATATAAGCCGCCTTTGCAACGAGTGACTGTGCTTGACTTCGCTGAACTAGGTTAACGGTTAAATGATAAATTGCCATAAATCTATACCTCCTGTTTTTGATTTCAGAAGGAAATATATCGAAATCGGCAGCGTTTTTTTTTATCTACTCATAAGCCCTCGGCAGAGCGCAACTTGCATTGGCCCGTGGACAATGCCTAAGTGCGCCCTACCATTCTTCGCCGGATAAAAGCAGAGAATGGTGGGAAAAAGTAACGATTCAGTAAGTAAATCTTTTTTCAGTCGATTTTATTTCGATATATTGCTTTTTAACCGTTAAGGGGCAAGCCCGGAAGAGACGGCGATTATAAACAGAAGGAGGTCAAAATAATGAGTAAATCAGTGAAGGAAGAAAAAGATTTTATAAAGGATTTGGAAAAAGAAATCAGAGAAAAGAAAAAGGAAAAGACCAAAGAAGAAGGGGAAAAGATGAAAAGACAGGAACAGATAAAAGACTTAGAAGAGAAATTATCACAGCTGAAAATTGCTGAAGAACAGAACGAAATCAGATTGAAGAAGGCGGAAAGAACACTCGCTTATAAGCAAGATACACACAAAAAAATTGTGCTCGCAGGCGAGTTAATCAGAGTGCTGAAAACCGTTGACCCATCAATTTCTTCCGCAGATATCAACTTCGATTTGTTTTCCAAGTACTGCGAAAACTACAAAGGGGCAATGATAAATGTCTTTGTGCGGAAGTAAAAAGGGGGAATGAAAAATGAAGAAGGAACACTTAAAAACGATTGGATTATGTCTTCTGGCGTGGGTTTTTCTGCTTGGCTGGGGGTCTGTAATACTTGGAATAAAGGATGAAAACAAGACGGAACAAACACAGGAAATCACAGAAACTGAAGCAGAAACAGAAACAAAAACGGAAGAAATCAAAGAAGAAAAAGAAGAAGAAATAGAAGAGAAAACAGAGGAAGAAACACAAGAAACAGAAGAATCAGAACTGAATTTAACACAGGAAGAAAAGGATGAACTGATAAGAACGATGCTGGATGCATCTTTCCGAAATGCATTTAAGGAACAAGATGTTGAATATGAAATTGATATGGATTTGATTGAAAATTGTGTAACGATTAAGGAAAAAGTTAACGGACTCGCAATTCAATTAATGCAGGCAAAGAATGGTGATGAAGCATCAATTGAAGGATGGATAAGGTTAACAGAAGCGTTAGCAGAATCAAGTGAATCACTTCATAAAACTGTTGCTGAGATAGATGAAAAGAAGAACGTGTCAATTATGGTTTTGAACGATATTAATCCGGACAACGTTCTTATTTCTGCCTTGAATGGTGTTATAGTTGTAAATGCATTAGAAGAATAATGTTACAATTTTAGTGTTACAAATCAAAAACGAAATGCAAAAATCGGGCGTATTTATGCGGAAAAAGGGGCAAAAAGAGAGAGAATCCCCTCATCTCCACGGACGAAAGAAAGGGCTTAAATATAGCCCTTTTTTCATGTCTTAATGTTACAAAAATGGATAATGTTACCGTTTAATGTTACAATTTTTGACAGAAAGAGAGCCAAAAAAGAATGGCAAGAACAACACACGAAAACAAAATTTACATCACCTATAATGACAAAAAAGAAGTTTATAAAGTTACAGTTTCCTACTGGGAAAAAGGAGAAAGAAAACTGAAACGAGCAGGCAAAGCGAGTACTAAAGCGAAAGCCGAGCGACTTGGGAAAGAAACTCTAAAGAGTATCACGGAAGGCAAAAAGGCAGACATAAAAACCATAAAGGGACTGCTCGAAAGCTATCAGACCTGGCTGGAAAGTATACCGATTAATTCCCGGGGATTTAAGGCAAGCACGAAAAGAACCTATGTCACAAACATCAGCGCACTGATAAATCACACGCCCGAAAAAGTATTATCGACACGTTGGGACAAGGTAGATAAAGACATCATGAGAGCTTGGATGCGGGCACTTTTGACGGCAAAAGCAAAAGGAAAACCGCTGGCACAAAATCGCACGGCAAAACTTTTTTCGACCATCACAAACAAAGAAAAAGGTTTCTTTCTGTGGTTAGAACAGCAGGGATATTTTGACGGCAAGCACGAGGATGACTACTTCATTTTTACGAAAATTTTTGAGGATTCCGCTCCGGCAAAAGTCACCGGCACGCACTCCGACCGATGGCTGACGCTGGAAGAATGGGAAGAAGTACAAGCCGTATGCGTAGAAGAAATGGAAGAAAAATGGCTTCTTCTGTTCACGATTCTTTTCTTTTCAGGGTTGCGGATAAGTGAGCTGCGGGCTATCACATACGGCGATTTTGACTTTCAAACGAACCTCATCAGAGTTAATAAGGCGGTAACTTTGAGAGTATTATCAGATGATGAAGAAAAGTATTTTTCGACCGAAAAACTTCATCAGCCGAAGACCGGCGAGGGAGTAAGATACATTCCGATGGCGGAAGAAATCCGGGATGTATTACAGACTTCAAGTGTTTTCGACAAGATAAAAAGTCACTCATCTGCCCTCATGTTTCCGGGAACGGGAAAGGGCGGTATGCTTTCAGATTCAGCAATCACAAAGAGACTTGAAACACTTTTACAGCGGGCAGGGATTAAGAAAGTAATCACTCCGCATGACCTGCGCAGGTCTTATGCGCACTATCTTTGCGACAATCTGAAAGTATCTTATGA
>JAZQGF010000022.1:0-3401 GCA_045539875.1 Acutalibacteraceae bacterium
CCCGTGCGCTTTGTATGCCCAATCTTACATTTTACCGGCGCGGTTGGAAGAGGGCATTACCACCACCTGCGCCGTTGCCGCTTGCCTTGCGGCTATTATCAACCATTATCATATTTCTACCTATATACCAATATTTCAAAGTTCTCTTTGCCTTGCGGCTGGGTGCCTGGGGTGGGGTCGCCCCCGTGGTGTGGCTTACAGTGCTGCCGCCCTCTGCGGCTCCCCAGGCTGCAACGATACGATAATGAAACCTCAATCACACCGCACTGTTGCTTCTATGGGTTAAATGCTCCCGTCATTCTGCCTTGCCCCACGGCGGCGGCAACGGTATGTGTTCGCGCCTGGCATACTCCAATAGCTCGTTGGGGCTGTCGAATGGTATTATTTCGTATGGGGTGAGGTGTACCAGTCGAATTGTGCCGGTTCTGTAGTTGGTGGTGATATCCCATTCACGCGGCTTATCCCACACGTCGGCGGCATCAACGCCGTAACGCTTAAACACCTCTTCCACTTTGGCAATCTGCGCCACGGTGAACGGCTTGCCGCCGTTCAAGCACAACGCCCATGTGTTACGGTTGTTGATGCTCATGGCACGCATTAGTTCATCTTTGGCAAACGGCATATCTACCGGCCTTACGCGCTCCCAGCCTTTGCGGAAACTGCGAACCTCTCCGTTTCTTGCTTTACTCATAAGTTATTCGGTAAAAAGTCCTTGAATAGATTTCCCAACTCCTTTGCGCTGCCCGTTAGTACGTCGTAACCTTTGCTTTCCACGGCGGCGGCGTATTCAGCACCGCAAACCACAACCGCCACAATGCAGTCGTTGAACTTTCCGGCAATCTCATTGGCAAGGTTTCTGCCAGTGGCTTGCCCTTGCGGTGCTTTTTCACCTGCATTGGCCTTTTCTGTGCCGCTGAAATCCTCTTGTATCAGCTGCCCTCTGTTGTATATGGCAAAGCCTATCGAGGAACGCAAATATGCCGTTTGGTCAATGTAGTTGGGTTGGTGAGGCTTGCCTATCATGTCTATCGGCGGCGATGGCAACAAGCGTGCCGCTTTCACGGTCTCGCGGCACGCTATTTCCAAAGCATTAATAACACCGGCGATGGTAAGTTCCACTTGGTCGGTCGCCTCTTGTATTATCTTGTCGAGGTCGAAATTGGCAACTATGTTAAATCCGTCGCTCATGGCATTATCATTTGGGGGTTAGTCCTCGTCGGGTTCGTTTCCGCGTGTCGGTTCAACCTCGCGGCGGCCACCGGCGGCGGTCTCGGTGTCATCGTCCTTGCTGTCAACCCAGCGCATCGAGGCTCCCTTTACGGCGGCAAAAATATCGTCCGAGGGGCGGTAGCTCACCGTGGCCGTGAGGTTGGCAAGGGTCTGTTCCTCTTCGGTCTTCGTCCACTTGCCGCTTACGGTGGGGTACAGCTTGCCCAGCGGGCCGAGGTCAACAATCATTCCGGCTTTCAGCGCGTCGGCTGCTGCCTCACAAAACAGCGTGCTTGCGGTGTTAATCTCGGCGTGGTGCATCGTGGTGTTTCGTCCGGCCATTTTGCACAACTCGGCAAAGTCGGCGGTTCCGTTGGTCACTACTCGGCTGGCATAGCCTTTCGCCTTGTTCTTCGGGTTGAACTGTACAACCTTTTTGATGTTAAGTTTCAGTTTCATCTTCTTAAAGTTTTTTATTGTTGATGGTTAATTTTTATTTGTTCATGGTCACTTGCTCAATTCATCAAGGCCATTTTATTTTTCATGTAGGTATTTTTTGTTTTTGCCGTCTCAAAATGTTTTCGTACCTTTGCATTGTCTTTTGAAATCACGGTGCAAAGATAAAGAAAAATTCTTGAATTGAACAAGAAAAAAATTGAATAGGATTGAAGAATTATTTATAAATGACAGATATTGAACGCATTGATGAAGTAAAAAAAATTCTTGAAGAGCCATCTTTGTTGGCTTTGTCGCGGCGATTAGGTATGCAGTCGGCACAGGTTTTTTACGATATTCGTGCCGGAAAATGTGGTATAAGTAAAGAATTAATCTTGAAAATTCAACGCCAAATTCCACAAATTAACCAGGTGTGGTTGCTCACCGGGGATGGCGAAATTTTGCTAAATAGTATGGACGAAAAACCAGTTGTACAAAACAATGTCGCCGGTGATAATATTCAAGGTGGCAATGTGTCTGTTGAAAAACAGCAAGAAAGTAAATTAATTGAATTGCTCCGTAATGCGGACGTGCGTCTTGCAAAAAGTCAAGAGCAAATTGACCGGCTTATCGGTATTATTGAAAAATTCAGTGGGAATGAAAAAGAATAGTTTTTGTGGCGTTGCCGCTTGGGTTTTGCTGGGTATTAACACTATTTTAAATATCATCTGCTTATGTCGGTGTTTCTCCCGTAATCAAAACTTATCATTTGACTACATTGGCATAATTGTTGGGGTGCTGGCTTTGCTTGTTACGGTGCTTGTTGGTTTTCAGTTGGTGCAATATATAAGGTATGAAAATTTGCGAAACAAAATTAAAGAACAAATAGAATGTGCGTTGAAAAGTAGCATTGAGGACAATAATCACACCATTAGCGCTCTTATGCACCACATATATGCCACATTTTACCTGGGGCATAAAGATAAGGACTTGAATGTTGCATTGGAAAATCTTATGTGTGCCATTGAAGAATTGAATTGTGCAACCAACAAGGAGCCGTTGAACGGCATTGTTGAGGAAATAACATCTATTGCCAATGACAAAACATTTTCCATTAGCCAAAGCGAAAAGAACCGTTATATTAAATTATGTGCCGCATCAAGTCAGTCGGAAAAATTGTTGGGCGCAATTAATACTATCTCCACGATAACACAAAATAATGTGAAAGGGGACAATATTCAAGGTGAAAATGTTGAAGTAAATAAACGCTAAATAATATGAAACGTATATTAGTAGTTATCCTTGCCGGTTGCCTCATGCTGGCGGTCAGCTGCAAGAAAGAAAAAGAACTTGACCAACTGGCAAACACCACTTGGGAAAGCGGCCATTACAATGAAAATACCGGCGTTGCCGTTGCTCATGGTATAGTGTATTATGGCGATGGCGATGCGTGCCATGAAAAACTTGAATTTACCGACTTTGGTTGTGTGTGGCGGCACCTTACATATCAAGGAATGGAAATTGATTTTATTGGTTTGCCGGAATATGAAATTATTGGCAATAGTGTTGTAATTGCAGATGATACGGCACACACTTTCCAAATTGAAGGTGAAAATATAGTAAAGTATTTTAGTGATGGTCGTAAAGATGGCGTGTTCCATAGAATAAAGTAATACTATAATAAAATGCCCACAATCAACATCAGCGTTGCCAAATGGTACGGCAACATTCAATACTACGGCATCATGCCGCGTTCT
>JAZQGF010000023.1:0-49927 GCA_045539875.1 Acutalibacteraceae bacterium
TTGAAAGTACATACTCAAATTAATCTTCAAGGGTTTTTCTTGAATCGTTGTTTAATTTTCAAGGTGCGTTTGCTGCTCTGTTTTCCAGAGCGCTCGACTATAATATCAAATCCTCGCCACTTTGTCAACAGTTTTTTTAAAAGTTTTTTGTTTTACATTTCAACTGTTCCGTGTGTTTAGTTCTTATTTATTAATTACATTAATATATAAGAACATCCCGACTTCTCTTTCGAGAAATCGGGATGACTTTTAATCAGCGATTATTTAGCCTTCTCTTCCTTTTTCTTTCTTTTGAAAAGGATGATGAGGAAGATAGCTGCTGCTACTGCAACCGCACCGCCTGCGAGACCCCATCTGAATGCAGGGTTAGCCCACAAGATGATCCATGTGCTGGGTGAAACGGTGAGGTTAGTGTATGTTTCGCCGGATTCGTAAACATTGCCTGCCTTATCAACACAAATGATTGATACGCTCTGTGCATCGGAACTTTCCGAAAGCGTGAAGGTCAGAATTCCGCCGTTTTCTTCAATTGCTTTCATAAGCTCTTCGCCGATGTATTCGTGCTCTACCTTAGTGCCGTTTACAACAATCTTAAGAGATTCAAGGTCGCCGCCGTCATCTGAAACCATAACGGTTACGGTCTGCTTGTCGGTCTTATATCTGCCGTCCTTTTCAATACCGGAAACGGTAACGACGGGAGGAGTTTTATCAACAACAAACTTAACCTTTGCGTTCTTGATATCGCTGTAAGCGGTTGTGTTTGTTCTGTCGACAGAGGTTACAACAACTGTATATTCGCCTTCCTGTGCAAAATTGGAAGCATGAATCGAATAAGTATACTTATTCCATGAGCCGTTGCCGCCATCTTTTTTGACAGTATAATCTTCATTTTCAACAAGAACTTCGCCGTTGAGCTCGACCTCATACTTTTCAAGAGGATCAACATTTACTTCCACGATGACGATATCCTCATCAACGCTCTGCATATAATATTCTTCAACAGTTTTCTTGGTATAGTCATTAAGCATATATGCCGAACCGTTTCTGTTTACGGAGAAGAGAATGTCTGTACGCTGTGCTCCGCTTTCGGAGATATACATAACATTATTCTCGTTGCCTGCAAGGTCGGTTGCGGTGCAAGTGAGAGTATAAACAGCATCCTTTTCAAGGTTGTCAACGGAGATAGTATATGCCTGTCCACCTGCAGAAGCAGCCGAACCGAGAGGAATTGTCTGGGTTTCAAATTCGCCGTCCTTACCCTGAACAACAGCAGTCAGCACGGGCTTGAGCGAAGCGCCGTTGAGATTGGTATCCTCTGCTCTGAGAACAAAGCCGACCTTTTCGCCGTTATAAGCGCTTTCGTGGTTTATACCTGAAACTGAAAGTGTGGGCTTGGTTCTGTCGATTGTGAGCTGTTCGGACTCATAATCAGCCATAACATTGTTGGAACGGTCCTTATACTTAACGGAAACAACATAGTCGCCGTCTTCGCTGATGGTAAAGGTACCGCGATGAACATTGCCGTTTCCTTCATTCCAGTTAACGCCGCCTTTTTCATTGCCGTTAACGAACACCTGAACATCTTCTGCATAGAAATTTGATTCTTCTATTACAACTGTTGCAACGATATCACCGGAGTAGTAGGAAATACCGTTGGTGTTATTTGATGCTTCGTTGTATTCAACATCTACCATTTTGGGAGCGATATCGTCAACAACAAGGGTTTTGTCACCATCTTTTTTATTGGATGAATTTCCTGCACGGTCAACTACTGTAATATCAACTTTACCGTTGAACTGATTGTTAGCATTAAGATCTCCCTCGGGAACCCAAATATCTTTGGTTACCTTTCCGGTTGAATCTATCTCATTCTCTTCAATCTTAATGGTTTCCTGTTCGATGCTTGCACTGCTGTAAATAATACTGCCTATACCGGAGATATTATCTGTTGCAGTAACGGTAATTTTTGCCTTGCCATTGTAATAGTTTGTTTCACCTTCACTATTCACAGGAGTTGCATACTCGACTTGTATATCGTCTCCTTCGGGAGCAGTTGTATCAACAACAAAACTATCCATTTCATAATCTGCCGCTTTTCTCTCTGCAAGATCTGTGTAACTGATAGAGAATGTGTAGTTTGCATCAACATTATAATCAATCGTGGCGGTATGAACATCGCCGACAGTAGTCCACTCGCTGCTGTTTTTAAGCTGAGCATTTAAGTTGCCGACATCAATATTATTATTACCGGAAATATCTGTAGCAGTTACAGTAACCTCTACATCCTCTGCACGGAAGTTATGCTCTGTAATTTTGATTGTTGCAGTCTGAGCTGCATCATAATACTTCTTGCCGTTTTCATCTGCATCAACTGCATTGTCAGGAGCATATGTAACCTCGATTATGGGGTCAACAGTATCGACTATGATTTCGTTTGAAACATATTCAACCATTTCGTTGTCGGAACGGTCGGTATATTCCATTGTAAGCACATAGTGTCCGTCGGTCGGGAAGGTTATGATACCCGTCCAGGTATCGCCGGAATTCTTCCAATCAATTTCTTCTGCATCTGCATCGTTGATTTTGATTTCAACATCTTCGGGATAGAAGTTTGCCTCGTTGATTGTGATGGTTGCGGTTGACGCGCCGTCATAAAGAAGCTTATAATTCTCGCCTTCGGTTGTATAATCATATGTTTCAAGCTCAACATCTGCATTTGTTTCCTTAACAACAACCTTCTTTGCAGGGCTGAACTCAACTGAGCGAGTGGGTGAAATTGTATCAACAACGATAACAGTTTCCTTATCCTCAAATGTATCGCTTTCGTTACTTGCTCTGTCGGTTGCAGTGAAGGAAATGTTACCTCTGTACTGCTCTACGGTGTCGCCCTCGGGAAGGTCAAAGCTGCCTCTTGCAACTCTGCCACCGTCGGAATAGGTAAGATCAGTAATTGTTCCTCTTTCGCTGGAAGCGTTAACGCTGCTTGCACCCGACTCTCTGTAATAAGCCCAGTCAAAGTGGTCAACACCTGCAGTTACATCCTCTGCAGTAAGCGTTACGGTAACAGAAGGATTGAAATAGAGGAAGGTGATTGAGTTGATTACTGTTCTGAAGTTTGAGTAGCTGTAAGAAATCTTGAGATTCTGGGGAAGTGTCTGGTCAATGACAAAATCTCCTGAATTGAAGGTTTCAGCCTTATTGCCTGCCATATCGGCACAGTCAAAGGTGAAGTTATAGTGAGCATCCTGGTCAAAGGTAATCTTTGCTTCATAAACATTGCCGTTCTTTGTCCAGCTGCTATCCTGCTTGAGATACTTGTTATAATCCGTTGTGATATTAACAGGAGCGCCTGTTACATCCTTTGCAGTAAACTTAAAGTTAACATCCCTTGCAAGCATATAACGCTCTGTAACCATAATTGTTGCGGTGCGCGGTGCGTTGTAATACTTACCGTTTGAAGCTGAATAGTTATCATATACAACCTCAACAGAGGGAATTGATCTGTCAACAACAATATGCTGTGACTTATAGGTCTTCATCTCATTACCGCTTAAATCGGTGTACTGCATGGTTACATAGTAATCGGCTTCATCTGTAAGTGTGATTGAGCCCGTGTAAACATCGCCGTTCTTTTCCCATGAGTCGGGAGCCATGTATACATCCTTGCCGTCTTTGTTAACTATGATCTTGCAGTTTGTGTTGTGATGTTCAGCATCTGTTGCATTAACATCTTCAGGATAGAAGTTTGCTTCATCAACGGTGAAGGTGAGAGTAACTTCGTCTTTTGCAAAGAGAACAACCTTGTCGCCTTCTGCAATGTTCTTCATTGCATCGCCTGTTATTTCTTTGTTGGTAAGCTCATCGAAAGCTCTTTCAAACTGAATTGCAACGCTTCTTGTGGGGCTGATTGAGTCAACAACAACGCGTCTGCCTTCGTCAGCCAATTCCGAAACATTGCCTGCCATATCGACTGACTTGGCAGTGAAATGACCGTTATACTGAGTCATTGCTGCCTCAGCATCTGCTGCAGGAATTGTGAACTCAACTTTTACTGCCTTCCGGCTGCCATTGTTTGTGTAAACAAAATTCTCTGCATATACGGTTTCTTCCCAAGCTGCAACATCATTCTCGCTTGCCTCTGCAGCTCTTGTGTAGGAAAGTCTGATTGCTTCAATACCCGCTGTTTCATCGTTTACGGTAACAATAACCTTAACATCAGGATTGTAGTAATTAAATGTAACTGCACGGAGAATTGAATTGATAAGTGTTTCTTCACCATATTCAATTGTCAGGTCTTCGGGATTAACATTATCAACAACGAAGACGATGTCGTTTTCGTTCTTAACTTCCGTACCGTCGGTGTCGGTATAATGAACAACAACCTCATAATGAGCATCTTTTGCTATTTCAATTGACGCTTCGTGATTTCTGCCGTTTGAAGTCCAGTTGCTTTCGTTGCTGAAATATGCGTTATAATCCTCGGCAAGTGCAAGCTCTTTGCCGTCAAAATCCTTTGCGGTAACGGTTACATCTACCTTGGTTGCATCAAAGTTCTGCTCTTCAAGAGTGATTTTGAGGGTGGGATTCTTCTGATAATACTTTCCTTTTCCGTTATCCTCAGCAGTTCTTACGATTTCAAACCCGACAACAGCTGCCTCAACATCAAGAATAAGATTCTTGGTTGTTGCTGCTTCCATAACATTTCCGCTTCGGTCGGTATAATTGATTGTTGCGGTATACCAGCCAAGCTGCTCGCCGTCTGCCATTTCAATAGTGATCTTACCGGTGTAGATGTCGCCGTCTTTTGTCCACTCATCGGGAGTGTACTCTTTTGTCCACTGCTCGGTCTTGAATTCATCGGAATACTTTGTGACAGTGATGTTGCAGTTATCTTTAACATTAATATCTTCGCCATAGAAGTTTGCTTCATCAACATTAAATATTACTATAGCCGACTGACCGAAGAGAACATTGTCGCCGTCATGTCTTGAAACATTATCATATTCAACGCTGACTGCCGGTTTGATATTATCAACAATAACTCTATTTGCTGCATCCGTAGCCTTTTCAGATTCATTGCCTGCCATATCGGTTGCGCCTGCAGTGAGATGTCCGTTAAGCTGATCAAGCTCATTTTCGGTAACGGTGAATACTGCTGTTGCCTCACCGTTGCCTGCAGATTCAAAATCTGCTGCTTCAATGGTCTTTGTCCATGATTCAAGATTGATTTCGCTTGCATTTTCATCTCTTGCATATGAAAGAGCAATGCTTTCAATGCCTGCAACAGCATCCTTTGCGCCGACTGTTACATCAACGGGAGCATTGTAATAATTGAAGGTTATCAAATCGATAACAGTGCTGAAGAATGACTTTGAATATTCGATTGTGATATCTTCGCTGTCGGGAGCAACGGTATCAACCACGATTTCAGCCGATATGTGTTCTGCTGCTTCATTGGTTGCAAGGTCTTTGCCGCCAAGAGTGAAGATATATCTTGCGTTTTCACTGAGAGTTATCTTTGCTTCGTGAACATCCTCGCTGACCTCTGTCCATTCAGCTGCTTTGAGCTTTGCTTCAAATTCGGTGTCTGTAAGAGCAACATCACCGTTTGCAGCATCTTTTGCTGTGTATTTGAGGGTAAGCTCTTCTGCATTGAAGTTTGTTTCGTTAACCGATACAACAAGAATTGCTTCGGGATTATAGTAAATGCCGTTTCTTGCGCTTGCGGAATTTTCAACTCTTGTTGAAATAACAGGTGCGGTTGTATCGATAATAAGCTCGGGGCTGGTATATGTTGCCATTGCGTTTGTGCTTCGGTCGCTGTAATCCATTGTTACAACATATCTGCCGTCGCCCGAAAGAGTGATTGTGCCTGTGTATTCATCGCCGTTCTTGGTCCAGCTGTCGGGAGCAATTTCTGTTGCTTCTCCGCCGTCCTTTGAAACCTTGATTGCGCAGTTCATATCCTTAAGCTCGGAATTCCTTGCGTTGATATCCTCTGCATAGAAGTTTGCTTCGTTAATCTTGAAGGTAAGGGTTGCATCGCCGCTGTAATAAACATCAACTGCATCACCCTCGCTGAAGCTTTCAAGATATTCTCCTGTTGCTTCGTCAACAATATTTTTGATATTGCCGTATTCAACAGTGCGCTCGGGGCTGATTGTATCAACAACAACTCTGTTTTCAGTGTCGTTCTTATTTGCGGAAGAAAGACCTGCTTTGTCGGTTGCACTTGCGGTGAACAGACCGTCATGCTGAACATCAGCGTCTGAAACGGTAAACACTGCTGTTGCTTCGCCGTTTTCGCCGTACTTGATATCGGTCGAGGTTTCGGTCCATTCATCTGCATTAATGCTGCTTGCATCATCAGCCTTTGCATATGAAAGAGTGATGCTTTCAATGCCCGAAACAAGGTCCTTCGCCTTAACGGTTACTTCAACGGGTGCCTGATAATAATTGAATGTGATTGCTCTTACAGCATCATAAAGCTTGTTCTTTACGCTGCTGCTGTCATAAGAAATCTCAATCATATCTGCATCGGGTGCAGTTTTGTCAACAACAAATTCATCGGATGTTGCCGAAACAACATTTCCGATAACATTTTTGTAGTCAGCCTTGATGGTATAAATTGCTTCATTTGAAAGCTGAACGCTTACCGAATACTTGTTATCGCCTTCTGCAACCCAGTTGCTTTCATCAGCAAGAACAGCTGCAAGATCGGTTGATATGTCAACAGGATTGTCGCTCTGATCCTTGGCAGAAACAATTGAGAATGAAGCATTTCTGAAGTTAAACTGCTTATCTTCAACCGTGATTTTTGCGGTAACATTATCGGAATAATACTTTCCGTCCTTGGGTTCAGCCGATGATGAAAGTTCAATGCCGATATTTGAATTTTCACCGCTGTCAACAACAAAATCGGCTTTGAGAGCATCTGCGGAGTTATCGGTTATATCGGTGCAGTTGACTTCAAGACTGTATGTACCTTCGTCAAAGTCAATAACAGTATATCTGTTTGTGCCGTCCTCAGTCCATTCGCAATCCTTTGTTGAGCCGTTAACGGTTACGGAAGGATCATCCTTGAAATTATCTTCGGAAGCGTTGATTTTTATTGATACAGAATCCTTATATACGCGGTAGGTAGCATCGCTTTCGGTTGCAGCAGGAGTGTTGTCTGCCTTGTTGAAATAACCGTAAAATTCTCCGTCATATTCAATTGAAAGCTCAGGATTCTTTGCGTCGTAAACAAGAGTTCTTTCGTCAGTCATGCTGCTTGTACGACCTGCATTATCTCTTGCGGTAAACGAAATCTGGCCTCTGATCTGTTCAATGTCATTAAGAGGAAGAATAACATCAACCGTTGCAACTTCACTGTTTTCTGCAGAATCGGGAACAAGCTTTTCGCCCTTGATATCCTCAGTGAAGCTCCAGTCAAAGTTTGCAATCTTCGAAGTGGTGTCCTTTGCGGAAAGAGTAAACTTAATGGGTGTATCGCTCTTGCCGAAGAAGATAACATTTGCAACATCGTCATACCAATGAGCACCGCTGTATTCAACGCTGAGCTCGGTAGGGTCTTCCTTGTCTATCTTAAGGTTTTCCGCAGGAATTGTGTAGCCTGCAGTAACGATTGCGCCTGTTTCATCTCTGAGATAGATAACGGTTTCGTTTGCTTCGCCTTCAGCTGAAATAACAATCTTATCTTCCCAAGCTGCTTCTCTGCTCTTGCTTGTTGAGATTTTATAGCCGTCAAGAGGAGTAATGGTTACATCGCTTATGTACCAACCGTTGCCGTCTTCATTCTGCTCGCCTTCGATTGACTTGAAGTATTCGCCGTCAACGGTCTTTTCGATAATATTGAGGGTGTATGTTGCTTCTGCAGCCTTATAGCTTACGCACTCTGCCTTCACTGCCTTGATAACAACAGTGCCGAATGCTTCATCGTTGAAAACAACCTTGCCGTCCTCAATCTTAAGCACTGCGTCGCCGCTTTCAACGGTATAGGTTATTTCACCTTCGCCATAACCCTTGCCGTCTGCAACACCTTCAACTGCAACTGCATCAGCCTTGTTTTCAAAATCCTGACCGTAGTAAACCTCGATTGCATCCTTGCCCTCTTCGGGAAGCTTTGCAAACTCAATTTTCTGCTCTGCTTTTTCGATTTCAAGAGTATATTCTGCGGTTGCAGCGTTATATCTGTCATCCTCTGCCTTTGTTGCAACAACTGTTACAACGCCTGCAGTTTTAAACTTGATTATGCCGTTTTTTGCATCTGTTACTTCGGCAACATCCGCGCCTTCCTTGATTGCATAGGTAACTTCTCCGTCACCGGCGCCGCCATCAGCTTTGTTTGCAAATGTGTTATCGCCTGTGTTGAAAACTACCTTTTCGGGAGCAGGATTTGCAAACGCAAAGCCTGTCTGCTCTGCCTTTTTAACAGTAATAACAGAAGTTTTTGAAACGGGGCCGTCAAGATAATCATCATCACCCAGCTTCATTGCGGTAACAGCAAACTTACCGGCTCTGTTGATTTTGAGAGCACCGGTTTCGCTGTCAATTGTAGCTATATCTTCTGCAGGATTGCCGTCAAGGTCTGTCTGGTCAACAACAGCATAAACAACCTTGCCCTTGCCGCTGCCTGTACCGTTATTGGAAACAGTGTAGGTGTTATTGCTTTCACCATAAACGATTTCTGTTTTATCGCTGAGCTCGCCTGTTACGGCAAAGCCTTCCTGCTGCTCGCTCTTCTCGAGAACAAATGCAAGGGTTGCCTCTGCGCCTTCATACTTATCATCGCCCTCAAAAACAACCTTGAATGTGTAGTTATTCTCCGCTGTGTCGGGAACGAAGGTATATTCATTTCTTGTGCTGCTCTGTTTTTCAACATCGTTGACATAGAAAACATATTTTCCGCTTGCGGAATCCTCAATGCCTGTTGCGGTAAGGATAATTCCGGCAGTAACAGGTCTCTTCTGAGGTGAAGCGAGATTTGATTCAAGCTTAAGAACAGCATTTACCTTGTTAACGCTGACTGCTGCCGCGTCACTTGTTATTTCAACGCCGTTAACGCCTGTGACCTTACAGGTATATGTACCTGCATCAGCCATTGTAACGCCGATTATTTCAAGCTCTTTATCTGTCTGACCGTCAAGCTTGACGCCGTCTTTATACCACTGATATGTGTCTTCATCTGCATTTGAAGCTCTGACTTTAAGAGTAAGAGTTTCGCCGATTGCAAGCGAAACTTCGCTTTCGGGCTGAGTTGTGAACTTTGCATCGGCACCTGCATTAACTTTAACATTAACACTTATATCGAGCGAAACATTGTTTGAATTAACAACATTTTCAGGCAATTCAACAGTACCCGAAACGGTGAATTCCTGCGCTGTTTTTGAATAAGCATCATATGAACAGCCGCTTACATCCCAGTCAATGTCTGCTTCAAGTGTTTTTGAAGGTGATGTTGTAAGAGCAACTGTTTCGGGAAGTCCGAGACCCGAAACGCTCTTTGCGCTACCGTTTTCAACACCTGTGATATCAGCAACGGCACCGACCGAAACAAGCTTAACCTTATCAACCGCTGTTTCTGCCCAGCTGTAGCTGCCGTCTTTGATGTCATAGATAAAATACTGCTCTATCAAGGACATATCCTTTTCGGCATTAACGGTTGTTCCGTCAACAGTAATCTCAAAAGTGCTTATGCCTTCAGAGTCCTTGCCAATAACAATCGTCGTTTCCCATATTCCATCGACGCCTGTTTTGCCCGATACATCTATAGAAAAATCATCGTTTTTAACAGAACATTCAATCGCTTCGCTGTCGCTTATCATAATACCGCCGTCAACAACCTGAAGGCTGATCAAATATGCGGTGTCTGCTGCACTTGCGGTGTCATTCATTCTGATTGCCGGCATACAGCCTGCAACAATTGCAACCGCAAGAATAAGCGACAGGATTTTGCTCAATTTGAAATCAATCTTTTTCAGCATTCCCATTCTCCTCTGTTCCTAATGAATTAATGTATTTATAATTTTCACCGTTCAGCACGCAATGCATGAAGAATGAGAAAATTGTTAAAGAAAAGAAAATATACAGCAGATAGCTTTCACTGAAGAATATCGCAAAAACCGCAAAAATAACCGCAAAAACTATCATTGCAATATCCGCAATCTTTGCCACGGGATTTGAGAAAAATTTCACAATTCCGGGCTTTGTCTTTTTAAAAATCCTTTTCTCTTTTCTGTATTTTTTTCTGAACACAGAAACCAGAACCGTTGTCAGCAGAGAAACAGCCAGTGTTATCCAGAACATTGCTCCAGTGAACATCAGAAGCCCCTGCTTGTTATCCGTTAAGTAAATCGTGTTTGCCGGTTTCATCAAAAGGAAAGAAGCCGAAAACAGCAGCATGGAAAGAACAGAAATGAGAAAAATAATTTTCTCAATCCGCATTCTGCTTTTGCTTTTCATTAATTAATACCTCTTCTCAATCTATTTTTTCATTTGAATGAACGAATGTTATTTCATCCTCAATAACAAAAGCATCGGGTCTTCTGACCACCGCTTTTCTCTGCGTAACGGGTTCGGCAACATTGTTGATTGTTGAAGCAAGAACCGTTGTTTCCTGCGAACAGTTGAGAACGGTTGTTTCGTTCTCCGCCGAACTGAGGACAGTTGTCAGATGTTCGTCATCAGAGGGAGCAAGAACCGTTGTTTCCGGTGCAAGCTCCGAGGTACGGGCTTTATCGGTCTGCTGAGCCTGAATTTTCCCCGTTCCGACCGAAATGCTTAAATCCTTTGAAGTCGGAGCTTTAAGATTTCCCGAAGGTGACATCTTATCGGTAAGGCGTCCTCTCTTTTGGTTGACATGGCTGGGCTTGTGCGCCTTGTTGCCGCTTGAACTGTTCTGCTCGCGCATCTGCGCAATTTCTTTTCTGGCGGTAGATCCCGTCAGATCGCCGATAACACTGATTATTCTCAGCTTGAAGAAAAGGAACACGGTGACGGCAAGCATTATAATACTGAGTGCCAAACCGACATAAAAAACAATCATATACTTTTCAGCAGTCATTATTTGCTCGCCTCCTTATTCACTTTTTCTGCGTAATCCAGTCTGCTCTTTACCTTTGCTATTTTTTCAAGAATTTCCTGCTTTTTATCGGTATCGCTACCGTTAACATCGTTTGTGATGTTATCAACCATGGTTTTCATTTCGCTGACAGTTTGTTCCGTAAGGTAATCTCTCTCGGGCAACAAATCCGATATGCATTCGATAATTGCTCTCCATGCATGGATTTTTATATCGGCCTCTTCACCCTTAAGCTCACTTGCCTTTCTATAAAACTCTTTTAAATTATCCCAAAGTTTCTGATACTCCTCCTTGGTTTTGTTGGATCTCTCCTGCTGTTCAAACCTGTCAATACTGTCATAGCAACCATATATATCACAGAGCAGGCTTGCCATTGTATCCTTTTCCTCGACCATCTCAAACCATTTTTTTCCTTCTTTTTTGCGGTCATCTTGTTTTGTATAATCGTACCAGTGGGCGTATCCTATTTCATTACAGATATATGCATAATCTTTGGGATTCGCATTTTTAAACTGCTCAAGAATATTTCTGTATGTTTGTGTGAACTCGCCTTCTTTAATATCTATTCCGTTAATTAATTTTTTTAAATATTCCGACTCAGCCTCACTCAAGAAACCGTTTCCGTCATCAGTAGCCAAAAAGGCATCAAGCATCTCTTCATAAGCCGTTTTCTGGGTAGGATCGGTCACTATAGCTTTCAGATAATTCTGAACCATTTCATCCGTTGATGTTGCTTTTCTGGCATCACTTAAACAAGTTGTATAATCATGGCCCTTCTTGTTCTCCGCCATTGAGTAGCCGAATATGGCAACAACCGCAAAAACAAGCGTCATAACGGCACTCGTTATAAATGAGCTGAGCTTTTTCTTCTGCTTTCTCTTATAAGCATCGCCAAGCTCATTATAATGCTCAAGGGCATAAAGCAGCTCGGTGCATGACTGATATCTGTCATCAGGCTGATGATTGGTACATTTTATAATGATTTCATCAAGTCCGGGTGAAAGCGAGGGATTGACCGCTCTTATCGAACGGTCGCTTATAAGCGTTTCGCAGGGGTCAACGCCCGTAAGTAGGTGATAAAGTGTTATACCGAGACAATAAATATCAGTTCTTGCATCTGTTCTTCCGAGACCGCTGCCTATATACTGCTCGGGAGCCGCATAACCGATGGTTCCGATACCCGTTGTTTCGCCTAGATCGATTTCATAGGTTTTTGCCGTACCGAAGTCAATCAGCGCTATGTTGCCGTCGGGCTTGAGCATTATGTTTGCCGGCTTCATGTCGCGGTAAATGATGGGTGGCTTGCATGAGTGAAGATATTCGAGAACATCGCAAAGCTGCTTTGCCCATTCTATAACATATTCTTCAGGCTGCGCACCGTGCTCCTTAAGAGCTTTGTCCAGCGAGTTACCTTCAATATAGTCCATAACTATAATAAAGGTATCTTTATCTTCTATAACATCAACAACGCTGGGAAGGTTGGGATGCTTAAGCTTTTTAAGTGTCTCGATTTCTGCAACCAGACCCTGCCGCACAGTATTGAAATCCATCTTTCCGTCCTTGCGGATTTCCTTAACTGCCCATGTTTTATTTGCTTTTTCGTTGAGCGCCATGTAAACAACGCTCATTCCGCCGTGACCAATCTCACTTAGTATTTTATATTTACCGTCAAGTAAAGATCCAATCTCGAGCATTATCGGATCATTCCTTTCTAAAATGTTCTGACTGTGATTACCGAAATATTATCTTTTTCAAGTCGTTTTTTATTTAAATCGATTAAATCGTCTGTGTTCTTTTTCATAATTTCTTTGCTTGTCATCACATTGGGTGACAGATAGCCGTAAAGCTCGTCGGCAGTAATCTCGTGAATAAATCCGTCCGAGCAAAGCATATAAACAGAGTTTAACTTTGTTTCGCCAAAACAATATGCAGGAGTCACCGTATCCGAAGCGCCGACGCACTGAAGCAGAACGCTTCTTCGCGGGTCGTTGAGCGCTTCTTCGGGAGTAAGCGTTCCCATCTCAACCTCACGGGCAACAACGGTCTGATCCTTGGTTATCTGAGTAACTCTGTCATAAATCTCATATGCTCTGGAATCGCCGACATTCATTATGTAGTAATTCGTTTCGGTTATAAGCATAACAACAACCGTTGTTCCGATATTGGCATTGAAGCTTCGGCCGTACTGCATGATGCGCATATTCTGCTCATTTACTACGCGATTCCACTGAGAAATAATTTTTCCCTCTTCTATACCTGTTTCGCAGAGCTCGGGAAGCTCCGTAAACATCCATTCATCAAAAGCGTTGATCAAGTTTGCGCTCGCAACCTCGCCTTTGGAAAGACCGCCCATTCCGTCGCATAAAACAGCAAAAACCATCTTTCCGCAAGATGTGTTGAACGCCTTAACAGAAAGACTGTCCTGATTGGTTGCTTTTTTTATGCCGATGTCGGTGCTTGCTGATACAATAAAATTCAAAATATTCACCCTCTAATAACCGTTTTATACGAAAACAGATTAAATGAAATTTAATTAAGTGAGGTAATACTGTCTATTTCGCTGAAATTGCCGATAGGTGTTATCATGCGAACCACACATTCAGCAATATTCTTTCTGAAAATATAAAGCAACAGCACTGTTGCCAGCCAGGGAAGAAGTATGAATATCCTCTTCCCCGACTTGAAGAATCCGATAAAACCAACGGCTGTAAAAATTATCACGATTGCAGTAACAATTAAAAAAACCGGGGGGAATGACGGAAACAATTCACAAACACAATATCCGCAAAGCCCAATATTGATAAACAATGGAATAATAAGCAATAAAATTGATGCAAACATGATAATCTCACCCTATTTAACCAATCACAAATTCAAACTCTTCGTTAGCAAGTCTGATTTTGCAACCCGGTTCAATTTTAACTTCAGCCTCGCTCTGAATAGCAACGCCGTTAACAAATGTGTGGTTTGTTGAGTTTCTGTCAACAATGAAATAGCCTCTGCTGTTGGAAATGATATCCGCATGGCTTCTGCTGATTGCAGTGTTATCAGCGATAAAGTAATCAACAAAGCTTCTTTCCTTGCCGATTCTGAAGCAAGGCTTGTCTATAACAATTCGCTCGTTGTTTTTCACCCTTACAAGATAAGGCATCGGCTTTGATGCAACCGCATTGAGAACGGTTGTTTCGCCTGCTGTGGGTGCAACGCCGAGAACGGTTGTTTCACCGAAGCTTACAGGAGGTGTGCTTCTTGCGGCAGTTGTTGTCTCTGCTCTGGGAGTTGCAGGAGCACTATAGGAAATCGGTGCGGGTGTCTTTTCTGCATTTCCCATAGAGGGAACCTGTCCGGGGATTGAAAATCCTGCGTTCACCTTCGGTGAACTGTCCTTCCCTGCATCTTTGTTAGGTTTCTTGTTATCTTTTGCAGGCTTGTCCTGATTCTTTTGGGACTTGTATATCTCAAGATTTTCCTTGCTGTAATGACGAATCAAATACAGCGCAGACATCTTCTCTTTAGGTTCATCAGTTTTCTTTTCCTTTTTAGGTGCCGGTGTTTTCCCTCCGGGAATGCTAAATCCTGACTTGGGTTTCTTGGGTTCTTCGGGCAGAGAAGGTATAACCCCTGCAACCGGATTCGGATGAACTATAGGAGCCGGATCGGGTTTTACCCGTGCAGGAGGCTCTTTTCTGACAGGAGGTGTATTAACGACCTTCTGTTCCTCGACGAAAGAAGGCTGTAAGGGAGGTGTCAGAATCTGCGGAGTGTGGCTGTACGTAACACCGGAATGTTCAAGCGCAAGGCTGTCAACCAACGCTTTAAAATCTAAAAGAGAAAAAACTGTTGTGCTGTTCAAATAATTTATCAATTTAGCGACATAGTCACAGTTTTCATTCTGATCGAACTTTGACGAGAAAACCACTGATTTAAAAAATGTATGAACATCAGTAAGGCTAAGGTTTGAATTTATAATCGGCAAACAAATTAAGCAAACATCATTTGCTACAGCATCAACATATATATGTTCTAAATCATATATGAACAAATTTGTATCTACCATATATTCTTCAGCTGCCATAACAGCTCCGGCAATTCCTGATAACACGCTCAGTATTCTCTTTTTTGAAACGACCCCGCCAAAAATTTGTGATGCGGGAATTTTTGCGGAAATATTGTATTTTAAAAACTTATCCTCATCTCTTTGAGTAAATACAATCTGAGATACACCATTGATCTTGTTGTTTTCAAGCATACCCAAGCTTAAAGTATCAATCTCATCTGTAGGATTTACTTTGTAAACTAAATAAGTATTTACGCCTTGATTTTCAATATTGAAATTTAACATAATCAAATCAACCTCTTTTACTGATTATTCTTATATAATTTTAATAAACTCCATCTATCACCAATGCACACAAAAGCACAACCGTTAGCATTGAAATCTCGGCATGCAGTAAATTCACCTTCTATAACTGCCTCGCCATCCAAATTAATATAATACCATTTACCGTCTTTGCTCACAGCCGCAAAGCCATTAACAAATGATCTTGCATCATCATACATTGGATCTATAACTACTTTACCGTTTTTATCTATAAAGCCCCATTTTTGATTGATTTTTACGGCTGCCGGTGCATCTTCTTTAAACAGCATTGCATCTTCAAACGAATGCTTTCCTATCTGTTTACCTTTGCTATCTACAAGAATATATGTTTCAAAAGCCTTAACAAAAAGTCTTTCGTTTCTGTAAACAATTTCTTTTTCATCAAGCTTTACATCTTTAAACGCGGTATCACAAAGCTTTGCGCCTGTGCTGTCAATCAAAAACCAGTTTTCTCCTTCTTTTACAGCAGCTACACCCATATTCATTGTGCTTGCATAATCATATGAACCAAACAACTTTTTAAATGTTGTGTCATAATATGAATATTTTGTTCCGTTTGACAGCGGTAAAATATTATCTATTATCAACCCTGCTTTTTTACAGTTAAGTTCATCCGGAATATCCAGTTTTTTATTTCCTTCAAGATCAATGTAGAATACTTCTCCGTTTTCTTCTTCTTGGACAGGTGCTAACCCACTTGCAAACTCGTTTATATCAAAGTACTTCCATCCAATAGAAACCATTCCACTTTCATCTAAATATCCCCATTGTCCGTCCTTTTTAGCTGCACACAGTCCACCACTGTATATTGATGCATCTTCCAAGCGTAAATTGTTAAGTTCATATTTGTATTCTATGCTCAAAGCAATTTCATCAATTTTTTTTGATGAAACACCTCTTTTTTTTGCAGTTTCTATGATACTGTAGCACTCTTCAAAGTTGTCATATTTTATATAGCTTTCAAGTGCGTATTCATATGAAAAAGATTCATCAGGAAATAAATCCATAAGGTGTTCGCCCCATTCAACAGCGTCTCCACCCATCTCATTATCATTATACATCTTGCCGATTTCCAAACAAACTTCAGGTGTTGTTTTCATATCTAGAACGCTGTTGTATTCTTTGATTGCATCAACAACTATCCCTTTTGAGGCATAGTCTCGGGCCGATTGCAAATAAGCATCATACTGTGCGTTTTTTTCGGTTGCTGTCGAGATAATCTTATATGACGATACAACCATTAAAACAATTAATAATAGCGGTAAAAGTTTACTTATACTTTTCATAAAATCCTCCTACTCATGCTCCGGTTAATCCAATTGCAAGCATTGTTCCAACCATAATTCCCGGCGCAAACGGAACATAATCTCTTCTGTTCTTTTTTTTCATAACAAGTAATGTGACAGCCACAAAAAAAGTTACAAGCATCGAAAGCATCATTGATGGAATAATTCCTTTTACACCCAAATACAATCCCATAACCAAAAACAACTTAACATCGCCCATACCTATTCCGTTTTTTGTTATGAGCATACAAAGAAGTGATAATACAACCATCGCAGCAGCAGCGATTATCTCCAAAATCAGTACGCTTACCAACTCGGCGTTACGCGCATAGATTAATTCGAAAACTAAAATTACAACTCTTAACACAAGGCCTAACAGAATTAACTTGTTTGGAATCCTGTAACTCTTCTTATCAAAAAAAGCAGCAATCCAAAGAACTGACAAAATAACTATTCTTTTTATGTTGAAAATCAATGTGTTTTTATTATAGAAATGCATGATTAAAATACTAACGGCCACCATGCAAACAAACATAAGGATAAAATATACTGTCTCTCCTGATGTTGACATAAAAAAACATTTAACTTTCTCTTTAATTCCTACAGCTTTTTTAATAGGAGTATACTTCATGGCTCCTATTGATAAAAAGCAAGCAAATACCGTAATCAGTATTTGGGTTATGTTGTGTGTTGTCATTAACATCAAGCCTCCTGCTTCTAATCACAGCTAATCAGCTTATACTCCAAGCCTCTGTTCTGCCACACTGTTTGAACTTAAAGGTAACATCTAGATCAAGAAGCCGAATAATTCTTATTTCGTAACTAACAACTATCTTTACTTCATTGGTTTTTTCGGCAAAAATGCTTGTTTCGCTAAAATCAAGGCCGGAAAAATAAGAACTTCCCTTAGGGACAATGCCACAGTATTTCAACAACGGTTCACAATCAGCCGTTGAAGAAGTTACCAGATTCTTTTTTACCAGACTCTGCGCAAGTTGTTTTGCTGCTCCTCCCATTATTGAATCCCATCCGTCGCTTCCGAGAGAATATGCTAAGCTCAGCATAAACTTTTTGGGGTCATTGGCAACCGTTGATGCTCCGCTTTTTATAGAATTATAAGCTTCACTTCCGGTATTATATACATCAGAAACACTCTGACCTTCATTATTAATCATACCAAAAAGTGCTTCTACGCCCTTGGCGACCTCCTCTACAGCAACATTTGCCGTTTCTCCCTGATCATATGCATCTTGCTTGAGTTTGTTAACTCCCGTTAACGAATAAAGATATGAATACTGGGAAATTTCTTTTGCTGCACAGTTGATGGCAACACCAATTTTAGCCTGAGCAAAACAAATATTAACAATAGTCAGAATAGTATAAATAACGAACATGAAGGTTGTTAAAGCAATTGTCGCTTCAACAACAACAGCGCCTCTCTCGTTATCTTTCATTATGTTTCACCTCCAACGGAGATTTTATTGAGCTACAAAATTAATTCCCTTTTCTGTTGCATAAGTTTCAGCATAAGATCCTGCCGGTGCGTAGATCGTAAGGTCGTCACAATCATAAAATGAATCGACGCCAATTTTTGTAACAGATGCAGGGATATAGGCACTTTCAAGCTCCGTGCAATCTGAGAATGCATTGTTCTCAATTTCAGTTACTGTTTCAGGTACACTTATTGTTTTGAGACCTGTGTATTGAAAACTGTGCTGTGAAATTACAGTAATATTAGATCTCTGCATGTCGAAATTTTCCAACGATTTGCAATTAGCAAAAGCTATGTTTCCTATCATAGTTACCGACTGAGGAATAACCATATTATCTAAACTCTTGCATCCAAAAAAGGATTGCGCTGCTATTATTTTCAAGCCTTCCGGTAAATTGATCTTTTTCAATGACTCGCAGCCAAAAAAAGCATCAGATTCGATAGAAACGATTGTATCAGGTAAAACAACCTCTGTAATGTTATTATTTTCATAAAAGGCAGACGATCCGATTCCAACAACCTTCTTGCCATCATAAACGGCAGGAACTTCTACTTTCGATGAATTACCGTTATATCCTGCAATATAAATCTCGCCATCTATCTCTGTTACTTCAAATTCAGGAGAGTTGCTCGAAGCATAAGTTTTTTCTTCGGTAATTATTTCTGTAAAATCATTTGTCACACTTATCTGCGTTGTTTCTGAATCATCCGCATCATTTTTGCTACATGCAAATAATGCAAACAAGAAAAATACAGAAAACAATATACATGTTGCTTTTTTTAATATTTTCATGTTTTTAATATCCCCTTATCATTTCAAAGTTAAAAGTGTTCCAGCTTGAAACATCAACTAAATTTCCGTTCTCGTCGGCATTTATTGGCAGAGCCAACATCAACGGCTTAACTCTTAGCTTGGCATGTATTTTGAAATAAACCTGTGACTTGGTAAGGTCAAATGATGAATCTGAAACAACCTGCATGTTGGCTTGAATTACATCGGCTGTTCGGGCGCAAATTCCGTCTTCACCACTACCCATAAGATTCAAAATCAAGAACAATCTTAAATAGTCGCTGTACTGGAACTGTGTTAATCCAATACCTACAGCATCACTAGCGTTATCGGAAGAAATCTCGCCGGAAAAATCTTCTGTTGTTATTTTGGTAAACAAATCATCTTTACTTAATTTTAAAAGTTTTATACCAATTCCTGATTTCAAATAAGCCAAATCACATGCAGCCTCAACGGCGGTCATTGCAAGACAAATAACCAGTTTCACCAGTGGAGCCGGTATAATTCCCCAGGTAGCTGCCGAAACTGCAGCTGCAGCTGATACCACCATTGGATCATTCCACCATCCCGAAAAAACTGCCGGTATATCCAAAGCAAATCTAATCATATAGATTGAACTATATGCTTTGGACTTATTATCTGCGTTTGATCCTCCATAAAGAACATATTCAACTTCATTACCGTAGGAATAGCAGGTATCGGTGCTTATGAGGTTGTTTCTCAATGTTTTGTCGTATGAAAAAGTTTTATCATCGGCCTTCCCCCATCCATCGCTATACTGACCTATCTTTGAAAGCCAATCCGTCGCGGTTGTGATATTATAGCCTTTTTCTTCAACTGCATATTCCAACTTACCTTCAACTTCAAAAGTATCATAGCTAAACATACTCATTATATAGTCTGAAATAAGCAGATCATCTCTCATGTCAACAAGTGCCTGGCTGATTGTTCCACTGAAATTTGAAAAAAGATTTCCTACAAAAGTTGCGATTTCCGATAAAGCATTCGTTTTCTTTCCCGACATCGACTCGCCGTTGCTTGAACTTGTTATCTTCTTATCCTTTAATTCAGTTGTGGTCGCTATAAGTGCGCCAAAATCTAAATTATTGGTTGCATCGTCTCCTTGTTGCTTCATCTGCTCCTGAAAATCTTCAGCCTTATCATCTTCGGTAGTTTCTTCCGGTTTGTAATCCTTAAAATAGTCATAAAGTATGTCTCTTAGCTTTAACTCACCTGTTTCTATTTTAGGATTATTTGAACTGTCAACAGCAGGTATTTTCTGAACTTCACCCCATGAAATGTTCTCTGCTAACTTGTTTAAACCGCTTTCACCGCTTTCAAAGAATGATGTAGCATTAATGTTAGCAGCAGATATAGCTGTCGCTAAATCTTTAATATCTTTAACAGATTTTCCAAAGTATTTACAAGCTTCAATTGCACCGGCCGCAGAGTTAACAATATTATTAATCGCAACCATCCTGTCGTAAAGCTTGTTGACATCCGCTTCTTCTATTTTGCCGATTAAATCTTCCGCTTCGCTTTTACCTCCGTCTGCTCCGCCTTTCTGAGAAATTGTTCCGCTTTTCTTTGCTGTGATTTCTTCCTGATCAGTTCTCACCATTTGGTTCCTATCAGCACTGAGCTTGTATGCGGAAGTTTCCCAAGTATCAAATTTTGTATCATAATCAGCCAACAACGGCTTAATCTTTGTATCAATATGGTTTATTATCTCATTGAGTTTTGAACTCGCATTAGAAAGAGTAGTGTGATAATTTCTCGACTCTTCATATATTGCGTAAATTGCATTGTTTGTAGCTGTTGTCTTGGCACTACCAAATTCTGTAAGGCTATCCGGCACATTTTCCACTGCGTCTTTTGAGAAAGTAACCAACCTGTCCATTACTGTTTTATATCTAACAAAAGAGCCACCTTTTATATTATTGTTATATTGATTCTTAATTGTATTATAATGTGTTGAAGCGGCCGCTGTACCCTGTGCATTAACCCCATCTCTGGTTCCTAAATCAACCGATGTTGACTTGCTTACTGTACTTTCATCCGTAATAGCCTCATAAGTAAGATCCAGTTGTTTTACTGCCTTGGTAACATTGTTGGCAGCAGTCAAATATCCGCTGATTATATTCCAGTTTTCAGCAAATATATTTTCTGTTTGAGCCCAATACTGCAGCTCATGTATATCTGCTGCATTAGAACTATATATGTCATTGTTACTGCTATCATAAATACCTGCAGTTCTGCACAATCCGTAAAATGAACTCTTGGCAGTTTCATAATTTTGAATAGCAACCGCAGCATTTATTAATGCCTGTTCTATATCAGGTTCACTTATTTCTTGTGTTTCTGTTTTGGTTGTTGCCGTCGAGTTAGGGTCATCAGGATCCGCGGGAACTTCTGTCGTAACTGTTATCTCTACAGTATCCGTTAAAGGTTCTACAGAAAAATCAGCGTATTTCGCAGGATATGACGGACTATAAACACCTTTTGAACCGGTATTATGCAAATCAAAAACTATCTTTTTATGTATTTTAACATAAGTATCTTTATATTCAGAACCGCCGGTTCCTGTTTTTTTGCCAATTGTTTCTATCATCTCTTTGGTGATGTTGTAAGCATCATACTGTTTAAGAAGATTATACAAATCATACAAAGCCTGCATCAATTCACTTTCGGCTTTATAGAACTCATTTTTGTTGTTTGTCATCTCGGTAATTTCATCCGTATCATCAAATTTACCGTCTAAATCAGTTAATGCATCAACAAAATCTGCCAAAGCATTTGCAGGACCTCGATACTTCATAAATTCAACAATCTGAGTTTTCATAAGGGCGGGATTAGCCAGACTTCCGTTGTCTATTTCTGTAACCGCAAATTCTTCAGCACTCAAACCAAGGAAATCGGAAATCCCGTCGGATGATCCGCCAAAAGCTCCTGACACTGTATCCCAAGCAGTCTGTGCGTCATCCTCTGATATCTCCTGAGAAACCATGCTAGAAACAAAAAAATCTTCCATCCCTGTAAGAATTGTATCTATATCTTGTGCAGATGCAATAAGACCGAAAAATTCATTAAGATCACGATCGTAATTTGTAAGAACAGTGTTAAGTGTTAGATCGCCTGCAGACTCAGCCAAAGACTGTGCAAGAACAAATTTACTTACATCAACAAAAATACTGCTCGCAGTTAACATAGGCAATAAAATTATAATGAGAAATATCGAAACTGCGCCTTTTGTCTTTTTAAATTTATGAAACATATTATATATGCCTCCTTTTAAAGTCCTAAAAATTCTCTAACCTTGCCCATTGCATCAGTTAATTTTCCGATTATCGCACTGCCCACTTCTGAGGCCTCGATATAATCAATAACCATATCAGTATTAAGGATAAAATCCGCCGGATCATTTACCGGAACCTCTGCGCGAGCTTTACCATCAAGAATTTTAAAATCCGATTCTCCCAAAAGCCTTATGGGAATGGTAACTTCATAATGCACTTCCGCAATAAATGTGGAGTAGAAAAAATTGCTTTTATATTCAACATTGCAAAGAGAAACATGAGGCTCCATTCCCATGAAAAAGCCACAGTCACTGATTGCACTTTCTATTTTCGATTTCATGTCCTCTCGGACTTCGCTTATATTGCCACCTGTGTGAAGAATATATCTGTACGGCTGTATATCATTGTTTTTATATGGTACATTATAGCTTTCTCCATCTGCACCCGTTTTTACAACATCATAGTAAAAAGGGTCTGTACAAGCAGCCGCACCATCTATTGCATATTTTGCAACAAAACTATCTATTTTGGACATTTGAAAATATGCATTTCCAAGTAAAAGCATAAATATTACAGTAAAAATCATTACAGGAAAAACTATTGTTGCTTCAACAATAGTTGCTGCTCCTCGTTCTTCTTTGAAAAAATTATTGTTTCTCACCAAATATCATCCTCATTTCAAAGGGGTTTCCGGAGCGCAGATGCGCTCCGGATTTTAACAAATTACTCGATTGCTGTTGCAGCTTTGTCGCTGATGCCGTCAAGCAGGGTGTTAACAATATTTGTAATCTGATCTTTAAATACTATAGCAAGAGCTACAGCAACGGCAATAAGAATAACGATTGCAACTACGTCAACTGCACCCTTTTCCTGATAGATAAAGCTATCAACAAAAGCCTTAAGTCTAATCGCTGCCATATTGAGTTTGTTACGCATATTAACCTCCTCCTTTCTCATTGTTTTTATATTAAATTCCCAAATTTGAAAAAATGGGCACCATAATCATAACAAGTATACCTACAAACATAACAACCATAGGAGCAAGAAGCTTGCTTCCTGCTTTTTCTCCTTGTCGTTTAACGCTTTGTTTCTTAGCTGACCAAACCTCTTTGTTTTGGGTTTGTAGCATCATAACAAGTTCTGAACTTCCTTTTGTTACACCCTGTATAATAGTTGCGGAAAACTTCTTGATCTCCGGAATAACACATCTTTTTCCAAATTCATGGTATGCATCAACCTCTGCCATTCCGTTATGCATATCTTCGACAGCTTTCTGCATTTCAAGATATATATCCGACTCTCCGCCATAAGCAGTTATTTCCCACGCCTCTTTAAGGATCATACCCGCATTTGTAAGCAGTGCAAGCTTTGAGATAACTTCCGAAAAATCAGAAAGCATTATTTCAGAACGCTCAGTTATCTGCTTTGTCATCATAGTTCCAAAATAATAATAAATTAATCCTGCCATGCCTATCATAAGACCTAACAAAGCTTTTTCGCTGGTAAGTCCATAGACAATAAACGAAAAAACAAGTATTGTCATTCCGAATGTCATCTGCTGTGCATGAACCACTCTGAGATAATAGTCAACATATTTAGCCCCATACAGAACTTCTGCTTCTTTGCGAAGCTTTCTGTCTGACTTTGAACGATAATTATAATTAAACTTTTCTAATACTGCATACCCGACAAAATAGATATCTTTGAGGCGAAAATCTTCTTCATTAAGCCCTTCAAAAAGTTCGGCATATTTTTTTCCTGTAAAATAAAAATACAGCCATATTCCAAGAACAATAAATCCAACTGCCATTACAGCAATATCAAAAACAGAAAAAAACATAATGTTTCCTCCATATATTCACATAATTAAAACTTAATGTCTAAAATCTTCTTTCCAATGAAATACGCTGCAATAAACATAACAATAGCGACTGTTGTTGAAGCAATACCTGCCCCCGTAGTAAAGTTGTTGGCAAAGTCTGCGCTTGTCATTTTAATCATTCCAATAATTAAAATCGGCATAACAATCATTATATTCTGTTCCATTTTGCTGGCAGAAACGATCGTCTCGATTTCTTCTTTAATTTCCATTTTATCAGACAAAATGGTGTGCGTATTTCTTATGATATCTTTTATATTTCCGCCCTTTCGATAGCTTATCTGGAAAACTTCTCCAAAACTTTTAATATCGTTTATCTGGCTTCTCTCTCCAAAATCCATAAGCATATCTTCAATTGGAATATTGTTTTGAATTCCGGTAAGTACTACTTCAAGTTCGTCTAAAATATACGCACCTTCATCATATTGCATTTTAAGATCATCGTATACCGCAGCAAATGATTCCGGAATATTTTTTCCTGATCCCAATGATGTGTTTAATGAATCAAGCATATCTCTAAACTGCATGTTCAAGTTTCTGCGTCTTTTATCTATGATTTGGTTGGTTCTTATTGGAATAAACATTTTAGCAGCAACCAATCCAACAACACTAGGAATCACTATATTTAAAATATTAGTTAATGTTGTTGGTCTGCCAAATTCATCCTTGCCAATTCCGCCATAAAACAAATATCCTACCGCAGCACCAACAACAAACGCAAGAATAAAATACAAAGCTTTTTCAAGCGGCTTCATATAATACACGCGATAATTAAGAACCGGCATATTGGTTGCAGAAGAATAATACTGCGGTTCAGTAATCTTTTCTTTCTTCTCTTTTTTTGCCACGATCTTCAACCCCTTATATGTCTATTTTATATCCTGCCATTTGAAGCTTTTGAATGTTTTTCATAGGATTCTCCGTGCGCTTCAATGACCCCGAAACCTTCTCTAATGTACTGTTTTCATCCTCTTCGAAAACATAAAGAGGATTAAGTATAATTTTGCCATTCTCATAACCGAGGACTTCGCTTATTGCCATCGTTTTTCTTGAATGGTCTCTGAGTCTGGACAAGTGGATGATAATATCTACAGCCGATGCTATTTGTTGACGGATTGCCTCAAGCGGTAATCCTGCTGCACCCTGAAGAACCATAGTTTCAAGTCTGCTGAGCATATCTTCCGTTGAGTTCGCATGACCTGTGGAAAGTGAACCGTCATGACCGGTATTCATCGCTTGAAGCATATCCAACGCTTCTCCGCCACGAACCTCACCGACAACGATTCTTTCGGGTCTCATTCTCAACGAGGATTTGATGAGGTCTCTTATGGTTATCTGTCCTACTCCGGCAGCATTGGCATTTCTTGTTTCAAGACTTACAAGGTTGTCTACTCCTGTAATCTGAAGTTCGGCTGAGTCCTCAATGGTAATAACGCGTTCGTCCTTAGGAATGTAGTTTGAAAGCGCATTGAGGAAGGTTGTTTTACCTGAACCTGTTCCGCCGCTGATAAAGATGTTGTATTTTGCTCTGACTAATTTTTCAAGCTGATCAGCGATCTCTCTTGTTATTGAACCATACTGAATCAGCTTTTCTATAGTCATGGGCGTTTTTGAAAACTTACGGATTGTTATTGTCGGACCACACAAAGCGATAGGAGGAAGCACAACATTAACACGGGATCCATCCGGAAGGCGTGTATCACAAATAGGATTTGCTTGGTTAACCTCTCGTCCGGCAAGACCAACTATACGCTGTATAACATCTTCCAATCTTCTTTGACTTTCAAACTGCTTGTCAAGCTTAAAAAGTCGACCTTTCTGTTCAATAAAGATATTTTCCGGTCCGTTTATCATAACTTCGGTTATTGTGTCATCCTTAATAATTGAATCCAAAAGACCGAAACCTCTGATTGAGCTGTAAACCTGCTGAACAATTGACAGCACCTGCTCAATAGAACAATACTGTCCGGAAACGCGACTCTTAACAATCTCTTCAACTTTCTCTTCAAGCTCTTCATCTTCCATCTTGCTCAAAGGAAGATTTTCAACAATATAAGATTTTATTTCAGCAATAAGCTCCTGTTCTTTTTCAAAAGTCATATTTCAAACCTCATTTTAATATTTTTGAAAAAACATCCGTATTAGCTATTTGATTTATTATCTGGCTCTCTGTTGCATTTTCGAATTTCGGTACGCCGCCAAGAACAGGGATTTCATCATTCTCGATGATTTTCCCAATCTTGCTACTGAAATTGTTGTATACAAGTGAAATTCTTCTCACAAGATCCAAATCCCTGCTCTGCTCATAAGTTTCCATTGCGCGGTAAGCTCTTTGGAACTTTGAATTTGAGATTTCCGAGCCATCGCTGACAAAAAATACACCCTGAGATAATTTGATTATCTCGATATCTCTTGAACCAAATGTGAAATCGGCATCAACAACTATGTAATCGTAAATTCCCATGTCTTTTATTGTGTTAATAAGCTGCTGTACCTCTTCAACACCGATTTCAATCATATCAAGAGCTGTCTTTGTTCCCGAGAAAAAGCCGACACCCGAAACATCTGTTTTTATGTAGCTCTCAAGTTTAAGTGCCAGATTGGATTTCTTGCTTTTAAGAGTATAGATAACATCAGTCATATCAAACGAACCATCACCGGAGAAAAAGCAGTTTGCATCACCAAGCTGTTCAAGATTGATATATATTGCTCTTTTTCCCATAAGAAGTGCCCTTTTGGCAAATGCTGCAGCCATTGTTGAACTGCCTGTCCCTCCGCCTGCCGACAAAAAGGTGCACACTTTGCCGGTAGAGTTACCTTCCAATTTTATGTCAGAAGCTTTTTCAGAGAAAATACCAAGTATTTCTTTGTATATGATTTCTGCTTTCTGGAATCTGCAAATCGTTTTTTGCCCGCGCAGTGTTTCTATACCCATATTGTCTGTAAAATAAGCAAATCCGCATCTTTTCGGTACGCTTGCAGAATCAATGTCAAACGCCTCGCCTGCAATAAGAACATCTGTCTTGTTTGGTACCAAGCTTGACAAAGCAACTTCTGCATCCGTGAAAGAATAAATTTCAATTTTCTCGGAATATTTGCTCGTAAGAACGGATGCGATGCGCGACAAATAATTTTTGTCTGTGTCAAGAATTGCTACTTTGATTTTCATGGTGTATCTCCTCTTCTCTTATCGTTCCTGAATTTTAGGCATCTGCTGTCCATAACAAACACCTTCTCAGTCGTTATTTTGAATCCGTGAAATTGTTTTCGTAAAGTTCACAACTTTACGAAAATTAATAGCAATTTTTCAGTTTCTCCATATTCTGTTTTTTTAAGTCAAATGAGGGATGAACATATCTTTCAAGGGTAAATCCGACCTTTGAATGTCCTAAAATTTCACTTAGGCTTTTTTCGTCGAAATCCTGTTCAACGGCACGGGTTGCAAAGGTATGTCTGAGAGCATGAAAATTTATGTTTTCAACATTTGCTTTTTTTAAAATCTTTTTAAATCTGTTTTGGTAAGTTCTCGGGTCTGTGTATTTTTGTGAATCTCCGCTTAAAAAATAATTGTCCGGTTTCTGTCCTAAAGACAAAACCTGCAAATCCTCAAGCAGGAAATCCGGAACAGGTATTTTTCTGGAAGAGTTTTGTGTTTTCGGCGTGTCTATAATAATTTTTGTTGAACGGGCTGACTTGGTGCCGTTAAAATTCTCAATTCTTTGCATTGTTTTATTTATAATTATCGTTTTGTTTTCAAAGTCAAAATCAGACCATTTCAGTGCGCATAATTCGCCTAACCTCAATCCCATAAACAAAGACAGCAATATCCCCATATTCTGACAGTTGAGATTGCTTTTCAGATACGACACAAGTCTTTCTTGATCGCCGACTGACAGAATTCTGAAATCATTTTTTTGCTTAAAAGGTCTTACAACCGAATAGTCAGTGCAGCAGCTGCATCCTTGTTTTTTGGCAAACAGCATAATTTGTTTAAGAATGCTCAGAATATCCTGAACGGTTTTCGGAGAAAGATTATCTGATAAATATAGCTTTTTGACCATATTGTTGATATGGCTTTCTTTTATTTCGGAAACCTTCATGTTTTCAAAAAACGGGAACAAATATTTTTCTGTTACATATCTGTATCTGGCACAGGTTGACTGCTTATTTTTTATACTGATTTCTTCTGTCCAGAGAAAATAGATTCTTTTGAAGGTTACGGGAAATGTTTTAACCGCATGATTTGCGTTACAGTGTTTTAAAGCTGCCCGAACGCCGCTTTTGTCTGCGGAGAGTTTTTTGAAATGTTTATCTGCAATGCTTTTTTTGTTATACATGACAAACCATCCTTTTGTTATTTCTGCCAAAATTTACATAATTATGTATTTTTTTTACAATATTCTTGACTTGCTGCATTATAGGTATTATAATTAAAATACTTATATAATAGAAAAATTTCGTAAAGTTGTGAACTTTACGAAACCCCGGGCATCCGTTCAATAAAACGGGTGTCCGGGGTTTCAAATAATATCAAATTACATTGTGGGGTAAATTGTCAGCCAAGGAAAAAGCCAGTTAAGCGATAATAAATAAATAACCTTATGAACAATATTACCCATAAATACGATACAGGGCCAGAAAATCTGACAAATCCATGAAGTATGGTGCGCTTCTTCGGTTTCGCTTCTGCCGCAGTCGGCACATACTCTTGTCTTCGTGCCGTTGCAGAAGAGTTTGCCGTCCTCATTGTAAACCCATTCACTCCATGAATGTTCGTGGGTTTCGATTGCATTGCAGCCTTCTCTGCCGCATTCTCTGCTGTGGGTTTCGCCGTTTTCATCATCAATCCACTCGCCCCAGTCATGGCCGAGTGCGTCTGTATACGCATCAACATAGCTGAATGTGCATACATCACAGACATGGGTTGTATATCCGCCCTCTGTGCAAGTGGGAGGAGTTACGGTTGAGGTATACTTGCAGTTGTTTGTTTCAACAGCATGGCATCTTGTACAAGTTCTTGTATGTGTACTGTCATTGTTCTTATGCCAGAGTGTGTATGCATGATCAAGAGGCTTGATAACCTTCTTGTCAATCATCTCGCCGCAGCGTGTGCAGGTAAGAACTTCTTCGCCCTCTGTAAGACAGCCGACCTCGTTCTTAACGGTCCATACACCGTCATCGTGACCAAGAGCCTTAATCGCCTTTTTATCAATTACGCTGCTGCAGCGTGTACAGGTGAGAATTTCCTCGCCATCTTCGGTGCAGGTGGGCTTTGTTTTAACAGTCCATGTGCCTTCATCGTGTGCGAGCTTATCTATTTCGTAGGTCTGATAAATAACGCCGCAGGTTGCGCAGAATACGCCGCCTTCACCCTTTTCGGTGCAAGTTGGCTGCTCAAGAATCTTCTTATAACCTTCGGAATGAACATGAAGCTCAAACTCTTTGGTTTCGAGTGCTGCATTACAGGTTGAGCAATACTTTGTCATCTGACCGTTATGGTCGGGAGTTGCTTCAAAATCAACCTTCCATACACCGTTATCGTGGCCGAGAGCTTCAATCACTCTCTTGCCGATTGTTTCACCGCAGGTTGTGCATGTGCAGATTTCTTCGCCTTCTTCAGTGCAGGTTGCTTTGATGCTTACAGTCCATACGCCCTCGTCATGCTCAGTTTTTGCAAGCTCTCTGCTGTCAATCTTTTCTCCGCAGCGTGTGCAGGAAAGAGTTTCTTCGCCTGTCTGCATGCAGGTAGGCTTAACAGAAACGGTCCATACTCCGTCATCGTGACCGAGCGCATCAATAGCAAATGACTCAAGCTCAAGACCGCAATCGGTGCACTTAACAACACCCTCGCCTTCGCTCATGCAGGTGGGTGCGGTTGCAGTGAATTCAGCTGTGTTTTCATGCTCTGTTTTTGCAATTGCTTCTGTTGCGTAGCATGCATTGCATTCTGCGCAGAAAGTGCCTTCAACACCTTCTGCCGAGCAGGTGGGAGCTCTGAGGACAGTCTTATAGCCCTCTGTATGTTCATGCTCTGTGAATTCCTTTGTATCAAGAACCTCGCCGCACTTTGTGCAGTAAAGGCTCATCTGACCGTCATGGTCATCGGTTGCCTCAAAATCAACCTTCCACACGCCGTTGTCATGTCCGAGTGCATCAACAACTTCAACAGCAAGCTTCATATCGCATACCGAGCAATAGGTTACCTTTTCGCCGTCTGATGTGCAATCGGGCTGAACGGTAACAAGAGTAATCTCGTCGCCGTGACCTGTTGCGGGAATTGCCTCTGTTTCATAGCAAGCATTGCAGATTGAGCAGAACTTGCTCTTGATTCCGTCAACAGTGCAGGTTGCAGGTCTGGTTACCTCCTCATAGCCGAGAGTATGCTCGTGAAGAGTGAATTCTTTTGTTTCAAGAACTTCGTTGCACTTTGAGCAAGAGCGGCTCATCTGACCGTCATGATCAACAGTTGCTTCAAAATCAACCTTCCATACACCGTCATCATGTCCGAGAGCATCAAGCTTTCTTGATTCAATAACAGTGTTGCAGGATGTGCAGGTGCAGATTTCTTCGCCCTCAAGAGTACATGAAGGCTCTGACGAAACAGTCCACACGCCTTCATCGTGACCTGTTGCGGCAATCTCGCTTGTTTCTGTGAGAGTTCCGCAATCCTGACAATAATAGCTCTTTTCGCCTGCCTGTGTGCAGGTGGGTTTGGTTGATGTTACGGCAACGGAAGCTCCGTGACCGGATTTTTCAATCTGTTCTGTTGCGTAGCAAGCATTGCAGATTGAGCAGAAAAGACTCTTTTCGCCGTTTCCTACGCAGGTGGGCTCACGAGTTATGCTTTCGTAACCGAATTCGTGGCTGTGCTTTGAGAATGTTTTTGTATCAAGAGCTTCGCCGCACTTTGTGCAATAAAGGCTCATCTGTCCTTCGTGGTCGTCGGTTGCTTCATAGTCAACCTTCCATACACCGTCGCCGTGACCTGTTGCGGCAACAGCCTCTGTATAAACAATCACACCGCAGTCTGTGCAGTAGCCACTCTTTTCGCCGTCCTCGGTGCAGGTTGCAGCAGTGCTGTTAACCCACGCAGCCTCATCCTCGGCACAGTGACCGTTAGCGGTTAAAACTTCTGTGCTGTAGCATACGCCGCAGATTTCGCAGAACTCACCCTTGACACCGTCCATTGTGCATGAAGGTGCTCTGAAAACGATTTCATAGCCGATTGTATGCTCATGCTTTGAGAATGTCTTTGTTCCGATAACCTCGCCGCACTTTGTGCAGTAGCAGCTCATGCTGCCGTCATGGTCATCGGTTGCATCGTAATCAATCATCCATACGCCGGCATCGTGACCTGTTGCAGCGATTTCCTTGGTGTCATAAACCACCCCGCAGCGTGTGCAGGTGCAGAATTCTTCTCCATCCTGTGTGCATGTAGCTCTGAGAGAAGTGCTCCGGATACCCTCGGCATGACCGAGAGCAGCAATTTCTCTTGTTTCGAATGCAGTGTTGCAGCGTGTGCAGATAAGATTTTCTTCTCCTGCATCCAGACAGGTTGCAGAAGTTTTTGTTACCCATACGCCGTCATCATGGCCGAGCGCAGGAATTTCACTTGTTTCAAGAACCTTTCCGCAGTCAACGCAGGCTTTATATTCCTTGCCTGCTGTTTTGCAGGTTGCAACGGATTCAGTCATCCATTCGCCTGCAGTGTGACCTGTTGCGGAAACGGATGTTTTATCAATAATGATACCGCAGTTTTCGCAGTAACATACCTTCTCGCCTGCTTCGGTGCAGGTCGGTGCGCTTACAGTTACCCATGCGCCTGCCTTATGACCTGTCGCAGCAACGGTTTCAGTGCCCGTTACTGTGCCGCAGTCCTCGCAATATGAGGTCTTTGAGCCTGCAACGGTGCAGGTTGCAATTGCAACGGTTGCCCAGATATCGTCGCCGTGACCCTTAGCCGCTATGCTTTCTGTTTCATAGCATGCATTGCATTCTGCGCAGAATTTGCCGATCAGACCGTTTTCGGTGCAAGTTGCTTCGCGGAGAGATGCTTCGTATCCGAGTGTATGAGTATGCATTGAGAATTTTTTGGTTTCGAGAATTGCGCCGCACTTTGTGCAGTAACGGCTCATCTGACCGTCATGCTCGGGAGTTGCCTCGTGATCAACCTTCCATACGCCTTTGTCATGGCCGCTTGCCTTGAAGTTCTGAGAGTCAACAACCGCACCGCAGATGCCGCAGTGACCCGACTTTGCTCCGTCGGTTGTGCAGGTTGCATTTGCAGTTATAACCCAGACGATATTGTCGGTATCATGTCCGTGAGGGGGAACGATTTCATCGTAATTTGATGTACAGCGTGAGCACTGATAATGGTCAAGACCCTCTTCAAGACACTCCGCCCATGTGATATGGGTTACCTCATAATTATGGCCGAGCTTGGGAAGAACTTCTCTTTCAAAATAGGAACAGCGTGTACAATAATATCTCTTTTCACCGTCTTCAGTACAGGTGGCAGGAGTTATAACTTTGCCGTTGTTATAGTCAACATTGTGACCGAGCTTGGGAAGGGTTTCGGTATAAGAAGCATCATTTCTAATGCAAGTATATAATTTTGTACCTGTTTCGGTACATGTGGGATTCTTTGTAACCACACCCGAATCATAATCGTGGCCGAGTGGATCGGTATAAGAATCAACATATGAATTTCCGCAAGAGCAGGTATGAGTTGTGTAACCCTGCTTTGTACAAGTGGGCTGTGTTACCTTTGATGTATAAGTACATCCTGTATAACTTGCACTTGAAACATACCAATAGTTGTCAGCGTTTGTGATTCTTACGCAATAGCAATCATTGATATTTATAATGCCGGTGGGGATAGTACTTGAAGGAACAGGGTCGGCACAGTAAAAATTATTTCCGCTATAATGTGTAAGAGTAATTGCATGATTGACCTTGTTGCCTGATCCTACGCCTCTTCCGTAAAGCACTACACCTTCAGGGTTTGCATCCAGCATATTCTTTGCGTTAGCTGTAGTTTTAGTCCAGGTACCATATTTGACAGAAACCGAAAGAGTATGTCCGTTGCTGTCGTTGATGGTATAGGTGAATTCGTGTCTCATTCCGGTGCCGCTGATCCAGCCTTTTGCTCCGACATTATCAGCCGTGATTCTTGACCAATCATTAAATCCCAGAAGGATAGCCTGCCTTCTGATCATCATTGTAGTCGCATAAAGCGTACATTGACTGGAATTAACCGGCTGCTTGAGATATATAGACGAATCGTTAATATCGATCGCTTTAGCCTCAAGCTTAAGATCGCCGCTGACAAAGCCTACAGTCACAACACCGGCAACAAGCACCAGCGCCATGAACAGGGCAAGCCCTTTTTTAAATAATTTCTTCATACCTTACTCCTTTTAAAATTTCTTGCAAAATGGCAATAAAAAAATCGGGTATTCATGCACAGCTCCACGCAATTATCCTCATACAGCATTCATAAAAATTTTACATTTTGCTTTTTTACACGCGATATCAACAGTTTCGCTGCCCGGAAAATATTCCTCTCAGGCAGCTGTGTCTGCGATTTCGCACATGCTGTCGAGTGTATAATAATTCATGGAACAGTGAATAAATACTCGAGTCAGTTTTATTCCCATATTACATATTCGGGTAGTATTTTATCCTACTTTATAAGAAATGTCAAGAGCATAACGCATAAAATGATATAATAAATTCATAATAATATCTGGGGGATTCTTATGAGACCGCTGAAAGAGAAAGTCAGCATCACGCTTGACAGCGATGTTGTTGAAAAAATGAAAGCTCTCGCCGAAGAAGACGAACGCTCTTTTTCGCAATATATCAATAAAGTTTTGAAAGATTATCTGAAGCAAAAAGCAAAAGAATAACCGCAGTGTTTCCGTTTGGAAATACTGCGGTTAAAATATTTTTTATTTAAGAAATCCCTGAATGATAACCTCTTCAGCCTCTTCTTCGTTCATGCCGAAGGTCATCAGCTTTATAAGCTGGTCGTTATTTATTCTGCCGATTGCCGCCTCGTGCACAATCTGTGCATCAGCCGAATTTGCGGTTATCGCAGGAATCGAGCTTACTGTTGCATCATCCATGATAATCGAGTCGCAGGTGACATGTGCACGACATTTTGCGTTGCCGATTGCGTTGGGATGAAAAATCTGCTTTGAATTATCCTTTGCTACCGAGCGCGAAATAATCTGCGAGGATGCATCCTCACCGTCAAGATAAACCTCCATATCGGAGCGTGCATATTGGTTTCCGTGGGTCAGAAGGCGTTCCGTCATAATCAGCCTTGCCCCAGCGGCAAGATGCGCCTTTGTGTCACGCACGGTTGAGTCAACGCCCTTAATTTGTACCATTTCCATTTCGCAGACTGAGTTCTCGTCCTGCTCAACATAGGTCACGGGGTTAAGGATTCTTTCACCCTTGCCGTCACCCTCACCGTAATGCTTCTCAACATATTTTATGCGCGCGTTTTTGCCGATGTGGAATGAATGGATGCCGTCATGCTGCGATTTTTCGTCGCCGCTGTTATGAATTCCGCAGCCTGCAACAATCACAACATCCGCATCATCGCCAATGTAAAAATCGTTATACACAAGGTCATTTATGCCTGCCTCGGTAATGATAACAGGGATATGGATGCTTTCGTTTTTGGTTCCCGGAGCAACGATAATATCAATTCCGGGCTTGTCCGTTTTGGTTACAATTTCAATATTTGCGGTTGAACGGCGAGAGAATCCCTCGCCGTTTTTTCTTATATTATATGCTCCCACAGGAATCTCGTGGAGATCCGCAATGGATTCAAGAAGGTTGCTGTCTATTTTATCCATTGATTACTCCTCCTTTCCTCTGAAGCCGCAGTTTTCGCTGAATTCACCCATAAGCTGAGGGAAAATTCTGTCCTTGGGACCTTTATCTCTCACCTTACCGTCGGCAATAATAACCATTTCATCAGCGAGCTGCATTATTCTTTCCTGATGTGAAATGATGATAACGCTGTTGTGACTGCCCTTGCTCATTGCCTTGAAGCTTTCAACAAGCATGGAAAAGCTCCACAGGTCAATGCCTGCTTCGGGTTCATCAAATATCGCAAGACCGAGCTTTCTTGCCATAAGCGTTGCAATTTCAATTCTCTTTGCCTCGCCGCCCGAAAGAGAGTTATCCATTTCTCTGTTAAGATAATCCTTTGAGCAAAGACCGACGCTTGTGAGATATCCGCAGCACTCATCAACGGGAAGCTCACTGCCTGCCGCAAGCGAGAGAAGTCTGCGGACTGTGAGTCCCTTGAATCTGGGCGGCTGCTGGAATGCATAGCCGATTCCAAGCTTTGCCCTTTCGGTTACGGAAAGATTGGTTATATCAATGTCATTATAAAGAATTCTGCCACTTGTGGGCTTTTCAATGCCCATAATAAGACGGGCAAGCGTTGACTTTCCGCCGCCGTTGGGTCCTGTTATAACGGTAAACGCACCGTCGGGGACTTCTATATTGACATTGTCGATTATTTCAAGGTTTTTGCCGTCAACATCAACCTTGAATGAAACATTCTCGAGCTTTAACATACTTATTCTCCATGAAACTGTTTTGTTTTTATATTATATACTATCTGAAAAATATTATCAATGTATATTTAACACAACATCGGCTCAGCGTCCCCAGAGTTTTCTGTCAAGACTTCTGAACTGAACCGCCTGTGCAATGTGCCTTGATTCAATATTTACGCTGCCTTCAAGGTCTGCCGCCGTTCTTGCAACGCGCAGGATTTTATCATAAGCTCTCGCAGAAAAATCGAGCTTTTCAAAAACATTTTCAAGCATAGTCATCGCCTGCGGAGTGGGTCTGCAAAATTCCCTTGTCAACGCTGAATCCATCTTTGCATTGCACGAAACACCCGTGCCCTTCAACCTCTCCTGCTGGATTTTTCTCGCAGCATTAACTCTCTTTTTGATTTCTGCCGACGGCTCTGACGGCACCTTGCTTGAAAGCTTTTCAAAGTCCACGGGCGGCACCTCTATATGGATATCAATTCTGTCGAGCATAGGACCCGAAACCCTTGACAGATAACGCCTTGCAGCTCCCGACGGGCAAGTGCAATCGCGCTTCGGATGGCCGTAATATCCGCACGGGCACGGATTCATTGCGCACACAACCATTGCCGAACACGGATAGGTTATTGATGCATTCGCACGGGAAATTGTGATTTTGCTGTCCTCGATAGGCTGGCGCAAAACCTCCATTGCAATTCTTGAAAATTCGGGAAGCTCATCAAGAAAAAGAACTCCGTTATGCGAAAGCGAAATTTCGCCCGGTCTCGGAATTGCGCCACCTCCCGAAAGTCCCGCGGGTGAAACGGTGTGATGAGGCGCTCTGAAGGGTCTTTCCGTTATGAGCGACACGCCCTCAGGCAAAACTCCTGCGATTGAATAAAGCTCTGTTGTCTGCAGGCTTTCTTCAAAAGTCATGTCGGGAAGTATCGACGGCAACCGCTTTGCAAGCATGCTTTTGCCCGACCCCGGAGGGCCTACCATAATAACATTGTGGCCGCCCGCAGCTGCAATTTCAAGCGCAAATTTTGCCTCCTGCTGCCCCATTACATCCTTAAAATCAGGCAACGAAAGATGGTTTTTGGTTTCATTTACCGCATCAAACTTTACAGGAAACAAATTTTCTTCGCCGTTAAGAAACTGCACAACCTGGCGCACATTCTCAACCGCATAAACCTCGATTCCTTCAACAACCGAGCTTTCAAGAGCATTTGCACAAGGCACAAAAACCCTTTTCATTCCGTTCTTTTTTGCCCTGATAACCATAGGCAGAGCTCCGTTGACATGGCGGATAAGCCCATCAAGCGACAGCTCTCCGATAAACGCACAGTCATCCGTGTTGCATTTGAGCTGCTGCCCTGCCTTGAGAAGAGCAATGAGAATAGGCAAATCATAAACAGGGCCTTCCTTGCGGATATCGGCAGGAGAAAGGTTAATCGTAATGCGGCTTGAGGGGAAAGCATAACCGCTGTTTTTAATTGCGGAGCGTACTCTGTTACGCGATTCATTTACTGCAGCATCCGGCAGACCAACAAGGTCAACTCTCGGCAAACCTTGACCGTAATCAACCTCAACACCCACCATGTAGCTGTCAACGCCGAAAAGTCCCATGCTGTTTATGCGTGCAAACATCCTGTCGCTCCTCTCTTTTAAAAAATCAACTATATAATATCATATACTATCAAAAAAAACAACATAAAAAAGCCAAGAGCACCGTTTATAGGTGCTCTCAGCTTTATAGAAGGATGTATGAATGCCGGAAAATCCACGGCTCAGTTGCGGAATACCTCACCGCTAAAAAAACCGGCAGAAGATAATCGGATTAATCGTTTGCTTCCTTAGCTTCCTTAATAACCTCGTCGGGAACTGCCTCGCCGTGCTTAACAACAAAGATGCAGAGCATGCTGAGGATGAACATAACGGGGCTGTAAATGAACAGCGACATATAAGTTCCCGAAAGCATACGGACAATACCGTAAACAATAGGAGATGCAATCTGTGCAGAGAAGGTTGCAGTGTAGTAATAACCTGTGAAAGTACCAACCTTATCAATGCCGCCGATTTCAAGAACGAGGGGAAGAGTATTAACTGTAATAAACATATTTGCAAAACCGCCGAGAATAAGAGCAACCCAGATAAGTGCCATGCTCTGTGTAACAACATAGAGAAGGAAAACTGCCATAAATACGGCAAGACCTATAAGAATGGTCTTCTTTCTGCCGATTTTCTTGCCCATGTAGCCTGCAGGGATTGCAGCTACTGCCGAGCAAACAGCAAAGAGAGTTGTCATAATGGTTGCTTCGGATGTTGTTTTGCCGAGAACCTCAGCTGCGAAGAGAGCAAAGAAGGTTGTGATTGCGTTTGTTCCGCAGAAAAGGAAGAACAAACCGCAAAGCATAAAGACAAGGCTTCTTCTCTCGCCTTTCGAGAGCTTCTGTGCCTTCTGAGCTGCCTTTGCAGCTTTCTTTGCCTCTTTTTCGGCCTTTGCTCTTGCAGCGGCATCAACAGCCTTGTTGTGCTCTGCAACAGCTTCAAGCTTGCTTGAGGGCTCCTTAACAAAGAAGAGAACAACAAGCATACCGATAACCATTACGATTGAACCGGTAAGGAAAACATAGGGGAATGCAACCTGCTCGTTGGCAGTTGTAATTTCTGTGCCTGTGATTCCTGTATAGATAGCGCCTACAATTGTACCTGCAACCATACCGAGAGCCGAGCCGATGCCGCCCATAAGGTTGATGATTGCGTTACCCTCACTGCGGAGCGCAGGAGGAGTAAGCGCAGGCATAAGTGCAACAACAGGCGCTCTCCAAAGTGACATTGAGAAAACAAAAAGAATAATGAAGAGCATGGTTAAGGGAAGAGAGCCGCTGAGGGCAACCCAAGGAATAACGGCAAAAAGGAATGCCGAAGCCGGTGCGCCGAAAACAATAAAGGGACGGCGTTTACCGAGCTTTGAATGGCAACGGTCAGAAAGCTTTCCGAAGGTCGGCTGGAAGATAACGCCAAAGATATTATCGAAAGTCATAATAATACCGATGAAAAGCGGAACAAGAGTTATGCCGCCTGCTTCGGTAACAACATTTTCGCCCTGTGATTCTGCAAATTTTGCAAGAACGGGAAACATTTCATTGAGTCTTGTGCTCCACTGAGTTATTGTCTCAGATGCATTAAGCAGTCTTTCGAGGATTTTTGTGATGTAAGGGTCATAAATTGCCCACGCAATTGAGGAAGCCATGAAGCCGAAACCGGTCAGAATAGTTCTGGGACGGTGAAGCTTGCCGTTTTCTCTTGCGCAGAAAAAGGTGTTGTTCATTTGCTTTTTTCTCCTTATGAATTTAACAAGCTCACTTTTTACGGTAAGCCTTCTTTAGTATTATATCACTTATAGCGTTGATTTTAAAGACAACATTTTCCACTAAAAACAGTTAACCTTTTTGGTAGAGTTGACTAAACAAATTTTTCATAAAACACAAAAACGGCGTACCCTTTCGGATACGCCGCCGGCTATTCAATTAAATTCTTGCGCTAATTCAATCAAATAACAAATCGGAACTTTAATTAGTTCTTCTTTGTGCAAACATAAGCTGCTGCTGCTGCAACTGAAACAGCTGCGAATACAGCGATACCAACCGATGCTGAACCTGTGTCTGCGGGAGCAGCTGCTGTTGTTTCAACAACTGTAGCTTCTTCGCCAGCATAGAGAGCCTTAACCTTAGCCTTGAGAGCATCGAGGAGATCGCTGATGCCGGGGATGTTGAGGCCTTCAAGTTCTGCGATAGCACCGTTTACATCAGCTTCGGGAACAACGCCAGCACCGATGTTTTCGATGAAGTCAACAAGACGGATAACAACGCTTTCGATTGCATCCCACTGACTCATGCTTGACTTAGCAACGTCAATGATCATTTCAAGGAGTTCCTTGATTGTAAGGTTAACATAATCCTTGGTTTCGTAAGCTGTGCAAACTTCGATGTGCTCGTTGTATGCATCTTCGCTAGCGAAAACTTCGCCGCACTTTGTGCAAGTCTTTGCACGGCAAAGCTGAAGGTGTGCGTTGTACTCAGTTTCAGCAAAGCTTCTGCCACATTCGGGGCATACATTTACTACCTGAGCAGCCTTTGTTGTTGTGGTTGTTGCATCTGAGGGTGTTGCATCAGCTGCAAAAGCCATAGCGCTCATTGAGAGAGCCATGATGAGAGCGAGTGCGAGTGCGAATACTTTCTTCATTTTGAACCATTCCTTTCAAATTTTATTGCAAGAGCAACAATTGTTACCTAATAGTAACATATTGTAACCGTTTTGTCAACACTTTTTAATTTTTTTAGTGTATAAATTTCAAAAACTTATTAATCAAATATGTGCATATTGTATAACAAGCCGTTTTTTGCCTGAAATTCAGCTTATTCTGCGGATTCTGCACCTGAGGGCTGCTCGGGAGCAACTGTTGTTGCTGCTGTTGCGGGCTCTGTTTCTTTAACTGTTGAAGGCTCTGTAGGCTTTACAGTTGTGGGTTCGGTAGGTTTAACTGTTGTAGGCTCAGCCTTCTTTGTGGTTGTTACGACCTTCTTGGTTGTTGTTGCGGCAGGAACTTTGTTACCGTCTTCATCAACGAAGCAGTCGTGATAAATTGTTGACCAAAGAAGCCATACATCTGCACCACTCTGATAGTACGAGTCATCAACAAGCTGATCGGATCCGATAGCTCTTACGAAACCGGCTTCCTTAAGTCCGTAAACAAAGAGATTAGCCATTTCGGTTGACTTAAATGTAATTCTGCCCTTAACCTTAAGCTCGGTCTTGGGTATGGTATACTTTGTAAGCTGACCCTTAACGAAGCCCGTTGCCCACCAATACTTGCCGTATTCTCTGGTAAAGATCTTCTTATAGTGACCGTTATTGTCTTTGCTCCAGTAGCAGTCAAGCTGCATGTTGAGCCAGTCTGCTTTATCAGCGCAGTCATAGTGGTTGATAGCGCCGTTTTCATTCTTATATGTACCGAGAGGAGCAGTGTAAACGCCGATTTCAGCGCCAACGAGAAGGAAGCCGTACTGACCTTTCCAGAACTGAAGCATCCAATCCTTGCCCTCATAGCTGAAGCGGATACGGATCTGGTCGATATACATACCTGCCATGGGAGCCATGTTATCGTAAACTTCATTGTAGCCTGCGTTCTTCTGCCAGCAGTCCTTATCGTCTGTGTAGTAGAAGTCGCCTTCCGCATCATATCTGTAGCCAGCAAACTGTGTGCCGCCGGGGCCGATAGCATTATCAACAAGCTTGTTTTCATCGTTTGAATGCTTTGTTGTTGCTTTGTTGTTGTTTGCAGCTGCAGTTGCTGCGGGTTTCTTTGTTGTTGCCTTGTTGTTTGCAACCTTTTTGGTTGTCTGAACAACTCTCTTGATTGTTGTGAGAGCATTTCCCGAAGGGTCTGTTACGGTTGATTTGTTTTCGTCGGTAACAAGAACGGGAAGGTCCTCATAATAGGTTTCTTCAACATATTCATACTGCTGCTGAACAGTTGCCGAGGTTGTTGTGTCTTCCTTTGCCTTGTCGGCATTTCTGAAGATTGCAACAGCTGCCACAGCGCCGCCGATAACAACAACCGCACTGATAGCAAGAATAAGAATCTTTTGCTTGGATAAGTTGAACTTGTTCATTGCAAATTCCTCCTGCAGGCTTTCGCCCGATTTATATAATGTATTGATATTTAAACCTCAATGAGGTTTATTTCCTTATCTGATATTCTGCCAGATGAAAATAACATCCTTTTCGTAACGCTTGTAGGTGTCAATCTCATAGGGCGAGAATTCCTCAACTTTTGTGAAGCCCTTCTTTGACATTGCTGCATCAAAAGCGGCAGCCTGCTCTTCGGTTTCAAAGGTTATTCTGCCGAGAACTCTGAGGGTGTTAGAATCGTTGCGGTTCTTAAGCTGACCGTCAACAAAGCCTGTTGCCCACCAGAAATCATTGTAGTTTCTTGTGAACTGAGGGAGATATTCACCGTTATCGAATTCATCCCAGTAAACAGTCATTTCCATTTTGAGCCAGTCATCTTGATCGGCACAGTTATAGAACTGTCCTACCGAACCTCTGGGTCTGGTATAAACACCGATTTCGCCGCCAACCGTACCGATTGAGCCTGAAATATACTGACCCTTCCAGAGCTGGATTCTGTATTCCTTGCCGTCATAGTTGAAATCAAGCCTTGTTGTTTCAATGCTGAAATCAATAAGACCTGCACCCCAGTCATAAAGAGGGGTATATCCGAGTTTCGCCTGGAAACACTCGGGATCTTTATCATCATTATATATGTATGACTTTTTGCCGATTACATCATATCCCATTCCGTACAGCCCCGCAAACGACATATCCTGCGGAAGATTTGCGCTCGGAGTTACCGCTACACCGCTGTTGGGACCTGCCTGAAGCTGGGGAACTGTTACAACCTCGGTTACAGGTTCTGTTGTTTCTGCAGGCTTGGTTGTCTGTGCCTGTGTCTGGGCAGGCTTGGTTGTTTTCTCGGGTTTTGTTGTTGTTTCGGGTCTGGTGGTTGTTTCTGCCTCGGTTATAACCTGAGTGGTGAGTTCAACAATCGCAGCAATTGTCTGCGCAACCGTCTGCTCTTCGGTTTCCTGCGGATAATAATAGGTGTTACCGATGCTTTCGGTAGTGTCAGCCGCAGGCGGCATTTCGACTCCGGCTTTAAAAATAAGAGCCGCCGCAACCGCTACAAGACAGACTGCAACCACAGCAACCGCGATTACTGCAATATTCGCTTTCTTTTTCATCTTTTTCCTCCTTCGCTTTATTTTTATCTGCACTTAAATAAAAAACAAAATGGTGGAGATGGCGGTAATCGAAACCGCGTCCGAAAAACCCTTGCAGGGACTTTCTACGAGTGTATCCCGTCTTTTAACATTCCCTTACACCGACGCCGAAGGGCAGGCTTCGGTGCTTGGTAGACAGATTATTCACGACAGGCTATCCGCCGTTACCTGTTCGCGTTCACTGCTAATCGACGCCTCTTGTGCGGCCGCAGTCCTCCGCACAGAGACGGCTGCTTAGTTAAGCAGCAAGAGCAACTTTATTGTTGTCGTTTAAATTTGAAAATTGCGGATTTTATAGCGGTCCCGCACCGCTACTCGCTTATCCGGGCTCAGATTCCCCGTCGAAATCCTTTCATCCCCATATATTTATCTGCGCATATTGCGCTCGATAGCTCTTTGAGCGTCCTTTTTGGCAGCAACTTCGCGTTTATCATAAAGCTTTTTGCCTTTACAAAGTCCGATTTCAACCTTTGCTCTGCCTTTAAGAAAGTAGACGCTTAGCGGAACAATTGCAAGTCCATCCTGCTTGACCTGAGAATAAAGCCTTTTTATTTCACGCTTATGAAGCAAAAGCTTTTTGGTTCTCAAAGGGTCGCGATTGAAAATATTGCCCTGCTCATACGGACTGATGTGCATGCCGTTGACAAACATCTCTCCGTCCTTGACAAAGCACCATGAATCCTTGAGATTGATTTTTCCTTGACGGATAGATTTAACCTCCGTGCCGAAAAGCTCAATCCCCGCTTCAAGCTTTTCAAGAACAAAAAAATCGTGATACGCCTTCTTGTTCTGAGCAATTATTTTGATTGGGCTGTTTTTGTCCATTTGAAGTACCTTTCGTGATTTGCGATTGTACCACACATTATATTAGTGTGTCAATACCCGTTTTTTGTTGCACTGAAACTGAAAAATTTTTTATCGGAAAATAATGTGTCCCTTCCGACAGGCAAACACATTATTTTGCGCTTTTTGCTTTATAAGCGCGTTTTTTGGCATAAAAATCTTTTTTGTTTTTCTTTTCCTCTGCCTCACGCTTTGCGGCCGCAGCTCTCTTTGCCTTTACCTTTGAGAGAGGCTTGCCCTTTTTGACCGGCTTTTTCTTTTTCTCTTCCTTATCTTTATCGGGATTTTCTTTATAGAAAACTATGCTGCCTCCCACAACCTGAACAACCTCGCTGCCGGTTGCCTCGGCAAGCTTATCGGCAAATTCTCTGGGCGATTCGGGTGCGCTCTCAAGCAGAACCTTAAGCTTTATAAGCTCTCTTTTTCTGAGTGCATCTGCAGTTTGCTCAACAAGCGCATCGGAGATGCCGCCCTTGCCTATCTGGAAAAGGGGCTCAAGTCCGTTTGCCTGTGCTCTGAGCGCAGCTCTTTCTTTGCTTGTCATATATTGCCCTCCTCTATCTGCTTTGCAAGAAGACGCACGGATTTGCCTCTGTGGCTGATTGCGTCTTTTTCATCAGCGGTAAGCTGAGCCATAGTCTTTTCTCCGCCGTATTCAACGGGAAGGAAAAGAGGGTCATAGCCAAAACCACCGTTTCCGATTTCTTCATATCCGATAGTGCCTCTGCATTCACCTCTGGCAATGAGCTTTCTGCCGTCGGGATATACACAGCATGCAACGCTCACGAAAGCCGCCCCTCTTTCGGAAGATTCAACATTTTCGAGCGCCTTGAGAAGCTTTTTGTTGTTTGCATCGTCATTGCCATGCTCGCCTGCATATCTTGCGGAATAAACGCCGGGAGCACCGTCAAGATAATCAACGGCAAGACCCGAATCATCCGCAATGCAAGGCATTCCGCTTTCTCTGCATCCGCTTTCGGCCTTGATGAATGCGTTTTCTTCAAATGTTGTTCCTGTTTCTTCCGCATCAGTCAGCTCAATGCCGACCTCCTCCGCAAGAAGAACACGGATTCCGAGAGGAGCAAGAATTCTCTGCATCTCATCTCTTTTTTTCATATTATGCGTAGCAATTATATAATCCATATTTATTATTCCTCATCATCGTCTTCTTCAAACAATCCTTCTGCAAAAGCTTCGGGATTAAAGGGTCTGAGGTCGTCAATTCCCTCACCCACACCGATAAACTTAACGGGAACTTTGAGATCATTCTTGATTGCAAGAACAACGCCGCCCTTGGCAGTTCCGTCAAGCTTCGTGAGAATGATGCCTGTGATTTCGGCAACATCCTTGAATTCCTTTGCCTGATTTACCGCATTCTGCCCTGTTGTTGCATCGAGAACAAGCAGAATTTCACGGTCGGCATAAGGAAGCTGACGGTCGATAACGCGATAAATCTTGGCAAGCTCCTCCATGAGATTCTTCTTATTGTGAAGTCTGCCTGCGGTATCGCAGATAATAACATCTGCATTTCTTGCCTTGCCTGCAGCGATGGTGTCAAAAACAACCGCTGCGGGGTCTGCGCCTTCCTTGTGCTTAACAATATCAACACCTGCGCGGTCAGCCCAGATTTCAAGCTGGTCGATTGCAGCAGCTCTGAAGGTGTCGGCTGCGCCAAGGATAACCTTTTTGCCCTCTTCCTTAAACATCGCAGCCATCTTGCCGATTGAGGTTGTTTTACCGACGCCGTTAACTCCGATAACAAGGATAACCGAAGGCACGGTTATCATATCAAGCTCTTCGCCGCCGCTGAGAAGCTCAGCGACAATATTTTTAATTTCCTTTTTAACATCCTTTGCTCTGCGGAGGTTCTTTTTGAAAACTGCATCGCGAAGCTTTTCAACAATTTCCATAGCAGTTGTCACGCCGACATCGGACATGACAAGTATTTCTTCAAGCTCCTCATAAAATTCGTCGTCTATTTCGTTTTTTCCGTAGAGAGCGGCATTGATTGCGCCGGTCATGTTGTCTCTGGTCTTTTTAAGACCCTGATTGATTCGTTTGAAAAGTCCCATTGTGTACCCCTATATATTAATGTATATTATCCGGACGGCAGGAGCCGTTTACTGCTCGTTGGCATTCTTGATTATGTTGTCAACCGTTTTCTTGAGTGAGGAGTCTCTTTCGACCTCCAGCTTGATTGATTCGATTGAATAAAGAATGGTTGTACGGTCTCTGTTGCCGAAATATTCGCTGATTTCCTTTTGCGTAAGGTCGGTGGTTTCTCTGACAATATATATTGCAACCTGTCTTGCTTTGGCTGTTTTTGCATCCTTCTTTTTTGAAGTTATATCCGTCTGCGGAACGCCGAAGGTTCTCGAAGTTTCGGCAATGATGTTGCTGACAATCGAGGAAACTGGTCTGCTGTCATTCATAATATCCTTGATTGCATGCTGCGCCATTGCAATGTTGATTGAAGCGCCTTCAATATTAACAAGAGCATTTATCTTCTTAACCGCACCTTCAAGCTGGCGGATATTCGTCTTGATTTTTTCCGCAACATACTGAACAACATCCTGCGGGAGCTCAAGTCCGAGAGTTGACGCCTTGCGCTGAATGATTGCCATTCTTGTTTCAATATCGGGCGGCTGAATATCCGCGATAAGTCCCCATTCAAAACGGTTGCGCAGTCTTTCGTCAAGAATTTCGATATCCTTGGGCGCACGGTCCGAGGTCAGAACAATCTGCTTGTTATCCTGCGTGAGCGCATTGAAGGTGTGGAAGAATTCTTCCTGAGTTGATTCCTTGCCTGCAATGAACTGAATATCGTCAACGAGAAGTACATCGCAGTTTCTGTATTTCTCGTGAATTTCCTTCATTTTTTTCTCTTTGATGCCTTCAACAATAAGAGTAACAAAATCCTCACCTCTGGTGAAGATGATGTCTGCATCGGGATTGTTGCGCTTAACCTCATTGCTGATAGCGCAAAGAAGGTGAGTTTTACCCAGACCCGAATTACCGTAAATAAAAAGCGGGTTATATGCCGAACCGGGCGTTGCCGCAACAGCCTGAGCAGCCGCATGGGCAAATCGGTTTGAGGAGCCTACAACAAAAGTTTCAAAAGTGTTGGTTTCGATACTGGTTGATGTTACGGACGGTGCCTTGTTTCTTTCGGGCTGAGCCTGCACCGTCTGAGCCTTATCGGGGTCAATCAGCACCACCTCAACATCAAAGCCCATAACAGCCTTAAAGGCTTCTTTTAATTCATTATGGAATTTCTGCTCTATTATCTTTTTAACAAATTCACTGGCTGCAATTTCAGCTCTGGTTCCGTCAAAGCGGATTATTTCAAGCGGTTTTATCCATATATCGTAAATAACTTCGCCGCAGCTGACTTTAAGCTGCTCGCAGACAAGCTGCCACATCTCTTTAAGCGATTCCACTGCAATATCCTCCATTCTTTAAGTTTTGTCCATGATTTTTACGCATTCTTTCTCATTTTAACGATAACGATACATAATAGAGTATAACACAAGGGTTTCAATATTTCAAGAAAAAAGAAAAGAAAATCATTTAAATTCAAAAAAATGTTGACATTCGCGGTCAAGCTGTTATATAATGTGTATTCCGAGGGGTATTTTACCCTTTATTTGTCATGCTCGGATTGTTATGCAATCTGAAGATATAAAAGTGAAACGGAGGTTAGCAAAATGAAAAGAACTTACCAGCCCAAGAAGCGTCATCGCAAGATGGAACACGGCTTCCGCAAGAGAATGGCTGACAGAAACGGCCGCAAGGTTCTTGCACGCCGCAGAGCAAAGGGCAGAAAGCAGCTCACTTATTAATCCGAGAGGGTTGATGCAAAAATGTCCGGAGCAGTAACCCTGAAGCAAAATTCGGAATTCCATCGTGCCTACGGCAGGGGCAAGGTCAAAACCTCCCCCGTTTTGGTAACCTATGCAGTTAAAAACAGAGGTATGGGCTGCCGCATAGGCATTACTGCCGCAAAAAAGCTCGGCAGTGCAGTTGAGAGAAACAGATGCCGCCGCATCATAAGGGCGGCATTCTCCTCAATTTCTCCCGAATGCAGCGGCAACTGGGATATCGTTTTTGTTGCAAGGTTCAAAACCAAAAAAGTTAAAAGCACAGACCTTGTTCCGATTATGCGTTCGCATTTAACGGAACTCGGAATAGTGAGAAACAGAGCGGAGGCGGATTTTTAATGAAAAAAATTCTGCTTGCGCTGATTCGTTTTTACCAAAAACGGATTTCGCCTCTGTTTCCTCCCGTCTGCAGGTATTATCCTACCTGCTCCCATTACGCCGTTGAAGCCATTCAGGTTCACGGCGCAATCAAAGGCACTCTTATGGCAATATTAAGAATCATGAGGTGCAACATTCTTTTTCCCGGCGGATATGATCCCGTTCCGCCAAAGAAACACTCACACTCGGAGGACGAAAAATGACCGTTCTTTATGAAATTCTCGGTGTCCCGTTTGGCTTTTTGCTCAGACTTATTTATGACACCGTCGGTTTTGGCAACTACGCCATTTCAATTATATTGCTGACTTTATTTGCAAGACTTCTTATGATTCCGTCATCTATCAGTCAGCAGAAGGGCATGGCAAAAACGCAGCGTATCCAGGCCAAAGTGCGCAAGATTCAGGCAAAATACGCAGGCAACCAGCAGAAGATCCAGGAGGAAACAACCGCCCTTTACCAGAGAGAAGGCTACAACCCGATGAACGCGGGCTGTGCTCCCATGATTTTCCAGTTTGTTCTTCTTTTCGGTCTTATCGGTGCCATCTACTATCCTCTGAGCCATTTCCTTACAGGAATCACAGATGCTGAGATAAAGCTGCTTTCAGATGCAGTTGCAACTCTCGGCAACTCAAAATTCGCTAACAGCACTCATCTGAGCGAATTGCTCATTATTCAGAATATTAACGATCCTGCTCTCCAGAATATTGCCGGCGTAAGCGAAGCAACATATGAAGCTATCAAGGGAGTTAACTTTGATTTCTTCGGCCTCTTCTCTCTCGGCGATGTTCCCATGAATTACAAAGAGATTCATGTTATCTGGCTTATTCCTGTTCTCTCCTTCCTTTCATCAATGGCAACAGGTCTTTATTCCCAGATTAAGCAGAAGAAGTCAAACCCCGCTATGGCAAACAACCCCATGATGGGCTGCATGACTTTCGGTATGCCTCTCTTCTCGCTCTATTTTGTTGTTAATTACCCTGCAGGTATCGGTATTTACTGGATTGCATCCAGCATTTTCGGTTTCCTTTCAACAATTATCATCGGTCACTTCTACAACCCCAAAAAGATGATTGCCAAGATTATGGTTGACGAAACGGTTGAGCGCCGTTCAAAAGAAAACAACACAAAGCTTATGGCAAAGAACAAGGAAAACCACAACTAATTTCAGGTGGTGAAAAATTTTGATAAAAGAAGCATTTGGCACTGGCGCAACTCTTGAAGAAGCAAAAGATGCTGCCCTCAAAGCTCTCGGAGCTCCCGAGGATGCAGATATTAAATATGATGTTATCGAAAGACCCAAAGCAAAGGTTCTCGGAATTTTCGGCGGCTCGCCCGCAAAAATGAGAGCCTACTATGAATTTGAAGAAGATCCCTTTGCAAAGGCAAAGGAATATGTTCTTAACATTCTCAAAAATCTCGGCGTTGAAGATGCTGAAATCTCCGTTGAAGCAGACGAAGAGGATGTTCGCATCTCCATCAACTGCGGCGAAGACTACGGCTCGGTTATCGGCAGAAGAGGCGAAACCCTTGATGCTATTCAGTATCTGACCCGTCTTGTTATCAACAGAGGTTCGGAAGAATATAAGCGTGTTTCAATCAATGTGGGCAACTACAGAGAAAAGAGAGAAAACACTCTTCGCGCTCTTGCACGCAAGAACGCCGCTAAAGTCAGAAAATACGGCAGAAATGTTGTTCTCGAGCCCATGAACCCCTATGAACGCCGCATTATCCACACAACCGTTCAGGAAATTGAAGGCGTAACCTCACACTCTGTCGGCAGCGACAGCGACAGAAAGGTTGTTATTACCCTCGAAGAAGGCGTTAAGCCCACTCACGGCAGCGGATACAATAACAACAGAGGCCGCGGCGGATATAATAAGGGCGGCAACAGAGGCGGTTACCGCGGAGGTAACAGAGGCGGCAGAAACTACAATAACGATGCTCCCTCAGCTCCCTCAAGAGCTCCCCGTTCGGATTCCGCAGGCGCATCGCTCTACGGCAAAATCGAAATCAATAAATAATCAAAAGCACCAAAGCCAAGGCTTTGGTGCTTTTTCGTGGCGGAGCGCTTTGGTTTAAATCCGAACCGAAAGCCTCTTCAATCTCTTTCAGAGTTATTGTTTCGGTACCATCTTTGAAGTTGTATGTAAACACCAGTTTATCGTCATAAACATATACCGAGTTGACGAAAGTGTCTATTATC
>JAZQGF010000024.1:0-2259 GCA_045539875.1 Acutalibacteraceae bacterium
ATTCTGTTGCATTCGGGGCAGTGCTTTTATTTGTGAAAGACTAAATCTATTTTCTCCCTTGCAATCCGTTCATTACAGTATACAAAATTAAACTCACCACTGATCTGCATATCCGCAACGGTAAAGGTGGCAAGATCATCTCGGCAACGGGATATGGGTTCGTATGCAAAGGTAATGGCACCGTTGGTTGCCACAAGATCGCAGATTACGGAAAAGTTGCTGACAGAGATACAACGCTTAAAGTTGTCAAGGGAAAAACCTCGGTCTGTAATAGCATTTTGTAAAAGCATCCTTGTTCCCGAGAACGGCTCTCTGACCACAATATTCTCCGCAAAAATTTCTTCGAGCGTCACCAGCTTATTTGCAAAAATATGGCTTTTGGAACAGACCCCTACAAACGCTTCTTTCTTGTAAAGATGGTAGCCGTATTTGGATTTGTCAAACATACCTTCGATAACGGCAAAATCGATCTCTGCCTTTTCAAGCATATGTAAAAGGACTTCTGTGTTATCGATAATCAGATCGAGCGTGTGGTTTGGATCTTGCAAGAAGGAACGGATCTCCGGCACGATCACAAATTCACCGATGGTTTTGGTTGCACCAACGGTCATGTGAACGGTATCGGTGGGGATGAACTTTTCACGGATATCCGCTTCCTCCGCCTTGAGGCTGTCAAAATACCGTTTTAACCGCTCGGCGTTCTTTGTTCGTGAAAGTGTTTTTCCGTCATATTCAAACAGCTTCACACCGTAATAATTCTCTAAATAATGAATATGCTGTGTGACACCCGGCTGTGTCATGTTCAGTTTTTCGGCAGTTCTGCGATAATTCATTTCATCATAGAGGGCAAGAAAGGTAAGCACTCTGTAATCTAACATAACAATCTCCAATTAAATCAAATTATCGGCTGATAATAAATGATAATTTGATTTTATCACAAAGCCGTAGTATAATCAAGGGGTATAAGCGAAAGTAGGAGATTGATTATGAAAGTGTTGAAAGTGTTTCCCGGAATAATATTATCTGTAGGTGTGGCTCTTCTTGCGTGCTGGCTTGAAAGTCTGCTGCCTATCCACCTAATCGGCTCTGCCGTGATCGCTATGTTTATCGGTATGATCCTCAATCACTTTTTGAGGAATACAAAAGTCTTTGCGTCAGGACTCAAATTTACATCCAAGAAGATTTTGAAATTTGCTATTATTCTGCTTGGATTGTCCCTCAATATTACGACTATCCTCAACGTAGGTAAAATGTCCCTCACTGTTATGATATTTACGCTGTTGACTTGCTTTGGCGGCGGTTACTTTATCGGTAAGGCATTGGGACTTAATTGGAAGCTCTCCAACCTAATCTCAGCCGGTACAGGTATTTGCGGTGGCTCTGCCATTGCTGCCATTGCACCGACTATCAATGCAGACGATAACGACGTGGCTTATGCTATGTCCGCTACCTTCCTGTTCGATATGGCAATGATCGTGCTGTTTCCTATTATGGGACAAGCAATGGGGATGACCGATCAGGCATTTGGTATTTGGGCAGGAACGGCAGTTAACGATACCTCTTCCGTTGTTGCGACCGGCTATGCCTTCTCAGAAGGTGCAGGCGATTTTGCTACAATGGTAAAGCTCACAAGAACTCTTGCGATTATTCCTACCGTTATTACCTTTGCTTTTGTGCAGCTTCGCTTAAAGCGTAAAGAAGCTCTTGCAAACAGCCAAAACGGAAGCGAACTGAAGGCAAATTTCAGCATTACAAAGATATTTCCTTGGTTCATTCTTGGTTTCCTTGCTATGTCTATTGTGGCAAGCGTGTTCTCGATTCCTGCAGCCGTTGTTTCCGGCACAAAGAGTGCAAGTAAATTCCTTATGGTCTGTGCTTTGGCAGCCATAGGTCTCAACACTTCTTTCTCAAGTATGAAGAAAGCCGGCATCCGTCCGATGATTCACGGCTTTATTATCTCGGCACTGGTGGTTATCGTAGCACTGGTTGTTGAGATCGCAATGGGAATTGTGTAATCAGGTAATTTATAAGTAAAGAAACGGCTAATCCAAAAGGTGACTTTGGATTAGCCGTTTTCTGCAGTTAGACGTTAAAACGGTGGTAAATCCCCCGATTTCGAAATGAAGGAGAAAAGACGGGTATTCCGAAATGACGTGCATAAATTCCCGTTAGCGAAGATATGCCGAAAAGTAATTGAAATGTTCACAATTATGCAGTATAATTCTCTAATGATTATAAAACACAAACGGCAAGGAATGA
>JAZQGF010000025.1:0-154054 GCA_045539875.1 Acutalibacteraceae bacterium
TCCTGCAACAACAACAAACGGTTACACAACAAAGGTAACCAGTATCAACATCACAAATGCAGGTTGGATTAAGAACACCTGTGGATTTGATACAGATTATCTTGCAGCAACTGACCTTGTTCAGACACAGACATCAACAAACACATCAGTCAGCTCACTTCCCTATCAGTTCACATCTGACGAGTGGCTTATGACTTACTATGTAACACTTAAGAGTGATCTTCCTGCGGGTACAACTGAAGTATCTGTAACATCACCCGATGTTATCTGGCAGTCATACATCAATCCCTCAACAAGCAAGCACGACGCAAGAAAGCGTGCATATGTTCCCGTTGCACACATCACAGCAACAGGCATCAACTCAACATCCAACTGTAAGACAATGTGCTCACAGATGGATAGCGGTGCTCTTGATTACTTCATCAACGGTCTTAATCACACATTCAAGATCGGTGATCCTCCCGCAGCAGGCACATATACTGCAACCTTCAAGGTTGACGGTGAAACATACGATTCAGCAAGCTATGCAACAGGCGCAGAAATCGCTGCTCCTGCAACTGCTCCCTCAAAGGATGGCTACACATTCCTTGGTTGGGCACTTGAAGGCACAGATGCTGTTCTCACATTCCCCCAGACAATGGGCGGCGCAGATGTAACTTATGTTGCAGTATTCGCAGAAGTTGCTAAGTACGCAGCAACATTCATGGTTGACGGCGCAGTTTACGGCGAAGTTAAGGAATATGCAGAAGGCGAAGCAATTGTTGCTCCTGCAGATCCCAGCAAGACTGGTTATACATTCGCAGGCTGGAATCCCACAGTTGGTACTATGGGCGCAGCTGATATAACCTTCAACGCAACATGGACTGCAAAGACCTATAATGTATCCTTCTATAAGGAAACAACAGATACTTCGGCATATCAGACTCTTGTTGCAACTTATGATGCAGCATACAACCTTCCCACAGCTCCCACAAAGACAGGTTACACCTTCAACAAGTGGGTTACAGCTGACGGTTCAGATATGCCCGCTACACACACTGTAGCAGGTGATGTATCATTCTATGCATCATGGACTGCAGGCACATTCAACGCAACATTTAACGCAAACGGCGGTACATTTGCAGATGGCACTTCAACCACAACTGTTCCCACAGTATTCGGTCAGGCTATCGTTGCTCCTGCAGATCCCACAAGAACAGGTTATGAGTTCTCAGGCTGGTCACCCGAAGTTGGCAACATGACAGCTGAAGGCATGACATTCACAGCTCAGTGGACAGCAGCTAAGATCGGTGTTCACTTCATGGACGGCGAAACAGAGCTTGCACTTCTCACAGGCGATTACGGTTCAGATATCGCTGCTATGTCACCCAACCCCACAAAGGATGGTTACACATTCAAGGGCTGGCAGTATGCAGACGGTTCAACAGCTGCATTCCCCATCACTCTTGGTTCAGAGCCCGTATTTGTATACGCAATCTGGGAAGCTAAGTCATACTACATCGAATTCTATGATGCAGTAGGCGGCAACTGGCTCAGTGGTGGTAACCAGCTTTGCGGCGATCCTATCGCTACTCCCGACGCACCCTCAAAGACAGGTAGCACATTCATTGGCTGGTTCGATGCTGACGGCAATGCAATGCCCGAAACAGTTCCTGCTATCGACAATCAGGTTTACTATGCTAAATTTGAAGCTACTCTCTATACTGCTACATTCTATGTAGACAGCACTAAGGCAGAAGTACACGACACATATGAAGGAACATACCAGAGCGTTATCCCTGCTCCCGAAACTCCTGTTAAGGAAGGTTATACCTTCAAGCACTGGAGCAAGGAAGGTTCAACCTCAAAGGTAACCTTCTCAGCATCAGCTCCCAAGATGCCTCTCAACGGTATCAACTATGTTGCTCAGTGGACAATTAACGAATACGATATCGTTTACTATGTAGACGGCGTAGAAGTTAACAGAGAAACATATGAATACGGCGCAACCATCACTCCTTGGACTTATACTCCTGCTGAAGGCGAAAGCTTCTCAGGTTGGGGCGATCAGGTTCCCGCAACAATGCCCGCAGGCGAAGTAAGTGTTTACGGTACCACAGGTACTGCATCATACACTGTAACATTCACAATCGACGGCGAAGAATTCCAGACAATCACAGTTGCTTACGGCGCAGCTATCACTGTTCCCACAGCACCCGAGAAGGAAGGCTACACATTCAGCGGTTGGGATGTTCCTGCAACAATGCCCGCAGGTAACCAGACCTATGACGCAACTTACACAGCAAATACCTATAAGATTAAATTCTGGCTCGACGATGAAATGACAAACCTTTATAAGGAATTTGAACTTTCATACGGCGCAACAATCGAATATCCCGAAGATCCTTCAGTTGACGGTAAGGAATTCGTAGAATGGGATACAACTCTCACAACAGTTCCTGCAAATGATGTTGACATCATCGCTATGTTTAACAATATCGAATACTTCATCGAATTCCTTGATGAAAACGGCGAAGCAATCGACGGTTATGACTGGGTTGCATACTGGGGTGACGAAATCACAGCTGACATGGCTCCCGAAATGAGCAAGGAAGGCTATGACTTCGTTGGTTGGTTCGTTGACGGTGTTCAGGCAACATTCCCTGTAACTGTTAACAGCGACATCACATTTGAAGCAGTATTTGATGTTCAGAGCCTTAAGGTTAACTACTATGTTGACGGTGCTCTTTATGAGTATGATGCATACGAATTCGGCGCACCCATCACTCTCCGCGATGCTCTCGTTAAGGAAGGCTATACATTCTCAGGTTGGAAGGATGCAGACGGCAACGACGCTGATCTTCCCGAAACAATGCCTGCAGAAGACATCAATGTTTACGGTACATGGACTGTTAACAAGTATCCTGTAACCTTCAACGCAGGCGAAGGTGCTTTCGCTGACGGTTCAAAGGAAATCACAATCGATGTTGACTACGGCACAGTTCCCGTAGCTCCCGAAACACCCTCACTTGCAGGTTACGGCTTCGCAGGTTGGGAACCCGCACTTGCTCCCGTAGGCGTTAACGGAGCAACTTACACTGCTAAGTTCTCAGCAGGTATGGTTAACTACACAGTTGAAACCTACACAATGGATACAACAGGCGCTTACGGCGCTCCCGTTGTTGAAACAGAGAGTGGCGAAACAGATGCAGTTGTATCTGTAGTTCCCGAAACTCTTGAAGGCTTCACAGTTGATGCAGATGCAAGCGTTCTTGAAGGCGCTGTAGCAGCTGACGGCTCAACAGTTCTTAAGGTTTACTATATCCGTAACCAGTATGATCTTACTATCAGCATCGACGGTGTTGACGATACCAAGACTTACTACTACGAAGAAGCAATTCCCGCAGTAGCAGATCCTGAAAAGGTTGGTTACACCTTCGCAGGTTGGTCAGAAGCTATTCCCGCAACAATGCCTGCAGCTGATAAGGCTATCACAGCTCTCTTCACAGTTAACCAGTACACAATCACATTCGTTGATACAGGTGACAAGGCATACGAAGCAATTACTCAGGATTACGGTACCGCAGTTGGCGATATCGCTGATCCCGTGAAGACAGGTTACACATTCGCAGGTTGGTCAGAAGCAATTCCTGAAACAATTCCTGCAGAAGACCTTACTATCACAGCTAACTGGACAATTAACCAGTACACAATCACATTCGTTGATACAGGCGATGTTGCTTATGAAGCAATCACTCAGGATTATGCAACTGAAATCGCTGATGTTGCTGACCCCGTTAAGGAAGGTCACACATTCAAGGGTTGGGATGTTGCAATTCCCGAAACAATGCCTGCAGGCGATATGACTATCACTGCAACATGGGAAGTTAACTTCTATGATGCAACATTCGTAATTGATGGCGAGTCAACAGTTGTTCCCACTGCTTACGGCACAGTTCCCGCTGCTCCCGTACCCACAAAGGTTGGTTACACCTTCACAGGTTGGGAAGAAGGCGAAGTTGTTGCTATGGTAGTTGGCGGCGCAACTTATACAGCTGTATTTGAAGCTAACACATATGATGCTATCTTCGACGCAGCAGGTGGTAAGTGGGCAGACGGTTCAACAACTCAGACTGTTCCCACAGTATTCGATCAGCCCATCATTGCTCCCGCAGAAGTTCCCACAAGAGAAGCTTATATCTTCGCAGGTTGGGCTCCTGAAGTTGGCAACATGGTAACTGAAGGCATCGTATTCACTGCACAGTGGACTAACGATACATCATTCTGCCGTGTTCAGAGCGTTGAACTTGTTAAACCCGAAACACTCACAAGCACAGTTCTTGCAGCATACGAAATCAAGGTTATGGAAAGCCCCGTTAAGGTTCAGATCGCCGGCGGCGAAGATTACACCTTCACATGGACTTATGACAGACTTGACGAAACAGTTGCTGCTGACCTTTCAGAGGCAGGTCTTGTTTCAATCGTAGCATACAACGCAGCAGACGAAGTTATCACTGACGCATCAACAGATAAGACTGTTGCATACGAAAAGTGGACTGTTGTAACAATGCTTTCAGAGGGCGATTATAAGGTTCGTGCAAAGGTTGGCTACACATCAGCTGACTGGGAAGAAATCGCAACTGCATATGACTACACAGTAGAATTTGCAGATGTTGAAGCTGCTCCCGACATCATCAAGTCAGTAACTCCCGCTGAGACAGTAATTAAGCGTGGTAACACATCAACAATCACTGTTGTTGCTGATTCTTCAGTATCAAGACTCAGACTCGTTATGACTAAGGAAGATGGCACAACTCTTACTGTTTCATATTCACCCACAGCAACCAACTATGCAACAGTTACCGATAACGGCGACGGCACAACAACATGGGTTCTCAACATGAGATTTACATACACCGGCACTGAACTCGAGCAGGATCAGAAGTGGGTAGTATGGTATCGCACAACAGGTGCAAGCACATGGCTCGAAACCGATAAGGCTGCTGAAGTTAAGGTTACTAAGTATGAGCAGACAGATTCACCCTCAACATCATATGATGCATATTCAATCGTATCTGTAACAGCTCCCACAGACGCTGTTAAGGGCACATATGCAACAGTTGTTGTTGTTACAACTTCTGATGTAACTAAGGTTCGCCTTGGCTACAACGGAAAGACCAGCACATATCTCACAACTTCAAACAATGTAACATATGCTGACAACGGTGACGGTACAGCAACATGGACTATCAATTACAGATTCACAACTGTAGGCGAGCAGACATGGACAGCACAGTGCCGTGGTAACAAGTGGTCAACAGCAACAGAATTCACATTCACAGTTGCTGAAGCATAATTGCTTGAAGATGTAAAAATTGCATAATTTTTCGGCCGCAGGGGCTTGCTCCTGCGGCTTTTTTCTTTGCTGCTATTCCAATTCAAAAAGAGGTTATTGACCGCCATAACAGCTTTTTAAAGTGAAAATACGGCCAAAAATGAATTGTAATAAGCCGCAAAATACTATAAATTTTTTAATAAAAGTAGGCTAAAAACAAAAACAAAATTACACATAAATGCAAAAAAATGTATAAAGTACAGTGTGGTTTTGTAAAGCGAAAATGCTTTACAATAATTTCAAATCTGAAAATAAAACCAAAAAATAATGTGAAATAAGAATAAAAAATTGTAATTTCCGGTTAAAAAAACGACTAACATCGGTAAGAATGCGTAAAACAGATTCGTGAAAATAAACAAAAACCGCTTTGCTAATTTGTGAAAAACAAACAATAAAAAATAACGGAATTTAGCATTATTTTTGCTGAATTCCGTTATTTTTCAAGGACATTTATGCTTGAAAAGAGGGGAGGTTATGCTTATGATTTTTGCAGGTGAAATGACCAAACTTTTAAAGAAACATTGCGTGAATATGAATAAATTATGAATGCCAATAAAACTTACAAAGCAAAATAGACAAAAACAGGCAATTGAAATTGTGCAATAGTGATAGCCTATAGAAATTAATAATTAATTTTTATATATTATTATAAGAAAAGAAACAGGATATTTTATTGACACGCTTGACTCTTGGTGATATAATAGCACTGTGTAATAGTGACCACCTATTTCATGTTCAAAATTTTTAATTTGGAGGGATTATTTTTGAGCAAAGCAAAGAAAATCATCAGCATGCTTCTGGCAGTTGCGATGGTTTTGACCGTAGCTCCCGTATCCGTATTGGCATCAGCTGCTGATGTTGAGTACACTTACGGTGATGTTTCGTTCTCCAAAACGAACTTTACGGTTGACACTTCTGCAACAACAGACGTAATCCGTATCGCCGCATCCGCAGGTTCATTCTCGGTTCCGGCATCAGGTACGGCAGGTACTATCGTTGCTGCGACACCTTCGGGTATTCCGCAGAACTCAGGTACCTATGCATCCGTTGCTTACGCGAAAGAAACTCCGGCACAACCTCAGGTTTCATTTGCAATTGACGGTGTTGTTCCCGACGCTGTTCCTACAGTTTCGGCGACCGGCATCAACGGATTCACTTATTCGTTGTCAGGCACTCAGACAAGCGGTTCAAAAACAACCTACACTTGGAACATTACCGCTGGTACTGCAACAGTCGGCACCGATGTTGTGTTTACAATCACCTACTTAATCAAGGGTACTGCATACACAGCATACGCATTCAGCCATGTTGAGCACATTCTTGTAATGCCCGGTTGGGCCTCTTATATTAGAGACACCAACGGTACTGCAACAGACTCGAGAATGTCAGTTGTTATGCAGGTTCAGTCAAAGAACATGTACACCTACATGAACACAGTTAACAACTCAGGCACAGCTACTTCATACGGCAAGACCAGAGGTTATGTTAACTACGCAACAACCAAGGCTCTTTATGATGCAGACGGCAGCGCAAGAAACGCTCTTCTCGGTCTCGGTAACGAAGAGAATGTTGACGGTACACAGTATGCTTATGTTTCAGCCGTTCCCAATAATGCTATCGGCGGCGACGAAGTTGAAGCTTTCATCAAGATCCACAGAGACGGTAACGAATCTGCAAACCGTTATAACGGCTGTCTTGCAGATGACGGTAACCTTGCAGAGCCTATCATCTACATCGATAAGAGAAACGAAACTATTCGTTCACTTAACATGAGAGTTACGGTTCAGGCCGGTGAAGCTGCTGACTACAAGAGCTTCACACTTGCAGGTATTTACTTCAAAACATCCTTTGAGGGCTTCAGTGATGACACTTCATCATTCTCCACAAATCTCAGCACCTCAATACTTACCGCAGACAACAGAACTTCGGGTTCAAACAACTCTGCAACAGTTACTCTTCCGAGCGGCTCGGCAGGTACATGGGATTTCAGCGGTTACGCAATGGCTCCTCTTTCAGGTACAGGTCCTTCAACAAGCCTCAGCGGAACTAATCCCTATCAGATGATCGTTGATGTTACCGCAACCTGCGCAGGTGATGGACTTGCAACTGCCGGTTCAATCAACCTCGACTTCAGAGTATACGACTCAACGGTTCTCTGGAATGTTTATTACGGTGTTCTTCACGGCAAGGCTCTTGACGGCAATGCTTCGTATACAACACCTTCTGATTGGGCATCAGCTCCCAACTTCCAGTGTAACTTCGGAAAGGGTGCTAACCCTCAGGCTTCGATGTATACATCCGGTTGGGATAACTACCTTGCAAATCTCAAGATTGCAGGTAGCCTTCTTGCAAAGCCCGATGTAACTCAGGCAGAGCTTGATGCTGCAGCTGTTAACCTTTATGTTGCTTATGATGCTCTTCAGGGCTACAATGCAACAGTCAACTGGCAGATCAACCACTATATTGAAGGAACAACAACTCCCATTATTCCCACTCAGACGGTTGACCCCATTGCTACTGTTTACGGTCAGGCTCAGCCTGCAGGTTCAGTTTGGATTGCAAACGCAGCAACAATCACAGGTTATTCACTTTCATCAACTTCTCAGCCATCACAGAATATGACGATATCCGGTCTCAATGCAACCGAAACCTTTACCTTCTACTACAAGGCAAATGAGTACGACTTCATTGTTGACCCGAATGTTGAAGAAGACGATTCCGATCTTACAAACAGCCCCAAGACGACCGGAACAAAAATTTATGAAGATTCTCTCGATGAGGGAACAAAGCCCTTCTACACATTCAAAGGCTGGTACTTTGATGACGGGGTATGGTCACAACCCGTATTCTCAGACAGTCAGGCAGAAGGCGGCGTAAGGTATTATGAAATGCCTGCCAAAAATGTAACAATCTATGCTAGATGGGAAGCAACTCCCATTGATATCGAATATGTTCCCATTGCAGACGGTGTGGTTCTTGATTCGGTATTCATAGACGGCGATGAAGTAAGCTTCGACGGCGGAACAACTGCTCAGCTTCAGAGACCTGCTGATCTCTCTGTTGACGGCTATCTCTTCGTTAACTACTATTTTGACGAGGCTCTTACCACCGTTGCAACCTTCCCCGTTGACTTCACTCTCGGAGTAACAGAAAATCCCTATAAGCTTTATGCCCGTATGGTTGATGTTAACGGAAAGATTTCCTTCGAATCAAACGGCGGTACCGCTGTTCCCGATATCAACTTCAGCGCAGGTCAGACAGTAAACCCCTCAGCTTATCCTTACCTCAAGGGTTACACCTTCGCAGGTTGGTATACAAAGGCAACTGCTGACGCAGGTATCGTAAATGATCCTCCCACACCCGAATACTTTGAAAACGGTACTCAGGCAAACGGTTGGACTGACGGTAGCGAAACAATGGCAGACAACACCGGTTTCATTGCTTACGCTATGTATACTCCCAATTCGTATACAATCAGCTACGATCTCGGCGATACAACAACAAAGTTTGATACCGAGTCACTTCCCAGCATCACCGGCTTGGCCGATTCAGAAATTGCTGAAGGCGATATGCCTGCAATTCCCAAGAAGTTCGGCTATGTATTCCATCACTGGGAACTCAACGGCGAAAGATATGATCTTAAGACATATCCCACCGAAGATATCACTCTTACACCTTACTGGGTTGAAAGTGATTACTCAGCTTTCATTGATATCACATCCTATGAAAAGCTTTCGGGCAATTATATTGAAACCACAACAGCTCAGACTGATGATGTTGTTACATTCAGAATGACATCACAGACCAACTTCTACACCGGTTCTTCACTCTTCGTATTCATGTACGATAAGGACTTCTTTGAGCTTGTTGATACCGATAATGCAGCATTCAAGCTTAATGCAAACAGTGAATATATCAGCGGCATTGATGCAACTCATCTCGGCGTAACAACCGATTCATCACTTCCCTGGCCTTCTTCACTCGCTGCTGCTCGAAATGATTACAATGCAATGATGGTTGCTATCGATCCTCAGGTTACTTCAACTAACTACACAACCGCTCCCATGAATGATGGCGAATGGATAGTTGAATTCCAGCTCAGAGTTAAGAGCACTGCAACCGGCACAGGTAAGGTTTACATGTCAAATGACTGGACCAGAACTCCCGACAACATCATGGGTACAATGTTCTACGGTTGGTCAAATTCGGAAAGTGATGTATATAATACATATAATAATGTAGTAATTCCCGACCTCGATTATGCATTTGCAGAAATCTCGATTGATGAAACAGTAACACCTGATACAACTGTTAAACTCAATTCCAACAACGGCGCTTATGCTGATTCAACAACCAGCAAGGAATACACAGGCCGTGCGGAAACCGAGATCATGGATTACGAAGCTCCCACCCGTACAGGCTATGAGCTTACAGGCTGGACCAATGCAGCTGACGGCTCAACAGTTGACTGGGTTGACGAGTTCTATTATCCTGCAACAGGCACTGCAGAGTATGATGCAAACTGGGAAGCAAAGAAGTATTCAGTAACATTCTATAAGGATGAAACCCTTGCAACAACATATTATAAGACTGAATATGCTTATGATTCAGAAGTAACAGGTCCTCCTGCAACTCCTGCTAAGGAAGGCTATGATTTCAGAGCATGGGTTAACACCGAAACAGGTGAAGAAATAACTCTTCCCTACATTTGTAACGGCGAAGCATCATATTATCCGGTATACGATCCTTCTCCTAACACAAAGTATGTTATCAAGATTAACTATACAAACAACATGAACGGTACTACTGCATCAACAACCAAGAACCTTACAGGTACAACAGGTTACAATGTAGTTATCGATTCAGCTGCCGGCAGTGCTGCAAACACCATTTACCATGTAATCGGTGATTCATCACTTGCAGTTGCAAACTATGAGTTTGATCCTGACAACAATACTCTTCCCATTACGGGAACAATCGCTCCCGACGGTTCACTTGTTCTTGAGCTTAACTACAAGGCTGCAACAATCAATGCAACCGTTAAGGCAAACGGCGGTACATTTGCTGACGGCAGTGATACAGCGACCATCAGCGGTCCCTTCCAGTCACTTATTGACGAAGCAGATCTCCCGGTTCCCACAAGAGACGGATATAACTTCTTAGGTTGGGGTAACTCATTCGTAGCAGGTACAACAAGATACACTCCCGGCAGAACAATTACTGCACAGTGGGAAGCTATCAAGTATACAATGACCTTTGATGCAGGCACAGGTGCTTATGCAGACGGAACAACATCAAAGACAGCTGAAGCTACTCTCGGCGGTACAATCACTGCTCCCGAAATTCCCACTCTCAAGGGCTGGACATTTGTTGGTTGGTCACTTAACGGTGGCGATGCAACAACAACCCTCGGAACTCTCGATAAGGCAGAAAACAGAACTTACACAGCAGTATTTGAAAAGACTCCCTACAACATAAATTACTATGTAGACGGCGTTCTTGATACTGATCGTTCAGAAGTTAAGTACATCGGAGATACAGTTACAATTGCAAGCGAACCCACCAAGAACGGTTATGAGTTCGGCGGTTGGACATTCGGTGACGGTTCCGAAGCAACAGGCTTCACAATAACCGAAGAAGGCGATGTAGATATCTACGGTGAATTCACAGCTAAAGAAATCGATGTAATCTTCGATGCAAACGGCGGTTACTTCGGTGATGACAGAACGGCTACAACAGCAACCGTTAAGAATACATTCGATGAAACAATCGATGCATTCCCCGCAACCAATCCCTTAAGAGACGGTCACTCATTCCTTGGCTGGGCAGCATCAGCAGATGACGCAGCAGCTAAGAACACAATCACAAGCTGGCCAACTATTACATCTGAAGAACCCGTTACCTTCTACGCAGTATGGAAGGCTGAAATCTGGACATACAATGTAGAGTTCTATTATCAGGATGTAAACGGTAAGTATGGTGCAGCAGAAGAAGACCAGACTCTTGAATTACAGGGTCAGGTAGCTTCCGAAGTAAGCTATAATCCCGACCAGACCAAGGAAGGCTTCACTCTTGACACTGCAAGCAGCACCCTTTCGGGTATTGTTTCAGTAGAGGATCCTCTTGTTCTCGTTGTTAAGTATGCCCGTAATCAGCATACATTAACTATCGATATCGACGGTACACAGACAACATCTCAGGTTTACTACGGTGCTGCAGTAACGGTTCCTGCTGATCCTGAAAAGGACGGCTATAACTTCGGCGGTTGGAGCAACTACACAGCAGGCATGACAATGCCTGACAGTGACCTCACAATCACTGCAACATGGACTGCAAAGCCCTACACCGTAACATACTACCTCGACGATACAAAGTCTGAAGTTGCATATACCTTAACAGCTGCATACAAGAACGATTACAATGTTCCCGAACCCGGTGTTAACAATGTTCCCACTAAGGAAGGTTATACATTTGTTAATTGGGCACTCGCAGATACAGGTGCGGATTCAGGCCTTGAGGCAGGTACTGTTACTCAGATTCCTCTCAACGGCGGCGAATACTACGCAGTATGGCAGATTATCAAGACTCCTCTTGTTTACAGAGCTCAGAACGGTTCATTCCCCAGCGGTGACGCAACAGTAACATTCCAGGTTGATTATGGCACACCTCAGGCTGAATGGCCTGTACCCGATGAAAATCCTGTCAGAACAGGTTATGCATTCGGCGGCTGGAACCTCACCTCTGCACCCACAACAATGGGTACAGCTCAGGTTAACATCGTTCCCATCTGGAATCAGGAAACCTACAATGTAATATTCAAGGATTCGCTTTCAACAGATATTTACAGCGAAGAATCTCTTGTTTATAACGATCCTATCAGCATTCCCGAAGATCCCGAGAAGGAAGGTTATACATTCCTTTACTGGACTGATGCAGAGGGCAATGAAGTAACTCCTGCAGATGTTATGGCAGATATCGGCGAATCAGGTGTAACACTCACTTATATTGCTGAATGGCAGATAAATGAGCATACAATCACCTTCAAGGATACAGGCGATGTTGCCTATGCGGCAATCACAAAGAATTACGGCGAAGCAATCGGCACTATAGCAGATCCCGTTAAGACAGGTTACACATTCTTAAATTGGGATACAGAAATTCCTGCAACAATGCCCGATGAAGACCTCGTAATCACAGCAAAGTGGAAGATTAATCAGTACACAATCAGCTTTGTAGACACAGGTGATGTTGCTTATGAAGCAATCACTCAGGACTACAATACAGCAGTTACAGCTCCCAAGGATCCCACCAAGACAGGTTACACCTTCGCAGGTTGGGATAAGGCAATACCCACAGTAATGCCTGCTGAAAACACTGTTGTTACTGCACAGTGGACAATTAATCAGTACACAATCAGCTTTGCAGATACAGGCGATGTTGCTTATGAAGCAATTACTCAGGACTACAACACAGCAGTTACAGCACCCGCAAATCCCACCAAGACAGGTTACACCTTCACAGGTTGGGATAAGGCAATACCCACAGTAATGCCTGCTGAAAACACTGTTATTACTGCACAGTGGAAGATCAATCAGTACACAATCAGCTTTGTAGACACAGGCGATGTTGCTTATGAAGCAATCACTCAGGACTACAACACAGCAGTTACAGCACCCGCAAATCCCACTAAGACAGGTTACACCTTCGCAGGTTGGGATAAGGCAATACCCACAGTAATGCCTGCTGAAGATACTGTTGTTACAGCACAGTGGACAATTGATCAGTATACAATCACATTTGATATGGACGGCGGCGACGCAATCGCAGCTATCACTCAGGATTACAACACAGCAATCGACGCAACAGCAATCAAACCCAATAAGACAGGTTACACCTTCGACGGCTGGGTAGATGCAAACGGCGATGCAACTGATATTCCTGCAACAATGCCTGCAAAGAGCATTACTCTTAAGGCAACATGGAAGATCAATCAGTACACAATCACATTTAATATGGATGGCGGCGATGCAATCGCAGCTATCAAGCAGGATTATAATTCATCAATCGACGCAACAGCAATCAAGCCCAATAAGACAGGTTACACCTTCGACGGTTGGGTAGATGCAAACGGCGATGCAGCTGATATTCCCGCAACAATGCCTGCAGAGGACATCACTCTTAAGGCAACATGGAAGATCAATCAGTACACAGTAACATTCCTTAAGGCAGATGGTTCAGAGTTTGAAAGCTTCGAGCTTGATTACAATGCAACAATCACAGCTCCCACAGGAACACCTGATAAGGAATTCTACACATTCGTAGGCTGGTCACTCACTGAACTTCCTCTCGGAACAGCAGATACACCCGTTGATACAACAGCACTTATCGATTTCGAAAATGCTGCACCCACGGTTATCGCTGACGACATGACTATCTATCCCGCATTTGACAGAGTTACCGTAACTCTCAAACTCGTTGCAGGTTCAACAGCAGTTGTTGATAAGGACAGAGCTGCTGATCCCGTAACAGGTTACATCTACGGCCTCAGACAGAAGCTCAAGGTTGCTGCTCTCACAAGCGAATATCTTGCAGTTGAAGGCGACGGCAGACTTGAAGTAACTCCCACCATGTACGGCCGCTGCGGTACCGGTACAAAGGTTGAGGTTATCGACAATGTAACTGACGAAGTAGTTGAAGTATATTACATTATAATATACGGTGATGTAAACGGCGACTCAGCAATTGATGCATCTGACGTTTCCGCTATCAACGCAGAAGACGCAGGTATCACCAACTGGTCAAAGGCATATCTCACAGATGGCGAATATGACTACTGCAAGGTTCTTGCAGCAGACATCGCTGGTGTTAACGACTCAGACGGAGACGGTGTAGACGATGACGGCTATGCAGGCGACAATGCAGTAACTGTTACTGACTCATCAGCACTCAACCTGGTTGTTCTTAACTATAAGCAGCTTGATCAGACATCAGGCGTAATCAGTTAAAAAATAACGCTGACTAACTAAAATCATTAAACCTGTGGGCAGCAGCCCTGCCCATAGGTTTCGGCAAAAGCCGATTTTAACAGCGGTTATTTATCGGCAATTTTGGCGAGAAAGAGATAAATTTTCAAGGAGGAAATAGAAGCATATGACAAAAACAAAAAAAGTCGTTGCTGTGATGCTTGCTTTTTTGATGATTTTCAGTTCTGCTTCAGTGTTAGCGTCCGCTTGGGATGCCTCCGTTGATGACGGTAGCACACTTGAAATCAGCACTAAATTTTTCAAAGAGGTAGACGGTCAGTTGGTTGAGACCGAAAAGGTCAGACCCGGCGATACCGTAGAAGCAAGAGTATATCTCGGAACAGATTATTACTCAAACAGTAGCACCTTGCTTTTCTTCTACGACAAGGATTTCTTCACCCACACTTACAGCACTTCAGGTCCTTCAACTCTCGAAGTTAATACCGAAGCAGGCAGCTTTGCAGTTGAAAACAATGTTTACGGTACCTTCGCAGCAGATTATGATATGACTGCAAGTGCAGCAGACAACGGCGTTGATTCAACATACCTTAACGATTATTCAGCAATGTATGTTTCACTCTATGTCGGCGACGGCGGTAAGAATGTGATGTTTGATGACAGCACATGGCTCTTCAAGTTCACATTTACCGTAGCAGGTGATGCAGACGGTGAAGGCGATCTCTTCGTTAAAGAATCATCACTTCAGAGCACTTCAGCTGAGAATGCTCTCGGTAATGTTCCCAAGGGACCTGCAGACGGCAGCTCAGTTAACATTTGGCCTATGTGGCTTTGGGATGCAACTCCCGTTCTTTCAAGTCAGCCCGTTTCAACTATCAGCTCGGTAACATTCAATGCTAACGGCGGTGAGTTTGCAGACGGAACAGACAGCTATGTTGTTGAAGACCTTATCGATACAGCGATTGACGCTTCAACAATCCCCGAGGTAACAAAGAGTGGTTACAGCTTTATGGGTTGGATTGATGCAGCAGACACAACTCCCACCTACGAAGAAATCATCGATGTTCCCTCAGCAATTCCCGAAAAAGACCTTGTTCTCAATGCTTACTGGATGGAGAACATCACAATCACTTTTGATACAGACGGCGGTTCACCCATTGCTCCCCACGAAAATGTAACACCTTATGCAGATTTTGCAGATGTTACACCTCCCACTAAGGACGGCTACACATTTGTTGGTTGGGATGTAAGAGGAAACATGGATCTCCCCGAAACCTATCCCGATGTAAGCACGACCTATAAGGCAATCTGGGCTCTCAATGTTACGGTTTCGTTCAACACAGACGGCGGAACAGTAATCGATCCCATTGACGGCGTTGCAGGAGAACCTTTTGACGCATCAAAGGTTGCAGAACCCGAAAAAGCAGGTCACAACTTCATCATGTGGTCTCCCTCACTTCCCACTCAGTTCCCCGAGGCAGACACAACCTATAACGCAATCTTTGAAACAAAGACCTACAGAGTTTGGTATTATGCTCTTGATGAAGAAGGCAATGTAGAAGTTTCTGCAGTTCTTCAGCGTGAATATGGCGCATCAGTTCCCAAGAACATCATTACAATGACTCTTCCCGAAGGAAAGATTTTCGCTTCGGAAACATGGTATACCGATGAAGCTTGCACAGTTGCTCTCGCAGACGATGCAGTTGTTGAAGGCGACATGAAGCTTTACAGAAAGACAACTTACGATTCTTATGACGCTATCTTTATGGTAGACGGCGAAGAATACGCAAGAGTTGAAACCGTATACGGTGCAGAAATCGTTCATCCTGCTAACCCTGCAAAGGCCGGTTATGTATTCGACGGTTGGACACCCGATCCTTCAATCCTCGGTGAACCCAACGACATGACCTTCTATGCAACATGGAGAGAAGCAGTTAACGAAGCAATCTATAATGTAGACGGTTCAGAATACGAAGTTTATGAAGTTGAAACAGGTGAAGATCTCGATGTTCCTGCCGACCCCTATAAGGAAGGCTACACATTCATTGGTTGGACAGATGTTGAAGGTTCAACAACAACCATCACTCTTCCCGAAAAAATGCCTGCTTCAACAGTAACTTACTATGCAGTATTCGAAATCAATGAGTATACAATTACTTTTGATACCGATGAAGGTACTGCAGTAGATTCAATCACAAAGAATTATGGCGAAGATATCGGCACAGTTGCTGATCCCACCAAGACAGGTTACACCTTCAAAGGTTGGGCTCTCACGAAGGGTGCAACAGAAGCTGATAAGGTTACTCTTCCCACAACAATGCCTGCAGCAGACAAGACATATTATGCAATCTGGGAAATCAATAAATACACAATCACATTTGTTGATACAGGCGATGTTGCTTACGAAGCAATCACTCAGGATTACAACACTGCAATCTCAGCTGTTGCTGATCCCGTAAAGACAGGTTATACCTTCACAGGTTGGGATACATCGATTCCCGAAAAAATGCCTGCTGAAAACCTTACTATTACTGCAACATGGAAAGCAAACCCCTATAATGCAGTATTCGATGCAAACGGCGGTTCATGGACAGACGGCGACACTTCAAAGACTGTTCCCACCGATTACAACGAAAACATCGTTGCTCCTGCAGACCCCGCTAAGACAGGTTATGACTTCGGCGGCTGGACTCCGGCAGTAGGCAAGATGGATGATGTTAACGGTAAGACATTCACAGCTATCTGGAATGCAAAGGGCGATACGCCTTATACCGTTAATGTTTACACAATGGGTACTGACGGTGAATACGGCGAAGCTGATGTGAAGAATCTCACAGGCACAACCGATTCAGATGTTACCTACACACCTGATATTGCAACCGGATTTAAACTTAATGCATCAAGCGTTACAACCGGTAAAGTAAAGGCTGACGGTACTCTCGTTCTTAATGTTTACATCGATAGAGAGACATATACTCTTACTGTTGTAGTTGATGAAAAGTCAACAGATACAGACTACCTCTATGAAGAAGCTGTTGTAACTCCCGAAACTCCTGTTAAGGAAGGTTGGACATTCACATCATGGAGTCCTGCAGTTCCCGGCACAATGCCTGCAGAAGATGTAACTGTTACCGCACAGTGGAAGATTAACAGCCACAAGGTAACATGGAATATCGATGGCGCAGTAACAGAGGAAACTTATAATTACGGCGCAGCAATCGTTGCTCCCAAGGCTGAAAAGACAGGTTATAATTTCAAGGGATGGACCGGTGACGAATACACAGACGGTATGACAATGCCCGATAATGACCTTGCTTTCACAGCAGTATTCGAAGCAATCAAGTATGATGCAACATTCCTTGCTGACGGCGGTGTATTCGAAGAGAACGGTACTGAAACATATGTAGTTTCAACTGCATTTGATTCAGCAATCGTTGCTCCCAAGGATCCCACAAAGACCGGTTATGTATTCAGCGGTTGGACTCCTGCAACAGGTATGGATATCATGGATACCGTTGGCGGTGAGACCTACACAGCAACATGGTCAAACGCAAAGGATACTCCCTATACAGTTAATGTATACACAATGGGCACAGACGGTGAGTACGGCGCAGCTGATGTGAAGAATCTCACAGGCGAAACCAACACAACCGTAACATATGAGCCCGAAATCACTGACGGTTTCGTTCTCAACGCGTCAAGCGTAACAAGCGGTACCGTTACTGCAGAAGGTACACTTGTACTTAATGTTTACATCGACAGACAGTCTTACACCTTCAAGGCAGTTTCAAACGGCGAAACAATGGCTGAAGAAACTTACCTCTTCGGTGCAAAGATTACACCTGTTGACGATCCCGAAAACAAGGTTGGTTACAACTTCGTTGAATGGAATCCCGAAATTCCTTCAACAATGCCTGCAAACGACCTCACTGTTGAAGCAGTTTGGGAAGCAAGCTCCGAAACCGAATACAAGGTAGTTGTTAATTACACTGACCTTGCAACAGGTGCTCATGCAGATGAATTTATCTACACAGGTACATCCGATTATGCAATCGCTATCGTTGAGGAAATTCCTGATCCTGCAGCAGAAAATACCGAGTATGTTCTTCTCGGCGACCTTGCAGTAACAGGTTACTCTCTTGATAAAGATGCAGCTAACCAGCTCACAGGTACAGTTGCAGCCGACGGCTCAACAGTTCTTAACCTTTACTACATTGCAAATAAATACAATGTAACATACGATGCAAACGGCGGTAAGTTTGCTGACGGTCAGAGCGAAAATGTTGTAGCTCTTGATTATAATGCATCAACTGTTGACAACGCTCCCGAAGTATCGAGAACAGGTTATACCTTCGACGGTTGGAATGGTCCCACAAGGGTTCCCGCTAACAACGCAGCTAAGATGACTGCAAAGTGGGTTGCAATTGAGTATACCTTCACTTGGATTGTTGATGATGCAGAAACAGTTGAAAAATATGACTGCGATGAAACAATTGTTAAGATGAATACACCCACCAAGACAGGCTGGACCTTCGACGGTTGGGTAGATGAAGACGGCAACGCACTCACCATTCCCGACACAATGCCTGCTCACAATGTAACAGCAGTTGCAACATGGAAGATCAATCCTCACACCGTAACATGGATTAATGACGATTCCACCGATGTTGTTAACTACAACTACGGAGACACAATCGTTGTTGATACTCCTGTTAAGGAAGGCTACAGCTTCGGCGGTTGGTTTGATGCAGAAGGCAATCAGCCCTCTGATTATGTAACAGTTCCTGATAAGGATCTTACCTTCACAGCAAAGTGGACTATCAACCAGTACACAATCACATTTGCTGACACAGGCGATACAACAATCGCTCCTATCAAGCAGGATTACGCAACAGCAATCACTGCTCCCGGCGATCCTTCAAAGACAGGTTATACCTTTACAGGTTGGGATACAGAAATTCCCGAAACAATGCCTGCCAAGGATATGACAATCACTGCTCAGTGGAAGATTAATCAGTACACAATCACCTTCAACGCTGACGGCGGTACTGATGTTGCTCCCGCAACAGCTGATTATCTTTCAGAAGTTGCAGCTCCCACAGCTCCCACAAAGAACGGCTACACATTCGGCGGTTGGGCAACAACCAAGGGTGTAACCGATAAAACTCAGGCTGTAACATTCCCCGTAACAATGCCTCTTAACGGCACAACATACTATGCAATTTGGGTTGTTAATCAGTACACAGTCAACTTCGATACCCTTGGCGGTACTCCTGCGGTTGATCCTGTAACAGCTGATTATCTTTCAGATGTTGCTAAGCCTGCAACAACTCCCACCAAGACAGGTTACACCTTCGGCGGTTGGTCAGAAGTAAGCGGCTCAACAACAGCAGTAACATTCCCCTATGAGATGCCTCTTAACGGCACAACCCTTTATGCAATCTGGAACATCAATTCTTACACTGTAACATGGGATAACGAAGGCACAACTTCAACAGAATCCTATGAATACAATGCAACAATCAATCTTCCCACAGAACCCACCAAGACAGGTTACACCTTCAAGGGTTGGAACGGCTACACAGACGGCATGAAGATGCCTGCTGAAAACAAGACATTTACAGCAGTCTGGGAAGCTAATAAATATCCTGCAACCTTCAATGCAAACGACGGTGCATTCGCAGACGGCCAAAAGTCAAAGACTATTGATGTTGCATACGATACAGATATTGAATTCACAGAAGTTCCCGTAAGAGCAGGTTATGAATTCAACGGTTGGACTCCTGCAGTAGGCAAGATGGATGATATCAACGGCAAGACATTTGAAGCAACATGGCTTGCAGACAGCGATATCACTTATGAAATCCATACCTACATCATGGATACAGAAGGTAACTATGGTGAAGCAACAGTTGAGAAGAAGGCAGGAACAACAGATGCTACCGTATCTGTAACTCCCGAGACCAAGACAGGCTTCACACTTGACACCGAGAACTGCGTTCTCAGCGGCACTGTAGCAGCTGACGGCTCAACAAAGCTCGTTGTTAAGTACATCCGTAATCAGTACACCTTCAAGACTATTGTTGACGGAGTAGAAAAATCATCAACCGATTACTACTACGAAGCAAAAATCGCAACTCCCGAAGTTCCTGTTAAGGAAGGCTACACCTTCGCTTCATGGAGCCCTGCAGTTCCCGCAACAATGCCTGCAGAAAACTATGAAGTTGCTGCAACATGGACTACTAACAAGCATGATGTTATCTACATGGTAGATGGCGCTGAGTATGACAGAACAGTCGGCGTTGAATACGGAACAACAGTTACTCCCATCGAAGAGCCCACCAAGGAAGGCTACACCTTCAGCGGTTGGGATAAGGCAGAAGCATTCACAATGCCTGATGCCGATGTAACAATCAGCGGTACATTCAAAGCTAATGATTACACAATCACCTTCGATTCCGACGGCGGTTCAAAGGTAGATCCTATCACTCAGGCTTACGGTTCAGCTGTTACAGCTCCCAAAGATCCCACTAAGAGTGGCTACTCATTCGACGGTTGGTATGTTGGTGAAGATAAGGTTGGAGTTCCCGCAACAATGCCTCTCAACGGCATCGCTCTTACTGCAAAGTGGACTCCCAACCAGTACACAGTAACCTACTATCTTGACAGTACAATGACTGATGTTGTTTACACAACAACAGCTGCTTATCTCCAGGAATACAATGTTCCCACAGCAGATAAGGAAGGTCATAAGTTCCTTGATTGGGTTAACGCAGAAACAGGCGAATCCGCTGGTCTCACAGCAGGCGGACTCACAACAATTCCCGTTGACGGCGGAACATACTACGCAACATGGGAAACTCTCAGCTATAAGCTTGTATATCGTGCAAACAACGGTACATTCTCAGACGGTTCGGCAACTAAGGAATTCTCAGTTCCTTACGGTACAGCTAAGGCAGATATGCCTGCTCCCGATGCAGCTCCCACAAGAGAAGGTTACACTTACGGCGGCTGGACTCAGGCTCTTCCCGAAACCATGCCTGCAGAACAGGTTAACATGGTTGCAAAGTGGACTATCGAGTCCTACACAGTAATCTGGGATAACAACGGTGAACTCACCGAAGAAACCTATGAATACGGTGCAGACCTCAATATTGAAGAGCTTTCAAAGACCGGTTACACATTCGAAGGTTGGAGTGGTCTTGAAGACGGCACAACAACCATGAAGGATATCGGTAACAACGGCGATTCCGTAACTTACACTGCAATCTGGACTCCCAACAAATACGAAGCAGTATTCAATGCAAACAGCGGTGCATTCACAGACGGTGAAAAGTCAAAGACTATTGAAGTTGCATTTGATGCTGATATCACATTCACAGAAGTTCCCGTCAGAGCAGGTTACACCTTCAATGGCTGGAATCCCACAGTAGGTAAGATGGATACAGAAGGCAAGACCTTTGAAGCAACATGGCTTGCAGATTCCGATATCACATACACAATCGAAACCTACACAATGGATGTAACAGGTGCATACGGCGAACCCGAAATCAAGAAGGAAGCCGGCACAACAGATGCAACAGTATCTGTAACACCCGAAACCAAGGAAGGCTTCACAGTTGACACAGCAGCCAGCGTTCTCAGCGGCACTGTAGCAGCTGACGGCAGCACAGTCCTCAAGGTTTACTACATCCGTGAGCAGTACACACTCAAAACATTCGTTGACGGTGAAGAAACATCATCAACAGATTATTACTACGAAGCAACAGTAACAGTTGCAACTCCCACCAAGACAGGTCACACCTTCAGCGGTTGGGATAAGGCAGTTCCTGCAACAATGCCTGCAGAAGATGTAACCCTCAGCGGTACATTCACAGCTAATACTCACGATGTTATCTACATGGTAGACGGCGTTGAGTATGACAGAACAGAAGATGTTGCATACGGTACTGAAGTAACAGCTATCGAAGCACCCACCAAGACAGGTTATACCTTCAGCGGATGGGATAAGACATCCTTCACAATGCCTGACGAAGATGTAACAGTTTCAGGTACATTCACAGTTAATACTTACGATGTTATCTACATGGTAGACGGCGTTGAATATGACAGAGTAGAAGATGTTGCTTACGGCACAGAAGTTAAGGTTCTTGCTCCTCTCACTAAGACAGGTTATACCTTCAGCGGTTGGGATAAGGCAGACTTCACAATGCCCGACAGCGAAGTAACAATCAGCGGTTCATGGACTGCAATTCCCTACACAGTAACATGGGTAGACGGTATTGACACAACAGAAGACCAGGTTGACACTTACATCTACGAAGCAGAAATCGTTGCTCCCGAAGCTCCCGTTAAGGCAGGCTACACCTTCAACGGTTGGAAGGATGCAGACGGCAACACATACGCAGCAGGTGCAACAATGCCCGCAGCAAATGTTGTTTACACAGCACAGTGGATTGCACATGATGATGTTGCATACACAGTTGTAACTTATAAGATGAACAGCGACGGCACAACCTACGCTGAAACATCAGAAACTCTTTACGGTACAGCAGATGAGCCTGCAACAGCAGCAACACCTGATGTAGAAGGCTTCACCTTCAACGCAGAAAAGAGTACAATCACAGGCACAATCGCAGGCGACGGTTCGCTCGTTCTTGAAGTTTACTACGACAGAAACAAGATTATTGTTGATGTAAACGGTGACGAAGACGAATACTACTACGATGATGAAATCACAGAGCCTGAAACACCCGTTGATCCCAACGGCGGCGAATTCGAAGGTTGGGAAGATGAAGACGGCGAAAAGGTTGAATTCCCCTACAATGTACCCGATGAAGAGGATAAGGAAATCACAATCACTCCCATCTTCCACTACACAGTTAAGTTTGAAGCAGACGGCGCAGAAGTCTTCTCAGTCAAGGATAGAGCAGATACTGCTTACACAGTTCCCAACGCTTCAAAGGCAGGCTACACCTTCACAGGTTGGACTCTTGACGGTGCAGACGCAGGCCTCACAGTCGGCGGCGAAGCAACAATTCCCGTTGGCGGCGCAACTTATGTTGCTGCATTCACAGCAAACGAAGGTATTGCATACACAGTTGTAACTTATAAGATGAACAGCGACGGCACAACCTACGCTGAAGAATCAGAAACTCTTTACGGCACAGCAGGCGAGCCCGCAACAGCAGCAACACCTGATGTAGAAGGCTTCACCTTCAACGCAGAAAAGAGTACAATCACAGGCACAATCGCAGGCGACGGTTCACTCGTTCTTGAAGTTTACTACGACAGAAACAAGATTACTGTTGATGTTAACGGCGAAGAAGATGAATACTACTACGATGATGTAATCGAAGAGCCCGAAACACCCGTTGATCCCAACGGCGGTGAATTCGAAGGCTGGGAAGATGAAGACGGCGAACCCGTTGAATTCCCCTACAATGTACCCGATGAAGATGATAAGGAAATCACAATCACTCCCGTATTCAGCTACACAGTTGTTTACGATGCAGAAGGTACAGTAATTCATACCGTTAAGAACAGAGCAGGCTCAGACCTTGAAGTTCCTGAAGCTCCTGCCAAGGAAGGCTATCAGTTCATCAAGTGGGTAGATGCAGACGGCATGACTCCTGCAGACTACGGCACAGTTCCTGCTAAGAACATTACCTTCACTGCTCTTTACGAAGTAAGCGCATATCAGGTTTATTACTGGGTAAACGGCACTAATGTTGCTGTTAAGTCAGCTGAATATGGCGAAACAATCGTAACAGGCGTTGATGAGGCTGCTAAGAAGGTTAACCTTATCAGTTATGCAACTCCCGAAGGTTATGAGTTTGACGGTTGGTACACAGATGCTGATATGAGCACAAAGCTTGCAGACGGTGCAACCGTTGGAGCAGCAAGAATTGACCTCTATGCAGCAGAAACCGCAGGTACTTATGATGCAGTCTTCATGGTAGATGGTGCAGAATACAAGGTTGTTCCCACTGTTTACGGCGAAGAAATTGCTCTTCCCGAAGAACCTGCTAAGGAAGGCTACACCTTCACAGGTTGGGAGCCCAGCGTAACAATCATGGATGCTGAAGGAATGACCTTCAATGCAACATGGGTTGAAACCGCAGGCGCTTACACCGCAACCTTTAAGGTAGAAGGTCTTGATGACGAAGTATTTGCAATGGCATACGGCGACGAAATGGAATCACCTGCCGATCCTTATAAGGAAGGCTACACCTTCGGCGGCTGGTCAGATGTTGAAGGCGGCACAACAGCAGTTGAGCTTCCCGAAACAATGCCTGCGGAAAACCTCGTTTATTACGCAATCTTCACAGTTAATAACTACACAGTAAACTTCAACAACAACATCGCTCTTGACGCTTCTCCCTACATGTCAGAGGAAACTGAAGTTTACTCAACAGCAGACCTTGACTTCGGCACAGCAATAGATATTCCTGCTGATCCCACCAACATTAACTCTGCTTACTACACCTTCATGGGTTGGACAGATGTTAAGGGCGGCACAGAAGTTAAGTACACAGCAGAATCCGAACTTACAATGCCTGCAGGCGATCTCGAGCTCTACGCAGTTTACGAGAGAGTAGCGGTTAAGCTTGTTCCTCTTGCAGGTTCAAAGACAATGATCGAAAGAGACGGCGTTATCGAGTCATATAATGACGGTTACACCGTAACAACCGAAGCATATGATACCGAAGGTTTCACAGAGGATGATTATGCTGAATGGTTTATCTACGGCATCACCGAAAGACGCTTCAACGCTGCAATGTATACTAATAAGTATCTCGCTGTTCAGGGTGACGGTACAATCGTTATTACTGCATCCGAAGGCGGCTACGGTACAGGTACAAAGATTGAGGTTGTTGATAACATTGACGGAGAAGTTAAAGAAACCTTCTATGTTGTTATCTTCGGTGACCTTAACGGAAGCGGTACTGTCAACGCAACTGATGCAAGTATTATTAAGAATGAAGTTGCCGGTAACACAGGCTGGCAGAGAAGAGGCGAAAAGTATCTCTTCAGAGCAGCTGACCTCAACGGTGACGGCAGAAGAATTAATGCTACTGATGCAACAATTCTTGGTAATATAGTTGCAGGTAATACAACAATTGATCAGACCATCGGTCATGTTTAATATTGGATTCATAGCAAACTGTTAACTCGGATTAATCTCTGCAGGGAAGAAATTCCCTGCAGAGATGAAATACAAACCGGAGTTTTTGCCGGTCGCACTTGCGGCTGGTATGCAAAAATTCCACCTATTTCAGGGAGGAAAACGAATGAAAGCTTTGAAAAAATCAGTTGCTTTCGTGCTCGCTGTCCTTATGATTTTCAGCTCAATGTCTGCGCTGGGTTATGCAGCAATGGATGACGGAAACCGTGATTCGTTTGCTATTACCAGTGAGTTTCTCAGATATGATGAGGCGACAGATTCATGGGTAAAAACAGAAAAGGCAGCACGAGGCGACAAGGTTAAGGTTCAATTGACTATTCAGACGAATTACGCAGCAGGTTGTATGGACTTGCTTTGGGAATTCACTAAGTCAAACCTTGCCGTTGACACCACGGTTCATACCGCTAACGGCACACTGTTCAACGATGTTGTCAATGACACTGCGGGCACCATCACAGGTGACTACGGCTACAGTGGTGATATGAACATTGTTACAGACGGCTATTCGACAACAAACAACTCAATTATTCAGTGGCTTGTTGAAGACGGTCTTCTCACAGAAGAATTTACAGAGACATACGGATTTATTGTTCATACTATTGCGGATTTTAAATCATATCCTACAATCTGTCAGGTATTACCGGGCGATGCATGGATGTATGAATACTATTTTACCGTTGATGAGAATGCAACAGGCGAAGGCAAGCTTTTCCTTGAGCCTTCAACAATTCAGGATGTCGATGCAGGTTATATGGGATATGTAAATATTCCGAGAGCACTTGTAGAAGGTGTATCAACCGTTGAGCAGACATCAGAAATGTACAACTGGATGCCTTCACCCGCTATTAACAATGTAACTCTCAATCACGGCTCAATTACTTTCGACAACACAATCACATTTGAAAAAGAAAAGAATGTAATTGCAACACAGGTAGTTCTTGACGAAAACGGTGACCCCGTTCTTGACGCAGAGGGCAACGAAACATATGAATATGTTGTTGACTCAGAAGGCAACCCCGTTTATGTTCAGGCAAAAGACGAAGACGGCAATCTTCTTTATGAAGAAGCTAAAGACGAAAACGGCAAAATCATTTATGAGCAGGAAGTTGATGCAGAGGGCAACCCCGTTGTTGATGAAGACGGCAACCCTGTTTATACAACCAATCCCGTAATGGTTCCCGTTTATGAGAAAGAAACCTACACAGTTAACGGAACAGCTGATTACTCAGGCTATATCGGTGATGCAGCAAATATCACTGTTCCTACAGCATCTGCAAGTGGCAAGGCATTCCTCGGCTGGTCAATCGACGGAATGAATATTCTTCCCGATGAAGAAATTGAAGCTCTCAAATATGACTACGAGCCCACAACTCTTGTTGCTATGTTTGAGCCTGCAGACGCAACTTACACAGAAAACATCTATCTGATGGGTACAGACGGTAAATATCCTGACGCTCCCACCGAAACCGACGATGCAGTTTCCGCTTCCGCAGGTGATGTAATTACCGCTGCTGAAGATTATGCTGCTGCTCCCGAAGGCTTCACTCTTGATAAAGACAACAGCACAGAAGAAATCACAGTTGCAGAAGACGGCAGCTCAGTGATGAATATCTACTATTCAAGAAACAAGTATAACCTTACATTTGACGCTAAAGACGGTGCATGGGCAGACGGCTCAAAGACTCAGTCCTCAGATGTTTATTACGGCGCTGCCGTAACTGTAGCTGAAGCTCCTGATCTTGAAGGCATGAAGTTCACAAGCTGGTCATGGTCAAAGGTTGAAGAGGTTGCTGCCGACGACGGTACAACATCAACAGTTGAAACACCTCTTGATGCAGCTCCCGCAACAATGCCTGCTTACAATGTAAAGGCAACTGCTCAGTATGAATCAGCAGAAACAACCGTAGCAATCAAGGTTAAGTATAACGACCTTGCAAACGGCGGTGCTGAAAAGATTGTTGACCATGCAACAGTTACAACAATCGCAGGCTACACAGTAGCTCTTGCAGCTGCAGACGAAGGTGCAGAAAACACAGCATATTATCTTGTTGAAAACCTTCCCGAAATTACTCACTATGAGTATGATGCTGCAGCAACAACTAAAACCGTAACAGCAGCTGCTGACGGTTCATCCGTTATCTATGCTGTTTATAAGCCTCTCACTTACACCGCAACATTTGAAGGCGCAGAAACATTCGCAGATGTAGCTTACTACACTGAAATTACTGTTCCTGCAGGTCCCGTTGTTGCAGGTAAGACCTTCACAGGCTGGCTCGGTTCAGACGGTTCAACTCCTGCAGTAGGCTCAACCCTCAACATTGCAGGCGATGTAACCTACACAGCTCAGTATGATGATATCATTTATAAAACAACTGTAAGCTTCAACGGTGAAGAAGATGTTGACTATCCCGCAGATGCAGTTGTTCCCACAGTTGCAAGCGGTATCAAGGGCGATGAAATCGTTCTCGCTGATCCCGATCCCGTAACAGGCTGGACCTTCGACGGCTGGACTGTAACAGGTGCAACCAAAACAGGCGACAAGTATTATTACAATACTTCAGATGTAACAGTTAAGGGCTCATGGACACATGAGATTTATACTGTTACTTATTACCTTGACCAGGCAAAGACAGAAGAATATGATGTTCAGGAATATTACTACGGTGATATGATTGAGCTTCTTGATGCTCCCGATGCATCAGTTCTTCCTGCAGGTAAGGAATTTGTTGAATGGGATTGCGGCTACGCTTCAATGCCTGCCGAAAATATCGATGTTGTTGCAACTCTTAATCCCATCCAGTACACAATTTCAATCACTCTTCCCGAAGGCTATGATTCCGTAACATATTCTGCTTACTACGGCGACACAATCACCGCAGAAGAGCTTGCTGAATATGAAGAGCTTGAAGGCTGGACCTTCAATGGCTGGGTAATCAACGGTAAGGCAGCAACACTTCCTTACACAATCGTTGGTAACACAGGCGTAAGAGGCGACTTTACAAAGAATAAGTGGGATCTCTACTTCTGGGCAGACGAAGATGCATATAATGCATTTGTAGCCGGCGAAGCAACATCAGATGACGCTTATAAGTTTGTTGCTGATGTTGAATATGATTCAGCTATCGATACCCTTACTCCCGTTAATCCCACCAAGGAAGGCCACACCTTCGTTGCATGGGATATGGAACCCACAACCATGGAAGACAATGACATGCACTTCTACGGTATCTGGGATATCGAATCCTACACAGTAGTATGGGATAACGACGGCGAAAAGACAACCGTTACTGATGTAGCTTACGGTTCAGTTCTCGAGATTCCTGCTCCCGTAAAGACAGGCTACACCCTCAAGGGTTGGAGTGGTCTCACTGTAGCTGAAGAAGGCGACACAACAATGCCTGATAATAACTACAATGATGGCGACACAGTAACCTTCACAGCAGTCTGGGAAGCTAACACATATGATGCAGTATTCATGTCAGACGGTGAAGTTTATGAAACCGTTCCCACCAAGTTTGGTGCAGATATCATAGCTCCCACAGCTCCCACCAAGGATGGCTACTTATTCGGCGGTTGGGAACCCGCAGTCGGCAAGATGGACAGCGTTGACGGTAAGATTTTCAATGCAATCTGGAATGCAGACACAGACACAACCTATACAATCGAAACCTACACAATGGATGCAACAGGTGCTTACGGCGAACCCGTTAAGACCACCAAGACAGGCGCAACAGATTCAGATGTTGACGCAACACCCGCAACCATCGAAAAGGGCTTCAAGATTGACACAGCAAAGAGCGAACTCACAGGCAAGGTTAAGGCAGACAACAGCCTTGTTCTTAAGGTTTACCTCGCAAGAGAAACATATACTCTCACAACAGTTGTTGACGGCGGCGAGCCTGTAGAAACACCTTACCTCTATGGCGCAACTGTTTCGGTAACTACTCCCTCTAAGGAAGGTTACTCCTTCGCTTGGGATAAGGAAGTTCCTGCAACAATGCCCGCAGAAAATGTAACTCTTACAGGTACATTCACTGCTCTCCAGTATGACCTTGTTTACATGGTTGACGGCAAGCAGCACAGCACCGAAAAGGTTACATTCGGCACAGAAGTAACCGTTATTGCTCCTCTTACCAAGGAAGGCTACACCTTCAGCGGTTGGGATAAGACAGGCACATTCACAATGCCTGCTGAAACAGTAACAATCAGCGGTACATTCACAGTTAATACTCACGATGTTATCTACATGGTAGATGGCGAAGAGTATGACAGAGTAGAAGATGTTGCATACGGTACTCCCGTAACAGTTATCGATGACCTTAAGGAAGACGGTAAGGTATTCAGCGGCTGGACAATCGACGGCGCTGAAGCAGCAGACTTCACAATGCCCGATAAGGATGTTACAATCGTTGGTTCTTGGACAACAAGCAACTACACCGTAACATACTATACCGATAAGGATAAGGCAACAACTCACTACACTTACACAGGCGCTTACGGTGCTAACTACAATGTTCCCGTAGATCCCGAAAAGGACGGCCACAAGTTCCTTGGCTGGGCTAAGGTTGCAGACGATGCAGCTGCAGGTCTTCCTGAAGCAGGCACAATCACAACTGTTCCTCTGGGCGGTGCAGAATACTATGCAACTTGGGAAACTCTCAGCTATAAGCTCGTTTATGCTGCAGGCACAAACGCAACATTCTCAGACGGTACAACCCAGAAGACATATGATGTTCCTTACGGCACAGCTCAGGCTGACTGGGATGTTCCCACAGAAACTCTTACAAGACCCGGCTACACCTTCGGCGGTTGGGATCTCACAGGTGCTCCCGCAACAATGGGCGCAGCTCCCGTAAGAGTAAATGCTATCTGGAATGCAATTCCCTACACCGTAACATGGATTAACGGAGATGCAGAACCCGTTGTTGATGATTACATCTACGGCGAAGAAATTATCGCTCCCGTGCTCGAAGACAGAGAAGGCTGGACCTTCGAAGGCTGGCTTGAAGCTGACGGTGAAACCTACTTCTCAGAAGGCGACACCATGGGCGAAAAGAGCCTCGTTTACACAGCTAAGTGGACCGGTAACGAAGGTGTTGAATACACAATCTACAGATACTTTGCTCCCGTAGACGGCGAAGACTGGATGGATGCTGCAGAAGCAGAAGCTAAGTACGGTAAGGCAGGTTCAACTGTTGAAACCGGTACTGCAGGCGAGCTTGCAGAGGTTGATACAGCTGCTGAAGCAGTTGCAGGCTTCACAATCGACACAGAAAACAGCACTCTTTCCGCAACAATCAAGGGCGACGGCTCAACAGTTCTCGTTATCTACTATCTCAGAGATAAGGTTAATGTAACCGTTAAGGATCCCGATGGTGAAACCTACTATGACGGTGAAGTAGACTTTGAAGATGAAATCACAGTTCCCGATCCTGAGAAGGAAGGCCACGATTTCATCGGCTGGGTAGATGAAGACGGCGAGACCGTAACATTCCCGATGGCTGCTCCTTCAGAAGACATCGTTATCAAGCCTGTCTTCCAGAAGAAGACTTATACAATCACATTCGTTGACGATAATGGCGATGTTATCGAAGCAGCTAAGGAAGTTGAATACGGCAGCACAATCGTTGCTCCCGCTGATCCCGAAAAGGACGGCTTCAACTTCGCATACTGGGTTGACAGCGAAACAGGTGCTGTAATGCCCGCAACAATGCCTGCAAAGAATGCAACATATAAGGCATACTATACTGCAGGCGAAGATACAACATACTATATTGAAGTATACATGATGGATACCAGCGGTGAATATACAATGGCTTCAAGAACCGTTGCTACAGGCACAACAGGTGATCCCATCAGCATCACTCCGGGCACAATCAAGGGCTGCACATATGATGCGACTCTCAGCGTGCTTACAGGTGTAATCACTGCAGACGGCGAATCAACTCTCAAGGTTTACTATGCACGCAACAAGTACACAGTAACCTTCAATGCAGGCGACGGCGTATTTGCTGATAACACAGCAGTTGCAGGTCCCACAGAAGTTCTTTACGGCGCAGCAGTTCCCACTCCTGCAGCTCCCACAAGAGAAGGATATAACTTCACAGGTTGGGATGCAGAAGTTCCCGCAGCAATGCCTGCTGATAACCTTACCTTCAACGCAACATGGGAAGAAGCAGAATACACAATCACTTATGTTGTAAACGGTACTAAGGAAGTTGTTCCCTATAAGTTCGGCGCAACAGTCGCAACTCCCGAAGATCCTGAAGTAGCAGGTATGACATTCATCAAGTGGGATACAGCAATTCCCGCAACAATGCCTGCAGAAGACCTCATCATCATCGCTGTATTTGAAGTAGCTGTTTATAAGGCAACCTTCATCGTTGACGGCGTTGTTTATGAAGAATTCATGGTTGGCCACGGTGATGAAATCCCTGTTCCTGCAGAAGATCCCAAGAAGGACTTCTATACCTTCAAAGGCTGGTCCAACATGCCTGATGACGGCAGAATGCCTGCTGTTGACATTGAAATCACAGCAACATTCGAAAGAGTTCCCGTTAAGCTTATCCCGATGGCAGGCTCAACAACTGTTATTGATGCAGATACAATGGCTATCACCGGTATCGGCAGATATGCAACAGAAGCAACTCTCCGCAGCACATTCCTCGATGTTGAAGGCGACGGTTACTTCACCGTAACACCTTCCAAGAAGACTGCTTGCGGTACAGGTACTGTTATCGAGCTTTATGATAATGTAACAGGCGAGCTTCTCGAAACCTACACAATCGTTGTCTACGGTGACCTTAACGGTGACTCAAGAATCGGTAATGACGACTATTCAATTGCACAGGCTGAATATGATATGGTAACCTCATGGTCAGATCCTGCAAGCAGCGAATATGACTTCTACAAGACAATGGCAGCAGACTTTGACGGCGACACCATGATCAACATCGGTGAAGCAGCTGATATCGGCAGATTTGTTCTTGGTACAGTTGATATCGATCAGATAACAGGTGAAATCATCCGCCTTAAGTAAACAAAACGCATATCTAACCTAAAAAAAACGCCTGCAGGGGTGTGCAACCCTGCAGGCGGCGCAAAGATTTTAATCCGGTAATAAAGAGCAGAGGGTGCAATCTGCTCTGAAGTCTGCTTAACGGCAGGCAAAATATAAGGAGGATCTCTCATGAAAATAACAAAAAGGTTAGTTGCTGTTGCCTTAGCGTTCTTGATGATCTTCGGTTCTTTCTCAGCAGCTTTAACAGCAAGTGCTGCCGACGATAACGGCACTTCACTGGGAATCAATACCAAGTTCTTTAGAAGCGTTAACGGAGTATGGACCGAAACAGACAAGGTAAAAGCAGGCGAAGAAGTAAAATTAGGTGTTTATCTCAGCACCGATTATTATGCCGGCGACGGCAGCCTTCTTCTCTATTTTAACAAGGCTTTCCTTGAAGAAAACTATGATACAGCACATCAGACTCTTACAGTCGGTGATTATTACGGCACAGGCACTGCATACGATATCTCAGGTAACTTCTATATCGGTGCAGATTCACAGGCCGGCAACATCAGTACAGCGATGTACAACAACAGCAAGATTACAGAAGAGTATAAAGATACTCATGAGCCTATTTATATCACCTATGAATACGGCGAATCAGCTACCGCTAAGAAGTTTGACGGCAGCAAAATGTTCTGCGAAATTACTCTTAAAGTAAAAGCAACTCCTACCTCTACAGAGGGTCTTGTCGAAGCTGTCGAAGCAACAGCAGCGTCAACAACATTCCAGAGAGGTAAAATCAATGTTCCCAAGACTGTTGAAGACGGTCATCCCGGAACAGGCACAAGCCCCATGTGGACTTGGGACGCAGATCTCAAGTTTACAAGCGAACCCGTAACTCTTTTCACAAAAGCTGCAACAGCATCTTTTGATGCAAACAACGGTAAGTTTGAAGTAACTACAGGTACTTCAACAAAGTACACAACATCTCTTTTTGCCGAAGGCGAAGCAGGCGAAGCAATTGATAAGCTTGTAACAGCCGAAGACGAAGTAGTTGAAGGTCTTCCCACTCCTACAAGAGACGGCTATGCATTTAAAGGCTGGAAGGTAGAAGGCACCGAGGATTCAACTGCTGCAGAAGTAACTGCTTATCCTGCTGAGGATACTAGCTATGTTGCAGTTTGGGAAGAAATTGAGGTTCTTGGCAATAAGCTTACTTTTAGAACTGAAATTTACAGACTTGACGAAAACGGCGAATGGGTATTTACCGAAAAGGTTAAGCCCGGCGAGCAGGTTAAAGCAAGACTTTTCATAGACACAGAATATAACGCCGGTAACGGTGAAATCATTCTCTTCTATGACGGAGATTTCTTTGAGGATTCATATTCATATGACTCCCCTGCAACTCTCAAGATGAATGACAGCGCTACCAGCTCTGCAAAGGCTTATAACATCACCGGTGAGCTTAACAAACCCTCAATGACCAACAGCACAATCCAGGATCTTATCGGTTTTAACTATATCACTGCAGATTACCTTAAGAATCATCCCGCAATCATTATGAAATATACATTCCCCACCAATTCTGAATGTAAGATTATCAGTGGTGACGAATGGTTTGCAGAAATTGATCTTACTGTTAAGAAGAATGCAGTTGAACAGGGTGACTTCTTTGTTCTTGAAGACACAATCTGTAACACAACAGATGGTTACTTTGCATTCACAACAGTCGGTAAGGAAACCGAAAACAATAAGTATGCAACCAATGCGGACAGCATGATCCTTTGGGATGCAGATGTAACAATCGAAAGCAATCCCGTAAGCATTTACAACACAATCGTATTCAACGCTAACGGCGGTGAATTTGATGCAGATGACACTCAGAATTTTGTTATCGAAGGAACAGTAGGCGAAGCCGTTGATTACTCAACAATTCCCGAAGTTTCAAGAGACGGCTGGACCTTCATGGGTTGGATTGACGCATCAGACACAACTCCTACTAAGGAAGAAGCTAAGATGGCTGACGAGCTTGAAGCAACAATGACTTATAACTCAATCATTGAAGGCTCAGATCCCGAAGCTGCTATCATCTATAATGCATTCTGGGTAAACGAGGTTGAAATCACTTTTGCAAAGGTTAACCCCGAAACAGAGGATGCAGAAGTTATTGAAACAGTAACCGCAACAGTAGGCGAAGATTTTGTTGCTCCCGAAGTTCCCGAAGTTGAAGGCTTCCACTTCATCGGCTGGACTACCGAATGGGATGATGCAAATAATCTTCTCGGTGCAATCACCGGTCTTCCCGAAGACTATCCTGCAGATGCAACAACATATTACGCAATCTACAGCGCTAAGACATATCCCGTAAACTATTATGTTCTTAACGCAGATATCGAAAATCCCACAATGGATGATTTTGAGCTTGTAGGTGTTACAAACACTGAATACAAGTCAGTAATTTCACCCATGCCCAACGGCTATGAAGCTCCCGAAGGATATGTTCTTTCAGTAGCTTATACTGCTGTTGCAGAGTCAGACACTCTTGTTCTCACAGATAAGTTCGTAACAGGCACTACAATGCCTGCGAGCGCATACAATCTCTACTATAAGATTGAAAGAGCAGAGTTTGACGCTATCTTTGATGCAAACGAAGGCGCATGGGCAGACGGCGAAATCTCAAAGACTGTCAGTGCATTGTTCGGCGAAGAAATCGCTCTTCCCGAAGAACCTGTACGCGAAGGCTATGTATTCGCAGGTTGGGAACCCTCAGTTTCTATCATGGACCAGGAAGGCAAGTCCTTCAAGGCAGCTTGGGCACCCGATGAGTTCACTGCAACATATTATGTTGACGGTGCAGAATACGAAGCATACGACATTCTCTTTGGCGACGAAATGGAAGCTCCTGCCGATCCTTACAAGGAAGGCCATGAGTTCCTCGGCTGGGCAGATGCAGAAGGTTCAACAACAGTTGTAGTTCTTCCTGCAACAATGCCTGCAGAAGATGTTGCTTATTATGCAGTATTCGAAACTCTCGAATACACAATCAAGTTTGCTGACACAGGCGATTCAACAATCGCTGACATCACTCTTCCCTATGGCACAGAAATTCCCGCAGTAGAAGATCCCGTTAAGGAAGGCTATACCTTCAAGGGCTGGGCAGAAACTCTCAATGCAAACGAAACTGCAAAGGTTGAGCTTCCTGCAACAATGCCCGTTACTCCCGACGAAGGCAAGACCTACTATGCAATCTGGGTTATCAATGAGTACACCGTAACATGGATTGTTGACGGTAACGAAACCGTTGATACTTATGATTACATGGAAACAATCGTTAAGCCTATTGATCCCGTGAAGACAGGTTATAAATTCGAGGGCTGGACTCCTTCATTCACAGACGGTCTCACAATGCCCGCAAAAGACCTTACTTACACAGCAGTATTCACTGCAAACACATACCATGCACACTTCTTAACCAAGGCTGATAACGAAACTCACGACGGTAGATTCGACAGCGATGATTCAACAGTAATCGTAGTACCCACAGTATTCAATGAAGAAATCATTGCTCCTGCTGAAGTTCCCGTAAGAACAGGCTACACATTCGCAGGTTGGGATCCCATCGTTGGTACTATGGACGAAGAAGGCAAGGAATACTACGCAGTATGGACTCCCAACGCAAATACTGAGTATAAAGTTGAATTCTATTCAATGGATACAACCGGTGCATATAAGCTTACCGATACTCAGACTCTCACAGGCGAATCAGATTCAGTTATCAAGCTCGTTGTAAGTGCTCCCACAAACTACACAATCAACAAGGCTGAAAGCACATACGATGATAATGTAACAATCGCTCCCGACGGCTCAACAGTTGTTACCGTTTATTTTGAGAGAGATCTCTTTACAATCGGTTTCGACGGTAACGGCGGTACAGTTAACAATGTAGCAACCCAGAGTGATGCATACCGTTACGGCGCAGCAGTAGCTGTTCCCGCAACTGACAGAGAAGGCTATACATTCACAGGCTGGAAGGATTCCGAAGGCAATGATGTAGAAGTAAATCTCACAGCAGTTGAGGATATCACTTATGTTGCACAGTGGGAAATCAATCAGTACACAATCACCTTCGATACAGTAGGCGGTACTGAAATTGCTCCCATCACTCAGGACTATGCAACAGCAGTTACAGCTCCTGCAGATCCCACAAAGCTCGGTCACGAGTTCGTTGCATGGGATAAGGAAATCCCCGCAACAATGCCCGCAGAAGATATGACAATCACTGCAAGCTGGAATCCTCTTGCATGGGATGCAACCTTCAATGCAGGCGAAGGCAAGTTTGCTGATGATTCAACAACTGTAACAGTTGAAGATGTAACATTCGGCGAAGCAATCACAGCTCCCACAGAAGAGCCCACCAGAGAAGGCTATGACTTCAACGGCTGGCTTGATGCAGACGGCAACCCCGTAGGCACAATGGATGCTGAAGGCAAAGAATTCTTTGCAGACTGGAAGATCAATCAGTACACAATCACCTTCGATACAGTAGGCGGTACTGAAATTGCTCCCATCACTCAGGACTATGCAACAGCAGTTACAGCTCCTGCAGATCCCACCAAGGATGGTTACACATTCAAGAACTGGGATGTTGCAGTTCCCGAAACAATGCCTGCAGATGATATGACAATCACTGCTGTATGGGAAGCAAATGAATACACAATCACCTTTGAAGACACAGGTGACACTGTAATCGATCCCATCACTCAGGCATACGAGTCAAAGGTTACTGCTCCTGATGATCCCGAAAAGACAGGTTATGAGTTTGCAAGTTGGAGCCCTGAGGTTCCCGCAACAATGCCTCTTAACGGTGCAGTCATCACAGCAACATGGACTCCCAAGTCAGATACAGAGTATAAGGTAGTTGTCAACTACACAGACGCTGCAACAGGCGTTCATGCTGACGAATTCCTTTACACAGGCACAACCGATAACGCAATCGCTATCGTTGATGAAGTTCCCGATCCTGCAGCAGATAACACCGAGTATGTTCTTATGGCAGACCTCGCTGTTAAGGGCTATGTTCTTGATACAGAGGCTGAAAACGAACTCACAGGCGTAGTTGCTGCTGACGGCTCAACAGTTCTTAATCTCTACTACATCCCCGTTAAGGTAACAGCAACCTTCGATGCAAATGGCGGTGCTTACTATGATGCAACAACATCAAAGGATGTAGAAATTGATTACAATGCACTCGTTGCTCCCGTAGCTCCCGAAGATTATGACGCTCCCACTCAGGAAGGTTACACATTCGGCGGCTGGCAGGGTCTCAACGATTCAACAAGACTTCAGGCTGACAGAACCTTCCAGGCAATCTGGAATGCAAATCAGTACACCATCACATGGGACCTTAACGGTACCGATGTTGAAGGCGGCGAATTTGTTCAGACTGATGATTATAAGGCTCTTGTTAACAAGCAGACCTACGAAGTAAGAGAAGGCTACACCTTCGCAGGCTGGGTAGATGAAAACGGCGCAGCAGTTACTGTTCCCGACAATATCCCCGCCGAAAACCTTACAATCATCGCTAAGTATGATGTTAACAGCTATGACATCATCTGGGATGACGGCACAAAGACAACAACCGAAACCAAGGACTACGGATCAGCTATCGTTGAGCCCTCATATGAACCCACTAAGGAAGGCTACACCTTCGACGGTTGGGCAACAGCAGACGGCAAGACTCCTGCTGAAGTAGCAACAGTTCCCGTTGACGGCGTTGAATTTGAAGCACAGTGGGCAAAGAATGTTTACACAGTTAATTACTATGTAATCAATCCTGCAACAGGCGAGTTTGGTGCAGCAGTTGCAACAGCAGAAGTTGCATACGAAGACCCCATCTCAACTGTATTTACAGGCTACACAGCTCCCACAGGCTACTCACTTATTAACATTGCTTACACAGACACAGGCTTCACAGCTCCTCTTGCAGACGGCGCAACAATGCCTGCAGCTGATGTAAACCTCTACTATGATGTGGTTGCAAACGAATATGATGCAGTATTCAATGCAAATGACGGCGCATGGGCAGACGGTGACACAACAAAGACTGTAAAGACTGCTTATAATGAAGCAATCGATGCTCCCGCAGATCCTTCAAGAGAAGGCTATGTATTCACCGGTTGGACTCCTGCCGTTGGTACAATGGACGAATTCGGCAAGACTTTCGTTGCAGGCTGGGAGGCAGACACCTTCACCGCAACCTATAAAGCTAACGGCGGTGTATGGGGCGAAGGCGAAGCAATCGAAACAACTCAGGTATTTGAGGTTGTTTACGGTGCAGCAGTAACAGCTCCTGAAAAAGATCCCGTAAGAACAGGCTACACCTTCAAGGGTTGGGATAAGACTGCTCCCGCAGCAATGCCTGCTGAAGACCTCGTCTTCACAGCTCAGTGGGAAATCAAGTCAGCTACCATCACCTTCAAGGATGGCACTGCTACTGTTGATACAGTTACCGGTAACTATGGCGATGCAGTTAAGGCTCCCGCTGATCCCACTAAGGAAGGTTATACCTTCACAGGTTGGGATGTAAATGTTCCTGCAACAATCCCCGAAGCAGACATGACCATTAATGCAACATGGGAAAAGAATTCTTATGATGTAGTATGGGATGTTGACGGCGTTAAGACAATTGTTAAGGATGTTCCCTACGGCGATCCTATCGCTAAGGCTGCAGATCCCGAAAAGACAGGTTATACCTTCACAGGTTGGAACGGTTACACAGACGGCATGACAATGCCTGCTAAGGATGTAACCTTCACAGCAGTATTTGAAGCTAAGACCTTCACAGTAACCTTCGACGCTAACAATGGTTCATGGGATGACGGTGACACAACCAAGACAGTTACCGGCGCATACGGCTCAGCTCTCACAGCTCCCGTAGCACCCTCAAGAACAGGTTACACATTCCAGACATGGTCACCCTCAGTTCCCACAACAATCCCTGCTGAAAATGCAATCTATAAGGCAATCTGGGCAACTGCAGGCAAGGTAGACTACACCGTAGAAAACTACCTTATGAACACAGAAGGCACTTATGATAATGTTGTTCCTGAAGTAACAGGCGGTACCGCAACAATCGATGCATATGTTAAGGTTCCCGTAAATGCTCCCGCAGGCTTCACCTTCGACAGCACTAATGCAGACAACTACATTGAAGGCGTTGTAGCAGGCGACGGTTCAACAGTATTCAAGATTTATTACGCAAGAAACACCTATACAATCAAGTTCGTTGGTAACGAAGGTACAATCAACGGCAACCCCGAAAAGGTTGATACTTATTACCACGGCTCAACAGTTGTTGAACCCACAGCAGTAAGAACAGGCTATGACTTCGCAGGCTGGGCAGATGCAGCAACAGGCGGCAATGCAGTAGCAGTTGAAGTAACAGCTCTTGCTGATGCAACTTACTATGCACAGTGGACAGAAGCAACTTACACCGCAACATTTAAGGCACTTCCCGGTGCTTTTGATGACGGCGAAACAACAGCAACAACAGAGTTTGTATACGGCAATGCGGTTGCTGAACCTACCGAAGCCCCCGTAAGAGACGGCTATATCTTTGATAAGTGGGTTGACGAAAACGGTAAGACTCCTGCAGAACTCGGCACAGAAGTTGCAGCTGATGTAACATTTACCGCAACATGGGTCGAAGAATATTATAATGCTGTATTCTATACTGATGAAACTCTTGATGCTGCAACAGCAACAACAATTAATGCACAGTACAGCAAGGAATATAATATTCCTGTTGATCCCGCTAAGGAAGGTTATACCTTCGCAGGCTGGAATAAGGTTATTGACGGCGAAGCAACAAATCTTCCCGCAAACCTCGGCGTTGCAGGTTCAGCAAAGGTAATGCCTCTCGGCGGCGAAGAATACTATGCAACTTGGAAAGTAAATGAGTATAAGCTTGTTTATCGTGCAAACGGCGGTACTTATGCAGATGGCGCTAACAAGGAATACTCTGTATCCTACGGTACAGCTAAGGCTGATATGCCTGTTCCCGCAGAGCCCACAAGAGAAGGCTGGACCTTCACAGGCTACAATCCTGCAGAGCTTCCCGAAACTATGCCTGCACAGCAGGTTAACATGGTTGCTCAGTGGGAAATCAACACCTACGATGCAACATTCGATGCAGGTGACGGTGTATTTGAATCTACAGGCGAAACAACATCAACAACAGAAGATGTTCCCTTTGAAGAAACTCTTTATGCTCCCGACGAAGCTCCTGTTAAGGACGGCTACGAATTCGGCGGCTGGGAAGATGCAGACGGCAATGTTTACAATCCCGGCGATGAAATCGGCCCCATGGGCGCAGAAGATGCAGGCTTTGAAGCAATCTGGAATGCAGTTGATTCAGCTTACACAGTTGAGCATTACTACATGGATGCCAACGGCACTTATGACAATGCAGAAGTAGTTTCTGAAAACCTTGCAGCTGAAACAGATTCAACTGTAACTGCAACTCAGAAGGATAAGGATAACTTCACATTTGATGCAGCAGCATCAACAGTTGAAGGCGTTGTAACAGCGGACGATGCACTTGTTCTTAAACTCTACTATGTACGCGAAAAGAACACCGTAACAATCTATGACGAAAACGGCAATGTTCTTGATACAGAAGAAGTTTACTTCGACGCTCCTCTCGCAGTTGATGAGCCTACCAAGGAAGGCTACACCTTCGCAGGTTGGACAGATGCTGAAGGTAACCCCGTAACAGTTCCCGCAACAATGCCCGGCGATAAGCTTGACATTTACGAGAGCTGGACACTCAACAGCTACGATGTAACATTCGATGCTAACACAGGCGCATGGACAGATGGCGACACAACAAAGACTGTTGCAACAGAATATGCTGCAGCAATCGTTGCTCCCGAAGCTCCTGAAAAGGCAGGCCACACCTTTAAGGGCTGGTTTGATGCTAAGGAAAACGGCAACTCCGTTGATACCTACACATCAATGCCCGCACTCGAAGAAGGCGAAACCCTCACTTTCTATGCAAGATGGGAAGCAAACAAGAATGATTACACAATCGAGATTTATGAAATGAATCCCGACGGAACAATGCCCACAGAGCCCACCTCAATGGTTATCAACAACGCTCTTGTCGGCGAAACAGTTGAAGCAAATGTAACAGTTCCCGCAGGCTTCACTCTTGATGAAGCAAACAGTGTTCTCACAGGCGTAGTTCCCGCAGACGAAGAGCTTGTTCTTAAGGTTGTTCTCGTAAGAGCACCTCACAAGTTCACAGCAATCGTTGACGGCGTAGCAATCGTTGACAGTGTTGAATACTACTTTGATCAGACAGTTGCTCAGGTAGCTACTCCCACTAAGGACGGATACACCTTCGCAGGTTGGTCAACAACCGAAGGCAGCACAACTGTTGATACAGTATATCCTGCAAGAATGCCCAACAACGATGTAACCATCTATGGTGTATGGTCAACCAACAGCTATAATGCAATATTCGATGCAGGCGAAGGCGCATTTGATAACGGCAAGTCAGAAGAAACAGTTTCTGTTGAATTTGGCAACGATATCACTGCTCCCACCGAAGAGCCCGAAAGAGAAGGCTACGAGTTCGGCGGCTGGAAGGATTCACACGGTAATGTTTATCAGCCCGGCGATGTTGTAGGCACAATGGGCAAGGACGGCGCAACATTTGAAGCTGTTTGGAACAAGTCAAACTTCACTGTAACATTCTACGGTTACGAAGCACTTGCAGAATCACCCTACAAGTCAGTTAACCCCTCAGTGAAACTTGACAGCAAGAACTATGACTTCGGCGAATCAATCGAATTCCCCGCAGAGGAAAACTTCCCTGCAGAGGCACAGATTGATGGTGCATACTACACCTTCGTTGGTTGGTCAACAACTAAGGATGGCGAAGTTCTCTCCAAGTCAGAGCTCTTCACTCAGACAATGCCTGCCGAGGATACCGCATACTACGCAGTTTACGAACGCGTAAAGGTTATGCTTATCCCCAACGATGATGCTCAGTACTGGACCGACAGCGGTCTTGCATGTACAACAGTTATAGACAGAGCCGGCGGCACAGTTGATGATTATGCTACATCAACAGAGCCCTGGTATGTATACGGTCTTACCGACAGAATGCTTGTTGAAACAACCTTCGCTGTGAAGCGTCTTGACACTTACATTGATGTAAGCGGTGACGGTTACTACGAAGTAGTTGATTTCAAGGCTAAGGACGGTTCGGTAGGTACAGGTACAGTAATCAATGTTTATGATAATGTAACAGGCGAACTTGTTGAAAGCTTCTGGATTATCATTTACGGCGATCTCAACGGTGACGGTGCTATTCAGAACCTCGACTATTCAATTGCTCAGGCTGAAGTAGCCGGCGATACAAGCTGGAGCTACACATTTGATGCAGATAACTATTGCCATTATAAGGCTAAGGCAGCTAACATTAACGGCGATGGATACTTCAGCATCACTGACGCAGACTATATCGGTCGATATGTTCTCGGTACAGCAAGAATCAACCAGGCAACAGGTTGTGTTTCTAACAAATAAGCAATTCCATTAAAAAGTGCCCTCGGCGAAAGCCGGGGGCACTTTTGCAACAAAAAACAACCGGTTTTACGGAATTTCGTAAAATCGGTTGTTTAATGTTTCAGTTAATCTTCAAGTACGGCTCTTCTGTATTTTTCAATCATGCGGCGAGCTGTTTCAACCGTGTTTGCTTCGCTCGGCGCATCGGGATTAGCGGTTGAGAGCCATTTTTTTTCAAATTCGGCATAGCTTTTATAAAATTGATTGCCTCTATAGATATTTCTTTCGCAGTGCTGCTTTCTTGTTGTTGTTGAAAACTTTCTTCTTCGGGGGAATTCATATGCAAGTCTTTCAAAAAAGCTCTGCCAACGCTTAGCGTAATATGTTTTTATAAGACCGCCCCATTCCTTCCAGGCATAGTCATAGTTAACGGTGTTGCTGAAGGGACCCCAAACGGTTACCTGAGCAAGAAGGTTAAGTTCAAAATTCTGCTTATCTTTTTCAGTGAATGCAAGCTCGCCGGCTTCTTTAAGATGCTCATGGAGAGTCAGCTCGGGTCTTGTTTGCAGAAGGTCATCAAGCTCTTCGCAAATTTTAAGGAATGCATTGGAGGAACGCTCAAAGATGTTAACATCACGGTTGTTGTAGCCATACATAACCTTATCGTAAAGGTTTGAAACATAGTTACTCATGGTCTGTCGGGTGATGTCACAAACATCAAATGCATATCCGTCCTTCGTTGCGTTTTCGGCACTCAGAAGAAGCTCTGCAGCCTTGAAAAGCTTTTTGTTGTCGTAACGGAGCTCGCGGAAGTCATTCGGTGCGGTGTGGCGAAGCTCTGTTGCAGGTCTTGCGCAGATAACCGAGCCTGTTTCTCTGTCGGTGCAGTTTTCGCTGTAACAGGTTTCGCTCAGAATTCTCATTGCATCAACAAGGCATTTTTCCTTGCTGCCGTAGCGGCGGTATGCATAGTTGCTGAGCCATTCGTCAAGGTTAACTGTAGAATCTTCCGTTAACATCTGAAAGGCAAGGTCATAGTAAAGCGGATTCTGGAATATTCCTTCCATGAAAAGACCTGTGCCGCTGCAGTTATCGCAGTTGAGCGAAGCATAAGGATTATCTGCAAGAGCCTTTATGCTGCCGTGAAGGGTGTTTCTGTCACCGAAATTGTGAAGATTTCCAAGGACGAATTCATAGCCCCAGAAATTGTCATGTTCTTTATATTTGCTGCCGTCAATGTCAAGGATAAGAAGTCTTTCTTTGGGAACAGCCTTAACTATCTGTTCACGCAGCGACCAGCTTTGCATAACCCAGACGGAATCTTTGTCAAATTCCTTATACATTGTATCAATCGCTCTGCCAACCTTCCAGAGATAATCTCTTGTTCTGACCGAAGGAGCATTTTCATGGAACGGGTCGCAGGCATAGTAATGGTATGCTCCGAAAAGCTGACGCTGTTTTTCAAGAAGGGCAGTACCGAATTTTTTGAAAACGGGGTCGGTAGGGTCAAGCTGATATGTAATCGGAAAGTTGCACCAAGAAGGGATCATTCGCAGACGCACTTTGTTGAAAAGCTTTGTGATGGTTGCGGGAACAGTGCCTGCAAAGCCCTGCTGAATGGGCGTCATGCCAAGCTCAATCTCGCGCTCGATAATCTTCTTGCCAAGCTCAAGACGGCTTTCAATGTATTTAACATCGGTGAGACTGAAATATCCGGTGATGTTAGTCATAAGCTGCCACGGCCAGAAGCCGGGACCAGAAATGAACGAAAGCGCACCTGTTTCGCTGTAGGTGAAATCCCTGAGGGTATAATACCAGACAGCTTCACTGCCGACAACGGAAAGCGGCATATTGATGCCGTTCATTGCCATAAAATCTATTTCTTTTTCCCATCTGTCCCACTTCCAGAAAGCAAACGAGTATCCGAGAGTGCAATAGTTGAGATATGCGCGCCTTTTCTGAGGGATAACCTTGCTGAGTTTTCCTTCAAAAAGGGGAGCTGAAGAAACAGAAATTTTGGTGTTTCCGCAGTGGGAAAGGTTAACTCCGCAATATGCCTTGAGATAGGCGTAATAACCCATTGCCTGACTGATTTTGCAGTCACCGCAAATAATGATTTTTCCGTTTTCGCAGAAAACTTCGTAAGTGTTTTTTTCGTCAACGCTTTCGATGCTGCGAAGCTCAAACCTATCCGCAATTTCAGGTGTGTTTCTTAAAATAAGATTTTTCATTATATTCTCCCGAAAAATTATAATAACTAATTTATTATACTATAAAATATTTATGCAAGCAAGTTTTTTTGATGAATTAACAGAATGTTTAATGATTTTTGACTTTTAGATGATAAAATTAATCTGCAGATATGAATTTATGGCATATAAATTGATAAAAATTTTCATAAATTATCAAATAAAGCTTTACACTAAGCTCTAAATAAAGTAAAATATAAATAATTATAATATAAAAAGGCGGTGCTTGAAATGCAACCTGTTTATAAGCGAATCCTTCTCAAGCTCAGTGGCGAGGTTCTTGCAGGCGGGAAGGGTCACGGCTTTGATTTTGACACAATCAACTCAATATGCCAATCTGTCAGCGAGCTGACAAAGCTCGGAGTAGAGGTTGGTCTTGTTGTCGGCGGCGGCAACTTCTGGAGAGGTCGCTCGGGCGGCAATATGGACAGAACCCGTGCAGACCACATCGGAATGCTTGCAACGGTTATGAATTCTCTTGCTCTTGCGGATGCTCTTGAACAGTTCGGCGTAAATGTCAGAGTTCAGAGTGCAATCGAGATGCATCAGATTGCAGAAACTTATATTAGAAACAGGGCTGTCCGTCACCTTGAAAAGGGCAGACTTGTTATTTTTGCAAGCGGAACAGGCAATCCCTTCTTCTCAACCGACACCTGTGCGGCGCTCAGGGCGGCAGAGATTAAGGCGGACATTATCTTCAAAGCAACAAATGTTGACGGCGTATACGATAAAGACCCCAATAAATATCCCGACGCAGTCAAATATGATGTTGTAACTCACAGCGAGGTTCTTGAAAAAGACCTTAAGGTCATGGATTCAACGGCAGCATCTCTCTGCCGTGACAATAACATTCCGATTCTCGTTTTCAATCTTGAAAATCCGGAAAACATAATTAAAGCAGTTCTCGGTGAAAACATCGGAACAATAGTCAAGGAGGGCTAATTTTATGCAGACAGTATTTGCAATGGCAGAAGAAAAAATGGGCAAGACCCTGAGTGCACTCAAAAACGAATATTCATCAATGAGAGCAGGAAGAGCAAACGCTTCCGTTCTTGACAAAATCAGAGTTGATTATTACGGAACTCCCACTCCCATCAACCAGATGGCAGCCGTAGCTGTTGCTGAGGCAAGAATTCTTACAATTCAGCCTTGGGACACCTCAACTCTTCATACAATTGAAAAGGCAATTCAGGCATCGGATATCGGTATCAATCCTCAGAATGACGGCAGAATTATTCGTCTCGTTTTCCCCCAGATTACAGAGGAACGCCGTAAGGAGCTCTGCAAGGATGTTAAGAAGCTTGCCGAAGACTCAAAAGTATCGATTCGTTCAACCAGACGCGACTGCATCGATAAGGTAAAGAAGATGGAAAAAGCATCCGAAATAACAGAGGATGACCTTAAGCATGCAGAAAAGAAGCTTCAGGATATCACCGATAAGTATATCAAGGATATCGACAAGGTTTCGGAAGAAAAAGAAAAGGACATCATGGAAATCTGATGTTGCTTGTATATGCATAGGGCAGTTAAAACTGCCCTGTGCTTTAAACTGATTATAGGAGTAGGTTGAAAATGACTAAGGAAGAGCTTTCAAATATTTCTCTGCCCCGCCATATAGGAATTATTATGGACGGCAACGGAAGATGGGCAAAGCAGAGAGGACTCAAGAGAAGTGAAGGCCATAAGGAAGGCGCAAAGGTGTTTAGAAAGATTTGCGATTATGCAGCCGAAATCGGAATAGAGTGCTTAACCTTTTATGCTTTTTCAACCGAAAACTGGAAACGCCCTGCCGACGAGGTTGAGGCGATAATGAATCTTTTCAGAGACTATCTTTTTGAAGCGCAGGAAAGAGAAGAAGAAAACAATTCAAAGGGCATGCGTATCCGCTATATCGGCGACAGAAAAGCATTGCCCGAGGATATAATAAATCTTATCAGTCAGCTTGAAGAAAATTCGGCTGATAAAAGTGTAATAACCATCAATCTTGCCGTTAACTACGGAGGAAGAGATGAGATTCTTCATTCCGTTAAGGAAATCGCAAAAAAGGTTGCGGCAGGTGAGCTTGATCCCGAAGAAATAACTTTGAAAAATATAGACGAAAATCTCTACACGGCAGGTCTTCCTGACCCTGATCTTATTATCAGACCGAGCGGAGAATACCGTCTTTCCAATTTCCTTATCTGGCAGGCAGCGTATTCGGAATTCTGGTTTTCCGATATTCTCTGGCCTGATTTCACAGCCGATGATTTGGATAAGGCGATTATAGAATACGGCAAAAGAAACAGACGCTTCGGCGGAGTGTGAGGGGGAATTCAAAAAACAACTGAGCTAAAATCCATAATGAATTGAGAGTGAAAAATAATGAAAGTAAGAATAATAACAGGCGTTATTTCAGCACTTATTGTAATAATGCTTCTCGTGTTTACAGGTCTCGGATATCAGGGCGTAATGAGCATTCCCATGGGTGCGATGGCTGCAATTGCTGCATATGAAGTAATGCGTGTTTCAAAATGCAAGAATAAAGTTCTGACTGCTGTTTCAATGGTAGTTGCGGCAATCGGTCCTGCATATGTAGATTTCGGTCTGCAGCAGTATATTCCCGTGCCCCTTTCGGTGCTTCTGATAGTTTATGTTATAGCCTTGCTTATAATAATGCTGAAATTTTATGAAAAAACAAAATTTGAGCATGTTGCTTTGGCACTGTTTGCATCGGTTGCAATCCCCGGCTCGCTCGGAACCTTATTTAAGGTGAGAGATCTGTGCGTTGTGTATCCCGAGCTTTTCCAGCGTTCTCACTGCGTGTTCCTTATCCTCAGCGCTATGTATTGCGCATGGATGAGCGATACATGGGCATATTTTGTCGGAAGCAAGTTCGGCAAGCATAAGCTTGCTCCCAAAATCAGCCCCAAAAAGTCGGTTGAAGGCGCAATCGGCGGCATTTTCGGAACAACACTTTTCTGCGTTGTAACATATTTCATCTGTGATTATACATGCTTCCGCAACGAAACGCTCAATGTGTGGATGGTAATGGCCGGAGCAATCATTCTTGCAGTTCTCGGTATGTGCGGCGACCTCTCGGCATCCGTTATCAAGAGAAATTTCGGCGAAAAGGATTTCGGCAATCTCTTCCCCGGTCACGGCGGAGTGCTTGACAGAATTGACAGCTTCCTTGTAACAATGCCTGCCCTTTATGTTATGATCGAAATAGGTCTTGCAATTGCAGGTAAATAATCAGCAATATTTTTAAAGGTGATAAAAAATGACCAAAACCCTTGCCGTTCTCGGCTCAACAGGTTCAATAGGGATTCAGGCTCTTGAGGTTGCGGAGCTTATGGGCTTTGAGGTTCATGCTTTAACTGCGAACTCAAGAACGGATATAATTGAGGAACAAATCAGAAAATTCAGTCCGCGCATTGCGGCGGTTGCTGATGAAAAAGCGGCGGCAGACTTAAAAGTCAAGGTTGCGGATACTTCAACAAAGATTCTCGCCGGCAAGCAGGGCGTTGAAGAGTGCGCGCGAATCGGAGCCGATACAGTGCTTAACAGCATTGTCGGCATTGCGGGTCTTGCACCAACTCTTGCGGCAATAGATGCAGGCAGCAACATTGCTCTTGCAAACAAGGAAACTCTTGTTGCAGGCGGAAAAATTGTGCTTGATGCCGCTGAGAAAAAGGGAGTATCTATTCTTCCCGTTGACAGTGAGCATTCCGCTATTTTTCAGTCGCTTCAGGGATGTCAAAGCAAAAAACAGATAAAAAGACTTATTCTTACCGCATCGGGCGGCCCGTTTTTCGGTAAAAAGAAAGAGGATCTCGAAAAAGTAACTCTTGAGCAGGCTCTTAATCATCCCAACTGGAGCATGGGTGCAAAAATAACCATCGACTCTGCTACAATGATGAACAAAGGGCTGGAGCTTATTGAAGCTGCATGGCTTTTCGGCATGAAAGCGGCGGATATAGATATTCTTGTTCACAGGCAGAGTATCATACATTCGCTTGTTGAATATGTCGATAACTCGGTTATTGCTCAGCTTGGTGTACCCGATATGAGAATTCCCATTCAGTATGCGCTGACTTATCCCGACAGATTTGTAAGTCCCGTAAAGCAGCTTGATTTGGTGCAGGCGGCAACGCTTACCTTTGAAAAGCCTGATTATGAAACCTTTGCCTGCATAAACTTATGCAGAAGGGCTTTTGAAAAGGGCGGACTTTATCCTGCGGCGGTCAATGCAGCCAACGAAAAGGCAAATGAGCTTTTCAGAAACGGAAAAATAAAGTTCCTTGATATTCCCAAGGCTGTTGAGGCAGCTTTTGATTACACGGCAAATGTTTCGGATTATACACTTGAGCAGGTTTTTGAAACCGACAGTCTTATCCGCACCGAAACAGAAAGGTTATTTATATGAATTTTATACCACTCATTTCCGCAGAGGCGGTTTGGGGAAAAGCATGGCCGATTCTTGTTGCCATTCTTTTCTTCGGTTTAATAATAATGTTCCATGAACTCGGTCATTTCATTTTCGCAAAGCTTTTTAAGGTTCAGGTAAATGAATTCTCATTGGGCATGGGACCTGCTCTTTTTAAATTTAAAAAGGGTGAAACAAAATATGCTCTTCGTCTTTTTCCCATTGGCGGATTTGTCAGTATGGAGGGTGAAGACAGCGAGAGCGAAAACGAGAGAGCGTTCTGCAACAAGCCTGTGTGGCAGAGATTTATTATCGTTGCTGCAGGCGGTGTTGTTAACCTCATAATGGGTGTTATCATTGTTGCAATCATGCTCTGCCAGTCCGAGCTTATCGGAACTCCCGAAATTCATTCGTTCCATGAAAATTCAGTCAGCAGTCAGTACGGCTTGCAGGTTGATGACAAGATAAAAGAAATCAACGGCAGAAAGGTTTTTTCTGAATACGACATCGGATTTCTCATGGTGAGAGATGATGACGGAATTTTTGATTTTGTTGTTGAAAGAAACGGCGAAGAGGTTAACCTTGACGGCGTTAAGTTTGAAACAAAAGACAACAACGGGACTTTAACAATAGTTTACGATTTTATAATAAAAGGCGTTGAGCCGGGCTTCCTGTCCGTAACAAAAAACGCATTTCTTGAATCGGTCTCGATAGCGAGAGTGGTCTGGGTAAGCCTTCTTGATTTGGTGACAGGCAGATACGGACTCAGCGAGCTTTCAGGTCCCATCGGTACGGTTACGATTATTGCTGATGCGGCGCAAGCGGCAACGCAGAAGATGGATTGGTCAACGCTCCTGATGCTGATGTCGTTGATTGCTATCAACATCGGACTGTTTAACCTTCTTCCTCTTCCTGCTCTTGATGGCGGCAGACTTTTCTTTATGGCAATTGAGTTTGTTTTCAGAAAGCCCGTTCCGAGAAAATATGAGGGTTGGGTTCATGCAACAGGGCTTGTGCTTCTTATGATTCTTATGGTAGTTATTTCATTCAGTGATATTCTGAAGCTGATAAAAGGTTAGGTGAATTATGGCAAGACGCAGCAGCAAAAAGGTTAAGGTCGGAAATATATATATCGGCGGCGATTCGAAGATAACCGTTCAGTCGATGCTCAACAGACCTGCAACGGATATAGACGGCAGCGTAAAGCAGGCAGTTGAGCTTGAAAAAGCAGGCTGTGAAATAATCCGTGCCGCAGTGCCGGATATGGCGGCGGTAAAGCTTATTGAAAAGCTCAAAGAAAATCTGAATGTGCCTGTTGTTGCGGATATCCATTTTGATTACCGTCTTGCACTTGCAAGCCTTGACGCAGGTGTTGATAAAATCCGTATCAATCCGGGCAATATCGGTTCTATGGACAGAGTAAAAGCTGTTGCGGATGCCTGCAAGGCAAAGAGTGTACCCATACGCATAGGTGTTAATTCGGGTTCTCTTGAGAAAGAACTGCTTGCAAAATACGGCTCGCCCTGTGCTGAAGCGCTTGCCGAAAGCGCGCTTAACCATGTTTCGCTTCTTGAACAGTGCGATTTTGACGATATTATTATTTCAATAAAATCATCATCAGTTCCGATTATGATTGAGTCATATCGTCTTGTTGCCGAAAAATGTAATTATCCCCTGCATCTCGGCGTAACCGAGGCAGGAACTCACGATATGGCACTGATAAAGTCTTCAGTCGGTATCGGTTCGCTCCTTCTTGAAGGAATTGGCGATACAATCCGCGTTTCGATGACCGATGACCCCGTCAACGAGATTTCGGCGGCAAACGGAATCCTTAAAGCCTGCGGATTCAAAAAAGACGGCGTTGATATTGTTGCATGCCCGACCTGCGGCAGAACAAAAATTGACCTTATCGGTCTTGCCAAAGAGGTTGAATCAAGACTTTCAGGCTGCAAAAAAAATATAAAAGTTGCTGTTATGGGCTGTGCGGTTAACGGACCGGGTGAAGCCCGTGAAGCAGATATCGGCATTGCAGGCGGCGACGGCTGCGCTCTCATTTTCAAAAAGGGCGAAATTGTTTGCAAGGTGTCCGAAAATGAAGCCGTTGATGTACTTATTTCGGAAATAAATAAATTATAATCACAGGGCAGAGAAATCTGCCCTCATTTGGACTAAAGAGGGAAAAATGCAGGAAAATAATATTTTAAATTTTATAGGCGAATATATTAACCCGGGGCTGCGTGAGATTTTCACGGGCGGCACGGTTGAGCATATCTCACTTGACGAAGAAACAATGAAGCTGAGCATAACTGCCCGTTTCGATATGTATATCGAGGACAGGTTTATTATCTCTGCTCAGAATGAAATAAAAAACGCACTCGGAATTAACAAGGCAGTTATAATACCGCTTTATCATAGCAGTGCATTTACTCAGGCGTGTGTTCCTCAGCTTGTAAGAGCGATGAAGGATAATATCGCCGCCGCAAACGGCTTTCTTGAAAACGCACAGTTTACACTCAAAGATGGTATTGTTGAAGTTTATATTTTCAACGGTGCCGAAATTCTGTGTGAAGCAGGCGCAAAGGAATTTCTTTCTAAATATATAAGAGACACCTTTGGTGTTCAGGTATCGGTTGAAATAAAAGGTGAAACGGGTGCTAAGCTTGATTCGCCCGAATATATCGAGATGCAGGCATCGGGAGTCAAAATTGAAGTGCCTGTTGAAGAAGATGTAAGCAAGCCGAAGGCTCCCAAGCAGGAGTTTGATGACTTGCCGATATCGCTCACCAATGCGAAGGTTATTTACGGCAATAAGATAAAGTCAAAGCCCGTTCCGCTGAAGGATATCTCGATAGAGGACGGCAATGTTACTGTATGGGGCAGAGTATTTTCACTTGATATGCGTGACACTAAAGACGGCAAAAGAAAAATTATCAATTTCAATATAACCGATAAAACCAATTCGTATACTGTTAAAATTTTTGAGGCTGTTCAGAATTGCGAACAGCTTGTTGCAGGCATCTCCAACGGAAAAACCGTTATGCTCAGAGGTCATGTTGAATATGATGATTATATCAAAACCTACTGCATAAAGGCAAATTCTGTTATGGTGATAGAAGAAATCCCCATAAAGGATACCGCGGAGGAAAAGCGCGTTGAGCTGCATATGCACACCAACATGTCGGCTATGGACGGCATGACGGGTGCTGCAAAGCTTGTTGCAAGAGCTGCAAAATGGGGACACAAGGCTGTGGCAATAACCGACCACGGCGTTGTACAGGCATATCCCGAGGCAGCAGCTGCTGCAAAGGAAAACGGAATAAAGGTTATCTATGGCATGGAGGGTTATTTTGTTGACGATTCGGTAAAAATCGTAACAGGTGAAAAGGACATGTCTCTGAACGGCACCTTTATTGTTTTTGATGTTGAAACAACAGGTCTCAGAACGGATATGGTTCGTCTTACCGAAATCGGTGCGGTAAAATATGTTGACGGCGCGGAAATGGCAAGATTCCAGACTTTTGTAAATCCCGAAATGCCTATCCCGTCAAAAATAACTGACCTTACCGGCATAACAAACGCAATGGTTGCCAATGCTCCGAAAGAGGCGGAGGCAGTTAAAAAGTTCTTTGAATTCTGCGGTGACGGAATTCTTGTTGCTCATAATGCAACCTTTGACACCGATGTTATAAAGCACACCTGCCGAAGAAACGGCATTGAATATAACTATACTCATATTGATACCCTTGTCATGGCGCAGAGCCTCATCGAGGGCATAAAGAATTATAAGCTGGATTCTCTCCAAAAGTATTTCAAGCTTCCTTCCTTTGATCACCACAGAGCAGATGAGGATGCAGGTGCGCTTGCAGGAATTTTTGAAAAGCTTCTTGAACTCTGCAGAGAAAAGGGCGTTGAGAATGTTTCGGAAATCAATGAGAAGATTCCTGTTAACATTAAGCGCCTGCCGACTTATCATATAATCCTTCTTGCAAAAAACAAGACAGGTCTCAAGCATCTTTATCAGCTGATTTCAAAGTCAAATCTTGAATATTATTACCGCCATCCGAGAATACCCAAGAGTGAGCTTCTTGCACACAGGGAAGGACTTATCATTGGCAGTGCCTGCGAGGCAGGTCAGCTTTATCAGGCGATATTCATGGGAAGGCAGAAAGAAAAGCTGCTTGAAATGGCAAGCATCTACGATTATCTTGAAATTCAGCCCAACGGCAATAATGCCTTTATGATTCGTGAGGGCATGGTTGAGTCAAATGAGGAGCTTAACGAAATTAACAGACGCATAATCCACCTTGCTGATGAACTTAATATTCCCGTTGTTGCAACGGGCGATGTTCATTTCATGGAAAAGGATGATAAAATTTTCCGTGAAATCCTTATGGCAGGTCAAGGCTTCAAGGATGCCTCCGAGCAGGCGCCGCTTTATCTGCGCACAACTCAGGACATGCTCAGCGAATTTGAATATCTCGGCGAAGATACGGCATATGAGGTTGTTGTTAAAAATCCCAACCTTATCGCCGATATGTGCGAAGAAATAAAGCCAATTCCCGACGGAACATATCCGCCCAAAATTGAAGGGTCGGATGAAGAACTCAGAAAAATCTGCTACGAAAGAATGGAGGATTATTACGGTTCTCCGCTTCCGGAATATATCAAGGAAAGGCTTGATAAAGAGCTTGAATCCATCATCAAAAACGGATTCGCCGTTCTTTATATCATTGCCCAGAAGCTTGTGTGGAACTCAATGGAAAACGGCTATTATGTCGGCTCCAGAGGTTCAGTAGGCTCGTCATTTGTTGCTTTTGCGGCAGGCATTTCGGAGGTTAATCCGCTTGTTCCGCATTATATCTGCGAAAGCTGTAAGCACAGCGAATTTTTCTATAAGGGTGAGTACGGTTCGGGCTATGACATGCCGCCCAAGGATTGTCCTGTATGCGGAAAGCCGATGCACCGCGACGGACACGATATTCCGTTCGAAACCTTCCTCGGCTTCTACGGCGACAAGCAGCCTGATATCGACCTTAACTTTTCGGGCGAATATCAGTTTTATGCCCACAGATACACAGAAGAGCTTTTCGGTAAATCCCATGTTTTCAAGGCGGGAACAATTGGCACTCTTGCCGATAAAACCGCATTCGGATTTGTTAAAAAATGGGCTGAAGAAAAGGGCGTGTTCCTCTCAAGAGCAGAGGAAGAGCGTCTTGTTCAGGGCTGCGTAGGCGTTAAAAGAACAACCGGTCAGCACCCCGGCGGCATGGTTGTTGTGCCTGCCGATATGGATGCGGAGGATTTCACTCCCATTCAGCATCCTGCTGATGATGCCGATTCAATTCATAGAACAACTCACTTCGATTTCCATTCGCTTCACGATACGATTCTCAAGCTTGATAACCTCGGCCACGATGTTCCCACTCTTTATAAGCATCTTGAGGATTTAACGGGCATTTGCGTTATGGATGTTGACATATGCGACCCCAAGCTCTATGAGCTTTTAACAACTCCCGAGCCTCTCGGCGTAACAGCAGAGGATATCGACTGCGAAACGGGAACGCTCTCTCTCCCCGAGCTTGGCACTCCGTTTGTTCGTCAGATGCTTATGGAATCACAGCCCAAGAATTTTTCGGACATGCTCCAGATTTCAGGCCTTTCTCACGGCACGGATGTTTGGATAGGCAACGCTCAGGAGCTTATCAAAAACGGAACCTGCACCATTTCGGAGGTTATCGGCACTCGTGACAACATCATGGTTTACCTTATCAATAAGGGCGTTGAAAAGGGCATGGCGTTCAAAATTATGGAAATCGTCCGTAAGGGTAAGGCAACCAAGCTTCTCACTGATGAGCATAAGCAGGCGATGATAGATAACGGTGTTCCCCAGTGGTATCTTGATTCGTGTATGAAAATCAAATATATGTTCCCGAAGGCTCATGCCGCAGCTTATGTAAGCGCCGCAATGCGCCTTGCGTGGTACAAGCTCTACAAACCTGTTGAATATTACGCAACCTTTATGACGGTTCGCGGCGAAGATATTGATACCGCATCTGTTCTTGCAGGCAGGGGAGCTGTTAAAAAGAAAATGGATGAAATCAAGCAGAAAATGCAGATGAAAACCGCAACCGCCAAGGAAGAAGGTACTTTCACTTCACTTCAGGTTATCAACGAAATGATGGCGAGAGGCGTTGAGATTCTTCCGATTGATATTTATAAATCAACTGCAAACCGCTATATTATTGAGGACGGAAAAATAAGGCTTCCGTTCTCGGCAATCGCAGGCTGCGGCGGCAGAGCTGCCGAAGGTCTTGAAGCAGCAAGAAACGACGGCGGCGGAGAATTCCTCTCAATCGAGGATTTCCAGCTTCGTTCGGGTGCATCGAAAACAATAATTGCAGCTCTTGAAGAGGGCGGTGCGTTTGCATCGCTGCCCAAATCAACTCAGCTCAGCTTCTTCTGATAGGAGTAAATTATGAAGAAAAACACCAAATTGCCTCTGCGCCAGAGAACATGGTATAAGCTTGATAATGCTGCCAAGGTTTTTCCGGGGCAGGATAGCTCATCGTGGTCTAATGTATACAGGTTTTCGGTAACGCTTACCGAGAGCGTCGACCCGGATTTGCTCAGTAAGGCTCTGGAAATAACTCTGCGCCGTTTTCCGACCTTTGATGTGAGAATGAAAAACGGTTTATTCTGGCATTATTTCGAAAAAAATCCTTACGGAATTCCGCCGATTATGCAGGATATTGCAAATCCTTGCACACGGTTTAAGAGTAAAGAAAACAAGGGATATCTTTTTAAAGTCTATTATTATGAAAACCGTCTTTCCGTTGAGTTTTACCATTCGTTAACCGACGGTTACGGCGCATCGAGATTCTTTATGACGCTGATTGCGGTCTATCTTCGTCAGACCGGAAAGAATATTCCGAGCGGTGACAGTGTTTTTGATGTTGATGAAAAACCCCGTCCTGAAGAGATGGAGGATTCCTATTCAAAGGTCTGCAATTCAAAAGCTAAAGCAAAAAGATTGCAGAAATTCACTTATCGTTTTAAGGGTGAAAGACTTCCGAAGCATGTTGTTAATGTAACCACGGGATATATGCCCGTTTCCGCTGTGAAAGAAAAAGCGGCGGAGCATGGCGTTACCGTTACCGAATATCTTGCCGCCGTTTTGCTCTGGGTTATGTATAATCTTCAGAAGCAGGAAGAAAAAAACAGAGAAAAGCATGTCGGAATTCAGATCCCCGTTAATGCAAGAGGCTTTTTCGAAAGTGAAACTCTCCGCAATTTTATGCTTTGCTATTCATTTCAGATTGACCCCAAAATGGGGGAATACTCCTTCTCCGAAATCGTAAAACAGCTTTCGCTCTATCTTCGTTATATCAACAATGAAAAAGAACTCCAGGCAATGATGAACGGCAATATTGGAATCGAGCGTAATCCGCTGATGAGAATCGCTCCATCATTTCTTAAGGATTTTGGTATCAGTGTTGTATATAAATTTGCAGGCGAGAAAGCAACAAGCTGTCTTATTTCAAATGTCGGTGTCATCAAAACGCCGAAAGAAATGGAAAAATATATTGAAAAGCTTGTTCTTGTTATGGGTCCTGCGATGAGAAACGGTGCAAGATGCGGTTCACTTTCATATAAGGGAACTCTTGCGTTCAGTATTTCAAATATTTATGTGAGCACAAAAATCCAAAAGGAATTTTTTACCACACTTGTTAAATTCGGCATTCCCGTTAAAATTGAAAGCAACAAAAATGCAATTATGGGAGGTGGCTGCTGATGTCATATTGCGTTAACTGCGGAGTTGAGCTTGAAAAAGGCTGTCCGTCATGCCCTTTGTGCGATACTCCTGTTATAAATCCGAGAGAAAAAAATACGGGAGCAGAAAAGCCCGTTTATCCCGAAAATTTGAGCATCCCCAAGTCGCTGAGCAAAAAATACTGGGTGTTTGTTTTGTCACTCGTTATTCTGATTCCGAATCTTGTTTTAGTGATACTGAATGCATTGCTGTTTGACAGCGGCGTTGTTAAATATATCGTCGGCGGATTTGTGGTTGCATGGATATGGTTTCTTTTCCCGCTTCTGTGGAAAAAACCGATTCCCGTTATTCTGCTTGCAATAGATGCCCTTGCGCTTCTGACATATCTTGATATGTTCAAAATTTACGGCGATGATAACGGATGGTTCAATTCCGTTGCACTGCCCGTTGTTATTGCGCTTTGGGCAATATGTAATCTGTTTATTTTCTGGCTGAAGAAGCCGCGAAGCAAATCTCTTATTGCAATTGCCGTTCTCGGCGCAATAACCGTTATGTCGTTTGTTATAGAAATCTGCATGAATATGTTTTATATCGGCAGATTGCAGATAGTTGTTTCGCTTGTGATGACGGCATGCTGTGCTTCGCTGATGATTTTCTTTGCGTTTCTTTATAAAAGCAGACGCCTTAAAGCATGGGCAAAACGAAAGTTTTTTATGTAAAGTAAATTGTATTCAGAAAGGAAGAACAAAAGAATGAAAAAGTCTGTAGTACGCAATGCTGTTCTCGGTGCAATCGGAATTGCAGCAGGCGCAACGGCCATAAAGGCTGCCAAATATGTTCCCGCAAAAAAGGATTTCGGTCAGCCAACAGAAGAAAAGGTTGACGCAAAAAGATGTCAGGAGCATCTTTCAAAGGCAATTTCGATTCCGACAATCAGTTATCCCGATAAGGAAAAGATTGATTTCACTCAGTTTGATAAATTCCATGCTTTCCTTGAAGAAGCATTTCCTCTCATCCATAAAACTCTAAAAAAAGAGGTTGTTCAGGAAGCAAGTCTTATCTATCACTGGAAGGGTACGAGAGATGACCTTGAGCCTATTGCCCTTCTTGCCCATCAGGATGTCGTTCCCATTTCCGAAGGAACAGAGCAGGATTGGACTTATGAGCCTTTCAGCGGACATAATGACGGTGAATTCATCTGGGGCAGAGGTGCTCTTGATATGAAGAATCACCTTATCGGCGTCATGGATGCGGTTGAAACTCTTCTTGAAGAGGGCTTTCAGCCCGAAAGAGATGTTTATCTTCTTTTCGGACAGGATGAGGAGGTTGTTGCTTCCGAGGATGGCGGCGCAAAGAACATAATGAGAACTCTCAAGGAGAGAGGAATTCATCTTGACTGCGTTCTTGATGAAGGCGGCGCAATTATTCCCGTCAATGTTAAGGGAATTCTCAATAACAAGGAGCTTATCGGCGTTGGTATTGCCGAAAAGGGATATACCGATTTTGAAATCACCGTTAACTCAAAGGGCGGTCATTCCTCTCAGCCTCCCGTTCATTCGGGTCTCGGCGAGCTTGCCAATGTTATAAAGGACCTTGAAAACAATCAGTTCAAGGCAGAGCTTATGCCTTTTGTTAAAGACCTTTTCTCAAATGTCGGCAGAAACTGCACCTATCCTGCAAGACTGCTTATGTGCAACCTCGATTATCTTCAGCCAATCCTTAGATACGGTATGACAAAAATCCCCTTCACCGCCTGCCTTGTAAGAACAACAACTGCCGTTACTATGGCACAGGGCAGTCCTGCGGCAAATGTTCTTCCCCAGAAGTCGAGCATTACCGTTAACTTCAGACAGATGCCGGGCACAACCGTTAAGGATGTTGAAAATCATATCCGCAAGGTTTGCAGAAATAAGGATATTGAAGTTAAGGTGCTTAAAGCTAAAGAAGCTTCTAAATTCTCACCCACAGATTCAAGAGCATTCAAAATTATTGAAGAAATCTGCATGCAGGATAACAAGGACAGCATCGTTGCTCCCTACCTTGTTATGGGAGGCACGGATGCCTGCTACTATGAACCCATCTGTGATAATATTTATCGCTATGCACCCTATAAGGTAAGCGTTTCGCTTCTCAGATGCACTCACGGCACAAACGAGAGGATTCCCGTTGAAGCAGTTGCACCTGCAGTTGCTTTCTTCAAAAAATATATCAGAAGAGCATCGGCTGAATAAAATGAATATTCTTATTGCACCTGATAGCTTTAAAGGCACGCTGACCGCACAAGAGGTTTGCAACATCGTAGGGAAAGCCTTTGAGGATACGATAAAAGATAAAATAAGAATAACGAAGCTCCCCGCTGCCGACGGCGGCGAGGGGCTTTGCGCCTGTTTGCATAAAATCTGCGGCGGTGAGATGATAAAAGCAGAAGTCAGCGGAGTTTTCTTTGAAAAAATAACTGCAGAATATCTTATGCTTAACGATAAAACTGCAGTAATCGAAATGGCGGCATGCGCAGGGCTTCCGCTTGCAGGTGATAATAAAAATCCCGAAAAAGCAACAACCTACGGTGTCGGAGAGCTTATAAACGATGCCGTATCAAAAGGAGCGGAGTCGATTTTGCTTGGTCTGGGTGGCAGCGCAACCAACGATTGCGGATTCGGTATGGCAGCGGCACTCGGTTGGGAATTTGCCGATAAGAACGGCCAAAAATTTATTCCGACTGGCGGCACATTATTGAATGTTGAAAAGATAACAACACCCGAAAGGCTTATTAATATTCCTGTAACTGCTGCATGTGATGTTGAAAATCCGCTTTACGGCGAAAACGGAGCGGCTTTTGTTTTTGCGCCTCAGAAGGGTGCGGATGAAGCTATGGTAGAGCGCCTTGACAATGGTCTGCACCATGCGGCAGAGATAATAAAAAGAGATTTGCAGCTTGATGTTGCCGAAATCAAAGGTGCGGGAGCAGCAGGCGGAATGGGCGCAGGTGCGGTTGCATTTCTGAATGCCGAACTTAAAAGGGGAATAGACATTCTTCTTGATAAAGCCGAATTTGATAAAAAAGCGGCAGATGCAGATTTGATAATAACAGGTGAAGGCAGACTTGATTTTCAAAGCGTAAACGGTAAGGTTATTTCGGGCATTGCCAAAAGAGCAGCGAAGCAAAACAAAAAGGTTATTGCCATTTGCGGCAGCAGAGGCAGGGAAGCGGAAGAAATTAAAAAGCTCGGAGTATCAGAGCTGTATTTCTCATGCGAAAACGAAAAACCGTTTGACGAAATAATTAAAACCTGCCGTAAGGATTTATATAATATTTCTGTAAAAGCGGCGAATGATTTGATAAAACTGCTGGCGACATTGTAGGGGCGATTTACAAATCGCCCGTTTTTTTTATAAATGTTTGTAACAAATCTCCGTTTGGTAAGTCTTATATATGAAAGGAAGTGACAGCGTGGATAATTTTGAGGATATATATAACCGTTATTTGAAAGATGTCTATAAATATGTTCTTGCGCTGTCACGCAATCCCGACATTGCAGAGGAAATAACGCAGGAAACCTTTTTCAAGGCGCTTAAAAGCATTGAAAAATTCAACGGTGAATGCAAGCTCAGCGTTTGGCTCTGCCAGATTGCAAAGAATACTTATTATTCTTACTGCGCCCGTGAAAAGTGCAAGTCGGAGCATATGCATGAGGATTTGATATTAAGTGTTGAGGATGAGGTTGTCAGCAGCGATACGGCTTTTGAGCTTCATAAAAGGCTTCATAATCTTCCGGAACCGTATAAGGAGGTCTTTTCTCTGCGTGTTTTCGGTGAGCTTTCTTTCGCAAAAATTGCAGAGCTTTTCGGTAAAACCGAAAGCTGGGCCAGAGTAACTTACTACAGAGCTAAACTGAAAATGGAGGATGAACGAAATGAAGCATAACTGCGAAATAATCAAAGATCTGATTCCGCTTTATTGTGACGAAGCTTGCAGTGACGCAAGCAAAAAGCTTGTTGAGGAGCACACAGCAGAATGCACCTTTTGTTTTGATGAACTGAAAAAAATGAAAAGCGACTCTGTTTTGCTGTATGTCAATGCAAATGAAGAAAAAGCAAATAAAACCGTTATCAAAAAAGTTAAAAAGAAAATTATTCTCAAACGCGTAATTGCAGTTTTGGTTGCCGTTGTTATAACTGCGGCTGTGGGAATTTTGGCGGTTAGTGAAGTTATCGACCACAGTCCTGTTGAGTATGATGACGGAATTGTTGATGTTTATATTAATCATCACGGAAATCTTACCGTGAAAATGCATGTTGAGGGATACGCAAATGCGATCTGCAGACCTGTCACGATAACAGAAAACGGCGAAAAGAAAAAAATTATTTGTATGTATGTATTTTCGAGCATATGGGATAAACTGAAAAACAAGGGAGAGGTATTTTCAGAAACATGGAATTTGGGTTCTTATGATTCCGTATGGACAAGAGAAGAATGTGACGCTGTATATTATTATATCTGGGATGAGCCTATGTTTAATGAAGACCCCGATTTTGAAAATAAGCTTAAAGAAAATGGGCATCTTCTCTGGCAGGTGGTAGAATAAAATACTTTAAACCAAAACGGCAGAGAGTTTTGCTCCCTGCCGTTTCTTTGTTTATACAGTTTTCATCTGCAGCTTGAGGTTATCGCTTATCATGGCGATAAATTCGCTGTTGGTGGGCTTTCCGCGCTCGTTCTGGATTGTGTAACCGAAGTAAGAACTGAGTATATCAACATCGCCTCTGTCCCATGCAACCTCAATTGCGTGCCTGATTGCTCTTTCAACTCTTGAAGGAGTGGTTTTAAAGGTTTTTGCAACCGTGGGATAGAGTATCTTCGTTACAGAGCTTATCATTTCGCTGTTGTTAATCGAAAGAATAATCGCCTCGCGAAGATACTGATATCCTCTTATATGGGCAGGAACGCCGATTTGATGCATTATCTGAGAAACAACAACCTCCAAATCCTTAACGCCGTTCTGATTGACGCAGGAATTATGGATGCTCGAAAATTGAATTATTCTTTCGGCGAGCATCTTGGGATTGTATGGCTTGAGAAAATAATAATCTGCTCCGCTTTTGAGCACTTCGCTTTCGAATCTTTGGTTGTCAGTGCTCGAGAGAACCATAACCATCGGTCTTTTTTCAAGACGCATTGACCCGATTTCGCGAAGAACTCCAAGTGCGTCAAGTCTCGGCATAAAGCCGTCCATCAGCAAAACATCGGGGCGTTCTCCCTCTTTGAATTTCTCAATAATCTGAGTTCCGTCCTTAATTACGGTTGAAACCTCAAAGCCGTTTGAACGCAGAATTCCTGCAAGCTCATGCATGGTTTCGCTTCCGTCTTCGGTTATCATCGCTTTCAACAATTTTCTCATGGTTTTACCTCCGCTTGATTTAGTTCACGGAGATATTACCATATTTTGTCAAAATTGTCAATAATTTACTGGGAATTTATGACAGTTTTTATCGCGCAATGTGACAAAATGCCACAATAACTATGAAGCTTTCTCTAAATCCAAGCTTTTCAGCGAATCCATTGTTTCAATCATTCTCTCGGCAAATATTGCGTATCCCTGGTCAGGGGAGTTAACAAATACATGGGTTACTGCACCCACGAGCATAGAATTCTGAACAATGGGACTGCCGCTCATTCCCTGAACTATCCCTCCGGTCTTTTCAAGCAGCACAGGATCGGTTACCTTGATTATCATATTTCTCGCTGATAAATCCGTAGAAGGATAAATTTTGGTTATTTCGATATCATAATACTGAGGACCGCTGTCGTCAATTGTGGTTATCATCTGCGCTTTCCCGAGCCGCACTTCGTTTTCGAGAGCTACGGGTATAACTTTTGCACCGGAGGGCTGCAGAAGCTCGCCGTAAACTCCCATCTCATGGTTAACACGAAGGCTGCCCAAGGCGATATCGGAAAAAACACCGCAAAGCTCGCCGGGATTGCCTGCGCTGCTTTTATAGAAGCCGTTAACTCTGGCTCTGATTGCTTCGCCGTTATTAAGCGGCATGATTTTTCCCGTGTCAACATCGCAAACTCCGTGGCCGAGACCTGCAAACATACCTGAGCTGTCGTCATAAAAGGTTGTTGTGCCGATTCCGGCGGAGCTGTCCCTGACCCAGATTCCTGCTTTATATTTTCCGTTTACCGACATAACGGGCTTAAGGCTTATATCAATTATTTCGCCGTTTCTGTCAATTTTAAGCTTCAGTGGATTTCCGTCAGACTGTTCAACGGCGTCTGTCATCTGCTGCGATGCAGTTGCAGGTGAGCCGTTTATATGCGTGATTATATCTCCGCATTTTATGCCTGCGGATATTGCAGGCTCTTTGCTGCCGTTTTCAGTTATTACGGAATCCGTGCTGATAACTATAACACCTTTGGTGTATAGCTTTATTCCGAAAACCTCACCGCCGGGTGCAACAAATCTTCTCTTTGTTATATTGATTTTAATTTCCTTAACGGGAACTACCTTTAAAGCCATAATCTGTGATTTGTGCTCTGTTTTGCTGCCGTGTGTTGATGCAGAGCGAACAGGCTCTCCTCTATCGGTATAAAAAATATAACCGAAATCAGGTGATTCTTCGTCGCTGATGCTGATTTCGTCGGGCAAAACACAGCTGCCGTAAATAACAGCAGAATAAATCAGAAAACTGCAAAAAAGCAAAACACTGCTCAGCACCTTGAAAAAACGCTTCATTATTCACCTCCGTGTTTTTGATTTGCTCCGCTTTCAGCGAAGCACTAATAATTTGCGCCGTACATTCGTCTTTAAACGGCGGATAATTAAGCCGTAAAAATTTTTCAGCAAGCTTTCGGTTAAGGTTTTAAAATGTATAAAATAAATTTTAAAAATTTTTAAAATTTTCTTTAAAAAACTAATGACAAATAAAAAAGTATGTGTTATAATAAGTGTACATAAAATAGTTCTCCAGTATTCGTTCGGATATATAGCTAAGCAAAGAGTTCTGCGGATTTTATCTGCGGAACTCTTTGCTATTTATTTCGTTGTTGTTAGATGAAAAAATTACAGACTTGACATATACCCCCACAGGGTATATAATTTTGGTGAAGGTCGGTGATAATAATGAATAAAGAATGCTGCTGCAAAAAAACAAAGGAGCGTTCCGAAGAAGAGTATAAAAGTCTTATTCACAGGCTCAACAGAATTGAAGGACAGATCAGAGGAATAAAGGGTATGATAGAAAAAAGTGCATACTGTACCGATATTCTTGTTCAGTCCTCAGCTGTTACGGCGGCAATGAATGCATTTAATAAAGAGCTTCTGGCAAGCCATATTAAAACCTGTGTAGCTCAAGATATCCGTGACGGTAAGAACGAAACGGTTGATGAGCTTGTCGCGACGCTTCAGAAGCTGATGAAGTAGGTGGATTTATGGAACAGTATAATGTAACAGGTATGAGCTGCGCAGCCTGTAGTGCCAGAGTTGAAAAGGCAGTTGCAAAGGTTGATGGCGTAAGCTCCTGCTCTGTCAGTCTGCTGACAAATTCAATGGGTGTTGAAGGTACGGCGTCTGCTGAGGATATTATTGCCGCGGTTGAGAATGCAGGCTACGGAGCATCGCTGAAATCGGATGACAAAGAAAATAATATAAACGAAGATAAAAACGAAGAAATTCTCAAAGATAAAGAAACTCCCATACTAAAAAAAAGACTTATCGCATCCGTTGGTTTTCTTGCGGTGCTGATGTATTTTTCAATGGGACACATGATGTGGAAATTCCCTGTGCCTGATTTTTTTGAAACCAATCATGTTGCAAACGGTCTGCTTCAGCTTCTGCTGACGGTTGCGGTGATGGTTATAAATCAAAAGTTTTTTATCAGCGGATTTAAAGGTGTACTGCACGGTGCGCCGAATATGGATACCCTTGTTGCGCTCGGGTCAGGCGCATCGTTCGTATGGAGCGTGTATGCGTTATTTGAAATGACAGCTGCTCAGAATGCAGGTAACCATGCCGCTGCAATGGAATGGACGCATGAATTTTATTTTGAATCCGCCGCGATGATTTTAACTCTTATAACAGTCGGGAAAATGCTCGAAGCCCGTTCAAAGGGCAAAACTACGGATGCATTAAAAGGGCTGATGAAGCTTGCTCCCAAAAATGCAATGCTGATAAAAGACGGCAAAGAGATATCCGTGCCTGTTTCTCAGGTGAAAAAAGGAGATGTTTTTGCAGTAAAACCGGGCGAAAGCATTCCCGTTGACGGAGTTGTTATTGAAGGCAACAGTGCTGTTGATGAATCTGCGCTGACAGGTGAGAGCATACCCGTTGATAAGGCTAAGGGTGATGCGGTTTCAGCTGCAACCATAAATCAGTCGGGCTATATTAAATGCGAAGCGGTGAGAGTCGGCGAAGATACGGCGCTTTCGCAGATTATAAAAATGGTCAGCGATGCCGCCGCAACAAAAGCTCCGATTTCAAAAGCAGCAGATAAGGTTTCGGGAATTTTTGTGCCTGCAGTAATCTGCATTGCTGTTGTTACAGCTATAGTATGGCTTATTTCAGGAGAAACTTTCGGCTTTGCGCTTGCAAGAGGAATTTCCGTTCTTGTCATAAGCTGCCCCTGTGCCCTCGGACTTGCAACTCCCGTTGCAATAATGGTTGGCAGCGGTGTCGGTGCAAAAAACGGAATTCTTTTCAAGACTGCATCGTCGCTTGAAACGGCAGGAAAGGTGAATACGGTTGTTCTTGATAAAACAGGAACCATCACTTGCGGCACACCGAAGGTGACAGATATAATTCCTTGCAAAGCGAGTGAAGCGGAACTTCTGAGTGTTGCTTATTCACTTGAAAAAAAGAGCGAGCATCCGCTTGCAAAGGCGATTATCGAAAAAGCAGAGCAGGATAATGTATTACCTGAAGATGTTGAAAATTTTGAAGCATTGCCCGGAAACGGACTTCGCGCAAGGCTCGGCAGTTCCGAAATTATAGGCGGAAATCTTAAATTCATAGAAAAAGAAGCCGTGATTGACAGTAAAACAAAAGCAAAAATATCCTCTCTTTCCGATGAAGGAAAAACACCTCTTCTTTTTTCAAGGGACGGAATTATGCTTGGTATAATTGCTGTTGCGGATACCATAAAAGAGGACAGCCCCGATGCAATAAAGCAACTGAAGAATATGGGAATCAGAGTGGTTATGCTCACGGGCGATAACGAAAAAACAGCAAATGCAATCGGTAAAATTGCAGGAGTTGACGAGGTTATCGCAGGAGTCCTGCCGGACGGGAAAGAAACTGTTATCCGCAGTCTTATGAAGCAGGGCAAGGTTGCGATGGTTGGCGACGGAATCAACGATGCGCCTGCACTCACAAGAGCAGATATCGGAATTGCAATCGGCGCAGGTACGGATATTGCAATTGATGCAGCAGATATTGTGCTGATGAAAAGCCGTTTGAGTGATGTGCCGGCGGCAATCCGACTGAGCAGAGCAACGCTTCGCAATATTCATCAGAATCTGTTCTGGGCGTTTATGTATAACGCAATCGGAATTCCGCTTGCGGCAGGACTTTTTATACCGGTTTTCGGATGGAAACTAAATCCGATGTTTGGTGCGGCAGCAATGAGTCTTTCAAGCTTCTGTGTTGTTTCAAATGCGCTCAGACTTAATCTGCTTAAGATTCACGGCGATAAAAATGATAAAAAAATAAATTCAAAAACAAAGGAGAAAAAAGCTATGACAAAAACAATGAAAATCGAAGGTATGATGTGCGGACATTGCGAGGCAAGAGTTAAGAAAATTCTTGAGGCAATTCCCGAAGTTGAAAGTGCAGATGTAAGCCACGAAAACGACAGCGCGGTTGTGACCCTCAATGCACATCTTGCAGACGATGTTCTCAAAAACGCAATCGAAGCTCAGGATTATAAGGTGGTTGAAATTAAATGATAAACAGAATTATTTCTTTCATCATGGCAGCAGTTGCTTTCTTTTGCAATGTTTTCGGATTGGAGGTGCCGGCGGTTAACAGTTACATATTTGAGGATGTTTCATACGGTGAGCATGAGAGACAGACTCTCGACCTTTATATTCCGAGAGAGAACGACGGCGAAGTTGGCCTGGTTTTGATGATTCACGGCGGCGCATGGGTTGCAGGCAGCAAAAGCAGCTATTCCGATATGATAAAGGATTGGTCGGATAACCACGGATACGCCGCAGCCTCGATAAACTACAGATATCTGTCCTATGATGTGAGTTTTGATGATATTCTTGACGATATTGAGCTTGCTCTCAAATGTATAAAAGTAAAAGGTGAAAAGGTTGGAGTGAATATCAATAAGGTTCTTCTTTCGGGGCATTCGGCAGGGGGACATCTTTCAATGCTCTATGCTTATTCAAGAAAAGATACCGCTCCGATCGAACCCGTTGCCGTTGCGAATTACTGCGGACCTACCGACCTGCTTGACCCGAATTTTCACAACGAAAACGCAACAGATGCATTAAAAGAGCTTTACAGACAGATTGCTTCATTGGTATATGGCGAAGAGATTGCTCTTGATAACGCGTACCTTGCAGACGAGCTTATGAAAAAGGCATCGCCGCTTTATTATGTTGACGGAAATACCGTACCGACGGTTATCAACCACGGAATGAAGGATGATATTGTTCCTTATTCAAACGCAACATCACTTGAAGCAAAATTTATCGAATGCGGTGTTACACACATAATGAATCCTCATCCGAATTCAGGTCACGGACTTGACAATGACCCCGAATCACAGGCAAAGGCAGACGAGTATTTTAAACAGTATGCCGAAACATATCTGAACTGAAAAAAGCAGCACCTGTACGGTGCTGCTTTTTGTTATCTGCTTATGTTGCGATTAATGAGATAAAGAATGTTTTGAGAAGGGGAGTAAGGTCGAATGCCATTGCAGGTGTGCTGAACATGCTGTCGTCAACCTTGAACGAGATATCGTCAAAATAAGTATACTGAACCGAACCCGTCGAAGAATCGGTAACAACGAGCATTTTCAGGTCATCGCCGACATAATAGAATTTGCTGGTTACAAATTCTCTGTCATCATATTCCTCAACATAATATTTTGTGTCGCCAACGGTTTCTTCGTAGCTTTTGAGATATCTTGTGAAAACCTGAGTGAGGTTTGCCGCTTCAAGCACCATCGCCCATACATTTGCGCCCTTGAGAGGGTTGGTGTCCATTTTAACATAGAAATAGGGGAGCGTGGGCATGTAGCCGAAAATGCCGTCATCGTTCGCAACAACTCTTGCATTGATGAATCCTGCGTTGTATTCATAGCAGATATTGTTGCCCTTTATCGCAACGGTATTGGTGATTGTTGCAGGCAGAATACCGAAAAGCTTTGTTTCGCCTGCTCTGAGAGTTACCGAAACCTCGGTTGCTGTTTCGAGCTTATCGAGAAGAGTATCGGTTTTTGGTGTTTCCGCAGCAAATGCGTTAACCGAGAAAACCGACATGATAAGAATGACTGATGCGATAAAAACGCTTATTGTTTTTTTCATGGTCTTGTCCTCCTTTTTTCTTCATTTTATCATATTCTTAACTTGTTATCAAGTTGCATATTACCGAATTTGATATCAAAAAACCGTCAACCGTCAGTGATATGTTTTTATCTGTCACCTTAACAAGTTTATGTTTTTCCATTTCCTTTGCTTTTGCAATGATATTTTCCGGTAACGGTTTGTTATAACGCTTTTCGAAATTTTCAAAAATCAGGCCTTCAGAAAGACGAAGGGCAAGCATGATATATTCTTCTTCGTCGCCGCCTGTGCCGTCATCAAACGGAGCTTTGCTGCCTATGAAATCATCAATGCTGCGCTCATAATAAAACCTTTTGCCGTCAGCAAATGAATGCGCTGATGCGCCGATCCCGAGATATTCCTCGCAGCGCCAGTATTTCAAATTGTGTCTGCTTTCAAATCCTGTCTGCGAAAAATTGGATATTTCATATTGATGAAATCCTGCCTTTTCAAGTTCATTAACTGCAAGCATATATAGATTGCAGGTTTCATCCTCATCGGGCAGGCTGAGGCGATTTTTGATTTTGTAAAACGGTGTTCCTTCTTCAATTTTGAGTATATATGCGCTGACATGCTTTGCGCCCGAATTTTTGCAGAATTCAACCGAGTTTTTTAAACTTTCGGCGGTCTGATTGGGAATTCCAAGCATAAGGTCAAGTGAAATATTCTCTATTCCTACGGCGTTTGCTCTTGAAATTGCTCTTTCAACATCGTCGCATCCGCCTCTTCTGCCGAGTGTTTTTCGCTCACGGTTATCCGCGCTTTGCAGTCCCATTGAAATGCGGTTTATTCCGCTTTTTGCGGCAACGCCGAAATCAAATTCCGAATTCACGCTTCCCGTATCCGACGGATTGCATTCAAGTGTTGTTTCGCAGTCGGGTGTGCGTTTGATATGTGACATGATTTTTGCAATATTATCCGGGCCTATGAGTGACGGAGTGCCGCCTCCAAAATAAACCGTATCATATATTCTGTCTGCTTCGTCAATCTTTTTGCAGACGGCTGCAACATATGAATCAACGGTCTCCTTGTCTGGTATTACCGAATAAAAATCACAGTATGGGCATTTGCCGTTGCAAAACGGAATGTGGATATATAATCCGATAGGTTTCATAGAATCACCTGATAAAAATGGCGGCATAGTGCCGCCATTAATGTTAGTCATTATCGTCAAGCTTAAGAACTGCCATGAATGCCTCCTGCGGTACTTCAACGGTACCAAAGTGGCGCATTCTCTTCTTGCCTTCCTTTTGCTTTTCAAGAAGCTTTTTCTTTCTTGTAATATCACCGCCGTAGCACTTTGCAAGAACATCCTTGCGCATTGCCTTAACGGTTTCTCTTGCGATAATCTTTCCGCCGATGCCGATCTGAATGGGAATTTCAAACATCTGACGGGGAATATGCTCCTTAAGCCTTTCGGCAATCTTTCTTGCTTTTGAGTATGCTTTTTCGGAGTGAATGATGAATGAAAGAGCATCAACGATGTCACCGTTCAGAAGAACATCGAGCTTAACAAGATTTGATTTGCGGTAATCGGAAATTTCGTAGTCGAATGAAGCGTAGCCTCTTGTTCTCGATTTGAGCGAATCAAAGAAATCATAAATAATTTCGTTCAGCGGAAGCTCATAGTGGATGTCAACTCTGTCGGGAGTGATGTAGTCCATATTCTTGAAAATGCCTCGTCTGTCCTGACATAAATCCATAATTGCTCCGACATATTCCGACGGTGCATAGATGTGAGCATCCGTGAAGGGCTCTTCGCAGGAGGCGATTGTTGCAGGGTCGGGATAATGCGTGGGATTGTCGATTTCAACCATTGAACCGTCGGTCAGGTTGATTTTATAAACAACGCTGGGAATGGTTGTTACAAGGTCAAGGTCGTATTCTCTTTCAAGTCTTTCCTGAATTATTTCAAGATGAAGCAGACCGAGGAAGCCGCAACGGAAGCCGAAACCGAGTGCGCCCGAGGTTTCAGGTTCATATGTCAGAGCAGCGTCGTTGAGCTGAAGCTTTTCAAGCGCATCACGAAGGTTTTCGTAGTCTGCACCGTCGGCAGGATAAACGCCGCAGTAAACCATTGGGTTAACTTTTCTGTAGCCGGGGAGAGGCTCGGATGCCGGATTTTCAACGGTTGTTACCGTGTCACCGACTCTTGCGTCACCGACTGTTTTGATTGAAGCTGTGATATATCCGACTTCGCCTGCAGTGAGTTCTTTGCAAGGCTCGGGCAGAGTTGCTCTCATATAACCTGTTTCAACAACAGTGAATTCTGCGCCCGTTGCCATCATTCTCATTGTGTCGCCGGGTTTGATTTTGCCTTCTTTAACTCTTACATAAACAATAACGCCCTTATAGCTGTCATAAACCGAGTCGAAGATAAGCGCGCGCAGCGGCAAATTGTCGTTTGCTTCGGGGGCAGGAACATCCTTGACTATGCGTTCGAGCACCTGCTCAATGTTAACGCCCGTTTTTGCCGAAACTCTCGGTGCCTCCGAGCAGTCAAGACCGATAACATCTTCAACCTCCGCGGACACTCTGTCGGGGTCTGCCGAGGGAAGGTCAATTTTATTGATAACGGGAACAAGCTCGAGGTCATGGTCAAGAGCCAGGTATGTGTTTGCAAGTGTTTGAGCCTCAACGCCCTGTGAAGCGTCGATAATGAGAACCGCGCCCTCACATGCCGCAAGAGAACGCGAAACCTCATAGTTAAAGTCAACATGACCCGGAGTGTCAATAAGGTTGAGAACATATTCCTCACCGTCCTCGGCAAGGTAGTTGAGCTTAACGGCATGAGCTTTGATGGTGATTCCTCTTTCTCGTTCAAGGTCCATTTTGTCGAGAAGCTGAGCCGTCATATCGCGCAAAGCAACAGACTTTGTTTTTTCAAGAAGTCTGTCTGCGAGGGTTGACTTGCCGTGGTCTATGTGAGCAATGATACAAAAATTTCTGATTTTATCTTTTGAAACTGCCAATGTGATTTTCTCCTTGTCGGGGTTTTGTTTAAATGTTTGCTATTTCTTCAAGCTTTCTGTCGATGCCTGTCTGACCTATCCACATGTTTTCCCATCTCTGACCTGCAATCTGTTCAAGACGCTTTTTGTCGCTGCTTGAAATGGTGCAGGTGCCTGTTTCGTGTTTTTCTTTGATGGCCGCCTGAATAAGCTCATGGTCTCTTTTCTTCATTTTGTAGCAGAAGATCAGGATAAGTGAAATAACAGTAAAAATTGCAGGGAGCCAGCTTACTGCAAGGCGGATACCGAATTCGGCTGTGCCCGAAAGCAGTTCATAGCTCGGATTCTTAACATCATAACCCATGAAATAGAGCATGTATCCGAGTGCGCCTGAAGAAATGCTAAGGCTTGTTTTCTTAAGGAAAGAGTTGAAGGTAGCAATAACACCTTCGCGTCTTCTGCCGGTGATAAGCTCGTCAACATCGGTGATATCGGGCTGGATGTTGTTAACAACAAAGCCGGGGCCCGAGAAACCGAAATTATAAAGTATGGATGCAAGATAAATAAAGAAAACGGGAGTTGAAGGAGTTGCAAAGCCGTTGATAAGAAGACCTGCAATCATAAACGGAGTGAGAAGCAGGCCGCAGAATCGTTTGTCCATGTAACGCGAGAGGAAATAGTTAAAGGGACCGCCCGCAACCTCGGCAACGCCTGCAATTGTCTGGAGCATAGCGAAATGGCTGTATTTATCCGCAACGCTTCGGATGAATATCTGGTCGGCGTCTCCGTAGAAATTCTTTGCAAAGCTGTAGAAAATGCCGATAAAGAAATACTGTCTGAAAGCCTTGTTTTTGAAAACCTGAATATATTCTTTGAAGAAAAATTTCAGATTAAGCGGCGGATTAACCATATCAACCGAGCTTTTCTCTTTTGTTGAAAAGAAGGTGACTATGGGAGACCAGCAGAAGAAGAGAATAAATGCTATGCCGCAGAAAAGATATTTCGGTCTGTCTGCTGCCGAAGGGTTGTCAAGACTTGTTCCTCCGAGGATAAGACTCATAAAAATGAACGACGGGAACATGCCGAACATATTGAATATGTATTCCATAATCTTATACTGCGTTCTTTCAAAATATCTCGGCGCAATCGTCGGCAGCATGGCTGCGTGGGGAATGTTCATCATGGTATATCCCGTGCTGTAGATAAATGATGCCATAAGATAATAAATGAAAAGCGCAGTGGTGTTGCCTGAACCGGAAATGCCGAATGAATACCACTTCATAAAATAACCGATAAGCAGAACAGGGAGTGCGGCAATAATCCATATACGGTGCTTGCCGAAACGGGACTTCGTTCTGTCGGTAATAAATCCCATTGCAAGGTCGGTTATCGCATCAAAAATGCCTGCAATAGTACTGATAGTGCCTGTCATACGGGTATCAAGCCCTTCAACATAGTTGAGGAACTGCTGGTGATATTTGCTGAGAGGGTTGGTAACGCCACCTATGGTTATGTTTGCAACATTATAGCCGACAATCGGTCTGAGGTATTCCCATGTGTTGCCCTCGATGCCGACGGCATCCTTAATCTTGTTTCCAATGCCCACAGATACTCCTCCTTATAATTAAATATACTTATTAATAATAACAAATAATTAACGGAAGGTCAAGCAAAAAATAACCCGAAAGCAGTGAAGCCTTCGGGTGTGCATTTTTATAAGGATGAAATAATGTCAACGCATTTGTCGATGCCGAGTTTTTCGCTGTTAAGGCAGATGTCGTAATGCTCGGGGTCGCCCCATGTCATTTCAGTGAAATGTTCATAATATGCCTCGCGCTTTTTATCCTTATCTTTGATTCTCTTTTCGGGCGAATCGTCGTTTTCGCCGTAAATCTTAACGATTCTTTCGGCTCTCGCATTTTTATCTGCATAGATAAACACCTTAATAATATCGTCACGCTCACGAAGAATGTAGTCTGCGCATCTGCCGACGATTACGCAGGGACCTTTTTCTGCAAGTTCTTCAATAACTTTTTTCTGAGCATGCCAGATAATATCATCCTTTGTCATATTGCTGTAAAGATTATAAAGAGTAAAAATGGTTGACATTTTGCCTGATGCAGAGAGGTGCTCGCCTTTTTTCTCAACCTCTTCTTTTAAAAGACCGCTTTTGATTGCAACCTCATCGATGATTTCTTTGTCATAACAAGGAATACCAAGCTTTTCGGCAACCTTTTTTGCGATTGTTCTTCCGCCGCTTCCGAATTCACGACCTACGGTTATTATTTTATTATACATAAATCCAACCCCTTTTCAAATGTTTATTTTTCGGGTTTGTCTTGCTTTAAGTGTTCTTTGAGAATGTAAACGGGGCGGTCTTTGACCTGAACATACATCTTTGAGAGGTATTCGCCGATAATGCCGAGACAGAAAAGAAGGAGTCCTCCGATAAGGAGAAGAAGCACAACTATCGTTGCGTATCCGGGAACATCAATTCCGAATGCAAGCTTCTGAATAACAACAACAACCAAATAGAAAATTGAACATACCGAAGACAAAAGACCTATGAAGGTTGCGAATTTGAGTGGCATGGTTGAGAATGCAAAAATGCCCTCAAGCGCATATTTGAAAAGCTTTTTGAAGCCCCATTTTGTTTCGCCGCTTTCTCTTTCGCAAACCTCATAAGGAATATATTTTGTGTTAAATCCCACATAGCTGAAAAGACCCTTTGAGAATCTGTGAAATTCCGTCATCTGTAGAATCGCATCAACCATAACCCTTTTCATCAGTCTGAAATCCGAAGCGCCGTTAACAAATTCAACATCTGAAATTTTGTTGATTAGTTTGTAAAAAGCGGATTTGCAGCTTGCAATAGCTTTGTTTTCTTTTCGGTTTTCCTGATAGGCAGCAACGCAGTCAATATCCTCGTCAGAATTCATAACCTCAAGCATCTTAAGCACAACCTCAGGTCTCTGCTGAAGGTCGGCATCAATCAGACACACAAGGTCACCCTCCGCCTTTGAAAGACCTGCATATATTGCGGCTTCCTTGCCGAAATTTCTGCTGAAGGTTAAAACCTGAATGCAGTATTTATAGCTGAAATTATTATAAAGATGTTTTAATTTCTGATATGTCTTATCTTTGCTTCCGTCGTTGACAAAAACAAATTCATAGTCGCTGACCTTGTTTTCAAAAGCTTTGTTGACCTCGCTGAAGAATTTTTCAACATTGCCTTCTTCATTGTAGCAGGGGACGATTAATGATAATTTCATGTGATTTTCACCTCTCACTGCAATATTATAATATATATTGATTAATAAAGCGTGAATTCAGAAATAATTTTTATCTATACAGAATTTTATCATTCATATAATATAAAGTCAATACGCGGATTCTGCGAAAGCAAAAGAAATGAACACGATTTTACAAAGTGTTAACAATTAGATTATTGACAAATTCTTCTTGTTGGGGTATAGTAATAGCAGTGATTAGCACTCGACGGTTTTGAGTGCTAAAATTAGCACTCGTTGAAAGAAGGTGTGGAGAATGACCGAACTGAGCGAAAGAAAAAAGCTTATACTTGCTGCAGTTGTTGAGCAGTATATAAAGTCGGGCGAGCCTGTGGGTTCAAAGGAGCTTCTTGCGTTAACGGGCATGTCGGTATCCTCCGCAACCGTACGCAACGAAATGAGCGAGCTTTCTGCGATGGGTTATCTTGAGCAGCCGCATACCTCTGCAGGCAGAGTTCCTTCCCAGAAGGGCTACAGATATTATGTTGATAACCTTATGCGCTCAAGAGAAATTGATGAGCTTAACAAAAGAATGATTGAAGCAGGTATTTCATCTGCTGCAGGCGACCCCGAAAGGTTGATTGCACAGGCAGGCGAGGTGCTTGCGGATTTAACAAAATGTGCCTGCGTTTCAACAGCTCCGGGCGGAGATGCGGTTATCATCCGCAAAATTGAGCTTGTTCCTGTCGGACTTCATTCTGCAATGCTCGTTCTTTTAACCTCAAACGGAATTCTCAAAAGCAGGCTTTGCAGACTCGACTGTGAGTTAACTGCAAAAATCTGCGAGGAGTTTTATAATATAGTTGATTCATGCATAATCGGAAAACCTGCTGCTGATATCAGCGTTGTTTCAATGCAGACTGCCGCCGCATCGGTTGACAGCGACCCCTTTGCGATGCTGCCTCTCATGGCTGCGGTTTGTGAGCTTGCAAGAAGCATGGAGGATTCAAGGATAATCCTCGGCGGAAGCTCTAACCTCTTTTCCCATAAGGATTACGGCGTGGGAGCAATCGAGCTTTTTGAGTTTCTGAATAAGCGCGAGCCGCTTTCAGCTGTTATGAGCGGAATCAAAGAACCTCTCGATGTCATAATCGGCAAAGAAAATCTTTATCGTCAGCTTGAAAATTCAAGCGTTATAGTTGCAAAATATTCCGTTGGCGGCAGAGATTCGGGAACAATCGGACTCATCGGACCCACCAGAATGGACTATGAAAGCATTATTCCCAGTGTGAAATATCTGACAAATCTCGTCGGCAGAATGATAACTCAGGCTATTGAGGAATAGAAAGGATACAGTATGAAAAAAGAAAAAAAGACTCCCGAAACTACCGAAGAAGTCAAAGAGACTGCTGAGGAAGTAAAGGAAGAAACAGCGGAAGAAAAGCTCCAGAAAGAGCTTGACGAAAAGAACGACCAATTTTTAAGACTCTATGCGGAATACGATAATTTCCGCAAGCGTTCGCAGAAGGAAAAGCAGGATATTTATTCTTCTTCCAAAGCGGATGTAATCAAAGAGCTGCTTCCCGTTCTGGATAATTTTGACAGAGCAGCAAACAATACCGAATGCAGTTTTGAAGATTATAAAAAGGGCATCGACCTTATTTTTAATCAGTTCGGCGAAATCCTCAAAAAGACAGGCGTTGAAAGCTACGGCGAAAGAGGCGATGCTTTCGACCCCAACATCCACAATGCGGTTATGACCGTTGAGGATGACGAGCTCGGCGAAAATGTTATTGCCGAGGTATTCACTAAAGGCTATAAGCTTGGCGACAAAATCATAAGAGATGCAGTCGTTAAAGTTGCAAATTCATAAATTAAGTTAATAAATTTCATTTATTTATAGGAGGAAAATTATTATGGCAAAGATTATCGGTATCGACTTAGGTACAACAAACTCATGCGTAGCAGTTATCGAAGGCGGCGAACCTGTAGTTATTGCAAACGCTGAGGGCGCAAGAACAACTCCCTCGGTTGTTGCTTTCGGCAAGACAGGCGAAAGAATGGTAGGTCAGGTTGCAAAAAGACAGGCTGTTACCAATTCCGACAGAACTGTTGCTTCAATCAAAAGACAGATGGGCTCAGATTATAAAGTAGCTATCGACGATAAGAAGTATACTCCTCAGGAAATTTCTGCAATGATTCTTCAGAAGCTCAAGACAGATGCAGAGGCATACCTCGGCGACAAGGTAACAGAAGCCGTTATCACTGTTCCCGCATATTTCACCGATGCACAGAGACAGGCAACAAAGGATGCAGGTAAGATTGCAGGTCTTGAAGTTAAGAGAATTATCAACGAACCCACAGCCGCAGCTCTTGCATACGGCATTGACAAGGAAACCGACCAGAAGGTTATGGTTTATGATCTTGGCGGCGGTACCTTCGATGTTTCCATCATCGAAATGGGTGACGGCGTTCAGGAGGTTCTTGCAACTGCAGGTAACAACAAGCTCGGCGGCGATGATTTTGACCAGAGAGTTATCAACTGGCTTGCTGACGGCTTCAAGGCTGAGCAGGGCATTGATCTTCGCGGCGACAAGATGGCTATGCAGAGACTCAAGGAAGCTGCAGAAAAGGCAAAGATTGAGCTTTCAGGCGTTACAACTTCAAACATCAGCCTTCCCTTCATCACTGCTGATGCAACAGGCCCCAAGCATCTTGAAATGACTCTCACAAGAGCAAAATTCAACGAGCTTACAGCAGACCTTGTTGATGCAACAATGGGTCCTGTTCGCCAGGCAATGAACGATTCAGGTCTTAAGACAAGCGAAATTGATAAGGTTCTCATGGTTGGCGGTTCTTCAAGAATTCCCGCTGTTCAGGAAGCTATCAAGCAGTTCATGGGTGCAGAACCCTTCAAGGGTATTAATCCCGACGAGTGCGTTGCTATCGGTGCTGCCCTTCAGGCAGGCGTTCTCGGCGGAGAGGTTACAGGTCTTCTTCTTCTTGATGTTACTCCGCTTTCACTCGGCATTGAAACCATGGGCGGAATCAGCACAAAGATTATTGACAGAAACACAACAATCCCCGTAAAGAAGAGCCAGATTTTCTCAACTGCAGCCGACAATCAGCCTTCGGTTGAGGTTCATGTTCTTCAGGGTGAAAGAGAATTCGCAAGAGACAACAAAACTCTCGGCGTATTCCATCTTGACGGCATCATGCCTGCTCCCAGAGGTATCCCCCAGATTGAAGTTACATTTGATATAGACGCAAACGGTATCGTTCATGTTTCCGCTAAGGACCTCGGAACTCAGAAGGAACAGTCAATCAACATCACATCCTCAACAAATATGTCCAAGGAAGATATTGAAAAGGCTGTTGCAGATGCAGAGAGATTTGCTCAGGAAGATAAGGAACGCCGTGAAAATGTTGATACACGCAACGCTGCAGATCAGATGGTTTATCAGTGCGAAAAGCTTATGAACGAAAACGGTGATAAGTTCAGCGATGATGAAAAAGCAGGCGTTAACGAAAAAATTGAAGCTCTTAAGGAAGCTCTCAAGGGCGAAGATATCAATCTTATCAAGTCACGCCAGGAAGAGCTTACCGCTAAGTTCCATGAGGTTTCAGAGAAGCTCTATAAGGCAGCAGCTGAAGCAGCACAGGCTCAGCAGGGCGGCGCAGCACCCGGCGGCGAGGGCTACACAGAAGCAAACTACACGGATGTTGACGATAACAACTAATAATTGTTCGACCAAAAAGGAGTAAATCCCCTTGGCAGATAAAAGAGATTATTATGAAGTCCTCGGCGTTTCCAAAAGCGCAAGTGAGGACGAAATAAAAAAAGCATACAGAAAAAAAGCAAAAGAGTTTCACCCGGACCTTCATCCGGGTGATGCTGAGGCTGAGGCTAAATTCAAAGAAGCCAACGAAGCGTACGAAGTGCTTTCAGACAGCCAGAAAAAGGCACGCTATGATCAGTTTGGTCATGCAGGTGTAGACCCGAATTACGGCGCAGGCGGAGGCGGCTACGGCGGAGGTTTCGGCGGCGGATTTGATTTCGGCGATCTCGGCGATATTTTCGGCTCATTTTTCGGAGGAGGATTCGGAGGCGGCAGACAGTCAAATCCCAATGCACCCAGAAGAGGCGAAGATGTTCAGGCGAGAGTTACGATTTCGTTTGAAGAGGCGGCAAAGGGCTGCAAGAGAACGGTTGATATCAACCGTGTTGACACTTGCTCTGAATGCCATGGTTCTGGCGCAAAGGCAGGCACATCGCCCAAAACCTGTCCCGATTGCGGCGGCAGAGGATATGTCAATGTTCAGCAGAGAACAGCTTTCGGTGTTATTCAGACTCAGAAATCCTGTCCCAAATGTCAAGGTCAGGGAAAGGTTATCGAAAATCCCTGTGCGAAGTGCCGCGGAACGGGCAGAACCTCAACCAAAGCTTCGGTTGAAGTTAACATACCTGCAGGCATTGACGACCGTCAGGTGTTCAATGTCAGCGGTGCGGGAAATGCCGGCATAAACGGCGGCCCTAAGGGCGACCTCAGAGTTGCTGTTTTTGTGAGACCTCATCCCTATTTTGAGCGCGACGGCTATAATGTTTGGCTTGAACAGAGAGTCAGCTATACTCAGGCGGTTCTTGGCGACAACCTCAGAATCAATACTCTTGACGGCGATGTTAAGTTTGATCTTCCTGCGGGAACTCAGTCGGGCACTGTTTTCAGCCTTAAGGGTAAGGGTATTCAGATTCTCAACGGCAGAGGCAGGGGAGACCAACTTGTGCGAATCATAGTTGATGTTCCTAAAAACCTCACCCAGCGCCAGAAGGAGCTTCTTGTTGAGCTTGAAAAAGAGTTCGGCGTTAAAAGAGGCGCACCTGTCGGTAACAACAAAGAAGGCTTTTTCGATAAGTTTAAGAATAAGAAATAAAATTAACGCCGTGTCATGTTCAGGACACGGCGTTTGAGGTATATTTATGAAATACGAAGCAGTTATATTTGACCTTGACGGAACCTTGACCGATACTCTTGCAGATTTGAGAAACAGCGTTAATTTTGCGCTTTCGCAGTTCGGGTTCCATGAAAGAACAGCCGAAGAAATTCGCAGTTTTGTCGGCAACGGCGTAAAAAGGCTGATATATCTCAGCGTTCCTGAAAATACTCCCGAAGAAATTGCCGAGGATTGTCTTTTGGTTTTTAAAGAATACTATAAAACTCACTCATGCGTTGCTACCAAGCCGTATGATGGTATAATTGAAATGCTCTCGGAGATAAAAAACAAAGGGATAAAGACTGCTGTTGTTACAAACAAAATGCATTCTGCGGCAGCAGATATTGTTGAGCATTTTTTCGGCAGTCTGATTGATTTAACCATAGGGCAGCTTGACGGAGTTTCGCAGAAACCGCAGCCCGACGGAATATATAAGGCTCTTGAATTCCTAGAGACACCGAAAGAAAAAGCAGTTTATGTCGGCGATTCCGAGGTTGACTGTATAACAGCGAAGAATGCAGGTGTTCCCTGCATCGGTGTAACATGGGGATTTCGTGACTGTGATTCACTCAAGAAAAACGGTGCGGATTTGATTATAAACAGTCCCGAGGATATTTTTGACTGTATTTAATGTCGTATTTTGTATTGACAAAAAATAAACATCATTATATAATAAATTGTCAATAGAATATGTCCTTATTAAGAGAGGCAGAGGGACAGGCCCTTTGAAGCCCGGCAACCTGTGTTATGCAAGGTGCTAATTCCTGCGGCGTTCAGCCGAAAAATAAGGTGTTTTCAACCACTGAAGACTCCTTCAGTGGTATTTTTTAGGACTGAATCAATTGATAATATTTTTAAAGAGGTTAATAAAATGGCAAACTACTTATTTACTTCAGAATCCGTTACCGGCGGCCATCCCGATAAAATCTGCGACCAGATTTCAGATGCTGTTCTTGATGCGATTCTTGCAAAAGACCCCATGGGCAGAGTTGCCTGCGAAACCTGCTGCACAACAGGCATGGTTCTCGTTATGGGTGAAATTACAACAACTGCAGATATTGATATCCCCAAAATCGTAAGAGAAGTTGTTGACGATATCGGTTATAATAATGCAGAATACGGTTTTGACTGCAACACCTGCGCTGTTATGACAGCTCTCGACAAGCAGTCGGGTGATATCGCAATGGGCGTTGACAGACTCGGTGCAGGTGACCAGGGCATGATGTTCGGATTTGCTTGCGACGAAACTCCCGAGCTTATGCCGCTTCCCATTTCGCTTGCACATAAGCTTTGCGCAAAACTTACCGAAGTGCGCAAAGACGGAACTCTCGGCTATCTTCGCCCCGACGGCAAGAGCCAGGTAACCGTTGAATATGACGAAAACAACAATCCCGTAAGAGTTGATACCGTTGTTATTTCATCTCAGCATGCAGCGGATGTTACTCTTGAGCAGATAAGAGCAGATATCGTGGAAAAGGTAATCAAGCCTGTAATTCCTGCAGAAATGCTTGATGAAAACACAAAATATCATATCAACCCCACAGGCAGATTCGTAACAGGCGGTCCTCAGGGTGACAGCGGTCTTACAGGCAGAAAGATTATTGTTGATACATACGGCGGATACGCACGCCACGGCGGCGGCGCATTCAGCGGTAAGGATCCCACAAAGGTTGACCGTTCGGCAGCTTATGCTGCACGCTATGTTGCAAAGAATATCGTAGCTGCAGGTCTTGCAAAGAAGTGTGAGGTTGAGCTTGCATACGCAATCGGCGTTGAGCAGCCTGTTTCTGTTTTTGTTGATACTTTCGGCACAGGCAAAATTGCTGATACCGAAATTTCGGCAATCGTTAATAAGCTTTTCGACCTCAGCCCTGCAGGTATCATTAAGACTCTCGACCTTAGAAGACCTATCTACAGACAGGTTGCTGCTCTCGGCCACATCGGCAGAACAGATATAGACCTTCCCTGGGAAAAGACCGACAGAGTTGATGATATAAAAAAAGCTGCAAATATCTGAAATCGAATGTAAAATAATAACCGCTGCTGCCCTTGGGCAGCGGCGGAGTTTTTTATGGTAGAGTTAAATTTAAAAAAACTCTTGACAAATGAGGTTTATAATTGTAAACTCAAAGTGAGGTTTGCAGTTATAAACCTTAATTCTTGTATGAAACGGGGTAAATTTTATGAGCGATTTAACTTTATGGGACAGCGAATATAAGTTTATGTGCGTTGTCTGGGACAGTGCTCCTGTCAATTCGGGGGAATTGGTGGAGCTCTGCAAGGAGAAGCTCGGTTGGAAGAAGTCAACAACCTACAATGCAATCCGCAAGATGAGCGAGAAAGAGCTCATCAAAAACGAAAACGCAGTTGTGTCAGTGCTTGTTCCAAAGGAAATGGTGCAGGCGAACGAAAGCGAAACTTTTGTTGAGCGCACCTTTGACGGCTCTCTGCCGTCATTCCTCGCATCCTTTCTTGGAGGAAAGACCATTTCCGAAAAGGAGGCGCAAAGACTGACCGACCTTATCAACTCGCATAAGGAGGGAACATGATGATTGATTTTATTGAACAGGCTTTCTTAACATTTTTTAATATGACAATAACGGGCAGCTACATAATCCTTGCGATAATTCTTATCAGATTTTTGCTTCAGAAAGCGCCGAAAATCTTTTCTTATTGCCTGTGGATTGTTGCAGGGCTTAGGCTTATATGTCCGTTTTCGTTTTCGTCGGTGCTCAGCATATTCAATTTTCTTTCTGTTCCTGCACAAGAGTCAGCAGTCAGCGGTGCAACGGTGAACGGATATGTTCCGGATGAAATAGGAACTATGCATATTCCCGAAATATCAACGGGCATTGATGCGGCAGATAAGGTTATAAATCCCGTTCTTCCCACTCCCGAAATTGGCGAAAGCATAAATCCGATGCAGATTATTATGGCAATTGCATCTGTTTTGTGGATAGCGGGAATAGTTGTTATGGCAGTTTACGGCGTTGTTTCTTTTATTAAGGTTCACCGCAGAATTGAATTTGCAACAAAGCTTGGCGGCAATGCTTATGAATGTGAAAAGGTGCGTTCGCCCTTTGTTTTTGGAGTTTTCAGACCTAGAATCTATCTTCCTTGCGGCATGGATGAAAAGCAGAGGGAATATGTAATACTTCACGAAAAGAACCATATCCGCCGATTTGACCATATAACGAAGCTTCTTTCGTTTACAGTGCTGATGCTGCATTGGTATAATCCGCTTGTGTGGATTGGTTATAATCTTATGGTGCGTGATATGGAAATGAGCTGTGACGAAAGAGTGCTGCGTGAGCTTGGCGAGGCTGAAAAGAAAAACTACGGCTTAACTCTTGTTGCCGTCGGTGCAAACCGCCGCTTTGCTGCTGCGGCTCCGCTTTCTTTCGGCGAAAATGTTGTTGAAAAAAGAATAGTGAATGTTCTTAAATTCAAAAAGCCGAAAACAATTGCAATTATTCTTTGCGTCGCTGTCTGCATAGCAGTCGGTGCGGTGTGTCTTACAAATTCTGTCAATAAAACCTACGACAAAGAAGATGTTCGGGAAAAGGTTGAGATTTTTCTTGAAGAGGATTGGCAGAAACAGACTGAAGGTAATGAGCATTATAAATATAAAATGAGAATAGCCGCTGCAGAGGTTGTTGAGATAAGCGAGGATAAAAAGACTGCATACGGATGGCAGAGGATTTATGATTATAATTCTTCTTATTATCAGCTTCTCAGATATGAGGATGTTCTTTTTCAATCTGACAGCATGCTTGCTGTTGGCTTCAAGGCAGAGCTTGATGAAAAAGGCAATGTTGTTTCCGTAACAAATTATGAGAACGATAAGGATATTCCTGAATCGGTACGGCAAAAAGGACGCTATGATAATGAAATTTTTGAGCGTGCACAAAACAAGGCGAGGGGGAAGTACAAAGAGTATTTCAGTCTTGTTAAAACCTATCAAACAGAGTATTCTTACACTTCGGCTGACGGATTTGATGCGGTAAAAATAACGGGCTGTGAGCTTGTGACAGATCATTTTGGCAAACCTTGTCTTGTAATAAGAGCCAAAAACACGGCTGAAGGCGGTGCATATTATCTTTTGGATGATTTTGACCTTCTTAACGGCAAAACGGGAGAAGCTTATGAGCCGAAGCATCCTTCTGCTCAGTTTGAAACAACAATTCCTTCGGGAGTACTCATCGGAACAGAGGTTTTGCATTTCGCAGACCTTTCAATGTATATTGATGAAATCAGCAAGCCGTCATATGTGCTGAGGCTTTTTGTTTCGGATAATGACGGTATTCGCAAAGAAATGATGCTTGAAATCAAGGTCGGAAAAGCAACCTTAAAAAGACCGCAGCTTGTTTATAAAAGCCTTTCCCCCGGAGCTCTTATTCCGGTTACCGAAAAAATCAGAGGGGCTGTTTCGGGAGTTATTTATCCGGGAATGAACTATAATAATTTCATCAATCTTTCCGCAGAAGAGCTTGAAGAAATTGTTAAATGCTTCAACAAAACAAAGTTTACAAGAATCAGAGAATATGAGATGGATAACAGTAAGTCAATCCACATTATGATTGATGCTGCCGATAACAAGAAATATCAGTTTACCGTTTCTCCCGGAGGATTAGTTGAGGATGCAAGAGGTGATTTTTATGAAAGCAGCCCCATGGAGCTTTATAAGCTTGTTCACGATATTACCGATGAACACGGTGTTGTTTTTCAGCCTGACAGACCTGACACAAGCGGAGAAAGCGTCGGATATACTGCTGAAACAACCGTTCCGGATATGGTAAGACCCGGTTTTGTCACAACCGAAGCACCGACCGAGGTTCTGACGCTCAATCCTCCGTATAAGAATCCGGCAACAACCGCACCGGAGCAGACAGCGGAAATCACGAGATGGAAAAAGTATGTTGTTACAGATATTGAATTCAATATTTCCGAAGCCTCAGAGCTCGGGCTGTTAGGACTTGATATTCTGACGGGTGACTCTGTTTCCGCAACCTTCGTTAACAGTGGTGACAATATTCTTTATATTGTACCGAATCCGGCATTGAGAAGATACACAAGCGAGAATACAACCGAAAGCATGCGGATAGAGAATGATTATGTTCCTCGTACAAATCTTGTTCCCGTTTATCCGAACCATATGATAACTGTTAATTTCTCGTTTGAACCATATTTTGCCGCTGATGAAAGCAGAGACGGAAGATATGCTCTTATAACCGGAGCTTATTACGGCACGGAGAACGGTGCAGATGAAAACAGCAGTATTGAAATAAAAATCGAGTTCAGTGTTGAAACAAGAACCGTCCGAAATCCGGCAACAGGCGAAAAGCTTGTGAATCCTGATGTGGTTAATGTTGAGCCGGATACATCGGGAGTGATTTATATAAGATCGCTTTCCGAAGATGAAATAAAAAGGTTTACAGATTTATATAACAGCTTTGATTGGTCAAAGCCTGTTGATAAAGAGCAACACAGTAAAGACTATTATGTTGCAGAAATCGTAGATGGAGATAAAATGATTTATCTGTTTGTTTATGAAGACGGAACGGTTGAAATGAACGATAAGCGTCATGTGAGTCCTCAGCGTTATGATGTCGGAAGCGGCGGCAAGGAAATGTATGATATGTTTTCAATAATGCTGTAAAAAATATTTTAAAAAATTATTGACAAAACCGTTTCGCGGTGATATTATCTTATTCAAGAAAAGCTATGACGAAGAAGGCAGAGTTGCAAAGCTTGCAGAGAGGCGGCGTTTGGTGCGAGCCGTCAGCGGAACAATTCATCGCTATCCCTTCCGAGCAGAAGCTCCGAAAATCCTCGGGTGAGTAGACAGCTTCCGTATTCGCTGCGTTAAAGCGTAGGGCTTGTTGGAGTCCGTTGAGCGGCGCATAAAGCGCAATTTGAGTGGTACCGCGGGTTAAGATTTTTACTCGTCTCAAAGCAAAGAAAATTGCTTTGGGACGATTTTTTTATTTCTCAAAGCGAAAGGAGAGATTTTTATGATAACATTCGGTCAGGGTTCAGTCGAAAACAAAATAATGGAGGTTGCTCAGCGAATTATTGCACTTCGTCTGGATATGGGTCTTACCCAGGGCGAAATGGCATCGAAAATCGGCATGAGCGAAGAGGAATATTGCTTCTATGAATCAGGCAGCAGAGATTTCAGCTTCACCTTCATTTATAATTTTGCTCAGGTCTGCGGCGTTGAAATAACAGATATCATGGAAGGCAGCAGCCCCAGCCTCACTGAATATACTCTCACCAGAAAGGGCGAAGGAATGCCCATAACAAGAAGAGAGGGCTTTGTTTATAACCGCCTTGCTCCTTTCTTCAAAAATAAAATTGCAGAGCCCTTCAGGGTTGTTATTCCCTATTCCGAAGAAGCTCTCAATCCTCCCTATCACTGCGTTTCCCATGCAGGTCAGGAGATAAATATTGTTACCAAGGGTACCCTTAAGGTTATCATCGGTGACAGAACAGAAACTCTCAACGAGGGCGACTGCATCTATTTTGATTCATCGGTTCCTCACAATGAAATGGCTGTCGGCGGCAAGGAATGCGAATTTTATGCAATTGTTATTTCTCCCGACGGTTCATCCGAAATGAGCGACTGTACAGAAGAAATCAAAACTCCCAGCACAACCAATGTTGACCTTGCAAACCTCCAGAATCCCGTTTATGAAAAGTTTATCGAAACAACTCTTGATGAAAACGGCGTTCTTAACGGTATCAAGTTCAAGAATGACGATAAATTCAACTTTGCATTTGATGTTGTTGATGAGCTTGCAAAAAAGAGCCCCGATAAGACTGCAATGCTTCATGTTGAAAACGACGGCACCGAAAGACGCTTTACCTTCAGCGATATGAGCCGCCATTCGGCAATGACTGCCAACTATTTCAAGTCGCTCGGCATCAAAAAGGGCGACAGGGTTATGCTTGTTCTCAAGCGTCACTATCAGTTCTGGTTCTCAATCCTTGCACTTCATAAGATTGGTGCAATCGTTGTTCCCGCAACAAACCAGCTTGTTGAGCATGATTTTGAATACCGCTTCAATGCAGGCCAGATAAGTGCAATCGTTTGTACTGCAGACGGGGAGGTTGCTCATCAGGTTGAGCTTGCAGCCGAGAAATGCGATGTCCTTAAAACAAAGATTATTGCTCACGGCAAGCGTGACGGCTGGCGCAGCTTTGACGAGGAATACTGCCAGTTCAGCGATGCTTTTGAAAGACCCTCAGCTGAGGATGGAGCGTTCGGCTACGATCCGATGCTTATGTTCTTCACTTCCGGCACAACAGGATATCCCAAAATCGCAATGCACAGCCACAGATATCCTCTCGGACACTTCATTACTGCCAAGTATTGGCACAATGTTGATCCCAACGGTCTTCATTTCACAATTTCCGACACAGGTTGGGGCAAAGCTCTCTGGGGCAAGCTTTACGGTCAGTGGCTCTGCGAAGCAGGCGTATTCACCTATGACTTTGATCGCTTTGTTGCTGATGATATTCTTAAGCTTATCGGCAAGCATAAGATAACAACATTCTGTGCACCTCCCACAATGTATCGCTTCTTTATTAAGGAAGATCTTGCAAATTACGATCTTAAGTCAATCAAATATGCAACAACTGCAGGCGAAGCCCTCAACCCCGAGGTTTTCCAGCAGTTCCTTAAGGCAACCGGCATCCGCCTTATGGAAGGCTTCGGACAGACCGAAACAACTCTTGCTATCGGCAACTTTGTCGGTTCATCAATCAAGGTTGGTTCTATGGGTAAGCCCAGTCCTCTCTTTGATGTTGACCTTATCACAAACGAAGGAACAATAGCAAAGGTCGGTGAGGTAGGCGAAATCGTTGTAAGAACAGAAGCAGGTTCACCCTGCGGTCTCTTCATGGAATATTATCGTGACGAAGAGAAAACCAAAGAAGCATGGCATGATGATATCTATCACACAGGCGATACCGCATGGCGAGATGAAGACGGCTTCTTCTGGTATGTCGGCAGAGTTGATGATCTTATCAAGTCATCCGGTTACCGCATCGGACCCTTCGAAATCGAAAGTGTTATCATGGAGCTTCCCTATGTTCTCGAATGTGCTGTTTCGGCTGCACCCGATGAAATCAGAGGTCAGGTTGTTAAGGCTGATATCGTTCTCACAAAGGGAACAGAAAAGACAGATGCTCTCAAAAAGGAAATCCAGAAATATGTTAAGGAGCGCACAGCACCCTATAAATATCCCAGAATCGTTGAATTCAGAGATGATTTGCCCAAGACCATCAGCGGCAAAATACGCAGGGTTGATTTGAGAGCAGGAAAATAAAATATAATAATTCGCCCCCATACTTTCATCAGTCCGAAAGTATGGGGGCGATGTTCTTTTATTATTTTACGATTTCAAAGCCTTCGCAGTATGCTGCAAAAACATTTGTGAGTTTTTCGCTGTAAGCAGTAATTGTAAAATTCTTGCTGTCTGCAGCAGCGGCAGCTCTTGCAACAGCTTTCTCTGCAAGATTTTCAGCTGTTGTTGTTCCGTTAAGAATATCGAACGCACAGTAGAGAGCGCTCTTGAGAAGGGTTGAAGCAAGGGGGAATTTATATGAAGAAAATCTGCCCTTGCCTTCTGCATCTGCTGCAGCGGCAGTCTTTATGCTTTCGATGTAAGTCTTAATATCTGCGGTCTTTTCGGGCATTGCTGCTTCATAAACTTCGCCGAGACCGTTATAAGCGGTGGGGAAGGAGGGGCAAACATAAATCAGACCCTTTGAATTTGCAGATTCGATAAGTGCGGGCTGAACTGAACCGTCAGTTGAGAAAAGAGCAACATCCGAACCTTCAATATTGCCGTTGTTATAAAGTCTTGCAACTGCTTCATGGATGTATTTTCGTGCACCGTTGATGCCTGTTGAATAAATGGGGTCGAGCGAGTTTTCGTAAACATATGAAATGCCCTCAGCTTCGCAGGCTGCCTTGATAGCGGTGTTTGCGCCTGAGATAAGGGGATTATCGGTTATGTGGCGGTTGATTGAGAAAACAACAAAATACTTTGCGCCCTGCTTTTTGGCGGTTGCAACGATGTCGTTTGCAGCCTTGGTCCAGTCAACGCAGAAAACAAGATTTGCAAGCGAAGAAATCTTTTCAACCGATTCCTCGGGTTCAACGCAGAGGGTAACAATCTCGGGGTTCTTTGATTTTGCTGCGGAGATAGCGTTTGATGTGAACTGAGTTGCTCTTGCATAAATGATTGCACCGATTTCGGGGTCTGATGCAAGCTCTTCTGAGATAGTCAGAATCTCGGGATTACCTACCTTAAGAACTCGGCTGTCAGCGTATTCCTTGATAACAATCTTTTCGGGATATTCTGCAGCAAGCTCAGCAGCTGCCTTGTAGTCTTCAGGATACTGTGCTTCAGGAGCAACAAGAATTGCAACCTTTTTTTCTGAAACGGAAACAGGGTCTGCGTTGGTTGTGGGATTTTTGCCGTTCTTACATGCCGCTAGACCGAAAACAAGAATAAATGCAAGCATTGCCGCAATAATTCTTTTAATAATGGTTGATTTTGTTGAGTAAATCATAAAAATTACCTCTTAACTTATAAAATATTTTTTGCTTTATTTTTGAACAGCTCATGCAAGCTGTCGGGGGCAAGAATGGTAAACTTATCACTGTTGAAAAACAGCCAGCCGATAAGTTCGCGGTTGATAACCGTATAGACTTTTGCAAGGCAGTAGCCGGCTTTATCGGATTTTCGGTACTGAACCGGTGCTCGGAAATAGGATTCAACTATTTCAAGATCGCTTTCTTTGAATTCAATTATCAGCCAGCGTGCTTTAAAATTATAATACTCAATGCGCCTTCTGTCAAAGAAATTTATAACTTCTTCGGGCTCTTTTTCTATGTGAGGAGCAATTTCGTTTAAAATTATTGCGCTGCGCACTCTTGAAATGTTAAGATATTCTGCTTTTTCGGGGCTTTCATTGCGGATAAATACCAATGCAATTCCGCCGTTTGCAACCGCAATGTAAAGCGGAGTAACGGTTATTTCTTCAAGCCGTTCGGTGTTTGAAAAGTAATCGCCCGGAACAATTCTCGAAACTTTCAGGGTAAGTTTTTTGCGTTCTTTTATGGCAATCCTGATATTATAAAGGGCCTCAACCGAAATATCGCGCTTTGCGGTGAGATCATTATAGTTTCGGGTTGTGTTAAGCACAAGCTCGAGCGACGGTACACAGATGTTTCTCCGAAGATATGTTTTAATATATTCAATGTCTTCTGCCGAGAGCATGTCGGATGAGAATATTGCTTCAAGAATCAATTGGCTTGCGGCAGGAGAGTAGCTCTTTGCAAGATAAAATCCTTTTTTGGGCTTTGACACACTGATTATTTTTATCGGTGTGGTATTAATCGTCCTGATGTCTGAAATAACGATTCTTTTGGTTACTTCATATCCGTATTCGCAAAGTTTTTCACAGATTTCCTCTGCAGAAAGAATGTTGAGCTCATCGGAATACATCGTAAGGATTTCGATCAGGCAAAGCAGCCTTGTTCTGGAGTTGGCGGCTGTTGCCATAAAATCACCTGTTTCTTTTTGGTGTTTATAAAAATCAGTATGTCAGTTTTTTGTTGATGTCAATAACAGTTTCTTTGTCAAGCTTGAGAACCTCACGGTCGTAGCTGTAGATTCCGTTAACCTCAAATTCAACATCGCTGACCTGTGTATATACTGTTGCGCACAAACCTTTTTTTATGAGGGGAATAATCTGCTTTTCGTGGAGCCTGCGATAAGCGGCCGAGAGCTTTTTGCTGTCAGAATACATTATGTATCCGAAGGATTTCGCGGCATTCCATACATGACCTTTGATATTCCAGCTGTATCCGCCGTATTCGCTGAGTACCCAGGGTCTGCCCTTGAGTTCATACTTGAACGGGGGAGTGACGGGAATGATGTAGCGGTGCATGCTTCTGAAATCGGGACCTCCCTGATCGTGCCAGCCGCTGGCATGGTCAACGAATCTTGAAGGGTCATATTCCTTAACCTTTGTGCCGATTTCTTTTGCGTCAAACTGTCCCCAGCCTTCGTTGAAGGGAACCCAGCAGCAGATTGAAACGCTGTTGTAAAGATTATCAATCATACCCCAAAGCTCCTGACGGAATTCCTCGCGCCATTCGGGCTCGCCGCGCTTAAAGCTTTTATACATATTGTCTTTTACATGAACATTAATGTTGGGAAGAACACCTGCAAGTATCTGACCGATGTATTCACCGCCGCTGACCATATCCTGCCAAACAAGCATTCCGAGTCTGTCGCAGTGATAATACCATCTGAGAGGCTCAACCTTGATATGCTTTCTGAGCATATTATAGCCAAGCTCCTTCATCTTCTCAATATCGAATATCATTGCTTCATCGGTGGGAGGAGTGAGCTGGCTTTCGGGCCAGTAACCCTGATCAAGCAGACCTTTTTGAAAATAAGGCTCGTTGTTGAGCGCAAGTCTGAGAATTCCCTTTGAATCCTTGACAATTGAGAATTTTCTCATTCCGAAATAGCTCTTGACTTCGTCTTTTTCGCCACCGCATTCAAGAATCAGCTCAAGGTCATAGAGAAACGGATCTTCGGGACTCCAGAGCTTTGCATCGGGAATTGAGATTTTTGTGTCTGCGGAAATTTCGCCTTCAAAAACAATCTTGTCACCGTCAAACACTTTTGCGTAAAGCTTGCCGCCGCATTCGCAGGTATGATTAACCTTAACGCCGATAGCACTCTTGTCAATATCGGGAACAAGCTTAATGCTTTCAATATGGCAGAAGTTAACAGGCTCAAGCCAAACTGTCTGCCAGATGCCTGAGGTTGCGGTATACCAGAAGCCGTGTGTTTTGTTAACCTGCTTTCCTCTCTGCTGATGGCCTGAGTCGGTAGGATCGTAAACCTTAACAACAAGTTCATTTTCACCGTCGGCAATGACATCTGTTATGTCAAAGCTGAACGGATTGTAGCCGCCTGTGTGTTCTCCGACAAGCACGGAATTTACCCAGACGCTGCACTGCCAGTCAACGGCACCGAAATTGAGAAGAGCTCTTTTGCCTTTGAAATCGTCGGTAAGAGTGAATTTTTTGCGATACCAGAGTCTCTGATCGGGGGCGAGTGGCTTTTGAACGCCTGATGCTTCGGATTCAACCGAGAAGGGAACGAGAATTTTGCCGTCAAATTTTTCTGGCTTATCTGAAACGGAATTTGTTATTGCATAGTCGTATTCGCCGTTGAGACATATCCAGCTTTTTCTTTCAAGCTGAGGTCTCGGATATTCGGGAAGAGGGCAGGCTTTGTCAATTGCCTTATACCATCTTGTTTTCAGATTACTCATTTTGATCAACTCCTTATTAATTCGTGTCTGCAAAACCATAAAAGTCGCAAAGGCGGAGCATGCCGTCCTCATCAGAAACATTTATTTTTAATGTGGTTTTAAATCCGTTAGTCTTTTTGAGCTTAACCTTGAGAAGGTAGCTGCCGTCTTCGTTGACCTTCTGAAGCTGAGTTTCAAAAGCCGACCAGTCATATTCTGCTTCTTCAGTCCGAGCATATTGAAGGTCTATGTAAAGCTTGCCGTCAATTTCAACATATTTTTTTGGCTCGTCGAGAAGCTTTTCCGCAACCGATTCAACATATGTTGATCTGATAAGTGATTCAAGCTCAGCGTAGGTTGAGATTTTTTCGGAAACAACAGGTGCGAATGTCTGGCTGCCCTGAGTTACCGACTGCGATGCATCGTAGGCAAGAAAGCCTGAGCCGAAAATCTCATCTGCGATAAATCCGTTTGCGGTAATCAGTGAACGGATAAGCGTCATTTTACCCTCGCCGATATAAATATCATTGTTTGAATTTCCGCAGCCGAAGCAGACCGTAAGCAGCAACAGTGCGGAAAGAAGAATTGCGGTTATTTTTTTCATGGAAAAACCTCATTATAATTATAATTATTTATATTATATATAATTTTTAATCAATAGTCAATGTTTTTTGATTCTATTTTTTGAACAAAATATACAAAAAAGAAAACAGCGGAAGCCGTAAAAAGCTTCCGCCAGTTCTTATTTATTTAGTAGCAATAAGCGCAACGGCTGAAATAACCGCCTGAATCATACAGAATCTGTAGATAACCTGAGTATTTGACCAGCCCTTGTTCTTTCTGAAATGGTCGTGAAGAGGCGTGCGGATATTCTTGAATGCATTTTTCATTTTAAGGAAACGGATAAGCGAAACCTTAACAATGCCGAGAAGTCCGTCAAGGCAGAGCATAAAGCAAAGGGGAACAACAAGAAGAATGTTGCCTGTTTTGAAGATGCATATGCAAAGGAAAAGTCCGAGCGCTCTTGAACCTGCGTCACCCATCATCATTGTGCTGGGTTCGGAGTTGCTCCAGAGATAAGGAATAAGAGCAAGGATCATAAGTATTATCATCAGATTTATGTTGCCGTCTGTGCCGAGAATGCTGATTGCAAAGAGCGTTGAAATCAGCGAAACAATGGTAAGGCTTCCGCAGAATCCGTCAATTCCGTCGGAGCAGTTAACGGCATTGATAAGCATCCAGACAAGCACCGTTGCAATAATTCCGAAAACAATCGGAGGAATCGTGAGAGTAAGTCCGAAGAGGCTGATGTCGGTTAAATCCTGATTGAAATAAACGAAATTTGAGGCAGTGAGTGCCGAAATAACAAGGTCGATTGCCCCTTTTTTATATTCTCCCCAGGGCTTTTCTGAACGGTCGTCAAGATAACCCGAAAGCATTCCGAGAAAAATGAGGATGTAATAGAAAATATATTCGAGTGATACAGGCACGAAAAGCAGAGCCGTTGCAATAAAAGAGCATACGAAAACTATGCCTGCGCCTCTGACTTTGCCTGCAGAAAGCTTGCCGTTGAAAGCAAATTCTCTGCCCTGGTCTCTGGGAAGCTTGTTTTTGGAAGCCCTAAGCAAAATTGCGCAGAGAGCAACGGGAATAAGTACCATAAGAATGTAAAAAGTTTTTTGCGGTATCAGTTCAAAAAGCATAATATACCTCCGAAAAATTTCTGTAGAAAATAATAACATATAATTCATAATTTTTCAATGTTTATCTGAGATAATACATGCCAAGTCAACTGTTACATGTGTAACAGTTGACTTGGCGCAAGTTATGATGTAAAATAAATTTGAAAAGAGGTTTTTCAATTGCCGAAACAGACTAAAGAAACAATAGTCAGAGTGTTTCTTAATTTGATTCAAAAGAAAAGCTTTGAAAAAATAACGGTTAAAGATATTGTTGAAGAATGCGGAATTAACAGAAAAACTTTTTATTATTACTTCAAGGATATCTATGACCTGGTTGAATATGCTTTCAAAGCTGAAATGGAAAGCTATATCAACAGCGTTCCTGAAGAAAACACTCTTGAAGAGAGCGTTTCGGGTATTTTTGAGCTTGTGGAGAAAAACAAAAAAGCTGTCTATCATCTCAATGGCTCAAATGATGATGAACTAAAAAAATACATTTACCGTGTATTTAATGATACTGTAGCTAAAAAGTATAAAAGAAAAGCGGTTGAAAAGGGTATTTCCGAACGGGATTTCAGGCTGCTCTGCGAGGTCTTTGTAATGGCTTTTTCGGGTATGATAACAACATGGATAAAAAACGGAATGAAGCCTGAATATAAGGATGACATTAAAAGAGCGTGCATCGTGCTCGGCGGTTCGGTTGAAACTATGTTTGACAACATAAAAAAACTTTGTCAGAATCAGTAAACTGAAGCTTTACCTCAATTACGGAAATCTGTCCGTTTTAATATCTGAGAGGCTGATATATAATAACTGCATATTAAAACAGAATACTTCTTTTTTTCTTCGTGTGTTTATAAAGCAAAGGCAGCGGGCTGTAACGGCTCGCTGCCTTTGCTTTTAACTGAATTAATCATTAGGTTCTTTTTCTTTGATTTCAAAAGCGGGTTCGCCCGCTTTTTTCATGTGTTCAATAAGAAGTTCGCGCATTGCTGCCCTTGTTTTTGCAAATCCGGGGTGATCGGCAAGGTTATTTTTCTCATAGGGATCATGCTTTAAATCATAAAGACAGTCTTCGTAGTAAACAGCCGAGAAAGCTTTATCTGCGTTTTTTGCGGCAACAGAATATTTCCATCTGTCAGTTCTTACCGCTCGCCCGATTTGACTTTCCGAAATCTGAATGAACACACTTTCGTGTCCTTTCTTATCAGCAAGGCTCTTTCCCATAAAATGAGAGGGGATTTCAACTCCTGCAAGGTCAAGCACGGTTGCAGGCAGGTCGATGAGTGAAACAAGATCGCTCACTTTTCCGCCGCCCGTGAATTCACCTCCTGTTATGACAAGAGGAACTTTAATGCTGTTTTCATGGCAGGAACGCTTGTATTCCATGTTGCGCGTTCTGAAATGACAGCCGTGGTCGGATGTGTATATGATAATTGTATTGTCATAGATGCCTTCATCCTTGAGAGTCTGAATGAGCTTTCCGAAATTTTCATCAACACGGTTGCAGCAGGCGAGGTAAGACGGCATCTGCACACGCCAGTCGCCGACGGTTCCGACAAGGTCGCCGGGAACTTCGTAATTTTTGAATTTTTTTGCAAGACCTCTCGGTGATTCAAAACGCAGGCGGTCATTCTGATGATGCGGTTCAAGCTGCGAAACAAACATAAAGAAGGGCTTGTCATGCTGTTTTTTGACATAGTCAACAGCAAAGTCGTTGATTCTGTCTGCTCTGCAACCTTTGAAACTGATTTTGTTGCAGTTTTCGTCAAAGATGTATCCGTTATAGCCGTGAGAGGTGAATTCAAGAATATCTGCGGCTCTCCAGTAATCATAGCCGCCGCGTCTTTCCTTGGGAGTGGGCTTGGTTGCAAGCTTGTGTACACTGTCGGAGGCAAGATGCCATTTGCCGATATATGCAGTGTCGTAGCCTGCATCCGAAAGATAATGTGCAATTCCTTTCATGTCGGTCGGGAGAGCAATATCGTTTCTGTAGCAGCCGTTTTGCGATGCATAAACACCGCTTTGCAGACATGCTCTCATAGGACCGCAGACAGGCTGACAGGTGAAGGCATTTTCAAAAAGCGTGCCTTCCTCGGCAAGGGCGTCGAGATTCGGAGTAACATCAAGTGTTTGTCCGTAGCAGCCGGCAGAATCAGCTCTCTGCTGGTCTGAAAAATAGAAAATAATATTCGGTTTTTTCATGTTTACATCTCCCTGTTATTTGATATTCCTGAGTTTGTCAAGCACATGCAGAATGAAATCCATCTGAGGGCAGTAGCCTGAGAGCTGATTGTAAAGGCTTCGGTATCGCTTACAGCCGCCTCCGCAGATTGCTTTAACGGGGCAGCTTGCGCAAAGTGCGTTTTTTTCTTCTTCATGCTCAAAAAACTTTTTCAGTCCTTCGGAGTTCAGAATTCCGCTGATATCCGTTTCATTTATATTGGCGCATTCAAATTCATCGAGACAGTAGAAGTCGCAGGGATAGCAAGTGCCGTCAGCTTCAACAACAAGCTGAGCGTTGCATCTGCCGCTTGCACCGCACTGCTCGGCAACGCCTTTTGTGATGAGCGACAAAAGATTGTCGAAATCACGCACATAGAAATGATTTCCCTTTGAAACTTCGGAAAACCAGAGGTTGAAAAGCCGCTTTTTGAATCTTGCAAGCTGTTTTGCACCGATGCTGTATTCTCCCTTTTCGCCGCTGAGCGAATCAAGGCAGTAAATCGGCTGAACAGAGCGAAATCCGTTCCTTTTATAAAAATCAAAGAGCATGGAAGCGTCTGTCTTTGCAGTTATGACGGACAGAATGTTGAAATCAATACCGTGCGATTTCAGCATTTCTATGCCCTGCATCGACTTATCAAAGGATTTGCAGCGGTTTTTATCATGCAATTCCTTATCTCCGTCAACCGAAACTCCTATAAGAAAATTGTTTTCTTTAAAAAGTTTGCAAAAATTCTCATCAATGAGCGTGCCGTTTGTCTGGAGTGAATACTGAATAACACTGCCCGATGTACGGTACTTTTCGGCTGTTTCTGTAAATTTTTCAAAGAAGTCAATTCCTGCAAGAAGAGGTTCGCCGCCCTGAAACATAAAAGTCAGAACAGAGTTTTCTCCGCAGAAATCAAACATCTTTTTTATCAGATTTTCAGCAGTGGATATTTCCATTTTTTTCGTTGTGCTTTTTTCTCTGGATTCAGCCTCGTCGCAGTAAAAGCAATAGTTGCAGCGAAGGTTGCACCGTGAAGATGCAGGCTTGATTAAAGCGGTCATCTGCCGCATAAAAACACCTCTTTTGCGTATTATATTTCAAGGTGATGAAATGTCGAAATTCAAAGAATTTTTTATGTGTTTTGCAATAGGGGCAGTAACCTACGGGCTGATTGAGCTTTGTGTGAGAGGATATACCCATTGGACCATGGCACTCACGGGAGGCTGTGTTATGCTGCTCCTCAATCTTATCAATCAAACTAAAAATTTAAATATCATTCTTAAATGCTTTCTTGGAATGACAGTCATAACAAGCCTTGAATTTTCCGTGGGAATGACAGTTAATGTTGGATTCGGGTGGAATGTCTGGGATTATTCAGATAAGCCATTCAACCTTTTCGGGCAGATTTGCCCTCAGTTCTGCCTTGCGTGGTTTTTTATCAGCATTCCTGCTTATTATGTGTGCAGCTATGTTGAGAAAAGATTTAACTCTGACTGATGTAGTCTTTTATGCCCTGAACGGTTGCCGCAGCGAGGATATCTCTGTTTGCTGCAGTCTGGAGCACCTGACATTCTGCCATGTTGGAAACAAAGCCGTATTCAATAAGAATTGCAGGGCATTCCTCAACTCTTGCCACCCTGAATGCATAGAAATTTGCGCCGCGGCTGACTTTTGATTTAAAATCGGCAGATTTATCTTTATAAATGTTATCTTTATATGCGCTGACGATGCTGTTGTGTACCGCCTTGGCAAGCGGCTGACCGTAGGCTCTGTAATAATAAGCCGAGGTTCCCATTGCCGATGCGGAGGAGCTTGAGTCGCAGTGGATTGCAATAAACATGTCGGGGTCGTTTTCGCGAACAGCGTTGTTTCGGTCGGTATAGCAGACCCATTTGTCGGTTGTTCTTGTCATAAGAACCTTTGCGCCTTCGGCTTCAAGCAGTTCCTTAACCTTGGTTGCGATTGAAAGGTTAATATGCTTTTCGTTGCCAAAGCTTGATGATGATACCGCGCAGCCTGCGCCTCCGTCAATTCCGCCATGACCCGGGTCGAGCATGATTGTGTAGCCGCTGAGTGTTGATGAAGGCTTGTGTTTTACTGAAATAACAAGATTTCCGTCATTATCAAATTCGTAGTGGAAACCGTAGAATTTGCCTGCGTCTGCAAGCTTCATAGAAAGAGTGACGGTGGAAGCGGCACTGTCGGAGCTCCATGAGGCGCTCTTTATAACCGAATCCATGAATGAAAGATTGCCCTCTGCGTTAACGGTGTCGCTGAAGGTGAATTCAAGACCCGTGCAGTTAAGCGATGAAACGGAAACGGGTCTGCCGTTGTATGAGCTGTAGCTCTGACCTGTCAGCTTTGCGGTGAAAGCAACTGCTCTGTTCATTTCAAGAACAATAACCGTCTTTCCGCCCGCTGATCTGCAGGAAAGAACCTTGATACTGTTTTTGGGCATAATATAGCCATCTTTTATGCTGATGTGGGTAACCTTGCCGTTTTCACCCGAAGCAAGGCGTTCTTCACGCACAGTCGGCACTTTGAGACCGGACGCAAGAATATAATATTTATCGCCGTCAAGAGTTATAGGTGAACCTTTAACATAGTCAACCGTGCCCTTGAGAAGAGGAGAACAGTCGGGAACGGAATAGGTTTTTGTGTCGTTGCCGGGATAAACCTCAACATAATCGTCAATGATTTCGCAGATTGTTGTACTGCCGAGACCGTAATTTTCTGTATAGAAATATTTTTCCATTGAGTTGCCCGAGGGCGCTTGAGCAGTTTGCTCCTGCGTCACGGTCTGAGTTTCTGTCTGCTGCTGAGTTTCACTTGTGTTCTGAGATTCTGAAGGGCCTGATTCGTTCGGAATATCTGTTGGCGGCTCGGTAGGCAGCTGAGTTGTTGTGGGCGTTTGCGTGGTTGTTACGGGCTTTGTTTCGGGAGGAGCCGTAACAATTTCCTTTGCCGTAACAGTAACGCTTGCGCCGGTGAGGGATTCTGTAAGAGTGTTATATTTTGCCGTTACTTTATATTTGCCGAGCTTCTGCTCTTTTTCGGTACTGTCGGGAGTTTCGAGAGTTGCGGTGAAGGTAGCAAAATCCGATGCGGTATCGGGTGTATCCTCACCGTCTGCAACGCTGATTTCCATTTTGTAGGATTTGCCGTTGAAAGAAACGGAAAGTGACGCATCCTTGAGGGCAACTGCCGAAACTTCAACCAGCATTCCTCCGGGTACGGAGATGTTTTCGGAGGGTGAAACTGACTTTAAAAGCTTGATTTTATAGGTAACTTTGTATGTGTATGTTTTGCCCTTATGCTCAAATTTGATTGTGTTTTCACCGGGAGTAAGTTCACAGTCAAGCGAAAAATCGCCGTTTTTTGCAACGGAGAGCTTCTGCCCGTTGCAGAGAAGCTCATGTGCAGGGCTGCTTGTCCCTCTGAAGGTGACGATTGACTGCTCAACGGTAAAGCTTGTTTTTGAATGGTTGGTTATTGAGAATTCCTTGTCAAGAAGATATGTGTCACGCTTTTTTATGTAGGTTTTAACGGAATCTGCGCCTTTGCCCGATGCATTCGCAATTTCGCCGAAAGGAGAAAACGCAAGTCCTTTGCACATTGACATATCCGCCGATGCCGCTGCAAGCTCAATGATATTGTTTGCTTTGTCGGTTGAATATGAAGAAAGACCGTTCAGATCGTGATTAAGCCAAAGCGGAGCAGATTCTTCATTCCATACGCTCTGGGCAGCTTCAAACGAAGACTCCTTGCCTTTTTCGTGGGAAAGGAAAATGAAATCTGCATTTTTTTCGGAGATAAGAGTTTTTTGCGATTCAGAAGCCTTTGAGTTTATAACGGGCTCAAGACCGATGAGGATGAGAGGGTCTGTTGCTCTTATTTTTGTGCAGAGTGCGCCTGCCGCTTCACTGTAGACAGACGAAATTGTTTCGTCACAGCCACCGATAATGACGAAATCAACATTGTTTTTTTCAACGAAAGAGGCAACAAAATCCGTGCTTTCGGAAATATCGGATTTTACACCGAAATAAAGGGAGTTTTTCTTTGCTTCTTCAAGAAGAGGAGCAACGGTATTGCTGTTTTCTTCCGTCAGTTCAAAAATAACGGTATTGAATCCGAGATTCTCAAAAAGAGCAAGCTCGAGTGTGCTGTTTTCGGAATAGGAGGAATAAACAGAGGCTATAACCGTTTCGGGACGCTGACTTTTTGGTCTGCCCGATACGGCAACAGGTGCTTCGGTTGTTGTTTCGGTAACAGCGGCGGTTGTTGTTTCAATGCTGTCCTTTTTTAGAGAATCGAATTTTCCCGTTGCAAACATGGCAACGATAATGCCGATGAATGCAACGGCAACTCCGATTATTGATGCGATAAGAATTTTGTTCTTTTTCATTAACTGTTCCCCGTGATGGTATTTTTAAGATTGCTTATTTCTGTTTTGCATGCACTTCTGTTTAAATCTTGATAAGAAAAAACAACGAAGCCGCCGTAATTACTGTTTTTTCGGATTGCCGTGAGCTGTCGCGAAAGGATATTTGTGTTATTCTTCCATTCGGCAGAGCCTGTGCCTGCATATTTATCTGTTGTTGCGCATTTATAAGCGGCTATTCCGCAGGCGAGCTTAATGCCCGATGCTCTTGAAAGATTTCCCCACTTATTCAGCAGAGAATTGAAAGCGAGAGTTTCGTGTTCAAAGCCGAAATAAATCTGCGGAATGATAAGGTCGGCATATCCTGTGCGTGAGAGCCATAATTCGCAGTCTGCATAGTATTCATCATAATTTTTGTCAAGCTGTCCTGCCGGACTTATGCTGACTGTCAAAGAAGAATCAGCTGTTTTTACAGCAGAATAAAGAGCCGAAACGAAGGCATTTACGCTGTTTCTGCGCCAATCGTCAAGACTGAGAGCGCCGCCCTCTGATTTATATTGAGCATACTGCTTTTTATCAACCGATTCACTGGTTGAAGGATAAAAATAATCGTCGATATGTATTCCGTCGATATCGTATTTGCTTATGATTTCACGCACTCCGTCAATGATTCTTTCGTGGTTTGACGGGCAGGACGGATTATAGTAAATTCCGTTGGAAAGAACGCAAATTTCTCCGTCTGAGTTGCCCGAATCAAGAATTTTCTTTGCAGGATTTCCCGAACTGAGAAGGGATGCATCTTTCTTTGTTGAAACCCTGAACGGGTTTATCCAGCCGTGAACGGAAATTCCGTATTTTGTTGCGCTTTCAAGCATAACCGCAAAGGGGTCAAACGGCAGGTCTGCACCCTCCTTGCCTGCGATATACGAAGAATAAGGATAAATATCGGACTGATAGAAGGCATCGGAAAATGCCCTGAGATGAACGAATGCCGTGTTAAGACCGAAATCTTTTATTTTTTTAAACATTGCGTCGGTTAAAGCTTTATATTCTTCTCTTGTTTTTCCTACGGCAGAGATATGGTCATAGCATGAAATCCAGATTCCGCGAAGCTCGTTTTGTGTTGCAGGCGTTGAGGTTGTTTGCGGTTTTGAAGCAGCTTTGGTTGTTGCAGCTTTTGTTGTTGATTTGGATTCGGATGTCGGCTTTGCCGTTGCACGAACCGTTGTTTTTTCTGTAGCCTTAACGGTTGTTGTTTTTGCCTGAGAAGGCTTAACAGGCTTTATTGCTGCAATTGTTGATGCAACCGAGGATGAAACTGCGGTTGCGATTTTTTTAAGAGTGGTTTCTTCCGGGTGTCCTGTTTGAGATTCTGTCTGTGAAAAATATTCCGTGTATATTGCGGTTGTTGTTTCTGCAACGGTTTCTGTTTCTTCGGGAATAATAATTTCTCCGCGGAGTTGACATGAGGTGAACAGAAGCGATATAATTAAAATCAAAGGAATAAGCTTTCTCATTCTTTTTTCCTTTCATTGGTGTTTTCAAAATCAAATATATTAAAAAGGAATGTTTTAAATGCCGTGGTATTTTAATCTGCTAATAATTTATCTTGCTGTTTTGGCGCTTGTTTCGGTTGTAGTGACCGTTGCGGATAAGCTGTCCGCAAAAAGAGGGGGATGGCGTGTACCCGAAGCAACGCTTATGACTCTCGGGCTTTTCGGCGGTGCGCTGCCGATGTTTGTAACAATGAAAACGATAAGGCATAAAACAAAACATAAAAAATTTATGATCGGTCTGCCTCTTGAAATCGCACTTCATGCAGCGATTGTGTGTGCAGGTTTATATTTTTATTTCAGATAAATTTAAAGCAGGGTTAGGTGCAGGCACTTAACCCTGCTTTAAATTTGATGTTAAAGTGTACTCAGATCATAAGGTGTCTGCTGATAAACAAAATAGTTAAGCCAATTTGTAAAGAGCAGATTTGCCGTGCCTTTCCAGCACATCTTAGGAAGCATATTCGGGTCATCGTCAGGGAAATAATTATGGGGTACTTTTATATCAAGCCCTTTGTTGACATCCCTGAAATATTCCTTCGCAAGAGTTTCTCTGTCGTATTCCGAATGCCCTGTTGCAAAGAAGTTTCTGCAGTCCATATCCGAAATGAGATGTACTCCTGCCTGCTCTGAATAAGAAAGAATCTGCAAATCCTTAACAAGCGCAATGTCGCTTCTTCTGTTTTCAGTGTGTCTTGAATGCGGCACATAGAATGTGTCGTCAATTCCTCTCATAAGCGGATGGTAGGTATCAAGGCATTTATGGGGAAATACGCCGAAAAGCTTTTCTTCAAGCGGATATTTCGGAATTCCGTAGTGATGGTAAAGAGCTGCCTGAGCGCCCCAGCAGATGTGGAAGGTTGAATAAACATTCTTTCTGCTCCAGTCAAAGATGGTACAAAGCTCGTCCCAGTAGTCAACCTGCTCAAACTCAAGATTCTCAACGGGCGCACCTGTAACAATCAGACCGTCATATTTTTTTTCGCAAATCTCGTCAAAGGTTTTGTAGAATTTGAGCATATGCTCCTCGGAAGTGTTTTTTGACTTATGGGATTTGACTTGCAGAAGCTCAACCTCAACCTGAAGCGGAGAATTGCTCAGAAGCCTGAGAATCTGAGTTTCTGTTTCTATTTTAGTCGGCATGAGGTTGAGAATGAGAATGTTCAGCGGACGGATATCCTGCGACATTGCTCTGTCTTCGGTCATAACGAATATGTTTTCGGATTCCAGCGACTTGTGTGCCGGAAGCTCGTTTGCTATTTTGATTGGCATTGAATCACCTTATATTAAAGAATTTTCTTGTTTGCTGTAAGAAGTGCTTTTGAAACTGCCGATGCGATAACGAAGCCTGCGATTGCTTCAACAACACCGTTGAGTCCGACAAACCATGCGAAGAAAGCAACAATGTTTGTTGCGGCGGACTGACCGTAAAGATTTGCAAAAACATCAGTCTGTCCGAAAAGAAGGATGAATCCTCCGACGAAAAGCAGCGTGTTGAGCAGAGGACATGCAAGACCTGAAATCGTGCAGGGTATCGAATTACTGTTGCAGACCTTTGAAAGCCCTTTGAAGATAAGACCTGTCAGCCAGCCTTCGAGAATTCTCGGCACAAAGCAGAGAATGAATGTCAGAATAGGGCTTACATTCACAAGCAATTCACCGAAACCACTCATTCCCGAAATTGCCTGCCAAAAACTTGTCAGACCAAAGATTGCACCGCATACTGCCCCGGCAGAAGGACCGAGTACAATTGCGCCTATGGCAACAGGAATGATGTTGAGCGTTATTTCGATAACGCCGATTTTGATGTAGCCTATGCTTGTGAAGCCGAAGATTAACAGCAGCGCAACAAGCACAGAGAGCTGGGTGAGACGCAGTATGCGCCTGGTTTTTGCGGATGATTTTGACATATATATTCCTCCTTGCTGTTACTCCGAAAAAACGGATGCAACGCAAAATTTGACGAATAAAAATATTTACTTTCTGTTCTTTTCGTAAAGAACCTTAAGACCGTAAAGAATCAGTTCACGGTTAAAAATTATATCCTGCTTACAACTTTTGATAAGGTCTTTTGCAAGGCCGCCCGTTGCAACTCTTGATGCAACCTTTTCGCCAAGCTCTTCCTCAAGCTTTTCGCACATGCCGTCAATCATCGAGGCGTAGCCGAAAACAGTTCCCGACTGCATGGAGTCAATCGTGTTTTTTCCGATAGCCCTTGCAGGAGTTTTAAGGCTGATTGCAGGAAGCTGAGAAGTTCTTGCCGAAAGAGCGTCAAGCGAAATTCCGATGCCGGGTGCAATTGTGCAGCCGCAGAAGGCGCCGTTTTTATCAATAACGCTTATTTTGCTTGCAGTGCCCAAATCAATAACAAGGCAGGGAAGAGGGTAAAGAGCCGCAGCACCTACACAGCCTGCAAGAAGGTCTGCACCGAGCTGAGCAGGGTTATCGATAAGTATGTTCATGCCGGTTTTGATTCCCGGGCCGAGAATCATCGGCTTACATCCCGTAACTCTTTCAACAGCACTGCTCATTGCGCCTGAAAGCTCGGGCACAACGCTGCTGATTGCCGCGCCCTCAAAGCTGTTGCAGGGCATTTCGTAAAGCGAGAATATCTGCTTGAATTCAACCGCATACTGGTCGGGTGTTTTGTAGCGGTCTGTTGCGAGCCGTGAAACAAAAACAAGCTCGTCTTTATTATAGACACCCATGGTGATGTTGGTGTTGCCGATATCTATTGCAAGAAGCATAACACAGTCCTCCCATTATAATCTTTTTAATTATACACTATATTATAAAATAATGCAACGAAAAATCTCTTGCATTTGTTAAATATTATTGTATAATATATTAAAAATAATGGAAAAGGTGGAAAAATCAGCCGTGAAATGTTCGGTATGCCCGAGAAACTGCATGACAGACAGAAACAACAGCATGGGCTTTTGTTCCGTCGGCGAAAAGCTGAAAGTTGCCAGAGCAGCACCCCATTTTTGGGAAGAACCTTGCTTAAGCGGCGAAAAAGGCTCGGGTACTGTGTTCTTTTCGGGCTGCAATCTCGGCTGCGTTTTTTGTCAGAATTACGGTCTTAGCCATGATGCATTCGGAAAAGAAGTCAGCGAAACAGAGCTTATGAAGATTTTTGATTCGTTGATTGAAAAGGGCGTTCATAATCTTAACCTCGTAACCCCTACCCATTATGCGCCGATGCTTGCGAAGGTGCTGAAAGAATATAATCCGCCTGTTCCCGTCGTATGGAATTCTTCGGGCTACGAAAAAGCCGAAACGCTTAAAATGCTCGAAGGGCTTGTTGATATCTATTTGCCCGACCTTAAATATTTTGATTCTGCACCGTCACTCAAGTATTCGGCTGCCGAGGATTATTTTGAATATGCATCCGTCGCTGTGCTTGAAATGCAAAGGCAGGTCGGAACGGTTAAGCTTGACGAAAACGGCATTGCCGAAAGCGGTCTTATCATCCGCCATATGGTTTTGCCGGGCAATATTTCTCAAGCTGTAAAGGTTTTTTCGTGGGTTCGTGAGAATCTGCCGGAAGAAACATATATCAGCGTTATGCGCCAGTATGTACCTTTCGGAAAGGCGAAGGAAATGCCGCCGATAAACAGACGGCTTTCAGCAAGGGAATATTCAATTGTGAAGCAAAAAATACTTGCTCTCGGCTTTGAAAACTGCTATTTTCAAAGCGGAGAAGCGGCGGAAGAAAGTTTTATTCCAAATTTTGACCTCGAAGGTGTTGACCTTTAATAAAATATTTGGTAAATTAATATAGTAATAATTAAACGGAGGTTTTTGTTATGTCAAAAGCAAAAGGATTCGGCGCAGAATTCAAGAAGTTTATTATGAGAGGCAATGTTATTGATCTTGCGGTCGGTGTTATCGTCGGCGGTGCTTTCCAGGCAATCGTTAAGTCACTTGTTGACGACATAGTAATGCCTGTTATCAGCCTTGCAACAAAGGGTGTTAATTTCTCAAATTGGTTTATCGCTCTTGACGGCGGAGAATATGCAACTCTTGAAGCTGCACAGGCAGCAGGCGCATCGGTTCTCAGCTACGGTAATTTCATCAGTGCAGTTCTCAACTTCCTTATCATGGCATTTGTTGTGTTCCTTCTTGTTAAGGGTATCAACACAATCGCAGACAAGACCAAGAAGAAGGAAGAAGAAGCTCCCGCAGCTCCCACAACCAAGGCTTGTCCTTACTGCAAAAGTGAAATTGCAATCGATGCAACAAGATGTCCTCACTGTACATCCGAGCTTTAATATCGCATTAAAATCCAAGGCGCAGAGCACGCTATGATGCTTTGCGCCATTTTTCTTAAGGAGAATTATTATGAAACTTGGTTTTATCGGAACGGGTAATCTTGCAAGTGCAATTCTCAGAGGAGTTGTTGCTGCGGAAGAAATACCTGCAAATGAAATAATGATTTATGATATTAATCCCGATAAGCTTGAAGAGCTTCGCGAGGAACTTTCGGTTAATACCGCAGAGAGTGCAGACGAGGTTGCGGCAAACTGTGAGTTTGTTGTTATTGCAGTGAAACCCAAGGATTTTGCAGCTCTTGCAAAGAATATACGCGATGAAATTTGCACAAACGACGCTGTTATAATCTCAACCGCCGCAGGAACTCAGCTTGAAAAAATAAAGGATTGTTTCGGTTATGATGCAAAGGCAATACGCATTATGCCGAATATCAATGCTTCTGTCGGCGAATCAATGACCGCATTGTGTGCTTCGGAGCGTGTGGTATATGCCGAAAAGGAATTCGCGATGAATCTCTGTGCATATTTCGGCAGAGTTACCGAGCTTGAAGAAAAATATTTTTCGGCATTTACTGCAATCGCAGGCTCTGCTCCTGCTTTTGCATATATGTTTGCAGATGCACTCGCAAACGCAGGAATAAAATACGGACTTCCTGCAAAAACAGCGCAGGATATAGCGGCGCAGATGCTCTTCGGCTCAGCCAAGCAGCTGCTCGACAGCCCTCTTTCCGTCAGCGAGCTTATCAGAAATGTTTGCTCACCCGGGGGAACAACCATTGAGGGCGTTTGCAGCCTTAAAGAAACAGGTTTTGAAAATTCGGTAATTACTGCGGTTGATAAGACCGTGGAAAAGGATAAATTAATTAGTGCTTCAAAATAAAGAGGTGGCATTATGGAGCTTTTAATTTTAAGTTCACTTGAAAAAGTTTTTGCAGACGAAAAGCCCTCCGCACCGGAATATAAAATGTTTTCCATGCTCAGGAACGAGCGTTCATCGTTTCAGGCAGCCTTTATGTGTGAAAACGGTGCGGAAGTTACAGCGGAACTAACGGGAAATCTTGCGAAAAAATCAAAAATTTATTTTGTTAAAGATGTTCCTGTCGGCACGGCATGCTTTGATGATGCGGATGATTTTTACCTTCGCAGAACTTCGGGTGATTATCCCGACTGTCTTGTCCCCGTAAACGGTAAAATCAAGGCGGAAGGCGGAAAGTGGTACAGCATTTGGATTGAGGTTTTCCCCGAAGGTGTATCAGGAAAAAGCAAGCTTTCGCTAAAGCTTAATGCAGACAAAGAAAGCGCAGAGAGCAGCATTGAAATCGAGATTATTGATGACGCTCTTCCCAAACAGGATTTGATTTTTACCAACTGGTTTCACTGCGATTGCCTTTGCAATTACTATAATGTTGAGCCGTTCAGCGATGAATTCTGGCGCATCTGCAAAAACTTCGTAAAGACTGCGGCAGACCACGGAATGAACTGCATTCTTACTCCGCTTTTCACTCCTCCTCTTGATACGAGAGTGGGCGGTGAGAGAAGAACGGTTCAGCTTGTCAGAGTGCGCAGAAACGGCGGAAAATATTATTTTGATTTCAGAAACCTGAAAAAATGGATTGCCATGTGCCTCGAATGCGGTATTGAATATTTTGAAATGTGCCATCTTTTCACTCAGTGGGGAGCAAAGCACGCTCCCAAGATTGTTGCAATCGACAGCAAGGGCAGGGAAAAGAAGATTTTCGGCTGGGCAACAAGAACTTCAAGCAAAGAATACGATAAATTCCTGCGTGCGTTTGCTGCAGAGCTTGTAAAGGTTATCGACAGCGAAGGAATCCGCGAAAAGTGTTTCTTTCATGTTTCGGATGAGCCTTCCGCAAAGCATCTTGAAATCTATAAGAAGCGTGCAAAGCTGATTGATGAAATCTTTCCGGGGTTCAGGGTTATTGACGCTCTTTCGGATTATGAATTCTATGAAACGGGTGTGGTTAAGCAGCCTATTCCTTGCGAAGATCATATTGAGAAATTTGTCGGTAATGTTCCCGAACTGTGGACTTATTACTGCTGCGCACAGGGCAACAAATTTGTTCCCAACCGTCTTATGGCAATGCCCTCTCTGAGAAACCGTGTTCTTGGAATTCTGCTTTATAAATACGATGTGAAAGGCTTTCTTCACTGGGGTTATAATTTCTATAACACGCAGTATTCAATTAAAGCCATTGACCCTTATAAAGTGACCGATGCAGGCGGCGGATTCCAGTCGGGAGACTCGTTTGTTGTTTATCCTGCCGAGAACGGCACTGCCCTTGAATCGCTTCGTCTTAAAGTTTTTTATGACGGATTTAAGGATTTGATGGCGTTGAGATTGCTTGAAAGCAAAATCGGCAGAGAAAAGGTGCTTGAATTTATTGATAAAGATCTCTTCAAGCCGCTGACCTTCATGGAATATCCCCATGAAACCGAATGGCTTCTTGAAACAAGAGAAAAAATCAATCAGTTGATTAAGGAGAATTGATATGCCCATTATTTTTGACAAAGAAAAAAAGATTTTCAAACTCGATACGGCAACATCAAGCTATGTTTTTGAGATATACGAACAGAATTATCTTGTTCATCTTTATTACGGTGCAAAAATTCCCGATTATAACCTTTCTGAATTCCGCTATACAGGCGGCTTTGCATCCTTCAGTCCCAACAACATAAAAGTTGATGACTGGCGTTTTTCGCCCGATATAAATCCCTTTGAATATTCGGGCAACGGCGCAGGCGACTTCAGAACTTCGGCAATCGCAATCAGAAATGCCGACGGCAACAACACAACCGATATGCGCTATGTCTCGCATAAAATTTATTCGGGCAAACCTGTAATAGAGGGTCTTCCTGCTCTTTATGTTGAGAGTGACGATGAGGCAACAACCCTTGAAATTATGACTGAAGATGCTGTAACAGGTATTCAGACAGTGCTTTTCTACACAGTTTTTGAAAAGCTCGGTGCTATGACAAGAAGCGTTAAGGTTATCAACAACTCCGATAAGACGGTTGAAATCGAAAAGGTTATGAGTACCTGCGTTGATTTCCATACAAGTGATTTTGAAATGCTCAGTCTTTACGGCAGATGGGGCAAAGAAAGAGCGCTTGAAAGAAGACCTCTTGCACACGGCAGACAGATGGTATCAAGCAAAAGAGGCTCATCAAGCCATCACCAGAATCCTTTTGCGGCTATTGTTGATAAGGGTGCAACAGAGGATTACGGCAATGCATACGGATTTAATTTTGTTTACAGCGGCAACTTTGTTTTTGAGGCTGAAGTTAATCAGAACGCCGGAACAAGAGTTGTTATGGGTATAAATCCCGAAAATTTCGGCTGGCAGCTCAAGACAGGCGAATATTTCTGCTCACCTGAGGTTGTCATGGTCTACACTCCCGACGGTATCGGCGAAATGAGCCGAATTTTCCACCGCCTTTACAGAAACCATCTTATAAGAGGAAAGTGGAAGAATATTAAGCGTCCTCTTCTCATCAACAACTGGGAAGCAACGGGTATGGATTTCACGGGTGATCAGCTTGTTAGCTTTGCCGAAAGAGCAAAGGAACTCGGAATTGAAATGCTTGTTATGGATGACGGCTGGTTTGGCGACAGAAATTCCGACCGCAGCGGTCTCGGCGACTGGCAGGTTAATGAAGAGAAGCTCGGCGGAACGCTTGCTGAATTTGTTAATAAAATAAAAGCTCTCGGAATCAAGTTCGGAATATGGTATGAGCCGGAAATGATATCACGCGACAGCAATCTTTACAGAGCACACCCCGATTGGTGTCTGCATGTTCCGAACCGTGAAAAATCAATCGGACGCCATCAGTATGTTCTTGACTATTCAAGACAGGATGTGCGTGACTATATCTTCGGCGAAATGAAAAAGGTTCTTTCATCCTGTGAGATAGATTATCTTAAGTGGGATTTCAACCGCAATCTGACTGAGGTCGGCTCTGCAATTCTTCCTGCGGAGCAGCAGAAAGAGGTTTTCCATCGCTTTGTGCTCGGTACATACGATGTTATGGACAGACTTACCAAGGAATTCCCGAATATGCTTATCGAAAACTGTTCGGGCGGTGGCGGACGCTTTGACCCGGGTACACTCTATTTCTCACCGCAGATTTGGACCAGCGACAATACTGACCCGATTGAACGCTTGACCATTCAGTTCGGTACTTCGATGTGTTACCCCGCATCAACAATGGGTGCTCATGTTTCTGCTTGCAGACGCACGGGTTACGACACCAAGGGCAATGTTGCTCTCTGGGGCTCCTTTGGATATGAACTTGACCCGAATAAGTTTACTGATGAAGATAAGAGAATAGTAAAGCGTCAGGTTAAGGAATATCATAAGTATTATGATGTTATCCATTTCGGCGATCTTTACAGACTTGTGACTCCCTTTGAAAATCCCTACAGAGTTGCATGGGAATTTGTTTCGGAGGATAAGAATGAGGCACTCCTCACAAGCGTCATCATGCGTGAGCCTGCCGACAGAGCATTCTATATCAAGCTCAAGGGTCTTGACCCCGACAAATATTACATTGACGAGGATACTGATGAAGTCTATTCAGGTGCGCTCCTTATGAATGCGGGTCTTGCATTCACAAACCTTCGCAACAGCGACGGCGAGAGCTTTATCAAATATTTCAAGGCAGTTGAATAATAAATTAACGACCCCGAAACTCAGCGTTTCGGGGTCGTTGTGGCTTCTGAGATATTGTAGGGGCGATTTAACCAAACGCCCGTTTTAATAATTTTTCGAATTCAATATTCTTTTATTACGAGAACTTTTCTCGCCAAAAGCGTTATTGATTTATGCTTATGCATGATGTAAAATTTAATCAAGGAAGCACTTCCAAATTAAATTTGAGGTGAATATATGAAAATTTATTTTGGTGAAAACTTGAAGAATTTGAGAATTCAAAAAGGATTAACGCAGGAAAAGCTCGCAAATTTCCTTGGCGTTTCCTATCAGACAATCAGCAAGTGGGAGCGTGATGACACATACCCTGATATAACTACGCTGCCTACGATTGCAAAGTTTTTCACTGTCAGCGTTGATGAATTGCTGGGCGTAAACCAAGCAGAAAACGAAGCTGAAATTGAAGATCAAATTAAAGTATACGACAACTTGACCGACAAAAAATTGATGTGGAATTTAATCAACACGCTGAAAGAAAAATTTCCCAACGATTTTCGTGTGTTAATCAGATATATAGCATATCTTTCACGCTATTCTGTCGATAAAAGCAAAAAGCTTCCCGAAGTCCTTGCGATATATGAAAATATTCAGCAAAACTGCACAGACGACCAGATACGAATCACGGCAAAAAGAGCATTGATAGAGTTGTATCATTCACTTTCAACGAAAGATGACAGCGATATATCCTTTGATGACTGCGAAAGAATTATAGCACAGATGCCTCGTATGCGTGACAGCAAAGAAACTTTTTCGTTCTTTTATCCTCCAAATCATCCTGAGCGTGAAGAAAATATCAAAAAAACTATTGAGGAGGAAATTCTTTTACTGCATACCCATTTAGAAAGTTATTATTTTTTTAACGATGATTTTGATGTTGATTTTAAACTCGGATTATGTAAAAGGGAAATTGATTTTCTGAATTTCATTTATGATGATGGTAACTACGGTAAATTGTGGCAAGTGATAATACACAATTATGGTCATCTGGCAATCAGATATTCTCAAAAAGGTGATACTGATTTAACCCTGACATATTTGAAAAAATCAGCAGAGCTTGCCGTTAAATTTGATAGCATGGACAGAATCAGTGTAATGCATTCAAAGATTTTTGAAGGCAAACAGTTTGATAAACATACTCTCGGAAGTACATACCGGGCGAAAGAAACCGTAAAAAAGCGAATGCTTGAAAGATACCCTCTGTCCGATGAATTTAAAAATACAGAAGAATTCAAATCAATAATATCTATGCTGGAATAAAGAGCAGGGGCGATAAGTGCTCATACGGTAAATTCTTCGGAATACCAAAAAAATAATTGCTCACGCAATCACCTCATCACCGCCCATGGCGGAGCTTCTCCTCAAAGGGGAAGCCGAACCAACAGAACTGGTTTTTATGGTTGGTTCGGTTAGCACAGAAAGCTGATACTATGCCTTCTCCTCGAGGAGAAGGTGTCGCATAGCGACGGATGAGGTGGTTGCGTGAGCAACATTTAATATTTTTGAATCTGAAATTATTTTTTTCTTTTTATTGTTTTGATAATTCCTATTACACCTGCAACGGCAGCCGCAACAGCTGCGGTTTCCTTAAGCGTTGTCACAACCTGTGAAACGCTGGTGGGCGCATATGTATAAAGCGCAAATTTTGCTTTGTTTTTAACTTCGCTGCCGCAAAGCTCGCCGAATGTTACGGTCTTTGTTTCGTATGTACCGTTTTCGCTGATGTTGAAAATTCTGACTCCTCTGTCAAGACCCGGGCCGTAAACATTGAAGCCTGCGCCCTGAGTATATCCGAGGTCAATGCCCTTGTAATCTGCAACAAAGCTGTTGTTGTGGTCATGGCCTACATAAACGCCGAGCACTTCGCTTTTTTCGAGGAATGCATCAATCTGCCCGACATTTGTGAAGGGTGCGGCAGGGGATTCTTTCATAAAATCGCGCAGACCGCTGTTATGAGGGTCAAGGGTGTAGAATTCATTCTTGTGGTCGCCAAAGGCTCTTACGCAGCCTTTTGTGAATCTAGGAACTTTTTTTATAACCTCAAAAAATTCGGGAGTGGGAATATGCTGAAAAACAAGTGAGGGCAGGGGCGTTTCATAGCTGTCACGCACCGAGCGATACCATTCAAGCTGTTCGGAAGTAACGCTGCTGTATCCGCCGTCAGCATTTTTTGAATGGGTGTCAAAAAGATAAACAAGAAATTTATCTTCAACGCTCAGGCAAAAGGTTGCTTTTTCATCCTCTGATGCAGCGTCGGCATAAACAAACATCGGCGACTGCTTATAAAGCTCAAACTGTTCGTTTTTGCGAAGTGCGGCTTCACCGTCATGGTTGCCGAAAGTCATCGTGAAGGGAATGTTTCTCTCTTCAAGAGGCTTTATGAGAGTTTTTATAGTTTCTTCAGCTGCTTTTCTGCCCTTTTCGCCGAGAAAGAATGAGGAATATCCTTTAATCTGGTCACCTGTAAAAACAACGAGGTCGGGCTTTTCTTTATCGAGTGCAGCGCAGATGAGCTTTATTGTGTCGGGTGATACGGCAGGAATTTCCTGAGTATCCGCAATCTGCATAATTTTAAAATTTCCGTTTTTAAACAGCAATTCTCTGTTTTGCATGGTTTCACCTCTATACGCAAAAACCGCCGAAGAGGATTCGGCGGTTTTGTTACATTAATAATTATTTGTGGCTTTCGAATCCGTACTTATCAAGAAGTTTATGAATTCTGTCTTTGGGGTCAAGAAGACCGCTTATGGATTCATCGTGGTTGAGAGTGTCGATGATATATGAGCAGTATTTTGACATGTCAACGCTTACATACCAATCTCTTGAAAGAAGCTCGGGCGAAGAATAAATAAGGTTGGTTGTGAAAACCTTATCTATAAGACCGTCGGCATATGCCTGGTCAAAGGTATCGAGGCCGTTGCAGAAAAGACCGAAGGAGGAGCAGATGAAGATTCTGTTTGCCTTGAGCTCCTTGAGCTTTGTTGCAACTTCAATCATGGAATCGCCCGATGAAATCATATCGTCAATGATGATAACATCCTTGCCCTCGATATTTGTTCCGAGAAATTCATGGGCAACGATGGGATTTCTGCCATCAACGATAACCGAATAGTCGCGGCGCTTATAGAACATGCCGAGGTCAAGACCGAGAACATTTGAGAAATAGATGCATCTTCCCATACCGCCTTCGTCGGGAGAGATAACCATCATGTGGTTGTTGTCGATATTGAGGTCGGGAATGTTTTTGCACATTGCCTTTATCATCTGATATACGGGTTGAACATTTTCAAAGCCGTTGTGGGGGATAGCGTTATGAACTCTGGGGTCGTGAGCATCGAAGGTTATGATATTCTCAACGCCGTAGTTGATGCAAAGCTCGCGAAGCATATCCGCACAGTCAAGGGATTCTCTGCTGGAGCGTCTGTGCTGTCTGCCTTCATAGAGCATCGGCATGATAACATTGATTCTTCTTGCCTTGCCTGCAATGGCGCTGATGGCTCTTTTAAGGTTAGCGTAATGGTCGTCGGGGCTCATGGGTACATAGCGACCGTACATCTTGTATTCAACGCTGTAGTTGAACGGGTCGCAGAGAATGAATATGTCAAAGCCTCTGACGGTCTGGTTGATTACGCACTTGCCTTCGCCTGTTCCGAATCTGGGGAAGGAAGCCTTGATGATGTATGATTCTTTTTCGTAGCCGGCAAAGGGGAGAGTGAGCTTATGCTCGCTGTCTCTTTCTTTTCTCCATTTTACAAGATAGTTGTCAATCTTCTTTGCAACCTCTTCACAGCCGGGAAGAGCAAGAATGCCGAGCTGGCCGTAGGGGATGGTTGTAAAATCTGCATAATCAGGCATGGGGCATGTCCTCCGATACATAAATATATATTTATTCTACTATATTTTTTAAGAATAATAAAGGTTATATCGAAAAATAATCAAGAAAAAAATATACAGTATTTTGTGGTAATTTTGGCTATTTTGACGATAGGATGTGTTTTTGTTCAGCTTCTGTTTTTTGCAAGCTTGTTCACGGGACCCATAACGGATGAGCCTGCGGTGCTTCCTGCAGAGAGCATTTCTTCGTAATGTCTGTGAGGCGTGCCGAAAAGTGCTTCGCCAAGCTTCCAGTCGCCTATTTCAAGTCCCCAGAGAGAATCCGCAATAAACGGAGCATAATCGTTATCGGGGATGATATAGCCGATTGCGTCGTTACAAAGACCCATAACAAGAACTGTTTCATCGGGATTGTTTCTTCTGATGATATCCGCAGTTGCTTCAAGATCCCATTCTGTGCCGAGATAAGAGTCCTCAGCCCCTACAACATTGCCGTAAACAAGCTGGGGAATGAGTTCGCCGGGAACGGTAAGCATTGTTATATCCTTGCCGATTTCAATGTATCCGACCTCGGTGATGAGCGAATATCCGCTCGGGCTTGAAGAATCAAAAACGGTTGTGAAGCCGAGCATCTGTGCGTCTGCTGCAAGGTAGAAAAGACCTTTATCAAGCTTAACGGTGCATTCGTCCATGTCAATGTTGAGCATGGGTTCAACTTCTTTTGCATCTGCGGATGCTTCAAGTATCAGCCTTGCAAATTCATAGCCGAGTGACTTGGATGCCTGATAGTCGGCTGCTCTCGCATCGTTTTGAGCTTCTGCAGCAACCTTTGCAAGCACTTCTTCATTTTCAACATTGTTTTTCTTAACGGAAACAGGTGACTGTGCGCCCTGAATAAACATAAAGTTTATTCCGCTTTCGTTAACGGATTTTTCGATGTAATTCGGGAAATCAGCGCTGAGAAGAGAAGTTGCTCTGTTAATCGTTGTGGGATGTGCACCGAGATTTGCAAAAATTGTTGGAGCGATTGAAGCATCATCGGGAATAAACTTGAAGCAGGCTATAACATGCTGATAGCCTTCGCCGTATCTCTTGTTTGTGAGATAGCTGTACTTATCGTCTGCATAAAGATTTTTTTCGTCATCCCTGCCGATACCGTCGGTTTCAAAATAATAAAGCTTTCCTTCAGTCATAGAAAGATATGCATCAATAATTGCATCCGATGCACCGTCAATCATAATCTCAAGGAATTCCTCGTCTATGCTTCTGACAGGGTCAATTCCGGGGAGCCATGAGAAGATGTTATTAAAAATCTTGCCGATAAGGTCAAGATTAAAGCCCTGGGTATCAATAACAGTGTGGCAGTGAGTGCTGTTGATATTGATTGCGATAATATTGCTTTCAACGCCTTTTTCTTCAAGCTTTTCTTCAACGGCAGCCCTGATTTCGCGAATATCCGCATTGCCCACGCCAATGCCGTCTATTGCGGCAAAAATCGCCGTGCCTCTGCTTGAGCCGTCATTGAGAGCGATTGCGTTGACGCTTTGGTCGTCATAAACACCGTTTATTTTCTGGGTAAAATATCCGCCTGTGTAATATTCCTTTGAACCGTCTGCAAGATTTTCGGGAACGATGCTTGCCTTACCGAAACCAAGATTCCATTTAGCATTTTCGGCAGGCTCATCAATGAAATCTGCAGTGCCTTCATAGAAATTCTTGCTTCCGCCGTTATAAAATTCGGAAACAGTCATGTAGTCGGCTTCGGGGAAAAGCCAAGAAGCAACGGTTAATGCGCCGTTGATAATTGCGTTGATTGCCTTTGATGCGCCGATAATCGCACTGTTATCTGATGCCTGAGAATCAGCCGCAAATACGCTTGCCGGTGAAAGAAGAATGCAGAAAGCCAGTAAAAATGCCGAAAAGATTTTTAATGTTTTTTTCATTTCAATTTCTCCTTATAGTGTGTAATCTCTGTCGATGCCGATAACAGTGAAATATTTATCACTGATCTGTTTTACACTCTGTTCAACTGCTTTTTTAAATTCATCTTCAGACAGATGTGAACTTCGAGGCAAAACAGCATCAAAAATCAGATTGGTGTGAGTAGGACCGTCAACGATTCGGAAATCATGGATTGTTGAGCCTGAATTAACGGAGTTAACAATTTCCGAAACCATGTCTTTGAGAGTGTGGGTGCGTTCATCGTTGATAATCGGGTCCATATGTATTGAAATTTCTATTCCGAGTTTTTTCTTAACCTGCCTTTCAATGAGATCTATTGTATCGTGAGAATGAATAATATCAACATCCGCAGGCACTTCGGCATGGAGCGAGCCGTAGATTTTTCCGTGTCCATAGCTGTGAAGCACCATGTCGTGTATTCCAACCACACCTTCGTATGACATAACCAGATTTTCAAGCTCCGCAACAAGTTCCTTGTCGGGCGGTTCACCGAGAAGCGGACCCATCGTGTTTCTGATTATATCAACGCCGGCATAGATAACAACCAGCGCAACAACGATGCCCATAACAGCGTCAACGGGCCAATCGGTGAATTTTGAAGCGATGAGAGCGATCAGCGAACAGGTTGTTGAGGCGATATCGCCTATGCTGTCGGTAACAACGGCGTCTACAGCAACCGAATTCATTATTTTGCCGACCTTGCGGTTAAAGAATGCCAGCCATAGTTTGGCGAGAATTGAAAACACAAGCACGATAACTGCAGGAATGCTGAAAATAACCGCTTCGGGATTTGTAAATTTATCAACAGAGGTTTTGATAAGCTCAACGCCCATAATAAGGATGAAAAATGCAAGAGTAAGAGCCGAAATATATTCAACTCTTCCGTGTCCGAAGGGATGCTCGTCATCGGCAGGCTTGCCCGAAATCTTGAAGCCTGCAAGGCTGATAATGGATGATACGGCATCAAAAATATTGTTTGTGCCGTCTGCAATAATTGAAACGCTCTTGGTTAATGCGCCGAAAATTATTTTTGAAACGGAAAGAACTATATTCAGAACTATTCCGACAGTGCCGCTGAGAATTCCCAGACGGACTCTGTCTTTTTCACCGAGAATAATTCCGATTGACGCAGCGCCTTTGGATTTTTTTAAAGCCTTCTTTGCATTTTTATAATCCTTGAAAAACAGTTTAAACAGTAAATCAGTCAATGATATCACTCCTTGGTAATATGAACATCAAGCTGACCGTAGGGAATTGAAATGTTGTTTTCGTCAAATGAGAGCTTGACGGTTTCCTGCATATAATAGAAAACATTCCAATATTCATCGGCAGAACACCAGATAAGGCACGCAAGATTAACCGAGCTTGCGGCATGCTCTTTTACCGCTATGATGGGTTCAGGATCAGTGAGTATAAGATTGTTTTTCTGAATAACCTCAAGAATAACCTGCTTTGCCTTTGCAATATCAGCATCGTATGAAACAGAAAAAACAAGGTCAAGGCGTCGTCTGTCTTCTGCATTGTAGTTGATGATGTTGTTTGATGTGATATAAGAGTTGGGGATAATAACTCTTTTGTTGTCAACCGTTATCAGCACGGTATACATGATTTTGATTTCGTGCACCTTGCCGCTTACAGTACCGACATCAATATAGTCGCCGCTCTTGAAGGGATGGTTAACTAGAATCTGAATTCCGCTTGCAAGCTGGCTGATGCTTGACTGAAGACCTATACCTGCTGTAACACCTGCCGCGCCGAGGGCAGTTATGAAGGAGTTAACATCAATCTTAAGCGTTGAGAGCGCCGAGAGGATGAAAACAAACTTGAGGATGAGGGTTATTATTGTTCTTATAAACGAATGAATTGATGGGTCAACACCCTTTGCTTGCATTGCTTTAACAGCAAGCTTGCCGATAAGATTTGAAATAAGGAAGCCTGCAACAAGAATTACCGCAGCTGCCAGAAGCAGTGGAGCTTTTGAAATGGCAAGAGCAGCTATTCCCTCAAAGTCCCTTTCCTGAATAAGCTGCGCCAAATCGAGAGGATAAAATTTCATTTTTGTTTCTCCTTATTGGTGATATTAATGTATAGTAACATTCTACTCTTTTTCAGTGACTTTCGCAATAGTAAATATTAATTTATCCGAAATGGTGTTGACAAAACGGAATGAATAAACTATAATTATGTCGGTGATATGGGCTGTGGCGTCAGTGCGCTGCGGAGAAAAAACACCAAAAAATTGCCGGTGTGGCGAAATCGGCAGACGCAAGGGACTTAAAATCCCTCGGTGGCAACACCGTACCGGTTCAAGTCCGGTCACCGGCACCAGAATGCCTTTGCTTGCGCGTACAGAGGCATTAATTAATGAATAATGAATAAATTTTTCGATATTTAAGATACAGAATACATATTTTTTCAAGAGCATAAAAACAATTGTTGGTGTAACTGTATCTTAAAACTGAGGATTTTTATTCATTGTTCATTTTTTTTGCAAAAAATGCACCCTTCAAAACGAAGGGTGCGTTGTTTTTTATTTTTGAACATAATCTGCATTGATCTGTGCCTTTGCAATTTTGGCAACTTCATCAAAATCCTTGGCATTTTCAACGGCATTCTGCATAGCTTCTCTTCTTGCAAAGAGTTCCCGATACATTCTGTCGCGTTTTTCACCGTTAAGATTGTGGAAGAATTTGGGGATAATTCCGAGAGCGCCCGTGATAACGGGAATACCTGTGCCCATTGCAAAAATCCACCATTTTGTTGAGTCTGCCTGAGTGCCGATATCAAGACCCTGAACATAGCCGATTCTCTTCATAATGAAATTCTGAATCGAACCCATTGCAATGCCCTGAAGCTTTGTTACAAGACCTCTTGCAACGCCTGTCATCGCCTCTGCGCGATAGCCGTTTTTCCATTCGCAGTAGTCCATTGCTTCATTGAGGATTTCCTGAGGAATAACATGACGCAGACCGTAAACGCACATTTCAAAAACTTCTTCTATCGCCATAACCGGAAGCATAACCCATTTATTTTTGTAAAGTCCCTTTTCTGCACCGCCGATTGAGCCTATGGCGAATACAGACAGCCAGCAGGCATCCGTCCACACATCTTCAAGAATCCAGATTGCTTTGGTTGAGAACTTCTTTCTCAGCGGAGCGATGAATGCATAGCTGATGGTTGAAACGGGAGATGCAGGTATTCCGACGATGGTCTGATATGTTGCAGAACCGAGAACATCAATATAATAATTGATTCTGCTCTTGCTGACTGCAAAGCCTGCAAGGAATTCTGAAAGGGTATAAAGCAGAATCGGTCGGTTGTTTACAATCGCCTTCAGACCTTGTATAATGCTCGGCTTTTCTATTGTCTGGGTAACTCTTTCCTGTGTGACGCAGATGAAATAGAACGACATCAGCGTACCTGCAACGGCGGTGAAAATACCGAAACCAATGAAAAGCGAGGTTCTGTTCCATTTGACAACCTCGTTGTTGACAAGGTCAAGCAAAACACCAAACAGAAGCTCGGGAAGCTTTTCGCCGACAAGACCCGAAACAAGGTTTGCCATGGTTATGAGTCCCGTTCGTTCGAGTGGGTCAGGCGTTATGGTTGACATAAAGCCTGTGCTTGCAATTGAAGTGAAAGTGCCTGCGGTTTCACATATGATTGAAAATACCGCATAAAACAGCAACTTCGGTCCGTAGGTTGCGCTTGTGTCTGCAAAAAATATCGGCATAAACCAATACCACAGACCGATGAGCATGAGAGGAATTTTTCCTAAAAGTATGTATGGCTTGAACTTACCCCAGCGGGTTCGGGTTCTGTCAACAATAACACCGATAAAGGTGTCGTTTATAGTGTCCCAGATACCCGAAAAAAGTCCGAAAACTGCAAGAAAGTCGAAATCAAGCTTAACAATATCGTAAATAAATCGGTCTTTATATTTATCAATATTGAAGCTGCCCGAAACATCGTTGAGAAGGTAGCCTATTCTTTCTTTGTTGCCTATGTATCTTCTGTTTCTCAAAAGCGGATTTTTAACGCCTTTTTCGTAGTCTATAACTATGCCTTGATTTTGCTCATCAAAAGCGGTGTTTGTTTTTTCTTCCACTCAAGTACCTCCTTTTGGTTTAGTGTGCTAAAACTATTTGGTTAATGATAACATATATTTCGAAAGAATTCAATAACTTTTGTGCAAATTTGCGAGAATTTGACAACACATTTAATTTGTGATTTAATCATATGGGGGGATTGCCATGAATTTTATGATACCAAGAATTATATGCGCTTACGATAACTTATATTTCAAACTGAATAAGGATAAGCTTTCGGTTAATGCAGACTTGCCCGACGGCTTCACGGTGACTTACCATGCAGGTGCGATGCATACAAGGCCAAACACGGTCAGATCCGTGCAGGCGGCTCTTGATGCCAATGCTCAAATTGTTGAATTTGATGTCAGTTTCAGACCTGACGGGACACCGGTTATAATTCATAATTCCGAGCCGAATAACAGTCAGGGAGTGTTTCTTGAAAATGCACTGGAGACGGTGGCGGCTCATCCCTCATGCAAAATAAATCTCGATATAAAATCAACTGAAAATCTCGGCGCGGTTGATGAGCTTGTAAAGCTCTACGGGCTTTGGGACAGAGTTTTTTATACAGGCGTTTTTGAAGATTGGGTTGAAACTGTTAAGAGTAATTCTGAAATTCCGTATTATCTCAATCATAAAATTACTTCCGAAGAAGCTTCGGATGCGGTTCTTGCGCAGTCTGCTTCGGAGCTTGCAAAACAGCTTGGTGCAATCGGAATCAATTCGCATTTTGAACACGCAAGCAGACTTTTTGCTGAAACGGCTCATCAAAACGGGCTTCTTGTTTCTCTCTGGACCGTAAACAATCCGAAGGATATGCCTGAGGTGCTTTCGTGTTGCCCTGACAACATAACAACAAAGCGGCCTCAGCTTCTTAAATGTATTGTGCATTATCAAAAATAACAAAAACTTTTCATCCGGCAGCATAAAAACAGGTAGATTGTAGAATCTGTTTTTATGCTGCCGAAAAAACTTGACTTTACAAAAAATAAGGAATATATTTATTATATTATTTTTATTAGGAGAATGAGTATGAAAAGCGTTCCCGATTATTTCGGCTGTATGGTCTTTGACGATAAGGCCATGAGGTCGAGATTACCCAAAGAAACCTATAAGGCAATGAAAAAGACTATTCAGGACGGCAAGCGCCTTGATATTGCAGTTGCAAATGTTGTTGCCAACGCTATGAAGGATTGGGCTGTTGAAAACGGCGCAACCCATTATACTCATTGGTTCCAGCCCATGACGGGTATCACTGCCGAAAAGCACGACAGCTTCATTTCGCCCTGCAGCGACGGCAGCATCATCATGGAATTCTCTGGCAAGGAGCTTGTTAAAGGTGAATCCGATGCTTCAAGCTTCCCCTCGGGCGGTATACGCACAACCTTTGAAGCAAGAGGCTACACCGCATGGGATCCCACCTCGTATGCTTTCATAAAAGAGGGCGTGCTTTGCATTCCGACTGTTTTCTGCTCCTACGGAGGACAGGCTCTTGATATGAAAACTCCTCTGCTGCGTTCAATGGAAGCCATCGGAAAGCAGGCAAAGAGAATTCTCAGCCTTTTCGGTCAGGACGAAACGAAGAGCGTTAAAACAACCGTTGGTGCAGAGCAGGAATATTTTCTTGTTGATGCCGATTTATACAGCAAAAGAAAAGACCTTATTTTCACGGGCAGAACTCTTTTCGGAACAAAGCCTCCCAAGAGTCAGGAGCTTGACGACCATTATTTCGGTTCAATCAAGCCCCGTGTTGCAGCGTATATGAAGGACCTTGATGAAGAGCTTTGGAAGCTCGGAATTCTTGCCAAAACGGAGCATAACGAAGCCGCACCTGCTCAGCATGAGCTTGCACCTGTTTTCTCAACAACAAACATGGCAATCGACCATAATCAGCTCACAATGGAGATTATGCAGAAGGTTGCAAAGAAGCATAATATGGTTTGCCTGCTCCATGAAAAGCCTTTTGAAGGCGTCAACGGCAGCGGCAAGCACAATAACTGGTCGATTTCTACAGGCGACGGAATGAACCTTCTTGAGCCGGGCGAAACTCCCTATGATAACGCTCAGTTCCTGCTTTTTCTCTGTGCGGTTATCAAGGCTGTTGATAATTATCAGGATCTTCTCAGAGCATCTGTTGCAAGCGCAGGCAACGATCACCGTCTCGGAGCAGGTGAAGCCCCTCCCGCAATTGTTTCAATGTTCCTCGGCGACGAGCTTAATGCTATCCTTGAATCAATCGAGAATGATACCGCTTATGAGGCTAACGAAACCGTGCAAATGAAGGTCGGTGTTCATGTTCTTCCCAGATTCCCCAAGGATACCACCGACAGAAACAGAACCTCACCCTTTGCCTTCACAGGCAATAAGTTTGAGTTCAGAATGCTCGGTTCGGCAAGGTCAATCTCAAGCGCAAATATCGTTCTTAATACCGCTGTTGCAGAGTCGCTCAAATCCTATGCAGACAGACTCGAGAATGTTGAAAACTTTGAGGATGCACTTCATTCGCTCATTCAGAAAACCATAAAAGACCACAAGAGAATCATTTTCAACGGAAACGGCTACGATGATGAATGGGTTAAGGAGGCCGAGAAGAGAGGACTATATAATCTTCCGACAACTCCCGACGCCATTCCCTGTCTTATCGCAGATAAGAATGTGAAGCTCTTTGAAGACCATAAGGTTTTCACCAGAGAAGAGCTTGAAGCACGCCACGAGATTTATCTTGAAAGCTACTGCAAAACAATCAATATTGAGGCTCTCACGGTTCTTGAGATGGTTAACAGAGATATTCTTCCGGCAATCAGTGCATATTCCGGTAAGATGTGCAAGACTGCCGCATCAAAGAAAGCCTTCAATGCAGATACTTCCTATGAAGAAAGCATCATTGCAAAGCTTTCGAAGCTTTCGGCTTCAATATTCGGCAAGGTAAACACCCTTGAAGAGGAACTTGCAAAAACAAAAACCGTTAACGGGGTTGTTGACGAGGCAGAGGTGTTCAAATCTGTTATCATTCCCGCAATGGAAAGCATCCGCGTGGATGTTGATGAAGCGGAAAAAATTACAGCTGCCGAATTCTGGCCCTATCCCTCATACGGCGAACTGCTTTTTGGAGTTAACTGAACAGATATAAAAAAACCGCTGTTTTCCAAACGGAAAACGGCGGTTTTGTGATTATTGCATTTATTTGCTTGCGTCGTTCTGACGGATTTCAACTCGTCTGACCTTGCCGCTGAATGTTTTGGGCAGCTCATCAACGAATTCAATGATTCTGGGATATTTGTAAGGAGCAGTGTTTGTTTTAACATATGTTTGCAGCTCCTTGATAAGCTCGGGTGAACCTTCAAAGCCGGGTCTGAGAACAACGGTTGCCTTAACAACAAAGCCTCTGACAGGATCGGGTACGCCTGTAACGGCAACTTCAAGCACCGAGGGATGCTCGAGCATAACGCTCTCGATTTCGAAAGGTCCGATTCTGTAGCCCGAGGACTTGATAACATCGTCATTTCTGCCGAAATAAACAAATCTGCCTTGCTCATCCCTGTATGCAAGGTCGCCTGTGTGGAAGAAACCGCCTCTGTAGGCATCTGCAGTATCCTCTTTGCTGAAGTTATAGCTTGCAACAACGCCGCAGGGATGTTCTTCGGGAGAGGGAGCTTTGATGCAGATTTCGCCGATGGTACCTCTCTGGCAATGGTTTCCGTCATCGTCAATGATGTGCACTTTAAGACCGGGTGCAGGGAATCCTATTGCGCCGGGTACGGGCTTTGTCCACGGATAGAGAGTGCATATACTTACGGGAGTTTCGCTCATGCCGAAGCCTTCGTGGATTTCAAGACCTGTTGCCTCTTTCCACTTGTTGAAGATATCCGCATTGAGTGCTTCACCTGCCGTGCAGCAATGAGTAATTGAAGAGAGGTCGTATTTGCTTACATCATTCTGAAGCATAAGGCGGTACATAGTGGGGGGAACGCAGAAGGTTGTAACCTTGTATTTTTCAAGCTTTGAAAGGATGTCTGCGCCGTCGAATTTATCGAAGTCATAAACAAGGTTTGCGCTTTCGCCCATCCACTGGCCGTAATACTTGCCCCAGAGTGATTTTGCCCAGCCTGAGTCGGAAACGGTGAAATGCATTCCGCCGTCAACAACTCTGTGCCAGAAAACGCCCGTCATAATGTGACCGAGGGGATATTTGAAGTCGTGAGCAATGATTTTGGGGTAGCCTGTTGTGCCCGAGGAGAAGTTGATAATCATTGTGTCATCAACTGTTGTTGCGGCATCGCCCGTAGGTCTTGTCCAATCCTCGCTTGCATTTTCAAAGCCTTCTTCAAAATCAATCCAGCCTTCAACAGGCTTGTGCTTTGTAACAAACTTCTTTTCGATTGTTTCGTATTCGTCTTGTCTTTCGTCAAAATATTCTGTGCAGCTGTCATCACCTGTGATAACTGCATATTTTATTTTTGCCTTGTTGCAGCGGTAAACATAGTCCTTGCCCTTGAGCATGTTTGAAGCCGGAACCATGATTGCACCGATTTTATTGAGTGCAAGGGTGATTACCCAGAAAAGATAGCTTCTTTTGAGAATGAGAAGAACGGGATCGCCCTTCTTCATTCCCTGAGAAACAAAATAGTTTGCCGCCTTATCGGAAAGACGCTTCATATCGCCGAAGGTGAAACGCATCTCCTCCTGCTTATTTGAAACATAGAGAAGTGCAAGCTTGTCCGGCTTTTCAGTGCCGAGAACATCAACAACATCATAAGCATAGTTGAAGCTGTTCTCATATGTAATTTTAAAATTTTCCTGGCAGTCTTTGAGAGAAACAAAAGAATCTCTTGACCTGCCGATGAATTTTTCGTAAATAGGCATTATTCTGACTCCTTATTATTTTAACACAAGTGCAATAAACTGCGCCTGAGTATCGCCCACATTCTTGTGAGCATGGGGAATTGTGGAATCAAAATATGCGCTGTCGCCTTCGTTAAGCTCATAGCAGATATCACCGATATAGAGATGAAGGTTTCCTGAAAGAACATAATCGAATTCCTGACCTTCGTGCTCATCCATTACGGGAGGATTACCCGAAGGGTCGATGGTAACAAGGAAGGGTTCAGCCTTCTTGTTTCTGAAAGTATAGGCAAGATGTGAGAATTCATAGCCGGGATTTCTGTTGACAACATAGCCCTTACCCTTCTTAACAACCGTGCAGGAAGTCAAACGGGGTGATTCGCCGCTGATGATGTCAAGAATATCAACGCCGAGGATAAGCGCTATATTGTTAAGCGTGCTGATAGCGAAATCGTATTCGCCGTGCTCAAACGCATTGTAGTTATCCTCTGAAATCTCAAGCTTTTCAGCCATTTCCGCTGCGGAAAGACCGCAGGTATCGCGAAGGGAAGCAACTCGCAGGCCGATTTCTTTTAATTCAAGCATGTGGGTGTCTCCTGTTCGTAAAAATTAATAGTTATAGCCGAGTTCAACAGCCTTGATGTTAAGCTCAATAAGGTTTGCTTTCTTTGCGGGAACGAGCTTTTTCATTGTTGTTTCAACATTTTCATAGGGCATAACGCCTGCCTTTGCGATAACATGACCTATCATAATCATGTTTGCAAGACCGGGAAGGTTTTCATCAGATGCAAGCTTTGTTGCAGGGATATAATAAACCTCAACATCGTCTCTTTCAACCTTACGGTCGATGAGTGAGCTGTCAACAAAAATCTTTGCGCCGGGAACTGCAGATGCCTCAAACTTATCGAGTGAGGGAAGGTTCATGGCAACAAGAACATTAGGGTTTGAAACGATGGGGGAGCCGATTTTTGTGTCGCTGAGAATGATTGAGCAGTTACATGTGCCGCCTCTCATTTCAGGACCGTAGGAAGGGAGCCAGCTGACTTCTTTATCTTCAAGAAGTCCGTCATATGCAAGGAACTTACCGGAGAAGAGGATACCCTGTCCGCCGAAGCCTGCAAGAAGAATTTCATGTGTCATGATTATTCGCCCTCCTTTTCGGCTGTCTTATCCTTATAAACACCGAGGGGATAATAAGGAATCATGTTTTCTTCAAGCCATTCAAGAGCCTTATCGGGCTTAAGACCCCAGTTTGTGGGGCAGGTTGAAAGAACCTCAACAAGTGAGAATCCCTTGCCCTCAAGCTGGTTCTGAAAAGCCTTCTTGATAGCCTTCTTTGCGTTTTTAACATTCTTAACATTGTTGACTGCAACTCTTTCAAGATATGTTGCGCCGTCAACATTTGAAAGAAGCTCGCAAACCTTTACGGGAAGACCGACCTGCTCGGGGTTTCTGCCGTAGGGAGAGGTCTGTGTAACCTGACCGGGAAGAGTAGTGGGAGCCATCTGACCGCCTGTCATGCCGTAAATTGCGTTGTTAACAAAGATAACGGTTATGTTTTCGCCTCTTGCGGCTGAATGAACTGTTTCGGCAGTACCGATAGCGGCAAGGTCGCCGTCGCCCTGATAAGTGAAAACGATGTTATCGGGGAGCGAGCGCTTAACGCCTGTTGCAACTGCGGGAGCTCTGCCGTGAGCAGCTTCAATCATATCGCAGTTAAAATAGTTGTATGCAAAAACGGAGCATCCTACGGGTGCAACGCCTACTGTTTTTCCTTCAATGCCAAGCTCGTCAATAACCTCAGCAACAAGACGGTGGATAATGCCGTGAGTACAGCCGGGGCAGTAGTGAAGAGGTACATCGGCAAGTGCCTTGGGTTTTTCGAAAACTATCATTATTTGTCACCTCCGACGGAATTTGCTTTGTTGATTGAATTGAGAACATCTTCTGTTGTGGGAATCATGCCGCCGACTCTGTTGCAGAGAAGAACGGGCTTCTTGCAACGGATTGCAAGCTCAACATCCTCAATCATCTGACCCATTGAAAGCTCAACGCTGATGAATGCCTTAACCTTATCTGCAGCGGCATTGAGAACAGCCTTGGGGAAGGGCCAGAGTGTGATGGGTCTTATCATACCAACCTTGATACCTGCTTCGCGAGCCTTGTCGATTGCGTTCTGAGAAACTCTTGCTGCAACGCCGTAAGCAACGATGCAGATTTCGGCATCTTCCATTCTGTATTCGTCATACATAACTTCGTTTGCTTCAATCTGTGCATAACGCTCATAGCGCTCGAAGTTATATCTTTCAAGCTCTTCGGGCTGGATGAAAAGAGAGTTAACAACATTGTGCTTTCTTTCGCACTTTGTGCCGCATGCAGCCCATGAGGATTTGTCATATTCCTTAACTTCACCCATTTCGAGTGATACGGGCTCCATCATCTGACCCATTGTACCGTCGGAAAGGAGCATTGCAGGCATTCTGTATTTATCTGCAAGGTCGAAACCCTTGAAGGTGAGGTCAACCATTTCCTGAACGGAAGCAGGAGCAAGAACGATGAGTTTGAAGTCGCCGTGACCTGCGCTCTTTGTTGACTGGAAGTAGTCGGACTGTGAGGGCTGGATGCCGCCGAGACCGGGGCCGCCTCTCTGAACATTGATGATAAGAGCAGGAAGGTCTGAGCCTGCAAGATATGAAATGCCTTCGCTCTTGAGTGCGATTCCGGGGCTTGAGCTTGAAGTCATTGCTCTTTTGCCTGCTGCGGCTGCGCCGTAAATCATGTTAATAGCGGCAATTTCGCTTTCAGCCTGAAGGAATGTTCCGCCGATAACGGGCATTCTCTTCGCCATGTATGCAGCAATTTCTGTCTGCGGTGTTATGGGGTAACCGAAGTAGTGGCGGCAGCCTGCCATGATGGCAGCTTCTGCAAGAGCTTCGTTACCCTTCATCAAAACTTTTTCAGCCATTTTTCTTTCTCCTTACTTTTCAACGGTGATTACGCAGTCGGGGCACATCGTTGCGCAGAATGCACAGCCGATGCAGGCTGACTGGTCGGTGATGCCTGCAGGGTGATAACCCTTGGCGTTGATTTCGTCCTTGAGAAGTGCCACGATTTTTTTGGGGCACGCACCTACGCAAAGACCGCAGCCTTTGCAAAGGTCAGTATTAAAGGTTACTTTAGCCATAAATCTTCCTCCTGTTTTGCCCACGATTGCTTAACATAAAGCTTAATCGGGGTGCAGTTAACAACTTTGTTTTTGAGTGTATCGTAAAGATTGTCTTTTACCGTTGTCATTTTTATCGACAGACCGCTTGCCTCTGAAATCTCATCAGCATATGCAACCGAATTCATCACGGTTTCTTCGTCGGTTTCGTCTCCGAGGTTGGAGTTGTTGACGATGCCCGTGAATTTCATTGAGCATGCAGTTTCAATTTCGTGCATAACCGCAAGGGTTGATGCACAGTCGGGAGTGAGGGGGCGGTACTTGTTGATAACGAAAAGCATCTCATAGTTGTTTTCCTCAAGAATGGCAGGAGCATATCTGCCCATTGCAAGCGCGCCTCTGTCGTCTCCGCCAACATCAATTACCGCAACCGTCTGTTTATCGTCGATAATCGCATAAGCTTCGGCAGGCATTGCCGGCACATCAACATTGGAGTTTGCATATTCTGAGGAAATAAGGTGAATTCCTCTTTCTTCAAGATACTTTTCGCTGTCCTTTGAACGGAAATACGGATTGACGATATCAAGGTCAGCAATAATAACCTTTTCATGCTCCTTCTTGAGCCAAAGAGCGTAGTTTACCGAAATATTCGTTTTTCCGCTGCCGTAATGACCGGCAAAAAGAGTTATTCGTTTGTTATCCATAATTAAAGAACTGTTACCCAGCCGAACTTATCTTCACAGGTGCCGCCCTGAATGCCTGTTACGGTATCATAGAGCTTCTGGCTGATTTCGCCGATTTCGCCGCCGTTGATTGTCATAACATCATCCTTGTAGCGAAGCTTGCCTACGGGTGAGATAACAGCAGCTGTGCCTGTGCCGAAGCATTCTTCAAGAGTGCTGTTCTTCTGAGCCTCAAGAAGCTCGTCAACGGAAATCTTTCTTTCTTCAACGGGGAGACCCCAGCTCTTGCAAAGCTCGATAACTGAGTTTCTTGTGATGCCGGGAAGAATGCTGCCGTTGAGCATGGGAGTAACGATAGTGCCGTTAATCTTGAAGAAGATGTTCATTGCGCCTACTTCTTCGATATATTTTCTCTCAACGCCGTCGAGCCAGAGAACCTGTGAATAGCCGTCATCATGTGCCTTAACCTGAGCTGCAAGGCTGGCCGCGTAGTTACCGCCTGTTTTTGCAAAGCCCATGCCGCCCTTAACAGCTCTTACATAGTCATCTTCAATCCAGATGCCTACGGGAGCAAGACCGCTTGAATAGTAAGCACCCGAGGGAGAGAGGATAACGATGAAGAGATATGTTTTTGAGGGAGCAACGCCGAGGAAATCATCGGTTGCAATGATGAAGGGACGGATGTAGAGCGAGGTGCCGGGAGCTGAGGGGATCCAGTCCTTGTCAACTCTTACGATTTCGCTTACAGCCTGAACAAAATCCTCAACGGGAAGCTCGGGGATGCAAAGACGCTTGTTTGTGTCATTTGTTCTCTTAGCGTTCATTTCGGGTCTGAAAAGGCGTACTTCGCCGTCAGTGCCCTTATATGCCTTAAGGCCCTCAAACATTTCCTGGCCATAGTGGAAAACCATACATGCGGGGGAGAGGGTGAGATTTCCGTAAGGAACTATACGGGGATCGTGCCAACCCTGACCTTCGGTGTAGTTCATAACAAACATGTGGTCAGTGAAAATCTTTCCGAAGCCAAGATTGTTTTCATCGGGCTTCTGTTTGGGAGAGGTTGTTCTCTCAATTTTGATATTTAACATTTATAACACCCTTTCGGTAAATTTATCTTGTTTTTATTTTAAAAGTCCCAGCTTTGCGGCGAATTCTTCTCTCATCTTGTATTTGAGAATCTTGCCTGCCGCATTCTTCGGGAAATCTTCAACAAATTCAATGTATCGGGGAACCTTGTGTCTTGCCATGTGGGACTTGATGTAGTCCTTCATTTCATCCTCAGTCATGCTGCAGCCTTCCTTGAGGATAACGCAAGCCATGATTTCTTCACCGTATCTCTTATCGGGCACGCCGATAACCTGAACATCCTGAACATATTCGTGGGTGAAAATGAATTCCTCAATTTCTCTCGGATAAATGTTTTCACCGCCGCGGATAATCATATCCTTGAGTCTGCCGGTGATGAGATAATAGCCGTCAGGTCTTCTGCAGGCGATATCGCCGCTGTGAAGCCAGCCGTCTTTATCAATTGCAGCCTCCGTTGCCTTGGGCATTTTATAATAGCCTTTCATTATATTATAGCCTCTTGCAACGAATTCGCCGTTTTCGCCGTCGGGAAGGTCTTCGCCTGTTTCGGGGTCGATAATCTTGCATTCAACATTCGGGAACGCACTGCCGACGGTTTCGGTTCTGTCCTCAAGCGATTCGTTGACCTCGCCCATCGTGCAGCCGGGAGAAGCTTCTGTTTCGCCGTAAACAGAGAGAATTTCTGTCATGTTCATTTCTGCTGCAGCTCTCTTCATAAGGTCGGGAGGACAGTTTGCGCCTGCCATAATGCCTGTTCTCATATATGAGAAATCAGTCTTTGCGAAATCCTCATGCTGGAACATGGCAATAAACATGGTGGGAACGCCGTTGAAGCAGGTGATGTGTTCCTGATTTATGCAGGCAAGCGATGACTTTGCCGAGAAATAGGGCAGGGGGCAGAGTGTGCCGCCGTGGGTCATCATTGAGGTCATAGAAAGAACCATGCCGAAGCAATGGAACATCGGAACCTGAATCATCATGCGGTCAGCGGTGGACATATCCATTCTGTCGCCGATGGTCTTGCCGTTGTTGACGATATTGTAGTGAGTGAGCATAACGCCTTTGGGGAAGCCTGTTGTGCCCGATGTATATTGCATGTTTGCAACATCGTGGCAGTCAACTGCCGCTGCTCTGCGGTAAACCTCCTCAATGGGAACTCTTACCGCCATATCCATAGCTTCTTCCCATGTCAGGCAGCCTTTCTGACGGTAGCCGACAGTTATAACATTGCGCAGGAAGGGGAGTTTTCTGCAGTGGAGAGGCTTGCCGGGAACCGCAAATTCAAGCTCGGGGCAAAGCTCTGCAATGGACTGAGCGTAATTTGAATCAAGGCAGGATTCGATAGTCACGAGAGTGTGTGTATCGGACTGCCTGAGAAGATATTCGATTTCGTGAATCTTGTATGCGGTGTTGACGGTAACAAGAACAGCGCCGATTTTGGTTGTTGCCCAGAAGGTGATGAACCACTGAGGAAGGTTTGTGAGCCATACGGCAACCTTGTCGCCCGGTTTTACGCCAAGCGCAATGAGCGCTCTTGCGCAGTTGTCAACATCGTCGCGGAACTGGGAATAGGTTCTTGTGTAGTCAAGAGTTGTGTATTTATATGCAATCTGGTCGGGGAACTTTTCAACCATCGTGTCAAGCACTTGCGAAAAAGTCTTGTTGATGAGCTTGTATTTTTCCCAGACAAATTTGCCTGAACCGCTTCTGTTGGTGAGAAGAAGCTCTTCGCTCTTCTTTTTGCGGTCATAAACAGTTATTGAATTAACAAAATGGGGGAATACGATTTCTGAAATTCCGAAGTCCTCCATCTTTTCGGGCTGGCATTCATAAGAGAGGAATCCGTCATAGTTAACCGATTCAAGTGCACGCAGCATTGTTCCGATAGGAAGATTTCCTTCGCCGATGAGCTTGTATTTCAGCTCGCCGTCTTCGATTGCGGAATCCTTGACATGAACATGCTTTATGTATGCGCCGAGATTTGTGATTGTTGTGTCGGGTTCTTCTCTGAAATCCCTGTAGGGATGGTTGATATCCCAAAGGGCTGCGAGTGCATCGCAGGCAAAAATGTTGAGAAGATCGCGCAGTCTTGATGTGTCGGCATAAATACCGACGGTTTCAACAAGAAGAGTTACATTATCTTGCTCTGCCTTGCTTACAAGTCTGCCGATAAGCGAGGTTACCGCAGTGTCCTCAGCTTTTTTATCGCCCATTGAGTATGCATGAATACGCACGAAAGGACATCTGATTTTTGATGCAATTTCAAGTGCGGTTGCAATTTCCTCAAAGCCTTCTTCTGCCTTGCTTTCGTCTGCGATGTTGCAGTAGGTGTCAATGCAGGGGATGCTGAGTGAATATTCAACAAGCTTGTGGAGAGTTGCCGAGGTGTTTGCTTTGCTGAACGGCGCATCGGTGCCGGTGAATCTTTCATCGGTGATGTTGTGGATTTCAATTCCGCTGAAGCCGAGATCGTTTGCAGTGTTAACGAAATCCGCCCAACTCATATCCTGCCAGCCGTTGGTTGAAAATGAAAGTCTCATGCGTTACCCTCCTCGTAAACGATTTTGTTGAGGGCGTTGACATATGCAATTATGCTTGCGCCGATAATATCTGTTGAAAGTCCTTTACCCGAATAGAGCTTGCCGTTTGAACGGAGCTTAACAAGAGCCTCACCCATTGCTTCTCTGCCTTCGGTAACGGACTGAATCTGGAAATCGTCAAGTTCATAGTGGTGGCCGATTATCTGCTCAACCGTGCGGAATGCGGCATCAATCGGGCCGTCACCCATGCCGACTGCTTTGAGGGTTCGGCTGCCCTTTTCAAGCTCTATGTTTGCGGTTGAAGAAATAAGATTTCCCGAATTTATAACATAGCTTGCAAGTCTGTAGGTCGGGGGTACCTGATGCGCAACCGTTGCGATGATTGCATCAAGCTCCTTGCTGCCTACTTGCTTTTTGCCCGAAAAGCCTTTGAATGCTTCAAACACCTTTGCAGTGTCGTCCTCCGAAAGCTCATATCCGAGAGCAACAATCGCCTTGCTGACCTTTGCAATGTCTGCAGTATCGTCAAGAAGAACATTGCTTTCAACCGATGAGCGCGAGGAACCGAATGAAGATGAACCTTTTCCGCTTTCGCTTGTCATTCCGAGAATCTGATTTGCGGAATGGTTGATTGCCATTGCATTAACGCCGTAGCTGACATCAAGAGTGTGACCCTTAACCTGAAGAGCCTTCATAACATGCTCAAGATTGGGGAGTGCCTGACTGCCGATGCAGGTTTTAATCTGTGTTGCACCTGCGGCAATGCATGAAAACACGCATGCATTCGCCATGTCGAGAGCATCGCTGCATTCTGTGCTGAGAACAACATTCTTTGCAGCAGGTACGGCTTCGTAAAGCTCGGCAATGAGGGCTGAAAATTCATCGGGAAGAAGTGCTCCTGCGGTGTCGCAGATTGTGACGGTTTTTGCACCGTTGTCAATTGCGGTCTTAACAGCCTCAAAAAGATAAGCCTTATCTGCTCTGGTGGCATCAACTGCCGAAAACTCAACATCGCTGCATACCGAAGCACAGTGAGCAGTGAGAGCTGCAATCAGTTCAAGCATCTGAGCAGGTTTTTTATGGTGAAAATATTCCATCTGGACAGCCGAAACGGGCAGCGATACAAGAAGACGGGGCTTTGCTGCGCCCGAAATAGCCTTCATTGCTCTGTCTGCTTCTTCAACCGTGCAGCCTGCGGGGCAGGATAGAATGCTGTTCTTTAGGAGAGGACTTATAGTGCGCAAAACAAGGGTGTCAATTTTTTCGTCTGTAACGGGTGCCGCTTCAATAACATCGATATTGAGCTTGTCGAGAAGCTTCGCAATTTCGATTTTCTCTTTGAAGCTGAGGGCAACATCGCCCCTGCGTGCGCATTCTCTGAGCGTTGCGTCTGTAACTGTGATTTTTTTCATGCCAATTTCTCCTTTTGAACAGCATATCTTGACGGAATACAACAAGATTCTGCCTTAATAAAATACTTATGCACTATAAGTTCTTTATATTATAATGAAACTGACCGCCAAAGTCAATATTAAATTGGTATCTTAAATTATAATAAAGCAAACATTGTATGTTGCAACAATTTCGACCTTTAAGGTGAATTGCGTTGTGTGTATTTTTAACAAATTTATGCACTGAACTTTGTATATTTAATCAAAAGAATTATGGCTGAAATAAGTTGGAATTGTAACGGAAATCCTTGGCAAAAAAACGATAAAAAACAGGGCGGTTAACACAGCCGTCAAAAACAATTTTATGTTTGTCAAACAGCATAAAAACACCAAAAATTTTTGTTTAAAACAGAAATTTTTTGCTTTATAAGTAACAAAAAACATGAAGTGTATTAGTGCAAATCTAATAAAACTCAAACGGATTTTATCTGCTTTTATTCAGGGAATCACAATTTTAATGTTGTTACAAAAAACGGTTCTTTTTTCATTGACTTGCAGGGTCCTTTAATATATAATTAATAAAATAACAACAATTGATATTGCTATGGAGAATAGTTGATGAGAAATAAAAGAACAATTGCGCTGATATCGGCGATTCTGCTGTTTATCGGAATCGGTACCGCCGCTTTTGCAGCCTCAAAAGCCGAGGCGAAACAAACTGAATATGAATTCGGTAACCTCAGCAATGTTTTGCTCAGCGGGGGATATGCGGCAGATTATGCAGACGGAATGGTTCTCTTTTCCGACACCGAAAACGCAGGCAGGCTTACCCTCAAAAACACAGAATCAGGCTCTCAAAGGGTGATAGGCGACGATAATTCCTCGTATATTAATGTTGTCGGAAGGGATATTTATTATATTTCATCGGGCAGCCTGTTCAGTATAGTTAAAACCGATCTCGGCTCCAAGAGAGAAGTGCTTGTAAGCAGTACAGCAAAATTGAGCAATCTTTTTGTAAGCGACGAATGCATGTATTATCTCAAAGGCTGCAGCGTTATTCGCTATGATTTTTCATCCGGTTCGCAAACCGTAGCTTTCTCAGAGCCTCAGATGAAAGCTTTCATCCCGAAGGATGGCAGCATATATTGGCTTAAAGAGAAACCGTCATTGCATACTCAGAACATGCCATGCATGGCAGCTTTGCCTGAGGGCACCGAAGAAGAAGTAATTGATTTTGAATGTTTTTTATATAATCCCGAGCATGGAGAAAGCGTTCGCTCAAACCTTGCAAATGCGATTGGAACAGTTGCGGCTTATGACGCTCAATCCGTTTCGTCACTTGCCCTGACCGCAAGGGTCGGAGATAAAACAATTCCCACTGCGGAATATCCCGTCGGCTCATATTTTACCGATAACGGCGAAGGCTGCCGTGACCACGGCAGAGGTTCATGCGGTTGGGAGGATGAAAGTCTTTGCAACTGCAAGTCGTTCCATAACGGCGAGTCGCTTTTAGCGGTACAGTGCTACGGCTATGCGAGATATGTTTATTACGAATGCTTCGGCGAAATCGGGAATTTCGATTCAAAAACGAGCAGAAGCATAGGTTCGCTTGACAAAGGCAGTGTTACCGAAGAAAGCTTTAAGGCTCTTATACAGCAGACTGAGCCGGGTGCTCATATGCGAGTCAAATATCTGCGTTCAAACGGATATTCCGTTTCATCGCATTCGATGATAATTCTCGATTGGAACGAAAGTGGGTTTTCGGTATGCGAAAGTAACATGGACGGCAGATGTGGAGTCAGCGTCAGAAGAATCGCTTACAGCGAATTTGTTTCAACTCTTGTGAGTGTTGATTTTATTATGATGCCCGATGATTATCCCGAAACTGAAGAAGATATAACGGATTCATCTGTTTCAACGCCCACGGATGCGGAACGGACCGAACCCGAGCTTTCAACGCAAGTTTCCGAAACAACGGCTCCTGTGAACCGGAATGACGGTGAGCTTATTTCTCAGATGCTTGATCTTTTTCTGCTTGCATTCGAAAAATTCATTGATTTTTCGGTGATGCTGATAAACGCGTTGCTTACATTGATTTAAAGAGGTGTGATTCTTGGATAACGGTTCAATAAACAACATAGAAGAAACCGCTGTTGAACAGATTGACGGTAATCGTGAAGAAAGAACGAAGCCCGTTAACAGGCTTCTCAGAGGTCTTATGACAGCGGCGGTCATTGTATCGACAACAGCTTTCATTTACCTGCTTATTTATTTCGCAGAAAATACCGGAGTGTAAATTCCTTTTTAAAAACTTCACGGCGGAGAAAAAATAATGAATAATATCAAAAGCTTGACGGCAGAGAAAGCCGCCTCAATCGGAGTTTTTGCTCTGTTGGCGCTTTATCCGCTTATTTTAACAGAAAAATACTTTAATGTTACTGTAACGAAATATCTTTTTTTCACCGTTACGGCTGCAGTTTTCTTTGCTGTATGCACGGTGCTGAAAATTAAAACCGTTGACAGTCCGCTAAAAACAGGAAAACCGAAGCTTTCAACGGCAGATATATCGTTTCTGCTTTTTCTTGCTGCTTCGGCTGTTTCGTCCTTTGCGTCTGAGTATGGCTATGAGCTCACCTTGAGTGGCGGTGGCGGACGAAGAATGGGTCTGCTGATGACGGTTTCGATGTTTCTTGCCTATATTTTTGTTTCAAGGTACCACAGAATAAGGGAATATGAATTCATATTCTTTGGTCTTGTGGGAGCCTTTGCCGCAATTTTCGGATTGTTCCAGTTTATCGGATTTGACCCTCTCGGCTTGCTTGAAGGTCTGTCTGAGCTTGACAGTGTTAGATTTATCTCATTTATGGGAAATATTAATATATACTCAAGCTATATATGCCTTGTTCTTCCGCTTGCAATGTATATGTTCTGCTTCTCCGAAAAGAAAATTAATGCGCTGTTCTGGCTTTTTGTTACTTCAGCAACTTTTATCGGACTTATGACCTCGATAAGCGACAGCGGATATCTCGGGCTTGCTGCTGCGGCAGTTACGCTCGCAGTTTTAACGGCCAAAGAAAAAAAGACCTTTCAAAAATTCTTTGTGATCATTATCGTACTGCTCATCAGCGCAGGAATATTTGAACTGGTCTGGAAAATCTTCGGTAATCCCGATCATCCCAATTCCGTGCCCAACGAAATTATCGCAAATCCATGGGTGATTGCTGTGGGAAGCGTCACCTCGGCTGTTGCGATTATCGTTTTAAACTTTATAGAATTCTCCCCAAAATTCTATAAAGGAATCAGAATATTTATTATTATTGCTGCTGTAACGGCAGTTACCGTCTGTGTGGGACTAATAATATGGTTCTCATATGTTGATGTTGACACCGAACTTGGGAAGCTGTCTAACTATTTAAGATTTTCCTATAGCTGGGGAAACGGCAGAGGCTATGCATGGAGCAGGCTTCTTGAAATTTTTAAAGAGCTTCCGCTTCACAGAAAACTCATCGGCACGGGCCCTGAAACTCTCGGTTATGAGATGGCTTCAGTGTTCAATGATGAAATGAATGAGCTTTTCGGATTTCATTTTGATAATGCTCATAACGATCTTCTCCAGTATCTTCTTACCGTTGGTCTTTTCGGAATGCTTTCTTATGTTATGTTGGTTACTTCAGCTGTCCGAAGTTGCGCAAAATCAAAAAATGCAGTCAGCAGAGCGATGCTGCTCCCGATAGTCGCATTCTTTGCGCAGTCGCTTGTCAACATCACTCAGCCGATAACAACTCCGCTTTTCTTTGTTTTTCTTGCATTCTCGCAATGCAGACCCTACGAAGAAAGCGACCTTTAATCGGAGACGGTTTGGCAGATACTGCGAACGATAAACTTTGGGTTTTTATAATTGTATATTTACCAACAAAATATCCCCTTGCTTCGGCAGGGGGATATTTTCTTTCAGATATGAAAAAGCGTACCTTAAGCGGTGTCGTCCTTAAGGTACGCTTTTTTGATTGATTTTATTTGATGATTTCTTTTGCACTTGCAGCAAGACCTGCAAGACCTTGAATGTCGCTGGGAATGATAAGCTTTGTTGCCTGACCGTCTGCTGCTGCTTCAAAGGCTTCAAGGCTCTTCATGGTAAGATAGCCCTGGCCGGGTGCGGCTTCATTGATAAGCTCAATAGCTTTTGCTCTTGCCTGCTCAACCTTGAGGATAGCTTCAGCCTCACCTTCAGCCTCGCGGATTTTAGCTTCCTTGATAGCTTCAGCAGCAAGAATTGCGCTCTGTTTTTCAGCTTCTGCGGCAAGAATCTTGCTTTCCTTCTGACCTTCTGCAACAAGAATCTTACTTGCCTTTTCGCCTTCGGCGGTAAGGATAGCCTCACGGCGCTGACGCTCTGCCTTCATCTGCTTTTCCATTGCATCCTGAATTTCCTTCGGGGGAAGAATGTTCTTAAGTTCAACTCTGTTAACCTTGATACCCCAGGGATCGGTTGCTTCGTCAAGGATACCTCTGATTTTTGCATTGATAACATCTCTTGAAGTGAGGGTATGATCAAGCTCCATTTCGCCGATGATGTTTCTGAGCGTTGTTGCAGTCAGATTTTCAATAGCAGTAAGAGGTCTTTCAACTCCGTAAGCAAAAAGCTTGGGGTCGGTTATCTGGAAAAAGACGATTGTGTCAATCTGCATGGTAACATTATCTTTTGTGATAACCGGCTGAGGGGGGAAGTCAACAACCTGTTCTTTGAGAGAAACCTGCTTTGCAACTCTCTCAATAAAAGGGATTTTAACATGAAGTCCCGTTTGCCATGTTGCGCTGTATGTGCCGAGTCTTTCAATAACATATGCCTTTGACTGCGGAACGATTTTGATGTTGAGAATAACAACCGCAATAATCAAAAGTGCAAGAACGATGAGAATAATAAATTCCATAAATAATACCTCCTGAATTCAATTTTATTTTGATTTTACTATAAGCTTTACGCCGTCGATTTTTTCAACCGTAACGCGCTCATCCTTTTTAAAAACAGCTCCGTCTGATGAACGGGCGGTCCACACAACGCCGTTGACATGTACCTGCCCCTTGCCCTCAATATTGTCAATATCCTCAACAACGATTGCGGTCTGTCCTATGCAGCGGTCAGCATTGGTTGGCTGAACCTTTGTTTTAGTCAGCTTTCGCACAAGAGGACGGGTTGCAACAAGCGTTATTGCCGAAACAGCAACAAAAATTATCCATTGCAGCCACACTTCGGCGCCGAGAATCTCCGCAACAAGTGCTGCGGCTGCGCCTGCGGCAAACCAGATGGTTACCATTTGAGCCGTCACCGCTTCAACAACAATCAGGATAACGAGCATTGCGATCCAAAAAATCAGCATGGTAAATTCAAAATCCATATTTTTTCCTCCTTTCCGTTTATTAATTATATTTTACCACTGTTTACGGCGGTTTTCAATATTTCGTCATCCGAAATTTCCGATTTTACAAACCGTACATAATTATGACGGATAACAATGCGATTTAGTCTGTGACAATTTCGGATTCTGAATATTTCTTTTGATAATATGATAGTATGTTGTGAATGGAAAGTGAATAACAGTTTGTGTGGAATTACATGCATTGATTTTGCAGTTTGTGCAGAAAAAGGCAGACTGATTCAGCCTGCCTTTTAAAAAATATAATTATTTTATAAATTCAAACGGATTGATTTCGCTGTCAAACGGCTTGAAGGCAACAGAGAATTCAAACGGTTCAAAGTCCCATTTGCGCTCGGGTTCAAGCTCATCATAGATTCCGTGACCGCTTCTGACATCAAATTTATAATCGGTATAAACGATTGTGTCTTCAAGCGCAACAAGCTCATCATTATGTTTGGTTTCTTCAAGCATAAGGGGAGTGAAATGAGATGCATTGAACTGGAATGAGTTTTCGTTGACAGGAGCAAATATCATGCCGCAGCCGCTGTCGTTTTTAACTGTGCCGTATCTTGTGCCGAAATGCGAGCCGTTTTCAATCGGTCTGATATAGGGCACAAAATTCTTGCTGACGGTTGTTGCAAATTTGCCGTATCTGCATCCGAGATGGCGGTCTGCATATGTTTCTTCGGGACCTTTGCCGAAGTATTCCATGTTTTCGTATCCGCCTTTGAGTGCAAAACGGAATCCGAATCTCGGCAGGCGCATGTTCATATCCGCAAGAAGCTGTCTGAATTTGCCGCCAAAGCCGATTTCAGCTCTGCCGTCGGAATAGAATTTATATGTCATCTCACCGTTCAGGATAGGCACAACCGCAGGTCCGCCGATTGAAACGGGGCAAGCGATTTTTACGCAGTCAGCCTCGGAAGTGACTGTTGCGGAATAGGTTTTCTGCACTGCTGCCTGCATTGCCGCGGAGCGTCTGTCATCGGCGTCGCCGAGCTGATTGTAGCCGTGTGACTTCCAGATTTCAACCTGTACGGGCTGAGCAAGCATTTCTTTTCCGCTGCAGAGGATTGACGAAATTCTGCCGTAGGGCTTGTCAAAAGTATAAATAATATTGCCGCAGTTGATTTTAATAAATCTGCTGCCTTCCTCATATGCAGGTGCTGCAAGAACATTCTTTTCTTTCTTTGTTTCAACGGATAAATCAAACTGAAGGAAACCGACCTCAAAGCCTGCACCAACCCACTTGCGGTCATTCTTTTCGTGGAAGGTGAGAGTAAGATAACAGCAATCGCTTACAGGCGCATTTTCGAAAAGTCTGAAGGTTTTTGCGCTCTGCGGAGCTATGTCGGTATCGTCAATTCTGCCGTTCATCACGCTTTCACCGTTAACCTCAAGCTTCCATTCAATATAAAGGTCATTGAGAGATTCAAAGAATCTGCGGTTGAAAATGCTGACTGAGCCGTCGGAATATTCGCCTTCAAAAGGCTCATATCCTTTCTTCATGTCAGCAAAACCGGGTCTGAGCTTTCTGTCGGGATAAACTACGCCGTCAATGCAGCAGACGCTGTTGTGAGGATAATCGCCGAAATCACCGCCGTAGCGGTAGCCCTTGCCGTCATTGACTGCAATGCCGTGGTCGGTAAGCTCCCAGAAGCAGCCGCCCCATACGGCAGGATATTTTCTGAAAATGTCACAGTGAGCATGGATATTGCCCGTTGACATTGAGCAGCAGAATTCACAGAAATAGAAAGGTTTCTTTGAATTCTTGTTTTCGGCATATTCGGCGGTATATTCAAGAGAAGCGTACATTCTGCTTTCAACATCGGAAATGTCGCTGTAGTTTTCGCCGACGGGTACAGCTTTGAATTCAAGATGAGCATTCTCATAGTGGATAATCGCATCGGGGTCACGCTCTTTTATAAATCTGCCCATTGCTCTGTGATTCTTGCCGCAGCCCGATTCGTTACCGAGTGACCACATTATTACGCAAACATGGTTTTTATCTCTTTCGTAAAGGCGCTCTGCTCTGTCAACATATGCAGGCTCCCACTCGTCGTCAATCGAGAGCTTTGACCAGCGCATCCAGTCCCATGTATCGCGATATTCAAAGCCCATGCCGTGAGTTTCGATGTCAGCCTCATCAACAACCATAAGACCGTATTCGTCGCAAAGCTCAAGGAATCTCGGGTCGTTGGGATAGTGTGAGGTGCGCACGGTGTTGCAGTTGCCCTGCTTGATGATGTGAATATCGCGGAGCATATGCTCCATATCGCAGTAATAGCCCGTTTCGGGGTTTGAATCGTGACGGTTAACGCCGTAAAGCTTTATCGGCTGGTTGTTGACATAGGCAACATTTCCTCTGAATTCAATCTTCTTAAATCCCGTTTTAAACGGTATGATTTCACCGTTACAACAAACGAGAACGGTATAGAGCTGAGGATTTTCACTGCTCCAGAGAACGGGATTTTCAATTGTAACATCAAGGTCTGTACCTTCAAAAACGGTTTTTCCGTCGGGAGAAATAACCTTGACCGAGGTTTCGGGTTCTTTGCCTGCCCATGAAAACTCCTTCATGTAAAGGTCGCCCGATTTCATATCGTCTGAAATTTCTGCGGAAATGCGGATATCAATTGCGCAGCTTTCGGCTCTCTCAAGAATATAGACCTCTCTGAAAATACCCGAAAGGCGGAACATATCCTGATCTTCAAGATAACTGCCGTCGCACCACTTGACAACAACAACATCAATTGTGTTTTCACCGTCGCAAAGCTTATCGGTGATATCAACCTCGGTTGTGTTGTGGCTTACCTGGCTGTAGGCAGCAAATTCACCGTTTACGAAAAGATAGAAGCAGGATGAAACACCTTCAAAATTGATATAATATCTTTTGCCTTCCTTTTTTGAGAGGTTGACTTTTTTGTTGTAGTGTCCTGCAGGATTCTCGTCGGGAACATGAGGAGGGTCGAGAGGGAAAGGATAGAAAAGATTGCTGTAAAGCGGAACATCATATCCTTTGCCGAGAACGGTCTGCCAGCAACGGGGAACAGCAATTGCATCGGTGAATTCGGTGCGGAGAAAATCATCGCCGATATCCTCAAATGAATTATAGAATTTAAAATTCCACTCACCGCAAAGAGAAAGGAAAAATTCTGAATTTTCTCTCTTGCCGCTGAGCGCAGCCTCCTCACTGTGATAGGGAATGTAGTAAGCTCTGGGATTTTCGCAGCAGACATGAAGGCTGCCCAAATCTTTGTGGTATGCTTTTATGTTCATGTTAACCTCCTGTTGTCATATATTATAATTAATTTATATCACATAGTTATTGCTTTTTCAAGATAAAATATTGTTGAAAAACACAACGGACCACATCTTGAAAAATCGTTTTGTTTGGATTATACTTTTATTTAATCCAATTAAAAGAGGCGTACTTATAATGAAACTTCAAAAAATGCAGAGGCTTGTCACGGCGGCACTTTTTGCGGCAATAATCTGCGTTGCAACCTTTATTGTTAAAATCCCGTCGCCTGCAACAAACGGTTATTTTAATCTTGGCGACTGCTTTGTTATTCTTTCGGGAATGCTTCTGAGCCCCGTTTACGGCATCCTCGCCGCAGGTCTCGGCTCGGCTCTTGCGGATATCCTTTCGGGATACGCACAGTATGCACCCGCAACCTTTGTTATAAAGGCAACAATGGCTCTTGCGGTTTATTTCATTATTAAAGCGTTTAACGGCAGGTTTCAGTCCGTTTCAAGGCTTTGTGCAGGCTTTGCTGCAGAAGCTGTAATGGTGCTGGGATATTTCGGATATGAGGCGGTTATTCTCAGCTACGGAGTTGCAGCGGCAGGCAGCATTTTTTCGAATGTTATGCAGGGCTTGGTCGGTATTGCGGCCGCTTTTGCGATTTCAGCTGCAATTTCAAAAAGCAAAACTCTCACAGAATTTTTCAGAAAAGGATAAACAGATATGACTAAAATTTACATGGATTCTTTCGGCGCAGCAAGACAGCTTATCGAATTTGCAGGTCTTAAAAGCGGTGATGTTGTTGTTGTCGGATGCTCGACGAGCGAAGTAATCGGTGAAAAAATCGGAACAAGCGGCACGCTTGAAACGGCGACGGATATCTTTAAAGGAATTAATGCTGCATTTTCAAAAGGCGGAATCTATATTGCGGCTCAGTGCTGTGAGCATCTCAACAGAGCAATTATTATTGAAAAAGAAAAAGCGGATGCTCTCGGTCTTGAGCAGGTCTGCGTTGTTCCGCATCCCCATGCAGGCGGCTCGTTTGCAACCGCTGCATGGCAGATGATGAAAAATCCGGTTGCAGTTGAAGAAATCAAGGCTGACGCCGGCATTGATATCGGCACAACGCTTATAGGAATGCATCTCAAAAGAGTTGCCGTGCCCCTCAGGCTTCCTGTCAACAGAATCGGTGAGGCAACCGTTTCTGCTGCCAGAACAAGACCTAAATATATCGGCGGCGAGAGAGCCAGATACGAATAAAACACAAACAACCTGCACTTAAGTTGTGCAGGTTGTTTTTATATCATTTCTTTTGCAGCATTATAAATGCACTCAATGCTTTTGCGTAATGAAAGCCTTGATATAAGGTTGAAAAGATAATCAGGAAGAGCTTTTTCAAGATTGCTTTTTATTTCGGATGAAGTGAAGATTTCGCTGTATTCGGGTGCATCTCCGTTGTCAACCGTAACCGAAAAATCCGATATATTAAACATATTCAGCGAGCCGAATTCGGCATAGCTTATGGTCAACTGTGCGGCTGAGGCTGATTTTTGGGGGATCTTTCCGCTGAAGCTCAGCGCAACCTCTTCTCCCGGTTCAAGTATTCCGCTGCCCGAAATGTCGAAGTCAAGGTCAACTCCGTAAGGCGTTACGGCGAGGATTCTTATATAGTTTTTATCGGAAAGATTTTTAACGATCAGTTTGTTATCCTCTTTGCGCAGATATCCCGACGGGCTTGAATTGAATTTTGCGTGAATGCTTCGGTAAGCATTGTTTGAGCATTCAAACTGAGGATAATCGGAATTTGAATAAATATCTTTTATTTCATCTGTAAACAGCAATTTGGTGACAAGAGAACGGGTGTATTCTTCATAGAAATACTGCCCGTGATACTGTCCTTCAACAAACCATGTGTTTTCGGGCAGATATGCCGACGATGCATCAATTTCCATTGAAGGCGAAACATGATTATGGGCGGAATTTTTGCAGACTGTTTTTATTCCTTCATAGCCGTCTGAAAATCTTTTTCCCACAGGCGCACAAACCGCACCGCTGACTTTCTCTGCAGGAAGAATAACATCTCCGTTGAGGCTTCCGCCTGCAACAAGCTCGCTTCCCGTAGCGCAGATAATTGAAACCGAGCCGCCTTTTTCGATTAGTCTGTTATAAACCGATGTGAATTGCGGTTTTATTTTGTAATGCAGCATATCGTTGTTTCTGATGATTTCCGCATTTTCAACAGGATCAAGATAATCTTTTTTCAGATTGCCGTAGAGGTCTGTTGAGCAGAGCGACCAAAGGCTTCCCCAGCATTTTAAAGAATTTCGGAAACCGTTTGATGCATATGAAATTATGGTGTTCAAATTATATACCTCATCGCCCTCAAACAGTCTTGCAAAGTTGCTTTCGCCGCTGATTATGGTTTCAACAAACATAATCAGATCTTCTGCAGGAAGTGAGATATTGCCCCTGAAAAGTCTGTCGGGGATGTTGGTGCCGCCTATTGCAGGAACACTCATAACAACCTTCTCAACCGCATTGTCACTTTCAAAAAGAGTGAGGTAGGTTGAGGTTATCAGTCCTCCGAAGCTCAGTGCAAAAATATTGACTTTTTCGGCACTATTATATTCCTTAACTGCATTTATGAATTCACGAAGCTGTTTCGCAACCGTCACTGCATCAAGGCGTGAATCATATTGAAAACAGTAAACTCTGCCCGGGTCTGTTTGCTGTGACAGACGTTTGCAGAAATTCTTTTCATAGAGTCTGTTCTCAAGTCCGTTGTTATACATATATTCAAGGTTTGAGGTTGCGGGATTATTGGGATAATGCCGCAAATCATATACGGAGCTGCCGTCGGGATTGCAGCGGAATAAATCAAGAATATATTCGGCGCTGTTTCCGATTTCCTTGCCGAATTCATCAGTTTTTCCGATTATCAGCCGTGCAAATGCTTTTGTAAATCCGCTGAAATCATTGCCGATATATCCGGCAGCTCTTTTGGCGACTGCTTTCCATATGCTTTCTTCGTTTTCCGTGCCGTAATCAAGATAAAGCTGTGAGCAGAGAAAGCCCGAAATAAGAATTGTCGGATTGTCAGCGGCTTTTTCTTCGGCAAAGGCAGGTACGCAGCAGGAAAGCATCAGGGCAACACAGATGAGGATGCATAAAATTCTTTTCATTATTCCACCTCCATTCAAATATAATCCACTGTAATTTTATCATATAACAAAAGCTCATGCAATATTTTTGAATCGGTTTTACAATTAATTCAAAATTATGGTTGAGTTTGACATATGCCGGTGATATAATTATATCCGTAGGTGATTATATGAAAAATATATTTGAAAATATGAATATTATCAACAAAGAGCCTTCAGGCAGATATGATTGCTCAAAGGGCTGTGAAATGCTGATTTTTGATTCATGCACAAAGGATGAATATGACCTTCAGTGCAGCTTGATTGAAAATTCGGGATTTGTGCTTTTTGATGAGCATAATCTGTGCGGTAATTACCACCGAACATATCGCTCGTCCGTGACTGCCCATGTTTATTACTGCGAAAGCGAAAAGGCAATGCGCGTTGTTGCAGACCCAAATCTCACTGCATATAACACGAAGCCTGAGATTTGCGCCGATACGGCAAAAACAACGCTCTGGCAGTTTGAGGTTGACCATACTCTTATTGACTGCGGAATGTTTTATGCCGTAAGATGCAGGGACGGCAGCTTCTTTGTTATCGACAGCGCGCATATGTATTCCGTTAACGATGATATGCGCATTATTGAATTTCTTAAAAAACAAAGCGGCGGAAGAAAACCTGTTGTTGCAGGTTGGTTTTTCTCGCATTGCCATGAGGATCATGTTGCAAAATTTCTTGATATCGTTGAATATCACAGGGATGAAATCGACATTGAGGCGGTTTATTATAATTTTCCTGCCGCTGACCATCGCGACAGTAAATACTGGGGCGAATGCAACTACGCGATGACTGAAAAGTTTGAGCGTGTTATGAGAGAAGCAACCGATATAAAGAAAATCAACCTTCATTCGGGGCAGAGATTTTTCGTCAGAAATCTTGAGTTCGTTGTTCTGTGCACCCATGAGGATGTTTTTCCGCACTCCATGCAGGATTTCAACAATTCATCAACTGCGCTTATGATGACCGCAGAGGGCAGTAAGGTGCTGTTTCCGGGAGATGCTTCGGCTGAAAGCGATAAGGTTATTCTGCGCCGCTACAGCGATTATCTTAAATGCGATGTTGTTCAGGTTTCTCACCATGGGCATTCGGGCACTTCACCTCAATTTTACCGCTTGGCGGATGCTGACTGCGCTCTTTTTGCCGTTACGCAGATAAAGTTTGATGAGGAATATCCCCGTCAGGAGGCAAACAGAGTTGCAATTGACCTTGCAAAAGAATATTATATTGCATCAAACGGCACGGCGGAGATTCCGCTTCCTTATGTTTTCGGACAAACAAAGATTTATCCCGACGAAACCTTTGAGGACTTCAACGGAATTTTCAATCTCTGGAGCTATGAATATACCGACGAAATGAAGCAGAAACTCTACAAAGAGTTTCTCGAAAGAAGCAAATAAACACAAAGGCCTCCGGCAGAAAAAATCTGTCGGAGGCTTTCTTCATTAATTTAGTTTGCAGGAACAATATAACCGTTGCTGAATTCTACATTGCCGCCGGGAACAGTAACATTTCCCGAAGCAACATTGCTTAATCCTTCAAGCAATCCGCCGAGTGCGTTCGTTGTGCCGCTTGTTGAAGGTTTGGTGGTTGTTGCATTGTTGCTTGTTGTGGTTGTATTTCCGCTGTTTGCGGTTGTGTTTTCGGTTGACTGAACACTTGTTGTTGCGGTTGGAACTGTTGTTCTTTCAGCCTGTGTGGTTGTTACTCTCTTTGTTGTTGTTTCAGTTCTTTCAGTTGTTGTTCTCTTCTTTGTGGTGGTAACTCTCTTTGTTGTGGAAGTCTTTTTCTTTGTGGTCGAAGTCTTCTTACGGGTGGTGGTTACCTTCTTCTTGCGTGTTGTTGTAACACGGTTGCGTGTGGTTGATTCATCGGTGGTGGATTCTTCGCTTGTTTCACTCTCACTCACAATGTTGAACATCCATGTTGTTATGGGTTTTGTTGTGGGAGGAGAGTAGATGGGATATGTTGTTGCATTTGCGTAAGCATATGTTGTTGATGAGGTTGATTCATCGTCAGGTTCCTTATCACCGAGAACGCCCTTGAGAACAAGAGCACCGCCGAGAATGAGAATCACAACCGCGATAACCGCACCTGCAATCTTCATTATCTTTGCTTTGTCAACGGGCTTTGAATATGCCCTCGCATCGGCGTTTGCATAGGGTGAAACTGTTTCGCCTTCTTCGGGAATCGGTGCGTTTACGCCGAATGAGTTGCGGTATTCTTCTTCGTAGTCGGCATCTGAATCGCCGACCATCGCAGCTGCTATGGGAGCAAAAATAGCTGTTTCTTCAACATTCATAAATGCTGTCATAACGGTGATGTTGTCTTTGCCGCCAACTTCAAGAGCCTTGCGAACAAGCTTACTTGCAACGCCTTGAGCATTTTCTCCCGTTGAGAGAATGGCTGTTATTTCATCATCGCTGAGCATGTCGGTAAGACCGTCGCTGCACAGAAGAATGATATCGCCGTCATCAACATCGTCAATAACGCTGATGTTGGGTGAAAGTCCGCCCTCCTCGGGGAACACTCCCAGATGGCGTGTCAGACGCTTTGCATCGGGGATGCGGCTGATGTTATCCATCGAAACCTCGCCGGCATCAACGATTGTCTGAGCATGGGTATGGTCAAAGCTTATCTGCTCAAGAATACCTTTTGAATAGTGATAAACCCTTGTGTCGCCGATGTTGACGCAGATAACTTTGCCTTTGACTGCATACATGGCGGCAAGAGTGGTGCCCATGCGCTTGCCTCTTGCGTTTATTTCAGCGCAGATGCGGCTGTTTGCATCGTCAAGACAGTTTGAGATTGCAAAGCTGAAATCCTCGCCGCTTTCATAAACATTGGCTGCGTGGGCTGCAATTGTTTCAACGGCAATTCCCGAAGCCAGCTCGCCGTAGCTTTCACCGCCCATGCCGTCACATACGGAAAGGTGGAAAGGCTCAGTCATGCTCTGAACGAAGGCTGAACCCTTTTTGAGGTCGCCGGTAGATGTCATTCTGCCGTTTAAATCATAGTTGTCTTCGTTTTCTTTGCGGATTCTGCCTGCGTGAGTTACCGCGCAGACATTCGCCTTGAGCTTTTTCATATAATCACCTTTAAATGTGTTTGTTATTTAAGAATTCCTTCAGCTTTTGCCCAGTCATACCAAACTTCAATTGAACGCTTTCTTGCAGGGCCGAGGTCGTGTGAGCCTCTGGTGAACCATTTCATGTCAATACCCTGAAGGCCGACAAGATATTTTGCACTTGCGCAGAAGCCTGAATCGATGCAGTTATCGAGTGAAATGATGTGCTGATGGGTAACTCTTGCAGCTTCAAGGTCGCCGTTTACGAATTCATCCCACATTTTAACAAAAAGACCTGCGCCGCAGGAGGTGGGAGTTGCGATAACGCCTCTTGCACCCTTGAGGTATGAATCATAAAGGAAGGGGATGTTAGCCTGAAGAACATTCGAATCGCCCTGAACAGCGATTTTTGCCTCGATTTCGGGCATCTTGCAGGTTGTATCCTTGATTCCCTTGAATTTGCCTGTTTCAGCAAGCTTTCCGTATGTAACGGAATCCATAAGATGAGGTCTGAGACCGGGGAATTCATAAAGAATGATGGGAAGCTCGGTGTGTGAGGCGAGCTGAGTCATATATTCATACATATGATCGGGCTTGTCGCACATGCCTTTTGTAACAAAAACAAGACCTGAAACGCCCTGCTGCTCAAGTTTCTTCATTTCTTCAACCTGAGCATCAAATTCAACAGCAAGGTTTGCGGTTGCGTAAACGGGAACACCGTTGGAATTTTTAACAGCAAGACCTGCGCACTTAACTCTTTCTTCGGGAGTAAGCTCGGTCATTTCCGATGAACCGCAGACTGCGAAAAGATGCTGAGGCTTGAATGCTGCCTGCCATGCAACATATTCTTCATAGCACTTGTAGTCGATGGTTCTGTCCCAATTAAAGGGAGTTAAAAGAAGAGAATAAACACCTGAATATTCATTATACTGTGACATAAAAAGCACCTTCTTGTAAAAATTTGAATCTTTGCCTATTCGTTACCATTATAGCTTAGTGTTATATAAAAATCAATAGTGTAAAGGAATTTTTAAAAAGGATTGACAATTATTTTATTTAATATATACTTTATCTTTGTAATCATAAAAACAGTCGAAAAGGAAAATAAAATGGACTCAAACAAAAACTTTCTGAAAAACATGGCAAAGCTTGCACTCCCCATTGCAATGCAGCAGCTTCTTGTTTCATGTGCCCAGCTGGTAGATACCGCAATGGTAACGCGCCTCGGCAATGTTGTTGTGTCGTCGGTCGGAGTTTCGTCAAGATGGATATTTCTGATGAATCTTTTCTATTTCGGAATTTCTTCGGGTTCGGCGGCAATGATAGCGCAGTTCTGGGGAGCAAAAGATAAAAGCAACATAAAAAAAACTTACGGAAACGCTCTTGTTTTCGGCTTGGGTGTTGCGGTTGTTTTCAACTGCCTTATGTTTTTTATTCCTGACCTTTTAGTAAGAGTTTTTTCATCTGAGCAGTCAGTTATAGAAACCGCATCGCAGTATATGGAAATTGTTGCGTTTATGGGCATTTTCAGTGCATTCAATCAGGTTACATGCACTGCACTGAGAGCAACGGAGCGAGTCAATGAACCTCTTTTCACTTCGGTTGCGGCGGTTATTGTAAATACCGTGCTCAACTATATTCTCATCAACGGAAAACTCGGTATGCCTGCAATGGGTATCAGAGGTGCGGCTTTTGCAACGCTGATTTCAACTGTGTTCCAGTCGCTACTGCTTGTGGTTGTTCTGCGCACATCAAAGCAGATTTTCGGCGACCCGATAAAAGACTTTTTTAAACTCAATTTCTCATTCATCCGAAGATTTTCGCTTGTGTGCCTTCCTGTTGTTTTCAACGAAGGTATGTGGGCAATAGGTACAAATATATATTCAATGGTTTTTGCAAGGCAGGGCAGCGAAGCTTATGCAGGATATACGATTTTCAGTTCAATTGAGCAGGTTGCATTCGTTTTCTTTGTCGGTATCTGCCATGCGTGCTCGATAATGACGGGCAAAACCATCGGTGAGGGTGACGAAAAGGGAGCCTATAAGATTGCCAAAAAGTTTGTTATAATGACTCCGATAATCGGCGTTGTAACAGGTGCGGTGCTTGCTCTTGTGCGTGAGCCGCTGCTTTCTATTCTTGATATTGAAACTCAGGGAGCGTTTGATATTGCATCAAGTCTTATTCTGGTTTATTGTCTGTGGCTGCCGATAAGAAACATTCCGTATACTCTTATTGTAGGCACTTTCCGCGCCGGCGGAGACACAAAAATCGGAATAGTCTATGACTGCCTGTCGCTTTATCTGATAAGCGTTCCCGTGATTATTGTTCTCGGTCTTGTTATGAAAGTTGATTTTATTTATCTCATAGCCGCAATGTATCTTTGCGAGGATATTCCGAAAACAATTATGAGCCTTGCCCGTTTCAAGAGCAAAAAATGGATTCGCAATCTGACAAAATAATATTTTAAAATATTGCATTTTTATGTTGAATTATCAAATATAAAATGTTACAATGTTAAGGTAAAAAAATTATAATGAAAGGACAGTTCATTATGGAATACAAAATGATTCTCACTCCGGAAGAGCAGGATATACTCAACGGCTCAAAGGGTGAGGCAATGGCAAAGGTTATGAAAACCCTTGTTCTTTACGGCGAAGCCTTCGGCGCAACAAAGATGGTTCCCGTTGAGAGCAAGATGGGTCACCTCGTTACAAGCTTCGGTCTTAAGGTTATGAAGCCCGTTTATGACCTTATGGATCAGCTTATTGCAGGCGGCGCACTCTCACAGCAGAAGTTTTCTGTTGACCCCAAGCCCCTCGATCCCAATGTTCCCGCAAACTTCCTTCAGAAGCTTATTTTCAACAAGTTCATGTACAGCATGCAGGACAGCTACGATGCTCAGCTTTCAAAGCTCGGTCTTATTGACGATAAGTCATACACCTGCACCTGTTATATGGATGAAGTTGGCAATGTTCCCAAGAAGGGCGAGGTTCTTTCATGGGCTGAATCATCGGCTGTTGTTTATGCAAACTCCGTTCTCGGCGCACGCTGCAACAGAAACTCAGGTATCATTGAGCTTTTCGGCTCAATCGTCGGCAGAGTTCCCTATTTTGGACTTGTTACAGACGAAGGCAGAAAGGCAACATGGATTGTTGAGGTTAAAACAACAAAGAAGCCCGAAGCTCAGATTCTCGGCTCCGCAATCGGCATGAAGGTTATGGAAGATGTTCCCTATATCAAGGGTCTTGATCAGTGGATCGGCACAGAGCTTGACGGCGACACCAAAGCTTATCTCAAGGACTTCGGTGCTGCTACCGCATCAAACGGCGCAGTCGGTCTTTATCATATTGCAAACCTTACTCCCGAAGCTGTTGAATCAGGCGAAGCTCTTATTGAAGAAGGTGCTCAGGTTTATGTTGTTGACGATGCCGAGCTTGCAAGAGTTCAGGCAAACTATCCCGTTATGTGGAAAGATAAGAACGCAAAGCCCAAGCTCTGCTTCGTAGGCTGCCCCCATCTTTCACATGCTCAGCTTATTGAATGGACCGATAATGTTGTTGCAGGTCTTAAGAAAAACGGTCTCAAGAAGGTTTCCGTTCCTACAGTGTTCACCGCTGCTCCTGCAGTTGTTGAAGCCTTCAACAAAACTCCCTATGCGGCAAAGCTTAAGGAAACAGGCGTTATTCTCAGCTACATCTGTCCGCTGATGTATATGAATAATCCTCTTTGCAAGAAGATGCCTGTTATCACAAACTCCAACAAGCTAAGAACGTATACCACTTGCAGATATTACACGGACGATGTTCTTCTCAAGAAAATTACAGGAGGTGCCCAATGATGCGTGAATTTAAAGGCAGACCGGTGATTCCCGGAAATACTGAGGCTGTGGCTTTGGTTTCTAAAAACGGTTTCAATACGTTGGCAAGCTACCAGAAAAGTCTTATGTTTGGTGACGAAAAGGGTACTTGCTCAGATCAGAACAACCCTGATATTTACGGCAAGGCATTAAAGGGCGCGGCACTTTGTCTTCCTCAGACCATTGGCTCTACAACGGGCGGTATGGTAATCA
>JAZQGF010000026.1:0-3267 GCA_045539875.1 Acutalibacteraceae bacterium
AAAGAATAGGTTATTGGCGCACTTTACTTATATATCGTTTTACAGGGGCTGTTTTTTATGCAACGTTAGGGCTTACTCGTATATAGTTATGAAAATAAATAGAGAATGAGGTGCGATTAGATGAAAAATCTTGGATATTCACAAAATTTTTTGGTTAATAAAAAGTTGGTAGAACGTTTAATAAGCAAGTCAAATATTGATGTAACAGATTATGTTATTGAAATTGGTCCTGGAAAAGGGATAATAACAGATGTACTTTCTCAGCATGCTGGAGAGGTTGTTGCAGTTGAATATGATCAAGAATTATATAATAATTTAGTAAGATATCACAGTCATGATAATGTTACATATATATTTGGTGATTTTTTAAAATATAAGTTGCCTTTAAATCGCAGATATAAAATATTCTCCAATATTCCTTTTCAGATAACAGCGGATATTATTAGGAAATTAACAGACGATGTAAATCCACCATCAGATATAAATATCATAATTCAAAGAGAGGCAGCTAAAAAGAATTGCGGTATTCCATTACAAAAATATGAAGGTTTTCGTGCTGCTATAATAAAGGCACAATATAAGGTAGAAATTACACATAGTTTTAAAAGGAGCGATTTTTTTCCTTCGCCTAATGTTGATACAGTTATGCTTCATATGCAGTTATGGGATGATAGATTGAGTGGTGATGATCTTCAAAATTATAAAGATTTAGTGGCTTTTTTTTACACTAATATTAAAGGAGAGACTGCTAAAGAGAGACTTTCTATTTTATTTTCTAATGAGCAAATCAAAAGATTGGGAAAAGCCAATAGAATTAGTCTTTCAAATTCATATACGTTAATCACGGCCGAGCAGTGGATGAATATTTATTATTACTCCAAAATTGGATTGACAGATGAAAAGAAAAAAAAGTTTCAAGATGCATATAAAAAACTTCAAAAAATGAATAAAAAATTGAAAAAGCAAAACAGAACATCTTTACGAAAGTCTAGTAGCAATAAGAAATGTAGAACAAGGATTGATACTTCTAATGGTACAAAAAATAGATAGTATTGATAATTTCTATAAAAATGTGCATGGTAGTGCGAAAATCTGAGAAGAGAATTTAATGCTGGATTTTGTTGATAGTAGATTTCAATGAGTTAACCATAAAAGTATATTAGAAAGTAAAAACAACAGGGGTAGTAGAATATATTTGTTAGATACAAGAAGGAGAGATTGAATTTAAGGTCATCTAATACTCGCGGAATAGTGATAATAATGGTAAGCTGTATTGAAAAAAAACAAAATAACTAACATTATGGGATTATTTCGGTATGAATTGATGTTTTATCATCTTACATAGAATCAGAAATTTGAAAAATTAAAAGAGGACTAAGTTTATGAGAACCCTGTTCTTAACTTCAAGTGGCTTAAACGAAAAGACTATGGTATTATTTTGGAAATGTATCGGAAAAGAACCGATTAACACAAAAGCGATTTTGGTTCCATCCGCCGCAGTTGGAAATGATGGTGCGCGAGAAGGAATCATTGTATGTATGGAGCGCCTTATGAATATGGGAATACCTATGAATAATATTCTTATATATAATCTTGCGTTTTTACTTTCCGATGGATATAAAAGAACATATTCAAGTTATATTAGTGACATACCTGTACCGTTTCGCTTAATGAGTGTTCAAGAACTCACTCAATATGACATGATTGCTTTTTGTGGAGGAAATGCCCATACGCTTCTTAGCGAAATAAACAGAACAGGATTTTCGAAGCCCCTAAAGCAAGCAATAGAGAATGGATTGGTGTATCTGGGAATTAGCGCAGGTAGTATGATTGCTGCCGGAAATTTTTCCGATGGATTAGGATATTTAGCAAATCCGTTGATACCACACGCTGAAAAAGAGAGCCCTTTTGGAGATATATCGAAGAACGATTTGATTGAATTGGCTGACGGTCAAACTGTATTGATTAAAGGGAATCGACAGGAAATTATTTAATAAATTGAATACTGTTGTTTTTTTATCTTCGGGGCACCCTGACCCGAACTTTCAAAACTGAATATCAGCCGCCCACCAGCGGCCAGCGAAAGCAGTAAGTCTGAAAAAGATTTGCTGCTTTTTTTGTGTCCATTTGGCAAAATCGAAAATCACCCGTAGTAGGTAGGTGAAGCCAGAAAAAACTGCCTGCTCCGTTTGGCAAATTTCTAAGAGCGGTGGTGTGGGGAGTGAAAGGAAAAATTCTCTGCCCCGCCGGTTGCCAAAATCCTGTTGCCCGGATTACTAAGGCAAAAGAAATTTTGAAAAATCCCCGTCCAGCGGGTAGCTGGCGGCCTTTGAAATGTATCTTTAGCGGAAAGGGAAAAAGCCGCAGCCAGCGGGCAGCAAAGCCCCGTTCCGGCGTCATATTGGCGAAAGGAAAAAAGGCCGCCCACAGCGGGCCGCAAGCCCTGTCCTGTCCGTTCTATGTACGGAAAAACCAGACAGGGGCAGTCTGCGGCAGTCTTAGAGCAAGTTTCTACCACGGTGCCAAAATCCGCAATTCTGCGGTTTTGTCCCTCGCGGGAAACTTGTTGGGGAGTGCCTTCCCCAAACCCTGCTATGGCGGCTTGCGCCGCAAAAAGATTTCCGTTCGGCAGGCCGTTTTTTTGCGAGAACTGCCCCGGAAATACCTAACAGACCAGCCTATTTTTTGTGATAAGTGAAAGGAGGTTTACAGCCCATGCCGAAGCGATACAACACGCCCCACCGCAGCCGCGTTGTGAAAACCCGGCTGTCCGAAGATGAATACGCCGACTTCACAGCGCGGCTTGCGCCCTATGGTATCAGCCAGTCCGAATTTCTCCGGCAGGCGATACGGCGCACCGCCATACGCCCAATTATCCATGTGTCGGCGGTCAATGACGAGCTGCTTTCCGCTGTCGGGAAACTCACAGCCGAGTACGGCAGGATCGGCGGCAACCTCAACCAGATTGCCCGGTATCTGAACGAGTACGGCGTACCCTACAATGCGCTGTCCGGCGAGGTACGCGCCGCCATAGCCGACCTTGCCGCCCTCAAGTATGAAATCTTACAGAAAGTAGGTGACGCGGTTGGCAACACTCAAGCATATCAACTCTAAAAACGCCGACTACGGAGCCGCCGAACAATACCTGCTTTTTGAGCATGACGAGTTTACCATGAAGCCCGTCCTTGATGAAACCGGCAGGCTTATCCCCCGCGAGGACTACCGGCTGTCCACGCTGAACTGCGGCGGGGAGGATTTTGCCGTTGC
>JAZQGF010000027.1:0-34260 GCA_045539875.1 Acutalibacteraceae bacterium
CAAACACGGAAGAATTGAATTCCTTACAACCACAAAGTATATTGAGAAATATTTGAAAGACGGTATGAAGATTATGGAAATCGGTGCCGCTACCGGCAGATACTCGCATTACTTTGCTCAAAAGGGTTTTGAGGTTGATGCAGTTGACCTAATTGAACATAATATTGAAATCTTTAAATCCAAAACTCAGCCAAACGAAAAGATTAGCATAAGACAAGGCAACGCAATCAATCTGTCTGAATATCCCGATGAAAGCTATGATATAACGCTTTTGCTCGGTCCGATGTATCATCTCTATACGGTTGAAGACCAGAAAAAAGCGCTATCGGAAGCCATTCGAATCACAAAAAGAGGTGGTTTTGTTTTTGTTGCATATTGTATGGTTGACCCTTCTGTTTTAACGGGAATTTTCAAAAACAATAAGGTGCGGCAAAGCATTGAAGACGGGCTTATTGACACGGAAACATTTGAAACATTCTTTCCTCCGCACGGTGTTTTCAAACTCTATACCAGAGACGAAATATTTGAGCTGGCGGAAGAACTTAATGCGGAAAGACTGCATTTTCTCGCAACCGACGGTTATGCCTGCCATATGCGTGAAGTAATAGACAAAATGGATAACGAAACCTATGAACTGTATCTTAAATACCATTTCAAAACCTGCGAAAGACAGGATTTAATCGGCTTATCACATCACACGCTTGACGTGTTGAGAAAGGAGTAGCTTATGATTACATACCCTAATTATAACAGAAGCATACTTTCAATTGCTTCGTCCGTTTTAAACTATTTCGGCGTTAAAGACTGCCAACATAAAACACTACCCGAATTTGATAAATTGCTTGAAAAAGACTACAAGAATATAATCGTAATGCTTTTTGACGGACTGGGAACATCAACGTTAAAATATCACCTTGAAGAAAATGATTTTTTAAGAAAGCATCATGTGACCGATATTTCTTCCGTTTTTCCGTCAACAACAGTTGCTGCTACAACATCAATTATGAGCGGATATTCACCTGCTGAATGCGGTTGGCTCGGTTGGGATTTATACTTTAAGGAAATAAATGAAACCGTTGCGGTTTTCAGAAACACTTTGCAAAGAAACGGTGAGTCTGCAGCAAAATTCAATGTTGCGCACAAATATATTCCCGTTAAAAGCATTATGAAAAGAATCGAAGAAGTCAACGGCAGAAGAAGTGCATACTGTGTGTCATTCTTTTCAAAATATCGTTCAAAAAGCGTTGAAGATATTTGCAAAACCGTGTATAAGCTTTCCAAAAAGAGAAAGAGAAAATACATTTATGCATATTGGCATCAGCCTGACGGAGCAATGCACGGTCACGGAGTAACCAGTCAAGAAGCTCACGAACAAATTCTACATGTTAACCGAGAAGTCGAAAAGCTTTGCAGTAAATTGGAAAATTCACTTATTATCGTAACCGCTGACCACGGATTGTGTGACGGTACAACAAAATATTTAGAAGATTATCCGCAACTTATGGAATTATTAAAGATTCCGCCTTCTGTTGAACCGAGAGCATTGAGTTTCTTTGTCAAAGACAGAGAAACAGAAAGGTTTAAAAAGGAATTCAATAAAATCTTTGGTAGCTCTTTTAGGTTGATGACAAAGAATGAAGTTTTCTCTGAAAAACTTTTAGGTTATGGAACACCGCACCCCAAAACTGCAGACTTTATAGGTGACTTTTTTGCGGTGGCACTTGATGAAACAAGTATTGATTACAAAAGAGGAAAATATGAGTTTGTCGGTGTTCACGCAGGTCTTACCGAAGAAGAAATGACCGTACCTTTTATTGCAATAGAAACAAAGAAAAGGAGTAAAAAATGAATAAAACAAATCAAGAGTTATATTATGAAAGAACTCCCGTTCTTGAAACGGAACGGCTGATTTTAAGACCGTTAACTCCCGAAGATGCCGAAACGGCATTTTTATGGCACAGCGACCCGAGAGTTAATAAGTTTATGTCATATCCTCTTTATACTGATATAAGCCAGACAATACATTGGATTAATTACATAATCCCGATTGAAGAGGATTTCCATTGGGGAATAGTTATGAAAAAGAACAATATTCTTATCGGAAGCATCAGCATCGGTCCGATGGGGAATGACGACGGAGCTTGGGGTTTCGGTTACAACATAAGATATGAATATTGGAACAAGGGTTACACAACTGAAGCTACAAAGCGAATTATTGAATATTCTCACAAAGTTCACGGCATAAAGGATTTCACGGCAAGTCATGCTGTTGATAATCCTGCGTCCGGCAGAGTTATGGAAAAGTGCGGTCTGGAATTTGAAAGCTACGGCGAACATTCTAAGCGTGACGGCTCTGTGACTTACAAAGTAAAAAATTACAGAATGCATATTGATTGAGGTGTGATAATGTGAAAATAGAAAACATTGATAACGGCAATGCTTTTGATTTTGGCAAAACCTCTGCTGAATACGCAAAATACAGAGATATTTATCCGAAAGAGTTATAACAAGCTATATGAAATCGGTATAGGTTACAAGGGTTGTTCGTGGCTTGACATAGGCACGGGAACAGGTGTTTTACCGCTTAATATGTTCTCTTACGGTGCCGACATAAAAGCAATAGATATTTCAGAAAGTCAGATTACCGCCGCTAAAATTTTGGCTAAAGAAAAAGGTGCTGATAATATTGAGTTTTATGTGTTGCCTGCAGAAGAAACTCCGTTTGAAGATAACAGTTTTGACTGCATCACGGCGGCACAGTGCTTCTGGTACTTTGACCGTAAAAAGATTATCAAAGAAATTAAACGGTTATTAAAACCAAATGGTGTCTTTGTGAAGATTTATATGAGCTATACCCTCGATGATGAGATAGCCAAAAGATCACACGAGCTTGTTAAGAAAATAAACACAAGCTGGACTCCCGGTGCATCAGGATCAGCAGATATGTATAATCATCCTTTTGATAATGGTCAGCTCGATATTTTCGAGAGTAAACTGCCATTCACCCGTGAAAGCTGGCACGGCAGAATGCTTGCCTGCCGTGGAACAAAGGCTTCAATGAACAAAGAAACATTGGCTAAATGGGAAAAAGCTCATTTGAAATTGCTTTCAGGGTATCCGGAAGAGTTTGAAATCAATCACAAAATCTATATAGCGTCATATAGATTGTAAAAACAAACCGCAATGGAGTTTCGAGAGATCCTCTGCTGCGGTTTTTGTCGTTTTATGTTGTAATTCTGCACAATTATACTGCTTTTTGTTTGTCGAAAACAGAGAAAGTCTGAAAAAACAAAAATTTTTCCGTAACATTTTGCAATTTTCGTCATTTATATATAGAAGTTCATTTCTGTATTATGAATGAGGAAGGTATTTTTATGGATTCGTTAGTATGCAATGCGGCAGAAAAGGAAACAACCAAAGCTAAACTGATTGAATTTATGGAGCAAAATGATATTACATATAATTTGCTCGAATGTTGCTGCTGTGACAGATTTTGCATTGATTTAAGTGGCGAAGAAAACGCTTGCAAAAAGTACTGTTGCAGCTCCGGGATTATTGTGCAAACAAGCAATAAGGATGTTTGCAGGATTTATCCGCACGAGATTCTCTACATAGCAATTGAAGATAGGAAATCTGTTCTATATCTGATTGACAGAAAAATCGAAACTAACTACCGCCTTGAACATTGGAAAGGTATTCTCGACCTTAAAACTTTCGCCCAACCTCATCATAGTTTTATCGTTAATCTCAATTATGTTGATGAGGTTACAAAAGAGTGGGTTAAAGTAAAATACAGAGGTGTAGAATATCCGGTTTACACATCTTCACGCAAAATCGGTGCATTCAAAAAGGCTTTCTTAAAATTCGGAGAACGATAATATAACAAACATCACCTTAGTCATATATGGCTGAGGTGATGTTTTTGTGTAATACAATTTAACTGCTTCTCATTATTCAAATACGTTTTTGTTATAAAACGCTGCGTTTTTGTACGATATATTGAAAAGCATAAAAATGCAAATATAAAATATAACTGTAAGGACTATTAGTCTTTTTGTTTGAATGTTTTATCAAAACGAAAGAAGGAGATTCCGATGGGTTTGTTATAATCTTCAAATTTATTTATTAATTTAGGAGGAACTTACAATGAATTTAAAAAATATCATATCTGTTTTTTTAGTTTTTATTTTGACTTTTGTACTGTGTTCACCTGCTTTTGCGGCTGACGATATTCCTGGTGGTTATACACCTATTTATACAGCAGAGGATTTATACAATATCCGTAATAATCTTTCCGGCAAATACATCCTTATGAACGATATTAATTTATCATCATACGAAAAATGGAACCAAATCGGAAATGAAGTAGAACCTTTCACAGGGGAAATAAACGGTAATGGCTATAATATTATGAATCTTTGTTCTGATGGCGGTGTTTTTGGTTGGTTATCAAATGCCGTGATAGAAAATCTTGGCGTTTGCGACAGCCAAATAAGCAGACAAATAAACTATGTGTATGCAGGCATCTTGGCTAACACCGCAATTAAAACAACCTTTAAAAATTGCCATACATCAGGATCTGTTTTCAGTACAACAGGAAACGGTGTAGTTGATATTGCTTATGATTTTTGCGTGGGCGGTATTTTAGGATACTCGGAATTATCAAGCTTTGAAAATTGCTATAGTTTAATTGATGTTTCATTGGAATACACCGTTATGAATCTTTATGCGGCAGGTGGTATTGTCGGACAATCCAAAGACAGTGAATATTCTTGTTGTTATGCTGTTTCAGTTTTTGAAGAAAAGTTTATAGGATACGGAAACACAGAAGGTATGGGTATTTATACAGGCGGATTGATAGGAAACGCTATTTCTAACAATACTTTTGATAATTGCTATTTTTCAAACAGCTCAGAGTTTGCTGTCGCTCTTCCCAAGGAAAATCCGCAATCAACCAAAGTGTTGTCAAATGACGAGTTGAAATTGCAGTCTTCTTATGAAGGTTTTGATTTTGAAAATATCTGGTCAATGAAAGAGAACGGATATGCAGTATTGGATTTTGAAAAAACAAAAGATAAAGACAAGGACTCTGAAAAGCCTGTTGCATATTTAGTTGAAGCTAAAATAATTAAAATTCCTTTGAGCAAACGCCTTGTTTTTTCTCAACAGCCTAAATCACCTGATGGCATCACAATTGAATTAAAATATAGTGACGGAACAACTGTTACAGAAAAAGTAACGGTAAATGAAGGTCAATACTATGTAAACGGTGAACTTTTAGAAGAAGCCGGAGGAACAGCTGAAGTAGTATACGGAATTACAAGTGCAGGATATTTTATGAACGAAGGAAAAATATATTTATCATATAAATATTTAGCCTTTCCTCCCATTTTTAATTTTATATTGCAGTTATTCTAATTTTTAAACTAAAAAACAAGGAGGTATATTATAATGTTCAAAAAATTAACAGCATCTATTGTTGCTCTAATTTTAGTTTGCAATTTTTTGTGTTTGACATCTTATGCTCAAACAAACGATGATATAGCTCTTTCTGAATTCGCTCAAAGCCTTTCGTCAATGATCCAAGAGTATAGTTATGGTTTAGATAGTGGCAATTCATTTGCTAATTATGATTCAGAAACAAATAGGTTAATCGTAAAAACAATAGATAACAACCATTTATCGAATGATTGTGGTGCTATCTCAAAAATTGAAGGCTACGATTGTTTGCACATAATGCAATACAGCAATGAACAGTTGGCATCAAGTGCCTATGAATATTACAGTACATTATCTACGGTTGAATATGTGGAGTATGACTTTTGCTTTAGTCTTGTAGAACCCAACCTGGAATATTTTGACTATGAAACGGATCCTCTTCATTTGTCTTGGGGATCAACAACGGTTAATACAAATGAAGCTATCTCTACGGTTAATTCTTTGGGTGATCAAGCTCCGGAAATTGTGGTTGCTGTTATTGATACAGGGATAGATTCTTCACATAGTTTCCTTGAAAACCGTTTCGTAGATAGTTATGTGAATTTAGTTGACAATAGCACAAATACATTTGATGATGAAGGACATGGAACTCATGTAGCAGGAATTATAGTCGACAATACTTCTGAAAATGTAAAAGTTATGCCATATAAGGTCTTAAGTAACGAGGGCAAAGGATATTATTCTGCTATTTGCACTGCGGTTGAAATGGCAGCAGATTCCGGGGTAGTAGATGTAATAAACATGAGCTTAGGTGGCAAACATTCTGAAAACAAGTACAATAGATATAAAGAAGCGATTGACCATGCAGAACAAAACAACATTCCTGTAATTGTTGCGGCAGGCAATGACGATACAGATGCAGCTAATTATTGCCCAGCAAATAACGAAACGGCTATTACTGTATCAGCGACAAATGTTTTTGATAAGCCTGCAAAATTGTATTCAAACTATGGTGATTGTGTGGATATAGCGGCACCGGGTTCTTTGATACTCAGTACAGTTCCCAATAATAGTTATCGAACAAAAAACGGAACATCAATGGCGGCACCATTTGTATCCGCTGCTGTAGCAAATGTAAAATCATTAAATCAATATATTCCACCTCAATACATTAAAGAAACAATAATAAATTCCGCACGAACTCCTGATGGATGGGACACAAAATATGGTGTAGGTATATTAGATATGGCTGAACTTGTTTCGAGAATTTTGACAGATAGTCCAGAAATTTCATTTATTAAAAGAAATTTCGTTAAAATTTACACTTCAAATTCAAACAGTACAATCTACTATACAACAGATGGTTCTACTCCGATTGTTGGTCTATCTCCGGTATACACTGAACCGATAGATGTTAGTGGAGTGAAAAGCGTTAAGGCAATAGCTTTTGAAGAGGACAAATCATTAAGTGCAATTGCAACACTAAACATTAATTGGTCAAAAAATATAGATATAAGATATATGGGAAGAAAAACCATCAATTCATCCTATAATATAGAAAAGTATATTTGCTCAAACGATGAAGTTGTTTCGTTTGACGGAAAGCAAATAAAGGGATGTGGAATAGGCGAAGCAACCGTTACTATTTTTTATGAAACAGGACAAAGAGTAACTTACAATGTAACTGTTGATTTTGCACCTTTCCAATGGTTTCACGAAATAATTTACAAATTATTCGGTGTTCTTTTATGGAGCTTGTAGTTGATAAAGTAAAATAACATTATATCTTTTCATCACATTTAAATCTCAATACACTTATCAAAAAGAAAACTTCATATAAATCTATGTTATTGATTGATAATGATGATACAGATAAGATATACCCTAAAATTTGTTGTCGCACAAAAAAGCCATACAAGCTGATTTTTTATTCAACTTGTATGGCTTTAAATTATATTGTTATCTCATTTCAGATAAAGGAGTATAATCTGTACTATTTCGTAAATACTCTTCCATTTTTCTGTTTAAGAGTAATTCGACATAACATAAAGGTTCATTGTAAACAAGATAATCAAGTTCTGATGTTTCGTACATATTGTTTGCATATTCATTTTCAACGGCGATGCAATCAATTGATACCAACGAACCATCGGTTAATTTCACTTCAACGCAGGCGGTATCGATGTTAAATTCACAAGAAATAATGTTATTAATCACAAATAAAAAACTCCTTTTATTTGCTTTGAAAAAGTGGAAAAAGTAAGCTCGGAAACCCTTGATATATAAGGGCTTGAAAGTGCGGTAATCGAGGGGTAAGTATAGTTTGACCTATTACCTTAATTTTGCGTTTCTATTGTTCTAATGGCTGAATTTCAAGTTGTAAAAAATCAGTCGATTTGCAACGGTGAAAAAAGTTTGACAATTTTCTGAAAAGAGTTTAAAATATAAATGCCAGGAAAAATGTGTTTTTCATAATTTAAAGATCTCCTTTTATATGAAAGGAGCGCAGAATCCACTTAATGTCAAAAAAGTCAAACAGCGGAATGAACATTCCCGACTATGCGATTGAAAGAATTGCAAGATGCTTACTTCCGATAATGCAGGAATATTTTGAAAGCGAGGAAGGACAGCGGGAACTTCAGGAACAGACTGCTGAAGAATGAGTAAGACAGCTGCAGGCGAGACGGAAGTCCCGCCTGCTTTTTTGTTAGAACCTCAAAAACTGATATCCCGGATAAAAATAAAAAATCCGAACCCATTGCCGATTGGCATTAAGTTCGAATTTCTCCAATGTGGTGGACCTGAAGGGGGTCGAACCCTCGACCTTTCGGATGCGAACCGAACGCTCATCCCAACTGAGCTACAGGCCCATGTTCAAAAACGATTATAAAACTTCAGCCATGACTTGTCAATAAATTCCGATAAATTCTTTCCGTTTTAATATTGATATGCAGGTTCATTCGGTGTAAAATAAAAACAGATTTTTCAAAGAGGCGAATTATATGATTATAGATTTTCATACTCACTGTTTTCCCGACAAAATAGCCGAAAAAGCACTTGCTCAGCTCAAGCTGCGCTCGGGCATAACCAAACCCTTTCACAGCGGCACCGTCAACAGCCTTATTGAGCTCGCGAAGAAAGACGGCGTTGATTATTCAGTTGTGCTCAACATTTCAACGAATCCGCATCAGCAAAGCAAGGTTAACGACTTTGCAATTTCTCTCAAAGAGATTGACGGGCTTATCCCCTTTGGCAGTGTTCACCCTGACAGCCCCGAAATTTTTGAGGAACTTGAAAGACTGAAAGCAAACGGGATAAAGGGAGTTAAGCTTCATCCCGATTATCAGGACTTCTTTGTTAACGAAAAAAGAATGCTCCCCGTGTATGAAAAAATCGCTTCTCTGGGGCTGATAACTCTTTTTCACTGCGGCTATGACATCGGCTATCCCGAACCTGTTCACTGCACGGCGGAAGCTCTTGCAGAGATTTTGCCCGTATTCGGCGGAGCGCCCGTTGTTGCAGCTCATTTCGGCGGCATCTGGTCTTTGCCGGAAACACGAAAGCACCTTGCCGGAAAGAATATTTATCTTGACACCGCATATTGCTACGGCATGATTACTCCGCGGTATGCAAAAGAAGTGATTGACATTCACGGCGTTGACAAAATCCTTTTTGCAAGCGACGCACCGTGGAATGCTCCGTGGCAGGATATGGAGCTGATTAAATGTCTCGGGCTAACAGCGGATGAAGAAAAAGCAGTCCTCGGCGAAAACGCACGAAAACTGCTCGGGCTGTAAACTTATCTCAATTCATCAAGAGTCATTTCATAAGCAGGAAGAAACTCTTCAACAAAAATCTTTGCTTCGGGCAAATCGAGCTCTTCAATTGCGATTTTAATGCCCTCGCCTGCTTTTATAAATTCGGTGTTGCCTGCTTTTTTCTCTTCGTTGCACTTTATCAGCGCACTGATTTTATCGGCGGCCTTGACAAGCTTCCAAAGCTCTGCATCCTCCTCTTCGGGAATAAACATTGCCGAAAAATCATCCCTGAAATCTTCAGGCAGCATTTCGACAAGGCTCTTGCAGGCATTTTCTTCAACCGTTTTATATGCAAGGCGAACCTCTTCGCTGTAATATTTAACGGGAGTCGGCATATCTCCCGTCAGCGTTTCGGGTGTATCGTGATAAAGACCGATAAGAGCTGCTCTCTCTCCGTTAAGCTTTTTTCCGAAACGCTTATTGCCTATAACGGCAAGCGCATGAGCAATAACCGCAACCTCAAAGCTGTGCTCGCAGAGATTTTCGCTGTGTTCGTTTCTCATAAGAGCCCAGCGGTTGATATATTTCATTCTTGAAACCATTGCAAAAAATCCGTTTTTCATTTATAATCACCTTAAAAAGAATTATTTCCGTTAATATTACTATAACACAACAGATTTTGTTTTTCAATAAGAAAGGAGGTAAATATGAAACGCTGCATTTACTGTCTTAACGAATGTTCCGACGAAGCAACGGCTTGCTCGCTTTGCGGCTTCAGCGGCGCAGAAAACGAAAAGAATCCTGAAAACTGTCTGCCGATAGGAACAAGGCTCAGCAACAGATATATTATAGGCGGAGTAAGCTCTAAAGGCAAAATATTTACTTCCTATTATGCACTTGACACCCAGACCCGTCAGCGTGTCAGAATTTCGGAATACCTTCACGAAAAACTGATTTACCGACTGCCGGGTGAACTGATAATAAAATATCACGATGAGCGTTGCAGCGCAAGAGGCGATAAAGAAATCGCCGCCTACTACGCGCATTATCTTAAGCTTTGTTCCGTTTCCAGGCAAAGCGTGCTCGATTTCACAGACTGCTTTGCCGAAAACTCAACCTTCTATTATGTCTGTTCCATCAGCAGCGGCACTCCCCTTTCTTCTGCAATCGGCAACGGAAAAAGGATGTCGCTCCCGAAGGCTGTTGCGCTTCTGATGCCTGTTATAAACTGCATTCACAAGCTCGCGAAAATCGGTAAATGGCATGGCAGCATTTCGCCGTATTCAATAATAATGTCCGACGGCAAAATCTCCTCGATGACAGGATACACCTATCCTCCGAAAAGCCTGCTTTCTCCGTTTGATGCACCCGAAAAGCAGCTCGGCGCAAAGCATTGCGGTCCGTTCACGGATGTTTATTCAATCGGCGCAATTCTCTATGAAACCGTAACGGGCATGATCCCACCCACCGCCACCGAAAGAGCCAAGGGCAAGGAACTGCGATTCCCCGAAAAAACAAATGCGCGTGAAAGAGCAATTCTTGAAAAGGCACTTGCTCTTAACAAGGACGAAAGATATTTTTCCGTTGACGACCTTATGTCGGCGGTTCATGGAAAAGACCCTGAAAGCAAAAAAGGTATCAACCTCGAACTAATCCGAAAAATCATCCTGATTCTTGCAATTCTCGTTCTTATCGGCGGAGTGGGAATGCTGATAAACAACTATCTTATTGAGCCAATGAAAGAGGATAACAACGCGGAAGATCTGGCGGAGCTCGTTTCGCAGGCAACAACGGCTCCGATGATAGACCCATGGCTTGAAATAAAAAACAAATATTCCGATATCAACTTTCCCGACGGAATGAACCCGTCATTTGCAGATCTTTATGCAATAAATCCCGATTTTGCAGGCTGGGTATCCATTCCCGAAATGGACATTAATCTTTCCGTTGTTCAGGCGGATGACAACGACAAATATCTCAGGCGCGATATCTACGGAAATTACACCTCCTACGGTGTACCGTTTTTTGATTACCGCTGCTCCATGAGAAATCTCAGCCGCAACACAATAATTTTCGGGCATAACATGCGCCATGACGATAAGATTTTTGGCACTCTTGAGCAATACAGGGAGATTGACGGCTTCAAAAAAGCTCCGGTTATCGGCATGAGCACTCTTTACGGCGATTATACTTTCAAAATCTATGCTGTTTTCATTTCAAACAGCAAGCCTGCCGACGATAACGGCAGAGTTTTTAACTATATTTTTGTTAACGCAGGTGTTGAACGCTTCAGAAATTACATAGCGGAAATCGACAAGCGCAAGCTCTACACAACAGGTGTTGATATCAATGAGAACGATAAAATTCTCACCCTCTCCACCTGCTGCTACGATTTTGAGGATGCAAGGCTCGTTGTTGTCGGCAGACTGCTCCGCGAGGGCGAGAGCGCAGAGATTGATTTTTCTCTTGCCGCAGAAAATCCCGAGCCGAAATTTCCGCAGGCTTATTATGATGCAAAACGCATCGAAAACCCGTATAAAAATGATATTATTGTTTTTGAATAAGGAGAAAAAAGCATGAATTTTCTTATTGTTGTTGATATGCAGAATGATTTTATTGACGGAGCACTCGGCACAAAAGAAGCTGTCGCAATCCTTCCTGCCGTAAAAGATAAAATCAAAAATTTTGACGGCAGAGTTCTTTTCACAAGAGATACTCACGAAGCAGACTATATGAACACTCAGGAAGGTAAAAATCTTCCCGTTGAGCACTGCATTAAGGGCACCGACGGCTGGCAGATTCATCCCGAGCTTGATGCGCTCCGCAAAGAAGAAGCAATTGACAAGCCAAGCTTCGGCAGCGTTGCTCTCGGTCAGCTTCTCAAGGCATATGATACCTATGAGGAAAAAATAGAAAGCATAACCCTTATCGGTCTTTGCACCGATATCTGCGTTATTTCAAACGCAATGCTCATTAAAGCATGGCTTCCCGAAACGCCTGTTTTTGTTGATGCGGCATGCTGCGCCGGCGTAACTCCCGAAAGCCATGAGCGTGCGCTTGACGCTATGGCGGTTTGCCAGATAAAAGCTTTAAATCGCTAAAGTTTTTTTCGCAAAAACTATTGACAAACGCTTTTCGGAGTGCTATTCTATAGGCATCAAATAACAAACAGAGGTTATTCCAATGACTAAAAATGTTTTTTCAGCAGCATATTTTTACTTTTACTTTATCAAGTAATTTGATAGGGTTTGGTAAGTTTTGCTGAAAAATCATTAGAGAGGTTTAATAAGACCCTGCAGTGAAATTTACACTGCAGGGTTATTTTTTTGGAAAAATAAGTTGCTAAATTTTTGGAGGTAATTTAAAATGATAGTATCAATAAAAAAAGGAACAGATGAAGCACAGGTTCAGAATCTTGTTGAATGGCTCAAAAGCCTTAATCTTGAAATTCACCGCAGCGAAGGTCAGTATGACACAATTCTCGGTCTTGTCGGCGACACAAGCCATGTTGACATGGACCTCATCAGCGGTCTTAATATTGTAAATAATGTTGCAAGAATCAGCGAGCCTTATAAGAGCGCAAACAGAAAGTTCCATCCCGACGACACGGTTATTGATATCTGCGGCCACAAAATCGGCGGCGGCAACTTCCAGTTCATCGCAGGCCCCTGCTCGGTTGAGTCACCCGAACAGATTTGCTCAATCGCGACCGATATCAAGGCTGCGGGCGCAAACTTTCTCAGAGGCGGCGCCTTCAAGCCCAGAACCTCACCCTATGCATTTCAGGGCATGAGAGCCGAGGGTCTTGAGCTTCTTGAAAAAGCAAAAGCCGAAACAGGCGCTCCCATCGTTACCGAAATCATGGATCTTTCGCATCTTCCCCTCTTTGAAAATGTTGATGTAATTCAGGTCGGAGCAAGAAACATGCAGAATTTTGAGCTTCTTAAGGAGCTGGGCAAAACAGACAAGCCCATTCTTCTCAAAAGAGGTCTTGCCGCAACAATGGAAGAGCTGCTTATGAGTGCAGAATACATTATGGCAGGCGGCAACAGCAAGGTTATGCTTTGCGAAAGAGGAATCAGAACCTTTGAGCATTACACCAGAAACACAATGGATATCTCCGCTATTGCTCTGCTTAAAGAAAAAACGCATCTTCCCATCATTGCAGACCCCAGTCACGCCGCAGGCATGGCAAGAATGGTGCGTCCCCTTGCCCTCGCAGCGGTTGCCGCAGGCGCAGACGGACTTATGATTGAGGTTCATAACGACCCTGCACACGCACTCTGCGACGGTCCTCAGGCACTCAGACCCGAGGAATTTGCAAAGGTTGTTAAGGAAGCAAACGCAATCAGAGAGATTATGACAAAATTTTAAGGTGATATTATGAAAATCGGAATAGTTGGCTTAGGGCTCATCGGCGGCTCTCTTGCAAGGGCACTTGCCGACAGCGGAAAGCACGAGGTTATCGGTCTTGATCGCAACAGAAGCTCACTTCTTGCGGCAAAGATGGTCGGAGCAATTACAGACGAAATGAACGACGGCAACATCGGCGAATGCGATATGATATTTATTGCTCTCTACCCGCAGGCAACGGTTGAATTCGTTGAAATGAATGCTGATAAAATAAAAAAAGGTGCGATTGTAGCGGATTGCGGCGGCGTTAAAAGACCGATTTGCGCTCCATGCGAAAAGCTTGCAGAGAAAAACGGATTTACCTTCATCGGCGCTCACCCCATGGCAGGAACTCAGTTTTCGGGCTTCAACTCATCAAGAGGTAATCTTTTTAAAAATGCAACAATGATTGTCACTCCGAAGGAAAACACCGATATAAGAATTCTTGAAAAGCTCAGAAATGTTCTCAATGATGCAGGATTCGGCGCAATCAACTTTACAACTCCCGAAGAACATGATAAAGTAATAGCGTTCACTTCTCAATTACCCCACATCATCTCAAACGCCTATGTCAAAAGCCATACGGCGGTTAAGCAGAAGGGCTTTTCGGCAGGCAGCTACAGAGATTTAACCCGAGTGTCAAAGCTCAACGAAAAGATGTGGACAGAGCTTTTCTTTGAAAATAAGGATAATCTTATAAATGAAATTGATTTCCTCGTTGAGCGTCTGAGCGAATACAGCGCAGCTCTCAAAGCGGATGACAAAGAATGTCTTGTTGCTCTCCTCAAGGAAGGCACGGACAGCAAAAAACAGGCAAAGTAGGGCGGCGTAATGAAAACAATTAATGTTAATGCTTCAAAAAAATATGATGTTATCATCGGCGAAGGGATTCTTTCTTCGCTCGGAGAAAGATGCGTTTCGCTTCTCGGCAGTGGAAAAGCAGTTATCGTCACCGACAGCAATGTTGCTCCACTCTGGCTTGAAAAAGCAAAAACAAGCCTTGAAAAAGCAGGAATTGAGACTGTTGAATTTGTCTTTCCTGCAGGCGAAGAATCAAAAAGCAAAGAAACTCTTTTTGCGCTGATTGAATTCATGGCTGAAAAACGCCTCACCCGCAGCGATTTTGCCGTTGCTCTCGGCGGCGGCGTTACGGGCGACATGGTCGGTCTTGCATCATCGCTTTATCTTCGCGGCATTGAATTTGTTCAGGTGCCCACCACTCTGCTTGCGGCGGTTGATTCTTCGGTCGGCGGCAAAACAGCCGTTAATCTTAACGCAGGCAAAAATCTTATGGGAGCATTTTATCAGCCTGCGCTTGTTCTCTGTGACACAAAAACTCTTTCAACCCTGCCCGAAAAGGAATTTGCAAACGGCATGGCAGAGGTCATCAAATACGGCGTTATTTTTGATAAGGATTTGTTTGAAAAGGTCTGCGGCGGCGATGTGAAATGCGATATGGAAAGCATCATAGCGCGCTGCGTTGAGCTGAAAAGAGATGTTGTTGCGAAGGATGAATTCGACAAGGGCGACCGACAGCTTCTTAATTTCGGCCACACTATGGCTCACTCGATTGAAAAACTCAGCGATTTTGAAATATCTCATGGCAGTGCAGTTGCAATCGGAATGGTCATTGCCGCAAAAGCATCCCACGCCCTCGGCTGGAGCGATGAGGACTGCACTCAGGCAATTATTGAGGCAAATAAAAACAACAATCTCCCCGTTGAATGCAGTTTTGCATCCGACAGCCTCGCAGATATCGCCCTTTCCGATAAAAAGCGCACGGGCGGTACGATTAATTTCGTTATCCCCAAGGTCATGGGCGAATGTGTGCTGAAAAAAATTCCCGTTGAGGAACTTTATAAAATTGCGGAGTATAAATAATGGACATCAAAATCACCCCTGCACAAATTTCAGGCAGCATTGAGGGCATAGCCTCAAAATCCTTTGCGCACAGAGCATTAATCTGCGCCTGTCTGGCAAAGGGTAAAAGCCAAATAAAAATAAATACCACCTCTGCCGATATTGAAGCAACGGTTGAATGCCTTCGCAATCTCGGCGCAGGGATAGAGAAAAACGGTGTTATCTATACGGTAACGCCGATTGGTGCTTTGCCTGAAAAAACTGAAATTGATTGCGGTGAAAGCGGCTCAACAATCCGTTTTCTTCTCCCCGTTATTTGCGCACTGGGAATCAAAACCGAAATTCACGGCAGCGGCAGACTTCCCGAAAGACCGCTTTCCCCTCTTAAAGAAGAATTAATCCGCATGGGTGCCGAAATATCCGACAGCTTTCCGCTGAATGTTTCGGGCAAAATCTCCGCAGGAGAATATTCCCTCCGAGGCGATGTAAGCTCGCAATTTGTAACGGGGCTGCTCATGGCTCTTTCATATCTCGGCGGCGGTGTTATAAAGCTGATTCCGCCTGTTCAATCCAGACCGTATATAGATATAACTCTGCAGGTACTCCGCACCTTCGGTGCAGACATTAAAGAAGAAAATAATACTTTTTATATAAATCAAAATCCCCTCAGCGGCTGTGACTTCGCCGTTGAAGCAGACTGGTCAAACGCCGCATTCCCTCTCTGCATGGGAGCAGAGGTAATGGGGCTTAACCCCGATTCAACGCAGGGCGACAAGGCGATAATTGAGGTGCTCAAAAAAATGGGAGTATCCGTCACCGAAAACGGCGGCAGCTTCAAGGCAGATTTATCCTCGCTTCACGGATGCAGAATTGATGCTTCCGATATTCCCGATGCCGTACCTGTCATAGCGGCAATCGCAGCAACGGCTCAGGGCGAAACCGTAATTTATAACGCGGAAAGACTCCGCATAAAAGAAAGCGACAGAATTCAGACAACGGTCAGCATGATTCACGCCCTCGGTGGCGACATTGCTGAAACATCTGACGGCATGATTATAAACGGAAAACCGTTCCTTTCGGGCGGTGAAACAGAATCTTTCAATGACCACAGAATCGCAATGGCGGCGGCTGTTGCTGCGCTGAAATGCAAAGGTGAGGTTATTATCCGCAATGCCGAAGCAGTTAACAAATCATATCCTGCGTTTTTTGAAGACTATAACAAGCTGGGAGGCAAAACCCATGTCATGTAATTTTGGAAACCACATAAAAATAACGATTTTCGGCCAGTCACATTCCGATGCAATCGGCGTTGTTATTGACGGACTGCCTGCAGGCTTTAAAATCGACACGAACAAAACTGCCGCTTTCATGGCAAGGCGTGCCCCGGGTCAGAATGACATTTCAACCCCGAGAAAAGAGGCCGACGAGGTTAAAATTCTTTCAGGCGTTGTTGATAACATAACCTGCGGCGCTCCTCTCTGCGCCGTTATTGAAAACAGCAACACTCGCTCGGGCGATTACGATAAGCTCCGCATTCTGCCCAGACCTTCCCACAGCGATTTTACCGCAATGATGAAGCATAACGGCTTCAACGATATCAGAGGCGGCGGCAATTTCAGCGGCAGACTGACTGCGCCCCTCTGCTTTGCAGGCGCAGTATGCATGCAGATGCTTGAAGAGAAAGGCATACGCATCGGCGCACACATTTCATCAATCGGCAAAACCGATGATGAAAGATTTGACCCTGTTAATATTAACGAAACTGATTTTGACTCCATACACGGAAAGTTTTTCCCTGTTATAAATGATAAACAGGGTGAGCTGATGAGAAAAGAAATATATGACGCAAAGAGCAGCGGCGATTCCGTCGGAGGCACAATTGAATGCGCAATCGTGGGAATGCCCGTCGGCATAGGCGACCCGATTTTTGACGGAATCGAAAACAGAATAAGCTCTGCTGTTTTCGGCATTCCTGCAGTCAAGGGCATTGAATTCGGCTCAGGATTTGACTCAAGCAGAATGCTCGGAAGTCAGAATAACGATGATTTCATCAGCGTTGACGGCAAGATAAAAACCGCAACCAACAATCACGGCGGAATCCTTGGCGGTATTTCGTCGGGTATGCCGATAGTTTTCAGATGCGCAATAAAGCCCACTCCTTCAATCGGCAGAGAGCAGAAGTCTGTTAACACCGAAACGGGCGCAGAAGAATCGCTTGTTATCGGCGGCAGACACGACCCCTGCATTGTTCCCAGAGCCGTACCGTGTGTTGAAGCGGCGGCGGCGATCGTTATTGCGGATTATATTTTGAGGTGAAACCAATGGATATCAAGGATTTAAGAAACGAAATCGACAGAATAGACGGCGAGCTGACAAAGCTTTTTAAGGAGCGAATGGAAACCGCCGCAGAAATTGCAAAATATAAAAAAGAAAACAACATTCCCGTTTTCAACAAAGAACGCGAACGGGAGGTTCTCAACAGCGTAACGGCAGGTATGCCCGACGAGCTTCAGGGTCACACCAAAACTCTCTATGAAACTATTTTTAATCTCAGCCGTTCATATCAGAAAAAAATAATCAATCCTCAGTCAAGTCTTTCAAAAATGATTGAAGAGGTTACGGCATCCACACCCTGCGAAAGACCCGACAGAGCCGTTGTTGCCTGTCAGGGCGTTGAGGGCGCATATGCGCAGTTTGCCTGCGACAAGATGTTCACCTATCCCTCAATCGTGTACTGCAGAGGTTTTGACGATGTTTTCAAGGCTGTTGACAGCGGGCTTTGCCGCTACGGTGTGCTTCCCGTTGAAAACAGCACCGCAGGCACTGTCAATAAGGTTTACGACCTTATGAAAGAACATAAATTTTATATCGTTCACAGCCTCAAGCTCTTCATCAGACACTCCATTCTTGCTCCCGAGGGCGTTGAGCTTTCGGATATCAAAGAGGTCTTTTCGCATGAGCAGGCGCTCAATCAGTGCTCCGAATTCCTCGCATCGCTCGGCGTTAAGGTTACTCCGTGCGAAAACACGGCGGTTGCCGCAAAAATGGTTGCCTCAAGCGGCAGAAAAGACTGCGCTTCAATCGGCTCGAAGGACAGTGCTGAGCTTTACGGTCTTAGGGTGCTTAAAACAGGTGTTCAGAATACTGATAACAACTATACCCGATTCATCTGCATCTCAAAGAAGCCCGAAATCTATCCCGGCGCAAAAAAAACGAGCTTTATGATGACGATTCCCCACAAGCCCGGTTCTCTTTATAATATTCTTTCAAGATTTGCCGCGCTCGGTCTTAACATGACGAAGCTTGAAAGCCGTCCGATTCCCGGCAGCAATTTTGAATTTATGTTTTATTTTGATATTGATGCATCGGTTTATTCCGATAATCTCAAGGCTCTTCTCAGCGAGCTTGAAAACGATTCCGAGCAGTTCAGCTATCTCGGAAGCTACACGGAGGAATAATAATGTTTGGTCTTTTAGGCAGAAAGCTCGGTCATTCGCTTTCGCCTCAGATACACGCACATCTTTGTGATTATGAATATAAGCTTTATCCCATGGAGCCCGAGTGCCTCGACGATTTCTTTTCGGATACCTCTCTCAAGGGCTTCAATGTAACAATCCCGTATAAAATCGAAGCCTTCAACCGCTGTGATGAACGAAGCGATACCGCTGAAAAGGTCGGCAGCGTAAACACGGTTGTCCGAAGAACAGACGGCACTCTTTACGGCGACAACACCGATTATTTCGGCTTTCTTTATATGGCAAAAAAATGCGGCTGCGATTTCAGCGGCAAAAAGATTCTCATTCTCGGCTCGGGCGGCGCAAGCCTTACCGTTCAGCATGTTGCAAGGGATGAGGGCGCAGGTGAAATCATTGTTGTTTCGCGCTCGGGCGAAAATAATTACGGCAACATCAGCCGCCATTATGACGCAGATATCATCGTCAACACGACGCCTGTCGGAATGTACCCGAATAATGGTGAAAGGCTCATTGATCTTTCAAAATTCACAAAATGCCGCAAGGCACTCGACTTGATTTATAACCCTGCTCGCACCGTTTTTCTGCTCGATGCGCAAAGGCTTGGCATTGACTGCATCAACGGGCTTTATATGCTTATTGCTCAAGCGCTCAGAGCCGCCGAAATCTTTACGGGCAAATCCATTCCCCTCTCGCGCATTGACGAGATTTATAACGCAATAATTTCCAAGCAGAAAAATATTGTGCTTATTGGCATGCCAGGCTGCGGAAAATCAACTGTCGCTGCTCTTCTTTCAAAAAAAACAGGGCGTGAATGCGTTGATACGGATGCAATGATTGTTGAAGCTTCGGGCGAATCCATTCCCGATATATTTGCAAAATACTGTGAAGCTGAATTCCGCAGGCGCGAAACCGAGGCTGTGCGTACTGCAGGCAAGGAGGCAGGCAGGATAATCGCAACGGGCGGCGGCGCGATTCTCAGAGAAGAAAACCGCATAGCTCTTTGCGAAAATTCAACCGTTATTTTTCTCAAGGCTCCCGTTGAAGGTCTTGCCACCGACGGCAGACCTCTTTCAAAAAGCCCCGAGGCACTCCAAAAAATGTTTGACAAACGACTGCCTTTATATCTTGAAACGGCGGATTACACCGTTGAAGTTGACCTCAACCCCGAAATAACAGTTAGGAGGATTTTGGAATGCGTATCCTTGTAATAAACGGCCCCAATCTTAACATGCTCGGCATAAGAGAGCCTGATATCTACGGCAAAAACACCTACGCCGACCTTTGCACACTCATTGAAAATTATGCCGCAGAAAAGGGCGCTGAAGTTAAAATTTTTCAGTCAAACCATGAGGGCTGCATCGTTGATGAAATTCAGGCGGCATTGGGAAATTTCGACGGAATCGTCATAAACCCTGCCGCATACACTCACACAAGCGTTGCAATTCTTGATGCTCTCAAATCAGTTGCCCTTCCTGCTGTTGAAATTCATATCTCCGATGTTTCCGCAAGAGAGGATTTCAGACAGATATCCTATGCAGGCATGGCTTGCAAAAAATCCTTCATCGGTCTCGGATTTGACGGCTACCTCAGAGGTATTGATTATTTGCTGAACAAATAACTCCAAAACTGTCTCATTTTTGATGAGACAGTTTTTTTATAAATGGAAATTTTCATTTTATGCTTGCATGATGTTACAATTAATGATATAATAGCGTGATTGTAACACCAACACACGAACGAAAGAGAAGGTAAGCCTATGAAAAAGAAGCTCCTCCTGATAATCAACCCCTGTTCGGGTATCAACAAAATCAATGATGACCTTATGGATGCAACTGCAGTTTTCGGCGCACACGGCTATGAGATAACCATTATGCACACCGCCAAAACGGGCGATGCAACCGACTATGCGCGTGAGCACGGCAGCAAATACGATATTGTTGTCTGCCGCGGCGGTGACGGCACCTTCTGCGAAATGATGAACGGCATCATGGAACTTGAAAACAAGCCTGATATCGGCTATATGCCTGCAGGCACAACAAACGAAATTGCCAACAACCTCGGTCTTCCTGCCAGACTTTCGGGCAAAGCGGCGCAGCTTATCGTTAAGGAAACCGCACTTCCCTATGACCTTGCAACCTTCAACGGCAGATATTTCACCTATGTTGCATCTTTCGGCGCACTCACCGAATGCTCCTATGCAACTCCTCAGAAGCTGAAAAACAAAATCGGCAGATTTGCCTATTTTTATGAGGCTGCAAAGGAAATCAAGGATATTCACTCTATTCCCATCCGCTGCGTTGTTGACGGCATTGAAATTGAAGATGAATTCATCTTCGGCGCAATCTCGAATTCCTACACGGTCGGTAAGGTAATCCATCTAAACCGCGACGATGTTTGCCTCAATGACGGCGAATTTGAGATTATTCTTGCAAAGAATCCCGGTACAGTCAAGGGCTGGGCTGGACTTGCCGGTGCGGTTCTCAAAAAGAACCTTGATAATCCCAACATCAAATATCTCAAGGGTAAGCATATCGAGCTTGAAACTCTTGACGGCTCACCTCTTCCCTGGACTCTTGACGGAGAATACGGCGGCGATGACAGCAAAGTTGTTATTGATGTTCACAAACATTGTTTCAACTTCTTCCGTCCTCCCCTTATCAATGAAATGACTGCTGCCGAGGAAACAGTCAATAAATAAAATTAACCGCATTATCGGATTGCCGATAGTGCGGTTTTTAAAATTTCTATCATCAAAAATCAAAAAAGCTATTGACAAGAACGAAATGTTATGATAACATATATAAGCAATTTACGGAGAGATACCGAAGTGGTCATAACGGAACGGTCTTGAAAACCGTCGTACCCTTACGGGTACCGTGGGTTCGAATCCCACTCTCTCCGCCATTTTTTTTGAACTTAATATTTATATTTAAGTTACCATGGAGAAGTACTCAAGTTGGTGACGAGGCGCCCCTGCTAAGGGCGTAGGTCGGGTAACCGGCGCGGGAGTTCGAGTCTCCCCTTCTCCGCCAAAAACGGAGCTGATGCTTTGGCATCGGCTCCGTTTTTTTATGGACTCGAACGACTGCGCCGGGGAATTCATGCAAAAACGGGAGTGCACCGTGCTCCCCTGCTTTTATACTGTAAACAAAATGCTGTCATCAAGCGCAACAGAAACAACTTTCGATGAATTGATAAGATGCGGAAACTTGCCTGAAAGACGAACAGTAGTTGCATCTCTAAAAACAGAGCTGACAATTATATCTTTATCTGTCCTCTTCGGAAGTCTGATAAAGAATTCATCAGCTGTACCGTCGTCATAGGTAAGAACAAGTCTGTCAAAAGGAATTTCTTGCTCGTCGTTTTTTTCTTTTAAAATCTCTGCTCCCTGAGTTATTTTCAGCTCGTATTCAAAGCCAAGGTTGCTTATCCATGCCTTTTGCGCACGCAGGCAAATACTGCCCGTCTGTGCAACTGCGCTGGTTTTTTTCAGCCTTACAACAGTATTCGGATAATCAATTTTTATTTTTCCTTCAAAATCGCAGGCAATATTTTCTCTTCCTTCTCCGATGAAACAAACTATATCCTTCATTTTTAAATGCAAGGTTCTGCCTATTATACTGTTTGTAATCGACTTGAAATTCACATCAATTTTTATTGTCTTTTCATCAACATGAAATGATGACGAACCGATAGACCACCCATTGAGTTCAATCGGTTTCAGCTCAACATCCCACTCATCAATGCTGTAGCTTGCATCGGGATTAAAGCTGAAATCGCCGTTTGATTTCAGTTCAAAAATTGCTATTAAGCTCTTTTTATCGCCCGCTATTCCCTCACAAGTCAGAGTAAACTCATCGCTTACACTTTCAAACACAACATTTTTCGCCGAATAAATTTCCTGAAGATTCTCTTTTGAAAACCCAAAAAATCTCGAACCGATATATTCGGGAGCCTGTGAATATGCAAATCCCGTTGTTGATGTCACAAGTATTGCAATAACTGCCGCAATCGATGCAATTGCTTTAAAATTGATTCGATGCCTTGACTTTTCAATGTTCAAAAAAAGATTTTCTTTCCATGTGTCGGGCGTTTTAACATTGAATTTATTCATTTCTCAACACTCCTTTCAGCATTTCCCTGCCCCGTTTGAGGCAAGATTTAACAGTGTTTTCCTTCGCCGAGAGAATTGATGAAATTTCACGGATATCATATCCTTCAAAATAATAGAGATAAATCACCCGAAAATATTTTTCGGGCAGACCCTTAACCGCATTTACAACCTCTCTGTCAAAATCCTCTGTGTATTCTATGCACAAATCGTCGATATCGAAATGCGAACGGTGAAAAAGCCTGCGTTTTATGTCACGGCATTCATTGAGTGCAACCGTTACAAGCCATTTATGAAGCTCGGTTTCGGGCTTTTCCCATAAATTTTTGGATTTCCAGAGCTTCATAAAAACATTCTGCCAAGCGTCTTCGGCATCGGGAATATTATTTAGATTCATGTAGCACACACGAGTAACCGCATCGGCATGGATATTGACGAGATCTTCAAACAATGCATTGTCAGGTTGGTTCATTTCATCATCCCCTCTCAACCATAAGAACGCATGGGAGTGCCGAAAAGTTGCATCGAAGCAAAAAACGCTGTGCATTTCTGCACAGCGTTTTGATTTGGAAATCAAACTTATTTAATTTCAACCTTTGCGCCAACTTCTTCAAGCTTAGCCTTAGCTGCTTCAGCGTCTTCCTTGGAAACGCCTTCCTTGAGAGCCTTAGGTGCGCTGTCAACAGCAGCCTTAGCTTCTGCAAGGCCGAGACCTGTGAGCTCACGAACAACCTTGATAACCTTGATCTTTTCTGCGCCAACTTCAGCGAGAATAACATCAAACTCTGTCTTCTCTTCTGCTGCTGCGCCTGCATCTGCTGCGGGAGCTGCTACTGCAACTGCTGCTGCAGCTGATACGCCGAATTCTTCTTCTACTGCGTGAACGAGCTCTGAAAGCTCAAGTACTGTAAGTTCTTTGATTGTTTCAATCATTGCTGCAATCTTTTCTGATGCCATTTTATTTTTCCTCCAAATAAATAGATTTTTAAATTAAAAATTGATTATGCTTCTGCGGGTGCCTCTGCAGGAGCTTCTTCAGCTGCTGCGGGAGCTGCTTCGCCGCCCTTATCAACAATAGCCTGAATAGCTCTTGCGAATGAAGCGATGGGTGCATTGAATGCGTTGCAAACTGTTGCAAGAAGAACTTCTCTTGTGGGAAGCTTTGCAAGTGAATCGATTGTTGCTATGTCAACAACCTTACCGTCAAGATAACCGCTCTTAACTGAGAAATTCTTATGAGTCTCAGCAAACTTTGAGAGGATTCTTGCTGCTGCAGTGTGATCTTCGGGGCTGATAGCGATAGCTGTTGTGCCTTCGAGAACGCCGCACATATCGTCAAGACCTACATTCTTAGCAGCGAGACCGAGGAGAGTGTTCTTAACTACTGAATACTTGATGCCTGCTTCACGGAGCTCCTTACGAAGCTTTGTATCATCAGCAACATTGATACCCTTATAGTCAACGAGAACACCTGCAACTGAATTCTGAAGCTGCTCGGTAAGGTCTGCGACAATCTGTTTCTTCTGCTCTAAAACCTTTGCGCTGGGCATGTATTTTCACCTCCGTAGGAAAATGATTACTAATAAAATAACCCTTTCCGCATTTACCGGAAAGGGCATGAACATACATAGTAATTCTGTGTTACTTTATATATGCATCCTCTCTCGGCAGGCGGTTTTAACCTTTATGCGAAAAGCACCTGCTGTCTTAAAAAGAACAGCTTAAATATGATAGCACAAAACTTTGTGCTTGTCAAGCATTTTTTATGCTTCGGCTGCAGTTGAGCCAATCTTGTTGGGATTAACTCTTACGCCGGGGCCCATTGTTGTTGCGAGAACGCATGAACGGATGTACTGACCCTTTGCTGCTGCGGGCTTAGCCTTGATAACAGCGTCAAGGAGAGTATTGAAGTTCTCTGCGAGCTTCTCTGCACCGAATGAAACCTTGCCGATGGGGCAGTGGATGATGTTTGTTTTGTCAAGACGGTACTCAATCTTACCTGCCTTAGCTTCTGTAACAGCCTTAGCAACATCAGGAGTAACAGTACCTGCCTTGGGGCTGGGCATAAGACCGCGGGGACCGAGAACCTTACCGAGACGACCAACAAGACCCATCATGTTGGGTGTTGCGATACATACATCGAAATCCATAAAGCCTTCGCCCTGGATTCTTGCAACAAGGTCTTCAGCGCCAACAACTTCTGCACCTGCAGCAGCTGCTGCATCTGCGTCTGCGCCCTTAGCGAAAACAGCGACTCTTACAGTACGGCCTGTACCGTTGGGGAGAACAACTGCGCCACGAACCTGCTGGTCAGCATGGCGGGAGTCAACGCCCAGACGGATGTGAACCTCAACTGTTTCGTCAAACTTAGCACTTGCGGTTTTAACGGCGAGCTCAAGAGCGCCGTCAGGATCATAGAGTGAAGCTCTGTCAACAAGCTTTGCACTCTCATTATATTTCTTTCCGTGTTTCATGTTAATTAATTCCTCCCAATCATGTGGTTAAATCGGATTTTTCCTCCCACAGTATGCATCAATCAGCTACGGTAACACCCATGCTGCGTGCAGTACCTGCGATCATGCTCATTGCTGCTTCAACTGAAGCTGCGTTGAGGTCAGGCATCTTCTGCTCAGCAATCTTGCGAACCTGTTCCTGTGTGATTGTAGCAACCTTGGTCTTGTTGGGAACGCCCGAACCGCTTTCAATACCGCAAGCCTTCTTAATAAGGACTGCTGCGGGCGGGGTCTTTGTGATGAAGCTGAATGTACGGTCTGCGTAAACTGTGATAACAACAGGGATGATAAGTCCCATGTCGTTCTTGGTGCGCTCATTGAATTCCTTTGTGAAGGACATAATGTTAACACCGTGCTGACCGAGTGCAGGACCTACAGGGGGAGCCGGAGTGGCCTTACCTGCGGGGATCTGTAACTTAATTAAGCCGACAACTTTCTGTGCCATAATTAATAAACCTCCATATTTTGTGGTAAATTGCGGAGCTTTTTTTTGCTCCTCCCACGAAGCCCGTCAAAAAAACGGACTGCGCATTACGCGCTAAATTTGAAAGGGATAAACCCTCAAATTACCGTGATTATTCGGCAAGCTCAACCTGATCAAGCTCAAGCTCAACAGTTGTCTGTTTGCCAAAGAGTGCGGAAACGGAAACCTTGACAACATTATTGTCAACATCCAATTCCTCAACAACGCCCGTGAATCCGTCGAAAATTTCATCAATGATGTTGACTGTGTCGCCAACCTGATAAGAAACCTCAACAGTTCTCTTCTCGACTCCGAGCCTGATAACTTCTTCATCGGTAAGGGGAATTGCTTTGTTTTCGGGACCGACAAAACCGGTTACGCCTCTTGTGTTGCGGATGAGAAGCCAAGTTTCATCGCTCATTGCGGGACGGTTGTCCCTGTCAGGCGTAACTGCTACCTTAACGAGAACATAGCCGGGGAAAAGCTTGCGCTCAACCTCTTTCTTTTTCTCGACATCGGTAACAATCTCCGTGGGGATCTTGACCTCGAGGATCTGATCCTGCATTTTGCGGTTTTCAACCATTTTTTCAATGTTGGTTGCAACCTTGTTTTCATAACCGGAGTAGGTATGGACTACATACCATCTTGTGTCAACAGACATTGAAAATCCTCCCGTATCAGCCGATTATACTGCTTATCATACCGGCAACATGTGTATGGTCGCCGTGATCTATAACAGCATCGGAAGCGGTAGCAACTGCGCCTGCAGCTGACTCGCCAACCTTTTCTGCAGCCATTTCGAGAAGTGAAAGACCCTGTGAAAGGAGCCAGTCAACAAGACCGATTGCAAGTCCGCAGACTGCAACCATTGCGAGAACAACGAGAGTTGACTTAAGAACGGTTTTTGCATCGGGCCATACGATCTTTTTGATCTCTCCCTTGAGATCCTTGCAGAACTTTTTAATTGCCTTGCCGGCTCTTACGAAAAAATTTCCGTTGGGATTAGCAGGCTTCTTTTCTTTTTTCTTTTCAGCGGCGGCAACTTTTTCTGCAGCTTGGGAAACTTCCTTTTTAGCCATAGGTTAATCCTCCCGCTTATTTTGTTTCTTTGTGGAGAGTATGCTTCCTGCAGAAACGGCAGTACTTGTTCATCTCCAGCCTGTCAGGTGTGTTCTGCTTGTTTTTCATTGTGTTGTAATTGCGCTGTTTGCATTCGGTGCAAGAAAGTGTGATTTTAACTCTTTTACCGTTAGCAGCCATGTGCGGCACCTCCATTTTTTGGAATATTTAGCCTTGGTTAAGGTCTATCAGGCAACCCATGCAAGGCCAGCCTCCCTCTGCGTAACAATTTATTTTTGGGCACAAAAAAAGAACCCTCCTGCAGAGGTAGGATAATCATAACACATTCACACTCTGCAGTCAAGCACTTTTTTCGATTTTTTTATTTTTTTGAATTCATTATGAAACACAATTTTTTCAACCGCAACATATTGTGTTTCATAATGCATATTATATTACATTATATATTAGAGATACTGTGCAAGCTCGATTCCGCTCTTCTGCGAAAGCATCGAGGGAGCGATGTCAAGAACGGTTTTGCAGCCTATGTCGCCTGCTTTGTTGAGCTTGTATGCCGCTCTTGCATAAGCGAGAATTGCACTTGAAGTGAATTCGGGGTTTGAATCAAGCTTGAGTGAATATTCAATAATATGGTTATTCTCTCTGTTTGCTCCCGTGCATCCCGAACGGAGAACAATTCCCTGATGGGGCAGACCGCCGTGCTTTTCGTTGAGTTCCTCCTGAGAGATAAAGGTTACGCTTGTATCGTAATCCGCAAAATAGTTGGGCATGGTTTTGATTTCCTGCTCAATTCTTGCCTTGTCCGCACCCTCGGCCGCAACAACATAGCATTCTCTTGTATGCTTCATACGGGTTGTGAGCTCGGGATTTTTTCCGCTTCTCACCGCCTCAACGGCTTCGGGAACGGGAACGGTATACTGTCTTGCGTCAAGAACGCCGTCTATTCTTCTGATTGCGTCGGAATGACCCTGGCTTATGCCCTTGCCCCAGAAAGTATAGTTATTGCCTTCGGGAAGGATAACCTCGGCATAAAGACGGTTGAGCGAGAAAAGACCGGGATCCCAGCCGACGGAGATAATTGCAGTCTTGCCGCCGAGCTTTGCGGTTTTATCAACATTCTCATAATGCTCCGCAATGCGTGCATGGGTATCAAAGCTGTCAATAACATTAAAATGCTCCGCGAGCGCGGGAGTCTGAACAGGAAGATCCGTTGCACTGCCGCCGCACATAATCATAACATCAATTTCATCCTTATGACTTATAACATCATCAGCAGAATAAACGGGCGCTTCGCCGAAAACGGTTTTTACCTGTGACGGGTCTCTTCTGGTGAAAACAGCAGCAAGAACCATATCGGAATTCTGGCGGATTCCGCATTCAATGCCCTTTCCAATATTGCCGTAGCCGTAAATGCCGACTCTGATCATAATACATTCCTTCTTTTCAAAAATATATTTATTGTAGGGGCGATTCACGAATCGCCCGCTCAATTTTTCAAATCTAATTAAAAAGTATACTTCAAAAAAATTTACATTTCAATAGAGTTTAAAAATTTTACAGAACATTTTTGAAATAAAGTCCTCTTGTGAATTCGCCTTCGGGCTTTTCATTATTATTATAAGCCGCAATCACTCTTTCACACTCAGATTTGCTTTCGTTTGTGAAATAAAGCAGAGAAAAATCAAGATTGCGCATCTCGCTTTTTTTATCTGCCATCCAAACGGGACGGGAATTGAGAATGAAGCTTGCATCGTTTTTGCAGATAACGGGAAAACGGACACCCATTCTGTCAACAAGCTCGCTTTTTTTGCCGCATTCTGCGCAGGTGAGCCTGTTTTTAACAGGGCAGTTTCTCGTCAGCATAAGCGGTATTCTGCCGTAAGTCATTATGCCTCTCGGTATTCCATCCGAAAGACTTGCCGCATCCGAAAGATTTATTTCGCACGAAAGCAGACTGTCTTTTGCGCCGAGATTCTGCATTTCTCCAAGCGAAAGACTGTTGAAAATATTCATGCCGAAGCCTGTCACAAACGGCATATCAGCCTTTTCGGCAACTCCGATTCCGTCAAGAGTACATGCCCACGCAAGGTTTGCGCCGCGGTTTTTAAGCTCTTTAAGCTTTTCAATATATTTATCCGCATTTGAAAATACAGGCGCAGGAATTTCGATTGCGGTTTGGATACCCTTTGCACTGAGCCTTTCAACCGTTTCGGCGCTGACCTCAATCGGCAGAATCACCCTTGAAATTCCGCTGAGATTATCGGGAATCTGCTCCTCACCGAAAAACCTTGCGTGAAGCGAAATCCCGCTTGCTTTATGCGGTTTATGTTTATTATCGAAAGATAAGACTTCTGTTTTTTCTCTTTTTATAATTCCATTCTCAAGCAGAGAAAGAGCGTTTCTGCGAAGCTCATTGAGCGCGCCTGCCGAAGCATTCAGCCCTTCCTCAAAATCGACTTCAACATTCCGTGCGTAAAACTGGGTACCGCCGCACTTTGATATTCTCTGAGACAGTTCATCAAGGCTGAGAGACTTTTTGAGTGCGGTTTCGGGAGCTTTTTCGCTTACTGCTTCAGCAGAATAACCCTCGCACTCCGCCCTGAGCTTCATCGGTTCGTTATTTTTGAATGTAAGATAAAAGTCAACGGGAATCAGCGGAGTTTCTTTATCGTAAAGCCTCTGCAATCCCGAAAGCACTCCTGCCGCACCCTCAACATCCTCTTTGCGGCGCGTGCCGAACATATCCTTGCCGAGCCTTCCCTCAAAATATCCTTTGGTAAATCCCGAGCGCGAAAAAACCGCTTTAAGCGAACTGTTTATGTCATCATCTTTAACGCCGTCAAGACTGTTTCTGCAGGCAGTAACCGCCGCCGCAACATATTCAGGTCGCTTCATTCTTCCCTCGATTTTGAAAGAACAAACTCCGGCCCTTTCAAGCCTGCGAAGCTCATCAACCAGCGATAAATCTTTAAGGCTGAGATTGTTGCCGCCCTTTGAATTCACTCCGAACGGCAGTCTGCACGGCTGAGCGCAAAGACCTCGGTTGCCGCTTCTGCCGCCAAGCACGCTGCTCATCAGGCACTGCCCCGAAACGCACATGCAGAGCGCGCCGTGAACAAAATACTCAAGCTCCATATCCGTTTGTGAAGAAATAGCTTTTATCTCTTTTTCGGAAAGCTCTCTGGGCAGAACAGCTCTTGAAAAACCGAGCCGTTCAAGAATGCGTACTCCCTCAATGCTCTGCACCGACATCTGGGTTGATGCATGCATGGGCATAGACGAAGAGACCCGTCGCACCATGGCGGCGAGTCCTGTATCCTGCAAAATAAGCGCGTCAACATTCGCATCGCATACGCTTTTAATTGCATCATATGCGGTTTCAAGCTCACCGTCGCCGACAAGAGTGTTGAGCGTAAGATAAACCTTAACACCTCTTGCGTGGCAATAATCAACGGCTTGCTTCAGTTCATCATCCGAAAAATTGGAAGCATTGCGGCGTGCATTGAACGCCTTTCCGCCGAGATAAACGGCATTTGCGCCACATCTCACGGCAGCAGTCAGCGATTCAAGGCTTCCTGCGGGAGCGAGAATTTCAGCCGCCATTATTTCTTGGCTGCCTTAAGAGCCGAAAGCTCCTTTGAAACTCTTTCAAGCTCACGCTTTGCGATTTCCGCATCAGTTCTTGCCCTTGCGGCATCTTCAAGGTATTCCTGAATCTGTCCTCTGAGATTTTCCGAGGCTATTTCGCCCTTCTTTGATGCATCGGCATATTCAAGAGCAGTGAGAATCGCAGCCTGAGTTACGGAAATTCTTGTGCTGTTTGCCATGATGGCGGTTATTCTCTGATTAAGCTCTTCGCCGAGCTGAGCAACATAGTCAAGGTCGTTATCGGTAGAGATATTGTATTCTTCGTTTGCAATGATAAGTTTGATTTTTTCCATGTCTTGCACCCCTGATAAATAATAATACAATGTAATTATACAACATTTATTCTAAGGAATAAAGATATTTTTTAAATTTTTTGCGACTATTTTTACTGTTTAATTGATAAAAGGCGAAATATGTGATATAATCACGGAGTAAACCGAAAGGAATGATGGCTTTATGAAAAAATTTTTTGCGGCGCTACTTGCCGCTTTTATGATATTCTCCTTCTGTGCATGCACGGCGCAGAAAAGAACTGTGCTCATCATAGCAGGTACGGAAATAGACAATGAAATTCTTACTTATTATCTCGATAAAGTTATTCACAGACCCACCGATTACGGACTTACGGACAATCCCGTTGACAGTGACCTCAAGGCGGCGGCAATCGTCGAATGCAAGAAATATCTTGCCGCAAACACTGAATTCAGAGATGCAGGTCTTTCACTTTCTTCAGCGCAGAAGGTTGAAATTTCGCAAACAGTCAACGATTTCTGGGTAAGATTTGAAAATCACTATAATAAAATCGGTGTTTCAAAGCAGACACTGACAAAAATCTTCACTTCAGACACCTGCAAAGATGCTATCTTTACAGCAACCTATGATAAAGGCGCTTCAGACGCCGTTTCCGAAAAGAAAATTCAGGATTATTTCTATAATAACTATATCAGCTTCCGCACCGTTTGCGCATATTTCACGGCATCCGACGGCACAACTCCGATGACACAGGCAGAAAAGAACGAACTGCTCGCCTCGTTTGAAAGCTTTGTTCAGACCACAGGCAATGATGTTGAAAGCTTTTCGGAAACAGTTAACAATGCAGGCTATCCTCTTTCAAACTCAATTCTTCTCAAAAAAGGCTCCGACGGATATCCCGACGGATTTTTCGAGAAGGTTTACGCACAAACCGACAACACGGTTCAACTTATCGTTTATGACGAATGCGTTTTTGCCGTTGTAAAAGAAAACCTTAAAGGAAAGGGCGAGGGCGTTTATGCAAACTACCGTTCATCCTGCATCAGCGACCTTTATTCGGCAGAATCCGACAGAAAAACCGAAGAATACATCGCAACTCTGACGGTTGAAGAAAAGGGCGGCGCGGTTGACAGACTGATAAACAAAATGACATGATTAAAACCCGGCAGGAAACAAAAACCTGCCGGGTTATTGTTATTTGTCAATTAATACCACAGAAAACCCAAAAGAAAGATTCTTATAAACCATTGTAATTTGGTATATTCAACACAAATATTGTAATTTATGCTCTTACCTGATTTCAAAACGGCAGTTACGGTTGTTTTGCCTACACCGACACCAGTTATATTACCTTTGCTGTCAACTGTTGCAATATCGGGATCCCAAGAATACCATCTTGCATCGGCATTTTTGAAAGGATTGACGGTTTCTTTGTAGTCTATTTTTAGTGTCCGATAACTTTTCGTCCTGTATTTTTCAGTTTCGCCGATAAGCTTTCCGTTTTCGTGACATACGGCTGTTATAACCATTACATTCTTACCGCTGATTGAAAAAGGCTCTGTATAAACTAAATGATTGTCAATTGTAGGAACAGAACCGTCAAGAGTATAGTAGAGTCTTGAATCCGCACCTTCGGGTGCGGTTATTTCGATTTTACCGTCAGAATTCATCTTAATTGTCGGTTTTCCGCTGACTTCCTGTTTGACCATATTATAAAAATTCACAATACCTGTGCCGTATTTTGTGTCCCAACCTTCAGGAACATATGCGGTTTCTTTTATAATACGCTGAATTTCGGCAGCACTCAAATCGGGACTGATAGATTTCAGGGTCGCTGCGGCAGCGGTTACCAAAGGTGTTGCCATGGAAGTGCCACTAATTTCTTTGTAAAGACTTTGATGATTGGGGTCATAAATTCTTCCTTCATCAATGTCGTGTTCATACCAATTCCAAAGTCTAGGAACGGTACTATTGATTTTTGTTCCTGGCGCAGCTATATCAACGCAATCACCACTCGCAGAATAACTAATATCCGGCAAATTAGTCTTATCTGTTGCGGCGACAGTGATAGCAGAATCACAATTTGCAGGAATAAGATTATCGGAATTAGCCCGTTTGTTGCCCGCACCTACAACAACCACTACATTGTTTTTACTTGCATTATCTACAGATTGACTTAAAGTCAGCCAATCACCTTTTTTATCCGGATACCCAGCCAAACTCATGTTAATTACGCTGGCTCCCGATGAAACTGCTGTTTCAAAAGCAACCCACACAACCGAATAAGAGGCTTCAAGATACATAGGAAATACTCTATAGGGTTTAAGCTTTATGTTGTCCATCGTATTATCATAAATAATTCCCGAAACATGTGTTCCGTGGTTTAAATCATCAACAAGAGATGGATAGCTTGTGTTTGTTTCTTCATCTACGCGAGCATAGCCACTATCAATAAGCCTGTTTGAATCAAAATATTCATGTTCAGCATATATACCGCTATCTATTACTGCTACTATAATTTCATTAACTGAAACACCCTTTTCTGCTATAAACGCAAATGCATCATCAACTTGTGCAATGTCAGAATTCCACGAAAGATGTTCTAAAGTAATCAACTCTTCTTCTATTGGCATAGAAGTTGTTTGTTCGATTTCTAAGTAAAAATCATGTTCAACATAAATAATCTTTTTGTCATTTAGAAAATTATTGTATGCGTTGTTTGTTTGTGCTACAGTCTCATATTGAAATATATGAATACCCTTATAACCTTCTACACTGTCTACTGCACCATAGTTTTCTGCTAATGCATCATTGCTGTCAGTTTTTACAATTAAGCGATTAGTTGGTAAATTTTGATAATCAGAAGAAAGATGGAGACCATTATAATTACTTATCATCTCACAAAGAAGTTGATTAAACACACTTACAGTAATTTCATGTGATTCAGAAAAAACTGTGGTTGAAAACAGATTAACAAAAAGGGATAAGATTATAATAATAGAGATTATCTTTTTGAACTTCATTAGTCATCATCCAATCTAAATTATTTGAGTTGATAATTATGATCGGATATGATTAACATTTATACTTAACAGCCCAAAAGCGAGAAAAGCCACATAAAGAAATCAATGATTTTCTTTATGATCCTTATCAGCCAACATTCTTCCATATCATCGGGTTCGGTTGTCGGCTCGGTTGTTGATTCGGGAATCGTTGCTTCTTTTGTTGAGGTTTCTGTTGCAGGATGAGTAGTTTTGTTGTTCTCGGT
>JAZQGF010000028.1:0-414864 GCA_045539875.1 Acutalibacteraceae bacterium
TCCTGCAACAACAACAAACGGTTACACAACAAAGGTAACCAGTATCAACATCACAAATGCAGGTTGGATTAAGAACACCTGTGGATTTGATACAGATTATCTTGCAGCAACTGACCTTGTTCAGACACAGACATCAACAAATACATCAGTCAGCTCACTTCCCTATCAGTTCACATCTGATGAGTGGCTTATGACCTACTATGTAACACTTAAGAGTGAGCTCCCCGAAGGCACTACTGAAGTATCTGTAAAATCACCTGATGTAATCTGGCAGTCATATCTGAACGGTGCAAAGCACGACGCAAGAAAGCGTGCATATGTTCCCGTTGCACACATCACAGCAACAGGCATCAACTCAACCTCCAACTGTAAGACAATGTGCTCACAGCTTGACAGCGGTGCTCTTGATTACTTCATCAAGGAACTCGAGCATACATTCATTATCGGTGAACCCGCAGAAGCTGTAGAATATAATGTTGATTTCTATGAAAACGACGGAACAACAAAGATTGGCGAAACAGCATCCTTTGAAGAAGGCGAAGCAGCAACATTCCCTGCAGCTGCCGAAAACCAGATTGCATGGGCAGTTATTAAGGAAGGTCTTACCACTCCCGGTACTCTTATTGAGCCCGATGCAGAAGGTAACTACAGCTATACTGTAAAGGCTGCAGACGCTGCTTTCATGCGCGTTCTCGCAGATGACAAATACAATGTTGAGCTTGCTCTCGGCACAGATTCATCAGTTGATGAATCCAAGCTTCCCGAAGGCGTTACATATGATGCAGCAAAGAATGCTCTTGTAATTGCTCTTCCCGTAGGCGGCACATTTGATCTCAGCACCATTCCCGAAGAGGCTCTTTCAAAGAAGGACCACTCCTTTGATGAATGGGATGTAACAGGTGTTACAGGCGAATCAAGCGTTGAAGGCACTGTTATCACTCTCGGCAATGTTAACGGCAAGGGCGGCACAACCGTAACAGCAAAGATTGCTGCTAAGTGGGAAACCGCTACATATAACATCAGATTCTTCCTTAATAAGGAAGCATATGATAATGGCGATGATCCCGTTGTTGAAACCACAATCCTTGCAGGCGGCGAATACACCTGCAATGTTGAAACTCTTATTAAGGATATGAAGTTTGCAGGCTGGTACACAGCAGATACAAACGAGCTTGCATCTACAGCACCTAAGATTAAGCAGTATTCATATTCAAGAGATATGGATTTCTATGCTGAATGGTCAGAATATGCTAACAGCGCATCATTCGTAATCAGAGATTATGAAGCAGGCGAAGGCTGGAAAGAAGTATATTTTGATTGCGGTGACGGCGAAACAAAGACCATCACTTACACTAACCTCACAACTATTAAGAACAATGCAGTTAACGCGATCGGCGCTACCTTCACATTCCTTCTTGATGTTGACCCCGATACAATCGCAGCAGACGATTCAGTTGCAAACCACATCGTTAAGAGAACTGACGGTGAGGGCAAATTCCCCTCAAGCGGCGGCGACCTTGTATACAGCGGCCACAATGTATATTACCTTGTAACAACAATGGATTACTCGGTAACATGGAATATTCCCGTATATGATTCAGAAGCAGGCGCTTTCGCAGAAGGCGAATATACAGCGTATCCCCAGACAGCTTCAACCGCATATACTCCCTCAAACGGCATCGATCCCTATTTTGCAACAGCAAAATTCAGCACAGACAGCATTACTCATCCCACAGGATGGGAAATAACAGGTTGGGTTGACGCTGCAACAGGCGAGCCTGTTGAGTTCAACGAAGAAGGTGCTATTGTTCTTTCAGGTCTTGAAACCAAGGAAGTAGCTCTTAATGCAGTTTACAGCCTTATCAAGTATCCCGTTTCATTCAACCTCAAAAACAGCGCATCACCTGACATTGTTACCATGGTAGGCACAGTTTCACTCGGTGACAGCATCGTAATTGACGGCGCTGAATTCGAATTCAACGGTGAAGCTTCAGCTCTTCCCGAAATCGGTGTTGAGAATTCAGAGCAGCCTGACGGCGGATATACTCTTCCTGCCGGTAATGTATTCGCAGGTTGGACATACATGGACAACGGCACTGTTGTAGATGCAGAATTCCCCGTAACACTTACCGAATCAATTATCAAGTCAAACCTTGTCAGAGGCACTATCCGCTTTGGTGCTGAGTGGGATGCTAAGGAATTCAAGCTTAGCTTCTACATCGTAAATGCAGCAGGCGAAGAAGAACTCTACAGCGAACAGAATGTTAAGGTTGGCGACAATATCGCAACTTATAAAGAGCTGACAACCGAAGCAAAGGATACAATTAACGCAAAGGCACCTTCAGGAAAGGTATTCAGCGGTGTATGGGTTAACAAGGAAACAGGTACAACAGATACCAACACCAAGATGCCTGCAAAGGATGTAGTATATGTTGCATCCTATGTAACTGCAACAATCACTGTTTATGTTGACTATAACCACCTTGCAACTCCCGATATCAGCCAGTCAATGAAGGAATTCAAGGTTGCTCCTCTCCTTTACGGTCAGGATATCACCGAGGTTAAGAGTGAAGCTCCTTATTCAGAGCGTTCATTCAAGACTGTTGTTGAGCGTACACTTATCACAACAACACCCGAAGATCCCTCAGAAATCATCGCATGGAACATCTATCATGTAGATGCAGGCGCTGATCCTTACACAGCTGAGTGGAAGTCAGGCGTAAACGATGCAGGTACCAACATCGCAACAACAACTCTTATCTTCCAGCCTGTTTGGAAGGCTCACAAGGACTTCTTCATCAGAGCACACGACACAGATGATAAGATTTACTTAGGTTTAGGTAAGGACTTCAAGCTTTACTACTGGAACAACGGCGCAATTGTGGATAAATTCAGCGATACCAAGGCTAATGTTGATCCCGAAAATAACATTGTTCTTTTCTACACAATTGAAGCTGACTGGTCTAACTTCTCATTCCGCTTTGATGCATTCCCGATTCCCAAGTACATCTTCACACTTGAAGGCATGCTTGGTATCTTCGAGATGCTCGGCAACCTTCTCGGCAGCCTTCTTTAAGAGATAATTTCTCAGATAGCTGACAGATAAAATTAAGCCCCTGTGCTTCGGCACAGGGGCTTCAGTTTGTCTAAAAATTGGCAATACGCAAAGAAAAGTTATTTGATAAAATTGCTTCCCCTTTAGGGGAGGTAGATTTTGCGAAGCAACGGAGGGGTTTATATGTGCAAATCCTTTTAAAAAATGATTTTACGCAAAATCTAAAACTCCCTCAGGCGCTATGCGCCAGCTCCCTCCCGAGGGAGACATAACAATAAATTTAATTTTATTAATAAAAATCAAGTTTATCGACAGACAAAAGCCCCTGTGCTTCGGCACAGGGGCTTTTTGATATTAAAACATCATAAGAACTGTTGAAACAAATGCGATTGCGGTTGAAATCAGCGTTTTAGCCGAGGGCTTTTCTTTTCGGATAAGGCTGATTATTGTTGAGAAAACCATAACTCCGCCTGTTGTTATCGGAAACTGAACAGAGGCAGGGAGTGAAACGAGCGCAATAAGGCAGAACAGGTTTCCGATTCCGTTGCAGAAAGCGTGACCTGAAATACTGCCGAGCGATTTTAAAGAAACCTTTGCGATTTTCTTGTTTTTGATGAGCTGATAAGCAAGGCAGATAATGAAAACACAAGCGTTAACGGTTGCCATAAAGCTTTTGCTGTCAACAGCAAGCTCAGCGTTTGACTGATGAATCTTTGAAAGCACGCCGACCATGCCGTTAAGAATGAATACGCCGAAATAATATTTCAGGTTATTGCCTTTTGTAGTGCTCTTTTCAAAGCTGAGTGAGGTTGCAACTCCGATAAGAATAATGCAAAAGATTTTGAAAATGCTCAGCTCTTCCTTGCAGAAAATAACGCCGTAAGCAAGCGGCAGAAGCATTCCGCCAAGCATTGCATAAATTGAAAAAACCGAGAGATTTGCAGTTGCAAACGATTTCAGACTTGCGTAATTATAGCCGAGCACAACAATTGCATAAATTGCGGCAACAAGAAGTGAAAACCATGTTACTTCAAGCCGTAATCCGCTCAGAATCAGCATAATCAAAAAGCTTATTCCATGGGTGTAGCCGGCGAAAATAACGGTTGAATCATCGCCGTCTCCATTGTGCTTTCGAAATTGCTGGTTGAATAAAAACTGCATTGCAAATAAAAGCGCCGCAGCAGTCAGAAGTGCGTACATCATTTTGCATTACCTCCGTTTTGCTTTGTCAGTAACACAACGCATTCAATATGGTTTGTGTGCGGAAACATATCAACGGGGCAGATTTTTTTAACCTTATAACCCTTATGGATAAGCATATTCAGATCTCTTGCAAGTGTTTCGGGGTTGCAAGAAATATAAACAACCTTCTTCGGTGCAGATACAGCGAGGGAATCAATAAATTTTTTGCTGCTTCCCGATCGAGGAGGATCCATAAAAACAACATCAAAGCCTTCTCCGTTTTCGGCAAGATCCTGCATGAAATCGCCTGCATCCGCGCAATAAAATCTCGCGTTTTTCATGCCGTTGCGCTTGCAGTTTGAAATCGCATCCTTAACTGCATCGGGATTCAGTTCAACTCCGATAACATTACCTGCGGTTTTCGCAGCAACAAGACCGATTGTGCCGATTCCGCAGTATGCATCAAGAACTTTTGTGTTTTCATCAAGACCCGCAAGCTCCATTGCCTTGCCGTAAAGCTTTTCGGTTTGTACGGGATTAATCTGATAAAAGGATTTCGGAGAAATTCTGAAAATGCAGCCGCAAAGGGTATCTTCAATATAACCGTTGCCGTAAAGAATTTCTTCCCTGTCGCCAAGAACAAGATTTGTGTCTTTGGGATTTATGTTGAGCACAACCGTTGTTATTTCTGGATGATTTTTGAGAAGGGCGGAGGTGAATTTTTTCTTCATCGGAAAATAGCCGCTTGCACCGACCAGTACAACCATAACTTCGCCGCTTGAAAATCCTCTTTTAACAAGGACATGGCGAAGAAAACCTGTACCTCTGTCCTCATCATAAGTCCATATCTTAAAATCAGGAAGCATATTGCGGATATCAACGATTATTTTATCGGCAATTTCATCCTCGGTCATGCAGCTGTCGACCGAAACGATTCTGTGACTTCCCGACTGATAAACGCCTGAGATGATTTTTCCGCTTTTTGTTCTGCCGAAAGCCGCCTGAACCTTGTTGCGATAGTGATATGGATTTTCCATTCCGATTATTTTATCAACTTTGCCGAATTTTTTCAGAAGTATTTCGCACCTTGCCTGCTTCCATTTAAGCTGACGCTCATAGGTCATGTTCTGGAGCTGACAGCCGCCGCACTTTTTTGCAAGCGGACATGCATCGGGATTTGTTTTAATATTTGAACTGTGTGACATGATTTATTTCCTTACTTATCAAACATGGGTGTTGAAAGGTATCTTTCGCCACCGTCGGGCAAAAGAACAACGATTTTTTTGCCTGTGTTTTCGGGTCGCGATGCAACAACTGTTGCAGCATGGAGAGCCGCACCCGACGAAATTCCGATAAGAATTCCTTCTGTTTTAACTGTCAGCCTTGCTGCCTCATATGCCTGCTCGGTTGTGACTGTTATAATTTCGTCATAAATTTTCGTGTCGAGTATCGACGGAGCAAAGCCTGCGCCGATGCCCTGAAGTCCGTGAGCACCTGCTCTGCCTTCGGAAAGGAAGGGAGAATCTGCAGGCTCAACAGCAACAATTTTTATATCGGGATTTTTCTCTTTAAGATATCTGCCGACGCCTGTTATTGTGCCGCCCGTGCCGACACCTGCAACAAAAATATCAATCTCGCCGTCGGTATCGTTCCAGATTTCGGGAGCCGTAGTTTTGTAGTGTGCATCAGGGTTTGACGGGTTGTCAAACTGCGCAGGGATAAAACTGCCCTTAATCTCTTTTGCAAGTTCGTTTGCCTTTTCAATTGCTCCCGACATGCCCTTTGTGCCGTCCGTTAAAACAAGCTCTGCACCGTAGGCGGCAAGCAGCTTTCTGCGCTCAACGCTCATGGTTTCGGGCATGGTGATAATAACCTTGAGCCCCATCTGAGCTGCAACCGATGCAATGCCTATTCCGGTGTTGCCGCTGGTGGGTTCGATTATGACCGAATTTTTGGTGATTCTTCCGTCCTCCATGGCAGAGCGGAGCATTTCATATCCGACTCTGTCTTTTGCGCTGCCTGCAGGATTGAGATATTCTGCTTTTGCGAGAATTTCCGCCGAAACACCTGCTTCTTTTGCATATGCCGAAAAACGGATAAGCGGAGTGTTGCCGATAACCTCGGCTGCATTATTATAAATTTTCAAAATAATCGCCTCGTTTTTAAATGTATTTTGATTATATCAATACGGCAGAAATCCGTCAAGTGAAGTGTATAAAAATTTTTGTTTAATTTATACAAATTTATGGCTTTAAAATTTACGCCCCATAAAAATATTTTTTCTTGAAATAGTTAAATAAAACAGTATAATGAAGGTAAAAGGGTTATTCTTAGTAAAGTATACCCAATTAATTTCTAAGGAGATTTTAAAAATGGCAGAAAAAGTAAAAATTGGTATAATCGGATGCGGCGGCATCGCAAACGGAAAGCATCTTCGCGCAATTTCAAGCATTGATTTTCTTGAGCCTGTTGCATTCTGCGATATTATTGAAGAAAGAGCAATCGAAACCGCAAAGAAATACGGCGGAGCAGATGCTAAAATTTATACAGACTATAAAGAACTTCTCAAGGATGAAAGCATTGTTGCCGTTCATGTTTGTACTCCCAACAAGTCCCACAGCTTTATAACAATCGACGCTCTTGAAGCAGGCAAGCATGTTCTCTGCGAAAAGCCCATGGCTAAGACATATGCCGAGGCAAAGGCTATGTATGAGGCATCGGTAAGAACAGGCAAGGTTCTTTCAATCGGCTATCAGTCACGCTGGAGAGGCGATTCGCTCTATCTCAAAGAGTGCTGCGAAAATGATGAATTCGGTGAAATCTATTATGCAAGAGCTCTTGCGCTGCGCAGAAGAGCTGTTCCCACCTGGGGTGTATTCCTTAATGAAGAAGAGCAGGGCGGCGGTCCACTTATTGACATCGGTACTCATGCTCTTGACCTCACACTCTGGATGATGAATAACTATAAGCCCAAGATGGTTGTAGGCACAACCTTCAAGAAGCTTGGCGACCAGAAGAGAACCGCAAACGCATGGGGCGACTGGGATCCTGAAAAATACACCGTTGAAGATTCTGCTTTTGGTTTTGTTGTTATGGAAAACGGCGCAACAATCAGTGTTGAATCCGCATGGGCGCTCAACATTGCCGATCCCTGCGAGGCATCTACTCTTATTGCAGGCGTTAAGGGTGGAGCAGATATGCTCGGCGATGACCTTCGCATCAACTATGTCAAGAACGGCAGACAGGTTATCGAAACACCCAACTTTGATGCAGGCGGCGTTGCCTTCTATGAAGGCGCAAGCGACAGACCTGAAGAGCTTGAATGCCGTGCATTCTATGATGCCGTTCTCAACGGTGCAGAGCTTCGCACAAGACCTGAGCAGGCAATGGTAGTTACTCAGATTCTCGAAGCCATCTATGAATCAGCAAAGACAGGTAAGCCTGTTTATATCAACAACGACTAAGGAGCAACACATGAAAATAGCAGTACAGGTCTATTCTGTCAGAGACCATATAAATGACAGCGAAACTCTTCTCAAAGCCCTTGAAGAAATCAAGAAAATCGGCTATGACGGAGTTGAATTCGCAGGATATTTTGATACCGATGCCGCAGCAATCAAGGCAAAGCTTGACGAAGTCGGTCTTGTAGCTGTAGGCGGTCATATCGGACTTGACGATTTTAAAGAGGATAAGCTTGAAAAAACCATTGAATTCCAGAATGCACTCGGCGTTAAAGCAGTCGGAGTAGGCGGCGCACCCCATTCAACAATGGAAGATGCTGTCAACACCGGCGATGTGCTCGGCGCGGCTGAGAAATACGCAATGGAAAAATACGGCATGAAGATTTATTACCACAACCATTGTGAAGAATTCAAGCCCCTTGAAAACGGACTTTATCCCATTGATGTTATCGGTGACAGATGTTCGCTTGAAATTGACACCTACTGGAGTTTCCACGCAGGCATGGATAACTATAAGCTTATCACCGAGAAAAAGGATAAGATTGTTCATCTTCATGTTAAGGACGGTATTGACGGCAAGCCCAAGGCACTCGGCGAGGGCAACTGCGATATTCCGACGGTTATCAAGGCGGCAAAGGATATCGGTATGGAATGGCTTATCGTTGAAAATGATGACCCCGTGCCCACAGGCTTTGAAGATATTGCAAGAAGCATTAAATACCTTAAAGGCATAATCTGAATCAATGAATAATGAATAGTGAAAAATGAATAATTGAGGATAGGCTCCGCCTATGACCGATTATATTAGCGGCGAAGCCCCTTGATTTTTCATTTTTCATTTTTAAATTTTCATTTAACAAGGAGAACCACTATGAAACTCGGAGTATTCACAACCCTACTTTCAAACCTCTCTCTTGAAGAGGCACTCAAATATTTCAAGTCGCTCGGCATTGAAATGGTTGAAATCGGCTGCGGCGGCTATCCGGGAAATGCTCATGCAAATCCCGAAGAGCTTCTCAATGACGAAGCAAAGCTTGAAGAATTCAAGGCTCTTCTCAAGAAATACGATGTCGAAATCAGCGCACTTTCATGCCACGGCAACCCCGTGCACCCCAACAAGGAAATTGCTGCTGACTACGATAAGACAATCAGAAACACAATCCTTCTTGCTGAGAAGCTCGGACTTCATCAGATTAATACTTTCTCGGGCTGCCCCGGAGACTGTGAAACCGCAAAATATCCCAACTGGGTAACCTGCCCATGGCCCAATGATTTCGGCGAAATCCTTGACTGGCAGTGGAACGAGGTTCTTATTCCCTATTGGAAAAATCTTGTTGAGTTTGCAAAGGCTCACGGAGTTAACAAAATCGCTCTTGAGCTTCATCCCGGTTTCTGCGTTTATAATACCGAATCGCTTCTCCGTCTGCGTGAGGCGGTAGGTCCCGAAATCGGCGCAAACTTTGACCCCAGCCACCTTATCTGGCAGGGTATGGACCCCGTTGCATGTATCCGCAAGCTTGGCGATGCAATCTTCCATTTCCACGCGAAGGATACAAAGATTGATAAATATAACACCGCTGTCAACGGCGTGCTTGATAACAAGCCCTACGGCGATGAAATTAATCGCTCATGGATATTCCGTACAATCGGCTACGGCAATGACAATGCATACTGGAAGGATATTGTTTCCAATCTCAGAATGGTTGGCTACGATTATGCAATCAGCATTGAGCATGAAGATTCTCTTATGAGCCAGAACGAAGGTCTTTCAAAGGCTGTTTCATTCCTCAAAAATATAATTCTTACAGAATCCACAGGCGAAATGTGGTGGGTTTGAGTTTTGATAGGTTTGGTTTAAGAGGAGATTAAACCCATATGGGCAAAAAAATATATTTGTTGTCTGTGTTTGATGGATTATTACAGGCGTTTTTATTGCATATTATGATGGAATTCTCAATGTCCACATATGTAAATGATTTGTTTTCAGCAAAAGAACTCATTTTAAGATTGGTGACCACAATAATATCAGTAGGCTTTTTCTGTTTTATAGTTCGAAAAGAACCTAATTCTAAAAAAAGATATGCAGCATTAGTGTTAAGTGTGCTGGCGATGATATTATATAACCAATTTTTCAAGGGCAATTCAACTCATGTTTTTGATTTCTTTGAATACAGGACATTTGAGTCGAGAGCATATGGCTTTTATTTGATGTTTTCCGGCTTTGCATTTTCGGTTTTGCACATTATTTTAAGAATGATAGGCATGGCTGTTTTTAAAAAGGAAGAATATATAGAAGCGGATTATGAAACAGAAGAAATTGAAGAATCAGAAATCTAAGGAAGCGATACCATGATTAACAACAAAATCGGCTGTGCCGTTATCGGTTACGGCGGAATGGGCGGATGGCATGCCCGCAAAATAAAAGAAGAAATGGGCGAATATGCCGAGGTTGTAGGTGTTTTCGACATAAATCCCGAGCGTGAAAAGGTTGCCGATGAAAAGGGATTTTATTTCTTTTCGTCAAGAGAAGAGCTTCTTTCCGATGAACGCATTGACCTTGTAACAATTGCAACTCCCAACGATGTTCACAAGGAAATTGCAATTGATGCCATGCGTCACGGCAAGAATGTTATCAGTGAAAAACCTGTAACCCTCTGCAGTGCGGACCTTGAAGAAATGATCGCCTGCGCAAATGAAACAGGCAAGCTTTTCACCGTTCATCAGAACAGACGCTGGGATGAGGATTATCTCACGATGAAGAAAATTTTTGACGAGAACACTCTCGGCAAGGTTTTCAGAATTGAATCCCGTGTTCAGGGATCAAGAGGTGTTCCCGGTGACTGGCGCAATCAGCCTCAGCACGGAGGCGGAATGGTTTTTGACTGGGGAATTCATCTTCTCGACCAGACTCTGATGATGACTATGCCCAGAAAGCTCAAAACCGTATATGCTGAGCTTACCAATGTCACCAACGAAAACTGCGATGACGGTTTTAGAACAACGCTTATTTTTGATGACGGACTTTCGTTTTATGTTGAAGTTACAACCAGCAATTTCATCGAGCTTCCGCTTTGGTACATGCTCGGCGAAAACGGCTCTGCGGTTATCAATGACTGGGATTGCAACGGTAAAGTCGTTATGGTTTCGGATTGGGAAAACAGGGATGCAGTGCCTATTGTTGCAGGTGCAGGCATAACCAAAACCATGGCACCCAGAACCGATGACACAATCGAAACATATCCTCTTCCCGTTCAGAAGGCAGACTGGGGCGAATATTATAAGAATATCTTTGCTTATCTCAGAGGAGAGGCAGATATTATCGTCACCCATGATCAGCAGCGCAGACTCATGCGTCTTGTTGAAGCGATTTTTGAATCAGGCAAAACCAACAAGGTTGTTGAGTTTGAGGATATAATATGAATTTAAAGGTGCGCTTCGGTGCACCTTTTTCATTTTATTTATTGCCATATCTGTATATATATGGTAAAATAATATAAATATATGCTTTAATTAAAGCGCATCGGAGGTAACACTATGATAGTTAAAAATATTTTCGGCACAACCGCTGACGGCAGAGTGGTTGACTGCTATACTTTAAAAAATTCATCTGGAATGGCTGCTGATATTATCACCTACGGCGCAACGGTCAACAGCATTTATGCTGCCGATAAAAAAGGCGTTTTTGCCGATGTGCTTGCAGGCTTCGACAGCATTGACGGTCACGAAAACCATTCCGATTACGAGGGAATGACAGTCGGAAGATACGCAAACCGCATAGCAAACGGCAAATTCAGCATTGACGGTGTTGAATATGAGGTTGAAAAGAACGAAAAAGGCATAACCTGTCTTCACGGCGGTGCAGAGCTTTCAACCGCTGTGTGGAAAGCGATTATTATTGATGACAACTCAATCGAAATGAGCTACACAAGCCCCGACGGTGCAATGGGTTTCCCCGGCAAGGTGGATTTTAAGGTTACATTTACTCTTCACGAGGATAATGCGCTTAAGATTGAATATTTTGCAGTCAGTGATAAAAAGACGGTTATTAACATGACGAACCACGCCTATTTCAACCTTGCAGGTAAGGGCGATGTTCTCGGCCATGAGCTTATGATTAATGCAGATGCATACACTCCGATTGACGAAAACAGCATTCCTACGGGTGAAATCCGTTCCGTTGAAGGAACTCCCTTTGATTTCAGACAGACAAAGGCAATCGGCAGAGATATCGCAGCGGATGATGAGCAGATTAAAATCGGCAGGGGATACGACCATAACTTCTGCCTTAACGAGGGTGACGGCCCTGCTGCTGTTGCATATGACCCCGAAAGCGGCAGAATGCTGGAGGTTTACACCGACCTTTGCGGAGTTCAGCTCTATACGGGTAACTTCCTTGACGGAACGATAATCGGCAAGCAGGGAAATCCGCTTGTTCAGCACGCAGGCTTCTGCCTTGAAACTCAGTATTATCCCAACACACCCAATATGCCCGAATTTCCGCAGTGCACATTTGATGCGGGTGAAAAATTCAAGTCATGCACGGTTTTCAAGTTTTCTGTTAAATAATTAATGGTTTGTTCATTATTGCGGTCTAAATGTAACAAATTATTATCTGCAAATTCATAAATTTGTTAAAAAATAGCGTATAATTATAAGTGTAAACTAAAATATGGAGGGGGAAATATCATGGCAGCAGAAAAAATTCTTGTTGTTGATGACGATACTAACATTTGCGAGCTTCTCAGACTTTATCTTGAAAAAGAAGGCTATGAAGTCGCTATTGCAAACAACGGCGCAGATGCCGTAAAGGCTTTTCAGGAAATTTCACCGAGCCTTATGCTTCTTGACATAATGCTGCCCGTTCTTGACGGTTGGCAGGTATGCCGTGAGGTCAGAAAATTTTCGGACAAGCCCATTATCATGCTCACCGCAAAGGGCGAAACCTTTGATAAGGTGCTCGGCTTTGAGCTTGGTGCAGACGACTATGTTGTTAAGCCCTTTGACGCAAAAGAAGTTATGGCGAGAGTCAGGGCTGTTCTTCGCAGAAGCGGTTCTGCTCCTCAGGCAGACATCAAGGAAGTACGCTACGACAAGCTTTCAATCAATCTCACAAATTATGAGCTGCGTGTTGACGGCAAAAAGGTTGACACTCCGCCCAAAGAGCTTGAGCTTATTTATCACCTTGCAAGCAATCCTAACCGTGTTTTCACGAGAGACCAGCTTCTTGATGAGGTTTGGGGCTTTGATTATTACGGCGATTCAAGAACGGTTGATGTTCATGTTAAGCGTCTTCGCGAAAAGCTTGAGGGCGTTTCAGAAAAATGGGAGCTTAAAACCGTTTGGAGCGTCGGCTATAAGTTTGAGACAAAGGATTAAAAATTCGCTTGTGACGGGAGTGTACTGAGGTGTCAAAGAGAAAAGGTTCCGGACTTTTCCGGAAATATTTCCTTGTAACAATTTCAATCATTCTTGCCAGCTTCGTCTTTTTAGGCGGAGCTCTCTTGCTTTTGGTATCAAAGCTCTGGATGGATGAAAAAAATGCGCTGCTTGTTGAAAACAGCGTAAGCGTTGCGCAAAACACAAGCGATGTTCTTGAATCTGATTATATGACTGACAGCGGCAGAGGTTCGGTTATCGTTATCTGTAACACACTTCTGCAGATTTCAAATGCCATTGATGCCGATGTTTTTATAACCAATCTTAACGGCGATGTTGTTTATTGCAAGGAAATACTTCAGTCAAACATGGCGCTTATAACGGGTAACTGCATGGTGCATAATCAGTATAAGGTGCCGGAAGATATAATGAAGGCTGCAGTCAAAGGCTTATATCAGTCAACGGGCAGTCTCGGCAACTCGCTGAGTGACATACATTTCATTGTCAGTGCTCCTGTTATTGTTGACGGCAACACGGTTGCGGTTGTTTTTTCAACTCAGCCTGTCGTTGACGGACTTGCGCCCTATATTTTTGCGATATTCAGAATGTTCTTCATTGCAATGCTGTTTGCATTTGCTCTGACATTTGTTATGGTATATCTTGTTTCATACAGACTGACAAAACCTCTGCGCGAAATGTCGGCGGCAGCCAAGCAGTATGCAACAGGTGACTTTTCGAAGAGAATATCAATCAAGCGCTCAAAAATACGGATTCTCGGGCATGACGAAACAGACGAGCTTATACAGGCGTTCAACAGCATGGCGCAGGCACTTGCCACTCTTGAAATGTCAAGAAGAAGCTTTGTTGCAAATGTTTCGCATGAGCTTAAAACGCCGATGACAACTATTGGCGGATTTATTGACGGAATTCTTGACGGAACGATTGAAAAAGAAAAAGAAAGCCAGTATCTTAAAATCGTTTCGGATGAAGTCAAGCGCCTTTCAAGGCTTGTTACGGGAATGCTCAACATGAGCAAATTCGAGGCAGGCGAGCTTGACCTCAAGCCGGTTAAGTTTGATATATCCGAGATGATCTTCAGAACCCTTCTGGGCTTTGAGCAGATGATAGATAAAAAGCATATCGAAATCCGTGGGCTTGATACAATGAATATCAACAGCCTTATTGCGGATAAGGATATGATTAATCAGGTTGTTTATAATCTTGTTGATAATGCGGTTAAATTCACTCCTGAGGGAGGATATATTGAGGTCAGCTCAAAGGCGGATTCCGAAAAGGTTATTGTTAAAATCCGCAACAGCGGAAAAGGAATCCCGAGCGAGGAAATTGACAAGATATTTGAAAGATTCTATAAGATAGATAAGTCCCGAAGCTATGATGTTAAAGGCGCGGGCATGGGACTTTATCTTTGCAAAATGATAGTTGAGTTTCACGGCGGTCAGATTGTTGCGAGAAGTGAGCTTGGTGAATACACCGAATTCATTTTTCAGCTGCCGCTTGAATGATTTTTACATTTTTGTTTAATCATGTTCAAACTGTTGTAACAAAAGCTCTTTAGAATAAAAAACATCAAGAAAGTCGGAGGCAAAGTCAATGAACGAAGAATTTGAAAATAAAATTAATAATACAGAAGAAAGCGGAGTTAATGAACCTATAAATGCTATATCCGAAGAGCCTGCTGCCGAAAAAAATACGGCACAGGATGAATATGTTGACGCAACTTTTGAGGATATCTCTACAGAAGAAGCTCCGGCAGAAGAAATTCCTGAAGTTGAGGCTGAAAAGGTTGAAGAACCCGTGCAAACCGCCTCTTATTCCGAACAGCAGCCTCAGCAGCAGACTTATTACGGATATACTCAGAGCAACAATCAGTCTTACGGACAGCAATATCAGCAGCAGAGCAATCCTCAGCCCAATTATTATGCATATCCGCAAACACAGCCAATCAATCCTTCAAACAGTCAGAAGGATAAAAAAGGCTTCAAGGTTTTTGCTGCATCGATCGCCCTTGTGCTTGTCTTTGCTCTGGGCTTCGGCATTTCTTCAATAGTAAAGAATTCAGATAATAACGGCGGAGTTGTTTCATCCGATGAAAAAAAAGGTGACGGACCTCAGCTCAACATCAACGAATCACCCATAACACCCACTAAGGTTTCAATCGGCGGAATTCTTTCGCCTGCACAGATTCACGCAAAGCTCAGCAAGAGCAATGTCGGCATTGTTGTTTATACCCAGAATTCCAACTCATCTGCAGGTGAGGGCTCGGGAATTATCATGGGTGAGGATTCAACAGGCACTTATACCTACATCATAACCTGTGCTCATGTTATCAACGATGCAGGTGTCAGCGTCAGAGTCCAGACCGAGGACGGCACAACCTATGATGCCGAAATCGCAGGCTTTGACACAAGAACAGACCTTGGTGTTCTTAAAATCAGAGCAAAGGGACTTCCTGCCGCAGAATTCGGCGATTCAAGCTCGCTTGTTGTCGGCGACCCCGTTTATGCTATCGGAAACCCCGGCGGTGTTGAGTTTTTCGGCTCTCTCACAGGCGGCTATATCTCGGCCATCGACAGACCCGTCAGCAGTGAAATCGGCTACACCATGAAATGCGTTCAGCACAGCGCAGCTATCAATCCCGGCAACTCGGGCGGCATGCTTGTTAATGCTTACGGTCAGGTTATCGGTATCAATTCGCAAAAGATTGCGGCAACCGATTATGAAGGAATGGGCTTTGCAATTCCCATTACATCGGCAAAGTCGATTATTGAAGACCTTATCAACTACAGCTATGTTCCCAACAGACCCAAGCTTGGCATAACCTATTATCCTGTCAGCGCAAGCGCTCAGTACAGCATGATTGCTCAGATTAAGGGTCTCCCTGCAGGAACGCTTATCATCAACGAAATCAGCAGTGACGGCTCTCTTGCAAATACGGAGGCAAGGCAGTACGATATGATTATCGCCGTTGACGGCAAGCCTCTTACAACAGCAGATGTTCTTCTTGAAAAGATTGATAACGGCAAGGTTGGCGACAAGATGACACTCACTCTTTGCAGAGTCAACAGCAATTATTCAATCGATGAATTCAATATAGAGGTAACGCTTGTTGAAGATAAGGGCGGTTCGGAGCCCGTAACAACAACTCAGGCATACTATATTGATCCGTTTGAATATTTCAATCAGTTCGGATTTTAAACAATAAAATATAATAAACAAGGCACGGTATGTTTTTTCATACCGTGCCTTGTTATTGTTAACTTTTTACCAAACAACATTAACCGTAAGCCCGTCAGCAGTGCAGCTCATATCATTCATATAATGATTGTTGACCGCATTGCAGAATGCATTAAGCATTTCTTCGTCCTTCATATCAATTGAGAATTTCATAGTCATTGTGTTTGCAGGATAGAGATTATCAGTTGTTATTTTGAAGCCCGTAAGCCACCAGTGAAGCTGCTTGGGACGGGAGAAAATAAGTTCATCGCCATGATAAAGCTCCATCGACATTTCCATCATCTGCTCATCGGTTGCGCAATCGTAATAAGTTCCGAATTTGCTTTCATCTCTGGAATAGATGCCGATTTCTGCGCCGTTTGAGATGAGGTAGTTACCTTTCCAGAGCTGAATCATCCATTCAAGTCCGTCATAATCAAACTTGATTCTTCGTGTTTCGTAGAAGAAAAACGGAGTTGTGTATGAGAAAATGTCATAGAAGAAACAGAAACCGAAATCTCTTACCCATGCATTAACCTGTGCATAAAGCAGAAGCTCGGGAATGGAGAAGCTGTAGCCTGTGCCGAGAATTCCGTTGCCGTCCTTGCCGAAAGCCTGCTGTGTTTCGGTGTTGAAACAAACTCCCGTTCCGATGTCTTCAACAGTGCCGTCCTTGAGAGTGACTGCAAGATGGATTTCGCAAACATTTTCTTCATCAAGGGGAACGCTGTATGCTTTGCATTCTTTGATGATGCCGTAATAAACAGCGAGGAAGTGAAAGAGTGCCGCCATGTTGCCATTGCCCTGCTCATTCATTTCATCTCTGAGCTTTAAAAATTCGCCCTTCATTGCAGTAGAGTCGATGTTGAAGGTGTCATAAACAAGCTCAATAGCGGGGGTTGTTGAAGGAATACTTGTAATCATACCGACAAGGTCAAGACCGGATTCGTTTTTGATATGGTCGCAGATTTCGCCGACCATATCGTCAACAACAAAGTTGAAATATTCCTGAGAAAGACCGTTTCTGCCGGTTAATGAGAGAAACGAACCGTTGGTATTGCGAGACTTTTTCGAAGGATTATATCCCTCCTGCTCGAGCATATCGGTGTATTCCTCAAGATTCTGTGGGTCGGTGATTTCTTTCTCGGATGCGCTGACAGAAAATGCCGAGCATGCCGTGAACACAATTGCGAGTGTGAGAATTATTGCTGTTAATCTTTTTGCCATAATGCCTCCCGTTTACACATAAATCTTTACATTGCTGTCATAATGCCCCGAATCCTGAAAACCGTTTTCCGTGCGGATGCATTCGCCCCACTTACGGGCAATTTCTTCACAGGAATCGTTATAGACATTAACTCTTTCAAAGCCGTCCTTGCTTCCTCTGATGCACCAGTCAGAGCTCCACATCCCGTGCCCCGTTGCCTTGTATGTCCAGAGGAACCAGCTGTAGTTAGCCTTATCAAGAGTCTTAAAGCAGTTTTCCCATGTTGTTTTCTGGTGGGGATAGAATTCACCCATCATCATGGGAACATCTGCATAAATAAGCTTTGTGAACCATGCAAAAAAGTTAAAAATGAAGTTTGAGTTGTTATAGAAATGAACCTGATAAACAACATTGTTCCAGCCTTTCGTCCATGCCGGGGGAAGTGCGATTGCGGTCCAGATTGCTTCCATAGTGATTATATGCTCTTCGTCAACAGCGCGTACCGTTTCATGAAGACGGGTGTAAATCATTTCGTTGTTGATTCGTCTTTCGATTTCGCCCGCATCAACATCGCACATCGGCTCGTTGAGAAGGTCATACATCGCAACGGCAGGGTTGCCCTTGAAGCGTTTGGCGATTTCGGTCCAGAGCTCGTCTGTGAGCTCACGGTATCTCTCGCCCTGCTCGGTATCCTCATAAAGTCCGCAGGAATCGCCTTTTCCGTTGTGAGGAGCATCGCTCTGATAGCCGACTGCGCCGTGCATGTCAAGCACAACATAAAGTCTGCGCTTCGAGCATTCTTCAACAATCCATTCAAGGCGCGAGAAATCCCATTCGCCGTTTTCGTCAAGAATTTTTCTGCCGTTATCGTCATAATAGAAATTTCTGTACCAGAATGGGACTCGCACGCTGTTAAATCCCATTTCCTTGATTTGGTCAAGGTCATATTCCGTAATCCAGTTGTCCATATAGGTGTTTACCAGCTCATAAGCTTTTTCTTCGCCGAAGCGCTCGGTAAGAACTTCAAAAACCGTGTAATGGTCAAGGTCGTCCTCATAGGGGCAGAGCCAGCCTTCCCATATCATCCACGCGCCGAGATTGACTCCCTTGAGCTGAATTTTTTCACCCTTGAGGTTAACGATATTCTGCCCGTAGGTTGTCAAAAAATCATCATCGGTAAAGCCGCCGCAGGCAGCGTCGGTTTCGGTTGCGGATATATTTGCGCTTGCAAATGAAAGGGTTGATAAAACAGTTATCAATGCCAAAATAAGAGAAAGCATTCTTTTGAAAATCTTTTTCATGTTAATCTCCTTTCAGACACTTAACTTTTTTATTATAACATAATGTTACAGAAAAATCAATTTATGTTTTTTGTAACATTAATAAAATATGTTTGGCAAAAAAAACAAACAATGCAGTCAATCTGACTGCATTGTTTGCCTTTTATTTGCAATAAAATTTGAAATTTACGCAACAAAATATGAGCTTTCGTTTGTAACAACCGTGAGAACCGGCTCTTCAAAATAAACATCTTCGGGAGCTCTCTGCTGAACCCTTGCGTGATATTCTTTTGCTGCCTCTCTCTGCTTGCGGATACGGCGGTTGCGAAGATGGATTTTTATTGCTCTTGCAAGCTTAACCTCAAAAGCAACAACTTTCTTTTCATTGATGAAACCGACTATAAGCAGTACAACTGCTGCAAATTCAAAAAATATTTTTAAAACTTCTGCAAAAGTCATTTTAATTCCTCCTTAAGCATGTGTAAAACATTTGTTCTGTGAGCTTATTATATCAAACGAATGTTCGTTTGTCAAGACAAATGTTCGATTTTGTCGAACATTTTTTCGGCTTTGTTTTGTGATTTAATTTTAACACAATATATATGTACTGTCAAGCAAGGCGACCGCAATTTGTGCCATTCAACATAAATCGTGTTTTTTTCAAAGACTTTTTATTTTAAATTTACAAGCCGTTTTTGATTTAACGCAGTTTCATTTCAACACCTCACAAAATCCAAACATCAGTTTTCGTCTGACCTTATGATTGAATTATATATTATCTGGTGTCCGATAAAACTCCCTTAAATAAAATTTGGGACATAAAAAATATATGTATCCGAATGCAATATTATTCCAAATCATTGACAAAACGGGTGCATTAGCAATATAATTAAGCCAGCATATATAAAAGGTGGTAATATAATGTATAAAGCATGGGGCTTTGTCAGGCAGAGTGCAATAAAGGCTTATCTTACCGGCGCAAATGCAGTTTACGGCATAACGGGAGGCAAAAAACCGGATTTGCTTTATTGCAAATGCGACGATTCTCATAAAATCGGAACAAATGTCAGAATAGTATCGCAGGATGATTATTCAACAACAATTGCAAAATTTGATAAAAACGGCAATATGACGGATGACGATTTTGTTATCGTTACAAGTACAGACCTCCATTTCAGCGATGACAACGCACAAAACAGAAAAATCGTTGAATACTTCACCAGACACATCAAAGAGGTAAAGCCGGACCTTGTTATTCTTACGGGCGATGTTATTCTCGGAAAGTTTCAGCAGATTGAAGCGATTCAGTTTGCACAGATGATGGAAGAAATCGGTGTCTACTGGGCGGCGGTTTTCGGAAATCACGAAACGAGAGAGGACAGGGGATTTTACAAATGGCTGCTTATGAAGAGCTTTGTTGACTATGAGCATTGCCTTTGCAAATTCGGTCCTGAAGAGCTTTTCGGCTACGGTAACTATACAATAAACATTCTCGGCAGGGGCGGCAGACACAGACAGACTCTTTTTCTCTTTGACTCAGGCAGAGATATTCTTGACAGAGACAAGGCGGCATACGGTCTTTCTGCCGACCTCAAAGGTTATGACTTTCTCAAAAAAGAGCAGATTGATTTCTACAAAAAAGAAACCGATGCTCTTATGAAGAAATACGGTCATGCCGATTCAATGATGTATTTCCACATTGCAATACCCGAATTTGCAGAAGTTTTCAAAGAAACCGAGGGCGGAAGATATGAACCCACGGGCGATTATGAAGTTCTTTACGGCGAGCAGTGGGAAAGCGTTGGCTGCTCTCCTTATAATAGCGGAATGTTTGCTGCAATCGAAGAGAAGGGAACAACAAAGGCAGTTTTCGTCGGTCACGACCATGTTAACGATTGGTGCGCAATTTATAAAGGCGTTTATTTCGTTTATAATCTTCCCGGAGGTTACCTTTACCACCACGGCACTAATTTCGGTCTGCCCGAGAGTGAATGGGTACTCGGAGTTACGGTAACAACCCTGAAGGGCGACGGCACTCTCGATATCAAACCGAGATACAGCAGAATTTTTCTTAAATAATTGATAATTAAATCTTATTGTGATATAATTTTTGTCGGAAGAAAAAAGAAAGGGAAATACATATGGCTAAATATCTTATTGTTAACGCAGACGATTACGGAATGTGCAACGCAGCCAATCAGGCTGTTGCAGAGCTTTTTGAGGGAGGTTATCTTAAATCCGCAACCATCATGATGCCCTGCCCCACTGCAGCGGATGCTGTTAAATTTTCAAATGACCATCCCGAATATGCTGTAGGTGTTCATCTTACAATGACAAGCGAATGGGGCAAATACCGCTGGAAGCCCCTCACAAACGGTAAAACTCTTGTTGATGAAGAAGGATTTATGTGGCACGAAAGCGATCAGGTTGAGAAGAATGCATCTTATGAAGACCTTGAAGCTGAAATCCGCGCACAGATTGATCTTGCTCACAGCATGGGCATGAAGCCCTCTCATATTGATAATCACATGGGCTCGCTTTACGGTCACTATACAGGCAGACTCGGCCTTTCAAAGATGACTTTGCGCGTTTGCGGTGACTACGGCTATGCTTACAGACTTTATACTGCCCATGACAAGCGTATCTGCCCTAACGGCACACCTTATATTGCATATGCGGCGGTAACTCTGCTCTCAAAGCATTGGGGCAAGAAATATAATGTTGTTATTCCCGATTATCTTCTTTTCCCCGATTGGAATGACGATATGAGGAAGAGCTACGAAACCTACAGAGAGATGATTCTCAAAATCTGGACAAATATTCCCGACGGTGTAACCGAAACCTTTATCCATCCTTCGGTTGAATGCGATGAGCTTAAAGGAATCACCGCCAGATGGCAGGACAGAGTCTGGGAATATCAGCTTATGAAAGATCCCTATACTCACAAATATCTTAAAGACCACGGCGTTGAGCTTATCAGCTACCGTGAACTTATCAAGATGAAGGGCGGTACAGTTAAAGGCTAAAATCAAAATACAGACTGTCTTGGGCAGTCTGTATTTTTTATGTGTTGACTTCTGCGTTGTAAAGTGCTAAAATGCCGAATGAAGAAGCTTTCGGAGGAATTACAATGACAGGAACATTGGTTAACTGCGCTGCGGTTATAATCGGCGGACTTATAGGTCTGCTTTTCAAAAAAGGAATCAAGCCTTCCCATGCAGACGGAATTAACAGGGCGCTCGGTCTTGCCGTTCTTATAATCGGAATGAACGGCGTTATTGCAAATATGTTTACGGCTGAGAACGGAAAAATTTCAAGCAGCGGTGAGCTTTTGCTGGTTGTTTTTCTTGTTGTCGGAACGCTTATCGGTGAGCTTCTTAAGCTTGACGACCGATTCGGAGGATTCTGCAATAAGATTGAAAACAAGTTTCAGGCAAAGGGTTTTGCATCGGGATTTATTAACGGAACGGTTCTTTTCTGTGTGGGCGCTATGTCAATTATCGGCTCAATCAATGACGGTCTGACGGGTGACAGCTCGATTCTTTTTGTTAAAAGTGCGCTTGATGCGGTTAATGCGGTTATCTTCGGCGCAACTCTCGGCTTCGGAGTAATCTTCACCTGCATTCCCATGCTGATTTATCAGGGCGGAATTTCTCTTCTTGCAGGAACGCTCAGCGGAATTCTTCAGGGTGAGCTTCTGGAGCAGATTTGCATGGTGGGTTATGCGATAATCATGGCAATCGGCTTCAATTTCCTTCTTGAAAAGAAATTCAAAACTCTGAACATGGTTCCTGCTTTGATTTTACCTGTTGTTTATCATTATATATTGGTTTTGATTGAGTATGTTAAGGCATAATAAAGAGGCGGTATCGCATTGATACCGCCCCTTTGCTGTTTTAGAAGTTTTCTTTGTTGTTGTTCTTCTTGTTCTGCTGATTCTGCTGGTTCTTGTTCTGCTGGTTCTGCTGGTTGTTGTTCTGCTGATTCTGCTGTCTGTTATTGTTTTCCATTTCGGGTTTCCTCTCTTTACTTAAATATATTGAACCCTCGGTTCATAGCTATTATGTGCAAATCAATCGCTAATATTTATTGACAAAAAATTTTAGTGATGATACAATTTTTAAAGCAACAAAAATAAGGGTGTTTTTATGATTTATTATTTTTCCGCAACAGGCAATTCAAAGCATGCTGCTGAGATTATTGCAGAAAAAACAGGCGATACGGCAGTCAGCATTGCCGATGTGCTTAACGGTAAGGAAAAGCTTGAAGAAAAAACCGAAAAAACAGGCTTTGTTTTTCCTGTTTATTTCTGGGGGCTTCCCGAAATAATCAAGCGCTTTGCTTCAATGCCCGAGGTGAAAAATATTCTCGGAGAATATGTTTACTGCGTCATTACATGCGGTGCAACAACAGGCACGGCAGATAAGATGCTTGCAAAAAAACTTGGCAGAGATTTTGATTACAGTTATTCGCTCAGAATGCCCGATAATTATGTTGTTCTTTATGACCCCAGCCCGAAGGAAAAGGCTCGGAAATTTCTTGCTCATGCAGATAAGGAGCTTGAAACGGTTTGCGCAGACATAAATAATTCTGCAAAGAAGCGTGCAGGAAGCACAAAGGGCGAAATGAAAAGCATGGTTGTTCCGTATCTTTATGATATTTTTAGAAAAACAAAGAAGTTTTATGCAGATGAAAAATGTATCTCATGCGGCATGTGTGCAAAAAACTGCCCCGATGACGCAATAGAAATCAGAAACGGCAAACCCGTTTGGATAAAATCAAAATGCCAGCATTGCACGGCTTGCATCAACTGCTGCCCGACCGAAGCGATTCAGTACGGCAAGGGCACTCAGAGCAGACGAAGATACAGCTATAATAAAACAATTAATAAATAACAGGATGTGAAGAAATGAAAAAAGTTTCACTCGGCGAAAAACTCGGCTACGGCGTAGGCGCCGTCGGTCTTGACCTAAGCTACGGAATGTTCTATTCCTATCTCTCAATCTATCTTACAAACGCACTCGGTATCAGCCCCGCATTCCTGCTCATAATTACTCCTCTCGCAAGAATATGGGACGGCATCAATGATCCGATGATGGGTATGATTGTTGATAAAACCCACACTAAAATGGGTAAATACCGTCCGTGGATACTGATGGGTGCATTAATGAATGCGGTTGTGCTTTGCCTGCTTTTCAACAATCCCGGATTTGCTTCCGGTTCAACGGGTCTTTATGTTTATGCTGCAGTGCTTTATGTTTTCTGGGGCATGACGAATACACTTGCAGATATCCCTTTCTGGTCGATGGTGCCTTCGTTTGCAACCGAAGAGAAGGATAGAAATCTTGTTTCCACCATTGCAAGAGCATTTTCGGGTCTCGGACAGGGTATTGTTTCGATTTTTACGCCCATGGCAGTTGCATTCTTCGGCGGCGTTGCGGGCAGCAAGCTTGACGCAATGACTTCGGATACTCTCAGTAAGGGATTTGGGAAATGGTCACTTGTTATGGCAGGCGGTCTTATACTGTTTGCAATGATAAGTGTTATTTCAACAAAAGAAAGACGAATTGTTGTCAATAAAGAAAAGTTCTCTTTCAAGGCAGCGATAAATGTTATCAAGAGCAACGACCAGCTTCTTGTTTTCATGCTTTTTGCCATGATTTCAAACGCAGGCTTCTATATGACCTCGGGCATCAGCAGCTATTATTTCACCTCTGTTCTCGGCGACCTCACCCTTCAATCAAAATTCAATCTTATGGGTACTGTAGGTTCGGTTCTTTCAATCCTCGTTGTTCCCGTATGTTCAAAGTTTATGAATAACCGATCAATATACAAGTTTTCGCTGAGCATGGCTGCGGTAGGCTATATCGGAATGGCGATTGTGGGCTACGGCTTCAGCGGCAATGTTACCGCACTCGGACTATGCTATATTCTTACCTCGCTCGGCACGGGCAGCATGTTTGTTAATCAGACGGTTATGCTTGCCGATTGCGTTGACTACGGCGAATATAAAACCGGCAGCCGCAATCAGAGCCTTACCTTCTCGATGAAGGGCTTCTTGCAAAAGATGGCATATACTGTTCAGGCGATTATCATGTATGCAACCTTCACCGTTACGGGCTATGACGGCGAAGCGCTTGTGCAGACCGCACAGGCAAAGAGTGCAATTTCCTTCCTTATGTTTATTGTTCCTCCCGTAATGATGATTGCATCTCTCGTTATCTTTTCAAAGAAATACAAAATCTTTGGCGAATTCAAGAAAGAGGTTCTTGATGCGGTAAGCGAGAAATAATAAAATAACAAAAACGGAAGTGTACCGAAAAAGTACGCTTCCGTTAATTTTTTATTCGTCAAGATTTTTAACCGTCGGCAGATTCCAATGAAATATCGTTGCAAGAATTCTGATAATCAGAACAGAGCCTGCGCCTATAATAATCGCCAATGTTGAAGAACAGATATCATAATGAATAAGTATATAATATATAATCGCGCCGATTATCGCCGCAAGTGCGTAAACCCTTTTGCGCAGAATTTTCGGAACTCTTCCTGCCATGATGTCACGCATTACACCGCCGCCGACTCCCGTTAAGGCTGCAACAAAAATTGAGAGAAACATATTCTCCTCAAAGCCGCATGCGATTGCACTGTTGACGCCGCCGACAACGAAAACCGCTAGTCCGATGGAGTCAAAAATATTTATTATCTGCGAATAAACATCAAAATGCTTCTGTATCTTTTTGCCGAAGAAATATGCGATAATAAAAACCGCAAGTGAGGTTAAAACAGCGGTTATTGCATAAACCGATTTACGGAATGCCATAGGGGGTGTATAGCCGAGAATAAGGTCACGCACAATGCCGCCGCCGACCGCTGTTACCGTGCCGAGAACGAGCGCACCGAAAATGTCGAATTTCTTTTCGATGGCGGTGATAACGCCCGTAATCGCAAAGGCGACCGTTCCGATTATTTCAATTGTAAAAAATATTGTTTCAACATTCATCGGTTTTCTCCTTCTTCCTTTTTCTTAAATCTGCAAAGAACTCCGAAAGCAGAGCGGCACATTCATCAGCCATAAATCCCGAAACAACCTCGGGCTTATGATTATAAGGAAAATCAAAAAGGTTGACGATTGAACCGCAGGAGCCTGCTTTTATATCCGATGCGCCGTAAACAAGGCGGCGGATTCGGGAGTTTATTATCGCTCCCGTGCACATGGGGCAGGGCTCAAGGGTAACATACATTTCGCATTCCCAGAGCCGCCAGCCGCCGAGCTTTTTGCATGCAAGATCGATTGCCTCGATTTCAGCATGTGCAAGTGCGTTTTTGCCGTATTCCCTGCGGTTTCGTCCAACGGAAACAACCTCGCCGTTGCGCACGATAACTGCGCCGACGGGCACTTCAAGTTCCTCAGCGGCGATTTTTGCCTGTTCAATTGCAAGATTCATAAAATCACGGTCGGTCATGGAATCACCTGTGTATTAAAGGGCGACCCGATTGAGCCGCCCGTGAATGAATTATTTCTTTTTGCTTCTGAGGTCGATTTTTTCAACATTCCAGATGTCTCTTGCGTAGTCATTGATTGAACGGTCAGCCGCAAACACGCCTGCGCCTGCAATGTTCATAAGCGACATCTTTGTCCATCTGTCCTTATCAGCCCAGATTTCCTCAGCCTGCTCCTGGATGTTTCTGTAGTCTGCAAAATCTGCAAGAACCATATACGGGTCGTGATGAGTGATTGAGCCGCCGATTTCGCCAAACATCTTGCCGTTGATGCCCTTGTTGATAAAGTTGATGAGATTATTGAGCTCGGCGTTGTTGTTGTAGTAATTCTGAGGATTGTAGCCGCATTTCTTGAGCTCGTTAACTTCGGGAGTGCTCATGCCGAAAATAAGAATGTTTTCAGCGCCGACAGCGTCATAAATTTCAACATTTGCCCCGTCCATAGTGCCGACGGTAACGGCGCCGTTAATCATAAGCTTCATGTTGCCCGTGCCGCTTGCTTCCGTGCCTGCAAGAGAAATCTGCTCACTGATGTCGGCGGCAGGCATGAGTGCCTCTGCCATTGTAACATTATAATCTTCCATGTAAACAACCTTGAGAAGGTCTTTCACATCGGGGTCGTTATTGACGAGGTCTGCAAGAGCGCAGATGAACTCAATGATTTTCTTTGCCATGAAGTAGCCCGAAGCTGCCTTTGCGCCGAAAATATAGGTATGCGGAGTGTAGTTGCCGTTGGGATTTGCCTTGATTTCAAGATACTTTGCAAGAATATTGAAAGCGTTGAGATGCTGACGCTTATACTCATGCAGTCTCTTGACCTGAACATCGAAAATTGAGGTCGGGTCAAGGCTGATGCCCGTTTTGCTCTTAACGATTTTGGCAAAATTCTCTTTGTTGGCAAGCTTGATTTTGCGAAGGTCTTCGAGAACAGCTGCATCATCGGCATGCTTTGCAAGCTTGCTGAGCTTTGATGCGTCATAAACGAAATCCTTGCCGATAAGACCTGTCAGCATATCGGTGAGGCCGGGGTTTGCCTGACAGAGCCAGCGGCGGTGAGCGATGCCGTTTGTGACATTGGTGAATTTATCGGGCTCAAGAGTATAGAACTCGTTGAAAATCGTATCCTTAAGAATCTGGCTGTGAAGCGCAGAAACGCCGTTAACCTTGTGGCATACGGCAACGCAGAGATTTGCCATTCTGACTGCGCCGTTTGAGATAACAGCCATTCTTTCAACTCTGCCTGCATCGCCTGTTGCATCCCAGATTTTTTTTCTGAAGCGGTTGTCAATTTCTTTAACAATCTGATAGATTCTGGGAAGAAGGCGCTTGAAGAGATCCTCGCCCCAGCATTCAAGAGCTTCAGCCATAACTGTGTGGTTAGTGTATGCGCAGCATTCCTCAACGATTCTGTATGCATCGTCCCAGCCGTAGCCGCATTCGTCAAGCATGATTCTCATAAGCTCGGGAATTGCCATTGTGGGATGAGTGTCGTTGATGTGGATTGCATTCTTTTCTGCAAAGTTTTCAAGTGAGCCGTAATCTCTCAGGTGACGCTGAACGATATCCTGAACGGATGCGGAAACAAGGAAATACTGCTGGCGCAGACGAAGGCTCTTTCCTTCGGGATGATTATCTGCAGGATAAAGCACCTTGCTGATAACCTCAGCCATTGCCTTTTCTTCCATTGCTCTCATGTAGTCGCCTTGATTGAACATTGCCATGTCAAGTCCGTCAACTTTTGCTGACCAGAGGCGGAGCACAGCCGCGCCCTTGCCGTCCTTGCCTGCAACCATCATATCGTAGGGAACAGCCTTAACTGTTTTACAGTTGACAAGCTCAACCTGGTGATATGCGCCTTCCCAGCTGTCGATAACATCGCCTTCAAATTTGACTTCAACGGTTTTATCTTCTCTGGGAACAAGCCAGACTTCGCCGCCGGGAAGCCAGAAATCGGGCATTTCTGTCTGCCAGCCGTCAATAATTTTCTGCTTGAAAATGCCGTATTCATAAAGAATGGAATAGCCCATGCCTCTGTAGCCCTGATTTGCAAGGGCATCAAGGTAGCAGGCTGCAAGTCTGCCGAGACCGCCGTTGCCCAGGCCTGCGTCGGGTTCGCAGTCATAGAGCTTCTCAAGCTTTACGCCGAAGCTCGAAAGAGCTTTTTCCGCAGTGGCGGTAAGATTGAGATTATAAAGAGTGTTTTTAAGAGTTCTTCCCATGAGGAATTCCATGCAAAGGTAATAAACCTTTTTCTGACCCTGTTCAAGCGACACTTTGTCGAATTCTCTTCTTGAATCCCTGACCATGTCTCTGACTATCATTGAGAGCGCTCTGTAGAACTGGTCATCAGTCGCATCCTTGGGTGTAACACCGAAGAAATGAGAAAGCTTTGATGAAATCATTTCTTCAAGCTGCTTTTTGGTAATTGCCATATATTTAATCCTCCTATAATTGCTGTTTCTTAAAACAGTACATTATATTTTACACTAAAATTTAATTTATTACAACAAAATTTTAACAGTAGATTAATTTTTAATGCTTGTAAGAGATAGAAATTTAAGGTATAATAATAAAAAAATTTGGTTGAATTGCAAAAAAGCAACAAAGTTGGTGATGTTTTGTATAATTTTTATGATCCTTTGAATTCAATATATGTCCGAAAAGAAAATGAAAAGAAAGCGATAAAGCAAATAGGAATCGCTGCCGGCGCGAGCGTCATTGCGTATGTGCTGATACAGAATCTCATGTCAATACTGATTTATCTCTCGCCGCTTGGTGAAATTTATGAAAATGATTTGACTATGCAGAGCGCGGTTTCGGTTTTTCTTTCGGTTCTCGGAATTCTTGTTCCGTTTGGCGTGAGCGCATATTTGCTCGGCAAAAAAACAGGAAAAATCGCAGTCAGCTTTGAAAAGCCTGTGAGCATTCCTCTTATGCTTACCGCGGCGGCGCTCGGATTTTTTGTTTGCCTTGTAGGAAACTATGCAACAAGTGTTTTTGTTAATTTTATGGAAAATATCGGAATAACGCTTTCGGCGCCCGATTATTCTCCGCCCTCAGACTTCGCAGGCAGAATTATTTATACCGTTTCGGTTGCGGTTGTTCCTGCACTTGTTGAGGAGTTTGCGGTAAGAGGTGCGGTTCTGCAGCCGCTGAGAAAATACGGTGACAGATTTGCGATTCTTGCTTCTGCGATTCTTTTTGCCGTTATGCACGGCAACCTTATTCAGGCTCCCTTTGCCCTGATTGCAGGAATCGGTCTGGGATATGCGGTTTGCATAACAAACAGCATATGGACGGGCGTTCTTATCCATTTCTGCAATAACTTTTACTCGGTTGTGCTTGAATTTATGTTGGAGGATATTCAGAGCGAAGAGCAGTTCAACAGAATCTATATAATGCTTACAGTCATACTCTATGCTGTTTCAATAATCGGTTCGGTAATGTTTGTCTTTATCAAAAAGCAAAGAAAGCTTATGCCGTCGTTTACGGCAATTACCGAGAAAGAAAAAATGAAGGCATTTATTCTGACTGTTCCCATGATAATTGCTCTCTTGTTGATGATTAGCATAACATCAAATTATATCAAACTGGGATAATCATTTAACGGGTATCGGTAAGATATCCGTTAAATTTTTTGGAACAGAGTATTGACAAACCTGATAATTTGTGTTAATATATCAATGCAGTTAGTCGAGACTAATCGCGAAACATAAAGAAGTTCTTCCTCCTAAAAGAACTTGTCATTATGACTCTTCATAACATTTTTTCACAGAAAACGCCGCCCATATCGGACGGCGTTTTTTGTTGTTTACATCGGAATAACGGGAATTATGCACCTCAAATGTGAATAAAATGCAAAAATTTTTATTTTTATTGAAAATGCACGGCATTAGTGATAAAATAAATAAGTTATAAAAAATAAGGAGGAATACTTCTTGGATAACGAACTCAAAAACGGACTTCCCGAAGAAGAGGAAAACGCTGTTGCCGAAGCTCAGGAAGAAACCGACAGCGAAACAGAAGAAAACCTTGCCGAAGAAGAAATTGCCGAGGCTGACGAAGAAATTCAGGAGAATGCTTCGGAAAATAACGAATCCGAAAACGAGCCCGAAGAAGCTGACGAAGAAATTGCCGAAGAGGAGCTTTGCATCATCTGCGGTGAAAACAAAAAGGGCGAAGAAAGTGATTATTGTCCCGAATGCGAAGCCGCAATGTATAAAAGCAAAATTCCCGTGCTTGCATGGCTTTCGGGAGTTGCGGTTATCTGCGTGAGCATTTTTGCATTTGTTGTTGCCGCCCTTCTCAGCGCACCTGCGCTGCAGTCTGCAAGAGGCGATACCTATGCATCCCAGAACCGCTGGTATTCGGCATACCTTGAATATTCACAGGTTTCATCGGTTATTGATGAAATAAACAGCATTATCGGAACCGAAACTCCGTTTGTTCAGGCAGGCAGGGGAGTAACCGAAAAAATCATTGAAAGCTATGCAAAGTCAAGATCACCTCTTGATTCAATTTATATAGCGATGATGAATTACGGAGAAAGCGCGCTTGACAAATTCAAGGGCATAAGCGAGTATGTTGAGATTTACGACGATTTTTATGAAAACTATGCTCTTATGTCTGAATCCGTTGACGGAATGCTTGCAGGCGCAACTCAGGCAGAAACCTTTGCCGCCCTTGAAGCCTTAAAGGGAGCAGAGGGAGTTAACGAGGTTTACCGCAATTATTTCCTTTTCAGCGCGGCGGATTTCTATAATCTCGGCTATAAAGAAGAGCTTAAATATATCGAAGCAGCCGATGCTGCAGCAAAGGAGCAGGGCGCTGATTTTTCATGGCTCTATTATCTTGAAATTGCCGATATTCTCTGCCAGGAGGGCGAATACGATAAAGCTCTCAAATATGCAGATGTTCTTGCCGAAAACGATAAGAACAACTACAGAGCGCATGACCTTAAGATGAGAATTGCCCTTGCCAAGGGCGACAGCGACGAAGCAAGCAAAATTCTTGCGGATTTTAAAACCAACAACGAAGGTCACGACACTGCAATTGCGCTTGAAGCAGGCTACTACAGATGCCTTGGCGATTACGAAAAGAGCAGATTGGTCTGCGACGAAGGTCTTGTTGAAAACGATTTTTCAACCGAAATCCACCGTCAGATTGCTCTTCTTTATCTTATCGAAGGCAACTACAGCGCAGCTTTTGAGGAGGCGTTTACAGCTGATTCCAATGCATCCTATATGGCTAACTATTATATGGACAGCATCGGCTTTACTCCTCAGCTTGATAATGCGATTTATCTTTGCGCGGTTCTTTGCAAAAACAATAATCTTATGTCGAGCGAAAACTCAATTTATATTGACCAGATTATCGAATACTATAAGGAATTCTCGCCCTCAAAGCAGACTGCTGAAATTATCAGCGGAGAAAAAACTGCGGCTGAAGTTCTTACGGAAGGAGCGTTTGATCTCGCATGACGGCTCTTTATATTGCATCAAAAATTCTCACATTCCCCGGAGCTTATCTCAGAGGCTTTTGGGAGCAGCTCACCTGCAAAATCCTCGGATTGCCCGTTGAAACTCCGGGATATCTCAGAATAGACGAGGCTTGCGGACATGTTGAACACGGACTTGCTCAGAAGGGCTTCGCAGCATATCTTATGGCAACGGGACCGGGCTTTATGAATCTTATGACGGGCTTCCCCCTGTTCCTTGCAGGCTTTATCAATCTTTGCTATATGGGCATAAGACCCTCTGATTCCCTCGGACTTTTCGTTTTCTATGTTCTTATGCTTTACGCAGGCGTTTCGCTTCTTTGCAACATCTTCCCTCTTGTTGAGGATGCGATGAATCTTTATGATATCGTTTATTCGCAAAAGAAAATGAATTTTGTCGGCAGACTTTTTGCCTTCATTCCCACCGTTATAACCTATGCAGGCGCATATCTTGAAAAATACGCCGTAACGGTTATTCTTTGGATTATATTTATTGTTTTATCATTTATATAAAACCAAAAGAGCTGTTCCGAAAAACGGAACAGCTCTTTTTTAGTGAAGGAGATTTATTGCTTAATCGTCTGTCAGCCTGCTTCAGCAGCAGACGATGTATTGTGAATTCTTGAGTATATAGCTTTCATAGTCGCATCGATTGCAGATTTCATAACTGTAGTATTCCCTTAGGCAGCGGGGAGAGGTTGGGTTAACCTTGTGAGTTATTGTGTAGGTTGTGCCGCTTTCAAGATCATGGCCGAAAAGTGTGCAGGTGATGCCTCTTGCCTGCGCTGCTGAAGCAGAATCGCAGCTTTCGCAGAAATGCGCAAGGATTTTTGCCTCGGTTTCTGCAGAAGCAGAATCGGGAATGATAACCGTCATTTCGCCGCTGCAATGGCTGCATGCCGCCGAATCATCTGCGAAAGAAAAAATCTGAAATGCCGAGAATGCAAAAACAAATGCAAAAATAAGGCATAAAGTCTTTTTTATTTTCATATTAATCCGTCTCCTTTAAGTTGTTAATGATAAATCTTACATCCTCAACGGTTTCGGCGCCGATTTGATATGTATAGCCGTTATGGCGGAAAACGCACTGAATATAATCTGCGATATCATTCTTAATATGAGTGTAGTAGCAGTCATACCCGTTTACCGTTTCTCTTGAAGCGGTTGCCATAACAACATAGTTTTTCGGTACGGTTAAGTTATCAACCTTTAATCCGTAGCTTGGGTTCTGGCAGGTGAAGGTGAAAACCGTTCCGCCGCCCTCGTCTGAACGGGAGATATATGTAATTTCATATCCCTCAGGCATGGCAGAGGGATAAAGAATGCAGGGCTTTTCATTTTTAAGAAATTCATCAATTGAATCATAGTCAGCGGCGGATTCGAATTGCTGCTTGATGAATGTCTGATTGTCAATATCAACAGATTCGCCGTTGTCAAGATTGAAAATAATCTCGCCCCATTCTCTGAAATGCTCAATTGCCTCATCCGCGCAGAAGGTTGCTACGGTCAGTGCCGCAACCAGAAGAATAAGAAGTATTGCCGCAGCAAGGATTCTTATAAGAGAAATCTTCTTTTTGCGGCGTTTTTTGGCTTTTGCAAAAATTTGTTTTGTTGCTTCGCCGATTTCATCCTCTGTCAACGGCCGTCGATTTTCCAAAACCATAAGATAATCGACGCATTCTGCGACCAAATCGTCGTCCATTTCCTGATAATTTTTGGCTGCTTCGCAATAAATAATTGCTCGCAGTTTATCTGCAAGTGATTCATGCGGGTTGAGGATACGCTCTTTTTCCATGGCTTGTTCATCTCCTTTCGTTAACAAAAAAATGCGCAATAAAACCTCCTTCGTACATATATGACGAAAAAACGAAAATATTACGCTGAAAATCGCGTTGTTTACAAATTGTTTACAAATTATTTCCGTTAAAGCAATTTGAGCTTAATCATGACAAAAACAAGCACAATAAATGTGGATTTTGCAATCTTTGCGATTTTGTTTTTGAGTCTGTAATGTCTGGCAGCAACGGCGTTTGCACTGATGCCCAATTCATTTCCGATTTCGCTGAATTTCATATGCTTTTCATAAATGCTGTCAAAAATCAGCCTTTCCTCCGGCGTGAGCATTGAAATTATTTTGTTTCGCGTGATTTCAATAAGATCATCGTCAAGCACTTTCTCAAAATCAAGAATAATGTCGGGAATATTTACCTCGCTGTTGAGGTTATCATCAAAAGAATAAAACTGCGAACGGATAATTTCGTCGCGCATGGTCTCTTTGATTTTATTTTCCGCCGTTTTATAAAGCCATGAACGCACGAATTTATCCTCAAGTCCGTTCGCTTTGTTAATAAATATCAGAAAAACATCCTGAGTAATATCCATTGCGGCGTTTTCATCTCTCAGATGAGAACAGCAGAATTTATAAATATCCTTATAATGTTTTCGGGTAAGTTCTTCTACGCGTTCCGATGATATCAAGATGTTCACCTGCCTTTAACAGTAAAATATACAACTATTTTTATCACATTTTTCCGCCTTTTTCAACAGATTTTTTCTGTGAGGTTGCAAATATGCAAAAAAGCGACACTGCATGATTGCAGTGTTGCTTATGGCACCCCCTGCGAGAATCGAACTCACAACTGACCCTTAGGAGGGGCCAATGTCTATTACGAGCGAAGCGAGTAACAAGGTTCTGATGCGTCAGCATCAGGTTCTTATATCCATTAACAAAAAACTCCGATGAAAAAATCATCGGAGAGTGGCACCCCCTGCGAGAATCGAACTCACAACTGACCCTTAGGAGATCCTCCAGAAGCAGTTTTTAGGTTCCCTTCCAAGGTGTCCTAATCCCTTATATATCAACGATTTCACGCATTATCGAGTTAATCTGTTCCCTTAAAATATCGGCTGATTTTTGCTGTTTTTTCACGTTCCTGTTAGCAGGCTGTTAGCAAAAAGGCTGTTTTTTGGGTAATGACATCGAGTTAATCTGTTCCTATCGCTTCCAAAAAGAGATTTTTTTGAGTTTTATACAGCAATCTAATTGTAAACATATTTTAATTCAAAAGTCAATCGATAACAAAAAACTTCTCGTCATAATAGCATTACTTTATGGTATGAAAATATAGTATTTAAAACATTATTACTACGCTAATTAGCTGTCCGTTTCTAACTGATAGAACGGGCAGCTTTTTTTGTTTTTCAAAAAATTTTTTTGAAAACTACCCCCCCAAATGGCACTTCCCAGTGCATATACAGTGAAGGGTATTTTTCCCAAAGCCTTTCACGAACATTGAAAAGTGAATAAGTCACTCACATAGGACTTTATTTCTGATGAGTAGCTACGGTAGCAGGTACGCCTTGATTTCCGAAAGTGGAAAGAGCGATAACCCCTGCACGATTATCGGATTGCAACCGATATGGCGATGACAGTCAGAATGATAATGATACTTCTCTACGGAGCTGGCGGAGTACCCGGCAGAGGTGAGATTCCTATGATACGGTTTAGCAAACTGTAACCTATGTGTTTCCCATAAAGCAAAAGCTATGCAGGGGTGTCGAGGACAAATACTGCATTTAACATAAGACCGATTCGCCAAGAACGGGTTTCGGTCTATTACATAGCCGTTCAATAACATTGTCGGCTATCTTTAAAATGAAAGGAGAGATAAGAATGTATATTCTCGATGGACTTTAGTAAAGAATAAAGTCACCCAAAACAAAGTTTTGTAAGAAGGAGGAAAAGTAATGATTCACGCTTTGCTTGTACTGCCCGGTCTTTACGGTGCAGTAATTCTTCAGACAATCAGCGAAATCGTTTCTCGCTTTGGCTTCTAATTTAAGATGAACATACAGAGCGAGGAAAAAGTAGTCCAAATCCCAATCAGCCAAATCCGAGATTTCCCCGAACATCCGTACAAGGTCAAAGACGATGAGAGCATGAATGAGCTTGTTGACAGCATTATGCAGAGAGGCCTAATACAGCCGGTCATCATAAGACCAACGGAGGACGGGAACTACGAAATGGTATCGGGACACAGACGAAAACGAGCCTTTGAAATTGCAGGGATGAAAAACATCCCTGCAAGAGTAAAAGAAATGACGAAGGACGAAGCAATATTGGCAATGGTTGATTCAAACCTTCAAAGAGAGGTTATCCTACCCAGCGAAAAGGCATTCGCATATAAGATGAGGTTGGAGGCTATGAAACGACAAGGTGAACGAACAGATTTAACTTCTGTGCCAGTGGCACAGAAGTCAAAAACATCTCGTGAACTACTCGGCGAAGAAGTCGGCGAAAGCCAAGACCAAGTTCGCAGATATATCCGCTTAACCAACCTTATCCCCGAACTGCTTGAACTTGTAGATGAGGGCAGAGTTGCGATGCGACCTGCGGTAGAAATATCCTACTTGCCCGAAAAAGCACAAATGCAGTTGTATGAAACCATTGACTACAACGACGCCACACCTTCGCACTATCAGGCTATCCGATTAAGAAAATTTCATATGGATGGCAAATTAACATCGGAGGTTATTGAAGCGATAATGTCAGAGGAAAAACCGAACCAAAAAGAAAAATCCCCGTTCCGGGACAAACGAATAGTCGGAGTCATTCCCAAGCACATACCGCAAGAAAGACATTGCGAATATGTTATTAAAGCAATAGATTTCTATAACCGCCATTTAGAAAGAGTAAGGAATAACCATTCACGGTAATTCTTTACTCTATTTTTTTATCTAAAAAAGAAAGGAACTAAAAAATTATGGTAATCAAAACAACCATTAAAAAGATGTTCAACAACGACAAGCCGCTTAAGGCTTTTGCCGATGTTGAGATTGACGGCTCTATTGTAATCCACAGTGTTGCCGTTATGGAAACCGAAAAGGGCAGACACATTTCTATGCCCTACACCAAGTGGAAGAACAAGGACGGCGAAGAAAAACAGCACGATGTTGTTCATCCCATCACTTCATCTGCAAGAAGACAGATTGAAGAATCCGTACTCGCTGCGTATGACAGCCACATCAAAGAATAATTAAAAGAAAGTTGAGGTAAAAATTTATGTTTAACAAAATTAAGTCAGGTATCAGCAAGGTATGCTCAAAGGTTAAGTCAGCGTTCACATCCGCAGAAGCTGCGGTAACAGCAAAGGCTCACGAAGTTCTCGACGGCACAGTTGCCGAGGCCTATGTCGATACAGGTGTCAAAATCCTTATCGCCGTTGTAATCGGTGCCCTTCTTCTCGGCGGTCTTTACACGCTCTTCAACACAACCATTATGCCCACAGTCACAACCAGAATCACAGAACTCTTCAACTACAAGGGTTAAGAAACAGGAGGTAAAAAATATGTTTAACAGAATCAAGTCAGGTATCAGCAAGGTATGCTCAAAGGTTAAGTCAGCGTTCACATCCGCAGAAGCGGCAGTAACAGCAAAGGCTCACGAAGTTCTCGACGGCACAGTTGCCGAGGCTTATGTCGATACAGGTGTCAAAATCCTTATCGCCGTTGTAATCGGTGCCCTTCTTCTCGGCGGTCTTTACACGCTCTTCAACTCAACCATTATGCCCACAGTCACAAGCAAAATCACGGAACTCTTTAACTACAAGGGTTAAAAAGCAAACGGCAGGGCAGTAAAACTGCCCTGCTTAACTCTTTAAAGGACTGATTAAAATGCCTAATACTTTAATAATTAACCCCGTAAATCCTATCGGACACGGACTCACTCACGTATTTGATTTCAAAACATTCACTAATATTCTGTTGTCAAGTATGCTATGTGTCCTTGTGTTTCTTATTGTGAAACTCATAATCAAGAAAACACCGCAACAGGAAATGGAAGAAAAGGATACTTCTCTTTGCTATCTTGTATCAGCAGTTGTATTTGTATTGCTATTTATCGTTTTCGGTTGGTCAGTACAACTCGTTAAGGGTGCTGTATTCTTCTTTATACTGCTCTATGCCTCCCTATGCGATATTCAGACACGCAGAGTTAAAGATGTTGTTTCGGTGATGATTTTCATTTCCGGTTTTATCTCATTATCTCTGTTGGAAATATTCACCCACACTATCGGTGCATTTCTTGTGGGCGGTATTATGTTTGTCTGTGCTTTGTTTTCTAAAAACAGGCTCGGCGGTGCAGATGTCAAGATAACAGCAGCCAGCGTTTTTGTTCTCGGTATGTGGAACGGTATCGCAGGCCTTGTTATCGGTCTTATTCTATCCGTTATCATAACCCCCATTATCAACCGAAAGAAGAAACTCAAAGAAATGAGCCTCCCTCTTGTCCCTTATCTTTCAATAGGATTTATGGCAATGTATTTAATCCAAGGAGGAATTTAACCCAATGAAGAACAGAACAGCTATCGGTATTGTCTGTATCATTCTTGCGGTTGCGGTAACATTCGTTGTTTCACCGTTTGTCAATAAGATTTCGGAACAGAAGGTTGAAGTTTTCCGATTCACAAAAGACATCTCGCAGGGTACACAGATAACCGATGCAGATTTTGAAATTGCAGAAATTCTCAAAGCGAATGTTCCTGCAAATGCCATTACCGAAAAAGACAAGGTAATAGGCAAATACGCAAGTACCGATATTCTCATCGGTGACTATGCAACATCGGCAAGGCTCACGGCTGATGCAAATTCAGCCTCACATATCCTCGGTTCACTTAACGGAGATAAGGTCGCAATGAGTATCACTATCAACTCTTTTGCAGGCGGTCTTTCGGGTAAGCTTGAAAACGGAGATATTGTCAGCATTTATGTTACCGATAAAGACGGCGAAACAACCGTTCCCGGTGAACTGAAATATGTAAAGGTTATCACTACCACCACAGCAGGCGGTATTGATGAAGCAGAGGTTGTCCCCAATGAGGACGGCAGTTTTGAGCTTCCCACAACCATTACTGTTCTCGTTTCGGTAAAGCAGGCTTCAATCCTTGCCAACTATGAAGAAAATGCTTCAATGCACATTGCCCTTGTTTACAGAGGTGACGATGCAAAAGCACAGCAGTTCCTTGATGCGGAAGATAAGTTCCTTGCAACGGCAAAACCCGCTAACGGAGGTGACTCCACAAATGGCTAAAATCATAGCGGTTTGCGGCTCACCCAACGGCGGAAAAACAACTGTTGCTTTTAAACTCGCACAGGAAATGTATTGCAATACGGACACAGGCGGTGTCATCTTTCTTTCACCCTCTATGACAGTTCCCGCACTCGGACTCCTTTTTCCCAACTATACTCCCGACAGTCTTTTTTCTCTCGGCGGGGTATTGGATAACACGGACATATCTCAGGAGAGTATTCTTGCTCACCTTGTCACGGTAAAGGATATGCCGAATTTCGGCTGTCTTGGATATAAGTCGGATGAAAACAAACACAGCTACGCAAAATTAACGGACGATAAAGTAAATGCTTTCTTTGATGTTCTGTCAGAAATGGCGGGATATGTGTTCGTTGAATGTACGGAAAATGACGATGATCTCATATCGAGAAAAGCCATTAACTGTGCAGATTCGGTTGTACTTGTTCTTTCACCCGATTTGAAAGGTATGACCTATTACACCGCAAACAAAGGACTTTTCGGCAGTGATGATGACAGAAGTTTTAAGGTTATAAACTCAACCGACAATGACCTCTTTCTGCCGATTGAAGATGTGAAAGCACATCTCAAAAATGTGTCCTGCACCTTACCTTATTCCAGACAGGTAAGACAGCAGCTTCTTGACGGTCAGTTATATATGAGAGTAAACGACAAGAAGTACCGCAAAGAACTCTCAAATCTCATTTATCAAATAATGTAATAAAGAAAGGAATTATAATCTTATGAAAAAATTTATTTGTATTCTTACCGCACTTTCAATTCTTGTATGCTTCACTGCAGTAACCGCCTATGCCGCTGAAACAACCGAAACACCTGCAACCGACAGCACGGACACCACACTTCCCGAAAGCACAACCACGGACAATGCAGACGGCGAAGATACAACCGATGTCAGCAACCCCTCAACAGAAGATACCACAACCGACAGTTCTGACGATGAAACAACTGACGGCTCTGACGATACAACAAACGAGGATAACTCTGACACAACAGAAACTCCCGAAAACGGTGATACAACAGACACACCCGCCGACGGTGATGAAACAACAGACAACACCGAAACACCCGATGACAGTACAACAGATGACGGTAACACCGATGAGGAAGCAACTCCCGGTGATGCAACAACCGATGACGGTGCAAACGGCGAAGGTACTACAGATGAAAACATCGAAAACAATGACAATCCCGATGAAGATAATGCTGATAACAATGAAACACCTACTGATACTCCCGATGAAGATACCACGGACGGTGACGGCGTCGGCGATGCAGGTACAATCATTGAAGGTGATGACACTGATAATGATAACAGCAATAACGGAACACCTAACCCCGGTGATGAGGTAATCACAATTCCCGATGACCTTAATAACCTTATCGGCGGTATTCTCGGCGGTCTTGTAAACGGTGAACTTGATGGCGATAACAACGGAAATAACAATACTGCTCCCGACGGCTACAACAACCCTGACATTCCCGACACAGGTGCCGAGTCAGCAGTTCCCGCTATCGCTACACTTATCACATCTGCTGCAACCGCAGTAGGCAGTATTCTTTTCAAGAAAAAGAAAGACGGCACACTTTTTTCAAAGGGAGAATAAGAGATGATACAGCAAAACATTGATTTTGTGCCGCTGCTGTCAATGACGCAGGAACACATCTCCTCCCGATATGCAGCGGCTTTGACCGACACAAACAAACTCTCACAGTTAAGGTCATATATCGAAAAGTTTGTCCGTGATTCCAATTATACTGTTGAAGGACTTACCTTTTCAGAACTTTGCGATAAGCTGTATTCCGAAATGGCGGAATACTCAATTCTCACAAAGTATCTTGGCAAGGATAGAATTGAAGAAATCAACATAAACGCTTGGAATGATATTGCTATTACCTACACAAACGGTAAAACAGAAAAGGCAAAGGAACATTTCTATTCACCGAGCCACGCAGTAGATATTGTAAAGCGTTTGCTTCACCACTCGGGAATGATTATCGACAATTCCACACCTATGTCACAGGGACACTTACCCAACAATACCCGAATTACTGCTCTCAAAGAGCCTATTGTTGATGATGAAATCGGCGTAAGCGTTTCAATCAGACTTTTGCATCCTTCAAGAGTCAACAAGAAAGAGATTATCAAATCGGGCAATGCCACCGAGAAGATGATGGACTTCCTTTGTATGTGTTTGAGATACGGTGTATCCACCGTTGTAGCGGGTGCAACCAGTTCGGGTAAAACAACACTTCTTAATGCTCTTTTATCCACTATCCCCAACGGTAAGCGTGTGTTTACCATTGAAAGCGGTTCAAGAGAATTAAGTCTTGTAAAAACAAGGGGCGGAAAGGTAGTGAACAATGTTGTTCACACCTTGTCCCGTCCTTCCGAAAATGAAACTTATGACATAACGCAGGAAGACCTTGTTGTAGCTTCACTTCGTTTCAATCCCGATATAGTATGTGTCGGCGAAATGCGAGATGTTGAATGTTATTCAGCAGTTGAAGCAAGTCTTACGGGACACACGGTTGTATCAACAGTTCACGCATTTGCGGCAGATTCCGCACATATGAGAATTGCCCTGCTTTGTCAAAAGCGTTTTCCCATTGATTTCAAGACCTCACTTATGCAGGCAGGTCAGGCATTCCCCATTGTCGTATATACTCATAAACTTGAAAACAATCAAAGAAAGATAATGGATATTTCCGAATGTGAGATACTTCCCAACGGTGAAAGACTCTATCACACCTTGTTCAGATTTAACATCACCAAGAACGAGATAGTGAACGGCAGATATGTAACCGAGGGATATTTTGAACAGCCGGAGATAATGTCAGACAACCTCAAAAGGAAACTTCTTCAGTTTGGCGTTCCGCAGGAGGAACTCAACAAATTCTTGAAGAAAGGGGCTGAATATGAATGATTTTTCCGATGATAGCCTCTGTTTTTCTCATTATTGCTATTGTCTGTTTTCTCGGCTTAACGCCTACACAGATTTCAGATGACTTAATGAAGATAACAACCCCAAAGAGTTCCTTGCGAGAAAAAGCGAGAGCTTTGAGGGCGGGCAAAAAGAAAAAAAGCCTGGGCAGCAGGCTCATTTATGTTCAGTCAGCACTTGAAGCAACGGGCAAATCAGGCAAGTTTGCCCTTGTCTGTTCTGCCTCACTTGTCCTTTTGGCGACAGGTGCGGTTGTTGCTATCCTTATTGATAACGTATTCCTTGTTCCCGTGTTAGCTGTTGCGTTTGCGATGATACCTTTTATATATGTAAGAAACACTCTGTCATATTACAACAAACATATACAGGACGAGTTGGAAACAACTCTTTCAATCATCACAACCTCATACAACAGAAACTCGGATATTGTTTCGGCGGTAAATGAAAACCTTGCATATATCAGACCTCCGCTGAAAGAGTGCTTCACAGCATTTGTGGGTGATGCTATGGCTGTTTCATCAAACACAAAACAGGCTTTGAGAAACCTTAAATCAAAGGTCGATAATGAGATATTCCACGAATGGTGCGATACTCTCATTCAGTGCCAAGATGACAGAGCTCTCAAAGATACTCTGTTGCCCATAGTTACAAAACTCACCGATGTCAGAATAGTAAACAGCGAACTCAACACAATGATGTCAGCGGTAAGAACGGAATACTACACAATGGTAGGTCTTGTTGTAGGTAACATACCCCTGCTCTATGTTCTCAACAAGGATTGGTTTCACACTCTTATGTACGAAACTGCGGGTAAGGTTGTACTCGGCGTATGCGGTGCGGTTATTCTTGTAACCTATATGTTTATGCTCAAATACACAAAACCCGTAGAGTACAAACGGTAAAGGAGGCGGTTAAATGGTTGGAGTTATAACAGGAGTGTTCTGCGGTATTGCCGCATATTTCATCTTGGCAGACATTTACCGCATTCCGTATATGCGAACTTCAAAGGCTGTCAATAACCTTGCAAAACAGCAGAAGGAAAAGACAAGCAGCCTTGATGTATGGCTTTCTAACATAGCCTCATTTATCGCAAAGAAAATACACCTTAACGAGTTCAAGCGTATGCAGCTTGAATCAGATTTGAGAACGGCACAGATGAACATTTCACCCGAAATGTTTATGGCTAATGCTATTGTTAAATCCCTTATTGTCGGTATTTTCGCAATACCGATGCTTTTCATATTCCCCATTCTCTCTCCCGTAATTCTTTTTCTTGCGTTCATTCTTTACCGAATGAATATGAAAGGAATTGCAAACCGAATTAAAGCAAAAAGAGCAAAAATCGAGTATGAGCTTCCCCGCCTTGTATTTAAGATTGAAAAGAGTATATCTCACAACAAGGATGTACTTGGTATGCTTAAATCATTTGCACCTCACGCTTGTCCCGAACTCAAACACGAGCTTGACATTACAGTAGCGGATATGCGTTCCGGTAATCTTGAAGTTGCCATAACAAGACTTGAATCAAGAGTAGGCTCACCGCTTATGAGTGATGTATGCCGAGGACTTATTGCTCTTGTCAGAGGTGACGATAACACGGTTTATTGGTCATCTCTCTCAATGAAGTTTGCGGATATTCAAAGACAGCAGTTAAGGCTTGAAGCACAGAAGATACCAAAAAAGACAAAGAAACTCTCAATGAGTTTGCTTGTCTGCTTTATGCTTATGTATGTTGTTGTCATCATCTCACAGATTATCAGTTCTGTCGGCGTTCTTTTCGGATAACGGAGGTGAAAGGATATGAAGAAACTTATTACTTCCCGAAAGGGCGAAGGCTATATTGATGTAGCTATCGGCTTAATTGCACTTATGATGGTGCTTGTAGTAACCCTTAACATCTATTCCTTTTTAACACTCAAGCAGGATATGGACGAGATCTGCGGACAGCTTATTGAAACTGCCGCATTTACAGGCTCATTCGGTGATGAGTTTGAGGAACGGTGTGAGGAACTCAAAGGCACTTTCTTTGATTTTGATGTAACCACTTCTGCAACAGAATACTATAACGAAACATACAAGCGGGTGCAGCTTGGAGATACGATGACTCTGACAATCTCTGTTCATACCTATGTGCAAGGTGTCGGAGCTTTTAAAATACCCATTACAGTACAAAGTACAAGGTCGGGTATTTCGGAAAAGTATTGGAAGTAGGTGACGGAAAATGAAGATATTAAAAGACACCAAGGGCGAAGGCTATGTATCAATATGTGTACTAATCATCGTAATTGTCGCTATCTTCTCAAGCATTTTCACTTATGCATCCGCAATCTCGGTTATCAATGTCACACGGGAAAACAGCAAGGTTGTTTTGGATAACTTCGTCACCACAAACTCCACTCTCATATTCAACAGTATAAAGCAAGGTAACGACTACACCGAAACACTTGATTTCCCCGAATACACAGAAAAGCTCTGTGAATTTTGCACATTGGATTTATCTGCCGATACGCTGTATAGTTATGACACAGACGGCAATCTGCAATATTCAATGACACTTCCTCAAATAAGTTTTCAAAAGGATAATCAGCTTGAAATATGTGTCAGATATACCGTTTCTGTGCCGATACAGTTTGCAGGGAAAACGGTTACGACTGCAAATGTACCGATAGAAATTGTATCAATATTAACCGAAAAATTTTAATTGTTTAGGAGGCAAAAGAAAATGAAAGACAATTCAAACTCAAAGCATAGCAACAAAACCATCTTTATCCTTGTGGCGGTACTGCTGATAATTCTTGCACTTATCTTTGCACTTTTCGGCAAATCCTGCGGTAAGGATACAGACACCGAAACGACTACCTCAACCACACAGCACGTCACCGATAACGATAATCTCAACCTTGAGGACATCACCATCGGAACAAATCTGTATGTTGAGGAATCGAAGAAGGTTGACGAGAATATGATAACTCTCGCTGCACCCGAAAAAATGACAAAGCCTGATAATCACGGCTCAGTCGAAAAAACAACGAATAAGCAGGCGGAAGCAGTAAAACCGAATGACGGTCCCGGTATTGTAATCATCGGCGATGACGATGCAAATGCCTATAACTGCGGTGTCAAGAAACATAACTGTGACAGCAAGGAAACTCACGATTTCATCGTAAGCCTTGAAAAGAAAGGCTGTTCAATCTGCGGCTCTCATACCTGTAAGAGCTTCTATGCGGTTGATGAATGGGGTAACTCCTGCTACGATATTACCAAGTGTCCCAAATACACAATAAAGAATGATCCCACCGTTTATTGCAGTACCTGCGGTAAGAAAATCGGTGACGGCTCAAACGGAACTTGCGTAAGATATGTTGAAGATACTGTTTGCGAGATTTGTCACGGTGCGGTTAAGGGTAAGACCTGCCACTCGCACTAAACCATAAGAGATGATGACCTGATGTAATGTCAGGTCATTTTTTTGTTTTTTAAGAAGGAGATGATTAGTATTAAACGAGTAATATCTATTATCTTGGTTGTGTGTTCTCTACTCTGCATGATACCCACGAATGCCTTTGCTTTGTCTTGGGACGGCAGTTCTGCAGGCGGCACGGGCGGTACTTCATCGGCATCACCTAACGGATACGCAATCAGAACAACAAGCGATAACTGTATAGGTTATCGTTTCAGTGCTGTAACCTCATCGGGTTCGATGAAGGTCAGCAAGGTTATTGACGTGTTCCGAAATACAAGCTACGGCAATCTCGGATACACGGACGGATATAAGTTCAGCACAAAGAACAATAAAAAGCAGCTTATATCCAAACAGAATAATGGCTTTACAACGGCAAGAAGTACCACGAATTGCTACAAAGAAAGCTCACAAGGCTTTTCAACAACCCTGCCTGCACCTTCGGGAATGGAAACTTGGCAGAACAACGAAAACAACATCAATAAAGTTCTTTCCCTGCTCGGTGTCGGTAGTGTAGCAAATATGTCAAAGGGCGATAAAGTTATTGTTGAGCCGATTTACGATATAAGGCTGGAGAGTGTTTATCACTCCATCACCGTAACTGAAACAGCTTTATACGGCAAATATATCCTTGGTGCATCAAGTAACGGCGGTACAAGTAACACCTCTGCTACTTGGGGATTTATCGCTTCATACACAAACAGAGTTTATCCCAATGCACTATACACACCTGACGGACAAGGTCTATGGACTTCCGCTTCTTCAATCGGCAGCAGCAGTAAGGAAACCTTCTATAACATAATCAACAAAGGTTACGGTGTCGGTATCGCATATCAAGAAACAAGCGGTAGTTCTTCATCCTCAGGCTCATCAAGCTCAACAAGTTCAACCTATACCGTTAAATTTAACGGCAACGGAAATACAAGCGGCTCAATGTCTAATCAGACAATTACTGTCGGAACTTCAACCCGACTAAATTCAAACAGTTTCAAAAAGACAGGTTATGAGTTTGTCGGATGGAACACGAAGTCCGGCGGTACGGGAACGAGCTATGATAACCGTGAGTATGTAAAGAATCTGACCTCGGCAGGTGGTACAATAACGCTTTACGCACAATGGCGTCCTGCCGTACTTGAAGTTCATTACGATGCAAATGACGGCTCTTTGAGCAACTCAAGCTACAGGTTGCTTTTGGATACGATTTACACCGCTTCACCTTATTCAAAGTTCACGGATAAATGGACTTATAATAACACCAAGTCGGGCGGTCTTTGTAATGCTTCAACCTTCGGTCTTTATCGCACAGGATATACCTTTACCAAATGGGGTAAATATTCTTGGGGCGGAACTCTGTTCGACCAAGACGATTCCTCACTTAAACCTACGGATTTGAAATCAGGTATTACAAGCGGTGACACATCGCTCACACTCTATGCACAGTGGCAGCCTAATACCTATACTATCAGATTCAACGGTAACGGAAGTACAAGCGGCTCAACTGCTTCAATGAATATGACATACGATGTTTCCAAAAACCTCACGGCCAACGGATTTACAAAATCCGGTTATGCCTTTGCAGGTTGGAATACGAAAGCCAACGGCACGGGAACAAGTTATGTAAACAGAGAATCGGTTAAAAATCTTACTTCAACCAACGGCGGAACTGTTACACTCTATGCACAATGGACTGTCAGCACCTATTCCATTGCATTTAACGGTAACGGACACACAAGCGGCTCTACTGCTTCTATGTCTGTAAAGTTTGACACTCCCGTAACACTTCGTGCCAACGGATTTGTAAAGACCGGACACACATTTAAGAATTGGAACACAAAATCCAACGGTAGCGGAACAACCTACTCGGATAAACAGACGGTAACAAATCTTTCCTCTACCGCAGGCGGTACGATTTATCTGTATGCACAGTGGAATCCGAACTCATATACCATTAACTTTAACGGTAACGGAAACACGGGCGGCTCTACCGCTTCAATGTCTATGAGATACGGAACGCCGAAAAACCTTACCGCTAACGGATTTACAAAAACGGGTTATGTGTTCAACGGTTGGAGTACCTATGCTGACGGCACGGGGACAGGCTATTCCGATAAACAGCAGGTAAACAATCTGACTTCAGCCAACGGCGGTACTGTTACCCTATATGCAAAGTGGAAACCCGCAACTTACACGGTACAATTCAACGGCAACGGTAATACAGGAGGCTCAACGGCTTCTATGACTATGACATATAATGTTGAAAAAGCACTTACCGCAAACGGATTTACCAAGAGCGAATACAAGTTTACGGGTTGGAACACAAAGGCAAACGGTACAGGAACGTCATATACCGACAAACAGAAGGTTAAAAATCTTTCATCCGTCAACGGCTCAACCGTTACTCTTTATGCACAGTGGATTTATGACCCTGTTCTTGATGTAAAGGAATGTGATGCTTACAGCGGAGCAAAGAATAATAAAACAAAACTGTTTGGTATAAGCACAGGTGCAACCTTTGATGAATACGAATATAAAAACGGTTATGCCACCATCGGTGATACAGTATGGTTTAATGTGTATTTCCCCAATGAAACACAGAACATAAGGGTAAGGCAGTATGTCAAAAACGGCGGTGATTGGATTACAAGAGAAGTTAATCTCAATCCCGATTATCCCGAAACACTTTGGTTCCCTGTTCAGTTCACGGATAAATACAAAACCGTAACCGCAGATATTGAGGCTTACGAAGTACAAGCCAAAATGGATTGGATTGATGCTGAAGGTAATGTTCTTAAAAGCGGTACAGTTGAAACCTTCTATATCCCCATAAAACCTGTTCTTCACAGAAACGAGGTTAAAATCCGAGGATATGAGGGTGGATATGTTGCGTATAACGGCAAGAACGGTCTTTATGGTAAGGTATATCACGGTCAGCACGCTCGCATTGAATACTACTACGGAACAGACAGCACTTGGAGTCCCCGTGTCTGTATGAGAGGTTCTTTATATTACTACAACGGTACTGAATGGGTTAATGCCTATACCGAAAACAGCGGTTATGATGCGAGTGCAAACAATCGTGGCATAAGCAGCAAATCATCTACGGGTATAAGCAGTGTTCTTAATCCATATACCATACCAAAAGTAACGAACAGCACATTGAGGTTTAAACTTGAAACTTGGTGGTCAAAAGATAAGGAACATACTCACGAAACCACTTGGATTGAGATACCCGTTATTCCTTGTGACATTGAACTGTATGAAATTCAGTTCAAGAGAAAGGGAACGGGCATAAGACTTGACCCCTATGACCTTGTTGCAGGTGAAACAGTACAGGTTAGTTATATTTACAGAAACAACACAGACTCAAGAGTATATATAAACGGTTTCAGAGATGACAGAACACAGATAGACGGTGTTTGGTCATTAAGTGCCAACTCAAAGGCATTTCTTCCCGGTTACGATTTTGTAGTGCCGAACAAGAGAACATTCGACTTTTGGGGCGGTATCTATCTTGAAGGTATGGGTATATATAACACTCAATACGAAACCAACGGTAAAAACAACGAATTGACATTGAAGTGTAAAGTACGGCATCCGCTGACACTTACGCCTATTGCACAAAATGCAGACTACCGTGAGAACACCGAGGTAATAACGAGCTTTTGGCTCAACAACACCTACACGGACGATTACACGCCGAGCAACAATATATCTATTCTGTTTAAGGTATATAACGGCACAAAACAGATAGCCACATACACCAAAAAACAGGCTGTTGTTCCCGGTCTTGAAAACAATCTTGTATATTTCAAGTGGAAAGTTCCTGCAGGTCTGAATGGTGCAAAGGTAAAGATTACGGGTGAAATCATCGAGGACGGTGTATCGTACAACCTTTCATCCGCAAACTATACCACAACACCTGCAACTGTATCTGAAACAAACGATACACAGTTTGAAAAGACCAAACCCGCAGGATTTACCATTCCTCTGTCAAAGGACAACAAGAGCTATTCTGCTTCTTGGTGGGAATGGACTTATTCATCGGGTGCATTTAAGAAGGTAAGCTATGCCGTAGGTATTGCGGACAGTTCCGCAACTCTCACACCCGCAACAGGCTCAACGGCTGTTAAAAACGGCAGTTCTTGGACTATGAAATCGGGTTACGGCTTATCCTTGGCACTTATGAATAACAATAAATCCGTTTCGGGTTACACTATGCCGTCATCGGCGGCATACACAAAACCGCAGTTTGCCTATGCTCTTATGCCCGAATTTGACTACTCGACCAAAAACGGTGAATACAGAACACTTGATTTGGTATCAAACGAGTGGAAATTCAGACCTAACGGAACATACGGCAGAGTTCATTTCACACCCGTTTGGTATCCCAACGGAAAGTATATTATGAGTATAACTCAGAGTGACTGTTGGACACCTGCAGGTATGATTACAAGAACGATAAACACAAACACAATAAACATTTCCGAATCAGCCTACGATGATTGGTATGTCGGAAGATAAACACTAAAGGGCAGTCAAAAGGCTGCCCTTAACTTTTTGGAGGTAAATATATAAATGGTATGTAATTACAGTAACACTATTGCAATAAAGCACGGTATCAATTCCGCACTTATTGCTGGCTTTATCAACTACCGTTTAACGCATACGGACACCAAGTTTGAGGGCAGACCTTTTGTACGCATAACACAAAAATCTCTGACAGGCACTTTCCCCTTTATGGGTGAAAAGGCTGTGCGAAATGCGATTAAACGACTTGTAAAAGCAAACATAATTACGGTCAAGCAATTCAGAAAATCCAAGTTTGACCACGCAAATTTTTACGCACTTACTCAATACGGTAAAACACTTATGGAAGGAGTTGAAGATATTGAGTGAAAAAAGAGTGGTTGAGGGTTATGAGATAACCCAAGCCTTTGAAATCGGTAAAACCGAAATTATACTCGGCGAAAATCCCAATGCACCCGACAATATGATTTATCTTGTTGCAAGTTGTGAAAACAACGGCATTTTCACAAGATATAACGATGTTCTCATTGGTGATGATTTTGCCGAACTTGCAAAAATCTTTGCAGAAAGGATTGCGGCAGAAGCAGACAGAGTTATGGAAGAAAACGCAAAGATCTCCGTTGATAAAACTCCGCTTACTGCCGAAGATTGCGAAGCTGTTGACTACAGGGAGTCAATCAAAGACAAGGTTGTAGTTATAAAGGCAGATATATTCAAACCTGAATACAGAATTTCTGTAAATCAGCTTTGTCTTTGTACGGGCGGTTTTGGCTCGTCTGCAAATTCAAGAGGTACAGCGTGTTTCTGTACTAATCTTTACACGGGAGTATCCGTGCAGTTCAAACGTCAGGATGTTCTCGGTACTATTGAAAAAGACAAGCTCCCCGATTGGGCAAAGGAAGGTCTTGAAAAGGTACTGAAAGAGCGTGCAGACAGAAGAAAGGAAAGGGATGCAAGATGACGGATTTGTATGTAACACCTATAACTACCAATCTTGAAAAATACACATTCAGACAAAGTCAGCAGTTATATCAGCAGACAGGCTGTATAGGTTATCTCCGTGCGGATATGGGATATAACGGACAAGAGTTCAATTCCACTTGGAATGACGTCTGTACTTTCTTCAAGACAGATGAGTTCAAAAAGGAATTTGACGATGTTATCAATTCACTCCGCCTTGATGATACCTACGGCAGACTGCTCAATGACAGAACAAGGCTCAGCCGTTATTGTCACGAACACGCAAAGCAGTACAGCGGTGCAGATAATCAGTATTACGGCGTAAGAGTTGATACAGATAAGCATACTTATCTTTTAAGGCTCAATCCGAGGCAGGGCGAATACAACCTTTACTGCTACTGCTTTGTAAAGCAGTATTTTGAAACACATCTTGTTCATGCAAGTAAGGGTATTCGCTTTATTACTCCCTCATACAGACCTGTTTTCACCATTCCCGACGGTGATAAAATCAGAATCCATCGCATTGATGGTGAAAAGGTCGATAAATATTGCAGATTTATTGACGAGTACCACACAGAGGTCGGTGACAGACTTTATCACATCTGTGAGTTTGCCGAGATAATGGAAAGAAACGGCAGTAAGGTTATTCCCTTGCGTTCATCACTTCCCGAAAGGTGCTATTCCGTTTCACCCGAAAACGGTCATCTCGTTATTATCACAAAGGGCGAAAACGAACATTCAGATGTAAACGACAGCAACAACTCACCCGAAAGGAACAGAGAACTTGCTGACGGTCATAACAGCGAAATGGGGGTAACAAAAGCACAGGAAGCGGCAATGCTCGCAGGCTCTTTAAACGGTTGGAACACTCCTGAAGCAGACCCTCACAACTATGACGATAACGGCACACCCGTTAAAACAAAACACAAAGACCGAGGTGATGCACGATGACGAAAAATGTTGTCGGACACCATGAAGGTTAATATGAATAAACTCGGCTGCAAAAAATGCATATACCACAATGAAAATGTTTGCAATATTTGTTGGAAACGAGTTTATAAAGAATTTGAAGAAAGGAAGGTAAAGAAGAATGGCGAAAGTACCCAACGAAGTAACCAAAAGGTTGAAACTCCTTGAAAAACTCATTTCTCTCGGATATACCACAGAGGAAGATATAAAGAAGCTCACGCCCAAGGATATTGCCGTAATTGATGATATATCCTTTACGGATATTATTGAAATTCAGCAGTTGCAGGAAAGCGTTAAGTCGAATAAGTTATTCTCTTATCTTGCTAAAACCAATGAAAAGTGAGGTGGTTTAATTGGCAAGTAAACTGCAAATTGTAACTTCCGTATTCAATGATGAGGTTATTAAGGCTACTGAAAATCAGCAGAATTGGACTTCGTTTTTGAGAACTGCAGCAAATAACTATAAATACAGTTTCCCCGACCAAATCCTTATCTTTGCTCAAAAACCCGAAGCAACCGCTTGTGCGGAAATCAGCTTTTGGAATGAAAAATTCAACCGTTGGGTAAACCGAGGTGCAACGGGTATCGCTTTGTTAAATCATTCAAGCACATATCCTAAACTTCGATATGTTTTTGATGTGTCTGATACCAATTCAAGACAAAACATAGAAGTACCGTCTTGGCAGGTAGAAGAAAGATTTGAAGCTGAAATAGCCGAGGCTCTTGAAAATGCCTTCGGTGATGTCGGTGACGGCTCACTTGCTTCAATCATTGATGATACTGCACAGAATATGGTTGACGATAATATCCTTGATTATCTCTACAGCTTGGATGAGGTTAAACACGGCAGTTTCCTTGAAGATTTTGACGAGGATAATATAAGGTCTGTGTTGAGAAATACTCTTGTCAGCAGTATCGGATATATGATGATGACAAGGTGCGGTATTAACGCTGACGATTTCTATGACCCCGAGGATTTCAAAGACCTCTATAATTTCAACACTCACGAAACAATAGTTGCATTAGGCTCCGCTACAAGCGAAATAGCCGAAATGGGACTTCGTGAAATTGAAACAACCGTAAAAGCACTTCAAAGGGAAGAAAAAAATAAAAATCGCACATTTGTCAATTCATATAATTTCGGATATGATGAGGGTGCAAAACAAAAAACAGACACCGAAAGGAGTAAAAAGGATGTCACAGATAACTTACAGACAGGTCGGAGATTACAAAATCCCGAACATCACACTTCCGAAAGAGGAAATGAACGTTACTCTTGGCAAGTACGCTACGATGAGGAAAAAGTACCTGATGAATCACAAGAGAGTGTTATTCAACATTCTGCTGACGAAGGGCGAACTGACGAAACATCTTTCGGAAACAGAACAGCAGGCTCAGAAGATGTTGGAACAGTTGACCGAACAGATGATGAAAGCCGAGGGAGTAACGGAAGCCTTGAAGGAAACCGACCAGATGAGGTGGGTACAGTTGATGAACAACATCAAACAGGCAGCCGAGGAAACGGTACTCAAGGAACTGATTTACAGTTAAGTAATCACGATTTCGATGCCCGTTGGAACGGTGTCGAGTATTTTCACCAAGACAAAGAAAAAAGTGAGTTAATTAAAACCTATTTAACTCCGCATACAGAGGAAATCGCTGCGTTTTATGAAAGTCATCCTGACAAGAAAGAACGTAGCGATTTTATTATGTCTTTCTTTAATTCAACACCCTATGAAATTACACTTTCAAACGGTGTAAATGCAGGCTTTGAAGCCTATTCCGATGCTATCAGGCTATGGCGTAATGACGGAACAGAACTCCGTGAAGCGTGGGAAAAATGGTTCCAGATTGAACGAAGTGTTTTCGGACTTATGCTTATGGAGGAATGGACAGAGCCTCAGGCTTTGCTTTTACCCGGTGTTGAAAAGCAAATGGAACTTATCGGCACGGCAGTAAAAAACGAGGCTCCTTTGTTTCTGCCTCAATCTGCCGTTGATTATGTGCTTTGCGGCGGTAGTGATTTCACCGAAGGTAAAATGCGTATTTACAGGCAGTTTGCCGAAAGCCTTTCAAAAGATGAAAACATTAAGTTCCTTAAAAACGAATACGGAACAGGCGGTCATTCAGATGCACTTCCCGGAAGTGGATTTTGGGAAGGTCACGACTCAAAAGGTATTGAAATATCCGACCACTATAGCGTTCCTCCGAGAAGAGTTTTATTAAAGTGGAATTATATTGAAAGCCGTCTTTCGGCACTTATAAAGTCTGACAGATACTTAAACCCAAAAGAAAAAGAAATGTATCCGCAATGGCTTGAAAACAGATTGGCACAAGAGGCTGAGTGGAAAAAAGAAAGTGAAATTCGTCAGCTTCTCCGTGATGCTCCCGAGGAAAAAGAAACACCAAAAGAATACAGATATGAATATAATCTCGGCGATACCGTATATATCGGTGCGGATGAGTACACTATTCTTTCACTTGAAGACCCCGTTATCCTCAGTAACAGTCAATATCCTCTGTTCACCGAGGAATTCTCAAAAGCGGTGTTTGAGAATAGAGTACAAGAAAATCCTGCAAATAATCATTTGAAAGTAGAAGTTGAGGTTGAAAGACCTGCCGTTAATGACGAAGCCGAAACAGAAATTGACGAAAGCGGTAAACCCGATTTCTTACTTCAATACGAACAAGTACAAAAGGAAAACCCGGATAGTGTTGTTCTTTTACACACAAGAGGATTTTATAACGCATTCGGCAAGGATGCTGAAATTCTTGCAAAGGTCACAAACTATACCGCACCGGGAAAAAACCTTTACGGAAATGTTTTCACGCCCTGTTGTCAAGTTCTTGATTTCAACCTTAGCTATGCCACCAAAAGACTTCTTGAAAACAACATTGAAGCAGTAGTTATGGCATTAGATAAGGGGGTTATAGACAGGTATTCTCCCCCCTCATTAGATGAGGTGCAAGAGCCGTCTGAATATGATGACGGACACGCTGCTGTTTCAGATGTACTCTATGACGATGCTTTTTATGTTGACCGTGATAAAGAAATTGTTTCGTGGATGTATTACAACCCCGATGGTAATGACGGTAAAGGACAGTTCGTTACAAACAGTTTCCATTTTGAGGTTGTTCTGGAGGCTGCACAGAAGCACGCAGATTTCAAAGACTTCTTTGATTATCTCGGCACAGTAAGCCAACAGGAATTTGCAGACTACGGCAGTGAGTTTTTTGACGGTGCAAACGAGTATTTTCACGAGCAACCTGATTATACCGAATGTTCACTTGAAACTATGCAGGCTCTTGTTGAAGAAGCCAAGGAGTTTGAAAAAGAAACCTCCGCAAATGTCGAAATCAGCCGTAACAGTTTCTTGGATGAATACAACGAAATAAAGGCGGATAATCCCAATTCAATAGTGTTGTATCAGGTTGGCGATTTCTTTGAAGCATTCAATGATGATGCAAAAACTTTGGCTACTTCGCTTCAACTTGTTCTTACTTCAAGAGCAGTAAATGATGATGAACGAGTGCCGATGGTCGGTTTTCCTGCTCATAGACTTGAAGCATATCTTGAAAATATCCGCAAAGAAAGCAGAGTAGTCATTTCGGCAATTCCCGATGGTGAAACTGCAAGAAAAATATTTCGGATGCCTCAAATTGGTGAAAACAGTGAACTTGAACCTATTGAAAAAGCAAAAAAACTGATAGATAAATTCTGTATTAAAGAATACGGTAAAGGTGCAGATTTTAGCGATATGAAAAATATTGAAATTGCTTACACCACCTTTACTGATGCAGAAATTCCCGTTCAGGTTTCTGTAAATCTTGTAGATTTCAGAATTGACAGATTCATAGACAATAACCATTATGACAGCCGAAGCTATGACAATCTTGAATCATTGATTGAATATGAACTTTATGGCTTGGATTTTGATGATTTAGTCTATATTCCCGATGAAGTTTTTGAATCAAAGACATATACGAACACAGCATTGGATTCTGAAGTTACCGACAAAGTAGTAACGAATGAAAGAACACTCGCTGAAAGACTTGTTGATTTTTACAAAGATTTTGATTTCTACGGATTCAGAGATACTCTTGAAATCGGCGAGTCAGAAGAAGATGCCGCAAGTAAACTTGCTGCTGACCTGCAGAGTCCGAAATCAATAGACTCGATTATTGCTCAACTGAAAAATATAGTTGAAGAAGCGGAAACAGATGATAAAGAAATTGCTGAACAGTTAATAAAGGAATTAGAGAAAGAAAAGGAAAATCTTCCTGTTATTCCTGACTCAGAACTCATCGGCAAAGAGGTAATGATTGACGGTACAAAATTCGTTATCGAAAGGATTGACCCCGTTTTCGGTGATGTTTCAATGCGTGACACCTCTGTTCTGTACCCCATAAACAGAGTTGAAAAAATTGGTCTTGTCCGTGAACTGCTGAATCAGCAGACCGCACCAACCTATTCAACGGAAAAGGTTGCGGAAATACCCGCCGAAGAAAGCGGACTACCCTTTGATGTGACAATTCAGACACTTCGCACTGAAGAGCCTGCTCTTACTCCTCCCGTATGGGAAGAAAAGAAAGAAAAAGTCACAACACTTCATCCCACCGTTCCCGACAGCGAAAAACACAATTTCAGAATAACCGATGATAACCTCGGTGTCGGCGGTGCAAAAGAAAAATTCCGTAACAATATGGCTGCTATCAATCTTCTGCACGAGCTTGAATTTGAAAACCGTCTTGCAACTCCCGAAGAGCAGGAAATACTCTCAAAGTATGTTGGCTTTGGCGGTCTTGCAGATGCTTTTGATGAAAGCAAAACAAATTGGGCAGATGAATATAAAGAACTTATTGTTACGCTCTCTCCCGAAGAATATGCCGCTGCAAGAGAAAGTACGCTTACCGCTTTTTATACTCCCCCCGTTGTTATCCGTGCTATGTATGAAGCACTCGGCAATATGGGATTTGAAAACGGTAACATCCTCGAGCCTTCGTGCGGTACGGGTAATTTCATAGGTATGCTCCCCGACAAGATGAGTGAAAGTAAATTCTACGGTGTTGAACTTGACAGCTTAACGGGCAGAATTGCACAGCAGCTTTATCAGAAATCGGGTATTACAGTACAGGGTTATGAAGAAGCAGCATTACCCGACAGCTTTTTTGATGTTGCGGTAGGTAACGTTCCCTTCGGGCAGTTTAAGGTTATCGACAAAAAGTACGATAAACACAACTGGCTCATACACGATTACTTTTTCGGTAAGACACTTGATAAAGTACGCCCCGGCGGTGTAATAGCTTTTGTTACTTCATCGGGTACTTTGGACAAGAAAAATCCTGCTGTAAGAAAGTATATCGCACAAAGGGCAGAACTGCTCGGCGCCATTCGTCTGCCAAACAACACTTTTAAGGCTAACGCAGGTACAGAGGTAACATCAGATATTCTCTTTTTACAGAAAAGAGATACCCTTGTTAATGATGAGCCTGATTGGGTACACCTTGACCGTGATGAGAACGGTAACGAATATAACAAGTATTTTGTTGACCATCCCGAAATGGTACTCGGTGATATGGTTATGGAGTCCTCACAGTTTGGTCAGTCACTGACCTGCAGACCTTATGAGGGCAGAGAACTCTCCGATCTTCTTTCAGAAGCGATACAGAACATACACGCCGAGATAAAGGATTTTGAACTTTCCGATGTCGGCGAGTCCGAAGATTTATCCGTACCTGCAGACCCGAATGTTAAGAATTTCAGTTTTACTGTTGTTGAAGATAAAATATATTACCGACACGACAGCAGGATGACACCCGTTGATGTTTCTGCAACGGCGGAAAGCCGTATAAAGGGTATGATTGAAATAAGGGACTGTGTGCGTGAACTTATAAGGCTTCAGACAGACGATTATCCCGATTCAGCTATTCTTTCGGCACAGGAAAGATTGAATGAAATCTATGACAAGTTCACAAAGAAATACGGTCTGCTCAATTCAAGAGCAAACCGCCTTGTATTCTCTGATGACAATTCATATTGTCTGCTTTGTTCACTTGAAGTTATCGGTGAAAACGGTGAACTCAAACGCAAGGCAGATATGTTCACAAAACGAACAATCAAGCCACATATCGCTGTAACCTCTGTTGAAACTGCAAGTGAAGCATTGGCAGTATCAATCGGTGAAAAAGCCTGTGTTGATATGGAATATATGTGTAAGCTCACGGGCAAGACAGAGCAAATGCTTTTTGAAGAACTCAAAGGTGTTATCTTTCTTAACCCCGAACACATATCCGAGAACAGCAGGGTGGCGAGGTATCTTACGGCTGATGAATACCTTTCGGGTAACGTCAGAAAGAAACTTGAACTTGCAAAACGGACTGCTGAAATTTATCCCGATGATTACAGTGCCAATGTTGAAATGCTCGAAAAGGTACAACCCGAAGATTTGACAGCAAGTGAAATCTCTGTCCGCTTGGGTGCGACTTGGCTCCCGGTTGATGTTGTTGGAGAGTTTATGTTTGAACTTCTGCAAACTCCGAGATATGCCCAATGGAATATAAAGGTACACTATTCACCGATTTCCGCAGAGTGGAATATAGAAAACAAAAACTATGACCGTATGAATGTTATTGCCAACACCACATACGGTACAAGCCGAATAAATGCATATAAGATTATAGAGGAAACTCTTAATCTTAAAGATGTGCGTATATTCGATTATGTTGAAGATGAGAACGGCAACAGAAAACCCGTTCTTAACAAAAAGGAAACTGCCATTGCACAGGGTAAGCAGGAAATGATAAAGCAGGCTTTCCAAGATTGGATTTGGCAAGACCCCCACCGCAGAGAGAAACTTGTCCGCATATACAATGACAAGTTTAACTGTATGCGACCCCGTGAGTATGACGGCAGTCACATCAATTTTTCGGGTATGAATCCCGAAATAACCTTACGACCTCATCAGGTTAATGCGGTTGCAAGAATTATGTATGGCGGTAATTCACTTCTTGCACACGTCGTCGGTGCGGGCAAAACCTTCACGATGGTTGCTGCGGCACAGGAGAGCAAAAGACTCGGACTTTGTAACAAGTCACTCATTGTTGTTCCTAATCATCTTACGGAACAGTGGGCAGCAGAATATTTACAGCTTTACCCATCGGCGAATATCCTTGTTGCTACCAAAAAGGATTTTGAAACCAAAAACCGTAAAAAGTTCTGTGCCCGTATTGCTACGGGTGATTATGATGCTATTATTATCGGTCATTCGCAGTTTGAAAAAATCCCGTTAAGTCTTGAACGGCAAAAGAGGATGCTTGAAGAACAGATTGATGAAATAACCGTTGGTATCGGACAAATCAAGTTTAACAAGGGCGAGAAATTCTCTGTTAAACAGCTTGAAAAAACTAAAAAGTCCTTGCAGGCAAAACTCCAAAAACTCAACGACCAAACCCGTAAGGATGATGTTGTCACCTTTGAAGAACTCGGTGTTGACAGGCTCTTTGTAGACGAGGCTCACAATTTTAAGAATTTGTACCTCTACACAAAAATGCGTAATGTCGGCGGTATTGCCCAGACCGAAGCACAGAAGTCATCTGACCTCTATATGAAGTGCAGATACCTTGATGAAATCACAGGCGGTAAAGGTGTTATTTTCGCTACGGGTACACCTGTTTCAAACTCTATGGTAGAACTCTATACTATGCAGAGATACTTGCAGTATGATACTCTTGTTGACCGTAATCTGCAACACTTTGACGCTTGGGCTTCAACCTTCGGCGAAACAGTAACCGCTATTGAACTTGCACCGGAAGGTACGGGATACCGTGCTAAAACCCGATTTGCGAAATTTTATAACCTGCCCGAACTTATGATGATGTTCAAGCAGATGGCGGATATTCAGACGGCAGATATGCTCAATCTTCCCGTTCCGAAAGCCAACTATCACAATGTTGCGGTTAAACCCACCGAACAGCAGAAAGAGATAGTTGCTTCTCTTGCAGAACGAGCCGAGAAGGTAAGGAATAAAATGGTGAGTTCCAACATAGACAATATGCTGCTTATTACAAATGACGGCAGAAAGACGGCACTTGACCAACGCCTTGTTAATGAGTTGTTACCCGATGACTCATCGAGCAAGGTATCTGTTTGTGCTGATAATGTTTTCGATATGTGGAACAAAACCACTCCGCAGAAATCCACACAGCTTGTATTCTGTGACTTATCTACTCCGCATAATGACGGTAAGTTTAATGTGTATGATGACATTCGCAAGAAGCTCATAGCAAAAGGCATACCCGAAGCAGAAATTGCCTTTATACACGATGCCGATACAGAAGCGAAGAAGAAAGAACTGTTCGGAAAAGTTCGCACAGGTAAGGTGCGTGTACTTATAGGCAGTACAGCCAAGATGGGTGCCGGTACCAACGTACAGCAAAAACTCATAGCAATCCATCACACCGATTGTCCGTGGCGTCCTGCTGACCTTCAGCAGAGAGAGGGCAGAATTGTCCGACAGGGCAACGAAAACCCTGAGGTCGATATTTTCAGCTATGTTACCGAAGAAACCTTTGACGCATACTTGTATCAGTTGGTCGAGAATAAGCAAAAGTTTATAGGTCAGATTATGACCTCAAAATCGCCTGTGCGTTCAGCAGAAGATGTTGACGAGCAGGCGTTATCTTATGCCGAAATCAAAGCACTTGCAACAGGTAATCCCCACATCAAAGAGAAAATGGATTTGGATGTCGCAGTATCTAAACTCAAACTTTTGAAACAAAACCATTTAAGTCAGCGATATGCTCTTGAAGATAAAGTCATTATGTTTTATCCCAAAGAGATATTGAGATTGGAAAACCGAATCAAGGGATATGAGGAAGATATTAAGACAGTGGCTGAAAAATCCGTTCCTAATTCAGACGGCTTTTGTCCTATGGTTTTGGAAGGTATAACCCATACCGAAAAGAAGGCTGCAGGTTCGGCAATTCTTGAAATCTGCCAATCTATGAAATCGCCTGAGCCGAAAGCAATCGGCAGTTACCGAGGCTTTGAATTGGAGTTATCCTTTGACACTTTCCAAAAACAATTCATCTTAACTCTTGTCGGCTCACTTCGTCATTCTACTCCGCTTGGCTCGGATGTTCACGGTAACATCACAAGACTTGATAATCTCATCGGTGACTTTGAGAAAAAGAAAACTGCTTGTATCGAGCAGCTTGAAGATACCAAGACACAGCTTGCCAATGCCAAAGAACAGATTGAACAGCCGTTCCCGCAAGAGGATGAATTGAACGCAAAGATGGAAAGGCTCGGAGAACTCAATGCACTACTTGATATGAACCACAATGACAATGAAATTGATGACGGTGAAATCGAAGAAACAGAGCAACCCGATAAAGAAAAAAGCAGAGAAACTGCGAGGTGAAATTCTCGGAGTTAAGTCCGTGTTTTTTGACATTTTTCAAATAGAAATTTTCAAAACGACCAATGTATCGTTTATGAAATTTCCATCGGCTATTTTTTAATTCGTTACGGTCTAAACCGTGCAAAATCAACCAAAAAACAGGTCAGTAAATGAAACAAAGAAAAAACAAGAAGGTAATATGGCTTACACCCCGATAAAGAACAACCAGAGAAACTGCAAGGTAAAACTCGGAGTTAAGTCCGTGTTTTTTGACATTTTTCAAATAGAAATTTTCAAAATGACCAATGTATCGTTTATGAAATTTCCATCGACTATTTTTAAATTCTGTACGGTCTAAACCGTGCAAAATCAACCAAAAAACAGGTCAGTAAATAAAACACAGGAAAAACAAGGAGGTAATATGGCTTACGCCCCAATAAAGAGAGATAAAACCACATTTATCAGCTTTAATGAATATGACGATGTTATATCAATCATTACTCACAATACGAGTTTGAAGAAAAGACTTATTAAGTATTCGACCTTGCACCCTGACCTTTGCAAACTGATTTTTGATGACGGCGAAGGCAGCATAGAATTTGAGATACAAAAGGACAGACTCTCATTCAGATTACTTAATCCGTGTTCGGAAACACGAAAAGAAAAAGCACGTTCTTTAATTAACAACATCAATCATAAGGAAGGTGATAATATGTGAATCAAACAAGTTACCCTGATGAATTGAGCTTCTATATAAACTCAAACGGTGAAATTCAAAACAACGATTTGTGTGTTGTCTGCTCAAAGAATTGCAAACAGAGTTTCAGAGCAACAATCATAAATTGTCCCAACATTAAAGCAAAGGAGGAATGTGAAGAATGACAACCGAACAACTCAATACAGCTTTATATAACAAGATGTATGCCGAACAGGAACAGTTTAAATCAATGCTTCGCAGTTCATCACCCGAGGTTGTTATGCAGCACTCTTATGAACTCGTTATGCGTGAGGATATTCTGTTATCCCTTGAAGAAAACGATTTGACACCGAAGCAATGCAAGGCACTTCTCAAACAGAAAGAGCCGTTAAGTGACCTCTTTTTAGCTTGGGAAAACGGTGAAAGTAATCATATGCAGGAAATACTTTCTTGCATTGAGAACAAAGCCGATGAGCTTCACAGCTTACTTAAATCAAAAGCAAGTCGGGAGTGCAGATAACTATGCAGTTTATTGACTCCGACACCGTTGCCCGTGTCAAAGAGATTGACCTGCTCACTTATTTGCAATACTGTGAGCCTGATGAATTGACAAGAGTATCCCCCAACACTTACTCAACCAAAACACACAGCAGCTTAAAAATATCCAACGGCAAATGGATGTGGTGGTCGAGAGGGATAGGCGGTAAAACCGCTTTGGATTTTCTTGTCAAAGTAAGAGGAATGGAATTTACAGATGCCGTTTTACAGATAGCAGCATTTGAAAAAATACCCGTTACCACTCACGAAACCAAGCAAACGGTAAAGAGTTTTTCTCTGTTGCCGAGAGCACCCAATAACGATAAGGTTATCTCTTATCTTCTTAACAGAGGAATATCCCGAACGGTTATAGACCACTTTATCAATGAAGGTTTAATCTATCAGAGTTCGCAGAGAGATAACCTTGTGTTTGTAGGCTATGATGAAAAACACAAGCCGAGATATGCAACCGTAAGAGGAACGGGAAGCAGCCGTTTCTTTTATGACCTTGCAGGAAGTAATAAAGAATTTTCTTTTCGGCAGGTAAACAATAATACCGATTCAGTACACCTTTTTGAGAGTGCAATAGATTTAATTTCATACGCAACCCTTTGTGAAATGCAAGGCTCAGGCTATAAAAGTTTGAGCCTTGTTTCTCTTTCGGGAGTATATAACCAAGGTAACAATGAGCAAATAAAAATCCCTGTTGCACTTTCTTCTTACCTTGCAAAACACGACACCAAAACAATCCATCTTCATCTTGACAATGACCGGGCAGGACACAATGCCGCAAGAGCATTGACTAATCTTTTGTCGGATAAATACTCGGTCAGAAGTCACTTCGTACCCGTAGGAAAAGATGTAAACGATTACCTTCGCTACACTTTGAACATACCATACAAATCTCAAAAAGAAAGGAGAGATTGCCGATGAAAGAGTTTGAAGTTGTTATAACGGAAACATTGAGAAAGTCTGTAAAAGTAATGGCAGACAGTTTGGATGAAGCACAACAGCAAGTCACAGATGAGTGGTATCGAGGTGAGTATATTCTTGATGCCGACAGTTTTGACAGCGTGAATTTTGAAACAACAGAACTGCTTCCCGAAAAAATAAAGGTTGTCCTTTTAGAGCCGGGTAAGCTGGCACAGGTTACAGAAATTGGCTACAAGTTTGAAGATATGAAGAAGGTAGTTGAAGGAAATATTGACATCATTCCTTTTGACGGTGACACCGTTATTGTATACAACCGTGACGGAAAAACAGAGGGTTTACCACTCAATCGAAGTTTAAGAAACAAGGAAGGTCGAGTAACGGATATTATTGCCGGCAAGTTTTTTATCTGCAAAGGTGACGGTGATGACTTGGCAAGTTTAACCGATGTGCAGGTCGAAAAAAATTCAGAGCGATTCAATAAGCCTGAAAGATTTTACAGGCAAGGTGAGGAAATAAAAGCAATTCCTTATGTGCCGAACAAAAAAGATTTGGAAAGATAGGAGGTGGAAATTTAATGAAGGACTATACAGTTATCGTAACCGAAATCAAGAATGTTGAACTCACAGCTACAGCACCTTCAGCAGAAACAGCACTCAATATGGTAAGGACACTCAAAAGAAATACTACCGTAATTGACAATGCACCCAACGCAGAAACAGAAACTATATACCGTGTGTTTGAAAACGAACAGGATGAAGATGACGAGGACACAACATCTGATGTTCCGTCTTGTTTCAACGCCTGCCCCAACTGTCCTTTTTCTGCTGAGGACGATGACGAGGACGATGAAGAAAACCTTATAGACGAAATCTGTTAAAGGGATAGCTGATTTCGTGGCATTTGTCTTAACGAGCAATGGATTTGTCCCGTCAAATCCGCACGTTAGGGATTTCACACCCCTAATACCCCGTGAAGAAAGGAGGAGATTCCAATGAACACATTAGGCATTGTTGCCGTTGCAGTTCTCGCATTTGCTTCAAACGCAACAGCAACAGTAATTAAAAATAAGCTTCAGAAGAAAGGAGTGATTGAATGAGAAGAAGACCTATCAGAGTAGATTTGTACCTTAATAAAAATGAGTATAAAAGACTTCGTCAGCTTTGTACGGAAACGGGTTTATCTATGTCAACCTTGCTTCGATATATGGTTAATGGCTGTGTCCCGAAGCAAATGCCGCCTGCCGACTACACAAAACTTTTAAAGGAGTTTAATGCAATCGGCAGGAATTTAGACCAGCTTCTTGTTGTTGCCCGCACACAAAAATATATCAACACACCCGAATTGATGAAGGCTCTCAAAGAGATTGATTTTCTGAAAAATGAACTTGTTTCTGCGTTCAATCCAAGCGAAGAATAGCTACCACAAAACTTTGGAGTATCAAAGGAAGAATAGATAAAGCTCTTGACTATGCCACTAATCCCGACAAGACAAGATACACCGATGAGGAACTTCAATCTCTTTACGATGTTATGGATTATGCGATGAATGACTCAAAGACAGAGCAGAAATGTTATGTTGAGGGACTGAATTGTTCAAAGGAAAATGCGAGAGATAATATGATGGCGGTTAAGATAAGATACGGCAAGGTTGACGGAATTTTAGCGTTTCACGGCTACCAATCTTTCGCACCCGGCGAAGTTACTCCGCAACTCGCACACGATATTGGAATTGAACTTGCCAACAGAATGTGGGGAGATAAATTCCAAGTTATCGTTGCAACTCATCTCGACAAAGAACATATACACAATCACTTTGTCATCAACTCCGTATCGTTTGTTGACGGCAAAAAGTACAACTCTTGCAAAGAGAGTTACAGGCTTTTGAGAAAGACTTCCGATGATATTTGTCGGGAGTACGGTCTGTCGGTAATTGAAAAACCGAAGTCCTCTGAACGAGTACCGTATCATATTCACGAAGCAGAAAAGAACAACCAACTGACAAAAAATAACTTTATGAAGAATGACATTGATGAGTGTATTCTGCTCTCGGTAAGTGAGCAGGATTTCTTTTCTCATATGCAACGCAGAGGTTACTCATTTGACTTCAACCGCAAATATCCAACCATATCTCATCCGAACTTTGCAAAAGCAAGACGACTGTATAAGCTCGGTGATGATTACACTCCCAAAAACATTTTAAAAAGAATTCAGCAATCACCAAGAAGGCAAAAAATCAAATTTCCTATACAGGATAACTTGGTGGATAAATACTTTGTTCCTATGAAAGACCCCACATACCAAGAGGTCTATGTACGCTTCGTTACAGTAGTTAAAACCGTAAAGAAGCATCCCAATTCAAACCGATATTTGTACTCGACTCTTTATGCTGAAGTAAAGAAGCTCGACCAACTTATAGAACAGCAAAACCTTTTATGCGGAAATAATATTGACACTCCCGAACAACTTGCCGACTTCAAACAGTCACGCAAAGAAGAAATAAAAGAACTTGAAGAAGCAAGAAACATTTTGAGAAACAAATTAAAAATTGCTGTTCGCAGTGGCAGTGAAAAGGAAATCCGAGAACTTAAAGAACATATTTTAAATCTTTCCGCCCGCATATCAATACTGCGGAGAGATGTTATTGTTTGTGAAAGAATTGATAATCAAAAGCCCGTTATAGACGAGCGAATTGACGAGTGCAAAAAATTGAATATCAGAAAGGAGAGAAACCACGATGAGCAGTTCAGGCGAAGCCGCTGAACAGGTAATGCGGATTACGATGGACGGTGTGCAAATGTTAATCAAGCTGTCAGGTGACAGCGCTGAACGATTACAGCGAATGATTACCCTTGCACTCAAAGACAATAATACACCTTCAAAGGGTAAGGCTTCACTCAAAAAAATGCTCAAATCCAACAGTGCAGTAAAGGTCTTTGAAATCAAAGACAAGGATTTGAAAAAGTTTTGTGAGGCTGCTAAAAAATACGGCGTTATGTATCACGTTCTCAAAGATAAAAACAGCAACGATGGTAAATGTGACATTATGGTAAGAGAAGAAGATGCAGCAAAGGTGAACAGAATTTTTGAGCGATTCAGTCTTGGTGCAAACAACAAAGCCATTGTTCGTGACGCTCTTGACAAAGCAAAGAAATCTCAAAAAGAAGTTCCTATGAGAAGTCAGCCCGGTAAAACACCCGATGATAAATTTGTCGAAATGCTGTTTAACAATCCACCGCAGAAAGAAAAGCCGTTCAACGAAAACCCTTCTGTGGCAAAGACGGAAAAATCCCGTCTGTCCGAGCCTACTTTCGGGGAACGAAACAACCATATATCCCCCTCAGAACGGGATTGGACAAATTCGAAGGCTGAATCACGCCCGTCAGTTCGTGCAAGGTTAAAAGAGATTAAAGCCGAGCAGAACAGGACAAAAAGTGAAGCCGCCGAAATCAAAACACCAACAAAAAAGAAATCCAAAAAGAAAGGAGTCAAAGATAATGTCAGATCTTGACGATATTATTATGAATGAACAGAACGGAACACAGGCTAATAAAAAAGAGCAGCCTGTGGAAACCAAAAACGAAAAATCGTTTGATAAGGAGGCTTGGGCAAAACGCAGGCAGGAAATCAAGAACGATGTTTATGCTATGCTTGACAAAGCATCAAGCGGTCTTTCCGACCCGCTTAACTATGTTCGTTATCTTGCAGTACAGAGTCGCTTTGACAGATATGCTGTCAGTAATTCTCTGTTGGTTGCACACCAGATGCCCGAAGCACTTAAACTCCGTGACTTGGAGGCGTGGAACAAGGCAGGTGTATATATCAAGAAAAATGAAACAGGTATATATATCCTTGAACCCGGCAAAGAGTTCAAACGTGACGACGGCAGTGTAGGAACTTACTATGAGCCTAAAAAGGTTTTCGACATCACACAGACTACCGCCGTTCAGAAAATACCGCCCAAGAAAAGATACAATGAGCGAGTGCTTATTAAAGCACTCGTCAACACATCACCCGTACCCGTTGAAATCCGAAATGACCTTCCCGAAAATGTTTCGGCTCTTTACAGAAGCGAAGATAAGGTTATTCATATCAGACAGGGTATGAAGGGTGACGACATCTTCCGTGCATTGTCAAAGGAAATTGCACACGCAAGATTGGACAAGGGTGATTACAGCCGTGACAAATGCGAAGTAGCTGCATACGGTATTGCTTTTATCTCTTGTGCAAGAGCAGGTATAGACCCTGCTGACATTGACAGAAAGAAAAACCCGTTTGAGGGTAAAACCCCAAAGGACATAAGACAGGAACTTTCTGCAATTCGTGATGAAGCAAACAGTATGTCACAGAGTATGTCAAGAATACTTGATGCAAAGAACAAAAACAGAGATGCAAGATAAAGGAGTTTGCCGATGAAATCTGATAAACGAGTAATAACCGTTGACAGCTTTGAACACGATTTACTCATAAACGGTTTCAATGAGTTTCGCAACAAACTTCTTGAAGAGGATAAGCCGCTTGAAGATGTTGACAATCTTCTTATCAAAATCATAGACGCACCGTTCGCAAGAGAAAAGAGGCGATTTGACCGTGAGGCAAGATAAGTTTTCAAAGACTAATCTCATTCTTTATGCCTGCGGCTTAATTCCCGTTGTTTGGCTCGGTATGCTGATAGCACCGTATATAAACGGTGGACTTGTCAGTATTGTAAATAATCTTTCCGTTGCTTTTGCCAATCCCCTAAACATAACATTTTGTGAGGACAGCTTAAAAACTGTCCTCATTTTAATTGTGGTGTATGTCATAGGTATCGGTATTTATCTTTCAAGTGAAAAGAATTACCGAAGACGGGAAGAACACGGCTCAGCCAAATGGGGTAAAACTGATGTAATAAGGAAAAAGTATCTTAATAAAGAAGATATAACCCAAAACAAAATCTTAACTCAAAACACAGCCATAGGACTTGACGGCAGAGTACACAGACGAAATCTTAATATACTTTGTTGCGGTGGTAGTGGTGCGGGTAAAACCCGTTTCTTCGCCAAAGTCAACGTAATTAATGCTAATACCTCTTTTATAGTCCTTGACCCCAAAGGCGAATTACTCCGTGACACGGGAAATCTTCTCAAAGCAAAAGGATATGAGATTAAGGTTATTGACCTTATCAATATGGAAAAGAGTGACTGCTATAACCCGTTTGTCTATATCAAAGATGACAATGATATTCAGCGACTCGTCACCAACCTTTTCAAGAATACAACTCCGAAAGGCTCTCAATCGCAAGACCCGTTTTGGGACCAAGCGGCAAGTATGCTCTTGAAGGCACTCATATCTTTTTTGCACTACGAAGCACCGCCTGAAGAACAGAACTTTTCAATGGTACTTGAAATGCTACGAGAGGGCGATGTTAGTGAGGAGGATGAAAACCTTGAAAGTCCGCTTGACAGGTTGTTCAACGAACTTGAAGTAAACAAGCCTAATCACATCGCACTTAAATATTACCGTTCTTATCATAAAGGCTCGGGTAAAACACTTAAATCAATTCAGATCACATTACTTGCCCGCCTTGAAAAGTTCGATTTAACATCTCTTGCGTCTATGACACAAACCGATGAAATGAACTTGACGAGCATAGGAGAAAAGAAAACTGCGGTCTTTGCGGTTATCCCCGACAATGACAGCAGTTTTAATTTTATAGTCGGTATGCTCTACACACAGTTATTTCAGCAGTTATATAACTTGGCTGACTTCAAGCATTCGGGCAGACTACCCGTTCATGTTCATTTCATAATGGACGAGTTTGCCAATGTTGCCTTGCCCGATGACTTCGACAAACTTTTGGCAACAATGCGTTCCCGTGAAATATCCGTGTCAATTATCATACAGAATATGGCACAGTTAAAGGCACTGTTTGAGAAACAGTGGGAAAGCATAGTCGGTAACTGTGACGAGTTTTTATATCTCGGCGGTAATGAGCAGTCAACACACGAATATGTTTCAAAGCTACTCGGTAAAGAAACCATTGATACAAATACCTACGGTCAATCCCGAGGACGTAACGGCAGTTATTCAACAAACTATCAGATTACGGGACGTGAGCTTCTCACTCCCGATGAAGTGCGAATGTTGGATAACAAGTATGCTTTATTATTTATCCGAGGTGAAAGACCGATTCTCGACCTAAAGTATGACATACTAAAACACCCTAACGTGGGACTTACAACAGACGGACACGGAGAGCCGTATATTCACGGATTCTCTGAATATTCTGTCGGTAATCTCACTTGTTCAAAATCTTCTCAGTCTGAAACAGAGAATGTTAATGAAACAACTGATGAAGATGCAAATTATATCATTTATTCAAGCGAAGAAATTGAAGATTTTTTAATGAATTATAAGGAGGAAGAATCTAATGAAGAATAATTCTATCACAAAGAAGGAAAGAATGCCCCTGCAGGGCAATGTAAGAAAAGGTTTTAAACTGTTTGTATCAATCGTTGTATGCCTTACAATGATTTTCACACTTGCAGTTACAGCCTTTGCCGCTGACGATCCCGTAGCCGTTGTCAATAATCTCTCGACCTTTATTTTCGGTCTTATCCGTGCAGTTGGTCTTATCATTCTCGGCTTCGGTATTGTGCAGGTTGGTCTCTCGCTTAAATCGCATGACCCCTCACAGCGAGCTAACGGTTTCCTTACAGTTGCAGGTGGTATTGTAATTACCTTTGCAAAAGAAATTCTTGATTTAATTGTGGGATAATAATTAGCACCAATCAAATAGGGTAACTACTTGATTGGTGCTAACACGATTATTACTTTTTACTCGGAACAATTCTTGTTGATTTTCCATTTTCGAAGCTTCCTTCAATAATACAGGAAGGATTCTTATAAACTTTTCTAAACATTTTTCCGCAACCATTTTGTTCATTTTCACAGAAAATAGAAACCTCTAATGAATTGTTTTCAATCCATTCTTTTTCTAAATCACAATCAAATCTATACCTTACTGCGTAAGTGTTGTTTTCATCAGATTTGTTGTACGGATTAATAAATTTAATATCTTTTCTTGCTAATGAAACAGGTCGTGTTGTAATTAAGTTTCCGTTTGGAGTTTTTTTGACACATATCCACTGAACAACAATGTCAATATTTTTAGCGTATTCTTTTGAATTGTTAACAACTTTAAATCTATATTCTGGAACGCCATTAACAGTCTCTTTTAATATGTTGTCTGAAATTTCCAATTTGGGTTTTTGAATTTTAAAAATTAATTGTGCTACTATTGAAGATATAACACCTGATATTAAACCCGAAATAAGTCCTGTTAAAAAATCTACACTGTTCATTATTATCACCTCTAGTAAATATTATAAACAGTTTTAGTTTTTTTGTCAATATTTGTATAATACGAAAGGAGGTATTTAATGGAGTCTAATAATTGGGTCGTACAAAATTTGCAAAACTCTCTTGAAACTTGGAACGACAAACTCAGTGAAATATGGCTTCTTATAACTCAATCTCCCGAAGAATTCAAAGGCGGAACAATATGGAACGTTGTAACAGATATACACGGTGCACTTCAAGCAATAGGATATTCGCTTTTAGTGCTATTTTTTGTTGTAGGTGTTATGAAAACCTGCGGTAACTTTGCAGAAATGAAAAGACCTGAAATCGCCGTAAAGATGTTTGTTCGATTTGTTCTCGCGAAAGCTGCAATCAGTTATGGCTTGGAGTTGATGATGGCACTGTTTAATATTGTGCAAGGCATTGTTGCAAAAATCATGGCTACATCGGGACTCGCTGATGTATCTCAAACAGTATTGCCGGAATCAATTATCAAATCAATAGAAGAATGCGGATTTTGGGAAAGTGTACCGTTATGGGCAGTTACACTCATAGGCAGTTTGTTTATAACTGTGCTTTCATTTGTAATGATAATGACCGTTTACGGACGTTTCTTCAAAATCTATCTTTATACCGCAATTGCACCTATTCCCTTATCTGCATTTGCGGGTGAAACATCATCTTCTATTGGTAAAAGTTTCATAAAGTCATACGCTGCAGTTTGTTTGGAAGGAGCAATAATCGTACTCGGTTGTATCATCTTCTCTATCTTTGCCGATTCACCGCCCGTCGTTGATGAAACGGCCGCTGCAGTTAATCAGGTATGGAGTTATGTCGGTGAACTCATATTCAATATGATAGTTCTTGTCGGCACAGTAAAGATGGCAGACCGAGTAGTCAAAGAAATGATGGGACTTTAATGAAAAACTATATTATAAATGCAAATCACTATAGTGAAGAACATAAAAACCAATATCAAAACTCTCAAATTTAAAGCTATTAGTAAATCAAAGATTTTTATAACTCCAACGAGTATTTTTAATATCTTTTTAAAAAATAAGGGAGTTCTTTCAATTTCTACTCTAAGTTCAGTGTTTTTAATTATGTTTATTATATGGTTTAGCATATCATACTACCTCCAAAAATGTTTGTCAGTATAAGTATATGCTTGACCAATCAAAATAAATTCATATTTAATTAAAAAATTTAATTGAGTAGTTAAAAAGTTGTTTTACAGATACCAAATATCATTAACGGTTCTATTTAATTTAATAGAAATTTTAATGGCTATTTCTAAAGATGGATTTGCTTGTCCGTTTTCATAACGCAAATATTGTTGTTCAGCTATATCTAAGAACTTTGAAAAATCTCGTTTACTCAAAAAGAACTCACCCATACGAATAGCTTTTAATTTATTTTTTATCATTATAAAGTCCCCTTACAAAATATTAGCAGAAGAACATTATAATACACTGAAGTGAAAATATCTGTCTAATTATACAATCTAAAAAAGGAGATGATTATATTTGGAAGTTAAGATAAACCGTGAAATCCGCGATTACACAGAAGCGGTATATTTTGGACTGTCATTAAGACAGTTCATTTTTTCAGTTCTTGCCTGCGGTGTTGCCGTAGGCTTGTACTTTTTATTAAGACCGTTTTTCGGTATTGAAACCTTGAGTTGGGTTTGCATTTTGGGTGCCGCCCCCTTTGCGGCAATAGGCTTTTTCAAGTATCACGGTATGACCGCTGAAAAAGTGTTATTCACATATCTTCGTTCCGAGATACTTATGCCCAAAGAAATCAAATTCATCTCAAAGAACATTTTTGACGAAATAGAAAGGAGTGAAGCAGATGTTCGACCTGATAGGAACAATAAAGAAAAAAACAGGCTTCGCAGAAATGCTTGGTGATGGTTTAACCGTTCCTAAATCCGTGCAAGATGTAATCAGAATTGATGCTGTCTATTCTGACGGTATCTTTATGACAGGCAAAGAACATTTCTCAAAAACATTCAAGTTTACGGATATTAACTATGCTGTATCAAGTAAAGAAGATAAGGAAACAAACTTTTTAAGGTACAGCGAAATCTTGAACTCTCTTGAAAACGGCGTTTCAAGTCAGATAACCATTGTCAACAGAAAACTCAAAAAGACCGAGCTTAAAGAAATGGCTTTACTTGAAAATGCAAATGACGGTAAAGACAAATACCGTAAAGAAATCAATGATATGCTGACAATGCTCGCCAACGGTGCAAATGCCATTGTACAGGATAAATATATTACTGTTACAGTGCGGAAAAAGACCATACAGGAAGCAAGAACACATTTCGCCCGTATAGGTGCAGATTTAACGGCTCATTTTTCAAGACTTGGTTCCAAATGCACCGAACTCAATCTTACCGAGCGACTTCGCATTATTCACGATTTCTGCAGACCTAATGAGGTTGCAAATTATCGCTTTGATTTAAGAGATACAATGCGAAAGGGACAGAACTTTAAGGACTATATTGCTCCGGATGGCTTTGAGTTTAAAGCGGACTATTTCAAAGTCGGTGACAAATTCGCCCGTGTTCTGTTTATTCGTGATTATCCCTCTTATGTAAAAGACAGCGTTGTATGGGAGCTTACGGACACAAACCGTAATATGATATTTAATTACGATATTATCCCCGTATCAACCGAAGAAGCACAGAAATTCGGTGAAAAGCAGGCTCTCGGCATTGAAACCAATATCGCAAACTATCAGCGAAAGCAGAACGCAAATAACAACTACACCTCTGTTATTCCCTATGACCTTGAACAGCAGAGAAAGGAAATCCGTGAGTTTCTTGATGATCTCACAACCCGTGACCAAAAGATGTTTAAGGTTGTACTTACTGTTATGCACACAGCCGACACACTTGAAGAACTCAATAACGATACTGAGGCTATAACTGCTATGGGAAGAAAGCACATGTGTCAGATTGGTGTTCTTAAATATCAGCAGCTTGAAGGCTTTAATTCCACACTTCCCATCGGAATAAACAAAATTGAAGCAAGGCGAACTCTTACAACAGAGAGCCTTGCTGTTTTTATGCCCTTTAAGGTGCAGGAAATTCAGCACGAAGGCGGAATTTTCCAAGGCGTTAATGTTATCTCCAAGAATATGATTATCGTAAATCGCAGATTCCTTCTCAACGGTAATTCCTTTATTCTTGGTGTTTCGGGTAGTGGTAAATCCTTTACGGCAAAAGAAGAAGTTGTGTCGTTGTTGTTATCAACGGATGCTGATGTCATTATCATTGACCCCGAGCGAGAATATAAACCTCTTGTTGAAGCGATGGACGGACAGGTTATTCAGCTTTCAGCAACAAGTAAAAATCACATAAACTGCCTTGATATTAACAAAGACTATGCAGACGGTGCAAGTCCTATTGCATTAAAAGCAGAGTTTGTACTTTCACTCTTTGAGCAGGTTATGGGACAAGGAAAGGTTGAAGCAATGCAGAAATCTATCATTGACCGTTGTCTGTCCAAAGTGTACGCACCTTATCTCAAGCGAAGTTACAAGGGTAAACCGCCTACACTTATAGACCTTTGCGATCGCCTCAGAGAGCAGGAAGAACCCGAAGCACAGGAACTTGCAACCGCAATGGAACTCTTTGCAAGTGGCTCACAGAACACATTTGCTAAACAGACAAATGTTAATGTCAATAACAGACTCATTTGTTATGACATTCTTGACCTCGGCAGTCAGCTTATGCCCATCGGTATGCTTGTAGTTCTTGACAGCATACTCAACCGTATTACTGCCAACCGTGCAGCAGGCAGAGAAACATATATTTTCATTGACGAAATCTATCTTCTTTTCCAGCACGAATACTCGGCAAACTTCCTCTTTACTTTGTGGAAACGAGTAAGAAAGTACGGTGCATTTGCTACGGGTATCACGCAGAACGTTTCTGACCTTCTTCAGAGCCATACTGCACGAACAATGCTCGCAAACTCTGAATTTATAACTATGCTCAATCAGGGCGGTACAGACAAGGAAGACCTTGCAAATCTTCTACAAATCAGCGAAACGCAGATGACACACATCACCAATGTTGAAGCAGGTCACGGACTTGTTAAGGTTGGCTCGGCTCTCGTACCCTTTGAGCGTAAATTTCCAAAAGACACAGAACTCTACAAACTTATGACTACAAAGCTGGGTGAGTAATATGGGTAAAGGTATCAAACCCCGTGAAGTAGTAAAAGAAATCAAAATACACGATACTGCCGTGAGTGTCGGTGACAGAATAAAAGACATCGGTGTTAAGACAAAAGAAAAAGTCAATGAGAACACTACACAGTCTGATTATGTATCTCCCGAACAATATGCAACAGACAAAGTTACAGAGGGTATGCGAACAGGTGCAGAAACAGCAGTAACAGGAACAAAAAAGGCAGTTCAAAAAGGTGTTGACAAGCTAAAGGAAAAGCGGGCAGACATTAAGGCAAGGAAAGCATTTGAAGAAGAACTCAAACAAATGAAAGCGGAAGATGTTTCCGAGCCTTCGCCCGAATCTGATGGTGAGAAGCCTGATAGTACAAAGCCAAATGAAAAGTCAACACCAAAAAAGAGTACGAAGCAAAAGGAATCCAAAACCGTAAAGGAAAAGCCTCAGTCTGTTCCTAAATCAACAGAAAATGAAACCTCACCCAAAGCACCGAAACAAAAACAAGGGAACTCGGTTAAAGAAAAACCGAGTACACCTGAAATAAAAGAAAAGGTGCAAAGTACACCAAAGGTAAGGCAGACCGAAAAAGCGGAAGTTATTGATGAGATAAAGAAACCCCGGCAGAGAAAACAAACACCGCCTAAAACAAAATCACCTGCAACTGTTAGAAAAGCAAACGCAGAAAACAAAAGCATTCGCACCATTGGTGCGGATGCTCACAAGGTTAAACAATCCAAACGTAGTGTAGATAACTCACGAAAGAGTATCAAAACGGCAAACAACGGTGTTAAAGCCGCAAAAAAGACCACAAAAACAACAGCCAAGCAGTCAGCCGAAATTGCACAAAGAACCAAACAAGCCGCAAAAGTGGCAGTTAAGGCAACTGCCAAAACTGTTAAGGCAGTCGGTAAAGCGATTGTTACAGGCACAAAAGCTGTTGTTTCTGCTGTTAAAGATATAGCCGCCGCAATTTATGCAGGTGGTCCCATTGTTCTCATTATAATTGTAGTTGTCTGTCTTATAGCGGCTATTGGCGGTACTTGTTTCGGTATTTTCTTATCCAATGATGAAACAACCGGGACAGACAAAACTATGTCACAAGCAATATCCGAACTGACATCTGAGCATTATGCGAATCTTACAGCGATGAAAACATCATATTCCTATGACTTGTTTGAAGTACAAGGAAATTCCTCTATAAATTGGAAAGATGTTCTCGCAATATACGCAGTAAAGACTACAACATCAACTGAGGAAGCTATGGAAGTAGTTACTCTCGATGAAAAGAAACTTGAACTGCTCCGTGAGATAGTCAACGATATGAATACTATGACGGGTATCGTTACTCCTAAGCTTGTAGCTGAAACTACAGTTACTACAGATGCTGAGGGTAATCCCGTGAAAACAACCACCTATGTCACTAAAAAGGTCTTAACTGTTGTTATAGCACAGCTTAACGCAAATCAGACCGCAGAATTATACAAATTCAACGATGAACAAAAAGCACAGTTAACGGAACTAATGAGCGAAGAATACGACCCGTTGTGGCTTGAACTTATAGGGTCAAACGATGATATTATCATCGGCGAAGGAAGTTGGCAAGGAACAGATATGTTCACTTGGCCACTCGCCGTTGACGGTACAATTACCTCCCGTTTCGGCACAAGAAAAGACCCCATATCGGGAGAAATAAAAACTCACGGCGGAACGGATATTGCTTCAGCTACGGGAACATCAATACTCGCTGCTGCGGACGGAACTGTTATCTCCGCTACTTGGCATAACTCATACGGTTACTATGTGAAGATAAAACACAATGACACATACTCAACCCTCTATGCCCACTGTTCTGCACTTCTTGTTTCGGAAGGTCAGCAAGTAAAACAAGGACAGGTTATCGCACAAGTAGGCTCAACAGGATATTCAACCGGACCGCATTTGCATTTTGAGGTTATTCAGAACGGAGTAAGAGTTGATGCTTTAAGATTTTATGAGTAATAGAATAAGAAGCGGTGGCAATCGCCATCGCTTCACAGTTTTATCGTCATTACTAACAAATGGCGTCTGCGATTTTTGTGCAAAAGGTAGAAAGTAAAAAAAATCAAAAATTTTCGCGTAACAAACCGTAAAATCCGTCATATATAATATAGATTGTTTTTTAAAATTGGCGTAAAGGAAGTGAAAAATTGAGCTTAAAAAATATGAGTGACAAAGAGTTTTGGGAAACAATCCAAGGAATCATCGACACTGAGCCTGAGCCTGAATTCAGTGAAGAGAATCTAACAAAGGTCATAAATAATGAATTTACGAAACCATGTTATGTGAGAGATTATCTTTTAATTCACGAAAGCTATTTAATACTTTCTGAATGCTTTGGGTACTCATATAACAACGAATACGAGGAACAGTCTAACAAACAAATTAGAAGGAGGAAAACGATTCGTGAAATCAAACGGTTTCTTGTAAGAACATAAATTGCAATTTTTAATATAAGTTAACAGCGATAAGACACCGAATATCACATATTATTTTATATTAATATTATAAAAAAATTATTAATATATATAATAAGCTGTTGACAATGTGTATTGATTGTGCTAAAATGTTCCCAAAATTTTAAATGGAGATTTAGCGCTATTTTGATTTTATGAGAGTGTTGGGTGTCAAGGGTGTTAAAGTGCAAAGGGAAAATTAGCCCCCAAGATGAATAAAAATATTCTCAGGTTAATTTTGACACGGAGGATTAAAATGGCCAAAAAAGGAAGACAAAAAGGAAAGATGGCAGCCGTCACAAAAGCTTCTGCAGCACCAAAGCCGTCTTCAATGGATGTTAATATAAGTGACGGAAAGAACAGATTAATTTGTCCAGAACTGCTTTATTGGTTTTCAGGTGCAATTTTTTCTGCATTACCATTGATTGTTATCAACGGAATAATTGATTTGAAGGATACCTCAGGAACGTTTATTTGGTTCAAGGAACTCTTCCAAGAAGAGGAACTCTTATTTATTTACATATCTGTTTTGATATCTGCTATTTTTGAATTGTATTCACAGAAGAGAAACAGAGATTTACTTTTGATTTTTATTCTTATGACAATACTGGCTCTATCTTTGATTTACGGAATAGTTAAATGGGACATTTATACCAGCGGTGGCACATGCTCATATTCCATATGCGGTGTAAACGTAGTCTGTTTGGTAATCACAGCAGTATTGGGCTTTGCTACATTTATTAAAAAAAGGAGTTAAAGTTGTGGATTATATTTTGTATATTGTTTTAACTATTTTAAGTGTGTTTGTTGGTATAACACTTGTCCGAGACATTATTCCATTTATTGTTAAGGGTATTAGAATCGTTTTATCAGAAACTCAGCCATTTATCAAAAGAATGATCAAAACATCAGATGAGTTTTTTTCAAGTGAACATCCTGGAAAATGTTTTGTTAAGCTTCTTAACTATGGAAAGTTCAGAACTATAAAAACAAATAATCATGGTGCAAACTTTCCTGACAACAGACAATTTAATACGTTTAAAAAATATTTAACAGAAGATGTTTGTAACGCTGTGAATAGAATTGGTGATGAAATATGAAACACTTGTTATTTGAGTATGTTCCAAGCCGAGAAGTTATATCTATCTTCGGAAAGAAAAAAATAGAAAAACGTTTTGATGCTATTTATGAAGAGATGAAGTTGTTTTTGGAAGCTAATGGACTAACTGAGAAAGTCATTATAAACAAAACACTTTTATCTGCAGCAATAGTTGACTATTATAATGACGTTATGAGAATTAAAGATTTTCATAAAAAGATTGACAAAATCAACAGTGAAAAAGTTATTGCTTACACATCATATTGGGTTCTTAAGCGATGCCCACTTCAAGTAAAAGACGAAGATATGTTTGCTGATAGAAAGCTCGAAATAATAAACGAGAGATTTATTTTGCAATATATAACCTCATATTTAAGCGAACGAGAAAGAGGTTCTCATTTGCTTGTAAGAGAAAATGTTGCATTAAAAAATTTCTGTAAATATTTGTTGTATTTCCTCGTTTATAGAATGCACGATGCACAAAGTTTAGAAATGATAATAATAGCTTTTTTAGCAGGTCAAGTATACGAACAAACAGAAACTGATTTGAGCGACATATTGCATTCGTTCGACAATGTTATTATTTAAAATTTAGTTTTTAGAGACCGTTTCACAATTGTTAGTGAAACGGTCTCTTTTCGTCATGTAGTTCCTTGCAACGAAACAAGTAGTCCAATCATTGCTTTTATAACTGAATTAACAATTCATTTTAAAGCAATTACTATATCTCAATATTACCCCCCATTTTATGTATTAATAAATATAAAATCACATATTCTAACCATTGATTTGGATTATTTATAATTTAGCCAATAATTCTTTCAGTTCTTTCTCAATAATTTTTTCTTCTATACGGTTTTCAATTTTCCATTTATTTTTTTTGAACAGTATCACCAACATTAGGATAATATCAATTACGGATGCTAAAAACAATAGGGCGGAAAGAAATAATAGTTTTTCATAATTCAAATCATAAAACTCCAAATTATAAATAACAGGAATTGTGATTCCAACAAACAACATACAAATAATTGATAAAACATTGCATAAGAACAGAAGTCTATTTTTTTGTCTTTCCTGAACTGCTGCTTTGTTTTTTGAAGAACTAAAAAGTGTTTTATCTCTGAAAAGAGGCTCACACTTCTTTATTACTTCAATCATAGCATATGCCTGAAGACTATCCTTAAACCACTCTTCTTTGGATATTCCGTTATCAAGTGTTTCGTTACCAAATATATCATTTTTGGCAACACCCCAGTCACAAATTCCCTTTATAACCGCGCAAGGAATACCTGTGAAATATGAAGTCTGAAAAAGTCCACTGCCTTCCATTTCGCCACCAACAACAAAATCATTTTCCGAATATGCAGTACATATTCTGTCTTTTTCAGTTGAAGATGAAAGAACCGAGCCACCTGATAATATATCTCCATACGTAACATCATCAAGGAAGCCGTTTGCATTTACAAATCGAACATCAAGCCAATTATCTATTGTTTTATCCTGCCCTCTGTCCGGTTTAATTCTGTCTCCATCTCTTTTGTTCTCACTGTAAGGAAAAATCTTGTGAGATACAAGGACATCGCCTATATTTTGTTTCGTATGGTCAATGCCAAAAGCTACACCAAGAGAGAAAATAACATTAGGTCTAACGTGCTTAAGTGCTTCATGAACAGTTGTATTCATACCTAAATCTTTATTAGCACCCGTATTGTGTTGATGAACATGTACAACCCAATATTCACCCCACTTAAACAAAAAATACACATTAGTATCACAAACGAATCTAATTATCTCTTCATTTCTTTCGCAAATACAGTGATGTAACACTGCTTTTTCAATAGGATTAGCAGTAACAATCAAAATCTTACAACGTTTAAAATATTGAATCATTTTACTTTCATCCAATGGTCTAAAATTACTTTCAAAAAGTATTCCTGACTTGCCATCTTCATATGCATTATGTGCTTGTACCAATTCATCGTGATGCAATTTCTCATATGATCTCATATGTTCAATTATTTCATCGTCATATATTTTATATGGGCTTAAGACTTCGACATTTGTTTCATCCGGTTTAGCATATTCATCTGTGCGATTAACATATTTTTTTTGACTTTCAATTCTTTTCTGTGCTTTCTTGAGAAAAGCTTTCCATTGTTCCTTTTCATATTTGCTGTGTTTAAATCCTAAGCTCTGATTCTTTTGTTCTTTTGACATATAAAAACATCCTTTCAATTTAAATTGCATTTTTAGTTCTTATATATATATGACAAAAAACGTAAAAAGTTACGCAAAAATTTTAAACATAATAGGATTTCTGTATATTCAACAAAAAGCGGACACACTTTTTGTTGAGTTTTAACAACACAAATGGGTGTTTATCGAGTAATGATATCATAAAAAAACACCAATGCTTGTTTTTAATGCTTTTTAAAATTTGTTTGTTTTGTTATGATAAATCAAAACAATTTTAAGGAGTGTCTAAAATGAAGAATCTTTCGGATTTCATCAAAAAGTATTTAGATTTTTGCGAAAACATGAAAGGACTTGATTACAAATCAATCAAAGCGTACAAAAAAGATCTAATACAATTTGAAGAAACAAATTCAAAAAATGATGATTGGTGTACCAAGCAAGTCATAGAAGAATATATAAAAAATCTATATGGCACATTTAAACCTAGAACGGTCAAAAGAAAAATAGCTTCCTTAAAAGCTTTCTTTCATTATCTTGAAATAGAGGAATACATCAGTTCTAGCCCTTTTCATAAAATTAAATATAAACGAAAAGAAGCCATCGTTTTACCCAGAGCAATACCTATTTCAATAATATCCCAATTGTTTAATTTCGTTTACAGTTTAGAACAAGATAAAAACATATCTGATTATAATAGAAAAAATCTTATTCGAGATATAGCTGTTATGGAAATGTTGTTTGCTTCCGGAGTAAGAATTGGAGAACTTTGTTCTATTAAAACTACCGATATTAATTTGAAGGATAAGATAATAAAAGTAAACGGTAAGGGTTCTAGGGAAAGATATATACAAATAACAAATCAAAATGTTTTAAAAGCCTTAAAAAAATATCAAAAAGTTTTTGAAAAAGAAATTCAAAGTACAGGTTATTTCTTTTGTAACAATCGTGGAAATAGGCTTTCTGAACAATCCGCGAGATTTATGATTTCCAAATACACACGTATGTGCAATGTAGAAATACATATAACTCCACATATGTTTCGCCATACAGTAGCAACCTTATTGCTTGAAGAGAATGTTGATATAAGATACATACAAGAGTTGTTAGGACACAGTTCTATTACTACCACACAGATTTATACGCATGTTAGTTTATCTGCACAAAAGAGAATCTTAACACAAAAACATCCTCGCAACAAAATTAAAATAGAGCAAATAAAATAGTTAAAAGTAGTCGATGTCACGGTTATGGCATCGGCTACTTCTTTTTAAACGATAATATTTAATTATCTTGCAATAACTATACACAATAAAATGAAATTTAAAAATGATTTCTTAAATTTTTAAAACAAACCTGTATCTTTAAAAATATGGGACAAATTCTCATTGATACTTCGCATATAAACAGCCACAAGGAGGTTAATTATATATGGAAATAAAAGTTGTTAGTGAATTTAAAGAGAATTTTTCATCTTGCATATCAAGCGCTATATTACACAATGATCATCCGGAAAAAGCAAATGTAATGGCGTTTATCGATGCTGTTAACTCTTTAGGATATCAGTGTAGTTACTTTGGTGGAATTGAACAACTTATTCAGCTATATAAAGATCGTAGCTTAGATGAATCAGAAAACATCTTCATAAATTTAGGTGCAGGTTGTTCTCAGCCATATATGCATTTGCAAGGGCCTGTATTATGTGACCTAATGGGACTTAATTACAGTGATTCCACACCGTTCACAGTTGCTTTAATGAGAAACAAGCATTTCTCTAAAGAAGTTGTTAAATCGTTGAATTATAATGTTCCCGAGGGCTTCTTAATAGATCGATATACCAATATAGCAAATGTTATTTCAAAAGTTAAACAGTATCCTGTTATTGTTAAACCGAATAGTGAAGGGTCTTCGGTTGGAATAACTGATGATAGTGTCGTTTTTTCTGAAAAAGACTTGATAGACAAGATACATGAGTTATCTGAACAATTTGAAGAAGTTCTTGTAGAACAATATATTATCGGTACAGATTTTACAGTGCTAATTTTCGGCAATCCTACAAAATATGAAATGGTAGAGGCTCTTGTATACGAAACCAATGGTAAGTTTAGTCAAAACAAAACAATTCGCAGCAATTTGAATAAAGCTATGCATGGCTCTGAACGGTTTCTAATGGAAGAATATTATCCCCCAGAATTAGTACAACGAGCAAAAGAGGAATCAATACATATCTTTGAATATTTCGGAGCAAGAGATCGTGCCCGCATAGATTACAGAATCACAGATGAAGGAGACATATACTTTATAGAAATAAACGCTGACCCGAGTATTTCTCCTATAGCTGATGCTGGTGCCATTGGGCGATATCGAAATATTGGTTTTAAAGGTGTTGTTTCTGCATATATTCAAGCTGTGTTAAAAAGATATTCAGTTAATAATGACTAATGTATGTAAGCCAAGGCTCAAACTCTAAGGTTTTGTAGTAAATACTATTATGTGGGGGATTGGGAACATCATAATCGGTACCGCATAATTGATTCATAAGAGTTATTCCTCTGTATTCACTGACTGTTCCTTTCAATAAAGGAAATGCTTTTTGAATACAGGAAATGGCAAGTTCAGAGTTGCCTATACGTTCGTAATAAATTGCTAAACTAATGCTTATTTTACGTGTAATGGATGGATCTTGTATGTGGTTTTCGTTTATGTAATTTAATAGCCATTCTGAAAGTTTCTTACACTCTTTATCATCTTTTTGTAGATTATAACACGAGAATTTTAGTACCTTATGTACAATCTTTATGTATGGTGAAGTAGCCCAAAATTCTGCATATGATAAATACTTTAAAGCGAGTTTATAATTTCTTTCATGTAATGCACATGATGCTAAATTGCATAGAGGATACGCTATTTCGTGAGGTCTAAGGTTTTCTAAAATAGCTTTTGCTTTATGCAGGTTTTTGTAACCCAATTTTCGATTGCCACTTCGAAAGTATTCAATTCCAAGACTATTGTAAATATAGGCTTCGTTTAATATGTCCTGTGCTTGTTGTGCTAGTGTAAGAGCCTGTGTAAGATAATGTAATGACTTTTCACCAGAATAATAGTATGTGCAAGATTTTAACAATTGTGCCATAGCTGGGCATTCTGAAGGATATTTTTTTACCGCCTGGTCAAATATTCTTTTTGCTTTTAGTCGATCACTATCTGATTCTAACACAGACAAGTGCAACAGGTTACATGCAATTATTTTCTCGTTGTCATTGTTACTTGATTCTATGGCATTAAGAAAAAACTGCTCTGCTTGTAGTGGCTGCATTTTCATAAAATTAACTTTACCGGATAGACAGTTATAAACATAAATTTTACTTTGCTGAATTTTTTCGGAATTAATGCTACCTAATATATTCATAGCGAGTTCATATTCACCATTATCATAACAACATTCTGCTATAACAATTTTATCTTCCTCTTTAAGAGTATTAATATCCGAAATTATTCGCTTAAAACATATCAGTGCATCTGCGATAAGTCCCTTTTCGTATTTTTTTAATCCAATCCCATAGTTAATGTCTTTCCAATCTGCTCTCTTACCCAAAAAAGAATGAAGTGCAAGTAGCGAGTTTATTTGTTCGTTGGAGTAAAATGTGTGTAACTTGCTTCGATATTCTAAAAGATAGTGAAAAATATAGTTGCTTAATTGAAAACGATTCAATCTTTTTTCCATAACAACAGATAGGTAAAAAAACGTCAGATCGTTTCCGATAGATATTTCAAAATCACCATCATTTTCTGTAGCTTTTAAAATATCTGAACTCACTAAATAGTTTAATTCATTGTCAAAAGAGTATTCGGTATCCAACATACCAATATGCATTTTTTGTGACAAATATAAAAATAGTTCTTTGATGACAGATAAAGTCATATGTTCTCCAAAACTGATGATAATTTGCAGAATTAAATTTTGAATCTCGTTTAAGAGATTTAGATTAATGTTTGTTGATTTCGAAAAAATATATTCTTTAAGCTTATCAATATTCAAATGTGCTTTTAAATCCTCATCTGAAAACGATATAGCATCCTTTGTAAACAATAAATTTTGAATTACTGTTTTTAGTTTGCTTGGGTTTCCTTCGCACAATTGAAAAACATATTCTACAAATTCATCGGTTGTGTGATCCTCTATTTCAAAAATATTTGAAATAATTTGATGAAAATACATTGAATCATTCAATGCATACATAGGAAGAGGAATGCATGGAATGTTTTCAGAAATATATTCAAGAACTTTTTTTGAATTTGCATTGTCGTCCTCCGAAGTAACTATAATAAATTTTATTTTAGAGTTGGTGCAAAATGACAACAGTATGCTTCTTATAATCTGAAGAGATTTTTTTTCGCAGTATATAAAATTGTCAAGAACAAGAATAACTTTTTTCTTGCTTATTATATGTGAAATATATTTTCCAATTGCTTTTTCGGAAGACTGCTTAACATCATCGTTATCAACAAACAACTGTGTAGTATCGAAAATTGCTTCCATAAGCTCGTCCAATTCAATGTTTTTTATCTTTAGCAGTTGCACTGCTATATTCTTTGTGATGTTTAATATTGACTTAAAATTAGTTTCAATAAATTTATTAAACTTTATTCCTGAAGCTTGTTGAAGACTTAAAACCAGTTCTTTCAAATAATCCGGTGCCTCAATTTCAGGATCAACAGATATATTAATTATTTTATAGTCGGTAATTTCCGACAACACATTATCCAGAAAAAAAGTCTTTCCTATTCCATGATCACCATTTAGCCATAAGATGTTAGTATCATGTTTGGATTTTATAAAATCAAATAGTTTTTTTCGTTCTACGGATCTATCTGTAAAAGGAAATTGAAAAAGGTTTGTACTCTTCATTGATATTAACTCCTTTGATAATAACATTTTTGAAAGGATTACCTATGACATTCACATTAACAAAATCCATTTTAACAATAAAATTAGATTCTATCAGCACTTTAGCTCTTGCTTTGTTTATGTTGTTATGTGGTTATTCACTTCGAAATAAAAGTCATTTACTCAAAAGAATCTGTTTGCCAGATGCTGTAATTGGCGGACTCCTCTTTATGGTAGTTCGTATGATTTTACATATAATCGGAATCATAGAAATCGAAATGGATACTACATTTCAATCTCTTGCAATGATTGCCTTCTTTACTTGTATTGGACTTACAACAAACCTATATAAAAACAATAATTCTGCAAGTAAATTATTATTAAAATACTGGGGTATCTGTGCGGTTTTATCTATTATACAAAATATAATTGGTTTGGGTGCTGCTATTGCTTTGAAAATACCACCTGTTTATGGTGTCCTCGCAGGTACTACAACTATGATGGGGGGACATGGAAATGGTTCAGCCTTTGGATTAACAGCAAGTAATCTTGGATTTTCAAACGGACAAGAAATTGGCATTGCCTGCGCAACATTTGGAATGTTGTGCGGCTCACTTTTGGGTTCTCCAATTGCTAAAAGGTTAATTGATAGATATAATCTAACTACATTGGAAACTCAAGAAGTTACTGTAAGCTATTTTGAGAAAAGAAAACCCAATAATCAGCAAAGTGGAAACAATAAAACTATCGCACAATTAAAGAATTTATTTGTAATTGCATTGCTTATGGCAATAGGTTCGTGGCTTGCTTCGTTTTTGTCAAGTTTTTCTGAAAATATTGTTTTACCAGAATATATTGGTGGAATGTTTTTAGGGCTTATTGTTAGAAATACCTTGTGTTTAAAACACAAACAAATGATTGATTGCTTTGCAATAAATGATTTGTCTAATATATTCTTGAGTGTATTTTTATCTATCTCAATGGTATCTGTTAAACTATGGCAACTAAAAGATATTGCACTATCGCTTTTGATTATTTTATTATTACAAGTTGTATTTATTTTACTCTACACTAAATTTTTTGTGTTTCGTTTTCTTGGAAAAGACTACGATTCTGCAGTTATGTGTGCTGGACTTATAGGACATGGTCTTGGTGCAACACCTAATGCAATTGCTAACATGGATTCAATATGTTATAGATATGGACACTCTAATGTAGCAATGTTTATTGTGCCCACGGTAGCAGCATCACTAATCGATTTAATAATGATTCCAACTATTGTATTATTTTTTAATTTTGCTGTATCTATATCATAGTTTGATATTGTAAAAATACATATCAGGATAGCTTGTTCTTATGTATGTTCTTTCGACAATAAGTAGTTATTGCAAGATAATTAAATATTATCGTTCATTAATTTGTGTTAATTCTATCTTTTGCCAAAGAATCGTAAGACTGGTTTGTTAATTCTGATATCAGGAAATCATCATTTAAAAGTTTAAGAAACGATTTTTGAGAAGCTTTTGTATCAAGTGATATTTTCTTTCCGTCTTCACTATATCTAAAAGCATTTTTCAAGCCAGGATGCTTCTTTGAAAACTCAATTACTTTTTCATTTGGGATAGACTGAGAAATAATAAGAGATTGTCCAGCTATCTTAGAAAGTTTTCGAGAAAAAGATATGTCTTCCGCAGCTTCACGAAGTATGTTAATATCTTCAACTATTTCAATTGAACTAATATCGTCTATTGCTTTTTGCGCACGATTTCGTATTAGTTCTTCAAAACCTAAATAACTTTCTACGACTTTAACGTCTAAAACAAATATTTTATCATCCAATTTAAACAAATGTATGTCTCCATTAAATCTTAACATTTCGTCTGTTTCTAACTTTTTAAACCGCTCATCATGTTTAAAAAGTAAAAACGCTTCTCTCTTTATTAATGAAAATGGGTAGTGCTTCTTAAAGCAAACAATACCATTCTCCATATCTCCAATATAGATGATATATCCCATTAAAGAGTTGAGACTGTCATTGGAAAACGAGAAATTTTCAATTTCTGTTGCCGAATGAATATCAAAATCCTTTATAACTAACATTTCCTCCGGGAACTCATTATAATCGTACTCGTATATTGAATTGAGACTTTCGTCTGATGAAGAAAGTGGGACTATTCTCAATTCATCATTGTTTGATATTTCACAAATTCGTCTTGAAAACAATTCGGATAATTCATCGGTAGTTATTCCATTTTCTATGTCGGCTCTTTTTATTTGCAATCCTTCTTCTAATTTTAAAACAAAATACAAAGAAAAAGAAAACGATTTATTTAATATACTGTCAATTTTGTTTTTTAATTCACACACATCCATATTACTTATCCTTTCTTACATACCATCTTTTTTGATCCAGGGGAATCCATTCGATTTTATCTCCGACTACTAACTCATCACGAGAAATAACAATATATTCACCGGGACTTTTGGGATCACTCACTTCAACCGAATATAGTTTGTATCCAAACAAAGATAAAGTCGGATTTGCCATATACAAATTCATTTTTGCTGTTATTATTCCTAAAACTATAATAAGCAAAATGAAAATAATAAAATATTTAAAATCCAAAAGATTGATACACGCCAGTGGAACTATATAAGTAGCAACGAATGTCATTATTTCATAATTTTCATTTTTTACACTTTTTATTGTATGTGGTGGATTCACAGTTCCTTTAAGTTTATGCCTTACACTTAACAATAAAATTAAAGAAACTATGCTAAACGCAACAAAAATTATAGGTAGAACATTATATGAGACAAGGTTTTTAAAACCAATAAAAGTACCGTCTTCATTAAATAAATTTATGGTTCCTATTGCCGACAGTATAAACAACAACCAAAGGGAGATGCAATAAAACTGTATTCTTAAAATTTTCTGTTTGAAATGCTTTGATTTTTTCATATCTTTTCTTCTTTCTGCTTAAAATTGCAAATTATTTATGGTTAATCAGCTGCAAATTTGTGGCTGATTTTTTAATGGATAACTATTTGTTATCTATTAAAAGGTGTTAAGTCAAATGAGTTATAAACAATATAAAATTCTTAAAGAAATTGATTTCAGCAAATTGCAGTGGTTAGAATTTGAACAGATGTCCTTGGATTACATAAAGAAAATTTATAAAGAAAAAAACACAACTATAGAATTGACACCACCTTCTAAAGATGGGGGTAGGGATATTATTGTTTCTCATATTAGCAAAGTGGGAATTTATAAAGCGTGGATTGAATGTAAAAACCACAAAGAAAAACTAGGATTGTCGGACATATCAAAAAACATACTTTTAGTAATGTTTGAAGGAATAAATAAAATTATATTTATTTCTGCAAGCGAGATAACTGACAAAGCCAAACAATATCTTTCAGAATTTTCAACATCACATTCTTTTGATGTGCAATTTCTTGACGGAAACTCATTAAAGTTTGAATTAATGAATCATCCGGAAATATTAGAAAAATATTTTTCAATCAGCAATTATAGAAAAATTAATACAGAGGATTTATTAATTGATTACTTTGTCTCTGAATTTAAAGATGACAGAATAGAAGGCGTTGAAGAAATTCAAGGCCAATTTTGTTTGTATAGAAAATTGGACTTTTATATATATTTAACCTTAATGAATAAATTTAATAAAAGTATATCAATTATTTCTATATCACCTAAATATGAAATTTGTGATTTTAAGATAAACAAAATGAATTCAGTAGATGAAATTGCTATGAAGTCTGATAAAGTGGTTGGATTCTATTGTGAGGCATGGAATAAAAGTGATAATAAAAAATTACCTGATTTTGAAATCAAATACAGAATAGGCAATAAAGAAAAAACTAAAATAATCGAAACAGGAATTGTTAATACTCAAAGGGTTAAACACATCCCGTTTATCGGTCCCAAAAGGACTGTTTTTGTAAATGATACCGTCAACGAAATAATCGAAAAAATTGAAGGCGGCTATTACCAACTTATCTATTTGTATGGAGAATCGGGTGTTGGTAAAAGTCGTATGATGGAGGAAATAGAGCGAAAATTTGAAAAAAGGATGTTTATAATTAAACACATTAATTGCTTGAACTCAGGAACAAATAAAATAATAAAGACACTCCTTACCACACTTATGCAAATTCCTTTTGAGGTATCCGAAATTCAAATAAGCAATGAAAACCTCGCAAAACACATAAACTTTATAAGCTTAAGTGAACATGAAGTCGACATGATCAAAAATTTTTTGATAAATGCAAAAATGGATTCTCATTCATGGCAGTTTATAAAGAAATTAATAATTGAGCTAATGAACGAAAAAGGCACAAAACATAAGTTTTTGTTCAGCTTTGATAACATTCAAAAAATGGATGCTTTATTGTATGAACTTATTTGTGAGGTTAATGATTCGTTTTTAGACAGATATTCTAATACATGTTTAGTAGTGGCAGAAAATACAGATTATGAAAGTGAAGATTCGTCTAAATTGCGCAGCGATGCTATTGCATTAAGTTCCTCAAAAAGTGAAATTTGCAATATGTTCAAAATAGAAGAAATGACAGAAGGTGAAAAAAAGTTAATAATAGATAATTGTTTTCCAAACATCAAAAAAAATGAATTTATTTATCATAGTCTTTTATCTAAATCCGGGACAAAAGCATACGACATTATTATGATGTGTGAGCACATAAGAGAAAATAAGTTGATTAAACCCATTGGCAAGGAAAATTGGATAGTTAACGATTCTGGAAAATTCAATCAGTTTATTTCGTCCATCTCTGATAAACATATGGATTACACAGAATTCAGACTTAAACATATTGAAAATACTATTCCTGATGACATTTGGTATGAATACAAAAAAATCTTTATGTGTTTGGTTGCTTTCGATGGAATAATGCCTAATAAAATAACCGAAGTTTTAAATGTTAAAGATAACATATTGTCAAAACTGTTTGGTTCAAAGCTCATAAAGTTTGACTATTATTCTGATAATATTACTTTCTATCATGATAATCTGTTTAGATATTATAAAAAGCATATATGCAGTTATACAATGATGAAAATTTCTTCTTTGATATACCCTTGGTTAAATGAAGATAAGAACATTACTAACCCCAATTGGTATATTGTTCGTTTTTATTTACTCGTATATTCATTTAAAATCAAAGAAGCTCTTGAGTATGGTTTGTTCTTAATTCAGAATTTAAAGCAACGTTATGAAATGAAAAAAGCTCTTGAGATTGTAAATCTATTGTTAGACGATAAATACCATTCAGACGATAATACAATCAAATTCGATCTGTTCAATTTAGGTGCTGAATGTTTATGGGAAACGGTAGACACAAATCTAGCTTTGAATTATTACAAAAATGCCCACAATATAATTCCTTGTATTATTGACAACGAATCAAGAATACAAGTATGTAAATTTTATCACAGATACATAAATGTATTATTTCATTTAGGAATGAATAAAGAAGCACATCAACTTCTTAAAGAGTATGAAAGTGTGAAAAGCAAAAGTGATTATGAGGAATTTATTTTAAACAATCGTTTTTCAGTTTATTATTATAGAAAAGGCGACTTTGAAAAGGCTGAAAAGAGAATTCAGAAATCTATTGAATATGCCAAAAAATTAAAGAGTAGTTTTTGGGAAAGTACTGCCTATTCAGAATCCGCATATAATTTTTTGCGTAACAAGAAAGATGTTGACAAAGCAAAGCATTATTTTCAAAAAGCTATAGATTTATATGATCAAAGCGATGATGAAACATATTACAGGATACTTGAAATATGCAATCAAAAGGCTACTGTTCATTATTTCAATAGTGATTATGAAGCAGCATTAGATGAAATTAATATCTCTATAGAAAAATGTAAGAGTATCAATAATGTATATATGGAAATAAAAGCTCTCAATATTAAAGGAATCATTTTAGCAAACTCTAACATAGATATAAACAATTCTATTGAAGTATGGAAAGAGGCATTGCAGAAAAGCAGTACTATAGGTACAGACATGTATTCATGCAAACTTTGTTTTAACATAGCAGCAGCTTATATAACTAAAGACGATACACAAATAGCCAAGAGCTATTTGCATAATGCATTATCTTTGTTGGAAAAATCAAATTATCCCAAAAACAGAGAGGAAGAGTTAGTTCCAATTTATTTTGCCTATGTTTTACTTTGTGAGAATGACACACAATCGTATTTGCCATTTAAAAACTTATCAAAAGTAAAAAAGCACATAGCTGCAATGAGAAAAACAATAGATCCAAAGAAATATATTGAGAGCTTTTGTGAAGGTATATTTACCTACAAAGGTGTTGATTTCTTGTATAGTACATAATTTAAAAAGAGTTATTTTTCAACAAGTTTTTTGCTAAAACAAAATTTCCGTTCATATCACAGACAATATCATTTTTATTACATCTGTTTTGTGACCAGAAATAATTGTTGTTAGCATAGGTGAATCTTTTGAAAAAAAGAATAAGAGGATAAGTCTGCATACAAAGTTCAACACCTAACACATCATCAAAAATTACAGGTTTGTCTGATAGATTTTTAAAATTGAATATATCAATAACCTTTATTCCTAATTCTTTTGATATTGTAGAAATATAGTCATCCAAATATAATGTGTTGGAAAAATTAATAAAAATATACTCTTTTTCAATAGGAGTAGCTTGCGAAAATTTTTTACACTCTTGTGCAAAAAACTTTAGCCCATTATTAACTTTTTTGTTGCCCCATTCTTTAAAAAACAGTGCTTTCGTGTCCATTACAGATAGTGACCTCATCTCTCCGCCAATATTCCCTCTATGGTAAACTATTGCTTTTGTACAAACATAGTTATTGTATCCCAATTCAAATATTTTACCACTTAGATCCATATCACCATAGGCATTGAAATACACCGGATTGAAACCATTAATCTTTTTAAAGGTTTCTCTTTTTAACATAAAACATCCAGAGGGAGTGAATGTATAGCTCCTATCACCATCTATATTTAGATTGTCAACAAATTGTTCCCTGTAAGGTTTAAGACAGTCTACTCCATGTAATTCAATGCCTGTAATGGTGATTCTATTGGTAGACATATCAACAACGGTTGCGGAAACAGAACCTACATTATCATTCTGGGTGAATGATTTTTGCATTTCATCAAGCCAACCACTAGTGGGGAATATATCACAGTCCATAAATATCAAATAGTCACCATTTGCCGCATTTGCGCCAATATTGCATGCTCTAGGATGTCCACCGTTTTTATCAACATTGATTAATTTGATAGCTATATCAGAATTATACTTATTAATGATGTTTTCAATCGAAATTTGTGGGTTGTCATTTACAACTATAATTTCAACCTCTGATTTGTTGCTTATAGTTGATATTGTGTGATAAAGGCAGGAATCAAGGATGTTTTTTCCATTATAAAATGTTGTGATAATTGTATATTTCATTATTGTACTCCTTCGCATATTTTTATTGCTTCATAAACACATTGTCCCATTGACAAATTTTTGTATGTGGCTAATCGACCTATTAGTTTAATGTTTTCTGGAAGTTCAGAAACTAATTTATCATATTTTTCTTTTATTATTTGATTTTTGAAATCTGGAACGGCATATAATGGTTCTCCTTCTTTTAGAGAGTACTCAGTTCCGATAATATGAACTTTAAAATCGGATTCCATAAAATAGTTATAGTCCGTTCGTCTTATATAATCATAATCATTGGGATAGTTAACTACTGCAGATGGTAAGGCTTTTCCATATGTTTTCTCTAATTCAAAACGAACCGAATGGTATTCAAGCTCACCTTCAGATTTATCGAAAAACTCATCAAGTCTGCCTGTAAACACGAGCAAATTGCAGGAAACATGATCTCGTATCTCTTTATAATCAGTATTTAAAAGAACTCTTATATTGTTATGTGATAACATTTGGTTCAGCATATAGAAATACCCTTTTTCTGGTATTCCTTGATACGTGTCACTAAAATATCTACCGTCAATGCTTTCTCTTATAGGGATTATTGATGCTGTTTGTGGAATCAAATTAAATGGTTCTGTTAGCCACTGCTTTATGGAATAATTTTTATAAAAAAGTGAATAAAGATCGTCACCTATTTTATTTTTTAGAATTTCTTCAAAATTTTCGCCTTCAGTAGAGAAATTTCTCAATTTATCTAAAACATTACCTATAGTGTGTTTATCAAAAAGTTTATTCAATGTATTTAGATTTATGGGGAATTCGCAATAGTTTCCGAGCACATAACTTGTAACCCTGTGCTGATAGTTACTGAATTTTGCAAACCTGGAAACAAAATCAAATACATATTTATTGCTTGTTCTAAAGATATGAGGTCCATACAAATGAATATTTATACCCTCTTCAGAAAATTCATCTCTACAGGCTCCGCCTATAACAGATTTCTTTTCTATAAGTAAAACCTTTTTTCCTTTTTCCGCTAATATACGTGCTGCAGTTATTCCACTTATACCAGCTCCTACTACAAGAACATCCGTATTAACCATTTTATTCACTTCCCTTAATAGATAACAAATAGTTATCATTTATTTTAATTTGATTCAATAAAAAATTTTTTAATCTATATATATATGTCAAAAATCGCAAAATGTTACGCAAAAATTTTGCGATTTTTTCATTTTCTGCATAATGCACAAAAAAACGACGGCGTTTTTGTTGGATTTAACGTTTATAATGCTACTCGTTGACAATTTCACGAATTACATATTTTTTGATAATTGTTTTATGGTGTGGCGGATAAATAAATCCCAGAATTTCATATTCGGTAAATTTTTGATGTGTTTCAGGAACTCCAAACGAAACAAAAATACTGCAATGTCTGTATTGCGATTTTAAATAAATATCCTTTTTTATTTCACATACAATTGCTTTATGTAATGAGTCAATTGTCTTTCCGTTAAACACATGAAATAAATCTAAAGTATTTTTAACTTTATCGTATTCAAACAACAAAAACTTTTTCATAAGCATTTTAGTAGTTACTCATCATTTTTCTGGTTGCGTATTTATAAATAAAACCCCGATGTGTGCAACATAACACCGGGGCTGGGTATACTGCCGAAGGCTTCGAATCATACAATATTGGAACAGATGATTTGGACGGATTCAACTGCTACAAATGTAATAAACGTAACCTTCACCCATGGAAAATTTACTATTATTTTATTTAAGGTGTCAATGCAAAATGCAAAACTGCGGTTTTAGAGTGCAAAAATGCGACTTTTTTCATGAAAAGTGGCCAAATAATACTTTTAATTTGCTTTTTAACCAAATTTGCATTCAAATGTAAAACCAATTGTGATTTTAGACAAAAACAAAAGTTTTTGTTTGTACAAAACACAGAAAAAATTATTTTTTTGAAAAAATTGCGTAACATTTTAAGCTTTTTGTCATTTATATATAAAGGGTAAATTTACAAACTCAAGAAAGGAATTTAAATGATGAAAAGATTTGTAGGAAACGGCTACTATTATATTGGTTCTTTAGGACATTTCAATATTAATCGTAGCTGCCAAAACTTCGAAAAGAAAAAATGCTTAAACAACGGAATATGCATAACCGACAAAGAGCATTTAAAGCGACTGTTTGCAGAAGCTCTGAAAAAAGATTTGATAAAATATGATGTAAAAAGCTTTTTCTGTGTAACGCATGACAGCTTTATTGACATAATAGAACATATAGGTTTCGTAACTGAAATGAAAGTTAAGTTTACTATGATAGGTAAGGCTAACATCAGAGAACTGTTTAAGCAGTGGCAATGCAAGGACTGTTCAACCTGCGAACACAAGGAAATTTGTTTTGTTTATAATGGTAATTTACCCGAAATCGGAAGAGATGAATATTTTGTTATCTTCAAAAAGAAAGAAAACAAATAGTCTTATGGATTACATCTTTTACACGGAACATATCCCAATTCAATAAGTTCTTCTCTTGTCCCACTAAATGATCTTTTATTGTTTTCTTTCATATCCTCAACAGAAGAACAGGTCGGATAATGGAATTTGCTTGTATTTATATTTAAAATGTACTTTGTTCGGCCAGTACTTGAAACAGTAGTTGACTGTGTTGTCAGTTCACTATCTCCTGTTGAATAGTCTATTTTTATTCCAGGTTGAACATTGTAACAAAATACATTGAAGCAGATTCCTTCACCGTTATCTTCAATGGAATATGCCTCGATTATAACCCCGTTGGCCAAAAGATTATCTCCTTCATAAACTGGAGTCACTCTATATAACACATGATTATTTGTGTTTTCAACATAATCAGCAACTTTGTTTTCAAAGTAGAGCATACCATCAACATTTAAATATCGAGTTCCCGTTATCAAATTCTTAGGGTTAGCATTTTCTCCCGAAAGTTGATAACCAACAAGGTGACACCGATTGTATAGATACTTACCGTCTACTATATCGTACTTGACAGTGTGCCAACCTGAAGGCTTTATATTTCCGATTTCGCCCCGTTCTTCTGTCGGCATAGTGTTTTTACAGACACAAACAAACGCTGTTCCGCACCGTCCGAGCTGATCAAGCTCACAATATTGTTCAAAAGCATTGGCGACCATATCTGAATCGTTGAACCAAGGAACATTGTTGTTCAATATCATAAATGGGTGTTGTGAGTATGACGGAATACCATATTCAGAAAAACTTTTTTGTGGTTGCTGCACATAGTGGGTTGTTTTTGGTGATTCACTATAAACTTTGGTTGCAATTGTTTGGTAGAAAGAAGGTTCTGTTGTTGGTTTTGCGGACTCTATAAAATTGCAAAAAGAAAACATTGCAAACGAAGCAAATACCAACAAAACAATTAATAATCTTTGATGAAGTAGCTTTTTTATACTCATAACCAACCGTCCTTTGGTTAATATTGACTTGCTTATTTTTAAGCAGGTTTAATTTGTGTACCCAAAATCAAAAACAGCCTACATCTGCAGGCTGTTTTTATAAGCTATTCTTTTGTTTTACATCTGGAAGTGAACTCATAAAAAAGTCTTATAGCAGCCTCTTTATCCTCTTCAACTAAATTCTGCAGAACCTTTTCCATATCTGAAACATGTTTATGCAGAACAATATTTGAATTAAGTCCTAACAGATAGTCACTTGAAACTTCAAGGGCGTTTGCCAATGCAGCCAAATTATCAATAGTAGGTTTTCTGGCTCCGGTTTCTACTCGACTGATATAGCAGGTGTCCGAATTTATTTTTTCTGCAAGTTCTGCCTGTGTAAGATTAAGTTCAATTCGTCTTCTTTTTACAAACCCACCAACAGTTAACTCTAACATTTACTCACACCCTATATACCTATTATTCCTTATAATATAGTATATGAAATTTAAGATATTAAAAATGACGATTTTGTCAAACTTGACAAAATCGTCATAAAATTGTATTATTCAATTAAACTGTTTTGGAGGTGCAAAAATGATTCCTAAAAAAATAAAAGCCGTTCGGGAATTGTTGGGAATCTCTGAAACACAGGTTTCCAACATAATATATGTAAACAGCTATAAATACAAAAGAAGTGAAGGAGATGTGGCTTACCTCACAACCGAAATGTTGATTTTATTATCAATAATTTATAGAGTACCATTTGAAAAGTTTTTGTTGGATGAATATACTGTTGACGATATTATAGGTGATGAATATTTGAATAGTTTGAAAGGATTAGGAAAAGATCAAATTGAAATTATACTTAAAGATAATCTTTGCTTGTATTTCCCGAAGAAGAGAAAGAAAGCCAATTCAACAACAATTGATTTAATTAAGAAAAATGAAAGAACCGGATTTCATAATAATCTAAAATTTATTAGAGAAAACCTTAATTATGAAGTATCTCAAATGGCTAAAATTTTGGAAATAGAAACCGAAGAATATGTTGGTTTGGAAACGAGATCGGTTTTACCTAATCCAACTCAGCTTAAAGTTTTTTTGGGGAAACTTGACATCAAAGTATCGGACTTGATTATATCAGCAAAATGACAGACAACTTAAGAATTGTCTGTCATTTTATTTTTGATTTAATTTACTTTCTGTACTTTTCAAGACCGGTAGGCACTTGGGGTTGATGGAATATCAGCACACTAGGTGAGTTTACTGAAGAAATCCCGACAAAAAGAGCTAACGACGCAAGCAAAGGTGCAATGCGCATTACTATCTTTTTCATAGCCTATCCTCCTTTCTTTTAATAATCACTATTTCAATTTTAGCTGTTAATATAGCGAGAGCAGCCAAAAAAATTCCTGTCGAATAATTAAATATATATGGTGATATGTTTTCTAAAAACAAAGACATAAAGTAAATTATACAAATGACAAATGTAAGAAGTAGACTAAGACAACGGTTTCTGCTTTTTCTGTAATCTGTCATAGGATTATCAGGGTGTTCAACCGGAGTAAAAGCTAATATAAAAATTGAAGAAACGATTGTCATTACTCCTGTCACCAAACCTAAATAGGGTTTTGAAAAAAAACAAATATTCAAAAGCAAAAACAAGAGGTAAGAAGAAATTGTTGTTATAAAACAAGAGTAATGATGCTTTGCATGATAACCTCCACATATCGCCCTAACACAAAAAAAACCAACTAAGTATAATATTGTTTCAACAAATTTATTAATGAATATTGATATTAAGACGATAGTAATTGTGGTTGATAATAATGCAATGAGCAGTTCAAATCCATACTTGTATATTTCATAATCATCTTCGGATATTATTCCGAGTGTTACAAATTTGTGGGTTATTAGTTGTGAAATCTTTTTATACATACTTTTTCACCGTCCAAAATAAAAAAGTGTACGAGAAGTTTTCTCGTACACATAATAGTATAAAAACTAAAAAAACTAAAGAATAAATGCAAAACTGCGGTTTTAGGATGCAACTTTGCGGTTTTGAGTTATTTGTTCGCCATGTTGACACTAATGATGAACATCTTGTTTTTGCAATTAACTGACACTATGCCGTCATATTTTTGAGCAATAGCTTTTATGCTCTTTATTCCATATCCGTGTTTTTCTTTGTCTGATTTGGATGTTGTAAGGCTCTCTGTATTTACATAGTATTCTACAGGATTTGAGACGGATATTGAAATTCTGCCATCCGTTAACATAAGGGTGAGACTGATAAATTTATTAACATCATCTTTATTTTTTTCAACTGCTTCAATTGCATTATCTAAAGCATTCCCTAAAACAATACCAAGTTCTAATTCATCGATTTTTATTTCTTCTGCAAGTTTTGTGGATATTCGCAATGAAATGCTTTTATCTTTTGCAGTATGAAGTTTCGCTTGAAGTATTGCATCAACAACAGGATTACCACTATTGATAATATTGTTATTCATTTCTTCAAGCCAATCTAAATTGTTTTCCATTATTTGAAGGGCCTTGTTTGATTTACCATCCTTCACCAAAGCCATAAGGGAAAGTAGCCTATTTTTTATATCGTGTCTGAATATCCTGAGCTCATTTTGATGTTTATTTAACTCTTGATAGTGTGTTACTTGATTATTTATGTGTTTTTCTGCAAAAAGCAGTTTTTCCTTTGTTTCTATCAGTTCGTTCAATTTATCTATTATATAAAAAACAGCAATGTTTGCAAAAGCCAGAATGATTGAGGTGATAAGAGTTATAATTTGAAAGCTAAACTCCTCAATAACATAGCAACACTTTAAGAAAAGAACCATAATAAAAACAGAAGCAATTGGTAATGTGTATATCCAAAAAATATTGTGATTTTTAGATCCTTGCTCTAGTTTGAATCTTCTTTTTTTTGTAATTAACACAAAGATGTATGATAAGAATTTTGAGGTAACCGTACATGTAGCAAATATTATTGTGTTGTTTTGCAAAAAAGACACATCAACTTTAAATGCTATTGACAATGCCATTCCAACTATTGCTTCTGAAAAAGCCAAAATCAAATACAAAAATAGAGTAAACAAAATATTATAAAATCTAGGTAGAGAGAAAAGAGATATGACAAGAAAGATAAATAATAGTGAGCCTATGACGACAAAAATTGATTGAGATAAAAACAAATTGGTGTTTAAGAATTGAAAAAGTGTAAATACAATACAAAGGGGTACAAAAATATATTTTTTAAGTCTTGGCTTATAATTGCCTTTGAGAAAGAAAAGAATAACAAACAACTCACAAATATTACCGAACAAATTAATTGCATAATCAGCCATAAAATCACCACTTCCACTTTTGAATATATTTGTCATACATCTGCAATATTTCTTTTCTTCTTTTTTCGCCAATAGGAATTTTGGAACCGTCTCTTAAAATTATCTCCGTGCTGCCGAAAGACTTAATATGTCTCATATTTATAATAAAACCTTGATGCGGGCGAAGAAATCCGTGTGCTTTGAGCTTTTCGTAGGCATCTGAAACTTTTCCCATATGTTCATATTCTTCGCCTACAATATGAACCTTTAATCTCCTTTTATATCCCTCGATATATGTTATATCGCCAATCATAAGAATTTGCCTGCTGTTTTTCCAACAAACGAGATATTTCTCGTTCATTACTCTATGCTTATGTAATGCTCGATTGAATACATCGTCAAATTCTTCTTGACTGATAGGTTTGACCAAAAAATGAAATGCTTCACACCTAAAAGCATCAAACACATAGTTTCTGTGGCTTGATACGAATATAATAATTGCTTCCGGTGCGTGCTTCCGTACTTCCGTAGCTGTATCAATACCGTTCATTTTTCCCATTTCTATATCAAGAAAGATTATGTCAAAATCTTTTTGTGAAGAATAATGTTCAACCAATTCTTCACCTTGAAAGAAATCTGTAATCTGCGGCATATCAGCTTCGGTAAAGAAAGGTTGCAGGCACTTTCTTATTTCCTGATGCATTACTTCATTGTCATCGCAAATACAAATTCTCATATTATTTACTCCTTAACTTTATTAAAACTACAAATATAATAAATAGACATTCTTACTTAATTATATTATAAATCAATAAATTTTTACCGTCAATCAGTAATGTTGCATCCTAAAACCGCAGTTTTGCTCGAACTATTGAAACACCTAAAATTTTATAATAAGTTAAAAAAGGAAGAAGTTCCAAAATAATCAAAAGGAGGACTATATCATGAAAACAAAGAAGTACATCAAACGCATTTTTTCGTTCATTCTTGCAACCATTCTTTTGTTCAGTGCTATTCCTGTATCTCTCGCAGTTCAGGATATGCTCGTTGAAGAAGCGGATGCAAAAATCGTAAGAGAAGTAACAGAATTAAGAGAGGAATCTGTAAAACACTTCCTTTGCGAAGATGGTTCTTACATTGCAGCTACATACTCTGCTCCCGTACACTACAAAGAAAACGGTGAATGGAAAGAAATTGATAACAGCTTATCTCTTGACCGAACAACTTTGAGTGAGTCGGGCAAACCTACCTATACAACCAAAGCCGGAGGTTTGGATGTAAGTATACCTCAAGATTTTTCCGACGAACAGAAGATTACTGCCAAGAACAAAGGCTATGAAATTAGTTTCGGCTTGAATGCCAACCAAGATAATGTTTCTTTAAAAAAGTCAGCTTCAGTTGTTGATGTTGAATCATTATCTTCCAATACTGAAGTTAAAAACATTGCCATTGAGCAAAGCACTAAAACTTTAACATCGAAAAAATTGTCTGCCGCTGATGTAGCTGAAAAACATAACGAGGAAATGATGGCGGCAGACAACCAGTCCAGTGCTGTAACCTTTAACAATGTATTTCCGAATACCGACTTGGAATATATTGTATCATCAAGCAGCATTAAAGAAAACATCGTTGTTTACGAGCCTCAAACTGAATACACCTATAGCTTTGATATGGATTTTGAAGGCTTACTTCCTGTTACACACACAGATGGTTCAATAAGCCTTGTTGAACCAAGCGATCCTGAAAATTTTGTTTTTTGGATTGAAGCACCATATATGTATGATGCAAACAACGAAGAAAGTATCGACATCGAAATGACTCTTGAAGAAAACGGTGACGAATATCTGTTGACACTTGTAGCCAGCGAAGAATGGATTAACGACGAAAGCAGAGCTTTTCCTGTGGTAATCGATCCAACAATTTATCTTTCAGATTCGGATATTAATGACGTTTTTGTCATTGATGGTTTATATGCGGGTTCTCCCAGAGTAAAGAATGAACTTCGTGTGGGCAGAAATCTTACAAATCTTACAAGAACATATATCAAACCTACAATGCCCACCAATATCCCTAATGGAAGTAAAGTTCATAGTGCATATTTAACGTTATATCAAAAATCTTATTATCAGGCTCCTTTTGCTGATGATATAAGTATTCGTGTTTATGATTGTTACAATGTAGCAACATGGAAGTCTCACGAAGTTTCTTGGAACAATCAGCCGTTTAACAACTCGGATAATGGTTACAAATCAACAACCGGTGCAGTTTGGCTTGCTTCAAAAACGGCTAGTGATAGTGCAAGCTATTATACATTTACAATCACTGAGGCTGTTCAGCGCTGGGTTGACGGCGGTGTTAATAATGGTTTTATGTTAGCTTCATCAGACGAAAGCACTAAAACTCAAGTCGATTTATATTCATCTCGTGTATCAGACTCTGCAAATCATCCGGACATTTGGTTTACATATTCAACACCGGGAGTAAGCCAGACAAGTTGGTATACTGATTCACAAGCATCAACAAGTTCTGTAGTTGAAGTTACAGCAAGTAAAAGTTGGACAGTTTCATCTAATCAGTCATGGCTTACAATCACTAATAAAACAAGTTCAGGATTCAAGATGAAAACATCGGAAAATCCAAACACTAGCGAAAGAACCGCCACTGTAACTGTCACTATGGGCAACACCATTATTGGAACAATTAATGTTACCCAATCTGGTTCGGCACCGAATTTGTTTGTGGATACATCCTGCTTGAATTTTGAAAGTGACGGTGGTACAAAAACAATCTCTGTTAATTCAAATACTAGCTGGACAATTACAACTCCCAATTGGATTACAGCAGAACCATCTTCTGGCTCAGGAAACCAATCTGTAAACATAATTGTTGGTAAAAACGAGGGCAATTTTACAAATGAGGACAATATTACCATTTGTGCTGGTTCAATTAATGAACCTGTAACTGTTAAACAGCTTGATAAAATATCAAATTATTTTAGCAAAGTTAACGATTTGGGAGAATTTGTTCAAAAGGACTCTTCTGAATACAACCATGCTCTTGCAACTTGGTCAATGGAATTAAGCAATTATGCATATAACCCCATTGTAGATGGAGTTGCTCAAGTAATTCCTGGAGCGGTTATGAATACAGATAAAACAGCTCAAGAAGAGTTGGAACAGTATGGTTTTTATACATATGCATACAACTATGGAAACAGTGACAAAGCTGCCCATATTATAGCTCAAAGAACAATAACAAGTGAAGATGGAACTGAAAGACCTTTGATAGTAATTGTTGCTAGAGGTTCAGAAACAGCTCAAGACTGGATTATGAATTTTGCTACACAAATTGGTTTTGATTATGAAAAATTTACAGATGGCTGTAATATGGTGCTTGATTCTCTTCATAATGGAACTGAAAACACCAGTGACTGCGATGGATGTTTAGGTGAAGGTTGTCTTGGTTGTACAGGATATAATGTAAACAATGCCGTATTTCTTGTTACTGGTCATAGCCTTGGAGCCGCAATCGCTAATCTGACCGCTGCACATCTCAACAGCTGTGATGGAGCAAATTGTGAATACTGCTCTTATAATGAAAATGAAGCTCCTCAAATCAACGATGTATATAGTTATACATTTGGAACCCCCAATGTGTTGGATGGTGCAATTGATGGAAACGAAAAAATAGAATACGAAAACATTTTTAACATTCTAAACAATAATGATACCGTAACTTTTGTGCCTCATTCATTTGATATCAACAAATGGAATACTAATGAATGGTTTAGATATGGTCAAGATTTCTATTTCACCATGCCGTTTATTAAGAGTTTTCTTCCTCTTTTTGAAACTGAGTGGATTGGTCTCGGTGGACACATAATGGGTGTCTATCTTTCATGGATGACCAATTTGTCAACAAAAATAGGTGTTCCTGTAGAAGAAATTAGCGAATCTGATCTGAACGATATAGCAACGCAGAACATTGCTAGAGGTTTTCTTCCAAAGCTGCTGAAAATCAAATGCCCTGTTAGTGTAACGTTGTACAATAATTCAGGAGACATAGTTGCTTTTGAAAGCCAAAATGAAGATGTCATTCATACTCAATCCGTCGAAAACAATTCAGCATATGGTGACGAAATTGTATCATGGATTACAGAAGAAGGCGAAAAAGTGTTCTTAATTCCATATGGATACGAATCGGTAGATGCTTATATAGAATCTTATGATTACGGAATGATGTCTTTTGCTATTGAAACAGTTGGCATAGTTGAACCGTTAGAAGTCAAAACATTTAATGACATAGTAGTAAATCCCGGAAAGACACTTGTTGCCGAAATCTCTTCAACAACCGATATTGAAGATACGAGTTTGTATATTATAGAAGACGGAGAAATTGTCGAAGAAATTACAGAATTGAATTCTCCATTCAAGGGCATAACAGCTGAGCAAACCGATGTTACCTATGGAAACACCATTAGCTTTACAATAATAACAGACAAAACCGTATCAGAAATCAATCTTCAAAACACAAGTATTGATCGAACTATGAATTTAGTCCCTAATGGTATATATGTAAATGAGGTAGTTGAAGAAGGTGATAATCTTATTTGGGATATAGGGTTTTATCCTTCAGCTTCGTATATAGGTGAAAATATATACAATATTTCTGTAAAATCTGGTGACAATTGGTATGATTACGAAAATGTTATTTCTATTTATGTATCAGAATCAAGTTCTTGATACTTAAATTACATATTATGTAACAAGTTCTTTCAACTCTAATTTTAGACACCAACGAAACAATCCTAAAATAAAAAAGGAGAATTAATTTATGACAATAATTCAAGCTTTTTTGGCAATACTTTGGCCTATTTCTGGTTTTATTCAGGCATTTGTGCTTGCGCCCGAAATGTTCTTTTATGCTATTGAAAAATTTTTGACAACCGGACATTTATAATAAAATAATTCTGTTCTAATTTAATTGTGTTTATGGCGATTCTTTGCTCAACCAAAGGGTCGCCATATCATAATTATTATATCATCATAATTTATAGAAAGGAATAACAATGAATTTTATTGTTTCAAAAGAGGGATTGCTTGCAGGAATGCAGAAAATGAATTCTTTCGGCACAAGGCTTACAGGAAGTCAAGGTCACACGGATTTTATCAACTGGCTAAAAAGCGAAATTGAAGATATGAATATTCCGATTTTTAGTGACCCGTTTTATTTCAGACGTTGGGAAGAAAAGCGCTCATCTATCGAAATAATCGACGGTGATAAAAAAATCAATATTCCTGTTTCGTCGGCTTATCCTTATTCGGGTGAAACCTCTGCCGACGGAATAACCGAAGAGCTTGTTTATGTTGACGGCATAAAGGATATTCCAAAAACCAAGGGTAAAATTGCAGTTTTCAATGTTGCGAATATCAATTTTCTGCCGAGTGAAATTGCATTTGACAAACGCACAAGTTATCCCGAAAATGTGGTTCTTGAAAAGAAATACGAAGGGCCTGTTATCACAAGCTTTGTTCAATGCTTCTACGGAATTGTTTCAAAGCTTTCAAAGGCAAAGGCGGTTATTCTTATATGGAAAGGGTTGCACGACGATATGATAGAGGGTCAGTACCTCTCTTTTATTGCGGATTATCAGAATATACCTATGCTTTGGGTGAACGAAACCAACGGTAAGCGTTTGACTGAGGCAGCAAAGCAGCACAAAAAGGTAAGATTTGTACTCGAAGCAGAAATTGAAGAAAAAGCATTTACCGAAAGCTTTTATTGCATAATAAAGGGCAAAAATCAAAAAGAATGTGTTATCGTAAACACTCACACTGACGGTACAAACTGTGTAGAAGAAAACGGTCCGATTGCTCTTTTGCAGCTTGTGAAAAATTTGAATGAGCAACCGCTTGAAAGAACACATATTTTCGTTTTTACAACCGGCCATTTTCGTTTGCCTCATTTTGAGGACATAAGAACAGGTGCGTTTCAATCGGCTTCACGCTGGCTTGCAATGCACCGTGAGCTTTGGGACGGTAAGAAAGACCACTTCAAATGTGTTGCAAATCTCACAATAGAACATCTTGGATGTAAGGAATGGCGTGACATTGACGGCGAATACAAATACACAGGCAATCCGGAGGTTGAACTTGTCTATACAGGCAATTACTTTATGGATAAGCTTTATATTGATACCGTTAAGGAACGAAAAAATATCCGCACAATGACCTTGAGAGGGCACAACGCCCTGCATTTCGGTGAGGGACAGAATTTCTTTACTATGCGGATTCCTGAAATCAGTCTTGTTCCCGCGCCGTATTATCTCTGCGTTGTAAGCGATACACATGAAATGGAAAAATTTGATATTGACCTTATGACGGAGCAAACGGAAACCTTTGCAAAACTCATTGAGAAAATTGAGAGTATTCCCACAAAATCACTTGGCAAAAGCGATATGTATTCAATTATAAAGGCCAGAAGCGTTTCGGGAGGATACGATTTTTCGCTCAAAGGTTTGATAGGCAAAATAATATCTAGATGACAACTAAAAAGGAGTGTAAAAATGAAAACCTTTAAAAAGAGTTTATCAATTTTTCTTGCAATTATAACAATATTTACGACTTGTTCCATAGCTATGCCAGTCTTAGCCCAAAACACATTGGCTTCGGATAAGGGTACTATGGTTGAAGCCACTATTCATGAAGAAATGACATCAAAGATTGTTAGAGAAGTAAATGATCTTCGTGAAGAATATGTCAAACATTTTCTTTGTGAGGACGGTTCTTATATCGTTGCTACATATTCCGAACCTGTTCATTACAAAGAAAACGGACAATGGAAAGAAATCAACAACAATTTGGAGCTTACTTCTGATGTAAGAAGCACTTCGGGAAAAGCTATGTATACACCAAAGTCAGGGGCAATGGATGTAAGAATTCCTCAAAGCTTTTCAAACGGTCAAAAGGTTTCAGCAACAAACAAAGGACATACCATAAACTTCGGAGTAAGCCAAGGAGCAAAGGTTTCCTTAAATAAAACCGCAACTGTTGTTGATGATGCTAAGGATTTATCTTCCAATGTACAGATAAATCAAGCACTTTCAAATCAGGAAGTAATGACTGCATCAACTGATTCAGTTTCAAAGGCAGGCGAAATAACTACATACAATAACGAAGTAATGGCTGTTGAAAATCAAACCGGAGCTATTGTGTATGAAGATGTTTTCGGTAATGCCGATTTGGAGTATGTTGTTACAACCAATAGCATAAAAGAAAATATTGTAGTGTATGAAAAACAAGACGAATACATATACAGTTTTGATATGGATTTTGGCGAACTTGTCCCTATTGTTAATGAAGACAATTCAATTAGATTGGTTGATCCTAAAGATACAAATGAAACAATATTCTATATTGAAGCTCCATATATGTACGATGCTAATGAAACGGAAAGTACAGACATTGAAATGTCACTTGTTGAAAAAGGCGGTAAACATGTTTTAACGCTTCAAGCGAGTGAGGCTTGGATAAACTCGTCACAAAGAAAGTTTCCTGTTATAATAGATCCGACAATATATATGTCGTTTGATGATCTTTTTGTTATCACAGGGACTTATTCCGGATCTCCAAGAGTAAAGAAAGAACTTCGTGTGGGTAGAAATCTTACAAATCTCACTAGAACATATATAAAGCCAACTTTACCCTCAAACATTCCTGCAGGAAGCTATATTAATAGTGCTTATTTAAAGTTAACGCAGGATTATTATTTTCAAGCATTGGGTGCTAGCGATATATATATTCGTGCTTATGATTGTTACGATGTAAACTATTGGAGTCCAGATAGCATTTCTTGGGATAACCAACCATATGACAATTCCAATAACGGCTATAGCAGTGGACATTCATGTTTATCGTCCATTTCTGCTAGTTCAAGTAGGACAAGTTATTCATTTAATATCACAAGTGCGGCAAGGCGTTGGCTTGGTGGTGGTGTTAACAATGGTATAATGCTAGCTTCTTCAAATGAATCTACCAAAACACAGGTTGATTTTCACTCTTCGAGGGCTTCAGATTCAAGTAATTATCCCAAAATGTATATTAACTACACAGCACCGACTGTAAGTATTTCTACTTGGGATACAGATAGTCAGGCAAAAGAAAGTTCTTCGTTTACAATAACAACTGGTAGCAACTGGACTGCTTATTCTAATGCAGATTGGATTTCATTAAGCTCAACATCAGGAACTGGTGTTGGTACAAACAAAATTATAGTTACCGAAAACACATCCGTTGAAGATAGAACTGGAACAGTAACCGTAAAAATGGGAACTACAATTATAGGTTCAATAACTGTTACCCAGTACGGTGCTGACCCCTATCTTACATTAGACACAACATCATTGAGTTTTGATGTAGGACAGATTAAAAAAACAATCAGTATTGAATCAAATACGGTATGGTCTTTTGGAGAATTACCTAATTGGCTGATAGTTACTCCTTCTACAGGAGCAGGCAATGCTGCAGTTGAAATAGAATCATATGTTAATAATACTGCAACTGCAAGGGAATGTGATATTACAGTTACCGCAGATACGGTTACTAAAACTATTAATATTACTCAATCATATGACGATAATCCCCCTGCAGTTCCCAACCTTTATGAAGAAGATGGACTTGTCTATATGTCCATGCATTCGGTAGATTTTAATGAAGATACAGATACTGCAGAACACCTTGAATACAAGCTCGGCGATGGTGAATGGATTGATTACGAAGATGAACCACTTTCGGTAATTCGTACATATGATACAACCATTTATGCCCGTACTTGTGATGTCGCAGGTAATATTAGCGAAGAAGTGTCTCTTATTCTTGAAAGTGACATTGGCGAATATACGACATCATATACCGACATTGCTCTCGGTGAAGGCGTTCTTCCTATAGGATTTGACCGTACATACAGCAGTGAAAACGGTTGGTTCTTTACTTTTGATGCTAATATTGCTGAATATAGAAACGGTTATATATTTACTGACTTCTACGGTAATAAGCATTATTATATTATCAATAATGAAGGAAAATATGTTTCCGCTTATGGTGAGGAACTTAAGGTTGAAGAAGGAACTCTTCGTGAAACAGATTATTCATATGTCGTTCCTTATGGTGAACTTGAATGTTATTTCAACGAAAATGGTAAACTTGCAATTGTTAAAGACAACTACAATACAGCAACATATTCATGGGCAAGTAATAATATCTATATCACCGATGAAGCAAGTAATACTAACATCGTAAGATTAAGCGGAGGAAAACCTATCTATATTTCCGCTTCAAGATTCGATTCTGAAACAAATCAAACATTATCAAAGAATGTTCAGTATCAGTGGTTAGACGATAATTTGATAACATTTACAGATGCTGCAAACAACAATTATAGTTACGGATACACTAACGGACTTCTTACAACTAATGAAGATGAAACCATCACTTATTCTGCTGATGGCAGAGTAAAGAAAATTGCTCAGCCTAATGGCGCTTTTGTTAAATATACTTACAACGATACTGCTGCAAATAATAATGAGGAGACGCCGAGTAATGTTGGTACAGTAACTGTTTCTGATAGTAAAGGTATAACTGATGTTTGGTATTATGCAGATGGTTTCGCAATATCAAACGAACTTTACAGTTTTTCTGATGATGCGATATATAACCCCAATAATATTTCAAGCGAAATCACAACAGATACCTTTTCTCAGGTCGCATATGTAATAACCGTACCTATTGGTGAAGCAGGAAAACACTATGAAGAATATCCGATTTATGCAGAAGATGATGACGGTAACCTTACATTCTATGCTTATAACAATGAAAACAATGTTACTGAAACTTTATTTGTTAAAGCAGGAACTTTAACAGTTACAGAGGAACCTACTTTTGAACAGGCTGAAACTGTTGCAGTAGAAAAATCAACCTATGCTTACGATACAAACGGAAATGTTACCGAGGAAGTTTATCAAAAGAGAGTTGATGAAACATTTATCAACCAAGAAAAGACTGTATATTTATATAATGATAAGGAAAGCTTGGCAACTCAAACTGACTATCAGTGGATTAATAATGATTGGTATCACTCTCATAGCGAAGCATATACTTATAACGGATATGGTAATGTTACAAGTCATATTACAACTATATATACAAACACAGAGAACGCTGATACAAGTTTAGTAGAAACAACATCTGATATCACTTCAGTCTCTTATGAATATGATCCATGGTGTCAGTTGATTAAGGTGACAACAAATGCCGGAGAAGTTGATGAAACAGTTTCCGAAACAGTATATGATGTATTCGGCAGAACAATATCAGTTAATGATGACGGTAAAATAACGGCATGCACATATGATGGTAAAGATAATGTTCTTACTATAACTGAAGATGGAGAAACAACTACTTATTCCTATTCAGAAAACGGTAATCTCATTTCAAGAACAAATCCCAATGGAGTAGTTGCAGGCTATACCTATGATGCATACGGCAATTTAACAGGGCATACTTTTAACGGCTATACTTTCACTTATAACACTCTTGGAAGTATTCTCACAGCAAGTTCAGAAAGCGGTCAGCTTGTCAACTATACATATTCCTCAACTGTTGAACAGGAAGTATTAACTTCAAACTATGGCAACGGTCAGAGTGTTGTATACACCTACAGTGATGATGGTGAAGTCACAGCCATAAAACTCGGCGAAGAAACGAAGTACGGTTATGAATATTTTGAGACTACCGATGAAAATGGCGAGGTTACAGAAGAGTGGACTGAGCTTACTGACTATGTGAGCAACATCAAAAAGGTTATCGAAGATAGCAAACTAACCGTTAGCGAACTTAATGGTAATTTTATCTATTCAATAGAACGTGTATCTAAAGACGAAGATGTTACTGATAGCTTCAATGGTGTAGTTACAACAATTGATGATGTTATTTATACCCTTGTTACAGAAGAAAACAAAGACACTTTCAAGACCAACGGAATAACCGATTTCACAAAGGAATATACCTATGTCAATGATGATTTAACGAAGATTACAACCGCAGGTTTTACAACATCATACGATTACAACTCAGACAAACTTATCTTGGATCTCGAAAATACACTCAACGATGTTTCGCAAGTCTACAGTTATACTTATGATGATAATGGAAACATTACAACTGAAGCCATTACAACAAAGGATGAGAATGGAACTGTAGAAACAAGTGAAACAATCACCTATACCTATGACAACAAGGAACAGTTGGTTTCTTCTGAAACATCAACAACCAAGTATGAATACACATATGATGACAGAGGTAATATTCTTGCGAAGAAAGAGTACTCTGTAACTGTTGACGAGAACAGCGAAAAAATATATACTTTGGTTGAAAGTAGCACCGATACATATGTTTATGATGAAATTTGGAAAGATAAACTGGTAAACTACAATGGCCAGTCAATTGCTTATGATGCAGTCGGTAACCCGACTAGCTATATGGGTAATACATTGATTTGGACAATGGGTAGACAACTTGCTTCTTTTGGTGATATCAGTTATACTTACAATGAAGATGGTATTAGAACTAGCAAGACTTCAAACGGTATTACAACTTCGTACTATCTTGATGGCACAAATATCATAGAACAGACAGACGGCATTACAAAACTCCATTTCTTCTATGATGCAAATAGAGAAGTTGTTGGTTTCAAATACAACAGTAACAACTATATTTATATCAAAAATTCAACCAATGACATTGTTGGTGTTGCTGATACTGATGGAAACATTGTTGCAAATTACACCTATGATGCTTGGGGTAAAGTAACTTCTATTACTGGTTCGAACACTGTAATCGGTGAACTCAATCCCTTCAGATATCGCAGTTATTACTATGACAGTGATATTCAGATGTACTATCTTCAGTCAAGATATTACGATCCTGAGATCGGAAGATTTATTAATTCTGATAATGTAAATTATATTGGTGCAACTGAATCAGAAGTTTCTTATAACCCATTTGCTTATTGCGGTAATAATCCTATTGATAATTTGGATCCGGCTGGCAATAACTGGTTCAGCAAAATCAAAAAAGTAATATCATATATAATATCAGCAATTTCTTCTTTGTTTTCAAACAGTACAGTAAGCGTTTTAAGTATAGATAAAGATGGTTGGATGAATAGTTCGAAAACGATGGGAGAGACTTTAAGAAAAGCTGCCAGTGCAAAAAGCAGTACTGTTATTGCAACAACACCCCAAAATTTTGTAGATGTATGGAACAACCTAAACTCCAAATATGTAATTATACATACCCATGGTGGTCCAAATGGCATTTACGATGAAAGCAATCCACAACAAGCTATTTTTACTACAGACCAAATGAATAACTTGAAAAAAAACGATAAGGTTTCCTGTGTAATTATTACATCTTGTTCAGTTGCAGGAAATACAGGTTCTAGTAAAGATAATTTCGCTTGTGCATTAAGCCGAAAAATTGATTCTAATGGTGTAGTTGTTGGTTGTCGTTATAATGTTGTAGGCGGCGACACTTATTTTGAACCCGCATATCCAAATACATATGCAACTCAACCATGGAATATTTACAGAAACGGTTCAGTAATTGATAAAAACTTACCTAACAAAATAACAATGGAAATTGTTTATGATTATCTTATCCAAAAAAATTATATATAATCGGGAGGATGCTTTATGAAAAGAGTCATTCCATTGATATGTTTAATTTTAATAATAGCTTTATTGGGAATTACATTCTCCAAAAATAATATTTTCCCTTCAAAGACTTACCCCATTACAGGTATGTCAACAAGCTCAAGCACATTAATCATATCTGGTGAAACTGTAACAACTCCTAAATTGCATATAAACACATATACTGATACAAAAGTATTAAATTCTAATTTAGTTGTTGAGACAACTGCACAAACCGATACCCAAAGCTCAAATTCTGATATAGTTGTTGAAACAACCACAGAAATCAGTTTTTTAAAACTTGAACCATACGCAGAAGATTTTCCAACAATTTCAAAAGCAATATTATACAACCAAGGCACACCTACAGAACTTGAGCCAACTGATATAAGAATTATAAAAATGGTAAATTATATTATGTATTCAGTTGAACAAGAAAGTTATGGTTTTGTCACTGGAGTTCTAGCCAATTCGGACATAGAAGATTTTTATAAGCCTCAAAAAGGAACGTATATGATTTTGAATTTAGAACCTCAAAACTCTCAAGAATTTAACAGATTCGATAAGGCTATTATTTCAGGTAAAACTGTTGTTTTAATAGACAGTGATTCTACAAGCTATCATGGAGAAGGTAATCCATTTAATCGCTGTATTACACCTTATTATGATAAATATAGTGAATATGAGAGCATACCTAATATTTTGGAGCTTTTCTTCTAAATCTGTCGTAAAAAGTGATGACGTACAGAAATAATAACTATCTCTATTATTTGTGGAAATATTTATCTGCAGAACACTTTAGCTAGTTTCACTGTTAGAGCATACATAAGTTATGTAAAAAATATATTTTGTATTAATTATTTTTGCTTTTATGTTCATTAACCAACCGCAATAAATTCATATAAAGCAACTGTCCGCACAAGTTAAATTTTGTGTGGGCAGTTGCTTTATATTTTCAACCAAAGAAATATGTTGTTTTGTGTTTAAATATGTCCTCTCTTTGTTGTCTTTATGTGTTGCATATAAATAAAAACGAATCAAAGTTCTATTGATTTTAAACGAAAACACTATAGCACATAGTTGATTGGTGTTTCAAAAAATCAAACTTAAGAGTGTCTTGCCATAAAGTAATAGTTAAAATAATAATTTGCTATATAAGAACATTAAGGAATTGTTTCAGATTCGTTAAGTGAAACAGATATTAGTTATAACCTAAACAATCATATAATTCTTGTAATGCTTTTCAAAAACATATAAATATGATAAAGAATTTTCCAAGCACATAAATTGAATATTTTTGTCCTATAGAACCCCTAATCTAATCTTGTGCACTTTCTAAAAAGCGGCAACAATTTCGTTGTCAACCAGTAATATTGCATCCTAAAACCGCAGTTTTGTTCAAACTATTGAAATCAAAAAAATTCTTGCATAAAGTGTAAGTAGCAAATACTCAACGAATATCAAAAAGGAGGATTTTTATGAAACGTGTAGTACCAATTTTCTTGCTTGTCGGAGCTATTCTTGCACTTTCCTCTTGTAAAGTTTCAGGACCGCAGGTTATCAGTTCAGACGGTAAGTCATATGAAATGATTACTGCAGAAGATGGCGGACGAGTAACGGATGACAACGGCAATCTCATCGTAGCAGCAACGGATGCTGACGGCAATGATGTGACAGAAGTAATAACTGATGATTATCTCATCGTTCAGGATGACAAGTTAATGGCACCTGCATATGACTTGGAAATCCCCGATGACTTTGAGTTGAAGTCTAATGATACAAATCCCATGCTTGAAAATAAACAAGGAACAATTCAGTTTAACATTATGGACAAGACTGAATTCGTTACCGATTTTGATGAATATGTTTCCGATACATATAGGTATGTTGAATCTAAAGGCCTTGCCAAAAGTACAATTGAAGATGTAACTATTAAAAGTATACCGATGAAACGTTTTGCAATGACAGTAAACGATGATGACGGTTCACAGCTCGATGCATATTGTTATTTGATACAAGTAGGCGAAAGAGTGTTGATGATAACCCTTACATCAAAAGATGGCGGTCTTTCCAATGTTGCGGCTGCAGATGCATTTGTGGCTGACATTGACTTCGTAAATTAATATGTTGTATACACCTCCGCAACATACTAATTTTAAAAATTATTTTAACTTAAATATAAATTAAACGAATGTGAATGCAACACTATGAATGGATTACTGTACTGTTCATGGTCATACAAGTTTAATTTGTATATGTGTGCAACACCGGAAAGGATGTGATAGCAATGGTAAACAATTGTGAATGAGCGGGTTCTGTAATTCAAATAGGGGTGAGATTTGATTTCAAACTCGCTCATTCTTATTCATTCACAAAGTTTACTTCACCCAGAAAAACTAAAATATAAGTTTTATCGATTTTAAATAGATGGACGGTATAAAATTTTTGTTGATAAAACAATTTCTTTGAAATTTAAAAAGGAGGAAACTCTTATGTCAAAAGCTAAAAGAATATTAGCTGTGCTTATGTCAGCGATTATGATTTTTGGAACCATGTCCGTCGCAGCATCAGCATATCACGCTGATTATCTCGATTCAGCGATTATAGACCAGTACAACTCGATTGACAAAGTTGAGCTTGAACTTGAACAGAAGGCTTCTATCCTTCTTGACCAGCTTGATGTTATGCTTCAGAAAGAAGATATCTACATTGATATTCCTCTTATCGGCAGCATTGACCTTCGCTCAACAGATGCAGCGCTCGACTCCATTTACTCTCTTACAGGTAACTGGCTGTTCGGCGACCTCATCGTTGGCGACCTCGGCGTACTTGAGGACTCCAGAAGTGAGATTGCTACCATTCGCCGTTCAAGCGCTTCTCCCACTACTGATATGGATGTTATCAGAAGCTTGGTTGCATACCTTGCAGGTTGTGCAGAAGATGGTCTTCTTAACATTGTTAATAAGAACTTCAACTGGGGTATCCTCAAAGGTTTCCTGCCTCCCGAGTTCAGAGTTATCATTGACGATGTTCCCAAGTTCCTTAAAGAAACTCTTTGGGATGTCCTCCATCCCGTTAATGAAGTTCCGATGCCTAACGGCACAACTCTTGACAGCATCGCACAGTATGCTCTCGACCATCAGATCGGTGCAGAACCCGACAGCCCCGAAGCATTGGAAGTTGGCTTTGAAGGTATACTTCCCGGCTTCACCGTAAATCTTGCAACCGACAACTCATACAGAGTTGTTGATGAAGTTATCTTCTCTGTTCTCAATGAACTTATCGTTCCTCTTCTTAACAGTGAACTCAAAACCACAATCAGAAATGCCGTTGAATCAAATCAGGCAGACGGCGGCGAACTCTATCTGCTTGTTGATACCAACTATGTTGTTTCCGAATATACATACAACAGAACTCAGCCTCTCGTTACACAGCTTAACGATATGTTTAAGGGCGTTGTCGATGAGATGCTTCTTCCCAATCAGTTCACATGGGAAGAAACAGGAACAAACGATCCCCTTACCACCCTTAAAAACAACCTTGAAGCTCTCCTTCTCAAGATTATCAGAGCAGGCGGCGATACTTTTGAGTTTGAAGCAGAAAATCCCGAACTTCCCGAACTCGGCGACTATATCGCAAGAGTTGCTGTTGAAAACTTTGTTCAGCACATTGATTTTGACGGCTCGGAAGGTATAGAAGAAGTTGCTTATGTAGGACTTCGTGAACTTTGCATCAGACTTGTTCCTGAAGGAACATATCCCGCTGTTCCCGCAAACGCAACAGAAGCAGGCTATAAAGCTGCTATCCTTGAACTTGGTGCAGACCTTGCAGTTTATTACCTCAATGCAAACATCGGTCTTAACCTTTCTTACGATACAACAGCAGCAGAATTTATTTCTGCATTCATCGCTTGGTGCAATCCCTACATCAACGGACTTTTCGATGCAACAAAACTGAATGAAGTTCGTTCAAGAGCCAGCTATGACGGTTGGGATGAAATTGATGCTATCATTTGGGAATTTTTCCCCAAAGAGTGGATGAACTATGAAGAAATGTTCAGAGATAACGAAACCACACCCGGCACAGCTGATGAACTCACATTTGAGAGCCTTATCAACTATTTCCTTGATGCAGTAATTCAGATGGACCTTGATGCTCTCTACACATTCTTCACTTACAAGTCAACAAGTCCTCTCAATCAGATGAAGGCTTATGAGCTTATTATTGACTTTATCGCAAATATCCTTGACGGTGCTTTCACAGTCGGCACAACCGCTTGCGTTCCCACCGGAATCACAAACTTCGAGTCACTTCTTGCAAATGATATGGCTCACACAAAGACTATTCTTAAAAACATTCTCGTTGCATTAAGAGATAAGACAGGTCTTGATGTAACAGTCGTAAATCTCGTTACAATGCTTCTCGGCTTCGCCGACCCGCAGAGCCTCAGCGATGTGGATATGGATATGAGTGGCAGAGTTTACTGTGAAAACGGTACTGTTCCCTCAACAAATCTCCGTATTTACAACCGTTCTAACGGCGTTAACTCCGCTTGGAGAAATGCAAACGGTGTTCTAGCACAGGATAAGATGTATGAAATCGAGCTGATTTCTCTTACCAACACAGCAGGTCTTACCGCTTCAGTTACGGAAGGTGCAAAGATTGCGGCTAACAGCTACCTTGATGTTGCAGTTACAGGCACAGTATCAGCAACAACAGAGGCACGTTTTGACCTTACTTATTACCTTCTTGATGAAGCAGGCAACAGAATCAATAACGGCACTCCTCTTGTGAAGTCAATTTATTCACATTTCTATACCGCAACAGGTAACTATGATGCATCAAGTGCAGAAGTAACTGCAAACAATGTTACTTTCGACAGCTTCTCAACATATCTTTATACAACAGATGTTTATGATGCAGCCCTGTTCAGCATCATGGCAACCAACAACAGCGGTCTTCTTACAAGCGCAAGGGATGTTCGCAGAGCAGTTGTTACAGGCACACTTCCTACCGGCATTTCTGCTAACAACCCCGAAAGCGATCCCATCGTTGCTCTTGAAGATTCTTCAATTTCAACCGATACTTACGGCACGGTTAATCCCTATGTTGCCAACATTGATAACGAAGCTGCACAGCCTTACGGCATTTATCCCGTAACAATTCAGTTTGAAGTTACCTCAGCCGGCAGCAACAGCGGTACTCTTACCGAAGCTCGTAACCACACAATCGTTGTTTACAATGATTTCAACCTTGACGGCGTTCTCGGTGATGTTATGGGCAGAAACCGTCAGTACAGCGACTATGCAAATGCAGACACAGAATGGGCAGCATATCAGAATGCTGTTTCAGCAGGCTTTGCTCTCCTTCAGGGCAATCCCGACCACACCAAGATGTTTGCAAATGTAAACGCTCCCGACGGTTCTGAAAATGCTTATTACACAGCAGTTCAGAACATCGAAGCTGCTATTGCGGCTCTTGACGCAAAGGCAGTTACCGACACAGCTAAACTCGCAGCTCTTGAAGCAGTTGTTGACACCTACAGAGATGTTGACAGTGATGATTATGTTCTCTTCACATACGACAGATTTGAGGATGCTTATGACAGAGCAGCCAATATAGTAAATTCACAGGTTGCTCCCGAAGGCGAAGAAGCAACATTTGTTGCTCCTGCAGTTGCTGAATTTGACATCGTTTATGCAAAGGCACAGCTTGAACTTTGGGGCGGCAGACTTCTCAAGAAAGCCGCAATTACAACCTATTTGGCACCTGAAGTAGCAGCAGCACAGGCACTTGAACTTAATAAAGACAATTACGCAACAGACCTTTGGGCTGACGTTCAGACTGCACTTGATATTGCAGAAGGTTACCTTGAAAATACAAGTGTTGTTCTTCAGACACAAATTAATCATGTTCGTATTGACCTTATCAAAGCTATGCTTGCTCTTAAGCCCAAGTATCTTGAGCCAGGCACAGGCAAATCAACGGTTATTAATACCAAAAACTTTACGGTTTATGGTCTTACCACTGGTTTAACCAATACAACAATAAGCTCATGGGTTGCAAGTGCTACCGGATATGATGTAACCTTTACTTCCAGCGATTCTAACAACTCAATGGGTACAGGTTCAACAATTAATGTTTTCGTTGATGATACATCAACATTGGCAGCAACTTATAGCATTGTTATTTACGGCGATGTAAACGGTGATGCCGTAATTGATGATATTGATATGACAATTTTAATGATGCATATCGAAGGCGAAGAAGATGAAAACATTGCATCTGGAGGCGCTTACTTTGCCGCAGCAGATTTGGACTGCAATGGTACTGTTGATGATTTAGACCTCGAAATTCTTATGGGTGGTTCTATTAATCAAGTCAACCCCGCTGCATAAACTCATTAGCAAAAGAAGCATTTAAAATGTTTCTGGGTTATGAGGTGCTATCCTTACCCTTGTAACTTTGTGCAACTTTAGGGTTTAGTTTGTAAACTTCAGTCAATGGGTTTTAATTTTCTAAAACCCATTGACCTTTGGAATGTGAGATAAATATATATAACTATACTCCAATTGTTGCCTTGCTTTTGATATATATTTTGGAGGTGTACATAATTTGAAAAAGTCAACAAAAATGCCGTTCAAATTGTTATCTCTTTTTATGGCATTTTTATTAATAGCTGTGTCTGTTCCTTTTGCTTTTGCAGCAACTGCATTAAAGGCAACAATGGTTACAGAATGGCCAACAGCAACAGGAGAAATGTATTACGGACAAATCGTAGGTGAACATATTACATTATCTGGCGGTAAAGTTGAATATAATGGAACCGAAGTTCCCGGTAGTTTTGTTCATTATAAAGACGATTTTAGACCTCTTAATGCAAGTGATGCTTATAAAGCAAATCTTAAATTTGTTCCAGATGATTCATCTGCTTACACAGGATTTAATAAACTTATGTCAGCAGACGTTACATTTGTTGTAAAGAAAACTACACCAGTTTGGGTGGATGAAGCAGATTTGCCTGTTGCTACATCAGTAAAATCAGGTCAAACTCTTTCTGAATCCACTATTTCTGGTGGAACAATGAAAAATCCTTATAACGAAAGTGAAACAGGTGTACAAGCGGCAGCTTGGACATGGTCTAATCCGGATACAGTTTTGACGGAAAGCGGTGAATACGAGGCATATTATGCTGCAAATTCAAAAAGCTATGAGATAGTCAAAAGAAACATCTATGTTGAAGTTGAGCAAGATGTATTCTTGACCGAAGTCAGTGTTGTTCCAACAATTGAAGAGTTTACTTATGATTCGGATATTACATGGGCAGATATTTCTCTTTTAGGCGGTGTTGCTGTTGTATCAGGTACAGATACACAAGTTGAAGGAGAGTTTGCTATTAGTGACACTTGGAAAGCAAGAGTTCCTTCGGCAGGAAGTTATGAAATAACAGTAATCTTTACGCCTTGTGACACTGAAAAATATACATCAGCAGAGGTAAAAGTTCCAGTAACTGTAAATAAATCAGCAATAAAATTTGTTGACGAAAACGGCAACGAAATCGTTCCCGAAATTACCGTTGAATACGGTACAACTTTCGGCGATATTCATTATTATCTCGAATCTTATGTTGCCGGCGATGATGCCGTCAGCATAGGTATGGTTGGTATTGAAAACGCAAATAAGACTCTTTGCAAAGACGGTACATATACCGCAAGCCTTATTAACCGTACCGACAGTAACTACGAAAGAACGGAATTACCGTTTAAAATAGTTATTAAAAGAAAAACATTAACTCCCAAACTTACGGTTGCTGTGGGTTCTGATGGTCTTATTATCAGAGACAGTTCCGGCAATTACAGCCCCAAAGGAACTTTCACTCTTGAATATACCATTGACGGTGTTCCGCAGGAGCCTATCACGGGAATTAAGTATGAAACTGCTTTTGAATTTAATTATAACAAAAGCGGTAACTATGAATACACAATAATTTACAATGAAGCTGAAGTTGACGAATACTTCATTATTGATGACTTCACAACAAGCAACCCGATATTCCTTACTTGGAAATTCAGTGCAACGGGCAGCGTTGACGGTGAATACAAATACGGTGATGAAGTAAAGCTTGAAGCTCCCGCAACAGACCCCGCAAAGGAAGATAAACCCTTCTACGGTTTTGTTAAATGGGAAGATGCTAACGGCAACACAGGACTTACCGAAGAAGAGCTCTCAAACAGAGAAATCTCCTTTGCAATGCCTGACGGTGATGTTGATCTTGATGCAACATACAAGTTTGATTTCTGTCTTTGCATAAGATATTACATTCAGATTGTTGTTGATTGGTTCAACAGCTTCTTCCAGTCAATCGGCACACTCTTTTAAGAGCTGCCAATTAACTTAAAAACAACAAACTATTTCAAAACACACCCTCCAAATCGGTGGACATATGCTAGGGGCATCTGCTTATGCCTTGTTCATCAGGTGCCCCCCTCCATCGAAAAGGAAACGTTGTGTTTGTTTGTTAAAACTATTATCTCACATTCTGTGCAATTTTCCTTCTTTAAAAAACTCACAAGCGGTTAGGCGTTCGCAGAAATGTGAACGCCTTTACCTTTGCGGTTTCGACAAAATTCGAGATATGGTTTAACAAACAGGAATTTCAAAACAGCAGAATGTAAAACAGCATTTTTACATTCCGTTTTAATCCAATCAATCTAAAATAATGTGCCATTTTCTCAACAGAATACATAATATTCCTCGCCCAATGGTATCGGTTTCACACCCGATGGCTTCACTCATCGAAGACAAAACCATTGCGGGCGGACTTGATACTGTTAAAAATTGTTTCGGAGGAAGATTATGTATAAATATAGTATTTTTGTTGAGATGTTAAAAAATGAAGATTCAGTTGCATACACGGCTTACGGCATTGTGGTATGCAGTATGGAAGATAATGAAAGAAAGGAAGTTTTAAAGATTTCAGATGTTTCTTCAGACAAATCAAGAGTTGAAGAAATCGTTGATTTATGCAACAAGGAACAGCTCGAACCCGTACATATCTATGATGTAATTGAGGATTTCTTATACAGCTAATCCAAGATGTTAAAATTAAATATGTAATTTTTATCTTCTAATCTGTAGTTATTTCCATAGAATGATAGTGACAATAAAATCGGAAGGTTAAATTGTTGTAATACTGTTCTGTGGGAGGAAAACTCAGATGAAAAACAGAAAATTTATCAGCATTATTATCAGTTTTATATTGCTTATAGGCACGATAGCAGTACCTTCGGCTTTTGCAACCGATAATGATGTTCCCGATGGCTTCACGGGTATTTACAACAATGAAGATCTTAACGCCGTCCGCAATAACCTTGACGGCAAATTCATTTTAATGAATGATATTGATACGGCATCTGTCACAAACTGGATTCCCATAGGTTCGGACACGACGCCGTTCACAGGTACATTTAACGGTAACGGATATTCCGTTAAAAATCTAACCGTTAATATCAAATCCGAAGATTCTGACACACCAAACGGATACAGTGTCGGTTTGTTCGGAACGGTAGAAGATGCTGTAATAGCAAATGTTGATATGGAGAATGTAAACATGTCAATAAATTATCCCTATGAAATCGGCTATCCGGTCGGTGCTGTTGCAGGCGTAAGCAGTAATTCAAAAATCCTTAACTGTTCTTCAAACGGCAATATTGAAGCTGTTTTAGGCGGAGGATTTGATATGGGCGGCATTGTCGGCAAGTTGTACGGCAAAGGCGGCTCACTTGTAGAAAATTGCTCAAGCTCTGCTAATCTTAAAGCAACAGGCAAAGACGAAGGCATTTTTGATTTCCCTATGGGATATTCAACGATTGTTGGCGGCATCGTCGGCTCGGCATCATATAACAATACTGTTTCAAAATGCTTTTTTGAAGGAACAATAAACATTGTTCCCTTGCACTCTGCAAGAGCAGGAGGAATACTCGCTGTTGCAAGCAGTAATTCATCAGTTATAAATTGCGGTAATATAGGTATCATTGAAGTAAACGGCTTCGGCTATGCAGGAGGAATTTGCAGCATTTCCAATTCCGTTATCAACAGTTACAGCACAGGTTCTGTAACCGTAACTGACGAAACATATACCAAAATTGGCGGTATAGCTGCATGTGCAGAACTTGAAAACGGTGATTCAATTTCAAACTGCTATTATACAGACAGCATCACAACCGCAATAAGTAATATTGATGATAGCGAACTTGAAAGCGTAAAATCCATTACAAACGAAGATGCCTTAAACAAAGCATCTTACATGGGATTTGATTTTGAGAATGTATGGGATATTGTGCCGGGTAAAACACCTGTTTTAAAATCCGCAGAAACAAATATACCTGATAAAATAACGGTTTCTGCAGGTGAAATTTACGCATTACCGTTTGAAGTAACATATATTGCTTCAAACAATGAAAAAATCGCAAAAATTGAATCTGACAACGCAATAAAGGGCGTTTTTGAAGGAAACACATCAATAGAAATAATAACCGCAAGCGGTAATTTTGAAGTTGTTGAAATTTCAGTAATTGAAGAAGGCGGATTTATTGTTTCTGTTGTAAAAAAGATTACAGCTCTTTTCGCTGCAATTTTCGAGTCCTTGTCTGAATTCTTTTTCAAAGGTTAAGATAAGGAGATAATAAAATGAAAGTTGTTAAAAAAATTACGGCTGTTTTCCTTTCCGTGTTGTTTATTTTTCTCACATTTTCAATAATGGGTTTTGCTGATACAATCGAAGCAGAAGAAAGCACCCCTACTGATTTTATTTCCGCTGTCAGCAAAATGATAAGTCATTATGACAGCTCGTTTGGTGCTTCATCCGGAGGTGTAAGCGAAACCTGTCGTATTATTGTCAAAACACAAACAAGCAAACCGTTGTCAGATGACCAAGGTGCTTTGGATAAGGTTGAAGGTTGGAGTTGTATTCATATTCTGCAATATCCCGACAGCACTACTGCAAATTCAGCATTGGAGTTTTATTTAACTCAAGACTATGTTGTTTATGCGGAAATGGATACATATTTTGAGGTTAGCTCTTCGCCTTCCTCTGAAGTGTCAACCCTTTCCGAAAGCACAGAGGAAAATGTATCTTGGGGTACATCTGCTGTAAAGCTTGATGTTTTAAACGATTATATTGAAAACAACAATCTTATTAAATCCGACGAAGAGATAGTTGTTGCTGTTTTCGATACAGGATTAACTGAAAATCATCATATGTTTGATGTTGATAGGTTTTATCCCGGATATAATCTGTTTGATTATAACACAGATACATCAGACCCCTATGGCTTTGGACACGGAACACACATAACGGGAATCATCTATGAAAACACCTTGCCGAATGTTAAATTCAGACCATATAGGGTGAATGAAAAGTTCAGTCAGACTTTTCAAACCGCATATTCAATAATCGGAACGGCTCTTATGACTGCTGTTGATAACGGAGATGACTTGATTAATATCAGTATGTGGTGGTCGGACAGTCCGAGCCAATACATTGAAGATGCTATTGATTATGCCTATGATAACAATGTTCCCATTATTGTAGCAGCAGGTAATGATGAATACGGCACGGGGTACAATGCAGATGAAGTTTGTTATCCTGCACTTAATGAAAAGGTTATAACTGTTGCGGCAGTTGACAGCGATTTTGAACCTGTTCAGTTATCTAAATGCGGCAATATCTCATCCAATTACGGAACTTGTGTTGATGTTGCTGCACCGGGGTGTATGATAAAAAGTGCTTCAAATAATATTTATCAAAAAGTATATGCTTGCGGTACATCTATGGCTGCACCCTATGTTTCTGCTGCTGTTGCTATGATTAAATCTGTTTATCCCGATTTATCCTGTAGTGTAATTGCTGATATTATCACCTCTTCTGTTGTTGTTCCCGACGGTTGGGATAGTGACAAATACGGTGAGGGAATAATGGATTGCTCGTTAATTTTTCCGTTAGAAAGTATTTCCAAACCTACATTCAAGATAAATTCAGATGGTAATATCGAAATAGTATCAACAGCATCAAATGCAAAAATATACTATACTACAGACGATAAAGACCCAATCATAGGGGTATCAAATGAATATGTTGCTCCAATCAGCACAAAAGGCATTTCGACAGTTAAGGCTGTTGCCTATTGTGAAGGCAGTATTCCAAGTGAGATTGCAACTTATTCATTGAGGACTATAATATCAGAAGATATGTATTATAAATGCTCTCTATCTTTTGATACTTTAAAAATTCCGCCAAACTCAGAAATAATAAGCTGCTATTCATCTGATAATGAAGTGGCAGAAGTTAACTTGAGGGACAGAAAAATTATCGCAACCGGCGAAGGTGATGCAAAGATAACAATTTATCTTAAAAACAATCGCAGGTGGATTGTTAATGTGAATGTTGAGTACAACTTCTTCCAATGGTTAATAATTGTTTTTCTTGGCGGCTTTTTGTGGTACATCTAAAAATAGAGCAGTTGCTTCAATAACTGCTCTGACACATTAAAATTAAGGAGTAAAAAAATAATGAAAAGAATTATAAGCATTTCGTTAAGTCTGATTATGCTTTTGTGCATTTCCGTTCCTGCTTTTGCGGTTCAGAACCCCATAAACGAAGCAGCTCAGGCTATTGCCGTTATTGAAGATGAACTTGCCGAGAGCAACACAAGTGTTCTTGCAGAACTTGCTGAAATGAAAGCTCGACTCACAGATGCAGATCAGATTGCCGTTATTGACGATATGATTGAAGAATATGCAGCATATCAGAACGGTACTCTTGCTGTTCCTTACGGCAGTTTTCATCTGATTTATTCACCCGCAGTTTCAGCGGTTGTTGCATATTTCAATTCACAGGGTTATGTTCTTTCAGCCGAACTTCTTGCTCACGCAAAGGACAATAATGTGCTTGATTCGGCTTATACGCCCTCAAACGGTGCTTTGATGACACAGACAGCAAAGTATACCGAGCTTTGCTCAAACGGTCTTACAAGCGGCACAGCGAACTTTGTAAAGACTGGTTCAACTGTTGACGATGATTTCTACTATGCAATTCACGCTTGTACTTACACAAAAGACGTTGAAGCAAATACCATAACTGTAACTGACCGCTATGACTTTGCTCCCAACGATTGGAGCGATATTCAAGGTGTTGCTGTTGATACAATGTATAAGGCACAGGAAGCAGGCGTTATCGTTCCGTTCCTGCTTTCAATTACTGTTTCAATGTAAATGAATTTGAGAGAAACAAATGACAGGAATAGGTTTTGAGATTATGAATCACCCCCAAAGGGACTTAATCGTTACTATTATCTTTATCATTACGATTCTTATGGTTTGCATTGGGGCTAGTGAAAAATTACAGAATTTCTTTTTGAACTTATTTGAAACGATAAAAGAAACAATTTTTAGGAAAAATAAAAAATAGTAAGTATTATATGACAAGCTTTTATTAATTAAGCTATGAAGTTAACCTGCAACATTGGACTTTGTTTTAATGTTGCAGGTTTTTTTTGAAAAAAGTTTTTAAATAGGAAAGTTTTTTTCCTATTTAACTTTTAGGATTCTCCTTGCAAATAAATAAGGAGGTATAAAAGTTGTGAGTGCTCTTGAACGTAGAGAGATTATTCTTGAAATTTTAAGTTACCGTCGTTTTGAAACTATGGACAATCTTGCTTGCGAATTCAATGTAACAAGAAGAACAATTCAAAACGATATTGTTGCACTTAGTAGTTTTGCACCTCTTTATACAATAAGAGGCAGATATGGAGGAGGTGTATGTTTAATGCAAGGCTATTACTGGTATCGCAGACATCTTACAGAAGGACAGAAAAAAGCATTAGAAGACATCATAAATGGACAACCTCCGAATTGTGAAATGCTTCAAAGTATTCTTAATACTTTTGCAAAAAAATAAACAGATGATTGTTTAAGGAAGGATAACTTAATAAATGCTATTACTCAAACATTTCATTGCCGAAAATGCCAAATTTGACCATGTAAAATGTCCGTTATGTAAAACCGGACGATTATGCGATAAGCCTGTGAAAGAAAAAGTAGTTGTACTAATTGAAAGCGATGAACTTTCAATTAAAAACAACAATAAGATAATTTTGAAATGCCCAAAGTGCAACCAACGAATTGTAATTTGTTTTAAAAATAAATAATATGTTTTGTACATAGTTCAACCACCAGACATACTGAATATTATCAGTAAAGCAAGCTGGAAAAGAGCCGATATTCATCATTTACGGTGAAATATTGGACTGTTGAGTTAGGACATGACAAACAGCTCATAAGCTGAATTGTCGTGTCTTTTTATACCCTTTCTGCTTATGACAGAAAGGGTTTTTATGTTTTATAAATGGATTTGCTTTGTTGCTGAATATCCTTAATCTCCGAATTTTGATTTTAACCAAAATTCAAAATTCGGAGATTAGAAAATGACAATATCTAATATTAACAGACTCGACCAATTCAAGCTGGATTGCAAAATTATTAACCTCAAATATGAATATACAGGTTACAAGGATGATGTTCAATGGGCAATAGTAACAGAACTGTCCGAAGAAGAAATCCTCCAAAAATATCCCGAAGAAATCAAGCCATACGTTCCCTTTATTCGTCTTTCTGTATCGCAAGGAGAAGTATTTGAAGAAGGAACCCGATATGAAAACAAATGCAGAATGAGAGAGGTCAGAACCGGGTGTTCTTTTGATATTTCAGATGAGGAGTTTGCCAAATATCACCACGAGCTAATCGTCAATGATACTGAGGAGTCACTTGTAAAAAAGGAAGAGCTTAAAATGCTTGAAAAAGCATTGTCAACATTGAGTGATGTTCAAAGAAGTCGAATATATAAGCACTTTTTTCTTCAGATGACTTACTCGGAAATCAGCAAAGAAGAAGGTGTAGATCGCTCGTCGATTCGAGAATCAATCGAGCAAACTTTAAAAAAATTAAAAAAATTTTATGAATAACCCCCCCAAATGGCACTTCCCAGTGCATATATAGTGAAGGGCTTTTATAATTCCCTTCAAATCTTAACTTTGAAAGGAAGTAATTACTATGAAAAACAAAGAAGTCAAAAATATAAAATGGGGCGATATTTTCTACTGTGATTTGGGAAAGATGAACGGTTCTGTTCAGTGCGGACACCGCCCGGTCCTTGTCATTCAGACAAACTCTTTGAACAAATCAAGCCCCACAATGGTTGTTGCCGTCATTACATCTGTTCGCAAGAAGCAGTCAATGTCAACACACGTTCTTCTTGATGAAGATTGCGGATTGAGTGAGCCTTCAATGGTTGCATTAGAACAGTTGAGAACAATAGACAAGATTGAAGATCTCGGCAGATATGTCGGATGCGTAACTAATGAAGGCAAAAGACAGGAAATAAAGCAGGGACTCAAATATCTTGTAGGCATACCTAAAAAGCCGAAAAGAGAGCGTGTGGGCAAAATCTTGTCGCTTTGTCCTGAATGCCAAAGAGAACAGATGAAGAACCCCGATAATATGGTAAGACGACTTGACCATTGGCAGAGTGAAAAGAGCCTTTGTGATAAGTGCCAAACTTATTATGGCTATGATTATCTCATCACTAAAAAGCATAAGCACACACCGAACAAGGAGGTGTGTAGAGTTGTCTGATGAAAAAGCTAAAACCGAACAAGTTTATGAAAAAAGAGTATATACGGTAGAGGAAATAATGAACATACTTAACATCGGAAAAAATACCGCTTACGCTCTTGTAAACTCAGGTGTATTTCACTTTGTCAGAGTTGGCGGTCATTATCGAATTTCAAAAAAGAGTTTTGATAATTGGCTTGAGTCCTCCGGTAGTGAAACTGTAGCTGAATAAAATCGCACATTTCACTATCCTTACTTTTTTAGGTATCATATAGCCAAGCCCTCCGGCTATATGATACCGCTTTTATTAGGAGAGTTTTTATGAAGTGCGAACAGAAAAGAATTTACACAGTTGGAGAAATCCAAAGCATCTTGGGTATATGCAAATCGAGTGCATATAACCTTTTGAAAACCAAAGAGTTCAGTTATGTAAAAATCGGAAGTGCTTACAGAATTTCTAAAATCAGCTTTGATGAATGGTTAGAAAGAAAACAAGGAGGTGATGAAAATGGCGAAACAAATGAGCATTGAAGAACGAATTGAGATATTGAATGCCGAGAATGACACTCGTTATCTTGAAGAACTGCTTGGCAGCGACACAGAAATGGAAGAAGCAATATGGGAATCATACTCCTCTGAGGAAGTGCAAAAGCTCTTATCACTCACAGAAGAAGAAACATTAAAACTCTTGAAATCAGGTCTGTTTAAGGTTTACAGAGTAGGTAATGTATATCGTGCTAATCGGAAAAGCGTTGAAGAAAACCGAAAAATAGTTAAAACAATGCTGAATTACAGAGAGAATAAAACAATCTCTGTACCTGACTTGCGAAGGATTTTAGGACTTGGAAAAACTGCGGTTTACAGACTTGTCAATCAACAATTATTCAAAACATATTTAGTTTTCGGTCAAATGAGAGTTGATGTTGAAAGTTTTGAGGAGTGGTATGCCAACCAATTCCACTATAAGAAAGTGAACGGCGAAAGACCAGGCAGAAACTACGGTCATACAATTACATCCACAACCATTGCTAAAGTTTTGGGAATATCGAGGGCAACGGCAAGAGATATAGTCGATAGGAACTCAATAGAAATGATATGGGTTGATGGGACAAGACGAGTTTTAGAGGATAGCTTTGAAAAGTGGTACGCATCTCAGAGCCATTATAAAAAAGTAATGGAGATAAAGGAGGTAGAGAGATTTGTCGATTAAAGAAAGAGTAAAAAAAATAAACGGAAATCCTTTTGTTAAGAAAAGCTACACAGTTGAAGAAATAGTATCCTTGCTCGGAATAACAAGACAGTCGGTTTATAAACTCATAGATAAAGGGTGTTTTTCTGCCGTGAAGGTTGAGAAAGGATACCGCATTAGGAAAGATAGTTTTGACAGATGGTTAGACGAAAAAGAAAGTGAGGAATAAACAATGGCAACAATATTAAAAAGAAAGAACAGATATTCGGTAGTATATCGCTATACCGATGAAGAAGGCAAAAGTAAACAGAAATGGGAAACCTTTGACACTAACGCAGAAGCAAAGAAAAGAAAAGCAGAGATTGAGTATCAGCAGGATAACGGAAGTTTTGTTGTTCCTACAGCAGTAACGGTTGCTGAATTGCTGGAAGAGTATTGTGCAATATACGGAGTTAATAATTGGGCAATGAGCACTTATGAGACCCGTAAAGGTCTTATATACAATTATATCAATCCTATAATCGGTGATTATAAGTTGACAGATATAACACCGTTAATGATGGATACCTATTACAAAAGTTTGCAAAAGGTTAAAGCCAAATCGTCAAAAAACCGCAAAGCTCAAACAACTTATATAACTGCACATACCGTAAATGAAATACACAAGTTACTTCGTAGTGCTTTTGGTCAGGCGGTCAAATGGGAACTTATGCAAAGAAATCCTGTGCTTAACGCCACAGTTCCGAAACACGAATATCAGAAAAGGGATATATGGACAGCGGAAACATTGCTTCACGCACTTGAAGTTTGTGACGATGACATTCTCGCTTTGGCAATCAACTTGGCTTTTTCCTGCTCATTGCGTATGGGTGAAGTGCTTGGATTAACTTGGGACTGCATTGAAATATCCAAAGAAAAGATAGAAGATAACGATGCCTTTATCTTCGTGAATAAGGAACTCCAGAGGGTAAACAAGGAGACAATGGAAAAGCTCGACAAAAAAGATGTAATACTTGTGTTTCCGCACATTCTATCGGGAAACAATACATCATTAGTTCTTAAAAGTCCGAAAACAAAAACGAGTGTCAGAAAAATCTTTTTACCAAAAACGGTTGCTTCAATGCTTACTGAACGTAAAAAGCAAATTGAGGAAATGAAAGAGTTATACGGAGATGAATACACCGATTACGATTTAGTTTTTTGTCATTCATCCGGCAGACCAATGGAGTCGCAAGTAATCAGCAGAGCGTTAAAAAAGCTCATTACGGACAATGATTTACCGCCCATAGTATTTCACTCTTTCCGTCATGCGAGTATTACATACAAGCTAAAATGGAACGGGGGAGATATGAAATCCGTACAAGGCGATTCAGGTCACGCACGAATGGATATGGTTGCAGATGTATATAGCCATATAATTGATGAAGATAGGCGTTTTAATGCACAGAAATTTGAGGAACAGTTTTATAATACAAAAGGATTACGAAATACTGAAGAAGGTAAGACGGCACCAATGCCAAGATTTTCAAATAATATTGAATTACTTGATACAATGGCAGTAGTTGAAGATGAGGAAACTGAAATCACAGAAGAACCAAAAGAAGATGACAATGTGGCTTTGCTCACAAAGATATTAGCCAACCCTGATGCAGCAGCACTCCTAAAAGCATTAGCCAAATCTTTATAAAAATGGAAAAGGCAGTCCGAGAGGATTGCCTTTTTACTATTATATATCCTTATTAAATATCGAGTTAACTGAATAACAATCACTTTTTTGTTAGCAAAAAAGCTTCGGGATTTTTTCTCGTGTTAGCAAAATGCAGATTTTGTTAGCAAAATTTCAAAATTTCTGCTAACAAATGTTAGCAGTGACATTCACCTTGAAATTGAAAGGACAATTCAAGTAATTCCGCCTTGGGGAGGCGATTTCTGCTAACAAAAACATGCGATTTTGGTGGATGTCAATGAGTTAATAAAAAACAAAGAAGCCGAAAACCCTTGATATATCAAGGGCTTTCGACTTCAAAAATGGCACCCCCTACCGGGATCGAACCGATATCTAGCCCTTAGGAGGGGCTTATTCTATCCATTGAACTAAGGAGGCATATGTGGAATTTATGGAATTGTATGATACTGTATTAACTTGTTGTCAATCACTTTTCATCAAAAAGTGATTGACATAACAAACAATTAGGAGGGGCCTGTTATATCCATTTAACTAAGGAGGCGAATATTATTTTTAAGAGGTTCAATGAGGGGCCTGTTATTACGAGCGAAGCGAGTAACAAGGTTCTGATGCGTCAGCATCAGGTTCTTATATCCATTTAACTAAGGAGACAAATATTAATTTGTTATTACAGGCAACTATTCTATCAAAATCCCATTGTAAAGTCAAGATATAAATTGTCGTTAAAACCTTCATATATTCGGCGTTTTGCCGATAAATAATGCTTGAAATATTTGGCATAATAATATAAAATATATATTTGGTAAAGTATGTTCCCATTATAAATTTCGAAAGGATGACAAAAAATGAGCTTACTTAACAAAAAAACAGTTGACGACATTAATGCAAAGGGCAAGAAGGTGCTTGTTCGCTGCGACTTCAATGTTCCTCTCAAGGAAGGCGTTATCACAGACGAAAACAGAATCAATGCTGCTCTTCCCACAATTCAGAAGCTTATAAATGACGGCGCAAAGGTTATCCTTTGCTCACATCTCGGCAAGCCCAAGAACGGCCCCGAAGCAAAGTTTTCACTTGCTCCCGTTGCAAAGAGACTCAGCGAGAAGCTCGGCAAGGAAGTTGTTTTTGCTGCTGACGATACAGTAGTAGGCGAAAACGCAAAGGCTGCTGTTGCTGCTATGAATGACGGCGATGTTGTTCTTCTTGAAAACACCCGTTTCCGTGCAGAAGAAACAAAGAACGGCGAAGCTTTCTCAAAGGACCTTGCAAGCCTCTGCGAAATGTATGTTAATGATGCATTCGGCGCAGCTCACAGAGCACACTGCTCAACAGTAGGCGTAACAGCTTATGTTGAAGAAGCAGCAGTAGGCTATCTTATGGGCAAAGAGCTTAAGTATCTCGGCAATGCTGTTGAAGATCCCGAAAGACCCTTCGTAACAATCCTCGGCGGTGCAAAGGTTGCTGATAAGCTCAATGTTATCGAAAACCTTCTCAACAAGGCTGACACACTTATCATCGGTGGCGGTATGGCTTATACCTTCCTTGCTGCTCAGGGCTATGGCGTAGGCAACTCACTTCTTGACGAAAGCAAGATTGATTACTGCAAGGATATGCTCGCTAAGGCAGAAGCAAAGGGCGTTAAGATTCTTCTTCCCATCGATGTTGTTACAGCAGCAGGCTTCCCCAACCCCATCGATGCTGAAATCGAAACAGCAGTTTATGCAGCAGATGCTATTCCTGCTGATGTTGAAGGTCTTGATATCGGTCCCAAGACTGCAGAGCTTTATGCAGCAGCAGTTAAGAGCGCAAAGACCGTTGTATGGAACGGACCCATGGGCGTTTTCGAGAATCCCACTCTTGCAGCAGGCACAATCGCAGTTGCAAAGGCGCTTGCTGAAACAGATGCAGTTACAATCATCGGCGGCGGCGACTCAGCAGCAGCTGTTAACACTCTCGGCTTCGGCGACAAGATGACTCACATCTCAACAGGCGGCGGCGCATCACTCGAATTCCTCGAGGGTAAGGCTCTTCCCGGTATTGAAGCTGTAAATGACAAATAAATTTTGCGACCTTTGACTTTCTCGCTCGCTCATGTATCTCGATACGCTACGCTCATTGCGAAAGCCAAATCTCATCAAAATTTCTATTGTCATTTAATATAATCAAAATTGATTTGTAATAAATAATTGCAATCGAAAGGATTTTTAAAATGGATAAATCACTTCGCAGACCTGTTATTGCAGGCAACTGGAAAATGAACAATACTCCCGAGCAGACAAAGGCTCTTATCGAAGCTATGAAGCCCCTTGTTGCAGATGCTGACTGTGATGTTGTTATCTGCGCTCCCTATATCGACCTTTATGCAGCTATGGAAGCAGCAGCAGGCTCAAACATTATGATCGGTGCAGAAAATTGCCACTGGGCAGAAAAAGGTGCTTTTACAGGCGAGGTTTCCGCTGAAATGCTCAAGGCAGCAGGAGTTCCTTATGTTATCATCGGTCACTCCGAAAGAAGACAGTATTTCGGTGAAACAGACGAAACAGTCCGTGACCGTGTAAGAGCTGCTCTCAACGCAGGTCTTAAGGTTATTCTTTGCGTTGGTGAAGTTCTCAAGGAAAGAGAGCTCGGCATCACTGCAGAGGTTGTAAGAATGCAAACTAAGGTTGCTCTTTCAGGCGTTTCAGAGGCTGAGCTTGCAAACATCATCATCGCTTATGAACCCGTTTGGGCTATCGGCACAGGTCTCACAGCAACTCCCGAGCAGGCAAACGAGGTTTGCGCTGTTATCCGTGCTCTTATCGCAGAGCTTTACACAAAGGATGCAGCAGACAAGTTTGTTGTTCAGTACGGCGGTTCAATGAACGATGCAAACGCAGCAGAGCTTCTTGCTCAGTATGATGTTGACGGCGGTCTTATCGGCGGCGCATCGCTTGTTGCAGAGAAGTTTGCAGCTATCGTTGCAGCAGCTTCAAAATAATCAGAATTGATTGCAGGAGTCGGCAATCGGCTCCTGCTTTTTATCGTAGGGAACGGTCTTGACTGTTCTAACTGATAAATGAGTGTAGGGCGGGATGCCCAAATCCCGTCGACAAGATTACATTAAGTTTTGCGGCGGCGTGGCAACTCCCTCCGTCATTTTCTTGCGAAAATGCCACCTCCCTCACGAGGGAGGCAAATCGCCGCCCTACGCAGTGTTTATTTACAGTGCAGAATACCCAAGAGTGTTCCCTGCACGCTAATTTATCGAAAGGATTGATATAATATGAGTAAAAAACCCGTTCTTCTTTGTATTATGGACGGTTTCGGCAGAAACGACAACGACTACGGTAATGCAATCGTTGCTGCGAAAACTCCTAATCTTGATAAAATCATGTCTGAAAACCCCATGACATATATCGGCGCATCGGGCATGGATGTAGGTCTTCCCGACGGTCAGATGGGTAACAGCGAGGTTGGTCACACCAACATCGGCGCAGGTCGCGTTGTTTATCAGGAGCTTACAAGAATCACCAAGTCAATCAATGACGGCGATTTCTTTGAGAATGAAGCACTTGTCGGCGCAATGGAAAACTGCAAAAAGAATAATTCTGCGCTTCATCTTATGGGTCTGCTTTCAGACGGCGGTGTTCACAGCCACAATACTCATCTTTACGGCATTGTTAAAATGGCAAAGAATATGGGGATTGAAAAAGTTTTTGTTCATTGCCTTATGGACGGCAGAGATGTTCCTCCCACATCGGGCAAGGACTTCGTTGCAGATCTTTATAAGAATCTTGCAGAAATCGGCGTTGGCAAGATTGCAACAATCATGGGCAGATACTATGCCATGGACAGAGATAATCGCTGGGAGCGCGTTGTTAAGGCATATGATGCAATGACAAAGTGCGAGGGCGTTAAGTTTGACTGCGGCTGCGAAATGATTGAAGAATCATATAAGAACGAAGTTACAGATGAATTCATCGTTCCTGCCGTTTCAAAGGATGCTCAGCCTGTTTCAGACAATGACTCGGTTGTATTTTTCAACTTCCGTCCCGACAGAGCAAGAGAAATTACAAGAGCTTTTGTTGATGGCGAATTCAGCGGATTCGATCGCGAACAGCTCAAAAATCTTTATTATGTCTGCATGACTCAGTATGATGCAACCATGCCCAATGTTCATGTTGCATTCAAACCCCAGACACTTGATAACACATTCGGCGAGTTCCTTTCACAGAAGGGTATGACTCAGCTCAGAATCGCAGAAACAGAGAAGTATGCTCATGTAACTTTCTTTTTTAACGGCGGTGTTGAAAAGCAGTATGACGGCGAGGACAGAATTCTTGTTAAGTCACCTGCTGTTGCAACCTATGACCTTCAGCCCGAAATGAGTGCTTATGAAGTAACAGATAAGCTTCTTGAAGCTATCGGTACAGATAAATATGATGTTATCATTCTCAACTACGCTAACTGTGACATGGTTGGTCATACAGGCGTGTTTGAGGCTGCAGTTGCAGCAGTTGAAGCTGTTGACACATGCGTCGGCAAGATTTGCGATGCTGTTTCCGCAAAGGGCGGTGTTATGCTTATCACTGCCGACCACGGCAACGCAGACAAGATGTATGAGCCCGACGGTTCACCCTTCACAGCGCATACAACAAATCCCGTTCCCTTCGTTGTTGTCGGCCATGACTGCAAGCTCAAGGAAAACGGCGGCAAGCTTTGCGATATCGCTCCCACAATGCTTGATATTATGGGAATTGAGCAGCCTGCACAGATGACAGGTGAAAGCCTGCTTGTTAAATAAATTTTACCTTGCATAAAATCAATCACCCTGCACACTTTTATAGTGAAAGCAGGGTGATTTTTTGACAGTCAGACGAAGAAAATTTATCAGAATAATATCGTATCTTATCACGCTTTGCATTGTTTTTGTGGCATCGGGAGTGTTTACGGCAAGGGCAAAATCGGATTACGAAAGCACATTGGAGAGAGTGCGCCTTGAAGGACTGTCTTCGCTGACGGAGTATTCGAGAGAAATCAGCAGCGGTCTGCGTTTGCTTGCGGTTTCGGCAGGAGATTCGCTTGCTGACAGCTCGTCATATGTCAGTGCAAGGGCGGTGGGTGCAATGGGCAGCCTGGGCTGCTTTTACAGTGAAAAGGTATATAACCTTACCCGTTTTTTCAGCGGAGTATATGATTTTTCCGAAGATTTTTCGGGAAGCGAGGAGAGTAGAAAAGCGGCAGTAAAGCTTTCTGATTATGCGCAGGAAATTTATTATCATCTCAGCGATTTGACTAATGCCGTTCTGAACGGTGAATACACTTTAACGGAATATGAGAGCATTTACGAAAAAAGCAAGGTACCATATTTTGAGGATGAGCTTGATTTTCACAGCGGTGCGGAAGAAGAAATTTCCGGAATTATTGAGCCTGTGGCTTCCGGTGCAGGGGGCAATATTTTTCTTGAGGGTAAAGAAAGCGTATCCGTTGACGAAGCAAAGCAAAAAGCAAGCGATGCAACAGGTGTTCAGCCTGCGCTGTGGCGAGAAGGAGAAAACACCGACTGCGGATTGGATTTATATGCTTTTACCTGCGGAGATACGGAGGCTGAAGTCTGCAGGGCAGGCGGAATTCTTTATGGCGTAACGAATCCTCAGCCGTGCGATGTTGTTGTTTATTCCGTTGCCGATGCGCGAAAAAAAGCCGTGGAGTTTTTAAAAATCCACGGCTTTGAAAATATGACTGAATTTTATGTGAAGCAGGAAATGTTTACTGTCGGTTTTGTTTTTGTACCCGAAATAAACGGGGTTATGCTGCTTGCGGCAAAAATCGAAATTGAAATCTGTCGTGCAAGCGGAAAAACCACCCGTTTCAATGCGGCTGAATATATAAAAAGATACCGCACGGACATCAGTGCGCCAAACGGAACGCCCGAAGTTTCTTCTGTTCTTCCTTACGGATTGACGGCTGAAAAAACGCTCGTCTGCGTTGCCGATATTGATAACAGAGAAAAGCTTTGCGTTCTTGCGATATGTCCGTTTGAGAATAACAAGGTGTATATATTTATTGATTATTATACGCAAAAAATAATAAAAACCGTGATGGCTTGATAAATCAAGCCGCCACGGTTTTGTAAGTTATATTTTTTCTGCTACCTTTTTCATTGCTTCCCAGCCTTCCTTGCTGATGGGAAGGAAGGGCTTGCGGCAGGGACCCATGTCGATGCCCATGTGAGTAAGAACAGCCTTTTCACACTGGAACACGCCGTATTTAATCATTTCAGTGATGATAACATTTGCTTCGTTCTGGATTTCCTGTGCCTTTGCGATGCTGCCGTTGTGGAATTCATCGTAAATCTTAAGGAACTTATCGCCCATGAAGTTGTAGGTGCTGCCGATTGCGCCGTCTGCACCCATTGCAAGACCGCCGAGGCACATCTCGTCAAAGCCGTTGAATACGGTTACGCCGTCAATCTTCTCCTTGAACTGCTGAAGGGTGAAGAGATCGGCTGAGGTGTGCTTGATGCCGATGAAGCGCTTATCCTGAAACATTTCAGCAGCATAATCGGGAGTAAAAGTAAATCCGTTTCCGCCGGGGAAATTATAGATAACCATGGGAATGTTAACGCTTGAAACAATGTCGGTGTAATACTGCTTGATTGCAGGTGCAGGGAATGAATAATAGAAGGGAGCAACGGCTGAAATTGCATCGTAGCCAAGGCTTTCGGCGGTTTTTGCCATGTCAATTGCAGCGTCTGTTGAAATTGCGCCGCAATGAGCAATCATAGGCACCTTGTCGCCTGCGGCTTCCTTAACGATGCGGAAAACTTCCTTGCGCTCTTCGGCAGTCATAACCATGCTTTCGCCGGTGCTGCCGCCGACATAGAATCCGTTGATGCCTTTTTCAAGGTTGAATTCAACAAGCTTTTTGAGTGATGCTTCGTTGATTGTATAATCCTCTTTAAATGGGGTAAGAAGTGCGGTGAAAATACCTTTCATTTTTAACATCTCCGTTTTAATTATTCATAAATGGGGTAGCGTTCACAGATTTCGTTAACGCGTGCTTTGATTTTTTCTGCGCTGTTTTCAAAGTCTGTTGCGCAAAGACAGATAAATTCTGCGATTTTATCCATATCTGCTTCATTAAGACCTCTTGATGTTACGGCAGCGGTGCCGAGTCTGATGCCGCTTGTAACGAAGGGCTTCTCGGGGTCGTTGGGAATTGCGTTTTTGTTTGCTGTGATATATACTTCGTCAAGTCTGCGCTCAAGCTCCTTGCCTGTAATTCCTGTTGAGCGAAGGTCAACAAGCATGAGGTGGTTGTCTGTGCCGCCTGAAACAAGGTTAATTCCTCTTGAAGTAAGACCCTTTGCAAGTGCAGCTGCATTCTTAACGATGTTTTCCTGATAAGTTTTGAAAGAGGGGTCAAGTGCTTCGCCGAAGCAGACAGCCTTTGCTGCGATAACATGCATAAGAGGGCCGCCCTGATTACCGGGGAAGATGGCTTTGTTGATAGCGGGAGCAAGCTCTGCTGTTGAGAGAATAAGACCGCCTCTGGGGCCTCTGAGAGTTTTGTGGGTGGTGGTTGTTACGATATCGGCATAGGGCACGGGTGAGGGATGAAGTCCTGCGGCAACAAGACCTGCGATATGAGCCATGTCAACCATAAAATATGCGCCGACTGATTTTGCAATCTTGCCGATTCGTTCAAAATCGATGATTCTGGGGTATGCCGATGCACCTGCAACGATGAGCTTGGGTTTAACTTCGTTTGCGGTTTTTTCAAATTCATCATAATCAATGAATCCGTCATCACTGACGCCGTAGGGAACAAATTTATAGAGCTTGCCGCTTGCGTTAACGGGTGAACCGTGGGTAAGATGTCCGCCGTGAGCAAGATTCATGCCCATAACAACATCGCCGGGTTCAAGAATTGCGGCGTAAGCAGCCATGTTTGCCTGTGCGCCGGAATGGGGCTGAACATTTGCCGCCTCTGCGCCGAAGAGCTTTTTGGCGCGCTCGATTGCAATGTTTTCAACAACATCAACACATTCGCAGCCGCCGTAATATCTTTTTCCGGGGTATCCTTCGGCATATTTATTGGTCAGAACGCTGCCCATTGCCGCCATAACGGCAGGAGAAACAATATTTTCGGAAGCGATGAGTTCAAGATTTCTTCTCTGTCTGTTAAGCTCGGACTGCATGGCAAGTCCGACCTCTTTATCGCATTTTTTTACGAGCGAAATTGTGTCGATATAATCTGAAAACATATGAAATACACCTCTTTAAACTTTATACTGCCATAATACCACAAAAATTAAACTTATGTCAAACTGCATTGTTAACAAAAAATACTTGTATTATTTTAATAAATAGGTTATACTGTATGATAATATGTCCATAAGAAATACAAGGAGATGAACAAATGGATCCTATTAAGGTTGATTTTTCAAAGAAGGACGGCGGCAGAAAAAGGGATATAGTTATTCCTCCTGAAAAGGCTGCGCTCAAAATCGTGCTCAGCATTATCTGCACGATTGTTTTTGCTCTCGGCGCATTTTATTTTATGATGCCAGCAATCAATGTGAAGTCATACGATTTTTATATCTATATAGGAATGGTTGCTGCTTCTTATGTTGTGTTTAACGGTCTTTTTGCAAATGTTCTTGCAAAGCCCGAATATACTCCCTATGTTAAAAAGAGAGCAATTGTTCCCGGAATTATTATCGGAATTCTTATTGTTGCGGCAGGTATCGGTTATCTTGTTTCAAGCGAATTCTTCAGAGCCGAAAGCTACAGCAATATCATTGATGTAAGAACGGATTCCGATTTCTCCAAGGAAATTCCCGAAGAGGATGCTGAAAGCTTCAGTGCGATTCCCAAGCTTGACGAAGAAGCAGCTGCTCAGCTTGCAACAAGAGCACTTGGCGTTCTTGAAGAAAAGGGCTATGTTTCGCAGTTTACAATTTATCCTCAGTATACCCAGATTAACTATAAGGATACACCCGTCAGAGTTGCACCTCTTCAGTATGCAAGCATAATCAAGTGGTTCACCAACACCAGAAACGGATTCCCCGGCTATGTTATTATTGATATGGCTAATGAATCAACCGAATTTGTTGAGCTTGAAAACAGCATCAAGATTTCGCCTGCGGAGCACTTCAATAAGCTTCTCAAGCGTCATCTTCGTTTTGAATATCCCACATACATGTTTGCTGAGGCAACATTTGAAATTGACGATGAGGGCAATCCCTACTGGATTTGTGCCCGTCTTGATAAAACCATCGGTCTTTTCGGCGGTACGGATGTTATCGGTGCGGTAGTTGTTAAAGCAGACAGCGACACAGGCGAAAGCGCATATTATACCATTGATGAAATCAAAAACGACCCCGAGCTTCAGTGGCTTGACAGAATCTATGATTCGGATCTCATTGTTCAGCAGTATAATTACTACGGTAAGTATCAGAACGGTTTCTGGAACTCTGTTCTCGGACAGAAGGGTGTTATAACAACAACCGCAAACTATAACTATCTTGCAAAAGATGATGATGTCTGGATGTATACCGGCGTTACTTCGGTTACCTCTGACCAGTCAATCACAGGCTTTATCCTTATCAATCAGAGAACAAAAGAGGCGGTTTATTACAGAGTTACAGGCGGTACGGAATATTCGGCTCAGCAGGCTGCGGAAGGTCGAGTCAAAGACTTGGGCTACAGCGCAACATTCCCGCTGCTTCTCAATATCGGCGGCGAGCCTACCTATTTCATGTCGCTTAAAGACCCCACCAATAATATCGTTCAGCAGTATGCTCTTATCAATGTTGCTCAGTATAATAACAACAAGATGGGCGCAACAGGCACAGACCTCAGCAAGTGCCTTGCAAGCTATATTTCGGCTCTTGAAGAGAGCGGAATCAAGGTCGATATCGACCCCAATGATGTTGTTGAACCCGTTAATCCCGACGGAACACAGGTTCCCGAGAAGGAGACTCTTACCGCAACAGGCACGATTGCAGATATCAGAACAGCTGTTATGGGCGGCGAAAGCCATTACTATATCAAGCTTGACAGCCAGAGCGCATATTTCTCAATCGAAGCATCCGATGAAGAAACCGTTGTTATTCTCAATGTCGGTGATTCGGTAACCGTTACCTATGAGGGTGATGGTGCAATCATCGAAGCAGAATCAATCGTTAAAAACTAATCCTTAAAAGTCAGCCGTTTAATTACGGCTGACTTTTGCATACTATATAATGGTGAATTTATGGAATTTTACGAAAACAAACAAGAGCCTGAAAAAGCGGTGCTTATCGCGATAGACACGGGCGATTATGATTGCGAATCCTCGCTTGACGAGCTTGAGGAGCTTGCAAAAACCGCAGGCGCAGAGGTTGTCGGCAGACTGTGGCAGAAAAGGGATAAGCCCGATTCCGCAACCTTTCTTGGCAGCGGCAGACTTGAGGAGCTTGCCGAATTCTGCGGAAACAACGAGCTTGATCTTGTTATTGCAGACAGTGAGCTTTCTCCCGCGCAGCTTCGCAATATTGAAAAGGCAACAAAAATCAGAGTTATTGACAGAACAACGCTGATTCTCGATATTTTTGCGGAAAGAGCAAGGAGCAACGAGGGTAAGCTTCAGGTTGAGCTTGCTCAGCTTCGCTATTCCCTGCCGAGGCTCACAGGTCAGGGAACAAGTCTTTCAAGGCTCGGCGGCGGCATCGGTACGAGAGGCCCCGGTGAAACAAAGCTTGAATCCGATAAACGCCATATAAGACGCAGAATAAAATCACTTGAAGAAGAGTTTGATGCGCTTGAAAAAAGAAGAGGGCTTGCAAGGGCAAGGCGCGAGAAGGACGGCGTTGAAACCGTTGTTATTGTCGGCTACACCAACGCAGGCAAATCAACTCTTATGAATGCGCTCACTCAGGCAGGCGTGCTTGCACAGGATAAGCTTTTTGCAACTCTTGACCCAACCTCAAGAGCGCTGACTCTTCCCGACGGAAGAAAGGTTATGCTTATTGATACTGTAGGATTTATCCGCAGACTTCCTCATCATCTTGTTGAAGCTTTCAAGTCTACTCTTGAAGAGGCGGCATGCGCAAAGGTTATCCTTAATGTCTGCGATGCTTCCGACCCCGAATGCTCCGAGCATATAAAGGTTACAAATGAGCTGCTTGATGAGCTGGGCTGCTCGGGCAAGCCCGTAATTCCTGTTTTCAATAAGTGCGATTTGCCCGAAGCAAAAGAAAACATTTTGTTTGAGCCGAATTCCGTTATGATTTCGGCACTCGAAGAAAAAGGCTTTGACAGTTTGCTTGATGCCATTGCCAAGGCGCTTCCGCCCACGAGAGCAAAGGCAAAGATGCTTATTCCCTATTCTGATGGCGGTGCAGCCGCAATTCTTCGCAAGGACAGCATTATAAATGTTGAAGAATACAGGGCTGACGGGCTCTATTTTGAGCTTATTGCCGATGTTGCAATGATTGACAGATATCAGGATTACTGCGTGTAATTTCTCCCTTGAAAGTAACAAATTGTTAAAACTTTCGGGTATTGACAACGGGTTTATCTTGCATTATAATAAAAACACGGCTGTTCGTATCAGCCGTGTAATCCTTGTTTACATAAAGGAAATAATTTTAGGGGGACAAAATAATGGAATTTTTAGGAAACATCGACACCACAGGTATTCAGAATCTTATTCTTGCATTCTTCAAGTTCCTTTCAGAGTTTGATATCAAGACTCTTGATTTTGACTATCTCGGCACTCTTCTCACAGTTATCGCTCCCGTATGGAATCCCATTTGGGCAGCAGTTAACGATTGGCTTTACGAAACCTTCGGTTTCTAAAAAACATGCCTTTAAGCCTGCGGATTTCCGCAGGCTTCTTTTTGTTATTATATGTAATTGCCGTTATACTCTTGAATAATCGTTATAATTATGTTATATTTTAAATGCTATGTCCGGTTATACAGCAATACTTTTTTAGGAGGCAAAACTATGTGTCAGTGTAACTGTCAGGGCCCCAAAAGCGACCTTTCACTGCTTGAGGATGTACTCAAGGAATACGGTGGCTCTTCGGGAAACCTTATTACGATTCTCCAGAAGGCTCAGAATATTTACGGCTATCTTCCTAAGGATGTTATGTACTGCATCGCAGAAAGAGTGGGGATAACTCCTGCGGATGTTATGGGTGTTGCAACCTTTTATTCTCAGTTCAGATTAACTCCCATCGGCAAGTATCTTATTATGGCATGTCAGGGCACCGCTTGCCATGTTAACGGAAGTGAGCGTGTGACTGCTGCCATTTCCGAATATCTCGGCATTAAAAACGGAGAAACAACCGCAGACGGTCTTTTCACTCTTGAAAATGTTGCGTGTCTCGGCTGCTGCTCGCTTGCACCCGTAATTATGATAAACGGCGAAGCCTACGGCAACCTTACCCCCGATTCGGCTGTTGCCGTTCTTAAAGGAATTCAGGAAAAGGAGGGCAAATAATGCGTATAGTTATCGGCGAAGGCTCCTGTGGAATTGCGGCAGGTGCGGCAAAGGTTCATAAGGCAATTGAAGCTCTTATGACGGAAAACGAAAGCTTTGTTCTCGGCAGCACAGGCTGTATCGGTATGTGCTTTCTTGAACCCATTGTTGACCTCTATGACGGAAAAACTCTTCTCAAGCGACTTGTAAAAGTGACGGCAGACGACGCAGCGGCTATCGTTGAAGCGGCAAGAAGCGGCGACCTTTCAGGCGTTGAAAAGCTTGTAATTTCGGCAGAGGACGAAGAATTTCTCAGCCGTCAGACAAGAATTGCGCTTCGTCACTGCGGACTTATTGATCCTGTTTCACTCGATGATTACAGAGAAGCGGACGGCTATCAGGCACTTGAAAAGGCTCTTAAAACAATGACTCCCGAGCAGGTTATCGAGGAGATAAAGGTTTCGGGTCTTGCGGGCAGAGGCGGTGCAGGCTTCCCGACATGGTTTAAATGGAATGCCGCCCGTCAAAGCGTGGGCGAGAGAAAATATCTTATTTGCAATGCTGACGAGGGTGACCCCGGTGCATTTATGGACAGAGCAGTTATTGAATCTGACCCCCACAGCCTTATCGAAGGCATGCTTATCGGTGCATATGCAATCGGCGCATGCGAAATGATTGTTTATGTGCGTGCGGAATATCCTCTTGCAATCACAAATCTTGAAATTGCCATTGAAGCGGCAAAGAAGGCCAATCTGCTCGGCAAAAACATTCTCGGTACGGGATTCTCATGCGACATGAGAATAAAGGCAGGTGCAGGTGCGTTTGTCTGCGGCGAAGAAACTGCGCTTATCGAATCTCTTGAAGGCAAAAGAGGCATGCCCAGACTCAAGCCTCCCTTCCCTGCACAGAAGGGCTATATGGATGAGCCTTCAAATATCAATAATGTTGAAACATTTGCAAATGTTTCGTGGATTATAAACAACGGCGGCGAGGCGTTTGCCGCAATGGGAACTGAAAACAGCAAGGGCACCAAGGTTTTTGCTCTTACCGGTAAAATCCGCAAGGGCGGTCTTGTTGAAATCCCCATGGGTAAAACTCTGCGCGATGTTATCTACGGCATCGGCGGGGGAATCCGTGACAACAAGGAATTCAAGGCTGTCCAGATGGGCGGTCCTTCGGGCGGATGCATTCCTGCAGATTTGCTTGACACTGTAATCGACTATAAGGCTCTTGCCGCAACGGGCGCAATCATGGGTTCGGGCGGTATGGTTGTTATGGACGAGAGCACCTGCATGGTGGGAATGGCAAAATTCTTCCTTGATTTTACTGCTCTCGAATCCTGCGGAAAGTGCGTTCACTGCCGTATCGGCACAGCGAGAATGCAGGAGATTCTTACCCGAATCGTTAAGGGCGAGGGAAAGGAAGGCGATATTGAGCTTCTTGAAGAGCTTTGCGACGCAGTCAAGGACGGCGCACTCTGCGGTCTCGGTCAGACTGCTCCCAACCCTGTTTTAACAACTATCAGATATTTCCGCAACGAATACGAGGCTCACATAAAAGAGAAGAAGTGCCCTGCAAAGGAATGCGTTGATTTGCTTACTTATTCGATTGATGCGGATAAGTGCAAGGGCTGCACCCTCTGCGCAAAGAAATGCCCCGCCAAGGCAATCAGCGGCGAGGTTAAGCAGGCACATATCATTGACGAAAATATATGCATTCGCTGCGGTCAGTGCGTAAATTCCTGCCGCTTCGGTGCAATAATTGTAGAATAAAGGAGGCGGCATAATGGAACAGATTAAAATTACAATCAACGGCAAGGAGTGCGTTGGCAATAAAGGTGAAACCGTTCTTAATATCGCCGCCGCAAACGGCATTGAAATTCCGAATCTCTGCTATAACGGTCAGCTTAAGATTTACGGCGCGTGCGGTCTCTGCCTTGTTGAGGCTGAGGGAATGCCCAAGCTTATGCGTGCATGCGCAACGGTTGCTCAGGACGGAATGGTGCTCAGCACTCAGACCGAAAGAGTTAAAAAAGCAAGAAAAATCGCACTTGAGCTTATTATGAGCGACCATGAGGGAGATTGCGTTGCTCCTTGTTCGCTCAATTGCCCTGCACACACCGATATTCAGGGATATCTTAAGGCAATAGCAAACGGCGATGACAGAGAAGCCGTTAAAATCATAAAAGAAAAAATTCCCATTCCTGCATCAATCGGAAGAGTCTGCCCTCATCCCTGTGAATCAAACTGCCGACGCAGATTTGTTGAAGAGCCTCTTTCCGTGGCTTATCTGAAAGCTTTTGCAGCTGATAACGACCTTGCGTCCGATAATCCCTACACCGCAGTCTGCGAAGAGGAAAGCGGCAAAAAGGTTGCAATTATCGGCGGCGGCCCTGCAGGCCTTACTGCGGCATATTATCTCCGCCTTTCGGGTCACGAAGTCACAATTTATGAAGCAATGCCCGAAATGGGCGGCATGCTTCGCTACGGCATTCCCGAATACAGACTTCCGAAGGCTGTTCTTGCAAAGGAAGTTGAAGCAATCGCAAAGCTCGGCGTTGAGATGAAGAATAACATCAAGGTTGGCAAGGATATTTCTTTTGAAGAAATCAAAAACAGCGTGGATGCAGTTCTTGTCACTGTCGGCGCATGGAAGGGTAGCAGCATGAGATGCAAGGGCGAGGAGCTTGAAGGCGTACTCAGCGGCATCGACTTCCTCAGAGAAGTCAATATGGGTAATATTCCAGAAATCGGAAAGAATGTTGCAGTTGTCGGCGGCGGAAACACCGCTATGGATGCCTGCCGCACGGCAGTAAGATGCGGCGCGGAAAATGTTTATGTTATTTACCGAAGAACAAGGGCTGAGGCACCTGCCGAGGATATAGAAATAGAAGAGGCAATCGAAGAGGGCGTTGAATTCCTCTTCCTCACCAATCCGGATGAAATCATCGGCGAAAACGGCAAGGTGAAGGCAGTAAAGCTTCAGATTATGGAGCTTGGCGAGCCCGATGCATCGGGCAGAAGAAAGCCCATGCCTGTTGAAGGCGCATTCAAAACACTTGATGTTGATACGGTTATCTCTGCAATCGGTCAGAAATATGCTTCCTCCGGTCTTGAAGAAATCGGAACAACAGGCTGGGGAACAATTCAAGCTGACGAATCAACCTGTCTTACCGATATTGAAGGCGTTTTTGCTGCAGGCGATGCAACCAACAACGGCGCTTCAATTGCCATCGATGCAATCGCAGAGGCAAATATTGCTGCAAGAGCAATCAACGCATATCTTCTCGGAATGCCTATGGATTTCCCCAAGCCCTATTATTCCGAAAGAAATGTTACTCCCGAAATGCTCGCAGACAGAGAAAAGAAGCCCAGAGCGGTTATGTCCGTCAAAGCTCCCGAATACAGGAAGGGCAATTTTGAAGCGATTCTCAATGGCTTTACCGAAGAACAGGCAAGGGGAGAGGCAAAGCGCTGCCTTGAATGCGGATGCCACGATTTCAAGGAGTGCAAGCTTATCCGCTATGCAAATGAAGACCCCATCGAGCCTGCAAGGCTCGCAGGTGCAAAGCATGAGTGCTTTAAAGAAACACGCCTTGTTACAATTGAAAGAGATCAGGGCAAGTGCATTCTCTGCAACCTTTGTGTTCGTACCTGTAAAGAGGTGGCAGGCGAAGGAATTCTCGGTCTTGTCGGCAGAGGTTTCAAGACTGTCATAAAGCCTGAATTTGAAGGCACTGACAGAGTTGCTGTCTGCAAGGATTGCTGCAGATGTGCGGAAATCTGCCCCACAGGTGCATTGAAGATTATAGGATAAAAACAAAAAAGAGCTGTCCGAAATGACAGCTCTTTTGGTTTATTCAACTGTAATTTTATATCTTCCGATGTATCCTACCATACTGTTTGTGTAGGAGTTTTTGTCGGCAAAGCTGCCATCGGAGGATTTTGTTCTGCCTGCGATGAGGAGCTCGTTTTCGCTTTCGGAATATGCAATGCAGAGTGCGGCATCATCGGCTGAACCTGCCTGAGAAAGAACTTCTATTCCCGTGCCGTTTACATCAAGGAAATAAACAAAGCCGTCTGTTCCTCCCATATTGCCGATTGACGCAAATTCACGGTTTATTGAGGTTGTGTGACCTGTTACGGCAAAGCCGCCCTCGGTGCGCACAATGTCGGTAATAAAATCATCAAGGAATCCTGAAATTATTTTGTACCAAAGTCTGTTTCCGTTTTTATCAAGACGGATTGCGAGCGCATCCGTGCCGCCGCAGTTGTGGATTCCTTCAAGAGTTCCGTCGGGAACAACGGTTGAAACAAGTGTGTAGTTTCCTGCAACAACGCAGCCGCCCTTTCCGTCTGCGGCGATTGAATCAAATTCATCCGTGCCTGTTGTTGCAATAACATGGTGCCAGATATAGTCGCCTGCGTAGCTGTATTTGAGAATAACGGTATCCGCATAGCCGCCGATAAGACCTTCAAAAGCGGAAAACTGACCGTCGGTTGCGGTTGTTATGCATGCGAGGAAGATGTTGTTGTTATCGTCAACATCAATGCCCGCAATATGGCTGCTCTTGCTTGCGTTGAAATAGCGTTTCCAGAGAACCGTGTTATTAAGGTCATAATTTATAACGATTGAGCTCATGCCGGGAATACCTTCAAACGCGCCGTCAATCGAGTTGGTTTTTCCTCCTGCAACATAACCGTTTGAGGTTGCGGCAACGCTGTAGAAGAAATCGTCGCCCGAGCCTGTCGGAGTGTTTTTTGATAGCTGAACGCCTTTTGATGAGAGCGTATATATAACGCCGTCAATGCCCGTGATCTGAGAAGTTACCGTTCCCACGGTTACAATGTTTCCGTTGCTGAGAACTGCTATATCATAAAGCAATACCTCTGAGGAGGATTCTCCCAGGAGTGTGATCCATTCAACCGAACCTGATTTTGTAAACTTTGCAACGAAGGAATAAGGGGTTTTCCAGTTGAGTGAGGAATCGTAAAGACCCTCAAAATCTCCGTCAACGCAAGGCGTTGTTCCGCAAGCAACATAGCTGCCGTCGGGGAATGAATCGATTGCTTTGAACACCGTGCCGATATCTCCTATAGCTGTTTTAAGAGAAGTTCCGCCTAAAACAGACAGTGATATTTCTTCCGCCGAGCTTATGTAAGGTCCTGCTTCGGTTGTAACGGCTTTGGTTGTTGATTTTGTTGTTGAGGTTGTGCTTGGTCCGGTTGTTGATGTTGTCGGAGCAGCCGTTGTTGATTCGGTTGTGGGCGCCGATGTTGTTGTAACTGTTGTTGCTTCGGTTGTAGGCGCAGGAAGAGTGGTGAACTTTGTTGAGGAAACTTCCGAGCCTGCAGCGTGATAGCCGTTTGCTTTGTATCTTACAGCAAAATAATATGGTAAATCGGACTCCAGATTTTCAAAAACAGGTGTGTCGCTCCATTCGGTTACGGCAACATTGTTTGTAAGTCTGATCTGATATTCACAGTTTTCGATAGGTTTTGCCGAAACCGATGTTGAGGTTACAGAGTCAATAACAGGGGCGTCGGGAATAACCGGTGAATAAATTGTTATAACGATGGGTTTTGATGATTCTTCTTTTCCGTTGATAACGGCTTTGACGGTTATTGTGTATGTTTCACCTTCGGAAAGACCGATGAATCCCGTCATTCCATCGCCCATGTCAATGAATTCGGCTTCAGGCTCAATTGCAAGGCTTACATTGTCGCCTTCAAATTCGGAAGGAACAACCAGAACGCTGTATTGATCATCAAAAACAAGCACCGTCGGTTGAGGAATAAGATAGCTTTCGGGCTGAGTGGTGGATTCCTCGGTGGTTGAAGGTGAGGTTGTAGATTGAGTGGTTGGTTCTTTCGTTGCAGGCTCTGTGGTAGTTTCGGCTGTGGTTGTTGTTGAGGTTTTGGTTGTGCTTTCACCTGTTGTTGCAACGGTAGCCGAAGGCTCGGGTATAAAATCCGTTGTCAGCTCCGACTCTTCAACGGTTGTTGACTCTTCCGTGGTATAGCAAGAGTGAACCGTTGTTTCAATAATGTCACCTAATCCGAGAAGGTTGCCTACGCCGTTTACGACGATGGCAAAGATAAGAATGATTGCGCTTATAAGCTTGATAAAAAAGTTGCAGTCACATGTTAACCACATAATATGTCCCCCTTTGCGCAAATAATATTACATTATAATATTATCATAAAGTTATTGAAAAATCAATAGCCGGCGGAATTGACCGCCGGCTGCAAAATTCTGTTTAGATTTCGGGAATTTCGATTTCGATTTCTCTGCCGAGCTCTGCGGAGCGTGAGATACCGTCGATGATAGCCTGATTGTAGAGAATCTGGCTGCAGGGAACGGGAGCCTCGCCGTCTTCCTTAACAGCGTCAACAAATGAACGAATCTTAATGTCGAAGCAGTCAACATCATTCTTCTTCATGGGAATGTATGTTTCAATCTGCTCGCCTGCGATTTCATGGTAGATAACAAGAGGACCGCCGATGCTGCCGTTCCAGCATTCGGTTGAGGGAATTCTTACCGAACCCTTTGTACCCATGATAATGGTGTCGCCCGGAGTGTCAAGGTTCATAGCCCATGCGATTCTGAAGTCGAGAATTATGCCGCCTTCAAGACGGATAAAGCCTGCTGCGAAATCGTCAACGCCGAAAACATCGTGATGCTCATATGAGGGGCTCTTACCGAAGAAATCCGACTTATAGCCCGAAACGGTGAGGGGCTTGGGATAGCCGATTGAGTTAAGAACCATATCGAGCGAGTAGCAGCCGATATCGCCGAGTGCGCCGATGCCTGCTGTTTCTTTTTCGATGAAGGAGGTGCCGAAGGGAGTGGGAATGCCTCTTCTTCTGCCGCCGCCTGTCTGGATGTAATAAATCTTGCCGAGCTCGCCTGACTGAACAACTCTCTTGAGCATTTTCATGTTTTCGTCAAAACGGGGCTGGAATCCGATTGAAAGAACTGCATTGCTTGCCTTTTCTGCCTTGCAGATTGCAACAGCTTCTTCAAGAGTAACGCACATGGGCTTTTCAAGAAGAACGCTTACATTGTGTTCAAGAGCGTAGATTGTGCATTCTGCATGGGTTGCGTTGTAAGTGCAAACGCTGACTGCATCGCATTCGCCTGCATCAATAAGTTCCTTGTGGCTGGGATAGAATTTAACATTATTAACGCCGTATCTTTCGCAGAATGCTTCTGCCTTGCCGGGAACAAGGTCTGCGGCAGCAACAATTTCAACATCAGGGCATTTCTGATATGCCTTAACATGTGCCTCGGCAATCCAGCCTGTGCCGATGATGCCGACCTTGATTTTTTTGCTCATGTCTCTGACTTTTTCGTCTGCGGGAGCGTCTTTGAACTTATCAAGAATATTTTCTGACATAATAGTTACCTCACTTATATTTAAATTTTACCAATTGAGAGTTTTAAGGTATTCTCTGCTGAGCTTTACGGAGTTGAGCGGAGTATCGTTCTTTGCAGGTGAATCCTGCTCAACAACAACCCACTGAGCGCCTGCGTTTTCGCAAGCTGCAAGAATTGAGGGGATATCCTGAACGCCGTAGCCAACGGGCATAAATGAAAATGAATCCTCTTCTTCCTCCTGCTGAGCATCGTCATCAATGCCGATGAGGTCATAGAGTTTACCGAGCTTATCGCCGCTCTTCTTGAAGTCTTTGAGGTGAACAACGGGGGAGCGGCCGCTGTATTTTTCTATGTATTCCGAAGGATTTACGCCTGCAACATTAACCCAGCATGAGTCAATCTCTGTTTGAAGAAGGTCTGCAGAAATGCTTGAATAAAGAACATCAAGAGCGTATTCGCCGTCGATGGTAACAAATTCAAAATCATGGTTGTGATAGAGGAGCTGAAGTCCGAGAGCTTTTGCTGATTCGCCGATTTTGCGGATTCCGTCAACCGTTGCGGCAAATCCGTCGGTGCCTGGTCTGCATTCCTCGGTGAGATAGGGAACAACAACATATTTACAGCCGATTTCAGCGTAGTCGGAAAGCACCTTTTCGGGGTTTTCGAGCATGTCATAATAAGGAACATGAGCTGAAATGGGAACTATGCCGATTTCTTCGCAGAAAGCTTTGATTTTTGAAGGCTCTTCACCGAAAAGGCCTGCGAATTCAACGCCGTCATAGCCGATTTCTTTCATTTTTTGAATTGTGCCGTAAAAATCCTTTTCCATTTCGTCTCTGACGGAATAGAGTTGGACAGCCACGGGAAGTTTCATTTAAAATTCACTCCTAAACAATATAGTTACGCTATATATAGTATCACATATACGGTTATTATACAAGTAAAAAATATAATTATTTTCCGTTTGAGTTCAAATATTTTTCAGCAATTTCCGCTGCGCATTTAACAAGCTCAGAGCAGGGGCGCTTTTTATAGTATTCCGTTGTTCTTTCTTCGGGAACGGGATTTGAATTTTTTTCCTCAAGACCGAGAAGCTCACGGCAGATAATTGAGCCGTTTTCTTCTTTGAATTCGCCTGCTGCTTTCTGAATGAGAGCATAGAGCGCTGCTTTTTCCTCTTTATTATTAGGGTCAGTCGAAGCAAATTTGTTTGAAAGAACCATTGTCATGCCGCTGACTGCACCGCAAACTTCGCGAAGTCTGCCGAAGCCGCCGCCGAATCCTGCCGAAATTCGAAGGGCATCCTCTTTGCTGAGATTTGTTTCGTCAAGAAAAGCGCAGAATACCGCCTGACAGCAGTTGCAGCCGCTTTCAAAAAGTTTTTTTGCATTGTCGGGTCTGTTCATGTTGAGTCTCCTTGGAAATATGGTTTAATACATATCTAATATAGTAAATGCATGAAAAAAAGTCAATTAAAATTCGATTTTAACTGTTATTTCCTAAAAATTAATAAAATATTAAAAAAATACTATTCCATTTTTTGAGCAAGTATGTTATAATCCGCTTATACATCCCCATTTTGTTTGGGGAAAATTATTATAAAACGGAGGATATTAAAAATGACTAACACCATTTCAGCAACCAAAAAGATGCTTGCTGTGATTCTTGCCGTGCTTATGATGTTTTCTTGTATGGCAGTTTCTGCAAGCGCAACTGCAAGTGCAGCCGTAACCGTCCCCGGACCCACGGTAGTGCTTAACGAGGACGCAAAAACCATCACCGTAACTGCTCCTGCTGTTGAGGGCTACGGCGATGTTGGCATCTCTTTTGTTCCCAGTGCCGACTCAATTCCCAGCGGTGACAGCATGGTTTATATCAACCTTGTTCCCGGTACAACATATACAATCAAGGCTTTTGTTCTCGACGAGAATGATGTTCCCGTATATTCAAATGCAGTAACCAAGGTTCTTAAAATCAAACAGCAGGCTCCTTCTGCTCCTGTTCCCACAAAGGTTACTTCAAAAACAATAACCATAACCAAGGTAACTGATTGCGAATACCGCGTTACCGATTCAAAGGGTATAGTTGTTAACGGATATGACTGGGGCAACACAACCGTTTTTGAAAAGCTCACTGCTGACACAGCTTACATTGTTTCAATCAGAAAAAAGGCAACAGCAGACAAGTATGCAAGCGAAGCCAACAGCGTAACAGTTAAAACTCTTAAGGCAGGCGACGCAAAGGCAGCGGATGTTCCCGTTCTTGTTGATAAGACCAACACCACAATCACTGTTGCCGAGGTTCAGGATGTTGAATTCTCAATTGACAAGGGTGCAACATGGCAGACTTCAGGCAAGTTCACAGGTCTTACTCCCGAAACAATCTACGGCATTATCGCAAGAAAAACTTTTGATCCCGCTGTTCAGGATCCTAACCCCACAAGTAAAATTCTTGAAATAAAAACAAATAAAAGAGTTCGTTACACTGCATCAGTCGGCAAGTGCACATTCACTGTTGCTGAGGGCACAATCTATGCCGCAAAGGATATCGCCGTAACCGTTACAGGTGACGGTCCCGAAGGAATCTATAAGGATGTTACCAAGGCTGAATACGGCGACACCTGGTATATTCCCAACCGAGTAAAGGTTGGCGATGACTGGTTCAGTCTTACCCGTTCAAACGACAATGTTTACACAGGATTCATCAACCCCGATGCATCTCTTGCAAACCAGAAGAATGTTAAGGTTGAGGTTGAATATCTTGTTAAGGAATATGACGGCGAAGATTGGGATCCTGCAGGCACAACCACTTCAACTCACACCATTGATGTAGGCGAAAAGTGGGGCATTCTTACAATGCTTGCAGAGTTTTTCACAAAGGCAGCAAATCTTCTCCTCAACACAATTCCTCAGTTCTTTGTAGATCTGATGGGTAACGAAAAGGTAGGAAACTTTTTCGGCGGAATTATGGATTTGATTGGCAAGCTCGGCAAAATCGAATTATAATAAGCAAAAAAAACGCTCACAAGGGAGGCACTTCATAAGGAAGTTGCCTCCCTTTGGTTTTTGTAGACAGTCGGAATGATTGAATTGTAAGGATTATTAATCTATTACGGAGGTTTACAAAATGTCTGGTTTTATTGAAGACTTTTACTATGGTAACATTGAACTGCAGGAGTGCTGTTCAGAATTAAAAAGTGAATTAAAGAAAAAGTTAAGTGTTATTACCGAAAAAGAAGAAGAACTCAATTCAAAGTTAAGCAGTGAAGAAAAAGATTTATTCGTAACCTATACAAGTACATATAACGATTTTCTGACAGTCAGTATAGCCGATAATTTTATTTCGGGTTTTCGACTTGGTGCAAAATTTATACACGATACATTTGTTGCTGATTGAAAGGAGAATAAAGTTATGAATAAATCATCATTTGAACAGAATGGCGGCACATACAGAATGGTTGGCGATTACAAAATCCCCAACATCACATTACCTACCGAAGCGAGTAAACCATTCGGTATGTAGGGATTGAAACGCAAAGATTTCCTTATGAAGCATAAACGAGTTCAGTTCAATATTATACTAATGACAGGAACATTGTGGACTCATCTTGCAGAGATTGATGAACAGGCATCTGTTATGTTCTCTCGGCTAGTAGAACAGATGAAAGTTAATGAGGATATAACAGAAAAGCTTAAGGCAGATGACCAAATGGAGTGGGTTGCTCGTATGAACAGCTTTGAAGCAAGAGCAAGAGAGATTGTTAATCACGAGTTGATTTTTACAGCATAATCATTTCAGAAAAACATAATCAGGTGCAGCAGAAATTAATTTCCGTTGCACCTGATTTTTGGTTTTTATATAAACTTTTTCTGTGGGGTATCAGGGGTGAAAACCCCTTGAATGCGGATTTGAGGGGACAAATCCATTGCTCGTTAAGACCGATGACACTTTTTTAGCGGGTCAGGTTTTGTTCATTGGCTGTTGGTATACCGTTTCTGTTGACATAAAAGTACATATCGGAATAATTAATGTTAGAGTTACAAAGCAGAAGATTATCAGGGTCAGTCGGCAAGGCAAAAACATTATTACCTCTGTAAAGCAACCCCATATCCGTTTCGCTGACCTGCTTGATTTCACCGTTTTTAAGACTAAATACGCACAGAATCATCTGTCGGTCTTCCTCTTCGCTTTCCTCGCTGAAAACATAGATGAAGCTATCACCGTCTGCAGTTTTTACATAATACGGATTCAAGTCATAGGAAAACCAATCTACCTCATAGTTTGAGTTTTCTGAACTTATTCCGAGCGTGTAATAATATCTGCCGTCATGGTCATAGTTGCCCGAAACAGTAAGCTTATCCGCACATTTGTCACCTGTAAGGTCGGTAAAAAACGGTACTGACAAAGGCATACCTACTATATAGGCGTTCGGAAAGGCAGTATATTTTTCATTGAACAAATCGGAATGTTCCGCAAAGGCTACGGTTGCTGTTTGTGTGCCGAAATTCGTGGGAGCAACAGCACCCGGCTCGAAATAAAAGGTTATGCCGTTATATTCAAGCCCCCATGTGATGTCGTTTTCGGGAGTGTTCTTGAAGTAATCGGGAATGGCGGTTTCAACATCGGAGTCACCTTGAAAAATACGGCTTGTAACTTCTTTTTCAACGATTGACGAAAGCTTTGCAATATCCGTCACAACATCGGAAAGAGCAAGCAGTTTTCCGCTTTCTGTGTCGTAATTAAGGCAGTTGAATGCCCTGTCAGTTTCCGAATTGTAATCCTCAACAATACTGACCGCAACACTGTCTGCACGACGCACCTGAACATCAAGAGTTGAAACATAGGTTGAAAAAGCTTCGCTGTCATTCAAAAATTCTTCGGTAGCAGTAATGATGAAATTATCCTTTTCTTCTTCCATTGCTCTTTTTCTCATAGCGGAAGTTTCTGCGAGAGCTTTGGCAAGAAGGGGATACTTTTTCTCCATTGATTTATCAAGAGTAACATCCGTATATTCGCTTCTTACGAGCATTTCGGGATAATCTTCATACCATTCATAATGAGAAATATATTCTTTGTTGAGTGAAAGAACGGTTATTTCTTCACTTGTTTCATTTCCGGCAGTCTGTGTTGTTTCGTTTGGAGTAACCTCCTGCGGAGAATCTTCTCCGCAAGAGGTAAAAGCAACCGTGAAACATAAAACCAGTAATATGCCGATAATTCTTTTCAGCTTATCCATTATCATCAGAATCCTTTGACGATGAACGCAACAACCTCTGTTGCTGAACGGTCTTCACGTTCATCTGTCATAATTGTAATTATGCTTCCGTCATCAAGAACTGCAGAATCGCAGAACCACGGATAATTTGTGGAGAAAATATCTCCGTCAGAAATCTCTGCAATGAATGTACCGTTGTTATCCCAAAGAAGAACATCTCTCATATTGCCGTCAAAGGCGATATATCCGTTTGCGGTCTGAGTTACAAAAGTAACGCTGCCGAGTCCCTCACCTTCGGCATCGCAGAGAGTTTTCTGAAGAACACCGTCTTTGTTGTAAATGAATATTTTGTGACCGCTGTCATCTGCGGCATTTGCACAGACATAAATATTGTTTTCATCAACGCAGAGCTGCATTATTGTATCCGCTTCTTTGAAGGTTACGGGAGTTGAGGTGTATGTACTGCCGTTGAATGCAACAATTGCACACTCATTGGAAGTGAAGAAGTTAACACCCCAAGCACCTGAAGGATGAATTGCAAGGTTGTCGATATCTTCGTATGTTGCAAATGTTTTGCCGTCTTTGATGCAGAGAATATCGTTCATTGAGCCGCTTACCCAGAGTGTACCGTCTGCGGTTGCCTCAATTCTGTTGTAATCGTCTTCGGGGAGCTCGATTTTTTCAACAAAGGCAAGAGCTGTACCGTCATAGTGACATTCGCTGAGTTCGCCGTCAACAAGAACATATACTCTGTTACCGATTGCGGCAACGGAATGGTCAAAAGTTTCAAAGGTTGTAACAGATGCTTCAAAGGGAGCAAATGTCGATGTAACGGTAAACGAACCCACATTTACGCTCGCGGCATCTGCCGAGAATTTTTCACCTTCCCACTCCCAAGGACCGTCTTCGTTTCCGATATCCTCAAGCTTGAAGGTTATGCCGTCAAGGAGAGCCTGGATACGGCTGTCGTTGATATCGGTTGCATCAAACTCAACATAAACCGATGCGTTTGCGCTTTCAACACGGTTGAAATAAATGAGGGTATCATCGCCGTCGTCGTACTTAAGCAGGTCAACACCGCCAACTTTTACAGTTTCATAAGAGTTATTTTCTTTGTACTCATACTGGTTGAAGCCGTAATATACAAGGTCCTCACGAAAATCGTAGGGCTCGTCAATTTCAACGCTGATTGTTGCCTCAACCAAGTAATATTCGTTGTCCTCAGGGTCAAGAATCTGAAGAACAGCTTTGGAGTACCCTTCTTCATTCTTGAAGTCATCTTCAATGTTTATCCAGTCGCCGCCGAAATCAACGGTAAAGAGCGTTGCTTCAATAGCCGCATCGGAATTGGCAGACGGCTGTTTTGTGGTATCGGGCTTTTCGGGAGTATCTTCACCGCAAGCGGCAAAGGAAAACAACATTGCAAGTGCGAGAAGAACTGCAAGTAATTTTTTCATGGTGTAATATCTCCTTTGTTTTATTTTATGCCCAGGGGTCTTCCTCTACGGGCACACGGATATCCGAAAGACACTGGATTTCAACAAGGAACCACTGACCTGTTGAGGGCTTTCTGCGCAGCTTCACAGGTCTGGGGTTATCTGCACCGCCGCTCTGAACATAAAGCGTTGCCCAATCAGCATTATCGAAGGAATAAGGATTTTCGATAACGGTAATTTTATAGGGCAAGTTGGGCTTATAACTGTTCTGCGGAGTTGCACCCTCAAAATATGAGCGAGCCTTATAGCCTTCCGAGCCGAGATGCTCTTTGATAAACTGCTTTTCAAAGCCGCTGACTTCTGCAGGACCTTTAAGGAAGTTGAGCATTTCGATTGTTGAGTCGGGATTGTGCTCATAATTGCACAAAGCCGCAAGAGTGAGAGCCGTTGTTTTGAAGGCGGAATCAAGGCTTGCTTCGGGCAGAGCTTTAAGCTGCGCAACATTTGTCGGAAGTGAAGTAAAGATAAAGGTTTCGGTGTGGTTTCTGCCCTTGCCTACTGACTGCACGGCATTGTTTACCGCCTTGTTAATACCTTGCGAAACCTCTCTTTTAAGTGCGGATTCTGCCTGCCTTTTAAGTGAATCAAAAAATCCCATTGGTAATGCCTCCTATTCTTTAATAAATCTGTAATTCATAAAGGTAAAATAACTGCTTTCGTCAAGCGCTTTTATCCATGTTTGAGCTTCTTCGTCAAAAACCTCACCTTTAATTCCGGTATCATACCACAGCTCGCCGTCACGCAATTCCCACTGCATTGGTGAGTCGGCAATCATACCGTCAACGAGAGTAAAATATCCCGCCGCAACCGCTTCGTCAACCTCGGCCTGAGACACTCCCTCGGGCAGGGGCATGAGCATATACATTTTGCCGTCATCGCATATTTTAATCTGCATACCGATTATCTTTTTGCGTTCCTTCATTTCTTCGGCAACGGCATCTTCATCTGTTTCGTCTATGTAAAGCATAGGTGAAGCAAGATATCCTTCTGCGGTCAAATAAACAAGTTCGTCATTATCGTTGAATACGCCTATTGAATGAAATTTCCATTTGCCGATAAAATCCATATCTTTTCCTCCCGAGTTAATTTTTCTGCTTCTCTGTCTGTTTTGGCTTTTCTCTGCGCTCGATGTTGTTATAAAGGAAATTGTCCGAACTTCCTGTTATAATCATACTGCCGGGGCGTGTATAAACGGTTGCGTTTTCCTGCATTTTAACCGACTTATTTTTCGAGGCAATGCCGTTAATGATAAGAAAGCCGACAAGCAGACCAATCAGAAGCGAAACGGGCAGCCATATAATTGAAACGCCGTCCTTTTCTTCGCTTGCGCCTATTGTATCGGTATCGTTATTCAAAGGCTCTCCGTCATAAACATATCCGCCCGAGTAACCGTTTTCAAGATATTCTTCAGTAAGCTCATAACAGGCGTAAATTCCGCCGTAATAGCTTTCGTTTAAATCATAGGCATCAATCATACTGTCAACGGCGGCGTCGCTGAAAACTTCATCTGCGTTGCCCGAAGTGAATGCGGAATATGCTTTGCTCCAATCATCGTGAACGATTATTATACCGTTTTCGTTATCAGTGTAATCGCCATAGGTTTCCGAAGAAAATTCATCGGCAGTTACATCGCCCGTACCTTCGGTTATGCAGAAAAGTACGGTAACGCCGTAAGACGACTCGAGCTTTTCGGCAAGCAAATCGAGTTCTTCAATTTCACTTGAAGATAGTTTATCAGCGTAGTCTATTACATAATTCTGTGTATAAGCAGATGCAGAGGATACAAACGAAATACAAATCAGAGCTGCAATAATTATTGCAAAAATCTTTTTAGTCATATTTTCCGCACCTCCTTAAAGCAGCTCTATCAGCCACAAAAGACCGTAGATTACTGCTCCTATGCCTGCACCGAGCAACAGCGAAGCCTTTGTGACGGCTTTTTTATCGGTCGGAATATTGCCGACGAATTTGCCCGTCTGCCCATTCATTGCAAAGGTGAAATTCTCACCGTTCCACTTTGTGTTGAGAAGCCACACGGGATAGAGAGCATATTTATACAAGCCGTTGGCAACGCTCATATTTGCACCCTGATTTTCGATCTCGTCATATCCCTTTATGGTTTCTTTGAACGAATCAATTATGCTCTGCCTGATTCTTTCGTTGGCTCTGAGCATACTTTCTTCTGCTGTTACATCGTATTTGTCCGCAAGATAGCCTGCGAGATATGCGGTGTTGAAATCGACAGCCTGCGACAAATCAAAGGGCTCAACGGATTCCATAAGGTCGTCGGGCATTTTGGTTGAGCCGTCAACGGGAATGTTGTCAAAGCCTATGTTGCCGTTTCTGTAAATGTCAAAATACGAGGTTTCGGTGTATTCGTAATTTTCGTCCGACCATGTCTTCACCTTTTTGGCTTTATAGTTTGCGTTGCCGATTGCATCGCAGGTAAAGAGCCAATGAGGCACATAAACGCCCTTTATTTCTTCAAGACGATTGTCGGTAAGGAATGATTTAGGCACGAATTTTTTGGTTGAGATATGTTTTTTGAGTGCTTCCTTTGCCGCTTTTTTGTTGAGCTTAAAAGGAATTACAAGGTCAGGCCTCAATGCACCCGAAAACTGTCCCTTCATAACAACCTGATTACCGCAATAAGGGCAGGTTGTTGCACCCGTTGTTGAATCGGCAACAATTTCACCGCCGCAGGAATTGCAGGCATAAACGCTCATACCGTCTGTTTCGCCTGCGCCCCACTGTGCGCCCTGTGAATTCCAGTTGATCTGTTCAACCTGATTTGATGTGTCCTCGGGCATAGCGGTTATATCAAACTCTGTGTCGCAGTAAGGGCATTTGAGCCTTTGCGCACCTGTGTTGAATTCAACCGCACCGCCGCAGCACGGACATTTCTGTTCAAGAATTGTTGACAAGGTTAATCATCTCCTTGCTTATTTGTATCTGTCTGAGAATAAACCATACCGTTTTTATCGGGTACATAGAACTTGGTTTTGTAATACCAAACGCCTGCCGCAACAGCAGAAATCAAAACAACAACCGAAACTATGATTATCACAGCCTTCATTTTGTTCATTACTGTTTAGGTGTGCCGCAGAATGCACAGAATCTGCCGCCGTCGTTATTTGCCTGACAGGACGGACATACCCAACTCTGTGATATAGGCTGCTGTACGGGAGGCTGATTATACTGATTCTGCTGAGCGTATGGATTGGGCTGTTGTTGTGCATAAGCGTTCTGCTGAGCATAGGGATTTGTCTGAGGCTGACCGTAAGGAGTCTGCTGTGCATAAGGATTAGGCTGACCGTAAACACCTGCCGGAGCATAGCCCTGATTCATAGGCATACCGTTATTCATAGGCTGGTTATAGCCATTATTCATAGCCATACCTGCATTACCGTTCTGTGAAAGGTTGTTGATAACCTGCTGTGCCATCTGCTGATAACGGTTGTATTCCATTGTGCCCATACCTTCAACATCTCTGTCGTTGAGCTTTGCGGTAATTTCATCGAAATAGGGGTTGTTTACTTTGATGTCAATGTAAAAATCGTATGTAAACTTGTATCTGGGCGGATTGTAGCTTACCCGCTCGCCGTCTTTACCTTGAGTATAGATTTCTTCACGGTCTTCATCAACTCTGAGGTTACAGCCCGTAACGCTTGAAAGCGGAATAACATCGGGGTTTTCATCACTCCAGCTACCTGGATTTCGGCGTGAAACAACAAAGCTCTGCTTCATCGGGTCAATATATATTTTGTCTTCTTCACCAAAGGTGAACATAGCGGAAAAGCCTGCAAGTGCCTGCTTGTTCTGCTCTCTGTAAGCAAGCTGCTGCTTGATTTCAGCAACTGTTGAGCTTCTTCTGTCGCTGAAAAACGGCGAGAGCTTCTTTGCACAGTCCTTACACATATTGCCGTCTTCGAGCTTTCTGTTGCCTAAAAGTCCTATTTTGTCACCGCAGATATCGCAATATTTCTTATCAAAAAGTCCCATAGTTAAATTCTCCTTTTATAATTTATTTAGCATCACTTTCATCAAAAATGTCGCCGCATTCGGGGCAGAACTTCGGGGGATTCTTGGGGTTTTCAGGCTTCCAGCCGCACTTGTCGCACTGATAAAGCGGTGCTCCCTCAGGTTTTTTCTGTCCGCAGTTGGGGCAGAATTTGCCTTTGTTTACTGTACCGCAGGAGCAGGTCCAGCCTTCTGTCTCGGGCTTCTTTGCTCCGCATTCCGTGCAGAATTTACCGCTTACCGTTGCACCGCAGGCACATTTCCAGCCGTCAACAGAAGGTGTCGGTGTTGCCTGCTGCTGTGCAAACTGCTGTTGCTGCTGTATGCCTGCCTGATACATCTGTGCCGCGTTGAAGCCGCCGTTAGCACCCATAGCCATATTGAATCCCATAAAGCCGTTCATTGCGCCGTTGGGGTTGTTTGCCGCTGCTTCCATTGCGTTAGCCTGTGCATCGGTCATTCTGCCTGCCATCATAAACGGGTTAGAGCCCATTGTTGCAGCATCTTCCATCTGGTTGATTTTCTTCATATCCTCTTCTGTGAGGGTAATCGGATTAAGAGCGATAGACTCAACGGAAATACCTCTGCGGTCTGTCCACTCGCTCTTAAGTGCAGCATTCATGGCATCTTTAAGTTCATTTGTGTGTGCAGGAATCTGTGCAGGGCGAAGCTCAAGCTCTGTCAGCCTTGCAAATGCAGGCTGAAGCGCAGAGATAAACTCTGTCTTGAGCTGCATATCTATTTCTTCTCTTCTGTACTCGTCATCAACATTGCCTGAAATCTTTGTGTAGAAAAGAAGCGGGTCAGTGATTTTGTAGGAATAGACACCGTTGCATCTTACCTGAACGGTTCTTGCCATACCTATTCTCTTGTTGACAACTTCAAACATAAACGGATTTGCAGTGCCGAATTTGTTGTCTAAAATTTCCTTTGTGTTGAAGTAGTAAACTCTCTGGTCTTTACCTGTGTCACCGCCGTAGGTGAAACGCTTGCCGACAGTTTTGAAGGTTTCCTTGATTGTGTCGCTGAGCTTACCTGTGAAGATTGAAGGCTCTGTTGAAGAGTTATAAGTAAATTCACCGGGTTCTGCACAGACCTCAACAATCTTGCCCTGCTCGACGATAATCATACACTGACCGTCGGCAACGGCAATGCCCGAGCCGTTTGAAATTATGTTGTCGTTAGCCTTGGTGTTGGAGCTTCTGCCGCTGACTCTCTTTGAGCCCTTGACCATAAGTATGTCGTTTTCAAGTGACTCGCAGTAGAAAAATTCCTTCCACTGGTCAGCGAGTGTTCCGCCCAACGCTCCTATACCTGCTTTAATAAGTCCCATATTGCATTTCTCCTTTCGGAATAATTATTTGTTTGAGCAATCCTTACAGCAAATTCCACCGTTGAGGTTTTCGCCGTAAACCGTGCAATCCTCACAAACCATATTGCCGCATATCTCACACTTGTTCAGTTCAAGACGGGCTTCGTTGTTTGCACGCTCATAAGCCTTTCCGTGGTCACTGGCGAAAATAATTGCCCTTGCTTCCCGTTCATCTCTGCTCAAAAATTTCTTGTCCTTGAATCCCGAAATGAATTCAATCACATCTGTTTTTATCGGTTTGCCGCAGCAATCGCAGTAGAATTCAAACTCAAACTGCTTTATTGTTGACTTGTCAGCAAACCTTTTCGTAACTGCTTTAAGCATAGAAAACCTCCCTTGCTATTATTTGTAATTTCATTTTAATGGCAGATTTCCCTGAAAATAAGTAGCCCAAAAGGCTACTTTTACCCAAAAAGGTCTACCTTTAGGGCTACCGTGACAAAAATTAAATCTCTGTTTTGTTTCTCTTGCACAAACACATTCAGTTTGACACTATATTCAAATTATGCTATATTATGATATATAAGGATTGGTGTTTCATATGAATTTAGAGATAAAAAAGATGTCTTTCCCCGAACAGGTTAAGTTTGTAAGAATGATTTTACAGTTAAGCCAAACGCAGCTTGCAGAACAAATAGGAATATCTTATGCAACTGTCAGCCGTTGGGAAAGAGAAAACCGCACACCACAGCTTGCCATGCTCGGCAAGTTCTATTCGTTTTGTATGCGGAACGGAATAGAAGTTGATTTAACAGATAAGGAGGGATAAGATGACTACGGTTTACGGTATAGTTTTTACCGTTGCGCTTTTAATGATCGGCGTTTACTTTTTTGTTGACCGAAAGCGTGACATATGGCTTATGCTTTTGTTTGTTTCGATTGCCGTATGCGATGCAGGTTATTTTTCGCTTTCTGCTTCGCAATCTCTTGAAGCAGCTCTGTGGTCAAACAGACTTGCTTATCTCGGAAGTGTTTTTCTTCCCTTCTTTATGCTTATGATGATAATGAATCTGTCAAGATTCAAATACCCGAAGTTCTTGCCGAAAATATTGATTGCCTTGAATACGGCTATGTTTCTGATTGCCGCAAGCGGCGGCATACTGCCGATTTATTATAAAGATGTTACTCTCGGTTTTGCTGACGGAGCATCCTATCTTATCAAAGAATACGGTCCGCTTCACAACCTTTATAAAGTTTTCCTTTTCGCTTATTTCATTTCAATGGTTGCAATTATTATTTACACCGCTGTCAAGAAAACCGTTGTTTCAACCAAACATTCTGTTTTTTTGGCATTTGTTGTTATAGGTAATATAGCAACATGGCTTGTCGAAAATATGATTGGAGCAGGGTTTGAGTTTCTCTCAATTTCATATATCTTTTCAGAAGGTCTCATCCTTTTCCTTTACGGTATTTTACAGGATTACGGACTTGCCGACACACAGAGAATATCAGATTCCGCAGTAACTCCGCCCGAAACTTCAGATAATTTCAACACATCTGTAACAATAAAATCATTCAGCAAAGAACAGATAGAAAATATTTTCTTCGAGTGGGAAGTGCTTGATACACTTTCACAACGCGAAAAAGAAGTTCTCGGTTTTATCCTTGAAAATAAAAAACGTAAGGATATTGCCGAAACTCTTTTCGTCACCGAAAGCACAATCAAGAAACATACATCAGCTATTTTCAGAAAGCTTGAAATAACCAACCGAGCAGAACTTTATGAAAAAGCAAAAGAATATTTGCATTAAAAATAAACTCTGATTGACTTTTTAATATTGGTTATATGTTGAAAAATTTTTTTAACAGCCCTTGACAAACAAATGCTCCGTGTGGTTTAGTAAGTTAAATTGACAATTGAATAACGATGTAATTGATTGCGGATATATGTGCAATGCGTTGAAGAAGATTTTGCAGCAAAGCAGATTGAGAAATTGGATTTGAATCATCAAAAAGATTTGAAATTGAAACACAAGGAACTCGAAAAATCAAAGAAGCGAATTGCAGAAATTGACCGTATAATCCAAACTCTGTATAAAGATAACACAAGAGGAAAAATATCCGATGAACGATTTGCAACGCTCTATGAATCTTTGGAGGATGAACAACAGGAATTAAAAGACATGGCTCCTAAATTTGAAACTTTCTTGGAAGAAACTGAAATCAAATGCGAAGGCTTACAGCATTTCATTGAACGAGCAAAAAGAATAACACGACTGACAGAGCTGACACCTGAGCTAGTCCACGAGTTCATTGAGAAGATAGTTGTTTCAGCGCCTGAGAAGATTAACGGAAAACATCATCAGACAATAGACATCTACTATCACGGTGACGGGATAATCAAGATGCTATCTTCTGAAGGAATGGAAGAAGCGTACCAACAACATATTTCAAAACAACATAAAGCAAAAACGGCATAGCCAAAGCTATACCGTTCTCAAAAAACATTATTTAGTTTTACAGCAAGAGCCGCCTTGGGGTAACTTCCTTATGGAAGGTACCCCAACCGTGAGCGGTTAATTTTTTATCAGTCAAGCTTTGCCTTGAGATAGTTGTCGTAGAAATCCTTAACGCCGGCATAGAAATCGTCAACAGTGCCGTCATTCTTCATGATGTAGTCAGCCATCTTTTCTGATTCGCTTGTGTGGAAGATTTCCTCTTCGTGAAGGTCGTTTTCGCGGAGCTTTTCAATGCTCTTGCCGTCACGCTCGGAGCCTCTTGCAAGCATTCTCTGATAACGGACCTCGTCATCGCTGATAACAACATCAACAAGAACAAACTTATCGCCGAATGCTTTCTTGAAAACCTCGATATCTGAGGGAGGACGAATGCCCGAAACAAGGAAGTTGGGGCTGTCTGATTCTTTAATTTTCTTAACAATCATTTCGGGGAAGAAGGTCTGACCGTTAGCGGTCATATACTTCTTTGATGTTGCATGAAGATTGTCGCGTGTAAGCTCAAGTCCGTCCTGAGCAGCGAGTTCTCTTACAACATCGCCGATTGAAATCATGGGGAATCCGTAAGTCTTTGCAACATATTCAAGGAAGAAATCCTTGCCTGTGCCGTTTTTACCGACAGCAGCTAAAACCATATATCATTACCTCCAAAAATTTATTACTTAAATATTACAATATAAACAGGTGTTTGTCAACGGGAAATGAAATTGAGTTTAACTGATTTTTCATATTCCGAGGGCGACATTCCCGAGATTCTGCGAAAAACTGTTGTGAAATACTGCGGAGTATTAAATCCGAGCTTTTCGGAAATTTCTGTAAAGTTGAATTCGTTTTCTCTTATCATCTGCTTTGCGGCGTCAATTTTAAGGCGTGAGAAATGCTCCATAATGCCGCAATTCATGTTATCCTTGAAAAGTCTTTTGATAACCGAAGCGGAAATATTGAATTCTTTCTGAATATCGGAAAAGGAAAGATGCTTGTCAACATTGTTTTCAAGATAGTCGCAGATTTTTGGGAGCAGGGTTGTGTTGGAGTCGTTTTTGGGAGCAACTCTGCGCTTGTTGCCTCTGATAAGGCGGATAAGCAGCTGCTCCATATAAAGCTGAATCATCTGTTCGCATCCGAAATCGCTTGAATCCGATTTTTCGAGAACCCTTGTATACGGTGTTCCGAGTGGAGTTGAAAATGCATTCATCGCTTCGCTTATGATAAGCCCCATAAGCTTTCTTTCTTCGGCTGAGCAGTTGATAACCATGCCTGCAATCGACATCAGTTCGGTGCTTGAGCAGTCAAATGAAAGAATAACCGAGTTTGCGGCTCTTGTACCGTCGCAGCGGATTTTGTGAAATTCGTTGGGCTTGTGAATATACATCTGCCCTGATTCAAGCGTCAGCTCCTGCGCGCCTGCGGTTATAACAACGCTTTTTTTATCGGCATAAACAATTTCCCAAAAATCATGCAGCTCACCCGAATATGCAAAATCTTTGGTGTATTCAAAATAATGGATTGTGTAAATTCCGTCAATAACAAGCGATTTTTTCAGTTCTGTTCTTATATAATCCAAGCGTTCCACCTCCTCAGCTCAGACTGCGGTTTAATTTTATTATAATATATTGCTTTACATATTTCAACAAAAATCGGGCTGAAATTATAAATATGACGGCTGTTTTTGTAAGATTATCGAAAAAAGATGTGCTAAAATGATAAGTGAAGAAGTTTTTTACAGGGGGCTAAAAACATGATTAAATTCGGAACAGGCGGTTGGAGAGCCGTTATCGGCTATGACTTTATCTGTGAAAACATACGCCTTGTTGCAGAGGGCGTTCTCAGGCTCGCAAAAGAGCAAAACAAGCTTTCAAAGCCAATTATTATCGGTTATGACAGACGCTTTCTTTCGGTCAGTGCGGCAAAATGGGTTGCTGAGGTTCTTGCCGAGGGAGGAGTTGAGGTTTGGTTTCTCAACCGTTCCGCGCCCACTCCGCTTATTATGCATACGGTAAAGGATAAGGGCCTGTATTTCGGAATCGAAATAACCGCAAGCCATAATCCTGCAAACTACAACGGCATTAAGCTTTTTGTTGAAGAGGGCAGAGATGCTTCGCTTGAGGTTACTCAGCGTCTTGAGGCTATTATTGAAGAAATTAATGAACCTGTAAAATATATTGAATTTGAAAAAGCTGTTGAGGAGAAGAAGGTAATTTATCTTCACAGCCCGTTCAATAAATTTCTTGATGATATTATCGACCTTCTTGATATGAAGTCGCTTCGCGACAGAGGACTCAGAGTTTTATTTGACACTATGCACGGCTCAGGTGCATATCCTCTGCAGGTTATTCTTCATACCGCACGCTGCACGATTGACACAATCAATCTTAACAAGGACGCATATTTCGGCGGTCAGATGCCCGCACCGACCGAGCAGACACTCAGCATGCTCAGCGATATGGTTATCAAGGGTGACTACGATTTCGGCATTGCAATGGACGGCGACGGCGACCGTCTGGGCATTGTTGATAAAAACGGAAGATATATCAACGCAAATGAAATCCTCTGTATGCTCTACTATTACCTTGTTAAATACAAGGGCTGGAAGGGCGCCGTTGTCAGAAATCTTGCAACAACTCATATGCTCGATAAGATTGCAGAAAGCTTTGGCGAAAAGTGCTACGAAGTTCCTGTCGGATTCAAATATATTTCATCAAAGCTTGAGGAAGTCGATGCCGTTCTCGGCGGTGAATCCTCGGGCGGTCTGACTGTAAGAGGTCATATTTACGGCAAGGATTCGGTCTATGCCGCATCGCTTTTCTGCGAGATGGTGAGCGTGGTCGGAAAGTCTCCTACAGAAATCATCAACGAGCTTGAGGCAGAATACGGTACATATGAAATGGTTGAAGATAATCTCCATTTTGCCCCCGAATACAAGGCGGTTATTAACGGAATCATCTTTGATGAAAAGAAGCTTCCCGATTTCGGTAAGGCTGTTGCAAGAGTTAACTATGAGGACGGCTGCAAGGTTTATTTTGAGGATGACAGCTTTGTTATCTGCCGATTCTCAGGCACAGAGCCGTTGCTCAGAATTTTTGCTGAAAGCAGTGATGCAGAAACCGCAAGGGGATATATCACAGCATTCAGAAGCTTTTTGAATATATAGTTTATACGGCGGGCTTGTTCTCGCCGTTTTTATTTTCTATAATGAAAGCTCGGAGGTGTTGTTATCGATTTCAGCTTGATGAAGAATTTTATGGACAGACTCACAGCGTGGAGAATACCGGGCAACACCGTTTCTGTCTTGGCGGCAAGCGGCTCAACAGGCAATATCGGTGAATTCGGATGGGGTGATGCGGCAGGTGCAACGGTGCTTGTTGCCCCGATATCGGTCTTTCAATGTTTTATGCGCATCACATGTTTAATCCTCAGGAGCATGTCTGTCAGCCGAGACTCAGAAATGTTCTTTATGCGTGTGTTAATAAATAAAAAAGTCCTGAACGGTGAAAGTTCAGGACTTTTTTTATTTACTTTGTAACCTTTCTGACATCCTCTTCTTTTCCGAGAACAAGAAGGTGGTCGCCGTGTTCAAAGCGTCTTTCACCTGTGATAACAGGTTTTACCTCGCCGTGATTTTTTGTTGCAAGAACGCTGAGGTTATATTTTACTCTAAAATTCAATTCTTTAACAGTCTTTCCGACCCAGCGGTCGTGAACATCAATTTCATAAATCGAATAGTCGCCGCCGAGATTGATGTAGTCAAATACATGCTCATTGCTTTCGCTGACGGCGTAACGCTCCGCCATGTTTTTTTCGGGATAAATAACATCATCCGCACCGTTGCGCAGAAGGAACTTTTCCTGAATATCTCTGTCTGCCTTGCTGATAACCTTTTTTGCGCCGCATTCCTTGAGCAGGCTGGTTATTTCAAGGCTGTTCTGGAAGTTTTCGCCTATGCAGACAAAGCATGTGTCAAAAGAAGGTATATCAAAGGTTTTAAGAACTTCAATATTAGTGCAGTCACCGATTTTTGCGCTGACAACATACGGAAGCATATCTTCAACGGCTTCCTCTTCTTTGTCAACTATCATAATTTCGCAGTTTCTCTCTGCAAGCTTTGTGCAGAGATGATGACCAAAATGACCCATGCCGATTATAAGAAATGATTTCATGTTTTTCACCTATCCTATCGTGATTTTTTCTCTCGGATTTTTAACGGGCGGAGCAGCTTTCTTTTCCATAAGTGCAAGTGCAAACGAAACGCTGCCGACTCTGCCGCAGAACATCAGGAATGCAACAATAAGCCTTGATGCCGTTGCAAGGTCACGGGTGATTCCTGTTGTCATGCCGACGGTGCCGATTGCGGAAACACATTCAAAAAGAACATCCGAAATTTCAAGATTCGGCTGAATGGCAAGAACAGCGATTATGCCGATAATTGCAAGGGTCATATTCGTGAAAACAACGGAGCTTGCCTTGTGGATTGCATCCTTTTCAAGGCGTCTGCCGAAAATGCCCTTTGACTGTCGGCGTGTGATGCCGTTAAAGGTTGAAATTGCGATAACCGCAAGGGTGGTGGTTTTGATACCGCCTGCGGTTGAACCGGGCGAGCCGCCTATAAACATAAGAAATACAGTCAGAATTTTGCTTGCAGGTGAGAGCGATGCCGTGTCGGTTGAGTTGAAGCCTGCCGTTCTTGCCGTTACGGAATCGAAAATTGAATTCAGAAGGCTGTGTCCGAAACTCAAGCCCTCATTTGTGAAATTCCTTTCAAAAATGAAGAAAAGAACAGTTGGTATTATGAGAAGGGCAGCCGTCACGGTGAGAACGATTTTTGTGTGAAGCTGATAGTATTTGAATTTGTGCTTTCTTTTTGTGATATCATCCCAGACAAGGAAACCGATACCGCCGATTATAACGAGAGCCGAAATGGTCAGTATAACAACGGCATCGTCCGAAAAAACCGCGAGCGAAGAGTAAGGCTCGGTTATGCCCATGAGGTCAAAACCTGCGTTGCAGAAGGCGGAGATTGAATGAAACACCGAATACCATATTCCCTTGCCTATGCCGAAACGGGGAATGAATCTTGTAGCAAGAAGAAGAGCACCTGCACCTTCAAAAATCGCGGTGCCGAGAGCGATTTTTCGGGTCAGATTCTTTATTCCGCCGATGTGTTCCGTATTGATGCTTTCAACCATGATCTCACGCTCTCGCAGACCCATTTTGCGTTTGAGAAGCATTGAAAACATTGTTGCAATCGTCATAAAGCCGAGACCGCCGACCTGTATGAGAGAAATAATGACAATCTGCCCGAAAAGCGTCCAGCTTGTTGCCGTGTCGAGTACAATAAGACCCGTAACGCATGAGGAAGAAACGGCGGTAAAAAGTGCCGGAACAAAGCCGACGCTTTCTCCGCTTTGCGATGCAAAGGGAAGCATCAGCAGCAGAGTGCCGATAACGATAATCGAGATATATCCGAGAGCTATTATTCTGATTTGTGAGAATTTTCTTTTCATTTTTAACCTCTTGTCGGTTGTATAATGTATCAATTCTACCATATATTATTCTGTTTTTCAACTGTGCACTTGAAAATGCTTTCTGTCGGTGATAGAATAAAGAAAAAATCAAAGAAGTGATTTTATGGAAAAATATATTGATTTACATACCCATTCATTAAAATCCGACGGCTCGATGACTCCCGCCGAGGTTGTGCGTGAGGCGAAAAGAGCAGGACTTGCGGCGATTGCACTATCCGATCACGATACGGTTGACGGAATTGAGGAGGCTGTTGCGGAGGGCAAAAAAATCGGTGTTGAGGTTGTTCCTGCAATTGAATTTTCGGTTATTTCCGAAACAGAAACTCATATTCTCGGATATTTCATTGATGTAAGCAATCCCGATTTGCAGAGAGTTCTTAAAGAGGTTGTTGACCTGCGCATACAGCGCAATTATGTAACCTGCCAAAGGCTTAATGAACTGGGCTTTGATATAACGATTGAGGAAGTGCGAGCTCTTGCGCCGAATAATTTTGTCGGCAGAGCGCATTTTGCAAGAGTGCTTATGGATAAGGGCTACACCAAGAGCGTCAAAGAGGGCTTTGATAAATACATGTCCGCCGGGCAATATGCTTATTGCGAAAAGCAAAGGCTGACAGCAAAGGAAGCGATTGAGCTTATCAAAAAATGCGGCGGTCTTTCGTTTCTTGCTCATCCGCATTTAACTCAGTTTGATGATGAAAAAATAAGGGCGTTTCTCAAAGAGCTTAAAGGCTATGGACTTAACGGTCTTGAGGGATATTATACCGACTACACACCCGAAATGCAGGAGAAATATCAGTCTATGGCAAAAGAAATGGGACTTATGATTTCGGGCGGAACTGATTTTCATGCGCAGATGAAGCCGCATATCTCAATCGGCACAGGTCTCGGCAACATGAAAATACCGTATTCGGTGCTTGAAGAAATAAAAAAAGCGTTGGAATAAATATAGTCGGCAGGCAGAAGGAGAGAAAAGATGAAACTGTATATCAAACAAAAGGTGTTTTCTTGGGGAGCAAAATTCACCGTTAAGGATGAAACGGGGAATGACAAATATTTTGTTGAGGGAGAAGTTTTTTCATGGGGTAAAAAGCTTCATGTGACAGATTTAAGCGGCAGAGAGATTGCTTTTATTCAGCAGAAAGTTTTAAGCTTTCTTCCCCGATATTTTGTTTTTGTTAACGGCGAAGAGGTTGCGGAAATTGTTAAGGAATTTTCACTTTTTCGTCCCAGATACTCAATTGAGGGTCTGGGATGGGATATCAACGGTGATTTCTGGTCGCATAATTATATGATTACCCGAAACGGGAATCCCATTGTCACAATCCGAAAGGAGTGGATGACATGGGGCGACAGCTATGAACTTGATATAGCAGACCCCCGTGACGAAACAGTTGCACTTGCGGTGGTTCTGACTATTGATTGCGTAATGGCTGCTCAGGCAGCAGCTTCCTCGGCAACATGAAAATACCGTATTCTGTGCCTGAAGAAATAAAAAAAGCGTTGTGATAAACAACGCTTTTTAATATCCGTTTATTTCTTTTCTTTGCATTGCGCCGAGAATTTTATTGCGCACATCGCCGTATTTCTTTTCAAGTGCACTGAGCATTTCTTTGACTTCCTGCCTTTCGGTGTTGCCGTCGGCAGGGCATTTGCTTTTAACGGTCGGCAGATTTTCTTTGCGCACAACTCTTGCACAGTCGCTCTCCCTTGCAAAAATCATTGGTCTTATCATGTAGATATCCTTGCGTGAAAGATAGGTGACGGGCATAAAACAGTCGAGCGTGCCGCCGTTGAAGAGATTCATAACGAAGGTTTCGGCAAGGTCATCAAGATGATGCCCGAGAGCAATTTTGTTGCAGTTTGCCGCTTTTGCCGCATCATGCAAAGCGCCTCTGCGCATTCTTGCGCACAGACTGCAGGGGTTGCTCTCTTTTCTTATGTCAAAAATAACCTCTGCAAGCTGAGTTCTTTTTATAATGTATTCAACATCGAGCTTTTTGCAAAGCTCTTCGATTTCGGAATAATCCGCGTCAACTCCGCCGAAACGGGGGTCGAGAGTGATTGCGACTATTTCAAATTTTTCGGGATAAAATCTGCGAAGATTCGCCATGCCTGCAAGCAGTGCGATTGAATCCTTGCCGCCCGAAACGCCGATTGCAATGCGGTCACCCTCTTTTATCATTTCGTATTGCTGGCAAGCCGCCCTCATATGACTTAAAAGTTTTTGCATAATACAATCCTATTCTGTAACAACAGGCTCAACGCTGAGTGCCTTGCCCGTCTTATTGTCAAATTCAAAAATGCAACCGTTCATAAAGCAGTCGCTTTCTGCAGTATCAAATCTCGCAGGCATGCCCGTGCGAAGCCATTCAATTGAAATTTCGGGCTTTACGCCGAGAACGGATTGCTTCGGACCCGTCATGCCGAGGTCGGTGATATATGCCGTGCCTTTCGGAAGGATCTGGGCGTCATTCGTCATAACATGGGTATGGGTGCCGAAAACTGCTGAAACCCTGCCGTCAAGGTAGAAGCCCATTGCTCTTTTTTCAGCGGTAGCCTCTGCGTGAAAATCAACAAGAGTTATTCTGCAGTCTGAAAGCTTTGGCAGAATTTCGTCAACAACTGTGAACGGATTGTCGCAGTTATCCATATAAACATTGCCCGAAAGATTGATGATTCCAATCTTCGCAAAGCCCATGTCAACAGTTGAATATCCCGAACCGGGATTGCCCTTGTGAAAGTTTGCAGGTCGGATTATGTCATCACGCTTATCGAGCATTTCATAAAATTCACGGCGGCGGTAAACATGGTTGCCCGTTGTTATAAAATCAACACCGCTGTCAAAAAGATACTGCGCCGAAAACGGCGTTATGCCGTTGCCGACTGCAGAGTTTTCGCCGTTGGCAATGCAAAGGTCAATCCCTTTCATTTTTTTGTATGCCGGCAGAATGCTTCGCAGAAATTCGCAGCCCTTTGCCGAAACAACATCTCCGATAACGAGAATATTCATTGTTAATCACCTTGAAAAATAAGGGACTGCGAGGTGCAGTCCCTTTTTAGTTTGTGGTTTAAAGCATTATTTAGCGTAGTCAACTGTTCTGCTTTCTCTTATGATGTTAACCTTAATTTGACCGGGATATTCCATGCTTTCCTCAATCTTTTTGGCAACATCTCTTGCAAGAAGAACCATCTTATCGTCATTGATAACCTCAGGCTTAACCATGATGCGAACCTCACGGCCTGCCTGAATTGCAAATGAACGGTCAACGCCTTCAAAGGATTCTGCGATTTCTTCAAGCTTCTGGAGACGCTTGATGTAGTTCTGAACATCTTCGCGTCTTGCACCGGGTCTTGCGGCTGAAATTGCGTCTGCAGCCTGAACAAGGATAGCGGTGATTGTTTTTGCTTCAACATCGCCGTGGTGAGCCTTGATTGCGTGAAGAATGTTTTCGTTTTCTTTGTATTTCTTAGCGAATTCAACGCCGAGATCAACATGCGAGCCTTCCATTTCGTGGTCGAGTGCCTTGCCGATATCGTGAAGCAAGCCTGCTCTTTTTGCTGTTCTTACATCGGTGCCAAGTTCCGATGCCATAAGACCTGCAATGTAGGAAACTTCAAGTGAGTGGTTAAGAACATTCTGACCGTAGCTTGTGCGGTATCTGAGCTTACCGATAAGCTTAACGATTTCGGGATGAACATTGTTGACGCCTGCATCAATGAGTGCATGCTCACCGGTCTGCTTGATTGTTGCTTCAACCTCACGCTTTGCCTTGTCATACATCTCTTCGATTCTTGCAGGGTGAATTCTGCCGTCTGCAATGAGCTTCTCAAGAGTAAGTCTTGCGATTTCTCTGCGAACGGGGTCGAAGCTTGAAACTGTGATAGCTTCGGGGGTATCGTCAATGATAAGGTCAACGCCTGTTATCATTTCAAGAGTTCTTACATTTCTGCCTTCACGGCCGATGATTCTGCCCTTCATTTCATCGTTGGGAAGAGCGACAACCGAAACGGTTGCTTCTGCAACATGATCTGCAGCGCAGCGCTGGATTGCAGTGGTAATAATTTCTCTTGCGAGCGAATCGGCTTCATCCTTTGTTTTCTGCTCAAGTTCCTGAATCTTAACTGCCTTTTCATGGTTAAGGTCTTCATCAAGAACGCTGAGAATATAGTCTTTAGCCTGTTCCTTTGTGAAGCCTGAAATTCTTTCGAGCATGTCAAACTGACTTTTCTTTATGCTCTCGATTTCTTCAAGGCGTTCGTCAGCTGCTTTGATTTTGCCGTTGAGGGTTTCTTCTTTCTTTTCGAGGTTATCGCTCTTTTTGTCAAGAGCTTCTTCCTTCTGGGTTATGCGGCGCTCCATTCTCTGAACTTCGTTGCGCCTTTCACGAAGTTCTTTTTCGGTTTCGGTTCTTTGCTTGTGGATTTCATCCTTGGCTTCAAGGATGGCTTCTTTTTTCTTTGCCTCTGCGGTTGCAATGGCATCGCTGACTATTTTGTTTGCTTCCTGTTCAGCTGAGCCGATTGCGGCTTCGGCAACCTTTTTCCTATGTAAACCGCCGAGCACGAAGCCGAGAGCAATGCCAACAGCGAGTGCAACAACAGCGGCAATAAGAATTATGATCCAATTATCCAATTGCGCAGGGTCCTCCTTTTTAAAAGATTTTTGCGGCATTCCGCAGGGGAAGCCGATATAGAAAATTTACCGAAAAATCAACTAATGGTGTATCAGAACGCAAAAAACGCTCATCTTGGCACAAAATAACACCATTGTATTAATAGTATACTTTTAAGAGGATATTGTCAAGTTTTTTATAAATATTTCATTAAATTTTCTATTGACTTTGGTGTTTCGTAGTGATAATATAATGATAATATCTTAAATCGTTGAGGCAGAAGGCTGTTTGTAACGGAACTTTTATCAGAGAACCGCTTCGTTGGCTGAAAGGGCGGTAAAGTTCAGCATTCGGTTACCGCCTGCCGAGAGCCGCCGTAATCAAGGTGCGCCGTATCAGCTGCGTTAAGGCTGCCAGAGAGCCGATTTTTCAGTCGGAATTACGGGTGGAACCGTGGAGTATATTATGCTTCATCCTGTTTTTGCAGGATGGAGCTTTTTTGTTTGTAATTTTAAGAAAGGACAGATATATTATGATTAATGTTACCCTTAAAGGCGGCGTTATCAAGGAATTTGAAAACGGAATAACCGCTATGGAAATCACAAAGAGCCTGGGCATGGGTCTTTACAAGGCTGCATGCGTATGCAAAATTGACGGCGTTGTGTGTGATTTGAGAACAGCTCTTGACAAGGACTGCGAGCTTGAAATTCTCACCTTTGACGATGCAGACGGCAAGTGGGCTCTCCGCCACACCGCATCCCATATTCTTGCACAGGCAGTAAAAAGACTTTATCCGAATGCAAAGCTTGCAATCGGTCCCGCTATTGATAACGGATTCTACTATGACTTCGATGTTGATGTTCCCTTCACTCCCGAGGTTCTTGAAAAAATCGAGGCAGAGATGAAGAAAATCGTCAAGGAAGGTCTTGCTCTTGAAAAGTATGAGCTTGACGCTGACGAAGCAATCAGAATGATGGAAGAAAGAGGCGAAACATTCAAGGTTGAGCTTATCAAAGAGCACTCCGACAAGGGCGAAAAGATTTCGTTCTACAAGCAGGGCGAATTTGACGAGCTTTGTGCAGGCCCTCATATCCCCGACACAAGCAGAGTAAAGGCATTCAAGCTCACCTCATGCACGGGCGCATACTGGAGAGGCGACTCCAACAACAAGATGCTCCAGAGAGTTTACGGCACAGCTTTCACAAAGAAAGAAGATCTCGAAGCTTATCTTGAGGCTGTTGAGGAAGCAAAGAAGCGCGACCACAATAAAATCGGCAGAGAGCTCGGCTACTTCACAACCGTTGAATCAATCGGTCAGGGTCTGCCTATTCTTCTTCCCAAGGGCGCAAGAGTTGTTCAGCTCCTTCAGCGCTGGGTTGAGGATGTTGAGCAGGCAAACGGCTATCTGCTCACAAAAACTCCTCTTATGGCAAAGAGAGATCTTTACAGAATTTCAGGTCACTGGGACCACTATCGTGACGGTATGTTCATCCTCGGCGATCCCGACGATGAAGAGAAGGAATGTCTTGCTCTTCGTCCGATGACCTGCCCGTTCCAGTATCAGGTTTATCTTAACGGTGCAAGAAGCTACCGTGATCTTCCCATGCGTCTGGGTGAAACATCAACCCTCTTCCGTAACGAGGATTCGGGCGAAATGCACGGTCTTATCCGTGTGCGTCAGTTCACAATTTCAGAAGGTCATCTTGTTATCAGACCCGACCAGCTTGAAGAAGAATTCAAGGGCTGTCTGAGTCTTTGCAAATACTTCCTCGGAACAGTCGGTATGCTTGATAAGTGTTCATTCCGTTTCTCGCAGTGGGATCCCAACAATACAGCTAAGTACGAAGGTACTGCAGAGCAGTGGAATGCTGCTCAGGAAACAATGGGCAAAATCCTCGACAACCTCGGCGTTGACTACGAAATCGGTATTGACGAAGCCGCGTTCTACGGTCCCAAGCTCGACATTCAGTTCAAGAATGTTTTCGGCAAGGAGGACACAATCGTTACAATTCAGATAGATATGCTTCTTGCAGAGAAGTTCGGTATGTATTATGTTGATACCGACGGTCAGAAGAAGCTCCCCTATATCATCCACAGAACAAGCCTCGGCTGCTACGAAAGAACGCTTGCTTATATTCTTGAAACATTCGCAGGTGCACTTCCCCTCTGGCTTTCGCCCGAGCAGGTGAGAATTCTTCCCATCGCAGATCGCCATCATGCATATGCAAAGGAAGTTGCCGCAAAGCTCGAAAGCATGGGCATGAGAGTTTCTGTTGATGACAGAAGCGAAAAAATCGGCTACAAAATCCGCGAGGCACAGCTCGAAAAGCTTCCCTATATGCTCCTTGTCGGTGATAAGGAAATTGAGGACGGCGCGGTTTCCGTCCGTAAGAGAGGCGAGGGCGATATCGGCGCAAAGAGTGTTGATGAGTTTATCGCATCCGCACTCGCAGACATCGCATCAAAAAAGATTTGGTAATATGATAAACGGGCGCATACAAATATGTATGTGCCCGAATTTTTTTGCAAAACATATAGATTTTATGTTTATGGCATGATATAATAACTGTGAATTTGCTGATATAAAACAACGGAGGATAAAACAATGATACTTTCCGATAAAACCTTAATGAAAATGCTTGAAGATGGCAGTCTTGTTGCATCTCCGATTGAACCCGAACAGATTCAGCCTGCGAGCATTGACATAAGGCTCGGCAACACTTTCAGCATCGTAAAAGATTCCTCAACGGGAATTATAAATCTTGAAGATAAAATCGAATATGAAACCATTGAAACGGATACATATGTTTTGCTTCCCGGTCAGTTTGTGTTGGCAACAACCATGGAATATTTTGAGCTTCCCGATGATTTGACCGCATTTGTTGAAGGCAGAAGCTCGCTTGGCAGAATGGGTCTTTTTATTCAGAATGCAGGCTGGGTTGACCCCGGTTTTAAAGGTGAAATAACTCTTGAATTATTCAATGCCAACCGCTGTGCAATCGAGCTTAAAGCCGGCAGAAGAGTAGGTCAGCTTGTTTTTGCAAAGATGGACGATAAAGCGCTTAATCCCTATAACGGCAAATATCAGGGACAGAAGGGTGCAACCGGTTCAAGAGTTTTTATGGATAAGGAGATGAAACGATGAAGGTTGATTCTTTGAGAAAATTTGCCAACCTTTTTGATTTCAAAACCGTAACCGATAATGACGGTAATGAATATGTGATTTATGCCGACTCAAAAATTACGGAAATTGATTTTGAAATTGATGACAAAATTCAGTTTGAAGCGGTTGAGAATCATGTTCATTTGATTGATGAAGTAAAAAAGGTCGATTTTGAGGATTTGATTGAAGCAGGCGGGATTTTAGGCAAAACTCAGCTTAACGCACTCAAATCAGAATTCCCCGACAAAGAATTCTGTGTGTTTGTGATAGTTGATATCGGCGACTCCATGATAATAAGATTTCATCAGACATGGAAAAACGAGCCTGTTTATTATAATCCCGATGATTTCAATTCGGAGAAAACAAGAGTTTTAATGTTCAGAAAATAAAACTTTTCACGGAAGGATGATATAAATGAAATATGCAGTAGTGCTTTATGACGGAATGGCGGATTATCCCGTTCCCGCACTCGGTGGCAAAACTCCTATGGAGCTTGCAAAAAAGCCTAATTTCGATGCTCTTGCAAAGAAGGGCAGAGTAGGTCTTGTTAAAACGGTTGCAGACGGCTTGAAGCCCGGCAGCGATGTTGCAAACTTAAGCGTTCTCGGATATGACCCTAAGGTTTGCTACACGGGCCGTTCACCGCTTGAGGCTGTCAGCATCGGCGTTAAGATGAAGGATACCGATGTTGCGCTCAGATGCAATGTTGTTACTCTCAGCGACGAAGAAAACTACGAAGACAAAACTATGATAGACTATTCCGCAGGCGATATTTCAAGCGAAGATGCGGCTGAAATAATCAAAACCGTTCAGGAGCATTTCGGTAACGATGAATTCAGATATTATAACGGCGTAAGCTACCGTCACTGCCTTATCTGGGATAACGGCACAACCGATCTCGGAAAGATGACTCCTCCGCATGATATTTCGGGCAGAGTAGTCGGCGAATATCTTTCAACCTCTCCCAATGCAAAAAAACTTATTGCAATGATGAAGGAGAGTTATGAGCTTCTCAAAGACCATCCCGTAAATCAGAGAAGAATTGCAGAGGGCAAGGCTCCCGCAAACTCAATCTGGCTCTGGGGTGAGGGCAGCAAGCCTGCACTCAGCGATTTTGAAGAAACCTACGGAGTAAAAGGCAGCATTGTTTCCGCCGTTGACCTGCTTAAGGGCATCGCAATCTGCGCAGGCATGGGCGTACCCGAGGTTGAGGGCGCAACAGGTTATATTGATACAAATTTTGAGGGAAAGGCTCAGGCGGCTGTTGACGAATGGAAGAGTGGCAAGGACCTTGTTTATATCCACATCGAAGCTCCCGACGAATGCGGTCACAGAAATGAGCCTGAAAATAAAATCCGTGCAATTGAGCTTATTGATGAGAGAGTTCTGCCGATAATCCTTGATTATCTCAATTCCTGCGGCGAGGATTATAAGATTATGATTCTCCCCGACCATCCCACACCGATTGTTACCAAAACCCACGCTTCAGACCCTGTTCCTTTTATGATTTACCATAAGAACGGCGAGATTGACGGCGTTGAAACCATAAACGAAAAAACAGCCGAGGCAACGGGCGATTTTGTTGAAATCGGCTGCGGACTTATGAAAGAATTTCTGGAGGCATAAATTATGAGCTACAAAATTAATACAAAATGCATTCTTAGCGGTTATTCACCCAAAAACGGCGAACCCAGACAGGTTCCCGTTTATCAGAGCACAACTTATAAATATGATTCAAGTGTTGAGATGGGCAAGCTTTTCGACCTTGAAGCTTCGGGCTATTTCTACACCCGTCTAGCAAATCCCACCAACGATGCCGTTGCGGCAAAGATTGCCGACCTTGAAGGCGGCGTAGGTGCAATGCTCACCTCATCGGGCCAGGCTGCGTCGTTCTATTCGATATTCAATATCGCAGGTGCAGGCGACCATGTTGTAAGTGCGTCAACAATCTATGGCGGCACATTTAACCTTTTCAATGTTACCATGAGAAAGCTCGGTATTGATTTCACATTCGTCAGCCCTCAGGCAACGGAAGAAGAACTCAACGCAGCAATCAGACCTAACACAAAGGCTCTTTTTGCCGAGTCGCTTTCAAATCCTGCTCTCGAAGTGCTTGACTTTGAGAAGTTTGCAAATGCCGCACATTCGCACGGAATTCCTCTCATTATCGACAACACCTTCCCGACTCCCGTTAACTGCCGTCCCTTTGAGCTTGGTGCGGATATCGTTATCCACTCAACAACAAAATATATGGACGGTCACGCAACAAGCGTTGGCGGCGTAATCGTTGACGGCGGCAAGTTTGACTGGACTCAGAACGATAAGTTCCCCGGTCTTACCACTCCCGATGATTCATATCACGGCATAACATACACAGAGCGTTTCGGCAACGCCGCATATATCACAAAGTGCATGGCTCAGCTTATGCGTGACCTCGGTTCGATTCCCTCGCCCTTCAACGCGTTTCTTCTCAATCTCGGTCTTGAAACCCTTCCTCTCCGTGTTGAAAGACACTGCTCAAATGCACTTCAGGTTGCGGAGTTTATCCGTGACAGCGGTTGTGCAATTGATGTTACTTATCCCGGCATGAAGGGCAGCAAGGGCTATGAGCTTGCACAGAAATATATGCCCAACGGCACAAGCGGTGTTATTTCGTTCAGAATCAAGGGCGGCAGAGATGCTGCAACTAAATTTATGGACAGCCTTCAGATTGCTGAAATCGCAACCCATGTTGCCGATGCACGCACCTGCTGTCTGCATCCCGCAAGCACAACTCACCGTCAGCTTACGGCACAGGAGCTTATCGACTGCGGCATTTCGGATGATCTTATCCGTCTTTCAGTCGGCATCGAGCATGTTGACGATATCATTGCCGATGTTAAGCAGGCTCTTGAAAAGTCACAGGCATAAAATCCCTGACCCCGCATTTTCTGCGGGGTCATTCTGATATGAGGAGCCAATTAAAATGTTCGATAAAATCATCGATGCCCTCGGATTAAGCATCAGAGAAGTATGGGCAATTGAAAAGCTTTTTGAATATCTCGGCAATGCACTTACATCTTTTTCATTTAAAGGGTTTGTTTCGTGGATTCTTGCTGTTGTTGAAATTCTGCAGATGCTGATTTTCGGTCTGCCGCTTACTCCGAGAGGAGAAAGGCTTGACCTTACAGGCTACAGTGTTGTTGTTTATGATGAATTCCTCGGTGATTCACTCAACACCGATATCTGGGAAACCAGAGGCAACGGACCGAGAAGAGGCGGCTTTAACGCTGACAGTCAGGTTGAAGTCAGAGACGGCAATCTTGTTATTTCGGGTGAATACCTGACCGACGGCGAATACGGCGAGGGCTGGTATACCGCCGCAGTAAAGCTTAAAGAGAGGTATAAGCAGGGATACTTTGAAATCCGTTGTATCTGCAACGACAGTCCCGGCTATTGGAGTGCATTCTGGATTCAGGCGGATGCACCTTACACTGCATCAGTCTCAAAAGGCGGTGTCGGCGGAGCAGAGCTTGATATTTTTGAATCAGCAAGCTATGCCGAGAATAAATACTGCGTTACAAATACAATTCACTGCGCAGGTGTAGACGGTGTGCAGGAAGGATTCCAGTCGGCGATGCTCGGAAAATTCTACGGCAACAATATCACAAAAGAATATAACACCTACGGCCTTAAATGGACAGAGGATGAGTATATTTTCTATGTCAACGGTGTTGAAACCGTTCGTTCTTCCTTTGGCAACGGTGTTTCGCAGGTTGAAGAGGATGTTATTGTTTCCCTTGAAATTCCCGACTTAAGTGAGCTTGAAGGCCTTGACAAATCAACTTTTAAAACGGAATTTATAGTTGATTATGTTAAAATTTATCAAAAATAAAACTCATTGGAATTAAGATATGGTAAAAGAAAGAAGAGAAAAAAGGTTATCGGTTAAAGCATATATAGCTATTGCGGTTTTTTTTGAAACAGCGGTTAATGCTGCTTTTTCGGCTCTGTTTAACAGCTTTTTGAAATTTTTTTATTCGGATTATGCTCACCTTACAATATGGGGAGATATAGTTGCGATTGTTTCGGTTATAATTTCATTTATTATTTATGACAGTTTTGCTCATATTGCATATCATAAACGCAGAGACAGAATAATGTTTCTCGGTGTGGTTTATGTTGCCTCAAAGGCGGCAAGTATTATACATTATCTTGCAGGAATTCTTGCTGAGATTTTTGCTATAGGTGCAGGCGACACGGCGCAGAGTGTTATTACGGTTTTACTTGCAGTTATGGAAATTGCGGTTGATGTTATTGCCGTAATATGGCTGATGGGCTATTTTGAGAAAAAGTTTATTTCGGAAGAATAAAAATCAACGGGTCAGTTAATCCGACCCGTTGATTTTTTATTCTTCAATTGCTTCGATGAGCTTATCAATTGCATTTTCAAGAAGCTCAAAGGGGATGTTGAGAGGGGGAAGAAGGCGAACCTTTGTTTTTGCGCTGAGAACAAGAACGCCCTTTTCCATTGCAGATGCGATAACTTCCTTTGCAGGTTTTTCGCATTCAATGCCGAGCATGAAGCCCTTGCCCGAAACACTCTTGACCTTTTCGCATTTTGAAAGTCTTGAAATAATATATTCGCTTTTCTTTGCAACATCGGTGAGCAGGTTATCATCAATTCTTGAAAGAATGCTGATTGCGCCTGCACAGCAGATGGGGTTACCGCCAAAGGTTGAGCCGTGGCTGCCGGGGGTGAGAATATCCTTAACCTTTTCGCCGAGCATTGTGCAGCCGAGAGGAAGTCCTCCTGCAAGACCCTTTGCAGTTGAAACGATATCGGGCATAACGCCGTAGTGCATGTAGCTGTAAAGCTTGCCTGTTCTGCCATTGCCTGTCTGAACTTCGTCAATGATAACAAGCATGTTTTTCTCTTTTGCAATCTCAAAAACGCCTTTGACGAATTCGTCTGTAAGTGAAAGAACTCCGCCTTCGCCCTGAATTGTTTCCATCATTATTGCAGCGCAGCCATTGGATTCTGCAAGCTCTTTTACAGAATCAAGGTTGTTTGCTTCTGCATAAACGAAGCCTTCGGTGAAAGGTCCGAAATCGGTGTGGAAGTTATCCTGACCGGTAGCGGCAAGCGTTGTAATCGTTCTGCCGTGGAAACTGTTTTTGAGGGTGATTATCGTTGAATTGCCTTCGCCCTTGTTTTTAAGCGCCCAGAGTCTTGCTGCTTTGATTGCGCATTCGTTGGCTTCCGCGCCCGAGTTTGAGAAGAAAACCTTCTTCATTCCCGTTCTTTCGCAGAGCATTTGTGCAAGCTCAGCGCAGGGCTTTGTGAAGTAGAGGTTTGAGGTGTGCCCGAGGAGGGATGCCTGAACGGTAACAGCCTCTACCCATTCGTCATCGGCTGCGCCGAAGGTGTTAACGGCAATACCGCTGCCGAGGTCGATATATTCCTTGTCATCCTCGCCGTAAAGCAGAGAGCCGTTGCCCTCGGAAAGCTCAACGGGAAAACGCGCGTATGTATTTGCTATATATTGTTTGTCTGTTTCAAAAATGCTCATAGTTTTATTATCTCCTTAGCCTTGAACAAACATTGTTCCGAGACCTTCATCGGTTAAAGTTTCGATAAGAAGTGAGTGAGGCACCCTGCCGTCAAGAATGAATACCTTTTTAACACCTCTGCGGATTGCTTCGCCGCAGCAGTCGATTTTGGGAATCATGCCGCCCGAAATAATACCCTCGTGAACAAGCTGCGGAATATCGCTGACATAAATTTTGGGAATGAGGGTTGAGGGATCATCCTTATCGCGGAGAATTCCTGCTATATCAGTCATTGAAATAAAGCTTTCTGCTTTGAGAACGCCTGCGATTTTTGCGGCTGCTGTATCGGCATTGATGTTGTAGATATTGCCTTCGTCATCGCATGCCGTTGTTGAAATAACGGGAACATAGCCCTTTTCAAGCAAGTCGAGAATCGGTTCAGGATTGATTTCGGTTATTTCGCCGACATATCCGAGTCTTTCGTCTTTAACCGTTGCCTTTATAAGACCGCCGTCAGCTCCGCACAGACCTACTGCTCTGCTGCCGAGCCTGCCGAGAAGGGCAACGAGGCTTTTGTTAACCTTGCCTGCGAGCACCATCTGAACAACATCAACGGTTTCTTTATCGGTAACACGCAGACCATCTACCCATTCGCTCTTTTTGCCGATTTTTCCGAGCATATCGTTGATTTCGGGGCCGCCGCCGTGAACAAGAACAACCTTAACGCCGATAAGAGAAAGAAGCGCAATATCGCCCATAACAGCGTTTTTGAGATCTTCGTTGATCATTGCGTTGCCGCCGTATTTGATAACAACGATTTTATTTGAATATTTCTGAATATAGGGGAGGGCTTCAACAAGCACCTGACCCCTGAGATTGTTTGTGATTTCCATTTTTATTACATCCTTATGTTCTGTAGTCGCCGTTGATTTTAACATAGTCATATGTCAGGTCGCAGCCCCATGCGGTTGCATCATAGTCGCCGCTGTTAAGCTCGATAAGCACCTGAATTTCCTTTTCGGTAAGAACTTCTTTTGCAATCTCTTCCGAAAAATCAATGCCTGCGCCGTTTTTGCAGACATCAACCTGACCTGCGGCTGATTTGAATGAAACATCAATTTTATTAACATCAACATCTGCACCGCTGTAGCCGATAGCGCAGAGAACTCTGCCCCAGTTTGCATCCGCACCGAACATCGCAGCCTTGAAGAGCGATGAGCAGATAACGGATTTTGAAACGGTGACTGCGATTTCTTTTGATGCAGCACCCGTTACGATGCATTCAAGAAGCTTTGTTGCGCCCTCGCCGTCGCCTGCAATCATGCGGCAGAGGTGAGTGGTGACAGCATTGAGAGCTTTGCAGAATACATCAAAATCCGCACCTTCTGCAATGATTTCTTCGTTGCCTGCCATGCCGTTTGCCATAACGGATACCATATCGTTTGTTGATGTGTCACCGTCAACGCTGACCATATTGAATGAGGATTTAATATCTTCGCTGAGTGCCTTCTGAAGCATTGCGGGAGAGATTGCACAGTCAGTTGTAACAAAAACAAGCATTGTTGCCATGTTGGGATGAATCATACCCGAACCCTTTGCAATGCCGCCGATTCTGCATTCCTTGCCGCCGATTTCAAATGAATACGAAACGATTTTTTCAACGGTATCGGTAGTCATAATTGCCGCCGCCGCATCTTCACTGTCTGCCTTGAGCTCTTTAACGAGAGAGGGGATGCCCTCTGCGATGGGAGTGATGTCAAGAGTCTGACCGATAACGCCCGTTGAAGCAACAATAATGTCGTTTGCTGAAATGCCAAGCTCGTCTGCGATAAGCGAACACATGCCTTCTGCAATTTCAATTCCGTTTGCGTTGCAGGTGTTTGCATTGCCGCTGTTGCAGATAACTGCCTGAGCATAGCCGTCGGCAACATTGTTTTTTGTAACTGTTATGGGTGCGCCCTTAACGAGGTTTGTTGTGTAAACGCAGGCTGCAGCAGCCTTTTTCTCGCTGAGAATGAGTGCGAGGTCTTTTTTTGTTTTGTTTTTTCTGATTCCGCAATGAACTCCGCTTGCGGTAAATCCTTTTGCGGCGCAGATGCCGCCCGAGATTTGTTTCATCCTTACTATCCTTTCAAAATCAGAGATTCAACCCCGTTTTCGGGTCGATTCCCATAAGTATGTTCATACATTCAACGGCGGCGCCCGATGCGCCCTTGCCGAGATTATCGTAGCGTGCGAGAAGAAGAATTCTGTCTTCGTTACCCTTGACGAGGATTTCCATGCCGTCATTGCCGCTCATTTTTTCGGCGCAGAACATGGCATCATCGCCTGTTTCTTCGGTGTATTTAACGAAATCCGAGCCGTATGTATTTTTGTAAGCATCTATTATATCACAGATACTCTTGCCATTGCAAAGGTTTTCTTTAAAAAGAGGAACGGTAACTGCCATTCCGCTGTAATAATCCGCAACAATGGGGCTGAAAATGGGAGAGTTTTCAATTCCGGTTATCGCTTTCATCTCTTTGAGGTGCTTATGCTCCTGAGTGAGAGCATATTGACGGGGAGAGTTAAGAAAATCTTCTCTTGCGCCGTTTTCGTACTGAGCAATCATCTTTTTGCCGCCACCGCTGTAGCCTGTTATTGAGTGACAGGTGAGAAGTGCATCGGCAGGAAGAATTCCTGCTGCAACGAGAGGATAGACAAGAGCGATAAATCCGCTTGCATGGCAGCCGGGGACCGCAACGCGCTTTGAATTTTTGATTTTTTCAAGATGCGCCGCCGAAAGCTCGGGGAAGCCGTATGCCCAGTCGGGAAGGGTGCGGTGCGCGGTTGAAGCGTCAATAACCTTAACCTCAGGATTTTCTATCAGTGAAACAGCTTCAATAGCAGCCGCATCGGGAAGGCAGAGAAATGCAATGTCGCAGGAGTTGAGCATCTGCTTTCTTGCAGCGGTATCCTTGCGAAGCTCCTCGCTGAGAGTCATTATTTCAATATCGTCACGGCATGAAAGTCTTTCGAAAATCCTCAGACCCGTTGTGCCCTCCTTGCCGTCAATAAAAATCTTTGTTTTATTCATAACTATGTACCTCTGGAAATAATATGTGTATAATTATACGGTTTTATATGTATAAAGTCAAGGAAATTTTGCATATTTTTGTTTTATTGGAACATATTATACAATATTTCGCTGACTTGGTGTCTGCTTTGTGCAATATGATATATTAATGTAATATATTATACAATGATTTTCTTCTTTGCAACTATTTCGTTTTCAAGCGGCTGTCCGTCAAAGAAGCTTTTAAGGTTGCCGAGAGTTATTTCGGCGATTCGCTGAAGAGCTTCTCGTGTCAAAAATGCCTGATGAGAAGTGATCAGAACATTCGGCATCATAATAAGCCGCGAAAGAACATCGTCTTTAAGAATGCTTTCGGATAAATCCTCATAGAAAAATTCGCTTTCTTCCTCATAAACATCAAGACCTGCGCCGCCGACCTTTCCGCTTTTTATTCCTTCAATAAGAGCCTCACTGTCAATGAGGGCGCCTCTTGAAGTGTTGAGAATAAAAACCCTGTCCTTCATCAGTTTAAGGGAATAATTGTTGATAATGTGGTAGGTTTCACTTGTCAGGGGGCAGTGGAGAGAAATAACATCCGAGCGTGCAAAAAGCTCTTCGAGAGGAACATATTCAAGATAGCCCTGCGAAGGATATGGGTCATAGGCAATAACATTCATGCCGATTCCGCGGCAGATTTCAATGAACGCCATGCCAATTTTGCCTGTGCCGATAACGCCGAGAGTTTTGCCGTGAAGGTCAAATCCGACGAAGCCGTTAAGGCTGAAGTTAAAATCTCTTGTTCTGATATATGCTTTGTGAGTTTTGCGCACAAGGGTCAGAAGAAGTGCAAGAGCGTGCTCCGCAACGCCGTGGGGAGAATATTCGGGAACGCGCACAACGGGCAGAATATCCTTTGCGGCGGCAAGGTCAACATTATTGTAGCCTGCGCAGCGCAGAGCGATTATCTCAACTCCGTTTTCTTTGAGAACAGAAATTGTTTCTTTTCCGATATCGTCGTTGACAAAGGCAACAACAGCTTTTGCTCCTTTAGCCATGACGGCAGTTCTCGGGCTGAGCTTTGATTCGAAATATTCTATTTCTATTCCGTACTGTTCTTTCAGTTCATCAAAATATATTTTGTCGTAGGGTTTTGTGTCGAAAAAAGCTGCCTTAAACATAAAATCATCCTTTCGGGAGTAGTTTTTCCCGAAAGGATACAAATATTATCTGAGCTTGTGAATGAAAAGACCGCTGAGAAGCTTTGGTTCAAACCAGGTTGATTTGGGAGGCATGATTTTATCCGCATCCGCAATATCCATCAGCTCTTTGAGAGTTGTGGGATACATCGAGAATGCAAGGCACATATCCTCGTTTGCTCTGCGCTCAAGCTCGCCGAGGCCTCTTATTCCGCCAACGAAATCGATTCTCTTGTCGGTTCTGGGGTCGTGAATATCAAGAACGGGCGAGATGAGATTATTCTGGAGAATCGAAACATCAAGCGATTCAACAGGGTCGTTTGCGTCGAATGTGCCGTCTTTTGCGGTGAGCTTATACCAATTTCCGCCGAGAAGCATTCCAAAGGTATGCGCCGCTTCAGGTTTGTAAGCGTTTTTGCCGACAGGTTCAATGGTAAATTTTTCACTGATTTTTTCGATGAACTGCTCGGGAGTGTTGCCGTTAAGGTCTTTCATAACACGATTATAATCCATGATTTCAAGCTCGTCACATGCGAAAAGGACTGCAAGGAAGAAATTGAATTCCTCGCTGCCGTCAAACTCGGGGAACTGCTCTCTGCGCTTGAGAGCAACCTTGACTGCCGATGCTGCTCTGTGGTGGCCGTCAGCAATATAAAGATAATCAACCGCATCAAAAAGTGCTGAAATTTTTGCGTTTGTTTCGGCGCAGTCAATAACCCATACGGTGTTTGCTATGCCGTCATCGGTAACAAAATCACAGTCGGGAGTGTGGGTGTTGCTCCAGTCGGCAACGATTGCGGAAATTTCCTGTTGAGGACGGTAGGTTAAGAAGATGGGGCCTGTGTTAGCATCGCAGTAATCAACATGGTTGATTCTGTCTGCCTCTTTGTCGGCTCTTGTAAGTTCATGTTTTTTAATAATGTTGTTGATATAATCGTCAATCGAAACACAGCCGACAAGACCTGTCTGGCTTCTGCCGTTCATAATCTGGCGGTATATATAAAATCTGTTTTCGTCATCCTGTTTGCAGATTCCGTCACTGACAAGCTTTTCAAGGTTTTCTTTCGCTTTGAGATAGACTGTTTCGGAATAAAGGTCGGTGCCTGCAGGCAAATCTATTTCAGCTTTGTCAACATGGAGAAATGAATGAGGATTTCCTTCAACCATTTTTGCTGCCTCTTCGCTGTTCATAACATCATAGGGAAGTGCAGCAACCTTGGCGGAATATTCGGGAAGAGGTCGTATTGCTTTAAAGGGTCTGAAAACTGCCATAGTCTGTCATCCTTTCGGAGTAAATTGCAGTAAATATATTATCACATATATTGCATTATTTCAAGGAAAACAGCAATAATTGAACACTTTTATTTAATTGCCGTTTATGAACATTTGTGATAAAATTGAACAAAAAGGGTGCCGAAATGCATAAAAAACGCAGATGCAACCGTTGGTTGACATATTGCAATGTGCCGTTTGGTGGCGCGCAACCCCTAAAAGGGGATATAATGGGCTTGTCGGAAGTGATTCCGCGCGTAAACATTCAATCCGGTTTGCAAACAGGATGAAATTCTGATTACGAGGTGAACAAAATGATATTAGCTGATAAAATTATTAGAATGAGAAAAAAGAACGGTTGGTCTCAGGAAGAACTGGCAGAGAAAATGAATGTATCAAGACAGGCGGTTTCAAAATGGGAAGGTGCGCAGTCTGTTCCTGAACTTGAAAAAATATTGCTTCTCGGAGAGATTTTCGGAGTTACAACCGATTATTTATTAAAGGATGAAATTGAAAACGAAGAGTTTACAAATGACAATGCATCTTCGGCGATAAAAAGGGTTACAATGTCGGAAGCGCTTGATTATATTGAACACCGAAAGAAAGCTTCACTGCTTATAGCTCTCGGAGTTTTCCTTTGCATTATGTCACCTGCTACCCTCATTATTCTTTGCTCCGTACCGTTTTATTTTGATGTTCCGACAGGATTTGCGGTACTGATGGGAATAGTGGTTTTACTTCTTCTTGTTGCTGTCGCAATAGGGATTTTTTCATACTGTGGTTTCAAGAGTGCTCCTTTCGGTTATTTATCAAAGGATTTTGAAACGGAATATGGCGTTGCAGGCAAGGTTAAGGAGCTGGATGCCGAGTTCACTCCCTTCGGAGTGGCAACAAATATAATTGCAACCTGCCTCTGTGTTGTGTGTCCCACGCCTATTCTTGTCGCCGCTTTTTTCGGTAACGGATTTTGGGTATGTGTTTGCGTTGCGGCAACTCTTGCAATAGTGGGCATAGCAGTTATGCTTTATATAATCGGAACGGTGCGCAGCCGCAGCATGCACAGGATTCTTAAAACCTGTGAATTTTCCGAGGAAGGGAAGAAAAAGGATGAAGCAGGTTCAAATGTTTCTGCGATATACTGGCTTGCCGCAACAGCAATTTATCTGGCATGGAGCTTTATTGGCGGCAGTTGGGGCACTACATGGATTTTATGGCCCGTTGCAGGAGTAATATTTCCGATTGTTTACATAATTACCAACAATCTTGCCGGCAGTAAAAAATAAAGTATGCCGCAAATTCGGTTCAGTCTGCACGAAATGCTTTTCCGCAGAGTTTTGCTGACAATTCAAATGGCGTTTCATTCCGCCATCCTCCTCTCTTTGCGGATAAAAATTCGCTATATGGCTGAAAAATAAACAGACACCCTGAATTTTGAGATTTCGGGGTGTCTGTTCTTTTAATTTTTAACAATATCTCTTGCAACATGAACGCCGCTTGCGGAGGCATGGGAAAGGGAATGGGTTATTCCGCTGCCGTCGCCGATGATATAAAGTCCGTTATAGCGTGTCTGAAGATTATTATTAACCTCAACCTCCATGTTGTAGAATTTGACTTCTACTCCGTAAAGCAGAGTGTCGTCATTCGCAGTGCCGGGTGCGACCTTGTCGAGTGCATATATCATTTCAATTATGCCGTCAAGGATTCTTTTGGGAAGAACAAGGCTGAGGTCACCGGGAGTAGCGTTGAGAGTTGGGGTCACAAACGATTCCTCTATTCTGCCGGGAGTTGAACGGCGCCCTCTGATAAGGTCGCCGAAGCGCTGAACAAGAACTCCGCCGCCGAGCATATTGCTCAGTCTTGCAATGCTTTCGCCGTAGCCGTTTGAATCCTTAAACGGTTCCGAAAAATGCTTTGCAACAAGAAGGGCAAAGTTGGTGTTTTCCGTCTGTTTTGCAGGGTCTTCGTAGCTGTGTCCGTTAACGGTTATGATGCCGTTTGTGTTTTCATTAACAACCGCGCCCTTCGGATTCATGCAGAAGGTTCTCACCTTGTCGCCGTATTTCTCGGTGCGGTAAACAATCTTGCTTTCGTAAAGCTCGTCTGTGAGATGTGAAAAGACCTCAGCAGGCAGCTCAACTCTTACGCCGATGTCAACACGGTTGCTTTTTGTGGGAATTTTAAGCTCATGGCAGATGTTTTCCATCCATTTACTGCCTATTCTGCCAACGGAAATAATGCATTTTCTGCAGGTGTATGATTGGTTTTCACAGATAACCTCATAACCTCCGTCGATGATTTTAACCGTTTTAACAGGCGTATTAAAATAAAAATCTGTTTTATTTTTGAGAAAATTATAGAGATTTTCAAGAACGACATAATTTATATCCGTGCCGAGATGACGCACTGATGCATCGAGCAGATGAAGGTCGTTTTGGATGCAGAGCTTTTTAAATTTTGTGCCGGCTGTTGAATAAAGCTTTGTGCCTTCGCCGCCGTATTCCATGTTGATTTTATCAACATACTGCATCAGCTCAAGGGCGCACCTTTTGCCGAGATATTCAAAAAGTGTTCCTCCGAAATCGTTTGTTATATTGTATTTTCCGTCAGAAAAAGCTCCTGCGCCGCCGAATCCGCTCATAATCGAGCAGCTTTTGCAGCTGATACAGGTTTTGATTTTTTCACCGTCAATGGGGCAGCGGCGTTTGTTGAGGGCATGTCCTGCCTCAAAAACCGCAGTTTTCATATCGGGCGCAAGCTTTGCAAGCTCATATGCTGAAAAAATTCCTCCCGGTCCCGCACCGATAATGATTACATCGTAATTCATGTTTTACCTCCATGACAGCAATTTTATATAAACTATATTACAGTACTGTTAATAGTTTGTCAAATTTCATTTTATTGTTGATTTTTCCTTTTTGAATATGTATAATTAATTCATAAATGTAAGGAGGAATTGATATGTATTGTTCCAAATGCGGAAAGCAGCTGCCTGACGGCACAACGGTCTGCCCCGATTGCGAGCCTGTTGTTGTTACTCAGGTTCAGCCCGAAAACAAAAAAGAAAGTTTCTTTAAAGCACCCGGCAAAGGTTCAAAAAGCTATGCGGCGTTATTTACCGCCCTTCTCGTTTTTCCTGCAACCATCTGCACGGCAATTGACATTGCGTTTGACAAGTATGACTATTGGTTCGGCTATGTTGTGGGTGCTCTGCTTGTGACATGGGTTATTGCGGTTCTTCCCGTTCTTAAAATAACACCGCCTGCGGTTACCGCAATGATTTGCTTCGGTTCGATTATATGTTATACATATTATATAATGAGCAAAACCGAATGGTTTGACTGGCTGCCCGAATTCCTTTTACCGATGTTCATACTTACAGCAGCGTTTATTTCGCTTGATGTTGCGCTCATCGGCGGCAAAAAGGTCAAGGGACTTCATGTTATTTCGCTGCTCGCACTTGAATGCGCACTTTACCTTGTTTCATGGGAAATTATTGTTGACAACATGAAATACGGCACAATCGACCTCGGCTGGTCGCTCATCCTCAGCTGCGGATTCATCTCCGTTGTTGCGGTTCTCGAAGCTTTCAGCTATGTCGGCAGAATCAACAAGAAATAATAATACAAAACAATAACGGAGCACGGCTTGACGCTGTGCTCCGTTGTTTTTATTCATCTTCTTCCTCTTCCTCGTCAGTTTCGGGTTTGGGAAGAATTTCAACTTTTATATCATCCATGCGGCGTTCATCAATTGAAAGAACGGTGAACCGCAGGTTTTCATATTCGGCAACAATCGGTTCTTCTCCGATTTCGCTGGGAAGATAGCCGAGAAGGCTGATAACAAAACCGCCGAGGGTATCGTAATCACCTTCGGGAAGCTCAACTCCAACAAGCTCGTTAACTTCATCAAGGTCGGTTGTGCCGTCGATGGTGAAGGTTGTTTCGTTTATCTGAGTTATTTCTTCCTCTTCGTCATCATATTCATCCTGAATATTGCCAACGATGGATTCAAGAACATCTTCAAGAGTAGCAATGCCTGCCGTGCCGCCGTATTCGTCAACAACAACGGCAAACTGGGTTCGGCTTTCGTTCATGGCTTTAAACAGGTCTCCGCAGCTTTGGGTTTCCGGAACATATAGTGCCTTTCGCATAACATCGCTGATGGTTAAATCAGTGGGAATATTATGTCCGACATATTTGAGAAGGTCTTTTGCGTAAAGAACGCCCACTATGCTGTCGGGGTCATCCTCATAAACGGGGATTCTTGAATATCCGTTTTCAACAGCAAGCTCGGCAACCTCTTCAAGAGAACGGGTGACTTCGATTGCAGTCATCTCTGTTCTGTGAGTCATAATGTCGCCTGCATCAAGGTCATCAAACTCAAAGATGTTATCAATCATTTCTTTCTGAGTATCTTCGATAACGCCTTTTTCGCCACCGACATCAACCATCATGCGGATTTCCTCTTCGGTAACCTCTTCTTCGTCTGCGTTGGGGTCAAATCCGAAAAGACGCACGATTGCGTTGGTTGAAAGTGAAAGAACTTTTACAAACGGCTTAGTTGCCGATGCAACAAAATTCAGAATTCCCACAACCTTGAATGCAACCTTTTCGGGAATCTGCATACCGATTCTCTTGGGTGCAAGCTCGCCGAGAACAAGCGAGAAATATGAGGTTACAATGGTGATGAGCACAACGGAGATGCCGTTGATAACGCCGTAGCCTATCTGGGCAACGGGAGTTTTCATCAGGGCGTTTGTGAGCATGTCGGCAAAGTTCTGAGAAGCCGAAGCCGAGGTCAAGAAACCTGCCAGAGTAACGCCTATCTGGATGGTTGAGAGGAATCTGCTTGAATTTTCAGTGAGTTTTACAATCTGTTTTGCTTTTTTGTTGCCCTCTTCGGCAAGTCGCTGCATTTTTGTGTCATTGAGCGAGATAATTGCGATTTCACTCATCGCAAAGAACGCATTGACGATGATAAGTAAAAACAAAAGCAGGACTTTGAGAATAATAGAGAGAGGGTCGGTTGATACTTCAGCTGCTGCAGTTAATGCTGACTGAATCGCGGGGCCGGGGTCATCCATTATGGATTTGCTCCTTTCAAAATAAAAAATAATGAATTTATTATACAACATAAAAAAATATATGTCAACAATCCAAAGTCAATCACAGTCCGTTTGCCGTGAAGTACGAAAATAAAACTTTTAAAAAACGCGGAAAATCGGAATGTTTTCAGCCCAAAACGCCCGAAAACGGAGAAAATCGGCTTTGTGTCCGTTTTTTAAGACATCAAATGAAATATAATACTGACAAAAGCAACAGAATGTGGTATAATAACAAACATTAAAGTAAAACGGAGAAAAAATATGCTCTATCTGATTCTTGCTTCGCAGGGCGGAGGAAAAACAACACATATAATGAATCTTATCGGTCAGTTCTCGGCAGGAGGACATAAAAAGCTGACGCTTATCGTGCCCGAGCAGTTTTCGTTTATGAGCGAAAAAATCATGCTCGAAAGGGTCGGCGCAAAGGCGATGGCGGATATTTATGTGCTCAGCTTTACGAGTCTGGGCGAAAAGCTGGTGGGTAAGCCTGCTTTCCATGAGCGCAGAAGGCTTGATGATTCCGCAAAGGCGGTGCTTATGAGAATGGCGCTTGAAAGCGTTAAGGATAAGCTTCAGCTTTACGGTAGCCATACTGCAAGAAAATCCGTTATTTCGGAGTTTGTTGCGCTCTCGTCCGAATTCAAACAGAATTCGGTTTCAACGGATGCCGTGCGTCTTGCACTTGCAACGGAGGAAAACAGCCTTCTCAAAATGAAGCTTTCGGATATCGTTACGGTGCTCGATGCCTATGATGCAATGACGCAGGGCAGCTATTTCAATCCCGATGACCTGCTGACCGAGCTTTATGAGATTTTGCCTGATAACAATTATTTCAAAGACAGAATTGTTTTTATTGATGCATTCAGGGGTTTCACTGCTCAGGAATATAAGGTTGTCGCGGAAATGATGAAAAAATCAACGGCGGTTTATGTTACATTGTGCACTGATAACCTTAATAATGACGATGATGAAACCGATTTGTTTGCACATACAAAGAGAACAGCAAAAAGACTTATAGAAGCTGCAAGAAAAAACGGTGTACCTGTTGCAAAGCCGCAGTATCTTTCAATGAGAAGCAAGTTCAATAATTTTCCGCCGCAGTTTTCAAAATACAGTGCGCCTGAGCTTGCGGCTCTTGAAAAAGAGCTTTTTTCTCCCTCGCCGAATGTTTATGAGGATGAAAGCGGCGCAATAACTCTGTGCAAGGCGGCGGATATCTATGAGGAATGCGAATATATTGCATGTACGGCAAAAAAACTTATAAGAGAATACGGCTACCGTTGCAGAGATATTGCGGTTATAGCCCGTGACAGCACGGCTTATGAAGCACCGCTGCGGAGTGCGCTCAAAAAATGCGGAATAGCTGTTTTTGAGGACAGCCGTCAGCCTGTTGATGTTTCGCCCGTTGTTACGCTGGTGAGCAGTGCAGTTCATATCGCATCATTCGGATTTGATACCGAAGCACTTATGAGATGCCTGAAAACGGGTCTTGCAGGTTTTGATACGCAGGAAATATCCGATGTTGAAAATTACGCATATCTCTGGAAAATAAACGGCTCGGAATGGCTACGCGACTGGCAGCAGAATCCTAAGGGATTCGGCGAAGAAACGGGAGATGAAGAACAGGCGGAGCTGGATTATCTCAACTCAGTGCGCAAAAAAATCGTTGCTCCGCTTTATTCTTTGAAAGAATCTCTTAAAGATACCGACGGTGAGGGTGCGGCAAAGGCGATTTTTGAGTTCCTTGAAAAGGTTAATGCCTCAGAAAATATAAGAATGCTTGCTCGCTCGCTTGACAGTCAGGGCGAAACAGGTCTTGCACTTGAGCTTGAACGCATGTGGGATACCGTTATCGACCTGCTTGACAGCCTTGAAACTCTTCTCAGAGGAAGAAATGTTACCGCAGCCGAGGTTTCGGATTTGTTTGAGCTTATGCTCGGAGTGCAGACTGTCGGCAGTCTGCCTCAGGGTCTTGACGAAATAACCATCGGTTCGGCTGACAGAATACGCACCGTTGCGCCGAAGATTGTTTTTATAGCAGGTGCGAATAACGGAGTTTTCCCTGCCGTGCCTTTCAGCGGAAATGCCCTTACCGATAAGGACAGACGCAAAATGAGCGAAATGGGAATCGGACTTTCCGATTTCGGTGAATATAAGCTTGCCGAGGAAAAACTGATTGCCTATAATGCATTCTGCTGCGCTTCGGACAGGCTCTATGTCTGCTGTCCCGAAAAGAACATGAAAGGTGAGTCTCTTTCGCCTTCGGAGCTTTATACAAAAATCAAAACGCTTTTCCCGAAATGCACTGAAATTTCCGCATGGGAGCAGGACGGCATATATTTTGTCGAGGGAAAAGAGCCGGCTTTTGAGCAGCTTGCAAAGAATAAGAACGAAGCAAACAGTCTTTATGCATCGCTTTCGGAATGCTTTGAATCAGATGCTGAATATGAGGGCAGAATTGATGCTCTTAACCGTGCATCGGGAACGAGAGATTTTAAAATCAAAGATAAAAATGCCGCCGAAAAGCTTTTCGGCAAAGATATGTATATTTCCGCTTCGAGGGTTGAGAGCTATTATAAATGTCCGTTTGCTTATTTCTGCCGCTACGGCATCAAGGCAATGCCCAGAAAGGTTGCAGAGCTTGATCCGATGCAGAGAGGTAATGTTATTCATTATGCGCTTGAAAAGCTTCTGACAAGCTTCGGCAGAGAAACGCTCATATCAATGAGCAGAAAAGAGCTTATGGATTTCTTCGGCGGTCTGCTCGAAGAATATCTTATGAGCCGCCTTGACGGAGCAAACAGAAGTGAAAGATTTGTTTATCTTTTTAACAAACTTGTTATCTCAATCTGCGATGTTGCGCAGAGGCTGATAAAGGAGCTATCGCTCAGCAGTTTCACTCCTGTTGATTTTGAGCTTGCAATCGGCTCCGACGGCGAGATTCCTCCCTATGAGGTTAAAACGGAAAACGGAAAAGTTATAATTTCGGGCGCGATTGACAGAGTTGACGAAGCAACCGTAAACGGCGAAAAGTATCTGAGAGTTGTTGATTATAAGTCATCGGGCAAGGAGTTTGCGCTGAGCGATGTTGTTCAGGGTCTTAACATGCAGATGTTTATTTATCTGTTCACGCTTTGGCAGAACGGCTCGGAAAAATACGGTGATTTTACTCCTGCAGGTGTGCTTTATTATCCTGCCAATTCTCCGCTTGTTTCGGCAGACAGAGGAACAAGCGATGAGGATATTGAGGCGGAAAGGCAGAAAAGATGCCGTATGAACGGAATTATCCTCAATAATCCCGATGTCATAACTGCCATGGACGAAACGAAAAGCGGTCTTTTTGTACCTGCCAGATTCAAGGGCGGCGAATTTTCGGGGTCGCTGATAGGGCTTACCCAGCTTGGAAAGCTTAAAGAAAAAGCGGATGAAATTCTTACTGAAATGGCAGATGCATTGCATTCGGGCGAAATTCCGGCAATTCCGGCCTACGGCAAGAGCTATGAAAAGGTCTGCGAATACTGCGATTATAAAGCCGTATGTTCATACGAAGAAAATATACCCGTAAGAGAACTCAATGACTGCAAAACCGATGAGGTGCTGAAAAATCTGATGAAGGAGGATGAGGAAGATGGCGATAAGTTGGACTGCTGATCAGCAAAAGGCGATTGATGCCCGAAAAGGCACGCTGCTTGTAAGTGCGGCGGCAGGCTCGGGCAAAACAGCCGTGCTCGTTGAAAGAGTTATTCAGCGAATCTGCGACGGTGAGAATCCCTGCGGCGTTGAAAATCTGCTGATAGTAACCTTCACCAATGCCGCTGCGGCACAGATGAAAGATAAAATCTTTGCAGCCATAGGCAAGAAAATTGCGCTCAATCCTTCTGATAAAAGACTGCGACGCCAGCAGCTCATGCTGCCCTTTGCCAATATCTGCACAATCGACTCTTTCTGTATAGGTCTTGTAAGAGAAAATTTTCATTCTCTCGGAATTGCACCCGATTTTGCCTTGCTTGATGAAGGCAAGCTCGGACTGCTGAGAAGTCAGGCGGTATCAACCGTTGCAGAGGCTCTTTATGAAGAATCCTCGGAAAGTTTTGTCAGCCTTTGCGAGCTTATCAGCGACAAGAAGGATGACCGAAAGCTGATTGATGCAATACTTAAGCTTTACGATTTGTCGCAGGCATATCCCTTCCCCGAAAAATGGCTGCATTCTCTTGCGGAGGAATTCAATAATCCGCTGCCGATAAAAGAAAGCTCCTGGGGCAGAATCATTCTCGGCAATGCCGAGCAGAGCATCAATTCCTGCATTTCCGATGCGGAGCACTGCATCCGTCTGCTTGCGGCTGAGCCCGAGCTTGAGGCGAAATACAGAACGACCTTTGAGGATGACAGAGCACTGTTTGAAAGAATGCTCGAGTCGCTCCGCAATGATTCATGGGATGAGTTTTCGCTGAATGTTGCCGATGCCTCATTTTCAAGAATGGCAACCGCACCGAAGGGATATTCGGGAGAGTTAAAGGATATCTGCAAAGGTACAAGGGATGCATATAAAAAACGCTTTGCGTCAATTTCAGGCAGCATCGGCATAAGCGAAAACGAACATAAGGACGATGTTGAAAGGCTTTCGCCGATAATTGGGGAGCTTGTCAATGCCGTTATAAAATACGGTGAAGAATTCAAAAGACTGAAAAGAGAAGAAAACGGAGCAGATTTTTCCGATACTCTCCATATGGCGCTTGAATTGCTCGTTGAGCCGTCGGAAAACGGCTATATCAAAACACCGCTTGCTCTTGCACTTTCTGAAAATTACGCTGAAATTCTTGTTGACGAATATCAGGATGTCAACAAGGCTCAGGATTTGATTTTCAGCGCACTTTCAAAGGATGAAAGCAACCTGTTTATGGTTGGCGATGTTAAGCAGAGCATCTACCGTTTCCGTCAGGCGATGCCCGAAATCTTTCTTTCGCGCAGAGACGGTATGGAAGAATACGAAAACGGAAATTATCCTGCAAAGGTTACTCTCGGCAAAAATTTCAGAAGCCGCAGAGGTGTTACTGAAATAGTTAATTTCATCTTTTCTTCGCTTATGAGCCGTGATGCAGGCGGTCTTGATTATGATAAAAATGAATTTCTTGAAGCCGCGGCATCCTATCCCGAATCGGTCGGTGCCGATACCGAGGTTTGTCTGATAGAGACCGAGGACAGCTATCCTGCACAGGCAAAATATGTTGCGGATTACATTGAAAATGCGATTGCCGAAGGCATGACCTTCACCGAAGGAGATATGCAGCGCAGGGCAAAATACGGCGATTTCTGCATTCTTCTCAGAAGTGTCAAGGGCTGTTCAAAAGCGTTTGTCGATGAGCTGACCGCAAGAGGAATCCCCGTCAGCTGTGAGGCAGGCGAAAGCTTTATTTCTTCGCCCGAAATCATGTTTATGATTTCTCTGCTCAAGGTAATCGACAATCCTGTTGACGATATTCCGCTTACGGCAGTGCTGCTTTCGCCTGTTTTCGGATTTACCGCCGATGACCTTGCGCTTATGCGTGCGGCTAATAAAAAGGGTTCAATATATCAGTGCATCGTTTCCGCTGCGGAAAATGGCAGCAAAAAAGCAGAGATTTTTCTTGAAAAAACCGCCGATATGCGACGAATTGCTTCGACCGTCAGCGCGACCGAGCTTATAAGAAGGCTTATAAGCGAAACGGGTTACGGTGCGATAGTCAGCACGATGAAGGACAGTGCAAAACGCAGAGCAAATCTCAACAGCTTTATTGACCTTGCATCAAGATATGAGAGCACGGGCAAAAAAGGTGTTGCCGGATTTGTGAGATATATTGATAACATTTCAAAAGGCGGAATAAAAATATCGTCGGGCGGCTCCGAATCAGAAACAGAGGATTCCGTTAAAATAATGACGATTCACAAAAGCAAAGGTCTTGAATTCCCTGTTTGCTTTCTTGCGGCATGCGAAAAGAAATATAACGAGCTTTCAACGAGAGAGGATTTGCTTATCGCTCCCGAAAGCGGAATAGGAATAAAAAACAGCGCAGGTTTTGCAAAATTTGATACTCTTCCGAGAATTGCCGCAAAGCTTGAAATAACAAAGGCGGAGCATTCCGAGGAGCTTCGTGTGCTTTATGTTGCACTCACCAGACCCAAGGAAAAGCTGATTATTCTTGCTTCTGCCCCCGACTGGGCAAAGGAGCTTTCAAAGATTGCCGCAAATGTCAGGGATGATATGCTCATTGACCCGTTTACGGTTATCGGATTTTCAAGCTATGCAAAATGCATTCTTTCTGCATTGATAAGACATCCCGATGCCCATGCGCTGAGAAATGCGGCAGGTGTTTCATCCTCAATTGCTCTGAAATGCGCAACTCCGCTGAAAACCAAGATTATCTCCGATGATTTTGAGGAGCAGATAAAAAAAGAGCTCTCCGAGCCCGAAAAGCCCGACCCCGAAACAGTTGCGGAAATAAAAGAAAGACTCAGCTATGTTTATCCCTATGCGTCTCTTGAGGGCGTTGTTGCTAAAAGAATTGCATCAAAGCTTGACAGTGAGGGCATAGGCGGCGAATTCTTTGCTTCGCGCAGACCTGCGTTTGTCAGCAAGGATAAGCTTACTCCTGCTCAGCGAGGCACCGCAACCCACAGATTCATGCAGTATGCGGATTATGCTCTTGCAGGTCAAAATGTTGAAAAAGAGCTTGAAAGACTTGTTGAAAACGGAATGCTTACCGAAATTGAAGCAGAGGTTGTTGATAAAAAAGCAATTTCCGCTTTCTTTGCAGGAAGTCTTGCAAAAAGAATTCTCACTGCCGAAAAAGTATATAAAGAATATGCATTCACCGTTGCTTTGTCGCTTCGTGAGATGAATCCCGAAATTCCCGAGAAAGAAGCGGAGGGCGAAACCATAATAATCGAGGGCGTTGCCGACTGCGCATTTGTTGAGGACGGAGAGCTTGTTATTGTTGACTTCAAAACAGACAGGGCTTCGGATGAGTCTGTTCTTATTGAACATTATAAAGAGCAGCTTTCGGTTTACCGCCGCTGCCTGTCCGAGGTTATCGGTTTGCCTGTTAAAGAGACTGTAATATACTCGTTTTCGCTCGGAAAAACTATTGAAATTATCCAAGAATAAAAATTTTTCAAAAAAGACTTGCAATTTTGCTTTTCTTGTGATAAAATTCGTGTGTTATGTTTATGGATATACCGAAAGAGGTGACATTAAATGAAGGAAGGACTCCATCCCAAGTACGAACAGACAGAAATCCGCTGCGCTTGCGGTGAGGTTATTGCAACAGGTTCAACAAAGGAAAATCTTCGTGTTGATATCTGCTCAAAGTGCCATCCGTTCTTTACCGGTAAGCAGAAGCTTGTTGACACCGGCGGACGCGTTGATCGCTTCAATAAGCGTTTCAATCTCAATAACAAATAATAGCAAAAATAAGCGGCGCATTTTTGCGCCGCTTTGCTTTTGAGGTGATTGGTCTGAACAGCTACAAAACAATACGAACCGCTTCGAGCGATGAATATATAGTTAAAAAATCCCGCTTTATCGGGCATATCATGCCTGTAACAACTCAGGAGCAGGCTCTTGAATTCATTCAGTCCGTCAGCAAAAAGCACTGGGATGCAACACACAATGTTTATGCTTATATCATCCGTGAAACAGGTGTCAAGCGTTATTCCGATGACGGTGAGCCTCAGGGTACTGCAGGGATTCCCGTTCTTGATGTTCTTGAAAAGACGGGCGTTACTGATTGCGCGGTGGTTGTGACGAGATATTTCGGCGGAATCATGCTCGGTGCAGGCGGTCTTGTGAGAGCCTATTCCCATTCCGCTTCGATTGCCGTTGCGGCAGGCGGAATTGTTACAAGGGCGATGTGTGCGCGTCTTAAGGTAACCTGTGACTATTATTTCTACGGCAAGCTGTCATCTCTTGTGCCCGAAAGCGGCGGAGTGATTGAAGATACAATTTTTGAAGATAATGTTACCCTTGTGTTCAGAATGCCGCTTGAAATTATCGACGGCTTCAACGCAAAGCTGATTGATGTCAGCAACGGAAGATACAAAGCAGAAAAAACAGAAGAATTCTTTGCTGAAATAGACTAATATAATCTATATTTTAAATGTTAACAAAAAGTTCATAAAATTCTTGCAGGAATCGACCGAATAATGCCGTATAAGATTTATGAAGGGGTGGTTATTTATGAGTAATACTATCCGTGAAGCGGCTTGTGCAAAAGAAAAAGAAATTCTTTCTCCCCGTGCGGCTTTAGCATGTGAGAGCAGAGGCAGAATGCGCGAAGAGGCGGAATGCCCCGTGCGAACCGCTTTTCAGCGTGACAGAGACAGAATAATCCATTGCAGCTCTTTCAGGCGTCTTAAGCATAAAACTCAGGTTTTTCTTTCTCCTGAAGGGGATTACTACAGAACCCGTTTAACCCATACCCTTGAGGTTTCGCAGATTGCGAGAACAATTTCGGGTGCACTTATGCTCAATGGTGATTTGACAGAGGCTATTGCTCTGGGTCACGACCTCGGGCATACTCCTTTCGGACATGCAGGCGAAAGAGCGCTTAACGCGGTTTCTCCCAACGGCTTCAAGCATTATGCGCAGAGCATGAGAGTTGTTGATGTGCTTGAAAAGGACGGCAGAGGTCTTAACCTCACCTTTGAGGTGCGCAACGGCATCGAACGCCACACAAACGGCGAACAGGCGGCAACTCTTGAAGGCAGAGTGGTGCGCCTTGCAGACAGAATTGCTTACATAAACCACGATATAGACGATGCAACGATTGCAGGTATCATGTGCGAGGATGATATTCCTCTTGCAATTCGCAACGAGCTGGGGCACTCAAAGAGTGCGAGAATTAACACTCTTGTTATGAGCTGCATCGAAAACAGCGGCGAAGATATACTGCTTGAAAAAGGGATTCAGCAGGTTTTTGATGAGCTTCACAGCTTTATGTTTGAAAAAGTATATACAAACCCCGTCTGTAAAAGCGAAGAGAAAAAAGCGGTTGAAATGATTCAGAAGCTTTATATGCACTTCGTCGAGAAACCCGAAGAGCTTCCCGAGCAGTTCAAGGCAATTGCAGAAAAGGACGGAGTTCAGATGGCTGCATGCGACTTTATTGCAGGCATGACAGACAGATATGCAGTCAGGGTTTTCAACGAGCTTTATGTTCCCAAGGCATGGAGCGAAATAAATGATGTATTCCTTTAATGGAGGTAAAATCACTAAATGAATTTAAAAAGAACGGCGATTGCCGTGCTCTGCGCCGTTGTTATGATTGTCAGCGGTGCGGTGCCAAAGGCTTTCGCCGATTGGTATGATGATATAAAATCAGGATATTCCGTTAAAATAGTCGGTCAGAATTTTGTTGCCGACACCTTCTGCGGAGTAAATGCTTATTATAACGAAACAGGAAATTCCGTTTATCATTGCGGAGAGCTTGTTGAAAGGTTTTACAGAGAGGCCTACGGTCTTGATGTTGAAATCAGAAGCACCGAGCCGAGGCTGAGAATGAATACCGAGGGTTACAAGATTATAACCACCAAAACAGCAAAACCCGGTGATGTTATTTTTGTTTCGGCGGCTATGAGAGGAACATATGATCACTGGGCAATAGTCAAATATGTCAAGGACGGATATCTGGTTCTGTTTGAGCAGAATGTTGTTTATAACGGTACTGCAGGCGTTGAAAGAAAGCTGAAATATCCGTCGGATTCATATGTAATCTTTTCTCCCGTCAGCGAAGGCGAAAAGCCTGCTCCGGTTCTTAAAAATGCAGGCAGTGAGGAATCGCAGCCTTCAACAACCGAAAAGAAAACAGAAACAACAACCGAGAAAGAAACAACCACTAAAAAAGAAACCACCACAAAAAAGGTGACAACCACCGCTAAACCCACGACAACAAAAACAGTTACAACCAAAGCTCCAACAACGGTTAAGGCAACAACAAAACCGATTACAACAGTCAGACCGACAACAAAGGCGGTTACAACAAAACCCGTAACAACTATGCCTTCAACCACAGAAGCAGAAACAACAACTGCTGTTACTGCTGTTGAAGAAACAACGGCACCTTTTGTTGAATTTGCAACCGAAAAACAAACCGAAGCACCGGTTCATTCGTCTTTAAGTTATACAACTGAAGAAACCCAAAAAGAAACAGAAACAAAAAACAAAGCGACCATGCCTCTTGCATCTGCATGCGGAGTTTCCGCCTCGGGTGTTGCGGTATTGGCTGTGTTAATTAAAAAGAAAAACAGTGCAGAATAAAAACGGAAGGAGGGGGCAGAGTGAAAATAAGTGAAAGATTTATTCAGGAATTGCAGGACAAGGTTGATATTGAATCCGTCATTTCCTCAAACATAAGTCTTAAGCGCAGAGGAAAAACTCTTGTCGGTCTCTGCCCGTTTCACAATGAAAAAACTCCTTCTTTTACTGTTTATCCCGAAAGCAATTCATTTTATTGCTTCGGCTGCGGCGCGGGCGGAGATGTTATAACTTTTGTGCGCCGCATGGAAAATCTTGACTATATAGAAGCTGTTAAGGCCGTTGCCCAGATGGCAGGCGTTGCAATGCCCGAGGACGGCTATGACGATACTCTTTCTAAACAGAGAATGCGTCTTCTCAGCGCAAACCGTGAGGCGGCAAGATTTTTCAATTCCTGCCTTATGGACCCGAAAAACAGAGAGGCTCTTGATTATTTTCTCAAAAGAGGACTTTCGGTTAATACCATCACGAAATTCGGTCTCGGCTACGCGCCGAATGACTGGCGTGCTCTTATAAATCACATGAAGTCAAAGGGCTATACCGAGCACGAGCTTGTGCTTGCAAATCTTGCAAGGCGTTCCGATAAGGACGGAAAAACTTCCTTTTATGATAATTTCAGAAACAGGGTTATGTTTCCCATAATCGACCTTCGCGGCAATGTTATTGCTTTTGGCGGAAGAGTTATGGATGATTCAAAACCCAAATACATAAACACTTCCGATACGCTTGTATATAAGAAAAGCAACGGTGTTTTTGCCCTCAATTTTGCAAAGAATGCAAATGAAGGCAAGCTGATACTCGTTGAAGGCTATATGGATGTTATCGCCCTTCATCAGGCAGGCTTCACCAATGCCATTGCCTGTTTGGGCACAGCATTTACCAATGAGCAGGCAAACCTGCTTTCGCGCTATGCAGATGAGGTTATTATCTGTTACGATAATGACGGCGCAGGCAAGGCGGCAACCGAAAAGGCTCTCGGTATTCTCGGCAAAACGGGACTTAAATTGAGAGTTGTTACCATGGCAGGCGGCAAGGATGCCGACGAGATAATCCGTAAACACGGCAAGGAAAGATTTGCCGACCTTCTTAAAGAAGCAGCAAATAAAACCGAGTATAAGCTGCTTGAAGAGAGAAACAAATATAATCTTGCTACCGATGACGGTAAGCTGAGATTTCTTATGGCGGCTTCTCAGGTGCTTGCAGGCTGCGGAAGCATCGAACGAGAAATTTACGCAACCCGTCTTTCAAATGAGCTCGGTGTCAGCGCGGAGAGCATAAAGGCTCAGATAAATTCTGCGGCGGCAAAGCTCAGAAGAGCTGATGAAGCCAAAAAGCGGCAGCAGACGGAGGTCATGCTTGCAAAAAGCTTTGAGGATAAAAACAATCCCGAGAGAGCAGAAAATCTGAGGGCGGCAAAGGCAGAAGAAACCCTGATTGCTTCGTTTTTGCGCAACCCCGATTTCTATTATAAGCTTAAAGAAAAAATAAACCACGGTGATTTTATCACTGCGTTCAATAAAAGGATAATGGAAAGCCTTGAAAGAGGGCTTGATGCAGGTCTTGAGCCCTCGCTGAGTCTGTTTTCGGCGGATTTCACTCCGGAAGAAATGGATTCGGTTACAAGGATTTTTCATTCATCAGGCAGTCTGAGCAATACGGTGAAAGAGTGCGAGGATTGCATTGCCGTTCTCAAGGACAAGTCAACTCCGAAAATAACGGACACAACATCCATGAGCGATGAGGCATATTTAAGTTTGTTTAGGAAAAAATAAAAAATATATTTAGGATGTGAGATTTATGGAAGGAAACGAGAAGAAGACCCCTTTCAAAGCGTTGATTGAAAAAGGTAAGGCTGCAGGCAGGCTTACAACTCAGGAAATTGACGCGGCGATAGTCGAAATGGACCTTGACATCGAGGAGCTTGACAAGCTTTATGAATCTCTTGAAAGCAACAATGTTGAGATTGTTGACGACCTTTCAAGTGCGGCAATCGAAAACTTTGATGTCGATATTCCGAAGGCTCTTGATATCGGCGGCGGAGACGACAAGGGCTCAACGGTTGATGACCCCGTTAAGGTTTATCTTAAGGAAATAGGCAGAGTTCCCCTGCTTACTCCCGAAGAAGAAATTGAGCTTGCAATCAGAATTGCGGATGATGATCAGAAGGCAAAGCAGCGTCTTGCAGAGGCAAACCTCCGCCTTGTTGTCAGCATTGCAAAGAGATATGTCGGCAGAGGAATGCAGTTCCTTGATCTTATTCAGGAAGGCAACCTCGGTCTTATCAAGGCTGTTGATAAGTTTGATTATACAAAGGGCTTTAAGTTCTCAACCTATGCAACATGGTGGATCAGACAGGCTATCACCAGAGCCATTGCCGACCAGGCAAGAACCATCCGTATTCCCGTTCATATGGTTGAAACCATCAATAAGGTTAAAAAGACAAACAGTCAGCTTCTCCACAAGAACGGCAGAGACCCTTCTGCGGAAGAAATTGCAGCTGAGCTTGATATGCCCGTAGAGAAGGTGCGCGAAATTCTCAGAGTTGCACAGGAGCCTGTTTCTCTTGAAACTCCCATCGGCGAAGAGGAAGACAGCCATCTCGGTGATTTCATTCCCGATGACGAAGCACCTGCTCCTGCAGATGCCGCATCAATGCTTCTTCTCAAGGAGCAGCTCAACGATGTTCTTAAGACCCTTACTCCCAGAGAAGCAAAGGTTCTTGCTCTTCGTTTCGGTCTTGAGGACGGACATCCCCATACTCTTGAAGAGGTTGGCACTGAATTCGGAGTAACCCGTGAGAGAATCCGCCAGATTGAGGCAAAGGCTCTCAGAAAGCTCCGCCATCCCAGCAGAAGCAAAAGACTTAAGGATTTCCTTGATTAATCATAAAAACCCGAAGTATAAAATACAATAAAGTCAGGGAGGCTCAGAGAATGACACAGCGTGAAACAACCCTTCTCAATCTCGGCAGCAGCCTTGATGACCTTGCGAATCTTGACCCGAGAGGCTACGGAGTATGCAAGCTGCTTTATAAAGCGGCAAGGGAATATACAGGTGCGCCTCTCTGTGTCAATGCAGCATTGAAGCTTGCTGAAACCGTAACCGAAGGCGATTTGGTCTATATACTGACAGGCTTTGTTCTGCATCCGTTCAGAAAGGCAGAAACCGACGGCTTTATCGGTGCCGTTCTGCTTGCAAGAGCGCTTGTGAAGTCTTTCGGTGCGAAGCCCGTTATCATCTGCCCCGAAGAATGTGCAGAGGCAGCGCAGGCTCTTTCGGAGTGCATTGGACTGAGGCTGTATAAATCGGCGGAAGAGGTTCGGAATAATCCCGATGCAATGGGAGCTTTGTTTTTTACAAAAGATAGAGAAAAATCAGAAGAATGCGCCGAAAAGATCATTTCACAGGGTGTTCCCCGTGCTGTTATCGGCATTGAATGCCCGGGTGAAAATGAAAAGAGCGTTTATCATAACGCAACGGGAATTGATGTCACCGACCTTGAAGCAAAGCAGGATGTACTTTTTGAAAAGCTTCGCGATATGGGTGTTCTCAATATCGCAATCGGTGATCTCGGCAACGAAATCGGTATGGGCGCAATCGGTGATTACATAAAAGAAAAAATTCCCTATGCAGGTGAGGGTGCGTGTCGATGCGGCTGCGAGGGCGGAATTCTTGCACGCACAAAATCGGATAATATAATTACAGCAACAGTTTCTGACTGGGGCTGCTATTCGCTTATCGCAATGCTTGCATATATCATGGGCGATCCCGATATCATGCATGATGCGAAACTGCAGAAACAGGCAATGATTACCGCTGCCGAAAACGGACTTATTGATATGTCAGGCGAAAGTGTTCCGGCTATTGACGGCTTCGGAACGGATATTATCTGCCCGATAGTCACTCTTATGAAGGAACTGGTGAAGAGCAATCTCGGCCTTTCCGACTCCTGCAAAACATGGTTTGAAAAAACCGCAGAACTTAAATCTTTTGAGAGTTAACATATTTTGATATAAGGTGAAATTTATGAACACAGAACCCCGTTCATCTGAATATCACAGAAGCTTTGTGCGCATTAATCTTGATGCAATCAAGACTAATTTTGATGCTCTGAAAAAGCTTCTCAGCCCCGAAACCAAAACTATGGCGATTGTTAAAGCGAATGCCTACGGTCACGGCTCGATGAGAGTTGCAAAGGAGCTTGAGGGCAGGGCAGACTATTTTGCCGTTGCCGCTATGGAAGAGGCTATGGAGCTCCGTGACAGCGGAATCAAAACGCCCATTCTTATTCTTGCCTACACCAGCCCGAGCCAGTACGAAACGCTTATTAACAATAATATTGCCGCAACAATTTACAGCTATGAAGATGCAAAAATGCTTTCTGAAACCGCATTAAAGCTCGGCAAAAAAGCGGTTGTGCATATCGGCGTTGATACGGGAATGAGCCGTATCGGTTTCAGTGACAGCGAGGAAAGCGCAGAGATAATCGAAAACATCTCAAAGCTTCCTTATATAGAAATCGAAGGAATTTTCACTCATTTTGCCTGTGCGGATTCAAAGGATAAAGCGTCAGCGCTCGGACAGAAAAAGAGGTTTGATGATTTCATATCGCTTCTCGAGAGCAAAAACATAAACATTCCTATAAAACACGCGAGCAACAGTGCTGCGATAATCGACCTTGACTGCCATTACGACATGGTGAGAATGGGCATTGCTCTTTACGGACTTTATCCCTCGGATGAGGTTATGACCGAAAGAGTTTCGCTCACTCCGGCAATGGAGGTTATCAGCCATGTTATCCACATCAAGGAGGTTGAAGCAGGCATCGGTATAAGCTACGGGCATACCTATGTTACAGCCGAAAAGCGTAGAATTGCAACCGTATGCATCGGCTATGCAGACGGCTTTGACAGAGCGTTTTCAAACATAGGGTATGTTCTTATCAACGGCAAAAAAGCTCCGATAACCGGCAGAGTATGCATGGACCAGATTATGGTTGATGTTACGGATATTGACGGCGTGAGTGTTGGTGATGATGCCGTAATAATGGGCAAAAGCGGCGGCGAAGAAATAACCGCAGAAGAGCTTGCTGCAATGTGCGGCACGATTAATTATGAGGTTATCTGCACATTTATGCCCAGAGTTACAAGAATCTACGAATAAATTAAATTTCAATATAAAGCGAAACGGACTGCCGATGATGACAGTCCGTTATTGTTTTATCGTTTTTTGAATTATTTTGCTTTGTCTGCTGCGAGAAATTTATAAACAACAGCTGCAAGAGCACCGCCGATGAGGGGGGCAACGATGAATACCCAGACATCTGCGAGGGCATCGCCGCCAACGAGAAGTGCGGGTCCGAAGCTTCTTGCAGGGTTAACCGAAGTGCCTGTGAAGCTGATGCCGAGGATATGGACAAGAGTGAGCGAAAGACCGATAACGATGCCTGCAACGGCGCTGTTTTCAACCTTTGAGGTTACGCCAAGAATTGCAATAACAAAAACAAAGGTGAGAATGATTTCAACAAGAATCGAAAGACCGATGCTGTCGTTATAGAGTGCGTTTGCACCCAGTCCGCTGTCTTTGCCGACAAGTGCCATAAGAACTGCTGCACCTGCGGTTGCACCGATAAACTGAGCAACGATGTAGCCGATGAAATCCTTGATGTTCATTTTGCCGCTGATGAGCATTGCAATCGAAACTGCAGGGTTGATGTGGCAGCCCGAGATGTTGCCGATTGAATAAGCCATTGCAACAATAACAAGACCGAAAGCAAGGGCGGTGAGAAGATAACCCGTTCCGTTTTCAGCCGAACAGCCTACCACGGCTGCGGTGCCGCAGGCGAAAAGAACGAGAACAAAGGTGCCGATAAATTCAGCAATGTACTTTTTGATTGATTGCATTATTATTTCCTCCTTAGAATGTTTGTTTTTATTTTATCAAAGAAATAAACAAAAAGCAACTGCAAATGGTAATTATTTATATATACCAACCTTAATTCATATTTATTTTTGTAACATCTAAAAAAATTGAATTCCTGCGAAAAAAATTCATAAAAAAATCTATACAAATCAAAAAAATTATGATAAAGTAATAGTGTTTTTAAAAGCAAAAAGGAGTGTTGCACCATGACAAAAATTTATGAAGGCAAAACAAAAGATGTTTATTCACTTGAAAACGGCAATGTAATGCTTAAGTTTAAGGACGATTGCACAGGCAAAGACGGCGTTTTTGATCCCGGCGAAAACAGCGTTGGTCTCACCATCGAAGGCATCGGCAAGGCAAACCTTGAAACATCAATTCACTACTTTGAGCTTCTCAAAGCAGCAGGCATCAAAACTCACTATGTAAGTGCAAACCTTGACGATGCAACAATGGAAGTTCTTCCCGGCAAGGTTTTCGGTCACGGTCTTGAAGTTATCTGCCGCCTTGTTGCAACAGGCAGCTTCATCCGCAGATACGGCGAATATATCGCAGACGGCACAGTTCTCGAAGGCGGCTATGTTGAATGCACATTCAAGAACGATGCTCTCGGCGATCCCCTCGTAACAGGCGAAGGCCTTGCAGCCCTCGGCATTATGAGCCCCGAAATGTTTGAAAGCATGAAGGCACAGACTCTTGCAATCACAAAGATTGTTGCTGATGACCTCAAGTCAATCGGTCTTGACCTTTGGGATATCAAGTTTGAGTTTGGCTACAATAACGACGAAGTTATCCTTATCGACGAAATTGCTTCGGGCAATATGCGTGTTTATAAGGACGGCAAGATTGTTGATCCCGTTGAGCTCACAAAGCTTATCAACAACAGATAAAAGCAATAAATATCAACCGCCTCAAAGCCATGGCTTCGGGGCGGTTGCTTTTCTATATCTCTGCTTCGGCAAAGCCTATGCATTCTCTGCCTTTAATCATATCTGAGGTGTCCCTTGCATTGAAATAAAGGCGTAGGGTGTTTTTATATTTAACAAGATGGCTTGCATATACAAATTGGTTCATCCAGTCCTTATCGCCGTCCATAGCAGGCTCAACAAGAATTTTGCAGAATTCAAATTTCAGTCCGTCGGGAGAGGTGAGAAGAATTATTGCGGAATGGCTTTTGCCGTCTTTTTCGTAAATTCCGTTCTGGATTCCGATATATCCGTCGCTGAGCTTGTAGACCTTAAGACATCCGCTGCAAAGATTGAGATAAGGGTCATTCTTATCCGGAGAAATCAACGGCTTTTCAGCCGAAACATAGCCGTCTGCAATGTTTTTGCTCTCAGCATAGCTTATGTGTGTCGGTTCGCAGAAGCCGCAGTCTTTTATAAAGGTCATGCCGCAGGAATAATAAAGACGGTTGACTCCGTTTTTACGCAAAAGGAACGGGTTTGAAATTGCTGTTCCTCTCTCGCTTTTTTCATAGTCGCGTGTGTTTGTGATGACAGGTTTCGGCGCAGACCAATTCTTCAGGTCTGTGCTTTCCGTAACATATATTTCGGATTTCCATTTTGCGGCATTCACAACATTCAACGCGTTAAAAAACAGTGGGCGTGTTCTTTCAAAGAAAAGATAATATCTGCCGTCAATGCGGTTGATGTTCGGGCGCATGGCTCTGCCTGTTATTTTCTGCACCTTTTTAAAATCAATGCCGTCATCGCTTGAAAAATGAAAAATTCCGAAAGTGGTGTGAAAAAACATATGCCATTTCCCGTCGTGACTGTTTTCGGGTGTAAGCAGCGAAGGGTCTGCAACCACAAACGAACCGTGAAACGGTTTGAGAATAGGGTTGTTTTTATTCAGTTTAAAATCTGCGTTGATTATTTGAGAAAGGGTGAGGTTGGTCATGGAAACAGTCCTTTTATATGAGATAAATATCAAGATGTCCGTAAAGGAATATTATTGAAAAAAGCCGCTGTATTTATCAGCGGCTTTTCTGGCGGAGAGTTAGGGATTCGAACCCTAGGTGAGTTTCCCCACACAGCATTTCGAGTGCTGCACCTTCGACCACTCGGACAACTCTCCGTATTGAGTTTTTCAACTCAAATATTTTATCAAATTAAAATAGTTTTGTCAATTGATTTTTGACTTTTCTCAAAATTATTTTATAACTACCCAAAGAGCAAGATTTAAGGCAAGATAAATAATATTCACCGCAGAAAAAACGAGGATATATCTGCCTGCAGAGACCTTTTCTTTAACAACATATTTGAACGAGATAAGGCTTGCCATTGATGCAATCAGAGTACCAAGACCGCCCAGATTAACACCGATAAGCAGGTCAGCGGCATTTTCCGTAAATCCCGAAAGGAGAATTGCGGCAGGTACATTCGAGAAAACCTGACTTGATGCAATTCCCACAAGCGCTTCGTTGCCGTTGACGACTGAATGAAGAAAATCGCTGACGGGTGCAATGTTTTTGAGGTTTCCGATGAAAATAAATAAGAATGTAAAAGTTAAAAGTAAGGAATAATCGACCTTTAGAAGTGTTTTGCGGTCAAAAATCAGAATTACAATAACCGAAACAGCAAGAGTTATTTCAAAGGGAATAACGCGAAAAACAGTCATCAGAGAGGCGATGAATAAAACGGAATAAATTACGCAGAGCTTAACATCCGGTTTTTCGTTTCCTGATTCGGACGGAAATTCAAGCTTTTCTTTTTTGATAAAGAATGCGGAAATAACGGTGAGAATAAGCGAAAGCAGGGCATAGGGGAAAAGAACCTTGAAAAAATCCGCCGTTTTCATTTCAAAGGATGAGAAAAGATAGAGGTTCTGCGGATTACCGATGGGAGTGAGCATGCTGCCGAGGTTTGCGGCAACTGTTTCAAGCGTCACAAGAGGAATGAGCAGCTGAGTTTTGCCCGAAAGGGTGAGAATTATAATTGAAAACGGAACAAAGGTTATCAGCGCAACATCGTTTGTTATAACCATTGAAGAAAAGAAACACAGCAGGCTGAGTATCAGGCACAGACTGCGTGAATCCGAAGCAAGCGAAAGCAGTTTTGACGCAAGCATACTGAATATCCCGAGCTTGTTAAAGCCTGCCATAACTGCCATAAGGCAGAAAAGCAGCGCGAGGGTGCGGAAGTCTATGTAGCCGATATAATCGGCACTTGGTTTTACGATAAATGCCGAAGCGGCTGCAAGGATAAATGATATTATCAGCACCGCTTCGTTTTTGATAAAGGATTTTATTTTTGTCATTTCTATCACCGTTAAGGATATATTTCATTAAAAAAGACTTAACGAGTTCCGTTAAGTCTTTTTGGAGCTACTGGTCGGACTCGAACCGACGGCCTGCGCATTACGAATGCGCTGCTCTACCAACTGAGCCACAGTAGCATCTATAAAATATCTGCATGTTATTATAAATGATATCACAGAAATTTGCAAGTGTTTTTTGCCTGATTTTTAATTTTGAACTGAAATGCGGTCGGTGCGGTTACAGTTTGGAAACAAAAGCTTTACAAATTAGTTATCATTTATTATAAAAGAAGTCTTGATTTTATTCAAAAAATAGGCTATTCTATATAAGAGGAAAAACCTATTCCGATATTATTTCCTTTTGGAGGAGAACATATGAAGAAAAATATTCTGGCAATTATTCTTGTTTTTTCGCTGCTTCTCAGCTTTGCGGCATGTCGTAAGCTTGACAGCGAGAGCATAACTATTGAAAGCAAGGTATATATTGTTGATGAAGAAGGTGTGACCCGAGATGTATATAATGTAGGCTCGGATTACTATTATTACGATGAATCGGGTAACAGAATAGAAGCCGATTCAAAGGATGTTGTTGTTGAAACAAACACAGTCAGAGTGACAGAATCTCAGACACTTACTCCCGAGGCTCAGTCATTTATGCAGCAATTTGAGGATGCAGGTTCGATTGAAGATATGATGGAGGCTGATGTAACTCAGCCTACACTTGAAAACGATCAGCTTATCCCTGATGACGCTTTCAATGAAATTGAAGTTGATGTTGACGCAGACGGTAATCCTATCCATGAGGAAGTGGAACTTACCTTTGAAGAGGTTCTTGCAGGAGAGCAGTTTACGCTTGATGTAAAACTCAAGGTTGTTACAAACGGAACAGAAACAGTTGCCCCCTTCCTGTTTATGCGCGACGGCGACAATCTTTATTTTGAAACCGCAATGCCCCTTGAAAATGGTCTGGGAAGCACAAGACTCAACTTCATTCTTCTCAACGGCGACTGCTATGTTGTTATTCCTTCGATGAGAGCATACATGCAGATTCCCAAGGAAGTTGCAGGCGAAATGGTTCCCGGTGCGGATTCTGCTCTTGAAGGCATTGAAGAAACCGAAGGAACTTATGTTTCAAGCTCCGAGGTTGTTTATAACGGACAGACATATATCTGTGACGAATATGAAAACGAAGGCGTTGTAACAAAACGCTACTATCAGGGCAATCAGCTCAAGAGAATCGAAACAGTCAGCGGAAGTGATGTAAGCATCATGGAAGTAAACGAGGTTTCAACATCTGTTGATAAGTCAAAATTTGTTGCTCCCAAGAATTACTTCGACCTTGCAACCGTGTACGGCAATAATTTCAATCCTGCATCGGTTATTCAGTAATATGATGAAAAAGTGTGCTTTGATAACGGGTGCATCGGGCGGAATAGGCAGTGAAATCGCCCTTCGTCTTGCAAGGGACGGGTTTGAAATTGCTGCTTGCTATTTCTCTGATGAAAACGGAATAAGAGAGCTTGAAGGCAGGCTTTCCGAAACGGGCGGAAGGTTCAAAACCTATAAAGCCGATGTTTCCGATTACAGTGCAATTAAAGAAGTTTTTGCAGACGCCACCGAATTTTTCGGCGGCGTTTCTGTGCTTGTCAATAATGCCGGAATGGCTCAGCAAAAGCTGTTTACGGATATAACCGAAGAGGAATTTGACAGGATAACGGCGGTTAATTTCAAGGGCGTTTTCAACTGCTGTCAGTGTGCCGTACCATTTATGGTAAGCCAAAAAAAAGGAAAGATAATCAACATTTCTTCGATGTGGGGAGTTTACGGTGCTTCTTGTGAAACTGTTTATTCCGCAACAAAGGCTGCAGTTATCGGGCTCACAAAATCACTTGCAAGAGAGCTTGCTCCGAGCAATATTCAGGTTAATTGTGTTGCACCGGGAGCCGTTGATACAAAAATGAACATCAATCTCAGCCCTGAGGATAAGGCAAACTTTGCTCAGGAAATTCCGATGGGAAGATTCGGTACTGCTGAGGAAATCGCAGGCGTTGTTTCGTTTCTTGCAGGCAAGGATTCTGATTATGTTACGGCTCAGGTAATAACGGCAGACGGCGGATTGACCTGATTTGTCATTATGCCGAAAAACGGCACGGCTTTTTAGTTATAGTTTACAATTGATTTAATGATTTTGTTATGGTAAAATAAATATTATTATATAACCTGATTTGGAGGAGAGAATATGGCTAACTGCCCTAAATGCGGAAGAAAGCTCACTATATTTGATTGGAAGCCCAACTGCCCCGGCTGCGGAGTAAATCTCGTTTATTACGGAATGGAAGAAAGACTGCTTAACGAAGCAGATGCCGCCGAAGCCGAGCACGCAAGACTTCAGAAGAGAATCGACAGACTCAAGGCTGCTTTCGTTGGCTCAAAGCTTACGATAGTCAGAATTATTCTTTCAGTTCTTCCTATTGCAATGCTGCTTCTGCCTCTTTGCAATGTTACATACAGCGGTCCGTTTATCGAAAAAACAACAACAGCGGTTAATGCAATTGAGATTTATAATCTTGTTTCATCGCTTGATTTTGATGCACTCTTTACCATGATAGGCTCATCTGTTCTTGGCACAAGCTTTATCGGTTATGCCGGTGCACTGGTTTGCATCCTGCTTTCGCTTGTTATGGTTATCGTAAGCCTTGTTATGCTTACTATTGCTTGCGGACCTAAGGGCAACCCCAGAAACATAACTCTCAATTCAATTGCAATTGTTTTTGCTGTTGCATCGATTTTCTTCTTCAACAGCTTCTCAAGCAACATTTCGGCAGTGTTCCCCGAATTTATCAGCGGTTCAATCGGCTTTGGCATATTTGCTTATATTGCTGCTCTTGCAGCACTTCTTGCTATCAATATTGTTATTGCCAAGAAGGGCATTAATGTTAAATATAAGCAGTGCTATGTCGGCGGTATTCCTGCAGAAGAGTATTTTGAACTTGTTGAAAAAGGAACCGATATCAAGGTTATCCGTGAAATGATGGCGGCTGCTCTTGAATCAAAAGAAAACGAAAAAGAAACCAAAGAAGAAGCAAAAGCATAATAAACAGATAAATACAATATCCCTGTGTTTTCGGTTTGAAAACACAGGGATATTTTTGTTTAATAATATTCTTCTTCGGTGGTTTCTTCCTCTGAATACTCGTTGTATTCTTCGGTAGTGGTTCCTTCTTCGTAATAGTAGTTGCGCTCTTCGGTGGTTTCTTCTTCGGAATATTCGGTTGTTTCCTCATTATTATTAAAGATATTAAGAGTAGGCGTTATGCGGTTGTCGTCGCCCATCCAATTAAAAATGCTTTTACGGGTTGTTTCCTCTTCTTCGTAATAATGAGTTTCGTATTCGGTTTCTTCCTCATATTCCTCGCTGAAGCTGCTTGTTCCTTTCGCAAGGTCAATTGCCGAAACATGAGTTTCGGGATTGATTTCAATGTTGGTTGTGCCGTAAAGCGCAAGCTGAAGATCTCTCGCAGCAGTAATATAGTCAACTATCCATACGAAAAGTCTGCCGGTATATGTCCTGAAATAATCAACACCGTGACGGTGTTCTTCACCGGGCATAGCTGTGCTGACTATTTGATATTTGAGCCATCCGTCGCTGAGTGCCTGGGTTCCGAGCGAGATGATTTCGCTTGTTTTGTAGTTGGTTGTTACATAAGGGAGAAAGGTCTGGATAGCGTTATTGAGGTCGCCTACCGAAGAATCCTTAACCTGATCAATAAGCGCAGAAATAAGTTCGCGCTGTCTTCTTGTTCTTTCAACCTCGCTGTCAAGTTTTCTAATTCTTGCATATATAAGAGCCTGTTCGCCCGTAAGCTTAACTTTTTCACCGCTTGTGAAGCCCTTGACTCTTGTAGTGCGGTTCATGTAGTTTGCTTCGGTTTCTGTTATGGGAACGGAAATTCCGCCGAGAGCGTCAACTGCCGCTATAAAGGATTCATAATTGATTGAAACATAGTGGTCAATTTCAACTTTAAAGTTGTTTGAAAGAACTTCCATCAGCTTTGCAGCGCCGCCCCATGCATATGAATGGTTGATTTTATCAAATCTTTCGCTGCCGTTGATGTCCATATAGGTGTATGAATCGCGAAGGAAAGAGGTTATGGTTATTTTTTTTGTTTTTGTGTTGACGGAAACAAGCATTGTTGAATCTGAACGGTGAGAGCCGTCTTCGTTGTCTTCACCGATAAGAAGAACATTGATAACCTTTTTGCTGTGGACTTTCTCGCCGTTGTTGGTTGCCCATGAGCGAAGAAGTTCTTTGATTGAGTTAGCATATGCGATATCTTCAATTCTGTCAAAGGTCATGCTTTCGTCTTCTTCAATCTCTTCGATGAAGGTGGCATCGGGATTTCCGAAATAGCCTTCATTGTGGTTGATAAGCGAAAACATTTTTCTGACATATGCGCCGCAGACTGCCGATGCAACAAGGATAAGGCAGATGCATATACTTAAAATCGCTTTAAGGTTACGCTTTTGATTTTTTAAAAAGAAGGTTTTGAATTTGAAATTCCAGAAATAGCTCAATTTGTTTTTGAAGCCCTTCGGAGTGCTGTAGCTCGATATATCTTCAAAACCGCCCGAATTTTTTTTGCTTTTTGAGGACAAAATATCACCTACAAATCATATATAAAACAATAGAATACCATTATATTATGTAATAGTATAACACAAAAGCTGTCAAAAGTTAACACTAAATATAGAATTTATTTGAAAAATTTTTGTGAATATATGACTATATTTTGTGTATTTTGTCATAAAACGATTAAAGAAAACAACCCCCCTGATTTTATGCGTTGCATAGAATCAGAGGGATTGTTTTACTGTTTTACAAGATATGATGCGTTTACCCAGCCGCCGGAGCTTTCGGTTTCAATATATGCCCAACCCGGAATGGATTTAACAACATGAATTTTATCGCCGTTTGAGAGCTTATCAATTATCGTGGTATCCTGTTTAGGCTCAACCCTCACATTAAGACTGCCGCCGTTTGTTTTTACGGTGTATTCTCCTGCTTCAAGAACGGCGTTGCTCTGAGATATCGGTGCAACCGCAGGCGTTTCAAATTCAATAGAATAATAAACCTCGCCGCTGTTCAGCGGTTTATTATAAATCTCATACATTTCGCTGACTGTTACAAGCTTGAATCCTTTTTCAACAAGCTCGGGTATAATCAGCTCGCATAAATCTGCCGTGAAATTATAGATATCGTGCATAAGAACGATATCGCCCTTTTCGGCATTGAGGACAACCTCGTCGGCGATTCTCCGAAGCTCTGCGTTTCTTTCCGCTTCGCTTCTGTTTTTGTGAGCAGCATCCTTTGACTTCCAGTCCTCGGTGTCGATTGACCATTGAATCAGCGGCATTCCGATGCTTTGTTTAACACCTTTAAAGGCGCCGCCGGGCGCTCTGAAAAGCTTCATTTCGCTGCCTGTAAGCTTCTTTATCATTTCGTTGGGATTGTCAACCTGCTCGCGTATTGTTGCCGAATCGCATTTGGTCAGTATTTCGTGGGTATCGGTGTGATTCCCTATTTCACAGCCCAATGCTTGTGCGCGTTTTATTGTATCGATGTTTTTTTCAATGTTATATCCCACAACAAAAAATGTTGCCGAAGCGTTGTATTTTTCAAGAATATCAAGAATTCTGTTGGTGTGCGTGGGGTTAGGCCCGTCATCAAAGGTTAAAGCTATCAGCTTGTCATCGGCGGTGATTGCAGGCTCTGTTGATACTGTTTCAACTGCGATATCCGAACCGCCTTCGCCTTCAGGCAACGGCTTGTCCGAAACGCATCCGCCGAAAATCATTGACAGTATGATAAGAATAGCCGCCAATGCGGCAATTTTTTTATTTCCCATAGGTAATTCCTCGTTGTTTTTCTTTTTAGAGATATTGTTATTATATAACCTGAAGTGGAACTTAAATTTATTTTTTAGAAAAATAAATCTATTTTAGAAAAATTAACGGTTATGTCATAATTTGTCGTTATGCCTCAAAATAAAAATATCCGCAATGAGCCAAAATATGTGTTATTTTTCTTGAATAAAGTGCAAAGGTTTGATATAATTAATTTTAATTACAGATTAACGGAACATCTGCAGAATCCGATTCTGCAGTCAGGGGGATGCAAAAATATGTTTCAGATGTTAATTGAATATCTGAGAGGCAGAGAAATTCTTATTCTCGGCTTCGGCAGAGAAGGGCGCTCTACCTATGATATAATAAGGCGAAATCTGCCCGATAAAAAAATCGGCATAGCTGATATGCGTAATATCGAGCTTGATGACCCGAATGTGACTCTTCACTGCGGAGATAACTATCTTGATGCTATTGAAAAATACGAAACCGTTATCAAAACTCCGGGAATATCCTTCAGGGATGTTGCGGTTTCAAGTAATATTGAGGTTACATGCCAGACTGATTTATTCATGCGTTTTTCAAAGGGCGTTTGCATCGGTGTTACGGGCACCAAAGGAAAAACAACCACCTCTACGCTGATTTATGAAATGATAAAGCAGGCAGGCAAAAAGGTTTGCCTTATCGGCAATATGGGCGTACCTGTTCTTGACAGCCTTGAAAGCGGCGATTCGCTTGCGGCGGTTATTGAAATGTCGTCGCATCAGCTTGAGTATACAACAGCTTCACCCCATGTTGCTGTTATGACCAACATATATCCCGAGCATCTTGACCATTATAACGGCTTTGGCGGCTATGTTACTGCAAAGATGAACATAATCCGCCATCAGGTTGGGTGCGACTATTTTATCTGCAATGCCTGGCAGAATTTTGATGAGCATTTTAATTTTTCAAAGACCGAAACCTCGGTTATAAGAGTTTGCGAAAACGGCGGAAAAGGCGATGAAGAAATCATTGCCGCAGCCGCATCAAATGAGCGTCTTAAGGGCAGGCACAACAAGCAGAATGTTCTGTTTGCCGCAGCAGCAGCCAGATGCATAGGCATCAGGGATGAGGATATTATTGAAGCGGTTAAGAATTTCAAAGGCATTGAAAACCGTATGGAGCCTATCGGCGAATATTACGGAATAAAATTCTATAACGATTCCATTGCAACTATTCCTCATGCCGTTGAGTGTGCCGTTGAAGCAATCGGAGATGTTGATACCCTGATTTTCGGCGGCATGGACAGAGGTATTGATTATTCGGGGTTTGAAAAATATCTTGAAAAATGCAGTGTCAGAAACATTATCGGTATGCCTGAAACAGGTACGGATATCTGCAATGCTCTTCTTGAAAAAGGATGCACCAAAAACATCATTCCTGCCGCTAATATGGAGGAGGCTGTTGATGCCGCATTCAGATTTACCGAAAAGGGCAAAAGCTGCATAATGTCGCCTGCCGCATCAAGCTATAATGTATACAGAGATTTTGAGCATAAGGGCAACCACTATAAAGAGCTTGTAAAAGCATGGAAAGAATAATATAAAAAATGAGCTGTCTTATCAAACGATAGACAGCTCATTTTAGTTGTAATCAGTTTTTGAGGCTCTGCATGGGAGCAGGAATTCTTCCGCCTCTGTTGATGAATTTTGCGGGGGAATAGGTTGAAAGCGGCATAACAGGGCCGCTGCCGAGAAGTCCTCCGAAGCTGAGCTCTTCGCCTACGCTCTTGCCGATTGCGGGAATAACTCTGACTGCAGTGGTTTTTGAGTTTACCATGCCGATTGCAGCTTCGTCTGCAATGATTGCCGAAATAACCTCGGCAGGAGTATCGCCGGGAATGTTTATCATGTCAAGACCGACGGAGCATACGGCTGTCATTGCTTCAAGCTTGTTGAGACTGAGCGCGCCGCATCTTGCAGCGTGAATCATGCCTGCATCCTCGGTTACGGGAATGAATGCACCCGAAAGTCCGCCGACATGCGATGATGCCATAACGCCGCCTTTCTTTACTGCGTCGTTGAGAAGGGCGAGAGCAGCGGTTGTGCCGTGGCAGCCGCAGCATTCAAGACCCATTTCTTCAAGAATATATGCAACAGAGTCGCCGATTGCGGGAGTGGGAGCAAGCGAAAGGTCAACAATGCCGAAGGGCACTCCGAGTCTGCGTGAAGCTTCGCTTGCAACAAGCTGACCCATACGGGTAATTTTGAATGCGGTTTTCTTAATAAGGTCCGCAACGGCAGTCAGATCGCAGTCGCCTGCCTTTGCAAGAGCTGCTCTTACAACGCCGGGGCCTGAAACGCCTACATTGATAACGCAGTCAGGCTCGCCTGCACCGTGGAATGCGCCTGCCATAAACGGGTTGTCTTCGGGAGCGTTGCAGAAAACAACGAGCTTTGCAGGACCGATACAGTCTCTGTCTGCGGTAAGCTCTGCACTCTTTCTGACAACCTTGCCCATAAGACCGACCGCGTCCATGTTGATGCCTGTTTTAGTTGAACCGATGTTAACTGAGGAGCAGATGTGGTCGGTAACGCTGAGTGCTTCGGGGATAGCTTCTATAAGCTCTCTGTCGCCGGGACCGAAGCCCTTCTGAACAAGCGCTGAAAAACCGCCGAGGAAGTTAACTCCGCAGGCAACGGCAGCCTTTTCAAGCGTTTTTGCAAGCTTGACGGCATCCTTGGTTTCGCAGGATGCTAGAATCATTGCTGCAGGAGTAACTGAAATTCTTTTGTTGATGATGGGAATGCCGAATTCCTTCTCAATCTGCTCACCTGTTGAAACAAGGTCTTTTGCATAGCGAGTAATTTTGTCATATACTTTTTGGCACATGATGTCAACATCGCTGTGGCAGCAGTCGAGAAGAGAAATGCCCATTGTTATTGTTCGCACATCCAGGTGTTCATCCTGAATCATGGTTATTGTTTCAAGAATATCTCTTGCGTTAAGCACGGAATTTTCACCTCACATTATATTGTATGCATTGCGTTGAAAATATCCTCGTGCATTGCATGAATGGAAAGACCCATGTCGCTTCCGATTTTCTGAAGCATATCCGAAAGCTCGGTAAAGGGAATATCCGATTTTGAAATGTCAACCATCATTATCATTGCAAACATATCCTGAAGGATTGACTGTGTAACTTCAAGAACATTTATGTTATGATTTGAGCATTCGGTTGATACCTTTGCAAGAATACCGACCATGTCTTTGCCGATAACTGTTATTACTGCACGCATAGTATGCCTCCGTATTTATTTTATGTTTAATATTTCAATGATATCTTTTATAACAAAATCTGCAGCCGATTGAACATCATCCTTCTTTGTGAAAAGGCATCCGTATGTTCCTGCATTTTTGCCTGAGAGAACATCAATTTCCCTGTCGCCTATCATAACGGTTTCGCTTCTGTCAAGACCGTAGGTGTCACAGATCCAGTTAACTGCGTCGGGTGATGGCTTTGAGGGAAAGTTCATTGATGAATCTACAAATGCCGTGAAGAATTTCTTCATGCCGTATTCTTCAAGATAATGTTGAGATGTTTCGTTTCCTCTGTGGGTATATAAGAAATGCTTTTTTTCGTTGTTGAAAAGAGCTTCAAGCACGGTGTATGTGTTTTCAAAAGGCACTGCAATCGGTCGCAGACCGTAATCGTGTTCGTATTTGCGGAATACCTCTTTTTCTTCGTTGCTGACATCGTAATGCTCATAAGCATCGGCAAAGGTGATTTCAAGAAGTGCCTTTGCTTCGTCGTAATCGGCATCCTTGCCGAATTCGCCCAGAGCCTTAAGAAAAGCCGAGGTTATATGAGGATAGCTGTCAAACAGCATTCCGTCAAAATCCCAGATGTAGTTCTGCATGATCAGTCACCGTAGCCGTTGGGGTTCTGTGACTGCCAGCGCCATGAATCTTCACACATTTCGTCAATTCCTCTGATTGCTTCCCAGCCAAGCTCTTCCTTTGCCTTTGAGGGGTCGGAATAGCAGGTTGCAATGTCGCCGGGTCTTCTGGGTGCGATAACATACTTAACAGGCTTTCCGCAGGCTTTTTCAAATGCATTAACAACTTCAAGAACGCTGTAGCCGTTGCCTGTGCCGAGATTATAGGTGAAGCAGCCGTTTTCGCCGAGAACCTTTTCAACCGCCTTGAGATGGCCGAGGGCAAGGTCAACAACATGGATATAGTCACGCACGCCTGTTCCGTCGGGAGTGGGATAATCGTTGCCGTTAACATTGAGGTGATCAAGCTTTCCGATTGCAACCTGTGTTATATAAGGAACGAGGTTGTTGGGAATGCCGTTGGGGTCTTCGCCGATTCTGCCGCTTTTGTGTGCGCCGATGGGATTGAAATAGCGAAGAAGGCATGCGCTCCATTCACTGTCGGAAGCGCAGGTATCTTTGAGGATTCTTTCAATGTAAAGCTTGGTTGTGCCGTAGGGGTTGGTTGTTTTTCCCTCAGGCATATCTTCTTTAAGAGGAGAGGGGTTTTCGCTGCCGTAAACGGTTGCGGAGGAGCTGAAAACGATTTTTTTGCATCCTGCGGCAGCCATTGCCTCGCAAAGAATAACGGAGCCGCCGATATTGTTGTCGTAATATTCAAGCGGATTGCTTATGCTTTCGGGCACGCACTTAAGACCTGCGAAATGAATAACGGCATCAATCTTGTTTTCTGCAAAGATTTTGTCAAGCCCTTCGCGGTCGCGGATGTCGCATTCGTAAAATTTAACATCCTTTCCCGTAATTTCTTTGATTCGTTTTACACTTTCACTCTTGCTGTTGCAGAGATTATCAAGTATAATAGTGTCATAGCCTGCATTAAGAAGCTCAACGCAGGTGTGAGATCCGATAAATCCGGCGCCGCCGGTAACAAGAATAGACATTTATGTTTCCCTCCACAATAAATCTGTAACTATTATAAATATAATTTCAAATAAAATCAACGGATGGGTATACAATATTTTTCAAAAAGGATGTGCTTTTTTTGACAAGCTATGAAAATTTGAGGCATGACAGCGAGATTTTGCACCTTATTGAGAGCGCAAACGAGGTTCTCGGTGCGATAGGATTTACCGAGCACGGAATGGCTCATTGTGTTAAAACGGGGACGGATGCATGCCGTATTCTTGAAACTCTCGGTTATTCTGAAAGAGAATGCGAGCTTGCGAAAATAGCAGGTCTTCTGCATGACACAGGCAACGCAATCAACCGCTGCGACCATGCGCAAAGCGGAGCTTTTCTTGCGTTTCAACTACTGAAAGAAAGAGGTTTACCTTTTGAAGATATTGTTGCGGTAACGACCGCTATCGGACATCACGACGAAAAAACCGCCGCGCCCGTAACTCCGCTTGCCGCCGCACTGATTCTAGCGGATAAAAGCGATGTGCGCACAACGAGGGTGCGTAATAAAAATGATATTTACACCGATATTCACGACAGGGTGAATTATGCCGTAACGGGCTCAAAAATCACTGTAATCAAGGAACAAAAGCTGATAATTCTCGAGCTGAAAATAGACACGAATATCTGCCCTGTTATGGAATATTTTGAGATTTTCCTTGAAAGAATGGTACTCTGCAAAAAATCCGCCGCATTTTTAGGCTGCGATTTTGAGCTTATTATTAACGATACGAGGTTGCTGTGATGTATAATTTAACAGATATAGGAACAATAAAAGAAATTCTCTCGCGCCACGGATTTCATTTTTCAAAGGCTCTCGGACAAAATTTCATAGTCAATCCGTCGGTCTGCCCGAGAATGGCAGAGGAAAGCGGCATTGATGAAAACTGCGGCGTTATCGAAATCGGTGCAGGCATCGGCGTGCTTACTGCCGAGCTTGCAAAGAGGGCAAAAAAGGTTGTTGTTATTGAAATCGATACAAAGCTTTTGCCCATTCTTGATGAAACGCTCAAAGATTTTGATAACATAGAAATCATAAATCAAGATGTTCTCAAAACCGACCTTGCCGCACTCATCAAAGAAAAATTTGACGGGATGCCTGTTTATGTCTGCGCAAATCTGCCTTATTATATCACATCACCCGTTATTATGGCTCTGCTTGAAAGCAGACTTCCGATTGAAGCGGTAACCGTTATGGTGCAGAGGGAGGCGGCGCAGAGAATCTGCGCTCCCGTGGGCAGCCGCCTTTCGGGTGCGGTAACGGTTGCTGTTGATTATTACGCACATGCGCAGAAACTTTTTGATGTTTCGGCAGGCTCATTCATGCCTGCGCCGAAGGTTGACAGCTGTGTTATCAGAATGGATATCCGCAAAACTCCGGAAATCGAAATCACCGATGAAGAGCTGTTTTTCAAAATGGTGCATGCTGCCTTCGGTCAGCGCAGAAAGACTGCTGCGAATTCAATCAGCGCAGGCTCGGGAATTCCTAAGGATATTGTTTTAAAAGCGATTGAGGAATGCGGATTTGAGCCTTCCGTGCGTGCCGAAGGTCTTACGATGCAGGAATTGGCAAGCCTAAGCGAGAAGATATCCGAATTAATGAAATAATATTTATTTTTCTTGACAAAAAACAATATATAAGTTAATATCAAAGAGTAAAAAAGCAAAGATAGAGGCGCAAAATCCAAGAGTATGCCGAATCCTGACGGGAAAACGGAACGGCAGAAAGGGGCTTTTGCCGAGGTTGGCAACCGCTTGCCCGAAGCGGTGTCTGCCGGGACGGCGCAGAATATGCTCCGTACTGTCACGGTTGTGGAGAGCTATCGCAAAGGACTTTCAAGCTTCGGTATACAGCCGTTATGTATATCGAAGCTTTTAATATTTTATGGAGGTTTGATTATGACAAACAAGAGAAAGTTTGCGGCAATCTGTATTGTTATTGCCCTTCTCGGCGCAATGTTCTGCACCTTCGGATTTGCAACAGGCGAAGAAGCAGCGGTTGCAACCGAAACAGAAGCAGTTCTTTTCACAACAGGCGCAGAAGAAGTTGTTGAAGAAGGCAGCAGATTTGCAAACAGCTGGTGGGCTTTGCTTCCCCCTGTTGTTGCCATTGTTCTCGCACTCATCACAAAAGAAGTTTATTCCTCGCTCTTTATCGGTATCCTCGTCGGCGGTCTGCTTTATGCAAACTTCGATTTTGAGGGCACAATAGTCCATGTTTTCAGCGACGGCTTCGTTGCAAGCATTGCAGATTCCTATAACATGGGTATCATCATCTTCCTTATCGTTCTCGGTGCCATGGTTTCGATGATGAATAAGGCAGGCGGTTCGGCAGCGTTCGGACGCTGGGCATCAAAGAACATAAAATCAAGAGTAGGTGCGCAGCTTGCATCGGTTCTCTTTGGCTGCCTTATCTTTATTGACGACTATTTCAACTGCCTTACAGTCGGCTCGGTTATGAGACCCGTTACCGATAAGCAGAAGGTTTCAAGAGCAAAGCTCGCTTATCTTATTGACGCAACTGCAGCTCCCGTTTGCATTATCGCTCCCGTTTCATCATGGGCGGCAGCGGTTGCAGGCTTCGTTGCAGAGGAAGAAGTAAGCGGTTTCCAGCTTTTCCTCAACGCGATTCCCTATAACTTCTACGCACTTCTTACAATCGTTATGATGGTTGCGCTTACCCTTATGAAGTTTGATTACGGCCCTATGAAGCTCCACGAGAGAAATGCTCTTGAAAAGGGCGACCTCTTCACAACAGATGCAGAGAGCTTTAAGGATTCTGTTTCAGATGATAATGCAAATCCCAAGGGCAAGGTTATTGACCTTATCATCCCTGTTGTTATGCTTATTGTCGCATGCGTTGTCGGCATGATTTATTCGGGCGGATTCTTTGCTGAAGGTGATGCGGCATATCACAACTTCATTGAAGCATTCTCATGCTCGGATGCATCCGTAGGACTTCTTTACGGTTCATTCATCACCATGATTCTTTCAATAGCTTACTTTATGATTCGCCGTGTTATTTCTTTCAAAGATTGCATGGCATCGGTTCCCGAAGGCTTCAAGGCAATGGTTCCCGCTATCATGATTCTTGCTTGCGCATGGACTCTTAAGGCTATGACGGACAGCCTCGGCGCAAAGGAATTTATTGCAGGTCTTGTTGAACAGACTGCAGGCGGATTTGCAAACTTCCTTCCTGCTATCGTATTCCTCATTGCGGTTGGCCTTTCGTTTGCAACAGGTACATCATGGGGTACCTTCGGTATTCTTATTCCTCTTGTACTTAATGTATTCCCTTATGAGTCAGGCCCGATTTCAATTATTGCTATCTCGGCTTGTATGGCAGGTGCAGTCTGCGGCGACCACTGCTCACCCATTTCGGATACAACCATCATGGCTTCCGCAGGCAGCCAGAGCAACCACATCAACCATGTTTCAACTCAGCTTCCTTACGCGCTTACCGTTGCAGGCATTTCCTTTGTAATGTATATCATTGCAGGCTTCATTCAGAGCTGGATTATCACTCTGCCCCTTGGCATCGCAATCACAATCATTACTCTTTCTGTTATCAAGGCAGCAACTAAAGATAAAGCATAATATACTTTTTCTGCAAAGTTGAATTGAGCAAAGAGCCTTCCGTTCAGAACGGAGGGCTCTTGATTTTTGAGAATATGATGATATAATATAAAATGGAATAATTTAGGGAAAGCAAAGGTGACTTAAAAATGAGAAAAATAACAAACATCAATCAGGGATGGGATTTCATCAAGGACGGCGTTGCCGAAAAGGTTGACCTTCCCCACACTTGGAATGCCGTTGACGGACAGGGCGGTGCCGATGAATATTACAGAGGCAGATGCGTTTACGAGAGAACAATCCCTCACTTCGACGGCAGAGTTTATCTTGAATTCTGCGGTGTGAATACCGTATGCGAGGTTTTCGTTAACGGCATATATATCGGTAGCCACGAAAACGGCTATTCAATGTTCCGCTTTGAAATCACCGATTTCATCAAAGAAGAGGGCGAAAACACTCTCAGAGTTATCGTTGATAACAGCGCAAACGAATTCCTTTATCCCGAAATGGCAGATTTCACCTTCTACGGCGGAATTTACAGAGATGTTAACATAATCAGCGAGGTTTCAAAGTCGCATTTTGCGCTGCTTGACATGAGCCTTTGCGGCATGTATATCACTCCCAAGGCAGACGGAAGAGTCTTCGTTAAGAGCCTTATTGAGGGCAGCTGCATGGGTCTTACAAAGGAATTTGTTATTACCGATGCAGAGGGCAAAGAGATTGCAAAAACCGAGGTTGATGCAGACAGAGATGCGGTTAAGCTTCTCATTGAAGAGCCTGTTCTCTGGGATGCAACCGAAAACCCCTATCTTTATACAATGACTGCACGAATCAAGAAGGACGGCGAAATCATCGACGAAATCAGCGACAGATTCGGCGTTCGTGAATTTTATTTTGACAGCGAAAAGGGCTTCTTCCTCAACGGAAAGCATGTTAAGATGAAGGGCGTTTCAAGACATCAGGACAGATGGCAGATGGGTAACGCTCTTACCTTGAAAGAGCATGCGGAAGATATCGAACTCATCAAAGAGGTCGGTGCAAACTCAATCAGACTTGCTCACTATCAGCATGACGAAAAATTCTATGACCTCTGCGATGAGGCAGGCTTCCTTGTATGGGCAGAGATTCCCGTTATCTCGAATTTCAGCAAGAAAAAGCAGGAGCAGGCAAAGTTCATGCTTGAAGAGCTTATCAGACAGAATTACAACCACCCATCAATCTATTGTTGGAGCGTTGCAAATGAAATCGGCATCAACGGTGCTGCATCGGGACTTGCGGCAGGTATCAAGGAGCTTAATGACATTGCTCATGCACTTGACTCAACAAGACCTACCGTTACCGCACAGGTAACAATGACTTCAATCAACTCAAAGCTCAATGAAATTCCCGATATCCTCGGCTATAACCACTACTACGGTTGGTATATGCAGACGGTTGACGGCATTGATAAGTGGCTCGAAAAATTCCATGAAGCAAAGCCTCACCTCAAACTCTGTCTTTCCGAATACGGTGCAGAGGGTATGACAAACCTTCACTCTGCAAACCCCGTTCAGGGTGACTATACTGAGGAATATCAGGCATACTACCATGAGCATTACATCAAGTCAATCAATGACCGTGACTGGCTTTGGGGTTCGTATGTCTGGAATATGTTTGATTTTGGTTCTGCAATCCGCAATGAGGGCGGCGTCAAGGGCAGAAACAACAAGGGTCTTGTTACCTTCGACAGAAAGATAAAGAAGGACGCCTTCTATGTTTACAAGGCACATTGGTCAGATGAAAAATTCGTTCATATTGCGGGCGAAAGATTTGTTGACAGACCCACAGGCGAGCAGAAAATCAAGGTTTATTCAAACTGCGATAAGGTGACTCTCACCATCAACGGCGAAAAGCATGAACTTGAGGGTGATAAGATTTTTGTCTTTGATGCTGTTATCAAAGAGGGCGTGAATGTTATTACTGCAAAATCGGGTAAATGTACGCATAAGATCACTGTTAACGGAACGGATATCCCCAATCCCGATTATGTTCTCCCTGAGGGCTGCGAAAGCTTCGTTCGCAACTGGTTCAGCGCAAGCGACGAAATCAATCCTGATAATCTTTCACTCAATGACAGCGTCGGCGACCTTCTCTTTAACAGCGAGGTTCAGCGACTGATAAAGAATCATGCAAAGATTACCATTGATAATGATATGCCGCTTCTCAAGCCAATCGGCAAAATTCCTCTCAAGCCCATCAGCAAGCTTGCATCAAAGCTCGGCGCAGGTGAAGTAATTTCAATGGCAAATCAGTTCCTTCAGACAATCGAAAAGGATAAGAAATAATCAGAAATTAACAACGGCAGGTTTTTTCCTGCCGTTGATTTTTTGATAATTATATGATATTATTTATCATATATAATTTTTGAACAGGAGATAACTTATGTATCCCAAAGAAATTGAAAGGTTTCTGCTCAAGGTGCAGAAGCCGGGAAGATATACAGGCGGCGAGCTTAACAGCATAGTCAAGGATAAAAATTCCGTTGATATCCGTTATGCTTTCTGCTTTCCCGATACCTATGAAATCGGTATGTCCCACCTCGGAATGAAGATTCTCTATTCACTCGTCAACGCAAGAGAAGATGCGTGGTGCGAGCGCGTTTTTGCACCGTGGACGGATATGGAGCAGGTTATGCGTGAGAACAGTATTCTGCTTTACGGTCTTGAAAGCGGCGATGCAATCCGCGATTTTGATATCCTCGGCTTCACCATGCAGTATGAGCTGAGCTATACCAATGTTCTCAACATGCTCGACCTTGCAGGTCTGCCCGTCAGAGCAAAGGACAGAACCTCTCTCACTCCGATAGTCATTGCAGGCGGTGCATGCGTATGCAATGCAGAGCCGATGGCTGAATTCTTTGATATAACCCTTCCCGGTGACGGTGAAGAGGTTACAAACGAGCTTATTGACCTTCTTAAAGAATACAAGGCAAAGGGTGCAACCAAGCAGGAATTTCTTGCAGCAGCAGCTCAGATTAAAGGCGTTTATGTGCCTTCACTTTATGAGGTTGAATATAACGAAGATAAAACAATAAAATCTGTAACTCCCACATGCGGAGCACCCGAAAAGGTTGAGAAGCGCAATGTTGCCGATCTCGACAGCATGTTCTCTCCGAGTGAATTCGTTGTTCCGTTTCTTGAGGTTGTGCATGACAGAACAACTGTTGAAATTTTCAGAGGCTGCATAAGAGGCTGCCGCTTCTGTCAGGCAGGATTTCTCAACAGACCTTTGAGAAGAAAATCGCCCGAAACGGTTGAGGCTCAGTGCCGCGCAATCTGCGACAGCACCGGATATGATGAAATTTCGCTTTGCTCGCTCAGCACGAGTGACTATAAGGGTCTTGAAAAGCTTATAACCAACATGCTTCCGTGGACGATAGAGCAGAAAATCAACATTGCCCTGCCTTCTCTGCGTGCCGATAACTTCCCGAAAGAGCTTATGGAGCAGCTCAACGCCGTAAGGCGCAGCGGTCTTACCTTTGCTCCCGAGGCAGGCACTCAGCGTTTGCGCGATGTTATTAACAAAAATATAACCGAAGAAGAAGTGCTGACCACCGCCGCACAGGCATTTGCAGGCGGTTGGACTGCGGTTAAACTCTATTTTATGATCGGCCTCCCGACCGAAACCGAAGAGGATATCGAGGGCATTGCAAATCTTGCCCAAGCGGTTGTTGATGAATTCTATAAAAATCCCGACAAGCCTAAGGGCAAGGGCGTTAATGTCAGCATAAGCGTTGCTTCTCTTGTGCCGAAGCCTTTCACTCCCTTCCAGTGGGAGCCTCAGGATAAGCCCGATGTGCTTATTGAAAAGCAGAATTATCTCATTTCATGCGTAAAAACAAGAAAAGTCAGCGTTTCAAGGCATGTGCCCTGGACGAGCTTCCTTGAAGGCGTTTTTGCAAGAGGTGACAGACGCCTTGCCGATGTTATCGAAACCGCATGGCGCAAGGGATGCAAGTTCGACGGCTGGGCTGAATGGCTTAAACCCGATATGTGGGAAGAAAGCTTTAAAGAGAACGGTATCGACCCGTATTTTTATACCGCAAGACGCCGTGAATATGATGAAATTCTTCCGTGGGACCATATGGACTACGGCGTAACCAAAAAGTTCCTTATGAATGAAAATGTTAAGGCTCATAATGGCGAAACAACCGCGTGCTGCCGCGAGAAATGTGCAGGCTGCGGTGCAAACAGACTTAACGGAGGTGTGTGCGATGAAATCAGTAAGACTGTGGTTTAAAAAAGACGGTCTTGCCGTCTATATTTCACATCTCGACATGAACCGTTGCATGACAAGAGCCGTAAGGCGTGCGGATATTCCGCTTTGGTATACAGAAGGCTTCAATCCTCATCCGTATATGACTTTTCTTATGCCGCTGCCTCTCGGTCAGACGGGGATGAGAGAGCCTCTTGACATAAGAATTGAGGGCGAAATGTCCTTTGGCGAAATCAAAAAAAGACTCAATTCCGTAATGCCTGAGGGTATTGAAATTGTTGATGTCGCAAAGCCCGAAAACAAGCCCAACGAGATTGCCGCGGCGGAATATGAAATTGATGTATGGTTTGAAAATGAAGATGAAGCAAAGAGCTTTTCAGAGGGTGCCGGAAAAATAATTGAAAGCGGAATTCTCAATGCTGAAAAGCGCAGCAAAAAGGGAATAAAAACCGTTAATCTCTGCGAGCTTGTTCGTTCTTTTGAGATATCATCGAAGGAAAATAAGACTTTTGTTAAAACCGTTCTTGCTGCAGGAAATACCGTCAATCTCAATGCTGAACTGCTTATCAATGCCCTTCTTTCGGAACTTTCGGCAGAGGATAAAGACAGAAACATCGTCAGAACAAAGCTTCTGCGTGAAGATTTGAGTATTTTTGAATGATAGAAGAGAAAAAAGCACAGGTGTTTTGGTGCATAACTCTCAAAATGTTAAAAATATTTGAAATCGGCAAAAAAACACTTGCAATCTTTAGTTTCTTATGATATTATATTACTCGCATTTGTGCCGTCATTAGAGTCATTGCGCTCAAAGACGAGATTTAATGCCAATAACATTAAAAAGGATGTTCCTCTTTCTGTGTAGACAGTTACGAACTTCTGAAAAAAATCGGAGGAAAATTACAATGGATGCACTCAAACTTATCGCACAGGATTCACTCAAATCCGAAGTACCTGCAATCGAAGTCGGTGATACCGTTAAGGTTCATGTTAAGATTCGTGAAGGTGACAAAGAAAGAATTCAGCTTTTCGAAGGTACTGTTATCGCTCGCAAGGGTTCAGGCGTTTCTGAAACCTTCACAGTTCGCCGTGTATCATACGGCGTAGGCGTTGAAAGAGTATTCCCCGTTCATTCTCCCAACGTTGCAAAGGTTGAAACAGTCAGACACGGTCGTGTTCGCAGAAGCAAGCTCTACTACCTCAGAGACAGAGTTGGTAAGGCTGCTAAGGTTAAGGAACAGATCAGATAAAAAAGCTCGAGGGTGTAACAATTTCGCGGTTGTTACACCTTTATTCTTATTTCCATTAATTAATTACAATAAATAATAACGAAAGGAGAACACCATGCGCCGTATAGAAGAGTTCTGGATTGAATTTAATCCGGATGCAGGCAAGGCAGAAGAAAAAAAGCTGCCGTTTCCTGTTTCATTTCTTTTTGATGTCACGGATTCCGTAAAAGGCGCCGTACTGGTTGTTTTCCTTGTTTTTGCGCTGATGTTCAGAGCAGTCGGTGTTGACGGCAACTCAATGAATCCCACACTTCACGACAAGGACTGGGTTGCGGTTGCAGGTGCAGTAACTGAATTTGAACATGGCGATATAGTTATCGTTAACCAGCCGTGGAGCCGCAATGTTCCGATAATCAAGCGCGTTATTGCAGTCGGCGGCGATACGATTAACATTGATTTTGATACAAGCGAGGTCTATGTTAACGGTGTGAGGTTGGATGAACCTTATATTCTTGAGCCGACAACCCTCAGATATGATGTTGAGTTTCCGCTGACGGTTGATGAGGGCAAGCTTTTTGTTATGGGTGATAACAGAAACGATTCAATCGACAGCCGTTCAAGTCAGATTGGACTTATTGATGAAAGATATGTTCTCGGCAAGGCGCTTGTAAGAATCTATCCCATTGATGAGTGGAAGATATATCAGAGGTGATTGAAAATGAACGAAAAAAAATCCTTTACCGAAAACATCTTTGAATTTGCTTCTATTGTTGTGGCGGCTCTGGTTGCTGTTGCTGTTGCTTTTACCTTCTTTTTCAGAACGGTAGGTGTAGTCGGCAGTTCAATGTATCCCACTCTTGAGAATGCAGACCGTATAATTCTTTCGGCATTTCTTTTTGAACCCAAAAACGGTGACATTGTTGTAACATGTCAGCCCAGCAAGTCAAAGGTCGTTGAGGATGTGCTTGTTAAAAGAATTATCGCAACGGAAGGCCAGACGGTTGATATTGACTTTGATTCAGGTATTGTTTATGTTGACGGCGAAGCGCTTGATGAGCCTTATATAAACGAGCCGACCCGTGACAGAGAGGATTTCCATGCTCCCGTAACAGTTCCCGAGGGCTATGTTTTTGTTATGGGTGATAACAGAAACCATTCAACCGACAGCCGTGATAACAGAGTCGGTCTTATAAGAGAAGAATATATACTCGGAAAGGCACTTTTCAGACTGGCGCCTTTCGGACAGTTTAAAATAGGTTAAGAATATGAATGAGAATATGATTGTCCAATGGTTTCCCGGCCATATGGCGAAAACCAGAAGACTTATAAAAGAGAGTCTTTCGCTTGTTGATGCGGTGTGCGAAATCGTTGATGCAAGAATTCCCGAAAGCAGCCGCAATCCCGAGCTTGACGAAATAGTCGGTTCAAAGCCGAGAATAGTCCTGCTCAACAAGTGCGACCTTGCGGATGACAAAGCTACTGCAAGAAAAATAAAAGAGCTTGCCGAAAAAGGCGTAACAGCTCTTCCTGTTGACTGCAGAAGCGGCAAGGGTCTTGAAAAATTCCAGCCTGCGGTCAGGGAAGTTTTAAAAGAAAAAATAAAGGCGAATACCGAAAAAGGCATGGCAGGCAAAGCCCTGCGTGTTATGGTAGTCGGAATTCCCAACACGGGCAAATCCTCCTTTATTAATCGCATGGCAGGCAAATACCGCGCCAAGGTTGCCGACAAGCCCGGTGTAACGAGAGGAAACCAGTGGTTTGCAATCGGTTCGGGAATTGAACTGCTTGATACTCCCGGAGTTCTTTGGCCCAAGTTTGAAGATCCCGAGGTCGGTTTCAAGCTTGCGTTTATCGGTTCCGTTAAAGATGAGATTCTCGACAGTCAGGAGATTGCCGTCAGGCTTCTGCTTGTTATGCAGAAAAATTATCCTGACCGTCTTGAGGAAAGGTATAAGATAAAGGATTTTGAAGACCTTGAGCCTTATGAGCTTCTTGAGCTTATCGGCGCAAAAAGAGGCATGCTTATCAAGGGCGGCGAGACTGATACCGAGCGTGCGGCAGTTATGCTGCTTGATGAATACAGAAGCGGAAAGCTCGGGAAGCTGACTCTTGACTGAGAAAGGATTTGGCAAAGTGAAAAAGAAAATGCTGGCATTTCTTGCCGTAGTGATTGTTCTTGATTTAATCGCACTGAGCGTTATGTTTTTTACCCGTAATGATGAGCGTCCTCCAGTAAAGGCTGATGCAACTGTCGGTGCTTCTTCTGCGGAAACCGTGCCCGAAACAACTCAGCAGGAGCTTTTTTCGCGCCTCAGTTTTGTTGCGGTAGGTGACAATCTTATTCACGATACTGTCTATGAGCAGGCAAAAGCACGAAGCAGCACAGGATATGATTTTACCGATGCCTACGAGCGAATTGCTCATCTTATAGAAGAGCCTGATGTTGCAATTCTTAATCAGGAAACGGTTATTTCAAGGGAACACAATGTTTCAAGCTATCCTATGTTCAACTCACCCGTTGAGGTTGGCGAAGAAATGCTTGAAATCGGCTTCGATGTTTTTAATATTGCAACCAACCATTCAATTGATTGCGGAGAAAAGGGTCTTATTTCAACAATCAATTTCTGGAAAGAAAAGAATGCAATAACAACGGGTGCTTATCTTAACGGCGATGATTTTGCAAATATTCCCATGCACGAGGTTAACGGAGTTAAGGTTGCGTATCTCGGACTTACCGAGTCAACAAACGGTCTTTCACTTCCCGATGACACCGAGGTGGTGCTTGTTCTTGCGAGCGAGGAATCCCGTATTCAGCAGAGGATTATGCAGGCGAAGCAAATGGCTGATATCGTTGTAGTTAATGCCCACTGGGGTAATGAATACACCCATGAGCCCACCGAAAATCAGCGTCAGCTTGCAGAAAAAATGGCTTCGTGGGGTGCGGATGTTATTATCGGACATCATCCTCATGTTATTCAGCCCGTTGAATATATTGAAAATGCAGACGGCAGAAGAACTCTCGTTGCATATTCTCTCGGTAACTTTATTTCGGCACAGAACAGGGGTCCGAGAATGCTCGGCGGTATGCTTAATTTTGAAATCGTTAAGAACAACACAACAGGCGAAATTGCAATTGAGAATGTTAAATTTTCAGGTGTTGTAACTCATTACGGCTATGGCTGCTCCAACATCAGAGTGTATCCGCTTGCGGATTATACAGAGGAGCTTGCCTCAAAGCACGGTGTGCTGAGTAAAACTTCCGATTTCAGCTTGCAGTATCTCTATGATATTGTTAACGAGGTTATTGATAAGCAGTTCTTGAAATGATTTAAGGGGCGACCTGTGGTCGCCCTTTTTAATAAGTTATCAGGTAGGAGGAAGATTATGGATTTTGAATATGAAATAAACGCGAAAAACAAAGGATATACGGCGGTTTGCGGCGTTGATGAAGCAGGCAGAGGACCTCTTGCAGGCCCTGTTTTTGCGGCAGCGGTTATTCTGCCCGAAAACTGTGTTATTGAAGGTCTTAACGATTCAAAAAAAATATCCGAGAAAAAAAGAGAAGTTCTTTTTGATGTTATAAAAGAAAAAGCGATAAGCTACAGCATAGCAAGCGTTGATGAAAAGGTTATTGATGAAATCAACATCCTTCAGGCAACATATCTTGCCATGAAAAAAGCTGTTGAAGGTCTTTCCGTGCCTGTCGATTACGCTCTGATTGACGGCAACCGTATGCCGCCGCTTGATATTGATGGCGAAACTGTTATAAAAGGCGATGCGCTCAGCCCTTCAATTGCCGCAGCGTCAATTCTTGCAAAGGTCAGCAGGGACAGATTCATGCTTGAGCTTGATGAAAAATATCCGCAGTATAAATTTTCGCAGCATAAGGGCTACGGCACGAAGCTTCATTACGAAATGCTGACAGAGCATGGAGTTTCGGACTGTCACCGCATGAGCTTTCTTAAAAGTTTCTTCGGAGAAAAGAAATGATAAAGAATAAAACGGGAGCATGGGGAGAAACCTATGCCGCAAGATATCTTCGGGATAACGGATATAAAATCTTCAGCGCCAACTATGTCTGCCGTTTCGGCGAGCTTGACCTTGTTGCCGAAAAGGGCGGTACTGTTTGTTTTGTTGAAGTGAAAACAAGAAACCAAAACACCGAAATCAGTCCTATGGAAGCTGTTGATGCCGGAAAAAGACAACGCCTTGAGATGGCGGCAAAGAGCTATCTCTCACATGCAAAAATGATTTGTACAACAAGATTTGATGTCTGCGAGGTTTTTGTTGATGATAATGATGCTCTTGTTCGAATAAACTATATCGAAAATGCTTTCTGAGGTGATAAAATGAAGCTTTTTGATTTGCATTGCGACACCGCGGGGGAATGTTATAACCGTAAGCAGATGCTTTTTGACGGCGATATGCACATCAATCTCCGTAAAGGTAATAAGCTTGACAAATGGTGCCAGCTTTTTGCTGTCTGGATTCCCGATGATCTGAGAGGCAAGGATGCAGAGGAATATTTTGAAAATGTTTTTTTGAATTTCAAAGACGAAATTTTACAAAATGACTCAAAAATCAAGCTGTGCAAGGAATTCGAGGATTTGCTGGAAGCGGAAAAAGTACGGAAATATACTGCAATTCTGACCTGTGAGGGTGCATCTCCGTTTGCGGAAAATAACAGGATTTATCTTGCGAAGGAGTACGGCGTAAAGCTTATCACCTTGACATGGAACGGCGAAAACGAAATCGGATTCGGCTGCCAGTCGGGCTGTGATTCGGGATTGAAACCTGCAGGAAAACAGCTCTTGAAAGATATGAAGAAATTGAATATGGTTGCAGATGTGTCCCATCTCAACCGGGCAGGATTTTTTGATGTAATTTCAAGTGGCGCCGCAGTGATTGCTTCCCATTCAAACAGCAAAACTGTTCTTGAAAAAACAAGAAAAGACAGTGAAGATAAGCTTTTTGCGTGCCGAAGAAATCTTGACGATGAGCAGATAAAACTGCTTATTGAATGCAAGGGTCTTATCGGAATTAATTTTTGCCGAAGCTTTCTTGGTGATGAAGGCGATGACGGATTTGAGGCTGTTTACAGACACATGTCGCATATACTTGACTTGGGTGGCGAAAGCGTTCTTTCAATCGGCTCGGATTTTGACGGCTGTGAGATTAATCCTGAGCTTGCAGGTGTTGATAAAATGCCTGCTCTTGAATCATATTTGATGCAAAAAGGATTTGATAACAGTATTATTGAAAATATTTTTTATAAAAATGCCCGTAACTTCTTCAAAAACATTTTACAAAGTTAAAATGATGTGATATAATATTATGAATTTTCTTTCAAAGAAGGATGATGAAAAATGAATTATGTAAGTACAAGAGACACTGCAGTTAAGGTTACCGCATCTCAGGCGATAACCAAAGGCATTTCATCGGAAGGCGGACTTTTCGTTCCCGAAAATCTTCCTGCTGTTTCGATTGACGAAATAAAAAAGCTTGCAGGTCTTGATTATATTGGCAGAGCAAAGTCAATTCTTTCTCTGTTTCTTACCGATTTCAGCGAAGCTGAGGTTGACTCGTGTGTAAGAGGTGCTTATGAAACAGGCTTCTCGGATGCAAAGGTTGCTCCTCTTGCAAAAATTGAAGACGGCGTTCATATTCTTGAGCTTTTCAAAGGTCCTACCTGCGCATTCAAGGATATGGCTCTCCAGATTCTTCCCAGACTTCTTACCGTTTCAAGCGGCAAGGCTGCTCCCGGAACAAAAATCGTTATTCTTGTTGCAACCTCGGGTGATACAGGCAAGGCTGCTCTTGAAGGCTTCAAGGATGTTGAAAACACTCAGATTCTTGTTTTCTATCCCAGCGACGGCGTAAGCCCCATGCAGAAGCTCCAGATGTGTACTCAGGAGGGCGCGAATGTTGCTGTATGCGCTATTGAAGGCAACTTTGACGATGCACAGAGTGGAGTTAAGAGAATCTTTACCGACAAGGCAATCGGAGAAAAGCTTGCCGAAAATTCAATGGCATTCTCATCTGCAAACTCAATTAACTGGGGCAGACTCTGTCCTCAGATTGTATATTATTTCTCTGCTTATTGCGACCTTGTTGCAAGCGGTGAAATCAATGCAGGCGATGAAATTAATGTTGTTGTTCCCACAGGCAACTTCGGCAATATTCTTGCTGCGTACTATGCAAAGAAAATGGGACTCCCCGTAAAGAAGCTTATCTGTGCTTCAAACAGCAACTCCGTTCTCACAGAGTTCCTCACAACAGGTGTTTATAACAGAAACCGTGAGTTCTTCACAACGATTTCTCCCTCAATGGATATTCTTATTTCAAGCAACCTTGAAAGACTTCTTTATTCAGTCAGCGGCAGCGAAAATGTTACCGCATGGATGAAGCAGCTTTCAGCGGAAGGCAAGTATGAGGTTGATGCGGAAACTCTTGCACAGATTAAGTCACTCTTTGCTGCCGGTTGCTGCGACGATGAAGAAACCAAGGCAACAATTGCAAAGATTTTCAAGGAGAAAAACTATCTTTGCGATACTCATACCGCAGTTGCCGTTAAGGTATACTATGACTATAAAGCGCAGACAGGCGATGCAACTCCTGCAGTTATTGCTTCAACCGCAAGCCCGTTCAAATTCAGCGCAGCTGTTCTTGAGGCAGTTGAAGGCAAGAATGACGGTTTTGATGAGTTTGAAATGGTAGAGCGTCTTGCAGAGGTAACAGGAAAAAGCTGCCCCGAGCAGCTTGCAAATCTCCGCAACAAGGCTGTAAGATTTGACGGTTGCTGCTCAAAGGACAGCATGGACGGCGTAGTATTCAATATGCTCGGTATCTAAGCATATTAATCACAACAGCCTCTTGCTTCGCCAACGGCATTTTCGTTAAGCTTGAAGGTTGAACACTGTGTTTCGCCGCATTTGCATGCAGAGGAGTTACCAACCTCAATTGTGCCTGCAGTGCAGGCGGTGTTGCCCTTGTGGTAAACGCAGTTTTTTGCAAAACAGGTAATTGCACCGATTTCTTTATCCATTGTTGTTTCTCCTTTCGGTTTAATCGGAAAAGTTCCGTGTTTATATTATTAACAGTTAATTCAGAATTATTTTTGGAAAGGATATGTCTATGGCTCTTTTTGCAATCGGAGATACGCATCTTTCGCTCGCTACGGGCAAGTCGATGAATATTTTCGGCGGCTGGAGTGATTATGAGCAACGGCTTGAAACAAACTGGCGCAGACTGGTCAGAGAAGAGGATACCGTTGTTATTGCCGGAGATATATCGTGGTGCATGAATCTTGAGCAGGGACTTAAGGATTTTCAGTTTCTTGATTCTTTGCCGGGTAAAAAAATAATTTTGAAGGGCAACCACGATTATTGGTGGGCAACAAAGAAAAAGTCAGACGAATTTTTTGAAAAGCATTCGCTCAGCACGCTTAATATTCTTCATAATAACACCTACACCGCAGGAGATTTTGCAATCTGCGGCACAAGAGGATGGTTTTTTGATGCGGAAAGCGATGCGGATAAAAAGGTCGTTCTCCGTGAGGCAGGCAGGCTTCGTTCGTCGATAGCTGCTGCAAAAGAAACGGGGCTTGAACCCGTTGTCTTTCTTCACTATCCACCGCTGAATATTACTCAGAAGTGCGATGAGATTTACAATGTGCTTGTTGAAGAAAAAATCACACGCTGTTATTACGGGCATCTGCATTCATATTCCCACGCAGGAGCGTTTATCGGCGAGTGCGACGGAATCCGTTTTTCGCTGATTTCAAGCGACTTTTTGCAGTTTTGCCCTGCTTTAGTCTATTGATTATTGTCAATATGAACAAAAGAAAGCGGAAAAATACGGAAAATTTAACTAAACATAAGAATTTATAAATATATATAGAAATTTTAAAATTAATTTGCTATAATTTACCCGTTAAAAGAACAATTGGAGGAATTCTAATGAGTTTAGTATCAGCAAACAAAACAGAAACCAACACTTATTCGGTTGAAATCGCTATTGCAGCAGAAAATTTCAGAGCTGCAATCCAGCAGGCTTATCTCAAGCAGAGAAAGTCAATCCAGATTCCCGGCTTCCGTAAGGGCAAGGCTCCTCTTATGATGATTGAGAAGCTTTACGGTCAGGAAGTTTTCTTTGAAGACGCTCTTGATATTGTATTCCCCGAAGCAGTTCAGGCTGCATACGAAGAAGCAGGCATTATTCCCGTTGATTCACCCAAGGATTTCGATGTTAAGACCATGAGCAAAGAAGAAGGCGTTGTTATGACCTTCAATGTAACCGTTAAGCCCGAAATCAGCCTCAAGGCATATAAGGGTCTTACTGCTGAAAAGGCAGAGGTTAAGGTTACTAAGGAAGAAATCGACCACGAAATCGAGCACATGCTTGACAGAGGCGCAAGAATCGTTAATGTTGATGACAGAGCAGCTCAGAGCGGCGATATCACAGTTATCGATTTCGAAGGCTTTGTTGACGGCGTTGCATTTGACGGCGGCAAGGCAGAAAAATATGAACTCACAATCGGTTCAGGCTCATTCATTCCCGGTTTTGAAGATCAAATTATCGGTCACTCAATCGGCGAAGAATTTGATGTTAATGTAACCTTCCCTGCAGAGTATGCTCCCGAGCTTGCTTCAAAGGATGCGGTTTTCAAGATTAAGCTTCACGAAATCAAGGTTAAGGAGCTTCCCGAGCTTGATGACGAATTCGCTAAGGATATGGGCGAATACGAAACAGTTGACGAGCTTAAGAAGGGCATCGAAGACGACATGCTCAAGAGAAAGCAGGAGAGCGCTCAGAACGCATTTGAAGATGCAGTTATCGAAGCTCTTGTTGAAAATGTTGAAGGTGAAATTCCCGAATGTATGTATGACAACAAGGCTAAGGAAAATGTTGATTCATTTGCACAGAGAATCGGCCAGCAGGGTATCGACCTTGATACATACCTTATGTATATGGGTATGGATAAGGCAATCTTCGAAAGCCAGATGAGAGAGCGTGCAGTTGCAGATGTTAAGATTGAGCTTGCAATTGAAAAGATTACAGAGCTTGAAGAAATCAAGGCATCAGACGAAGCAATTGCTGAAGAATACACAAAGATGTCAGAGATGTATAATCTCGATGTTGAAAAGATTAAGGAGCTTGTTCCCGAAGCAACTGTTGCAGCTGAAATCGCAAGACAGCAGGCTATCAAGCTTGTAATCGATTCGGCAAAGGCAAAGAAGCCCGCAGCAAAGAAGGCAACCAAGAAGGCTGCTGAAAAGAAGGAAGAAGGCGAGGCTGAAGAAAAGCCCGCAAAGAAGCCTGCTGCAAAGAAAACAACCAAAAAGGCTGCTGAAAAGAAGGAAGAAGCTGCTGAATAATCAGCCGAAATTCTAACTATACTTAAATATGAGCAAATAATAAACCGGTTCAACGCCGGTTTATTTATTCTAAAATTCCATTTTTGCGGAGAAAGGATTGATTTTTAATGGCATTGGTACCTTATGTTGTTGAACAGACTAACAGAGGCGAGCGTTCATACGATATTTTTTCACGCCTTCTGAACGACAGAATTATCGTTCTTTCCGACGAGGTTAACGATACAACGGCGAGCATAGTTGTTGCTCAGCTTCTTTTCCTTGAGGGACAGGATCCCGATAAGGATATCAGCCTTTATATCAACAGCCCCGGCGGCTCCGTAACCGCAGGCATGGCAATTTATGACACAATGCAGTATATCAAGTGCGATGTTTCAACAATCTGCATGGGCATGGCTGCTTCGATGGGTGCATTTCTGCTTTCATCGGGCGCAAAGGGTAAGAGATTTGCTCTTCCCAACAGTGAGATTATGATTCATCAGCCCCTCGGCGGTGCAAGAGGCCAGGCAACCGAAATCAAGATTGTTGCAGACCACATTCTCAAAACAAGAGAAAAGCTCAACAGAATTCTTGCCGAAAACACAGGCCGTTCAATCGAAGAGATTGCAAGAGACACCGAAAGAGACAACTACCTCACAGCTCAGGAGGCTATGGAGTACGGTCTTGTTGATAAGGTTATCGCGAAAAGATAAAAACACAGGAGGCACATAATGCCCAGAGATGACGAAAAAAGGGTTTCCTGCTCGTTCTGCTATAAAACGCAGGATCAGGTTGAAAAGCTTATCGCAGGCCCTAATGTATATATCTGCAACGAGTGCATTGACCTTTGCTGCTCAATAATCGAGTCGGAGCCTCATCATAATCACAATGATTTTGATTCTGGCTCGCTGCCCAAGCCGCAGGAAATCAAGGCTATGCTTGATGAATATGTCATCGGGCAGGACAGCGCAAAGATTGCCCTCAGCGTTGCTGTTTATAATCATTATAAGCGTATCGGCAGCAAGGGTAACACCGATGTTGAAATTCAGAAGAGCAACATTCTTCTTCTCGGTCCTACGGGTGTCGGCAAAACCATGCTTGCTCAGACTCTTGCAAAGATACTTGATGTTCCCTTTGCAATTGCAGATGCAACAACACTTACGGAAGCAGGCTATGTCGGCGAGGATGTTGAAAACATTCTTCTGAGAATAATTCAGGCTGCCGATTTTGATATTGAGCGTGCCGAAAGAGGCATTATTTATGTTGACGAGATTGACAAAATCGCACGCAAGAGCGAAAATCCGTCAATAACAAGAGATGTAAGCGGCGAAGGCGTTCAGCAGGCACTTCTCAAGATTATTGAAGGCACGGTTGCGAATGTTCCTCCTCAGGGCGGCAGAAAGCATCCCCAGCAGGAGTTCATTCAGATTGACACCTCAAACATTCTCTTTATCTGCGGCGGTGCATTCGACGGCATCGAAAAGATAATTGAGAAGCGTTCGGAGGGCTCGGCTCTCGGCTTTGGCGCACAGGTTAAGAGTAAGGCTGAGGCGGCGAAAGAAAACCTTGTTGAAAAGGTTATTCAGCAGGATCTTGTCAAGTTCGGAATCATTCCTGAGCTTGTCGGCAGATTGCCTGTTATAACAACGCTCAGAGAGCTTGATAAGGATGCGCTTGTCAAGATTCTCACAACTCCTAAGAACGCAATCGTTAAGCAGTATAAAGAGCTTTTCAAGCTTGACGGTGTTGAGCTTGAATTTGATGATACTGCGCTTGAAGCGGTTGCCGATAAAGCACTTGAAAAGAAAACGGGCGCAAGAGGACTTCGCTCAATAATCGAAGGAGTGCTTATGCCTGTTATGTATGATGTTCCGTCGGATATGACAGTTGAGAGAGTCTGCATAACTGCAGCAAGCGTCAATGACGGCGCAGAGCCGCTTGTTGAACGCAATCCCAACAGCAAAAGAGCAAAGCTCGCACCTCCGCCGAAGGTAACAAAGCCCGGTAAGGTGGGTTAAATAAAAAATCAACGGACTGTTCATTTCGAACAGTCCGTTTTTTCATCTTGTAACCGTTTTAACCCAGTTGAATTTATTGACCTTGACAACAGCGACCGCACATTTTAAAATCTGGTCAGCTTTAAGACAGGCAAAGGTAACCACAACGGGGAATTTAAAAACAAATGCACTTAATGCACTCAGCGGAAGAACAATAAGCCACATGAAAATGATATCGTTTTTGAGTACGAAAGAGGTTTCACCTCCGCCCGAAACGATTCCGCAAAGGCAGGGGGCTTCGTATGCAGTGCCGATTACCGTAACGCAAAGCACCCAGATAAACTGATTGGTTATATCGAGAGTTTCGGGTGAGGCGTTATAAAATCCGATAATCAGATTTTTAACAATAAGCAGAATTGCGCTTGATGCAACGCCGATTGCAAGGAAAATAAGCTGCAGATTTTTGCTTCTGCGTTTTATAATATCCATGCTCATGTTTTCACCGACGGTTTTTCCGATAAGCACGCAGGCTGCATTGCTTGATGCGTAGCAGATAACCGTTGCAACCTGAAACAGCGTTGTTGCAATACTGTTTGCTGCAATTGCGCTTTCAATGAGTCTGCCGATGATTGCGCCCTGAATGCTCATTGCAATGCCCCATGAAACGCTGCTCATCATCAGCGGCAGTCCCGTTTTGAAATAGTCCTTTATCATAGCTTTATCGGTTATAAACAAGTCACGGATTCGCATACTGAGCTTTTTATCAACAGCGAGGATATAGATAACCGTAACAATGAGTTCAACTGCTCTTGACACGAGAGTTGCAAGTGCTGCGCCGCGTATACCCATTTCGGGTGCACCGAATTTTCCGTAAATGAGTGCATAGTTGAGAAAAATATTGAGAGCGAATGATGAAAGTGAAACATAAAAACCGATTTTAACCGTTTCAACACTGCGAAGAATTGCCAGAAGAATCGTCGAGAGCGTATACATTAAATATGTATGTTTTATAATGTCGAGATAAAGCACCGCTTGCTCAATAACGGCTTCTTTATCCGTGAAAAGGCGAATGAGCACTTCGGGCGCGATTGCAGCAAAGGCAAAAATCAGCATTGTGAATATTAGTCCAAGCCACATTGCAACCGCCGAAACCCTGTGAATGGGTTTCGTTTCTTTTTGGCCCCAATATTGCGATGCGATAACCGTCATGCCTGAGGCAATGCCCGATGCCGCCATGTTGAGAAAAAACTGAATATTGTTGCAGATACCGACGCCGCTGAGCGCTGTTTCACTGTATGCACCCATCATAACCGAATCCGCAAGGTTAACGCCGAAAACAATCAGGTTCTGAAGAGCGAGAGTCAGCGTCATGGTGAAAAATGCTTTGTAAAATCCGCTTTCCATTGGTTTGTTTTTCATTTTTATTTTCTCCCCGTAACAGAAATCAAGTAATTATATCACTGAAAAATCATGTTTTCAACGCAAATTCATAAAAACTTACACAAATCTTAATAAAACCCTAAGAAATTTATTCTTTAAAAGAATAATACACTTTGCAGGTGTGTGTTATACTCTATGCAGGGACAAAAGAAACTTTAAGGATGGTATTATATTAATGAATGTATATGATTTTGATAACACGATTTACAGAGGTGAATCGGGCGTTGACCTTTTTCTCGGATATCTGAAAAAAGATCCTAAGCTGCTCACGAAGCTTCCGATGGCTGTAAGCTGTATTATTAAGTATAAAGCAGGCAAAATATCGCTTGACGATGTTATGGATAAGTACGCAGGTGTTGTTGAAGAATTTGCGCAATCAATTGATGATATTGAGAGCGATGTTGTTGACTTCTGGGATAAAAACTGCAGCAAGATAAAGCCTTTTTATCTCAAGCAGAGACAGGATGACGACATCATCATCTCGGCATGTCTTGATATAGTGCTTGAAGAAATCTGTCGCAGAATGAATATCAAGCATTATGTTGGTTCAAAAACAGACCTCGAAAGCAGAAAGCTTGTCAATTTCTGCTTCCGCGAAAATAAGGTTAAGGCTTTCAAGGAAAAATTCCCCGATGCCGAGATTGATAATTTCTACACTGATTCTCTCAATGATCAGCCGATGATTGACCTTGCAAGGAATGCATTTCTTGTTAAGGGTGACCGACTTATTAAAATCAAATAAAAAAATCGAACAAGCCGTCTGCGTGATTGCAGACGGCTTGAGTGTTTTTAAATCTTGATTTTAACGGTTTTGATTTCCCACGGACGGAATTTAAGATTGTTATCTTCAATCTTTGCCATTTCATTGCCGAGAAGGTCGGTTTCTGCCGTAACCTTGCCGCATGCAGGCTTGAAGCTGACATGGGCCTCTTCGTCAGAATAATTGCAGAAACGGGCGAGAAGATAACCGTTTTCGGGATAGAGGGTAGTCATAACAACAATGCCGATGTCATCTGACTTGCTGAATGACGCAAATTCAAGCTCAGACACATTTCCGTCATGCTTTTCAAGAGGAATTGCAATGGGAGGATAGGCATATGCAATTGCGTGTTGGTGAATGTCGCTGACAAAATCCAATCCTAAACAAAGAGCAAATTCATCCTCATAAATGCCGTCAAGGATTTTTGTTCCGCACAGATATTCCTCGGAATAAGCAAGCGGAATCGAAACCTTGTTGCCCTGAACATCCGAGCCCATGCAGCCCTTGTTGAAAACAGCAACGCTGTTGTTATCGTCCTTCAGGCAAATCCAGTAAATGCCGTTGAGATATGTTGAGGAGTTGAAGGATTCCTCGGGAGTAACCTTTTCATCAATGATGATACGGTCTTTTTCATACCAGTAATCTTCGGTAACTCTTATGTCGCCGCTCCATTCGGAGATTGAATAGGGCAAGTCACGGTACATTTTGCGGCTCTTGTCAAGGCAGAGGTTCATGTTGAAGTTAAGCTTACCTTCGTGCTTGTGACCATTAACGGTGATTGATTTTTCAAGACCTGCCTTGTCGCCGATTATGCCGATGCGTTCATTGTGAATTTCAAAACGGGTTTTGCAGTCGATTCTGTCCATATACTTACCGCCGAAACGCATTTTAAAACTGAACGGAATGCTGCCGATTTTGCCTTCGTAAACGGCAAGAACACCATAAGGTTTACTTTCAACTTTCCATTTACCGCTTGAAGCACAGTCAACGCCGTTGATGTGTGCGGTGAACATGCTGTTATCACCGTTATCGATGATTTTTTTGCCGTCTTTGTTTGCAATATACTCAATGCCATTGTCGGTAAGCTTTATATTATAGTATACAGTTTCAAGAATTCCCGTATCGGAATTCCATGAGAAATCTTCGCAGTCGCTTTTTGAATCAGCAGAGATGACTTTTGCAGTGTATGCAGGTAAATCTGCATAAACATATTTATCTTCGCTAATCTTGATATATTCGCCGACGGGGAAGGAATTGGTGTTTATTGCAAGAACGGAGTTTTCATCCTTGCAGGCAAAGCGTGATGCAATTGCTTTGAGAGATTCATTCTTGACGAATTCAGATTCCTTAAGTGAAGAGGGGATAAAACGCCTTGAAAGGTCGAGCAGACCGCAGATTGTAACATCGTGATGCTGTGACGCAAGGGCATATTTCCATGCTTCGTCAAGATTTTCTGTGAGAGCCTTTCCGCCAAGCATAACGGAAAGAGCGTTGAGCTTTTCTGCCTGAACGGCTTCAACCTCAGCTTTGCGCACTCCGTTGAAGATTTCGTTGCCGCAGTAGCCCCACGGCATCTGCACATGGAAATCGTTGTCATCAGTCACAAGTTCATCCTTTGCCTCGCCGTAAAGAGAAGGGATATCCTCAAGAAGAACATATTCGTAGTTATCTTTTGTTTCGATATATTTGGTGACATCCTCAATAGGCTGGGTGAGGTCGTCATATCTTGAAGCGAGAAGGGGAGAATACTTTTTAAACATCTCCTCAAAATCCTCAAGCGATATATCGGTGTCCTGAGGCCAGCGAGAGAGAATCCAATTATCAACCGTGCAGCAGTTATAGCCTCTGCCCTGCTTATCATAGGTGGGTACGGCAGGGATAGCTGTCTTGTCTTTTCCTATCCAGTTGCCCCACGCGGAATCGAAGGTTCTCGGATATCCGTAGCCCATAACATGAGAGCGCATAATTGCTGCATCATGTCCCGTAAGCTTTAAAAGCTGTGGAGTCTGGTTGTTGAGGGCATATTCCGAAATGCAATAAACATTCGGAGTTTTGCCGAAATATTTTTTGTTTGTTCTTATTGCATATGTAAGCTGACGGGCATTGGATTCCTCTGAAATGGTGAGCGAAAGCGGCTGACCGTAGGTTGTTGCGCCAAGACCCACCCTGTCGGGATATTTTTTGAGCAGTTCGGTTATCATTTCAACAACTTCGGGGTCGCACCTTGAAAACTCATCAAAGGTGAAGGATTCGTAATCAAGCCCTATTCTGAGCTTGGGATATTTCTCCATCCAATCAAAAATATTTTTAAGACGAGGCTTGACTTCGTCTTTCCAGAGGACATATCCTCCGTGGTCGTAAGTTAAAATATAAAGCTTTTTCTTTTCCATTTCAGCACCCCGTTAGATTTTATGAGTATTTTCTTGCCCATGCATAGGGAGAGAACAGCATTAGCATGGGGATAAGTTCAAGTCTGCCTGCAAGCATGTCAAAGCAGAGAACAAGCTTGCTGAGAACAGAGAAATCCGCAAAATTACCGTAAGGGCCAACAGCGCCCAGACCGGGACCTATATTTCCTATACATGAAATGACTGCGGTTGAGGTTGTTGTAAAATCCCTGCCGTCAATTGCAACAACAAACATTGATGCAGCAGCAATGAGTATATAGGTTGCAAAGAATACCGATACGCTTTTAACAACAGATTCCTCAACCGTGTGTTTATCAACCTTAACGGTTTCAATACTTCTGGGGTTAATTGCTTTCTTGATGTCTCGCAGACCGCTTTTGATAAGAATAATAAGACGGGAAACTTTGATTCCGCCGCCTGTTGAACCTGCGCAGGCTCCGATAACCATAAGAAAAACAAGAACAAATTTTGCAATCATCGGCCATGTTTCAAAATTTGTTGTTGAGAAACCGGTTGTTGTAATTATTGATGCAACCTGGAAGAAGGAATAACGGAAAGAATCCGCAATTCCGTGTTTGGTGTTGATAAGACTGACTGCGATAATGATTACCGATGCGGCAACAATGCCGAGATAATAGCGAAGCTCCTCGCTTTTGAGAGCCTGTTTTCCTTGCTTAATGAGTATCATATAATAAAGGTTGAAGTTAACGCCGAAGATCAGCATGAACACTGCGATAACCATTTCGGCATACAGACTGTTATAGCCTTCAATACTGTTGCTGAGAATGCCGAAACCGCCTGTGCCTGCAGTTGCGAATGCATTAACAATGCAGTCGAAAAGAGGCATTCCGCCAATAAAAAGAAGAACGATTTCAACTAAAGTCAGCACGCAATATATACCGTAAAGAATTCTTGCAGATGCACGGAGCTTTGAAACGAGCTTGCCGACTGTCGGCCCCGGCACTTCGGCTCTCATAACATGCATGGAGGAGCTTTCGGTTTTGGGCATGATTGCAATAACAAAAACAAGAATACCCATGCCGCCGATCCAGTGGGTAAAGCTGCGCCAGAAAAGAAGGCTTTTCGGAAGAGCTTCAACATCTGTCAGAATAGTTGAACCCGTTGTTGTGAAGCCGGAAACGGTTTCAAAGAAGGCGTCAACAAAGTTCGGAATATGACCGCTGAAAAAGAAGGGCATTGCCCCGAAAAACGACATTAAAATCCAGGAAAGAGCAACTATAACATAGCCTTCTTTTGCGTAAATGTTTGTTTTTTTTGCTTTCTTTCTGAAACACAGAAGAACCGAAACTGTTAGAAGTGCAATTGTCAGTGCAAAGGAGAGAAGAGTATTTTCTCCGTAAACAATTGCGCCGATTGCAGGAAAGACAAGCAATGCCGCTTCAACAAGCAGAATTTTGCCTAAGTTATTAAAAATCATTGGGTAATTCATAAATTCCCTCCGCAATATCAGACGAAAATGTCGTGAAGATCCTCGATTATTCTGCCTGCCGTAACAACAATGATATTGTCGTTGGCTTTCATAACATCATCGCCGCCGGGAAAGATAATTTTTCCGTTGCGGATGATGCAGCCGATAATGAGGTTGGGCAGAAACTGAAGGTCTTTGAACGGAATATTCTCGTAGCCTGCATTTTCGGGCACGATAAACTCAACCGCTTCAACCTTGCCTCCGACAAGTTTGTAGAGGGTCTGAATCTGTGAGTTGCCTGCAGAGTTGTGAAGAGCTCTTACATATCTTGTAACAAGATTACCTGCAACAATCTGAGGCGAAACAACCGTTTCAAGACCGATATCGTTAAGAATGGAATATGAATGGCGGTTAACCTTGGTTATAACCTTGTTGATGCCTTTTGATTCGGCATACATGGAAACAATAATGTTTTCTTCATCAATGCCCGTGAGCGAAATGAGTGCATCCTGATAGTCAAGACCTTGCTCGTCAAGCAAATCCTGATCGGTTCCGTCTCCGTGAACAACGGTGATGTCGGGCAGCATGTCGCTCAGCTGATAGCATCTTTCAAGATTCTGCTCAATAAGCTTGATGTTTCTGCCGGTGTCGGTGAGCTGCTTTGCAAGGTAATATGCAATTCTTCCGCCGCCGAGAATCATAACATTTTTAATTTTTTGCTTGTAAACACCGGTTTGTTTCATAAAATGAGAAAGCTCGGAGCGGGTTCCCGTTATGCTGATGGTGTCATCGCAGCGCAAAACGAAATTACCTGAGGGGATATAGACCTCCTCGTCACGCTGAACGGCGCATACGATAACCTTTGCTTTGCATTTTTTGCGAAGTTCATAAACCGGCATATCGCAGAGCATGTTATCCGAATGAATGCGGATTCTTGCGATTTCTATTTTTCCCCTTGCAAATGAATCGAGATTTGCCGCAGAGGGGAATCGGATAATTCTTGAAATTTCATTTGCTGTTTCATATTCAGGGTTGACTATCATGCTTATGCCAAGCTCGTTGCGCAAAAACTGCATCTGAGCAGCGTAGTCGGGATTTCGCACTCTGGCAATTGTGTTTTCGGTGCCCATTCTGTTTGCGATAAGGCAGCAGAGAATGTTCATCTCGTCGGAAGCGGTTGCGGCAATGATAAGCTTTGCTTTTGCTGCGCCTGCTTCTTCAAGAGTTTCGCAGGTTGCGCCGTTGCCGCAAACACCCATAACATCATATACATCAACAGCGTTTGTGAGTTTGTCATGGTTGATGTCAACAACTGTTACGCTGTGGCCTTCGTTAACGAGCTGTTTGGTAAGTGTCATGCCGAGCTTGCCCAGACCTACAATAATAATATTCATAACATATTTTCCTTCTTTGCGGTATAATTATTTTGCTGACGGCTGTTTTTTGAATTCCTTTGAAAGAAAGACGAGGGGAACAAAAATAAGAACTCCGATTGCAGCGGCTGCAAGATAGATATGAGGCGCAGGAATATCAACTGCAACACCGTATTCGTTGAGATACTGCGCATCTGCGTAAATTTCAGTAATCTTTGCGGCAACCTTGGGTCCTATAGTCATGGGAAGAAGAACGGAGAAAATCATTCTTATGCCCTGAAGCTGGCCTGCCTTGTCCTCAGGAGTAAAGTCGCGGATTGCGGCATTGAGCATAATCATAAGAAGACCGTAGCCTACCATTGCAATAACCGCAGAAAGAGCAAACCAGATGATGTTTTTATCTGCAAAATAAACAAGAACAAGACCTGCGATAAAGAATATTGCCGAGGGGAAAAGGAAGGGTGCCTTGCCCTTTTTATCGCTGAGGATAATGATGGAAACAAGCGATGCAATTGCGCCGATGATAACAACAACAGCAAGAATAACCGTGGGAACGGTAAGCTTAAGGGTTTCCATATCAATATAATGGTCAACATAGATGAAAAGATAGGGGAAGAAAACCTGGCTTGCAACCGAAAAAATGCCCATGCACAGAAGAGAAATATAAAGACTCTTGTTGTTTTTGATAACGGATGGTTTGAAACCGTAGGTGAGTGTTTCACCGAAGCTTGCCGTTGTTTTAACGCCTGTTCTTGATTCCTTGATGGAGAATATGCCGATAACACCGCAGAGTGTAACAATAAGTCCGAGTCCTATAAAGCATGCGGGATAGCCGAATTTGCCTGAAAGTGCGCCGAAGGCAGCTGTGACTGCGACCAATGCGATAACGGGAAGAAGAGCAAGGATTGACTCGGTTTTTGCTCTGTTCGAGGTTGATGTGATGTCTGTAATCCATGCGTTGAAGGCGGCATCGTTGCTGGTTGAACCCATAAATGTCATTATGCAGTCCATGATGATAACAAGAATAACCGTTGAGGTAACTGCGGCTGCAGGAGTTGTGCCCATAAGCTTTGCGATATTTTCGGGCGAGATAACGGCGAATGCCATAACCGTGAAGCCCCAAACTATGTAGCCGCCGCAGATGAAAATTTTACGCTTGTTTATTTTATCGCTAAGGCTGCCCATGAAAAGAGTTGTAAGAACGGCAACAATCGAGCTTGCGGTAACCATGTTTGAAATATCGTCGGGGGTTCCGCCGACTTCATTGAAAAGATAAAGATTGAAGAAATTGTTTTCAACTGCCCATGCAACCTGACCCATAAATCCGAAAAGAAGAATGTTCAATATAAGCGATGGGCTGAGTTTTTTTGCTTTTTCCATAATATTAACCTCCGAATACATTAATTAGTTTTTTTATAATGAGCCCGAGAACGGCAGCTCCGCCGATACCTGCTGCGGCATAGCCGAGGACATGGAGCCAGAAGCTCTGCCTGTCGGATATAGTTCTTAAAACAGGACCGAGACTTTCGCTCTTCAAACCGAACTGCTTGAAGCGTTTGAGCTCCTGCTCAAATTTTTCGGGATTTTTTTCGTCAATCGTAACAAGTCTTACGCAGCTTCTGCAGCCGTCCGTATATGCGCGGAAGCCTGCTGTTTTATGCTGCGCCATGAATATTCCGTCGTGGAAGCCCGAAAAATCGTTAAGATGGTCATGCCCGAAGAATGCGCCGAGGATTCCGCCGACTTTTTTCCAACTGGCAAACTGACCGCTGTTAACATCGGGTGAGCACGGACCTTCACCGACATAATCTTCCGTGCCTTTTTTACCGACATAGAAGGTATCTTTTTTTGTGTTATAGCCTCTGACCGCAACGGGAAGCTCCCAGAATCTTGCTTTTCTTAGCAGCTCGTATTCTTCGGGAACGGGCGTGTGCTGAAAAACGAATGAAGGCATAGGCTTTCCGCCGTTAAGCTCTTTGAGTTTTTCGCACTCACCCTCAAACCATTCAATCTGGTCGGGATGAACATAGTCATAGTGAGAAACGGCTCTGTCCTCAAAGCAGTTATTGGAGTCAATAAACCACAGGCAGAAAACAGGTTTTTCTCCGTCGGAGGAATAAATCAGTTCTTTAAAATTTGCGTTTCCCGTAATTTCGGAAGGCGCATCGTTTCTCATAATGCAGCCTTCAATGCTGTTATAAATGCTAACGATTTCGTCCTCGTGTCCGTGGTCATGCTCATGGTTTCCGAGAATCGATGCAACGGGAATTTTTCTGCGCGTTATGGGTTCAATAACGGCACGCAGCATTTTTTCGTATTTTTTTGGGTCTTCGGCAATGAGGTCGGTATTGCAGTTGTCGCCGAGAAGAACGCACAGGTCGGGCTTGTATTCATCAAGCGCAGCATTCATAAGCTTGTGCATATCCTTGAATCTGGGATTTGTTTCGTAGTCGTAGTGTTCATGTATATCGCCGAAAAGCAGAATTTTGAATTTGCCGTCGGCATTGAATTTAAGCTTCATTTTTATCTCCTTAAGAATAATTAACAGCCACTGCAATGAGCATCAGGGCAACGGAAAGAATGCCTTCCAGCGCAAACAGCTTCCACGAAAATTTAAGCCATTTACCGTATGAAATGTTGACAAGTCCGATTGCAACAATCATTATTCCGCTTGTCGGGTAAAGCAGGTTAGTGAAACCGTCGCCAAGGCAGAAAGCAAGGGTTACGCTCTGTCGGGTAACATCAACCATATCGGCAAGGGGAAGAACAAGCGGCATAATGAGGAATGCTTTTGCAGTACCGCTGCCCACAAAAAATTCCAAAACAACGATGAAAATAAAGAGCATCAGTATCGCCGCAAAGGGACTCATGCCTTTGATAAGATTGTAAACGAAATTGAGAATGGTGGGGATAATGTTGCCCTGGTCAAGAATGTAGGTTATTGAAAGTATTATAAGAATAATCGGAAAAATAGGTGCGATGGTTTTAACGCCCTCGCCGAAGTTTTTAAGAAGTTTTTTGCCGCTGAGACCTGCAAAATGACCTGCAAGCATGCCGCCGACGGTGAAAAGAATTGCCATGCCGGGAAGAGAAATTCCGCCTTCCGTTCCGAGAACGAAGTCAAGGATTATGCAAATAACCACGCCTGCAAGACACAGAAGAAATGCTTTTGCTGCCTTCTTTATTTTTTCGTCGCTGAGAACAGCAATACTGTCGTCAAGATTATATTTTTCGCGAAGAGGAATATCGGTTTCATAACAAAGAGATTTTTTCGGATTCTTTTCAATACTTTTTGCGTAAACTGTTAAAAATCCTGCAAGCACCGCATAAACAGCAACAAAAACAATCAATCTGTAGCCGAGTCCCGAGAAAACGGGGATATCCGCCATTCGCTGAACAGTTGCAACATTGAAGGGATTGAAAGTTGCGGCTGTGAAGCCGAAGGCAACGGCGATAAGGCTCATTCCGAGACCGACAAAGGAATCCCATCCGAGCGCGAGCGAAATTGCAACTGCAATCGGAACAAGCGTTACCGATTCCTCAAGAATTCCTGCCGTTGAGCTTAAGAGCATGCAGACAAGAATCATGGCATTGAGCAAAAGATATTTTCTTTTGCCGAATTTACGGATTATGGTTGCCATTATGTATTTAAGTACGCTGCATTTGTCGAGAATGAGAAATGTTCCGCCGATGAGGGTTATCATCAGAATGATGCCAACGCCCGTCAGTGCGGTATCCGTGCCGAAAACAAGAATCGGCGCAAGAATTATTTTCCATATCGGCAGCCTATCTTCTATCTGAGTATATGTTCCGTTGATTATGGTGCCGTCGGGATTGGTTTCATAAACGCCTCGGGGCAACACCTGTGTTAAAATGCCTGCGAATGCCATTATTGCCGCAAGAAGTATGCATATCAGCACAACCGTTTTTTTGTTGATTGATATGCCTGACTGTTTGTTTTCTGTGTTTGTCAAAATATATCACACCCTAACTGCGGCTATTGTAACATAAAAGTATATATATTTGCAACATTATAAGTAATAAAATAATGTATAAAATTACATAAATTTGGGTTGAGTATTGAAAAAAACTGTGATAGAATAAACTATAAATGATTTTGAAAGGAATGGTTTCTTTGAAAAAAATTATTTCCGTTGTTCTTTCGGTTGCCATGATTTTGTGCATCCTTGCTCCTGCCTCGGCTGCAACGAGTGAAAAATGCACCTGCGGAGTTACTCCTACAATCTATGTAGGCCCCCTCGGCAGCACGGATATCTATGAAAATCCCGGTGCAGAAAACGAAAGAACTCTTTTCAGACCAACAACAGATACAATAGTCAAGCTTATTTTCAAGCTTCTTCCCGCAATCGGAATTTCAGCCGTAACTCTCAATCTTGATCATCTCGGCGATGCTCTTATTGAGGCGGTTTATGATGCTTTCGGTGCTATGGCGCTTGACGGCAACGGCAATTCCGCAGAGAATGTTGCGGTTAAGCCCGAGCTTCCGACCGACCCTGAGCACGGCGTTAACATGAGCTATTATTTCAGCTATGACTGGCGTCTTGATCCCGTATATAACGCAGGCATTCTTAACGAATATGTTCAGCATGTCAAGGAGCTTACGGGTCACGATATCGTTAATTTACGCGCATCTTCAATGGGCGGCGTTGTAACTCTTGCTTACTTTAACGAATATGGCTATGACGATGTTGATGCATGCATTTTCCAGTGCTGTCCTCTTCTCGGAACCGATGTTGCAGGCGACCTTCTGAGCAGAAAGGTTGCCCTTGATGCCGACCGACTTCTTGCCTATGCAACCGACGGTTATCCTCCTTTTGATGCAGAGAGCACACTTCTCTGGTTCCTTTTCAACGGACTTTATTATAGCGGTCTTGTTGACGGTGTTCTTGCTTTGGGAGATGTTATTCTCGATAAGCTTGAAACAAGAGTTTTTGACGAGCTTCTGACTCCTGTTTTCGGAACTCTCCTCGGTCTTTGGTCATTTGTTCCTCACGAAAGCTATGAATATGCTAAAGAATTAAACCTTGACCCCGAAACACAGGCAGGACTTATCGCGAAGGCAGATTATTATCACTATAACATTCAGCAGAGAGCAGACGAAATTCTCAAGGGTGCACAGGCAAACGGTGTGCGCGTTATGATAGTTGCAGGCTATAATATCCAGAGAACCCCTCTTGTTGAGGCAATGGAAAACAACAGCGACGCAACCGTTGACACCAAGTATGCATCCGCAGGTGCAACCGTTGCTCCTCTTGACGGAACACTCGGGGAAAATTATGTTCAGTGCAACAAAAACTGCGGACATAACCATGTTTCACCCGACAATGTTATTGATGCATCAACCTGCATTCTTCCCGAACATACATGGTTTATCAAGGATATGCTCCACTCAAACTGCCACGACGGAATAATGGAGATGTATAACTGGTTTGCATATGCCGATGAATACTACGATGTATGGTCAAATCCCGCATACACCCAGTTCCTTCAGAATGACAAGCCCAATCTCAGAGTTATTGCTATGGGTAACTTTGCCGAAGGTGAGATTGCACCCGAATATGAAGAGGGTGACGCATTCTATAATAAATTCGAAAAATATGTTGCACCCGTCACGAACGGAATTTTCTCGTTCCTTGATAAGTGCAGAGATGTTGTAGGACTTTAAGAGAGGTACTGAAAATGATATTTGATACAGATAAAAATCTAAGGTTTTATGCGGAGTTTAATCCTGCATTTGAAGCAATTGCAAAATTTATTGAAGAAAACGATATGAAGACTATGGAGTGCGGCGGATATGATGTTGCCGAGGGGATAAAGGTCGGTATTTCGGAATACGAACCCGGTACAGGCGGCGATTTTGAGGCGCACAGAGATTATCACGACCTGCAGTATGCAATCTGCGGCGAAGAGGCAATAGATGTGCTTCCGATTGAATTCGCGAAGGATTCAACAGGCTATAAGCCCGATATCGAATTCTTTACCTCACAAACTGCCGCCGCAACAAGAGTTGCACTTACCGAAGGTACCTTTGTTTTTCTTGCTCCGCAGGATACCCACAAGCCCTGCATAAAAATGGGTACGGATAAAATAAAGAAGGCTGTTTTTAAAATTAAAATATAATTTCTGCATCACCTGCTTAGAAACAAGCGGGTGATGCTCATTTTGCCAAAAAACTTGTTTTTTGACAAAATGAGTGGCTGTTGATAAAGGAAGTCAGACGGCGTTTTCTTCGACCGAAGGTGTACAAAGGTACTCCGATGGGAGAAAAAACGGCGAATGAACAAAAATAAACGGCGGCTTGTGGGCAAGTTGCCCTACATATATCAATTCCGGCAGCATATGCTGTGAGACGGATTGTTTTATATATGATTTTGTTCATGTTCTGACAACTTTATCGACAGTCAAAGCATCACCTGCTCAGAAACAAGCAGGTGATGCTTTGTTTATAATACGGAATAACATAAAATGCAGGAAAAATAAGGACGCATAACAAAAACCACGGGACAAATCCGAGCTTGAAAAACAGGATATCTGCGTATTTGCCCTTTGTTCTTTTTATGCTTTCCTCAATTGCATCGCTGACGGTGAAATCCTTGTAGCAGGCGAGGTAAAACCATGCTTTTGAATAGCGCTGAGTGAAAATCAGATAAAAACCGAAGCCTGCAAGTGCGAGAATGAGCATTCCCGATAAAAACATAAATGCTGCGCGCAGGCTCACGGCACCGCTGAGAAGAAAAATAACCGCTGCGGCAACGGGTATCGCTTCAAAAACCGCAAGCCAGAAAAGTTTTATAAAAAACATGCATATGCACATTTCACATGATTTTAACGCATCCGAAAATCCCATGTTAATCCGTTGAGACGGATTAAATCCTCTTGCAAGCAGAAGATGCTTTATTTGCAATCTGAGCCGCAGAGGCGCAATTGCCGCAATTGAAAAAAACAGAGTGAGTGCAGGGAAAATAACAGGAAAATAGCGTCCGAAATAAAACGGGATAAGGTTAACCGCAGAATTGCAGAGCGAAAAAAACACAGTGAGAATTATTATTGCTGCAAGCGTCGGAACGATTCTTAACTGTGAGCCCGTCAGGGCGGCTTTTGCGGAAAGCTTTATTCTTGCATTCATAGCATCACCAAAAAATAAAATCGGGAGAATTTCTCTCCCGATTATTTTTTTCGCTTCAGGCGTTTTTATTCTTTTTCTTGTAAAAGACATAAGAGCATATAAACGGTATGATAACCATTAATGCCGTAATAACCGCAAAAAGCCATATCTGTCTGAAAACTGAAGTAAGAAGTATTGCAATACCGCCTGCAACCCAGATTTTTCCCGATATTCTGTGGGTATAATTCCAGTTTTCTTCGTCGTTGAGTGTCCATGAAATTTTAATTCCGATTGTGTAATTCTGTTTGCATTTCGGAAGATAATTGCCGATTACGATAAACATAACACCGAAAACAAGCATCATTATGAGGCTGATATCAACTGTGATTCCCATTGAGTATGTGTAACTGAGGCTTGATACGAGCAACGAACAGACGGGACAAATCCAGAGTGTAATTCTCAGCATCTTGCCGCTGTGATTTTTGCTTTTAGGGTCAGCTGATGTTGCAAGAACGCAAACCCAATGAAGAATGAGCAGAAACAGAGGAAGTCCGAAAACGGCAAATCCTTTGCTGCTGAAACCGTCTGCAACTCCATCGGCGTTAAAGTGGGTTGCAATTTCGTCGGGCAGCTTATCCCAGAGAATCAGCCCTGCCAAAATCGGCAGAAGAGTTACAATTGATGTAAAAATCAGAATTTTAAGGTTCTTTTTAATCATTTAAAGCATCTCCTTTCAAATCTTTAATCCATAATATAATTTCTTCAAGAACAGATGCATTGAGGGCGTAATAGATGAATTTCCCGTCACGCTCATCGCGGATAAGGTCGGCTTCTTTGAGCACGGAAAGGTGGCGAGAAACTGCGGCAAAGCTGATATCGAATCTGTCTGAAATTTCGCCTGCCGACATTGTTTTTTCTTTGAGAATATTAAGAATTTCTCTTCTCGTCGGGTCTGAAAGAGCTTTAAGTGTGTTTTGCAGACTCATCTGCATCTCTCCTATCATTTAACATTTAACTTAATTGTTAAATGAATTGTATCATAGATTTTTCCGTTTGTCAATATGTTTTGCAATAATTGATAATGTTGACATAGATTTTTTCGTGTGTTAAACTGAAAATATAAAAAACAGGGAGAGAAAAACATGTTTAAAACATATCTTTGCATTGTTCTTGCGGCTTTGCAGACTTTTATTTTTTCAATAGAATCCATAGGAAAAACTCAGACGGTGGGAGTGAATAAATTCGTGGAACATCAGGTTTTTGAATCCTTCGGAACAAGCTCTGCGTGGTGGTCGCAGACAATCAGCGACGAAGAAACGGCAAGAGAAATTGCAAGGCTTCTTTATGATGACGAAACGGGTCTGGGGCTTGATGTTTACCGTTATAATATCGGTGCAGGCGAAAAGGAAAATCCCGATTCAAGAATCGGCGACCCAAACAGAAGAACAGAAAGCTTTTATATTTTTAACGAAGAAACAGGGAAATATGAATACGATTTCACCCGTGATGCAAATGCAAGAAGAATGCTTGATTATGCTATAGAATACGGCGCAACCGAGGTTATTCTTTTTTGCAACAGCCCCCATTTTTCAATGACGGCAAACGGTCATGCTTCGGGCGGTTTTGAAACCTATGTTTCAAACCATCCAAAAGAAAAATATGCGGAATTTGTTGATTATGTTCTGACTATTGCAGATTGGTTTGTTGCTCAGGGCTATCCTGTTTCGGCAATCTCACCCATCAATGAGCCTCAGTGGGACTGGGGCGGTCCGTGGACCCGACAGGAGTGCTGTCACTATACGGCAGACGAGGCAATTGAGCTTTACGAAATGTTTGCTCTTGAAATGCAGAAAAGGAATTCTCCTTATAAGCTCAGCGGAACCGAAACAGGCGAGCTTTCTCCCGGATACTACGAATATGTTGATAAATTCTTTGCAAGCCCCATTCTCAATGAATTCTGCGACTCTTTAAGCGGACACAGCTATTGGCTTGATAACAATATTGCAGTCAAAAGTCAGTTCGGAGCGAAGATGGCAGAGCAGTATCCCGATAAAAAATTTGAGATGAGCGAATGGTGCGAGCTTCCGCTTAAAATTGATTCAACAACGATTGACAGCGGTCTTTACATGGCAAATATCATTGTTCAGGATTTGAATTGCATGAACGCCGTTTCATGGCAAAGCTGGACTGCCGTTAACGGTGACGGACTTATGGATTTCAAAGATGGCGAGCTTGTGATTTACAACAGATACTATGCATACAAGCAGTTTGCCAATTTCATAAAGACCGGCATGGTGAGAATTGATATTCTTGACAGCCTTGAAGCTGAAAGCAAAATAGTTTCAACCGCTTTCACAAACGGCGAAGAAACCGTTATTGTTCTTATTAATAATGAAGAAACAGAGCTTGAATTCAAGCTTGCAGGTCTTTACAGCGAAATGCAGATAACACTTACCGATAAAGAGCATAACTGTGAAGAGGTTTATTCGGGAAGATTTTTAAAGAAAAATGTTTTGCCTGCGAGAAGCATAACAACTGTCGTCCTTAAATAAAAGTAATCCCCTCTGTTTGGAACAGAGGGGATTGTTTCTTATTGATGCTGTATGTAAATCGAAGCGTCATTTGTGTATGCAATGTCAAGTGTTTTCAGGTTAATGTTATAAAGCATGAATACGCCGTAATCGCCTTCGGGGGCGGATTTTATCATATCGCCCGACATAACGCTGAAGCCGTCAATGGTGTTTGTTGAAATTGTGCCCTCATATCCAAGTTTTTCAAGAGCATAAAAATATTCTTCAAATTCAACCTGTTCAACGCCGACAAAGCCGTTGGAAAAGCGGAAATCCCAGTGCCACGAAGGCGCAGCAAAGCTTCCTTCAAAAACGGTTGTTATTCTGTCACCGTTTCCGTCATGGCCGCAGAATGTTCCTGAGCTCATGCAATAGCCGTTGAATTTGGGAAAGAATTTTTCAAGTGCAGACGGAAAATTATCGACGCATTTGGCAATATCTATTTCAAATATAACTTCGCCTTCATCGGTTTTGGTGGTGTTGTTTATTCTGACATAGGTTTCTCCGTTTTGCCAGTATCCTTTAAAACCGTCGCGGTAATATGTTCCGCCCGAAACACTTTTTGAGCCGCCTTTGTAACCGAGAGAAAGCATTTCGTTTGAGAAAGAATAGAATTCAAACTCAGGGCAGATGAATGTTATTCTCAGAAAATCGGTGGTGTAGGCGTAATCAGCTGTTGCGCCTTCACCTTTGGCTATTGAAAAATCGTGCGTTCCTTTAGGTGGCGAGGGGAATTTTTCGGGCAGAAGGTCCGTTTTCCATTCGGTTATCATGGTTGAATTTTCCGTGAGCGCCGCAGCTTCGGTTTCTGCATCGGACGGCGTTGAAACAGAACCGTTATCTTCAGAGCAGGAACAGAGAAATAACAGGATGAGGGCAAGCAGTATTGCCGAAAGTTTTTTCATTTTCAATCCTCCAAAAATCGAGTAGCTGTCAAGAAAGGAAGTCAGACGGCGTTTTCTTCGACCGAAGGTGTACAAAGGTACCCCGATGGGAGAAAAAACGACGAATGAACAAAACAAACGGCGGCTTGCAGGCAAGCCGCCCCGCATATGTCATTTTATTTGAATATATATTGTAATTCAGTTTAATTTACATATGATTTTGTTCATGTTCTGACGACTTTATTGACAGTTAAAGGTGAATGGGATTTACCCATTCACCTTATCATAAAATTATAAAATTTTCAACCCGTTATTTTGTTATACGAGATAATATTTCAGGAAACGCATAATGTTAACAAAAATATCATTTGTAAGGTTTGAAAGACGGATGAAGAAGTTGAAGAAAAGTTCGCGTGATTCTTCAAATGCACTGCCGACAGAGCTTGCAAGGATAATATCAATAAATTCCCAGAGCATATAATCGAGGAAATAACTGATTTCGCTGTTGTTGTTATCCTTCAGTGCACCCACATTGTCTATTATGCCTGATGTTTCAACATTGCATTCATATTCCTTTACGGTCTGGTTTGCAACATCAATCATCAAAGAGTAATCGTAATCATTTCCGTAGCCGTAATAAGCTTCAACAAAATATTCTCTTCCGTTGGGAAGAATTACAATCCCGTAATTGTAGTCGATAACTGAGTTATAGGTACTGCCGTCGCTGAAGGTGAATTTAATGCTTTCGTTTGAAATTACAGGCAGAATATAGGAGTAATCATAATTCATGTAAACATCGGTGTATTTTTCGCTTTTTGTGAGCTGTGCGTCTGTAATGAAATGGTCGATATAATAAGCGGTAACGGTTATATCCTTTGTAAAATTGCCGAGTTTAACCGTTATTGTGTTTTCACCCTCGTCGTATTCATCATATAAAAAATAAAGTTCTTCATCCTCAAGAACAATGGTTTTTCCGCCGGTGAAGCTGAGAGTATAGTCTGTATAAAGAAATGAGTATTCATCATAAAAATAAATATCACCGTTGATAACAAGGTCAGTGATGTCTTTTTCATCAAAAGAGATATCCATGCCCTCGCCGAGATATTCAATTGATAATACGCTTTTATCCGACTCTGTTTCATAGAAATAGTAGTCTATACCGATCACCGTTTCGCCTGCCTCGAGATAATAGATATATTCGGAAGTGGTTTCGCCTGACCAGTCATATGAATAGTAGACGGGAATTTTTGATTCATAAGCAACTCCGTCTGTAACTTCGTCGGGAATTCCTATCCATGATATATCGTAGGCGTTGTAGCTGAAATAATAATATCCGGTTTTGTCTGCGTTGAGGATGTAGTAAAGAAAATCATTCTCTGGATTTGCAACAATAGTGTTGGTTCCCTCTTTAAATTCTCCCGAATAAAGATATTCGGTGCTGTAGTCTTCTTCACGGTCAAACACCCATTTAAGGGTGTTTTCTTCGGTTGCAAAGGCAGAAAAACTGCCGAATGCAAGGATGATTGCGAGTGTTGCTGCAAGAATTGATTTTAATGTTTTTTTCATAGTTTTGTCCTCCCTTTATTTTTTTCTTGCAAGAAAATTTTACCAACATAAAAATAATTTGTAAAGAGCATTTTCGATTTTGAAATAAAGTTGTAATTAATATTACAATTTGTAAATATTATTGCACTCAAATGTATTGTGTGATATACTTTAATCACCAATTTACAGGAGAAAAAACAATGTCCAGAACTATAGATTACACCGTAACTCCCGAGTATGACGGAAGAAAAACGGTGCATTTTCTCAGAGGCGGATGTGGCTTTTCTGCGAGAGTTATGAAAAGAGTCAAATACAGCCTCGTATGTAACGGAAAACCGCTTCGCACCATTGATATCGTTAAAGCGGGTGATGTTATAAGCGTAACCATTCCCGATGACGATGCCTTGCCCGAAGCGCTTCATGCTGAAATAAATGTTGTTTATGAGGATGATGATATTCTTGTTGTCAACAAGTCGCCGTTTATGGCAATGCACCCTACCCATAACCATCAGGGTGATACTCTGGCAAATGCCGTTACTGCTTATCTTGCCGAAAAAGGGAAGAATGCTGCTTTCAGGGCGGTAGGAAGGCTTGATAAAGGCACATCGGGTCTTGTTGTGTGCGCACTCAATAAGCTTTCCGCAAGTAAGCTTGCAGGCGGTGTTCAAAAAGAATATTATGCACTCGTTAAGGGTGAGCTGAACGGAGAGGGCAGGGTGGATGTTCCGATTTACAGACCCGACCCGATGAAAACTCTGCGTGCGTGCTCATATGAGCTTGGGGTTGAGCCTGCCGTTACAAACTGGAGAGCAGAAAATCAGCTTAAAGGCGCAACGCTTCTCAGTCTCCGTCTTGAAACGGGCAGAACTCACCAGATAAGGGTGCACATGGCTTTTTCGGGTCATCCGCTTGCAGGTGATGATATGTACGGCGATTTTATGACTGAAATCGGTCATCAGCTGCTTCACTGCCGCCGGTGCTTTTTTACTCATCCCGTTACGGGCGAGAAGATGGAATTTGAAGCGGATTTTTACGAAGATTTTATAAATGCGGTTAATGCTCTCGGCTGTTTTGAATAAATATCCGCGTTTTTTTGCGGATATTTCAGCTTTTTGCAAAAAAATACAATTTCGCTTTACTTTTTATAATGTTGATGTTATAATAGCTTTATTAAAAAATATGGAGGTAATTCCAATGAAAAAATTTGTAAGAATTCTTTCGGTAATCATGGTAATCGCAACAGTAGTTTCAATGTTTGCAGGCTGCGGCTCTCAGAATGAACCGGAAGTAAACACAGATGCAAAGCTTATGATTCTTGATACCGAGTATATTATGGAAGATTATGCGATTGCAGTTGCAAAAGAAGACACAGCGTTGCTTGCAGAAATCAACGCAGCTCTTAAGTCTCTGAAAGAAAACGGTACTGTTAAGAAGATTCAGGATAAGTATATTTCAGGTATTGAACATGACCTTGTGTTCCAGCAGAATGTTGAAGTCAAGGAAACCATCACAATGGGTACAAATGCCGAATTTCCTCCCTATGAATTCAAGGATGGCGATGCAATCGTAGGCATTGATGCTGAAATTGCAGCAGCTATTGCTGATATCCTCGGCAAAAAGCTCGTAATTGAAGATATGCTCTTTGATGCAACCATCCCCGCACTTGTTGCAGGTAAGATTGACTTCATTATGGCAGGTCTTACAGTTACCGAAGAAAGAAAGCAGTCTGTTAACTTTACGGATTCATATGCAACCGGTGTTCAGGTTATTATCGTTAAGGAAGGCTCTGAAATTGCAACTGCAGATGATCTCTTTGCTCCCAAGGCTGACGGCAGCCTCTGGAAGATAGGCGTTCAGCAGGGAACAACAGGCGACCTTTATACAACATGGGATCTTGAAGAACCCGAAGAAGGTGAGCCTACTGCACAGATTGAACGCTACAACAAGGGAGCAGATGCTGTTCAGGCTCTTGTTGCAGGCAAGGTTGACTGTGTTGTTATTGATAACGAGCCCGCAAAGGAATTTGTAGCTGTTAACAATAAATAATAAAACCGATTTTAAGCGGGGCGGGGTTTTTCCCCCGTCCCACATTTATGTATAACGGGTGAAACAATAATGAATAACAATTCTTTTTTCAGCGGAATTGCTGAGTGGTTTACTGATATGAAAGACGAGTTCGTTTTCTGCTTCGTTGACGGAGACCGTTGGAAATGGCTTGTTGACGGTTTTCTTGTCACGCTTCAGATAACCCTTTATTCCGTTCTTCTTGGTATCGCCATAGGCGTTGTTGTTGCTATCATCAGGTCAACCTATGATAACAATGCCTCAACAATCGGCAATTCTTTCGGAAAGGCTGTTTTAAAAATACTGAACACCGTTTCGAATGTGTATCTTACGGTTATAAGAGGAACACCGGTCGTTGTTCAGCTGATGCTTATGTATTATGTAATACTTGTTTCGGTTGACAGTAAAATTGCTGTTGCTTCGCTTGCGTTCGGTATAAATTCAGGTGCGTATGTTGCGGAAATCGTTCGTTCGGGTATTATGTCAATAGATAAGGGACAGTTTGAAGCAGGCAGAAGCCTCGGCTTAAGCTACGCCCAGACCATGACAAAAATTATAATTCCGCAGGCGTTCAAAAATGTGTTACCAACGCTTGCAAACGAATTCATAGTTCTTCTTAAAGAAACTTCGGTTTCCGGTTATGTTGCTCTTGAAGATATCACAAAAGCCGGCGACCTTATCAGAAGCCGTACATATTCGGCATTTATGCCTTTGATTGCCGTGGCTCTTATTTACCTTGTTTTGGTTATGTTCTTCACTAAATTGGTAGGCATTCTCGAAAGGAGGCTGCGTAATAGTGACCACTGATAAAACTGTTATAAAGGTGTCGGGTCTTAAAAAGAGTTTCGGCTCACTTAATGTTCTGAATGGTATTGATACCGAAATAAAAAAAGGCGAAGTGGTTGTTGTTATCGGTCCGTCCGGTTCGGGTAAATCAACATTTCTGCGTTGTCTTAACAGGCTTGAAGAGCCTACAGGCGGCACGATTGAATTCGATGGTGTTGATATTACCGATAAAAAAGTAAATATCAACAAATACCGCGAAAAGATGGGTATGGTGTTTCAACAGTTCAATCTTTTCAACAATCATACAATACTAAAAAATATCACTCTTGCTCCGGTCAAACTCGGCAAAATGAAAAAGGAAGAGGCAAACCGAAAAGCAATGGAACTGCTTGAAAGAGTCGGTCTTGCCGACAAGGCAAACGCTTATCCGTCACAGCTTTCGGGCGGACAGAAGCAGAGAGTTGCGATTGTCCGTACTCTTGCAATGAATCCCGAAGTTATGCTTTTTGATGAACCCACTTCGGCACTTGACCCCGAAATGGTCGGCGAAGTCCTTGAAGTTATGAAAGAGCTTGCAAAATCAGGAATGACAATGGTTATCGTTACCCACGAAATGGGCTTTGCAAAGGAAGTCGGTTCAAGAATCATTTTCATTGACGAGGGTGTTATTAAAGAAGAAAATAATCCAAAGGATTTCTTCAATAATCCTCAGGACCCCAGACTCAAGGATTTTCTTTCAAAGGTTCTTATATAGTTATACAGATGAAAAAAAGAGCAGTCACCCAAGAGGCTGCTCTTTTTTGTTGATAAACTGAATCAATAAGTTTTTTTGAAGTTCAAACCGTATTTTTTTCTGACAACGGGATGAAGAAAAATTGAAAATACCTTCGCCAAATCAAAGAAACCCGAAAAAGCAGATTTTATAAAATGTGTAAGTCCGTGACCCGAAATGGTTTTAAGGGCATTTTTGAGGATTTTTACAAAAAGCAATCTCGATTCTAAATTTTCGCCTGCATCTGATTTATAAGAGAGCGAACGAAGCTGAAAATAGTTTTGTACTATTTTCAAATCTTTCGAGCTTACCTTGGAAAGATTGCATGTCAGCTTTTCTCCGAATCGGAGATTTACATATTCCTCAAATGTTTCAGGAGGAACATATTTGCCTTCCCTGACAGCATTATCATAAAGCTTTGATCCGGGAAGTGGGGTGAAGAAGTTAAAGATACAGACCGTCGCTTTGAGTTGCTTTGCAACAGAAACGGTATCTTTCAAATCCTGTTCGGTTTCGCCGGGCAGACCAACCATGAATGAAACTAAAGAGGTTATTCCTGCTTCGCTGCACCAATCAATGTCTTTTATTATTCTTTCAAACGGAATTTGTTTGTTTATCACTTTCTGCATATGCCGTGAACCGGCTTCAACGCCAATCTGAAGCCAGCGGCATCCTGCATCATACATGAGCTTATAATCCTCGGGAGAATCAAGAATTCCGATTCTCAAAGCGCCGCCCCAGAATATATTTATGTTGTTTCTTTTCAGTGCATCGCAGAATTCAACAGCCTGTTCTCTGTTGCAAAACATCAGGTCATCAGAAAAGTTGATGCCGTCCATACCGTGATTATCAACAAGGTAGCGGATTTCTTCAATTACATGCGAAAGATTTCTTCTGCGGTGTGTTGAACGGTGGAATTGCGGATTGTAGCAGAAGCTGCATCTGCCGATGCATCCTTTTGATGTATACATATAAAGCATCTTTTTGCTTTCGTAATAAGGCTGAAAATATTTTTTGGGGTCTATCAGTGTCCAGTCAATGGGCGGAAGTGTTTCAAGGTTTATGAATTCTCTGTCCGGAGTTCTTTGGTATTTTCCGTCTGAAATATATCCGATTCCCTTGATATCGTCAAACGGTTTGTTTTCTTTCAATGCTTCGGCAATTTCAAGCCAGGTTTCTTCGCCTTCGTTAAAGCTTATGTAATCCACCAATCCGCTGCTGAGAATCATTTCGGGTATTTCCGAAGACAACGGACCGCCCCAAACTACGGGAATCCCTCTCTTCTTTGCTTCTTTTGAAATATCAGCGGCATCCTCCATAAAACGGTTTGTAATGAGGGATATTCCGATTATGTCGGGTTCGGTGCGGTCAAGCACGCTGCTGATATCCTCGTTGCAGAAATATCTGTCGCAAACAGAAGCCTCATGGCCGTTTGCATTCAGATATGATGCAATAGACATAATACCCAAAGGGCAGGTCAGCGGTTTATAAAAAGCCCTGATCAGTGGGTGAAAAAATACTATTTTCATTTTCTCTGTTCCTCTGTTTTAAACTCCAAAAACGCAGCATGTCTGCGTTAAAATTATTGAATACGGATTTCTGCACATTAATCCGTATATTCTAATATTATATTCTTAAAAAAGAAAAAGCAATAGCTTTTTCTAAAAAAGAACAAAACACAGTGTGATTGTATAGTTTTTTGCGATGAATACGACTCCGAAGTTGACAATATCTGTTCTAAATGATAAAATTCAAAAACAGGGCGGTGAATATATGAAAACAAAGACTACAAAATTCATTACCGGCATAAAGTATGAAATACTGTTTTTTGCATTGCTATGTATACGGGCATGCATGAATCTGGATTTCAGCAGCGGCATGGATAAAAACTTTCTTCTTTACTATCTTGTTGATTTTTCCATGAGCAAAACATCAAGGGTTATGATTGGTTCGCTTGTAAATCTTCTGACCGATAACCCGACAAGAGAATGGATTAACTGCTTTGCTGCTGTAATACTGATTCTGACTTTTATCCTTACATCGGTGATTATAAGCAGAATCATCAAATATGCCGACGATGAAATGAGACCGTGCGTATTTGTTTTGTCGCTGTTTTTTGTTTCGGGCTCATTTACCCTCCACGGTTTTTCAAGTTTTTTCGGCATGCTTGATATTTATATGTATCTGTTTACGGTTTTTGCTCTTGTTGCATTAAATAACAAATATCTGAAATGGCTTTTGCCGCTTTTTTGTATCGGTGGCGTGATGATCAATTATGCCTTCGTCATATCTTATTTTCCTATTATAGTGCTTGCTCTGTTTTATCTTATTGTCACTCGCGAAAAGAAGACCGGCAACATTATTCTGTTTTTGCTTTCGGTTTCGGTTACTGCAGCGCTGACTGTTTACTGCATTTTTTACGGGGAATACACAACAACTGTTACTCTTGAAGAAATATGGCAAACAGTTGAATCCAAGAGTGGAATTAAATTCGGATATGAAAACCTGAAATATTATGATTATTATCTTTTAGGCCATGAGCAGGATGTTCTTGATCTAAATTTAAGCCTTGATAAATCCTCGTTTTCATCATTCGTTAAAATGTATGCCGATTATATGCTTTCATACGGCTATAAGCTGAGTGGAATTCTTTCGATATCAATAGGAATTCTGCCGATATATGCAGTTTTTATTGCAATATGGGTTAAATGCATCAAGGCATCAGAATCAAAGCCGAGAAAATTTGTTTACGCTTGCTTTATTCTTTCGGTATTGTTTGTTATTCTCTGTTTTGCCACCTCTACCGATGTTACGCGATGGGCGTGTGTAGGAGTAATGCTGCAGTTCGGTTTGTGCTATTTTATGTTTGTTCTCAAGGATGAACCGTTTATGTCGGCGATGCTTCAGTTAAAACAGCTTGCCAAAAACAAGAGTATGCTGATAGGTATAATTTATGTAATATATACTTTTGGATTTGAATTCAGCTTAACTGCTTAAAAATGAACACGGCATATGCGTATGGCTGCATATGCCGTGTTTTTGAATATGTATTAATAAAATTATATATTGGAATACTGATTGTTTTTTATGATTTGATATGCTTTGGTCAGTTCTCTTATGCCGTCATCAAGCGAATATAAGGGCTTCCAGCCGAGGGATTCAAGCTTTTCGTTTGAAACGATATAGTTCCTTTTGTCGGGGTCTTCGCCGACGGGAGCTTCGATATAAACAAATTTCGGCAAAACAAGCTTTATTCTTTCGCAAAGCTCAATTTTTGAAAGATTTGAGTCCGAAAGACCGCAGTTGTGAGTGCCGCCCTCCATTTTTTCGAAATTCTCAATTGCAAACCAGAAAGCATTTGCGGCGTCCCTGACATGCAGATAATTTCTCTTGAAGCTGCCTTCAAAAACAACAAGTGTTCTGTCAAAAACAGCTCTGTAAACAAAGTCGTTAACAAGAAGGTCGGTTCTCATCCTTGGGGATGCGCCGAAAAGAGTGGCAAATCTGAACGCGGTTGTTCCGCTTTCGCTGAGCACCGCTGCCTCAGCCTCAACCTTGCTTTTGCCGTAAATGGATATGGGTTTTATGGGCGATTTTTCTGTGCAATAGCTTTCGCCTTCGCCGAGACCGTAGCCGCTGTTTGTGCAGGGAAAAATAATCCTTTGCCCCTTTTCACGCAGGCGGAGAATCATTTTTATTGCATCAAGGTTGATTGAATAAGCCGAACAAGCCTCTTTGTCGCAGATAGGAAAGCCTGCAAGAGCGGCAAGGGGAATAATATAGTCTTTGCCCTTCATGGCTTCTCTGACTGCATTTTCGTTGCGTGCATCGGCATTTATCATTTCAAAATTCGGGTCCGCACAGCACTCAAGAAGTGAATTTTGATTATAAAAGAAATTGTCAAGTACCGTAACGCGGCAGCCCTTTGACAGGAGAAGAGGAACAAGAACGGAGCCGATGTAGCCTGCGCCGCCGGTGACAAGAATGTTGAGCATTATTTTCACATCCGATATAAAAGTATATATGGTATTTTATCACTTTGTTTACGGTTAGTCAATGACGGGGCAGATATTTATTGTTAATTTCTTTGTTGTGTTTCGTTTGTTGACATTGTATTTTTTAGGTGATATAATTATTTATCATTTTTATTTATGCGATATCTGCAGAGTTGCCTGAAAAAGATAAACAGGGAGAGTATTAAAATGGCAAAAAAATTATCAATAACCAAAAATCAGATTATCACACTTTTGCTCGTTGCGGTGGTTGTTATAAGCAAAACGGTTATCACTATGCTTAACCAAGGTAATCCCGGATTCATGGGTATGACGCTCAGCATTGCAATGTGCGTTTTCTTTGTGCTGCTGTTTTTCGGCAAATTCCCTATGAACAAGGAAGAGATTTTTACGGGTGACGGGCTTATTCGTGTTGCAGGCTCTTTGATAATCATTCTTTGGGCATTTACCTATGACTATATCAACTTTGACTACAACATAGCAATGACGGCTTTACCGATTATGATGTTTTGCGCTTGCGACACTAAATTTCTGCCTGTCAATGTGGTTCTTGCTCTCGGTCTGACAATCAGATTCGTAACCGCAGGCATTGTTTCGATTCCCTGTGCGATTGCAGTTTCGGTTGTGCTTATTGCACCGAAGCTCAAAGAAGCAAAAACATGGGAAAAGATAGTTTTTGCCGCAACCATGCTCTGCCTGATTATTGATACTGTTTATATTGTGGTTGAAATGCGTTTTATGTTTAATTTCTCATCTGTTTTAGCCAACAGAATAATCAGCATAATTCTTGTTTTGTTTGCTGCTTTTTACATTGCATGCATGGTTCTTTCTTTAAAAACAGAAAAAGCACCAAAGACAAAGAAAAAATCAAAGAAGGCGGTGCAGCCTGTCAAAAAAGCTGATTATATTTCTGCTTTGGGATATCTGGCGGCGGCTGTTTGTGCAGTTGCTTTCACAACGCTTGATGTCAGATTTGCTATGAGTGGAATGGTCAGCATGATTATGGCAACGCTTGTTCTTTGCAAGGAAGGCACTTTTGTTAAATCTCTCACAGATAAGGCAGCAAGTGCGCTCGGAGCTTTGATTAACAAGGCTTCGGTTAAAAATATTGCAGAATAAATCCGAAAGGATTGTTTGCCCGCACTGTACCGACGGAGTTATCATTGCAAATGTATTGCGAAACGAAAAAGTAAAAGATGGCAGTCACTGAAAAAGTGTCTGCCATCTTTTTTAGCATAATAAAGTATCAGTTGCAATTGACATCAACAAGAGAAAGGTTGTTTGTGTAAAGCGTTGCGCCTTTACGGCGACCGTACCATACTGTTTCTTTCGCAAAGGTCGGCCAGTCTTTATAAGCTTTTGCTGCCTTGAATGTGATTTTGTTTTTTTTCTTTTCAAGCTTTGTTTTTTCATCGGAACCTGCAGCGCGAAAATAAGAAACAAAATCATAATCACATTCAAATTCCTTGCTGTTTTCAAAAGGAAGCTTGATTGCGTTAAGCTGAAAATTCATAAGCTGAGAATATAATTCTTCATTCTCAAACATGGGCTTTACGAATTCGCCGATAAGCTTTTTCAGCTCATCAAAATTATAAAGGAATTCAAGATAAAGCCCTTCCTCAAAGAACCATGTTATATTGCCGAAGACGGGGTTGCTGTGGTTCCAGTCGCCTTCAAGCGAGCCGTCAAGCTTTTCTTTTATATCGCGGAAAAGCTTTCCTGCCATGCCGCTGTCCTTAAGGCAAAAATCAAGCAGCGATGTATAGAAATCATAATAGTCAATTCCAAGCTCATAATAAGTGAAAATTGCAAAATATCTGAGAAGCCCCAAGCTGTGAAAGCACTGAAGGCAGATTGAAAAAAGATTTGCATATACCCATCCGTCGCGTGAAAGAGTGCTTGTTGAACGGACAAGATATGAATATTCGGGAACGGAATCCTTCTTTCCGTTTGCCGAGTGAATATGGTTAAACTGAACCTTGATGGGTTCAATCTCATATTTCTTCATGTATTCGGGTCTGCACATAGGCGCATTCGGAAGAAGCTCGCAATAATAAACGCTTATGGAGTTATGCTGACCTGCCCTCAGCAGCTTGCAAAGTCCCTGACAGAAGCTTTCGGCCGTTTCGCCGGGCAGACCGAGAATCAACTCGGAATAGGTAGGGATATTTGCTTTTGTGTAGTCAGCCATCAAACCCGAAAAATGCTCCATGGTGAGATTTTTTCGGTTTATATTTTTCAGTGCATCGTCGCAGAGCGTTTGATATGCCATGGTTGCGCCCTTGTCAAGACCTCTTGAATTGAGCGTTTTTGAGATTTTGAAAACTCTTTCTGCGCTGTTTTTTTCGTAACACGGTCTGAACACCTTCGGGAAGCCTGTTTCTTTATTGAGTTCAACAATATATTCGGCTATTTCAACATCGCGCTCAAACATTCCGAAATTTGAATCAGCGCAGAAGCAGTATTCGATTTTATGCTCCGACAGCCATTTAATTTCGCCCTTGACTTTTTCCATCGGGAAAAGTCTGAGCTTTTTATGGTTGCTCCAGTCACAGTATGCACAGTTATAGGGACAGCCCCTGTTGGTTTCGATAATCGTGTCGAACATCGTGTCGGGATTCTTTTCGATGATTGAGTCAAAAACACCCGTAAGGTAAGGAGAAGGATAATCTTCAACGGATTCGGGGCAGTGCGGCACGGTAAGAATGCTGCAGCCGTCGGTATCTCTGAATGCAATTCCGCTGCATTCGCTCAGGTCGTCTCCGTTTTTAAGCGCCCTGAGAAGATTTGCCGTGACCTCTTCACCCTCGCCGAGAGTGAGAATGTCAATATAATCTTTTTTCAGAAATTCCATTCTGTCGGAAACGCTGTGACCGCCGAAAACAATTATGCATTCGGGATATTTTTCTTTAACGGCTTTTGCAAGAGCTTTGTTGAATTCAACATTCCAGACATAGGTTGAGAATGCAGCTAAATAAGGCGATTCCATTCCGTCAACGATTTTGTCGATTTCGTCACGGCGGAAGATAATCTCCTTGAAGTCGTATTCGGCTGCAATGTCAGGCTGGTTTTTGCAGTATGCAACGATTGTTCCTGTGGCATACGGAAGATAAACAGATTTGTCAAAAGCAAAACCGACCTGAATAAAATAAATGTTTTTCAAAATTATAACACCTGCTCTGAATTAAGAAGGTCATAAAGACTCGGGTAATGCGCCGAAGCAATTTCGGCAGCATCAGGCTCATCCGAGCCGATAAGTATGTTTTTGTTTGTGCCTGCGTTTATTCCTGCAAGCAAATCCGAACGGCGGTTGCCGACGGTTAATGAGTTTTTTATGTCAATTTCGATCCCGATTTGAGCGAAATCCGAAACGGCTTTTAAAATAAGTCCGGGTTGCGGTTTGCGGCATGAGCATTCGATCCTGTAATCCTCAAGCACGGCATTGGGATGATGAGGGCAGAAATAATAGCCGTCTGCAATAACGGAGTGACTGCCCGAAAGAAGAGAATCGATATGCCTGTGAAGAATATCAACATCTTCGGATTTATAGAGATTCTTGGCAATTCCCGCCTGATTGGTGATTACAATGACGAGATAGCCGGCTTTTTTCAGCTTTGCAATTGCTTTGTCGGCATCGGGAAGAAATCTGAAATCTTCCGTGCGGTAAAGATGTCCGCTGTCATAATTTATTGTTCCGTCCCTGTCGATAAAAACAGCTTTTCGTGTTCTTTTTGAAGTGAGAAAGGCTTTTTCGTTCTCTGCTTTTCTGTAGTTTTCGGGAATTCCGATATCTATAAAATATCCGTCGCTTTCTGTTACGGCAACGGGGCAGTATCCGCCCTCAAGAACTGTTTTTTCAAATGAGAATTTTTTTTCTTCCATGCCGTCAAGCAGATTTTTGTTTATGAAATAAATTCCGCCGTTGATAAGACCTGCGGATTTAACGCCTTTTTCGCGAAATCTGTTCAGCCTGCCGTTTTCAACGGTGAGAAAACCTGAATTTTCCGCCCAAGGAACCTTTCTTGCCGCAATCGTGAGGGGACATCCGGATTCGCGATGGTATTTCTGCATTTCAAACAGATCAACATCGAAAAATGAATCTCCGTTAACCGCGACTGCATATTCTTCGCTGCACATGCCGAGAGCTTTTTTTATTGCGCCGCCGGTACCGAGAGGGGATTCCTCCCTGCAATAATCAACAACCATTCCGCGGTAAGTTTTGCCGATTTGATCTTCAATATAGTCGGCAAGATAGCCGGTTGAGATAATTGCTCTGTGCACTCCGTTTGCGTAAAGGTAATCAAGAAGATAGTGCAGAAACGGTTTGCCGCCAATCGGAGCAAGAGGTTTCGGCAGATTATCAACGCAGGGTCTGAGTCTTGTGCCGAAGCCGCCTGCAAGAACAATCGCTTCCATCAGTTTACTTCCTCCGGAATAATATCTTTTGTTCCGTCGGGCAGCTCAACTCCGTTATCGTAGAAAGCAACCAGAACGGAATCTTCATGGTAGTCAAAGGTATGTATAACCTCGGGTTCGATGATAAACATATCGCCCTTTTTAAAAAGACAGCTCTCGCATTTGTCGCCGAGCTTTGCCTCAACGGTAAACGAGCCCTCAACAACATAAAAGCCTTCGCGGTTGAGCCTGTGGAAATGTCTGCCTCTTTCAACGCCTGCCTTTGAAGTTACAACATTTATCTGCTTATATCCTTCATGCACAAGCTGAACAAGGCTTCCGCGCTCATCTTCAAAAACAAAATCGGGTTTTACTATGGTTATCATTGCTTTGCTCCGTCAGTTATTAACAATTATTTTTGTGCCTTCGTTTTCAAATCTGAATTTTATTTCAACCAATCCCGAAAGTGCGTTGCGGACACTTTGCTGCTTTTCTTTGGGAACATAAAACAAAAGGCATCCTCCTCCGCCTGCGCCGAGCAGTTTTCCGCCAAGGGCTCCGGAGTTTATGGCTTTGGAATAGAGTTCATCTATCATGCCTGTTGAAATTTTATTGCTGATGCTTCTTTTAATAAGCCATGTTTCGTTGAGAAGCCTGCCGAAATCATCAAGGGATTGGGACGGCTCAACAAGAATTTTTTCGGCAATATCAACCATGCTGAGCATTTCAAGAAGCTCAGAGGTCTTTTTGCTCATATCGTGCTTTGCGCTTTTCTGAATTTCAAACGAAAACCGTGAAAGGCCCGTAAAAAACATCAGAAGATTTCCGTTAAGAGCTTCTTTTCTTTCTTCGGGAATATCAAGAGGAGTTACCTCATATCCGTCGCGGCTGAAATCAATTCTGTTAAATCCGCCGAAAGATGCGGCAATCTGATCTTGAATTCCGCCGTCCTCTTTGCAGAGAATCCGTTCAAGATAAATTGCATCATCGGTAAGCTCGCGTTTGGTTTTGGCTATGCCCTGCATTGTGTAAAGCGCATTGAGCAGCCCCACGGAAAAAGCGCTGCTTGTTCCCAGACCCGTTTTTGCAGGAAGGTCGGCATCATAGTTAAGGGCAATTCTGTCAATATTGAGCCACTTCATGGCGTTGCGGATTGCAGGGTGCTTTATTTCTTCAACGGAATTGATTTTTTCTATCTGTGCATAGGCGAGATGTGTTTTGTAATCAAACATATCGGGCATTTCACGCACATTTACATGGCAGTATTTATCAAATGTAGTTGAAATAACTGCTCCCGAATGCTCGTTAAAAAACTCGGGGAAATCGGTTCCGCCGCCGAAGAAAGACATTCTTACGGGAGTTTGAGATATAATCATTCAAACACTCCTCAAAAGAGATTACCCTATATTATAGCATGTGTAATATATTAAATCAACTATTTTGTTAATAGACAATATTAATCGGATTCCCGCTGAGAAATGCTTCAACATTTTCTTTGCAGATTTTCATCAGTCTTTCGCGGGTTTCAAAGCCTGCCCAGGCAATGTGTGGAGTGATGAAGCAGTTTTTTGCGCCGATAAGGGGGCAGTTATTTTTGGGAGGCTCAACAGAAAGAACATCAAGCCCGGCGCCTGCAATTGAGCCGCTGTTAAGCGCATCGGCAAGAGATTTTTCGTCAACAACCTGGCCTCTTGAAGTGTTGATAAGAATGGCGGTCGGCTTCATTTTTGAAAGAAAATCGGAGTTAACCATTCCTTCGGTAAGCGGAGTGAGAGGGCAGTGAAGCGAAACGAAATCGCTTTTTGCAAGAAGCTCGTCCCTGCTGCAGAATTCAACATTTTCAAACGGAGAAGGATGGTTTGTTGAAGCGAGAACCTTCATGCCGAATGCAGATGCGATTTTTGCAACTGTTTTTCCGATTTTGCCAAAGCCGATGATGCCGAGAACTTTTCCGTCAAGCTCGGTAAGCGGTGTTTTCCAATAGCAAAAGTCACTGCAGGCAGACCATTCTCCGCCGTGAACCGAGCAGCTGTGAATGCCGACACTGTTTGTAAGCTCAAGAATCAAAGCGAAAACAAGCTGGGCAACGGCTGATGTGCTGTATGACGGAATGTTGCATACGGGAATACCTTTTTCTTGGCAGTATTCCCAGTCAACGATGTTGTAGCCCGTGCTGAGCAGACCGATATATTTAAGCTCGCCGAGTGTTTCAAGAAGCTCTTTGCGAAGAGGAGTTTTGTTGGTTATAACGATATCGCAGCCCTTTGTTCTTTTGGCAATAAGTTCAGCGGGAGTGCGGTCGTATACAGTGCATTCACCAAGCTTTTCAAGCCAGTCCCATGAGAGGTCGCCGGGGTTTGTTGTGTATCCGTCAAGAACGGTTATTTTCATTACAGCTTCATTCCTTTCAGCGTTATATTTTGTATTATATCATAAATAGTTGTCGAAAGAAACAACAAAATAATTAATAAAATATATGATTTTATATTGACCCGAAACGGATAATATTATAAAATAAAGTGTTAGAAAAATTTGATAATAACGGTGAGTTTTTTGAAAAAAAGAAAGAAGCAAAAAAAACTTCTGCTTTTTGGCGGATTGATATTGATTGCGCTTTCTCTTGCCGTGTTTGTTCTGCTCATCTCGCTTCAGTTTGATGAACTCTGGCGTTGGTATGCTCAGATAAAGTATACGCTTGCGCAGCTTGAGCAGTTTATTTTGCATATTGATATTTCGTGGTTGTTTGCTCTTGCGATACTTTTGCTTTTCGCGGTGAAAAGCGTTATTCCGATTTATCCGACCTCAACCGTCTGTTTCCTGACGGGTGCGGTTTTGCCGATGTATTTTGCAATTCCCGTAAATATTATCGGCTTTGCGGTTTTGCTGACGGTAAGATATTTCTGGGGCAGCCGCTTCGGCGCAGGCAACGCATGGAAAATCATCTCAAAAACAGACACTCTGAGAAGGCTTATTCAGCAGGACGGAAAGGGCAATTCCGCGCTGCTGGTTGCGCTGAGGCTGGTTCCCGGAATACCCGTTAACAGCATTTCCGGCATCTATGGCTCATTCGATTTCGGATATATAAAATTTATTTTATTTTCAATTATCGGATTTATGCCCAGACTGATTTCATACACCTTTGTGGGTCGTAACATTTTTGATCCGCTATCGGCAGGCTTCCTTGTTCCGATAATGCTCATTCTGTTCTTTACCGGATTGTCGGCGCTTTCAGTTAACGGAATCTGGGTTTCGGTTGAAAAAATAGTTGAATTTGCAAAAAATCAAAAAATAAAGAAAAACCAAAAGAAAGGAATTACCGAAAATGATTAAAACCAATCTTTTAAAAGAAAAGCTGGCAGGCTCGGAATATGAAGCAGCCCTTGCAAGAATTTATAAAAAAGAAGATATCGCATTCCAGAAAGAAAGATATGCAGGAATTGTTTCAAGATTCGAGACTCTTTTTGGTGCAGATAGAGAGGTTGAAATTTATTCCGCACCCGGCAGAACAGAGGTCGGTGGCAACCACACCGACCACAATCACGGCAAGGTTCTTGCGGCAAGCGTAAACCTTGATGCTGTTGCGGTTGTTTCAAAAAACGATGAAAATATTGTGAGGGTTAAGTCCGAGGGTTATAAAATTGACGCAATTGACCTTTCCAATCTCGGCGTTATGCCTGCTGAAAGAGGCAAGTCCGAATCTCTGATAAGAGGAGTTTGTGCAGCTTTCAAAAACAGAGGATATAACATCGGCGGCTTTGATGCAGCGACGGTTTCGGATGTTCTTTCGGGTTCGGGTCTTTCTTCATCGGCAGCGTTTGAGGTTCTTATCGGAACAATTCTCAACCATCTTTATAATGACGGCAAGGTGAGCGCAGTTGAAATTGCGCAGATTGCTCAGTTTGCCGAAAATGAATATTTCGGAAAGCCCTGCGGCCTTATGGACCAGATGGCTTGCTCCGTTGGAGGCTTTGTTCAGATTGATTTTAAAGACCCTGCCGTTCCTGTTATCAATAAGGTTGATTTTGATTTTGCATCCTGCAACCATGCTCTCTGCATCGTTGATACAGGCGGAAACCATGCCGACCTTACCGATGAATATGCAGCAGTAAGAGGCGAGATGGAAGCAGTTGCCGCAAAATTCGGAAAGAGCGTTCTGCGTGATGTTGACAGAGCCGAATTCGAAAAGAATATTTCGGTTATCCGTGATTCCGCAGGTGACAGAGCTGTTCTTCGTGCAATGCATTTCTACAACGAAAATGTAAGAGTTGACAAGCAGTCCGAAGCTCTCAAGAGCGGCGATTTTGAAGCTTTCAAGTCATTGATTGTTGAAAGCGGATTTTCATCATATATGTATAACCAGAATGTTTTCACCTGTAAGGCACCTTCCGATCAGCCTGTCAGTGTTGCGCTTGCAATGTGTCAGAATATTCTCAACGGAAAGGGTGCATGGAGAGTTCACGGCGGCGGTTTTGCAGGAACAATTCAAGCTTTTGTTCCGATGGATTTGCTTGATGAATTCAAAACAAAGATCTGCACTGTTTTCGGCGAAAAATCATGCTATGTTCTCAATATCCGACCTGAAGGCGGCGTAAAAGTTATTTGATTTGATCTTAAGGGGGCGCATTGCGCCCCGATTTAGTTAGGAAGTAGTATAAATGAGTAATTATTCAGAGGTTTCGGCACTTCTTGAAAAACTTTGCTCCGCAAAGGGTGTTTCTGGTGCGGAAAACAGAGCAGCCGATGTTGCCGCAGAGCTTCTTGGCAGATATATGTCCGTAAAAACCGATTCGCTCGGCAGTGTTACGGGAACAAAGGGCGAGGGTGATTTGCACATTCTTCTCGATGCGCACCTTGACCAGATAGGTCTTGTTGTTACGGCAATTGATGAGGACGGTTTTATTAAAGTTGCGAAATGCGGCGGTGCGGATATCCGCGTGCTTGCGGCAGCAGAAGTTACGGTCCACGGAAAGGAAGATATTTTCGGCGTCATAACTTCAACTCCTCCACATCTTTCGAAGCCTGAGGACTCGTCAAAGGCAAAGGATTTTGATGAGATTGCTGTAGATATCGGAATGAAGCGTGAGGATGCATTGAAGCTTGTTTCGTCGGGTGACAGAATAACCTTTAACGGCAGTTTTAAAAGGCTTCTCGGCAGCAGAGTTGCATCGCCTTCGATTGATGACAGAGCAGGTGTTGCGGCAATTCTCAGATGTCTTGAAATGCTTGAAGGCAAAGAGCTTGGCTGCAAGCTCAGCGTTATGTTTTCCGTTCAGGAGGAAACAGGCGGCAGCGGCGCGCAGGCAGGTGCGTTTTCCGCAGCAGCAGATGAAGCGATTGCCGTTGATGTGAGCTTTGCTTCTGCGCCCGGAGTAAGCGGCGAAAAATATGCATCTCTCGGCGGCGGAACAATGATTGGTTATGCGCCGTCGCTTGATTATGAAATGAGCCGAAGGCTTTCGAAAATCGCAGAGAAAAAAGAGATTCCGAATCAGCCTGAGGTTATGGGCGGAAAAACGGGCACAAACTGCGACGAAATTCAGGTTTCGGGCAAGGGTGTAAAAACAGCACTTCTTTCAATTCCTCTTCGCAACATGCATACCGCGGTTGAGGTTTGCGACCTTGAGGATATTGAGAATACCGCGAAGTTGATGGCTGAATATATCATCGAAAGGAGCGGCGCAAATGCTTGAAATGATTAAGGAATTGTGTGCTCTTTCGGGAATTTCGGGCAGAGAGAATGCAGTTCGCGATTATATAATTGACAAAATAAAGGATTATGCCGAATACAGCATTGACCCTCTCGGGAATCTGATTGTATTCAAAAAAGGCAGAAATCCTGCAAAAAACAAGGTTATGCTTGATGCTCATATGGATGAGGTTGGCATGATTATAACCGCAATCACCTCCGAAGGTTTTCTGCGTTTTGCAAAGGTCGGCGGAATTGACAGCCGCGTTATGCTCGGCAGACCCGTTAAGGTTGGCGAAAAGGGGATAAACGGTGTTATCGGAATTAAGCCCGTTCATCTTGTTGAAAAAGGGCAGGAGGCGGATATCCCTAAGCCCGATGACCTTTATATTGATATCGGCGCAAAGTCTAAGGAAGAAGCGGTTGAATTTGTCCGCCTCGGTGATGCGGCATGGTTCGCGAGTGATTTTGTTGAATTCGGCGACGGATTCATAAAGGCAAAGGCGCTTGATGACAGAGTAGGCTGTGCGATTCTGATTGAGCTTATCAGAAGCGAGCTTGAATATGATACATGGTTCTCTTTCAGCGTTCAGGAAGAAATCGGTACAAGAGGTGCAACGGCTTCCGCGTTTACAATTGCACCCGATTACGCAATAGTTGTTGAAACAACAACAGCAGCGGATATTTCGGGCGTTAAGGATGAAAAAAGAGTCTGTGTCTGCGGCAACGGCGGTGCGGTTTCGTTTATGGACAGAAGCACGATTTACAGCAGAGAGCTTTTTGACAAAGCCTTTGAAGTTGCAAAGGAAAAGGATATTCTCTGCCAACCCAAAACTCTTGTTGCGGGCGGAAATGACGCAGGTGCAATCCATAAGAGCAGGGGAGGGGTTAAAACCCTCACGGTTTCCGTTCCCTGCAGATATCTGCATTCTCCCGGCTGTGTTATAAAATACAGCGATGCTGTTGAAAGCCTTAAGCTTATCAGCGCAATGGCGGAGGAATTCGCAAAATGGTAAGGCTTATTGAAAATAAAAATGAGCTTGATTTTCTGCTTGCCGACCCATATGCCGCAAGGATAACCGCTCTTGTCGAAACCTACGGTACAGAGCATTCTTTTGCGATGTTCTGGATTCAAAGTACAGAAGAAAAACCTGTTGCCGCCGTTTGCAGAGTTGACGGCAATATGACGGTCTGCTGTGATGACAGAGCTGATTTCGAAGAGCTTTCCGCTTTTATAAATGCAGTCGGTTTTGTAAGTCTGACCTGTGATTGCGGAGTGATGAAGAAACTCGGTTTTAATGAATCGAAATCATCGTTTACCGTTGAATATAAAGGCGGTGCAGAAATCAGAAACATTGAAAAAGTCCGTGACTGCGACAAAAGAAAAATTTATGATTTGCTCTGCGGCTGCGGATTTGAGCTTGGCAACTATAATGCCTTTCTTGCAGATGTTTGCGCAAGGTTTAATAAAGGCACGGCAGACTTTGCAGCGATTATGAATGAAAACGAGCCGTGCGCCTGTGCTTTTGCTCTGTTCAAAGGCAAACGAAGTGTTCTGCTTGGAGCGGTTGCGACCAACGAAAAGGCAAGAGGCAGAGGCTATGCATCTGAGCTTGTGGGTACTCTTGCAGAAGAAAATTCAGAAAAGAATGTGTTTCTGTTTTGCAGAAACGATTCTCTGGCTGATTTTTATGCTAAAATCGGTTTTGAAATATGCGGCAGATGGGCTGTTCTTGAAAAATAAAGGAGTGATTTTATGCCGTTATTGTGTATTCCGCTTGCGGTTCTGACGGTTGCTTTTGCGGTTGGATGTATCGCGTTACGGCGTAAGGGCAAGGCGTTCGAGGGCATGATGTGCAAATTCATGGCAAGCTTCGGGTTTATTTCCGTTGCCGTGGTGGGTTACTCTTTTAATCCTGTTGATACATATTATTTCTGCCTTGTATGCTTCGCACTGATGTTTGGTTTTTTCGGAGATGTTCTTCTCGGAATCAAGGAGGTTGCCCCCACATTCAGAGGAAAGCTTGTTCCGCTCGGCACACTGTATTTCCTCATAGGGCATGTGTTTTATCTCTGCGCATTTATTTCGCGCAGCGGATTTAATTTCGGTGCAATGTTATTCGGAATATGCGGCGGTCTGTTTGCGCTTGTGATGATAAAACTGCTCAAGATGAAGGTTGACAGCAAGCTGTGGATAGTCATGTCGGTCTATTACGCAGCATTGACATATAAAGCGGCTTCAGCGGCGGTGCTTGCTTTCGGCACGGGAGAAACGGCGTTTATCGTTGCGTTTATCGGCGCTGTTCTGTTTCTTGTCAGCGATACCTGCCTTGCGTTTCTCTACTTCACCCCCGTCAAAAGAAAAAATATATGGGTAACGGTTGAGCTTTCAACCTATTATCCTGCACAGATATTGCTTGCAATGTCGGTTGCGCTTATGACAAAATAAAGGAGAGATAAAAATATGCTTACTAAAATTTCTGCTTGGTTTCTTGCACTTCTCATGCCTGTTATGATTGCCTTCAACGGCATTTCAATCGAAATTCCCGGAGCAGAGAATATTGTCGAAATTGTTTATGATTTTGAGAACGAAGATGCAGGCTCTGCAGCAGGCACGGTAACTCTTGAAACATCGGTAAACGGCGGATATCAAATCTTCTGGGGAACCGAAAACAATGAAAAGCTTTCAGTTGACCTTGACGGCTACACCGTTTATTACAGCGAGCTTGCAGAGATTGATGTCAAGGGTGGCACGGGCAGCAAGGAAATACATGAGTTCACCGCAATTCCCGACGGTGCGGAAACAGTTCTTGCATATAAAGCAGGCGTTAAGGTCGGCACATATGATATTCCCGAAAACAAGCTTGCCGACAATGGAAAAGAGCTTTATTCCTTCGGTATTCTCAGCGATGTTCACTTTAACAGATACAATCTTTCTCTTACGGGTGACGATGCCTGTCTTACCTTCCCGAATGCACTTAATTTCCTTGAAAAATTCGGCGTTTCGGTTGTAGGAATTTCAGGTGATATCTCTGCTGACGGCGAAAGAGATGCTTTTGAAAAATATAACGGTATTGTTTCAAATTATGAATTTCCTGTTTACACCTGTACGGGCAACCATGATGTCAGCGATGACTTTGCTCTTGCAAACTGGCAGGAACTTATGAACACAGGCGTTTACGGCGAAAACAAGGCTGACGGCGTTAAGAAAGTTGCCGAAAACGGTTTGGATTTTGTTTATGCACCTGAATCCGCAGACGGAGATGTTTTCATCTTCCTCTCTCAGTATCAGTGGGATTATAACAGTCCCGAAAGCAGAATTCTGACCGACGAACAGCTTAACTGGCTTGAAGCGCAGCTTGAAACATACAAGGAAACAACCGTTTATCTTTTCTTCCACACCTTCCTCAACAATCCCGTTGAAGGCGAAAATCCTGCAATGGGTGAGGGTAACCTTGAAAACAACAAGGGACACAGCTACGACCTTCCCTTCACCGAGGGTTGCCCCGATGAGGTGCGCTTTGAAGAGATGATGGATAAGTATGAGAATGTTATTTATTTCAACGGTCATTCACACTGGGCATATGATATGCAGGAGCTTAATCCTAATCTCAATATTGCGGATTATAACGGTGAATACGCAACTATGATTCATGTTTCAAGCGTATCATCTCCCAGAAGAACACAGGCGGATCTTGACGATACAACCGAGCATTATATGCGTTCCTCCGAGGGTATGGTTGCAACGGTTTATGAGGACTGCATCGTGTTCACCGCCTGTGAATTCCTTAAAGGCGAGCTTCTTTCATACGCAACATATGTAGTTGAAAAATAAACCAAAAGGCGGTCTGATGACCGCCTTTCAATTTATGCCCTGTTATTGTCCTTAATCTTTTTGATTGCGCCTTTTTCAAGCCGTGAAACCTGAGCCTGAGAAATGCCGATTTCGTCTGCAACCTCCATCTGTGTTTTTCCTTGCATGAAACGCAGATGGAGAATTTTCTTTTCTCTGTCGTTGAGGTCATTAATTGCCTGCTTTAAAAGTATTTCATCAAGCCAGCTTTCGTCATTTTCGCTGTCGCCAATCTGGTCCATAACATAAATCGTGTCGCCGCCGTCGGAATAGACGGGCTCGTTAAGCGAAACAGGCTCAACTATTGCATCAAGTGCGAGCACAACGCTTTCCTTTGAAATTCCGAGCTCCTTTGCGATTTCCTCGGGAGTGGGGTCACGTTCAAGCTCGTTTATCAGCCTTTCGCGCACCTGCATTGCGTGATATGCCGTATCTCTTACGGAACGGCTGACTCTCACGGGATTGTTGTCCCTCAGATGTCTGCGCACTTCGCCTATAATCATCGGGCAGGCGTAGGTGCTGAATCTTACATCGAGCGACATATCGAAATTATCAATCGCTTTTATCAGTCCTATGCATCCGACCTGAAACAGGTCGTCGGGATTTTCGCCTCTGTTGGAAAATCTTTGAATAACGCTGAGCACAAGCCTTAAATTGCCCGTTACAAGGTCTTCCCTTGCTTTTTTATCTCCCGAGCGCGCTTTTTTGAGCAGCTCCATTTTTTCGCTTTCCTTAAGAACTTTTAACTTCGCGGTGTTAACTCCGCAGATTTCAACCTTGTTGAATTGCAAAAAATCACCCCGATACATTTACTGGTAATTTAAGTATTACCTGTTTGTATCGGGGTTATTATGTTTTTTATTTTATTTCATATGAAATATTGAGATCCGCATCAACGGTAACTTCAACCGTAACGGTTTCAAGAATTTCGTATCTTTCGGTGTTAACCGTGTAGCCGTCTTCGGTTTTGACTATGGGATACATATCAACCTTTTCAAGAGTGAATTTTGCAGTGCCTTCTTTGAGAGCTTCAATAACAACAACATCGTTTCCACCCGCAGGCAGCTTGCCGAGAAGCATATCAATAAGCTCCTTCAGGGTTTCGGCTGACGGATAGTCTTCGGGAATATAAATGCTTCCGTAGGTATCGGATACAGGGTAAATGCTTATGATTTCAGCCGTTTCACTGTCAACGGATGCAGGAGAAAGAGTCCATGTCTGTAATTTTGAAAAATCAGACGGAAGCTCGATTTTTGCAAGTCTGTTTTCGGGAGTGTAAACAATTTTGCCGTCTGCAGTAAGAGTGAATGCCTTGAACTGATTTTCAAGAGGAGTGCCGTCGGCTGAATAATATGTGAAAAGAACAGCATATTTTTCGTCCTCAAGTGTTGTGTTGATAACATCAAAGGTGCAGACACCGTTTTCTGTTTCGGGTTCGAATTTGAGTTCGACATAATCGCTGAATGTGCTGAAATTCCAGTAACCGCCATCAACGGGAGTTTCTGCAGTGAGGGTTATGCCCTCGTCATATGAAATGAAATCGCCGAAGTCGTATGCGACATATACCCAATAATATTCGGTTTTTCCGTTATAGGGATTGATTTCTGCATACGAATCAAGAATGCATTCGAGTGTTTCGCCGTTTTGGTTTGTTGCCGTTAAAACTGTTCTGCCTTCGCTGATGCCTTCAACCGTGAAGGTCTGCATAGAACCGAAAGCTTTTTCATCCTTGATAACAGCAACGCTTTCGTCCTCAACTTCGCATTCCCAAACATCGCCGCTTGCAGGGTCATAATCCAGCATAACAGTGGCAAGATTGTCGCCCGTTATAACGGTAAAGAATGATGTGAGCGAAAAGAAGAACGCCATAATCATTGAAAAGATACTTAACATTTTTATTCCTCCTTGGTTTATTATAGAGAATTTCTCTATAAAAATTATAGCAGTATGTAGTTTTTATGTCAATATTTAACTGTCGAAAGCGCAAAATCGAAAATAAAATCAAAAAATTTCTGAAACAATAAAAAGTGAGCAAAACAGAGTAAAACGGAGCATTTGAGAGCAATTCAAAGTAAAATATTTGAAAATTTCTAACCGAAACGGATTTTTCACGGATTTATTAAAAAAATTGTTGACAATTGCAAGATTTTGCTCTATATTTTATTATATTATTATAAGCCGTTAAAGCAAAGGCAGAGAGGGGCTGCATAATTGAAAAAAAATGCGATCATTGATTTGAAAAATATTTCCGTTACCTTCGGAAATAATCAGGTGCTTAAAGACCTCAACTTATATATCCGTGATAAGGAGTTTATAACATTCCTCGGTCCTTCGGGCTGCGGAAAAACAACAACTCTCAGAATCATTGCGGGCTTTATTGAGCCCGATGAAGGCGAGGTTATTTTTGAAGGCAAAAAGATAAATGGTGTTCCTCCTCACAAAAGGCAGGTTAACACTGTTTTTCAGCGTTATGCCCTTTTCCCTCACCTGAATGTTTATGAAAATGTTGCTTTCGGTTTGAGAATAAGAAAAATTCCTGAAAAGCAGATTAAAGAAACAGTCGAAGAGATGCTCGCACTTGTCAATCTCACAGGCTTTAATAAAAGAAACATAAATTCTCTTTCGGGCGGTCAGCAGCAGCGAGTTGCAATTGCAAGAGCTTTGGCGGTTAAGCCCAGAGTTCTTCTTCTTGATGAGCCTCTCGGCGCTCTTGATCTTAAACTGAGAAAGGATATGCAGGTTGAGCTTAAAAAGATTCAGCAGAGGCTCGGTATAACCTTTATTTATGTTACCCACGACCAGGAAGAGGCTCTTTCCATGTCCGATACCGTTGTTGTTATGGACGGCGGCGTTATTCAGCAGATAGGAACTCCTCTTGATATATATAATGAGCCCAAGAATGCTTTCGTTGCCGATTTCATCGGCGAGAGTAATATTCTTGACGGCGTTATGATTGATGACTGCCTTGTTGATTTCTCAGGCCACCGTTTTGAATGCCTCGATAAAGGCTTCGGAAAGAATGAGGCGGTTGATGTTGTAGTCCGTCCCGAGGATGTTGATGTTGTTGAACCCGAAAAGGGTATGCTCCGCGGAACGGTAACTTCCGTAACCTTCAAGGGCGTGCATTTTGAAATCATTGTTGACATCGGCGGATTCAAGTGGATGATTCAGACAACCGATTATCAGCCCGAGGGCGCAAAAATCGGTCTTTTCATCGAACCCGACGCCATTCATATTATGAAAAAATCCGAATATTCGGGTATTTACGGCGACTACAGCTCCTTCAGCGAAGAATTTGATGAGCTTTCAAACGCAGAGGAGGAGGTGGAGGAATGAGCAGCCGTTCATCTCTCAAAACAAAGCTTGTTGCCTCACCTTACATAGTCTGGTCGGTGCTTTTTATAATTGCTCCGCTGATTTTTGTTGTTTATTATTCATTTACCGATGCATCGGGCGCGTTTACATTTGAAAACATAACCGCCCTTAGCAAATATGCTCCGACTTTTCTGCGCTCAATATGGTTCGGAATAGTTGCAACAATTATCTGCCTGATAATCGCTTTTCCGCTCGCCTACATAATTTCGCAGAAAACGGAAAAGGTTCAGCGTACGATGGTTATGCTCGTTATGCTCCCTATGTGGATGAGCTTTCTTATCCGTACTTATTCATGGATGGCACTTTTGCAGGACACGGGTATTATTAACAGTTTGCTCGGCAAAATCGGAATAGACCCGATTCACATGATAAACACCGAAGGTGCGGTTATTCTCGGCATGGTTTATAATTTTCTGCCGTATATGATAATGCCGATTTATTCGGTTATGGCAAAGCTTGATTACAGCATGGTTGAAGCCTGTCAGGATTTGGGCGGCAACAGGCTGACCGTTGTCAGACGCTGCATTATTCCTATGAGCATGCCCGGCATTGTTTCGGGTATCACCATGGTTTTCGTTCCCTCCGTCAGTACCTTCTACATTTCACAGAAGCTCGGCGGCGGTTCGTTTGATCTTATCGGCGATGTTATTGAAAGACAGTTTCAGCAGTCGTATAACTACAACCTCGGCGCATCGCTTTCGCTTGTGCTGATGGTGCTTATTCTTATCAGTATGGCGGTTATGAACCGCTTTACGGGCGATGATGAGGAGGGAATGGTTATATGAAAGTTGTATCAAAGGTTTATACCTTCCTTGTTTTTCTTTTCCTCTATGCGCCGATTTTTGTAATGATTCTTTTTTCGTTCAATTCATCAAGCAGCACGAGCGTTTTCTCGGGCTTTTCGCTTGATTGGTATAAGGCGCTTCTTGAGGACGACGCAACTCTCAGGTCGCTTTATAATACGATAATCCTCGCCGTTTGTTCTTCGGTTATCGCAACCGTTCTCGGCACGGCGGCGGCGGTTGGCATTGATAAATTCAAAAAAGGGCCTGTTCGTGCAGGTGTTATGGCAGTAACGAATATTCCCATGACGAATCCCGAAATAGTAACGGGTATTTCAATGATGCTGCTGTTTGTTTTTGTGGGCAAGCTTGTAAGCGATGATGCCGTTCTCGGCTTCGGAACAATGCTTATCGCTCATGTAACATTCAATCTGCCTTATGTTATTCTTAATGTTTTGCCGAAACTGCGTCAGACCGACAGAAACCTTTCCGAGGCTGCGCAGGATTTGGGCTGCAAGCCCGTAACGGCATTCTTTAAGGTTGTTCTGCCTTCGATTATGCCCGGCATTATCACGGGTATGATTATGGCGTTCACTCTTTCGCTGGATGATTTCATTATCAGCTATTTCACCAGCGGTCCCGGTTTCCAGACTCTCCCGATTGCGATTTTCTCAATGACAAAGAAGCGAGTCAAACCTGATATGTATGCTCTTTCGGCACTTATTTTCGTGAGCATACTTATTCTTCTCATTCTTTACAACACTGCGCAGTCAAAGAGCGAGGAAAAAACAAAGAAAAAATAACACTTTCAAAAGGGGTGTTTTTATTGAAAAAAAGAATTGTTTCGATGCTTTTTGTGCTTATTCTTGCGTTTCTGCCCTGTGTAACATCGTATGCGGCGGAGCAAAGCGAGATTGATGCGCTCAGAGGCACAACGCTTTATGTTTATAACTGGGGCGAATATATCTCCGACGGTGCGGATGATTCGCTTGATGTCAATGCTGCTTTTGAAGAAAAATACGGCATTGAAGTTGTTTACGAAACCTATGATAATAACGAGGTTATGTATTCAAAGCTCAAGGGCGGCGGAGTTTCATATGATGTGGTTATTCCGTCCGACTACATGATTGAAAGAATGATAGCCGAGGACATGCTTCAGCCCATCGACTTTTCAAACATTCCCAATTATAAGTATATTCCCGATAAATATAAGAATCTTGCCCACGACCCCAAAAACGAATATTCCGTACCCTACACGGTCGGCATGGTAGGTCTTATTTATAACACTAAAATGGTTGAAGATGCTCCCGACAGCTGGACTGCTCTCTGGGATGAAAATTATTCCAACAGCATTCTGATGTTTAATAATCCTCGCGATGCCTTTGCGATTTCGCAGAGCATTCTCGGCATGGATTATAACAATGAATCTCCCGCTTCGTGGAGAGTTGCCGCAGAGCTTCTTAAGGAGCAGAAGAATGTTTCTCCTGCTTATGTAAACGATGAAGTTTTTCTTAAGATGGAGTCGGGCGAGGCAGCAATGGCTCCCTATTATGCAGGAGATTTCCTCACCATGCAGGAGAATAATCCCGACCTGAGCTTTGTATATCCCAAGGAAGGTGTTAACTTCTTTGTTGACGGCGCGTGTATTCTTAAGAGTGCCAAAAACAAGCTTGCGGCTGAGCTTTATATCAACTTCTTGCTTGAGCCCGAGGTTGCTCTTGCGAATGCGGAATATATCTGCTATGCAAGCCCTCATACCGAGGTTTACACAAATCCCGAATACTCCTTCTATGAGGATGAAATTCTTTATCCCGAGGACGGCAAGTTCAAAACTCAGCTTTTCCTCAATCTTGACCCCGAAATCCTTGCCCTTATGAGCACTCTCTGGGACGATGTTAAAAACTATGTTCCGTCATCGGGTTCAAGCAATCATGCCTTCTTCTTCGGCGGCGATTCGGATTCTTCCGTAATAACTGATGACGGAGAGGCAATGACTCCCGAAGCAAAGCGATATGCTCTTTATATCGGAATCTTTGCTGCCGTCTGCCTTGCGTATGTTGCATTCAGATATGCACGCAAGAAATACAGAGAGAATATATAATTATTACCGCCGTGTTAATTTTTAAGCACGGCGGTTGATTTTTAAGGCGCGTTGTGATATCATATTGCCACAAAAGAAAAAGGAAGATTGGAAATGAAATATATAAAAATTCTTGCGGTTGTTTTAGTTGCCGTTCTTGCGCTGTTTGCGGCTTCATGTTCCAAAGAAGAATCCGAGAACAATGAAATAACAACCGAAGCAGCGGTTGAACCTACTTCATCGGAAAATCTTTCAGCTGCGATAGATGCGTTTATAAATCTCACCGAGGCATATTTCGGCGAGGAAGAAACTGAAAAATATGATTCGGAGAACGGCACTGAAGAAGAAACGGAAGAACAGACGATGTATATTCCCGTTTCGCATACAAGTCCTCTGACCGAAAAATTCACCGAAATGATAACGCAGGAAAGAACAACGAGAGAGCAAACAACCGCCACTCCCGAAAAAAGGACTGTAACAATAACCTTCGGCGAAGGCAGAACTCTTACCGAAATCTTTAAAATTCTTGATGAATATGAAGTTGCGGATTTTGATGCGCTGATGGAAACCGCCGCAACCTATGATTACAGCTATTATCCGCTTGTAGCGAAAATTCCGTCTGACCCCAACCGCTGTTTCAAGCTTGAAGGCTATCTTTTCCCGAGTACATATGAATTTTATACCAACTCAAAGCCTCAGGATGCAATAGGAAAATTCCTCAGAGGCGGCAAGGCAAATATTACCGAGCAGATGATGGCTCAGGCAGCTTCTCTCGGCTACACGATGGACGAGGTTTTAACCGTTGCGTCAATCGTCGAAAAAGAGGGCGCAAACTTAAACGAGGTTGCAAAGATTGCAGCCGTTATCTATAACCGCCTTGAAGCAGGCATGAAGCTCCAGATGGATTCATCAATTTATTATATTGAACGCCATGTCAAGCCTTATCTCACGGGCGATATCAACCGCTATAACAGCCATTATAATACTTATAAATGTTCGGCACTTCCTGCAGGACCGATTTCAAATCCGGGCCTGAGAACAATCAATGCGGCGCTCAATCCCGCAGATGTTGACTATCTCTATTTCTGTCACGATGAAAATGCAAACTATTATTATGCCGCAACATACGAAGAGCATCAGGAAAATCTGAAGCTTGCAGGAATTGAATAAAATCAACCGCCTCGGTGATAAGCCGAAGCGGTTATTTTTTAGCTGTAAGCACGGACATCATAAATAACGCCGTCGATAACATCAATGTTTATTTCAAAATCAGTACCCTCTCCGCCGTTGTAGCTATCAACGGTGTAGGTGATTTCATAGTTTCTGAGATGCTTTTTCTCATAGTTTCTGCTTTCAAGAATTTCGTGAGGAAGAACTTCAAGCTCATGGAATTTCAGAATAAGGTCAGCTTCGCTCATGCCTTCGGGGAAGTTTTCGCAGATTTTATTGAGATCTTCCGTTGTTGCTTTTTTAATGTTGTATTCGCCGACATCTCCGCTGATATAAATATAGTCGGTAAGCTTTGAGTCATTTTCTATTGCTACCTTTGCGGAAATTTTTCCTGACGCAGATGAAAGCGAATAGCTGTATTCACTATTCCTTGCAAATCCGACTGATTCAAGGGCATAAGCGCTGTCATCGGCGGTCCATTCAAGATGGTTTGCGTTGCAGAAGCTGTCGAGAAGCGCACGCATTTCATCGCGCGCAGTAAAAGGATTTTCAAGATTATCGTGTACCGACCCCGAGGCAGCGCCTTCAAAAGAGGTTCTGACATTGCAGACAATACCGTTTTTAACCTCAACCGAAACGGAACAAAGCGCAGAGTCGAATGGCGAACCGTTATAATTTTCGGTTGCGAATTTGAAGTAATAATTTCTTTGCGGCTGATTTTTTGAATAGAGTCTTTCGTTAATTGAAGACGGGATTATTTCAAGCTCCTTGATTTTCTGATGAAGCTCTTTTTCGGTCATGCCCACGGTAAAATTGCTGCATACTTTTTCAAAATCGGCAGAGGTTGCGCCTTTGATTATTTTGGTGTTTATCTGTGAAGTTGTGTAAACTCCTCTCACAAGACCTGTTTTTTCATCAACCGAAAGAACTGCTGTGATGTTTCTGCTGTCAGAAGAAAATGAATTCGGTGCCAAAGAACTGTTTTCAAAACCGATGCTTTTGAGAGTTTCTGCGCATTTATCATAGGACTTTTCAAGATGTATTTCTCCGCAGAAGAAATCATAATACGGATATAATTCTTTTTTTGTTTTCTCAACCTCCGCACTGCTTATGTCAGTGCTGAAGGTCGGGTCGGGCAGACTGCCGCCGAAATAAAGCGCACCGAATGTTGCAGCGCAGATTATGGCGGTTGCCGTGCCGAAGGCTGTTGCTTTTATTATGAATTTCTTTCTGTAAGCTTCGTCTTTTCTCGATTCAAGCGCAACGGTTATCATCCATGAAACCGCAAGAACACCTATAGAAACAAGAACAATTGCTGAAGGAAACCATAATTTTTGAGTGAATGCATCTTCAAACCAGCCGTGCAGATTATGTTGAATATCAAAAGAAACGGTGACGATCGCAAAAATGCATGCAACAGCAGGTATGAATCCTATGATGTTTCTTTTTATTCCGGTGAGCGAGATGCAGGCGGGAAGTGAAAATGCAAGCGCAACAATGGCGAGAGAAATGCCCGAAACTGCGTAGACAAGACTTTCTGTTAATCCCAACGAGGAAGGATCGCCGAATTTTGAATTAAGAACAAGTGCAGTGGACATAATCAGAATCGGCAGCATTAATTCAGCCGAAACAAAAATAAATTTTGCCGTAACCCTTTGAAACGGTGAAACGGGAAGGGCTTTTTCGTATGTTGGCCATCCGCTTTTTTCGTCAACCATGAATGAGTTGAGAATAAGTCCGAAAATAATGCCCAAAGAAGCATATAACAGGCTTGAAGTTGCTGTTGAAGATAGTGTGGTTGCGTATATTGTCATGCCAAGAAAATAGAGCATGAAAAAAGATCTTGTTTTCAGCCACACATAAAATTCTTTTAAAAGCAGACCTTTCATTTTATTTTTCCCCCTTTATAACCGAAACAAAAAGCTCTTCAATTCCGACGGGACTTGTTTCAAATCCGTTCGGCACGGAATCTCTTTCAACAATCGCCTCAACTCCGTAGGGCGATTCTTTTTTGCTCTTTATGGCTTCGGAATCAATATTTGCAATATCGTCTGCAGAGCAGCGGATGATGCAGTATTTTTCGAGAAGCCTGTCTTTTTCGTCGCATAAAAGAAGCTTTCCTTTGTGGATAAAAGCAATGTAATCGCAGAGCTTTTCAAGGTCGCTGACTATGTGGGATGAAATCAGAATCGAGTTTGACGGGTCTCTTGTGAATTCATAAAAGATGTCAACGATTTCATCGCGGATAACAGGGTCAAGTCCGCTTGTCGGCTCGTCGAGAATCAGCAGCTTTGCGTTGTGAGAAAGTGCAACGGCGATGCTGACCTTCATTTTCGTGCCCTTTGAAAGCGATTTGAATTTCTTATTTTCGTCAACATCAAAGCGTCTGAGCAGATTGAAGAATGTTTCTTCGTTCCAGCTTGTGTAAGTTTTTTTCATTATTTTGTTTATGTGTGAAGCGTTGAGCGTGTCAGGGAAACACGGCTCGTCAAGCACAAACCCTATGTCATCCCGAAGCTTTGCCGAGCTTGCTTCAGCATCTTGTCCGAAAAGTTTTATACTGCCCGAATCCTTTTGAATAATGTTAAGAATCAGCTTAATTGTTGTGCTTTTGCCTGCACCATTTTCGCCGATAAGACCCATTATGCATCCGCCGGGAAGCTCAAAGTCAATACCGCTGAGAGAAAAACGGCTGTATTTTTTGCTGAGCCCTTTTATTTCAACCGCGTTCATTTTTATTCCTCCTCCGAAATAATATCAAACATTTCAATAATTTCTTTTCTGCCAAGACTGCATGACGCCGCAAGAGTTGCAATCTGCTGCATATGCTCCTCGATTTTTCGCAGATTATCCTCGCGGATAAGCTCAATGTTTTTTGCCGCAACAAAGCAGCCTTTACCCGCAACGGTATAAACAAAGCCTTCATGCTCCAGCTCGTCATACGCACGCTTCGTTGTTATAACGCTTATGCGCAAATCCTTTGCAAGATTGCGTATTGACGGCAGGGCTTCGTCTTCTTTGAGTGCGCCGCTTATAATCTGATTTTTTATCTGAATATAAATCTGCTCATAAATCGGCTGACCGCTTTTGTTGTTAATTAAAATGTTCATCTGACACCTCATCGCACAACTGTATATAAACAGTATATACAGTTACGGCGCGTTTGTCAATAGGCAAAAAATAACCGTCACTATTTCAAGTGACGGTTAAAATTTTATTTATGTGAATACTGTCCGTGAATTGAGGTTTTATCTCCTCTGTGAATTGCAAATTTCGGGCAATGATGAAGACAGCCGAGACACATTGCACATTTATCCTTTACCCAAACAGGTTTGCTGTTTTGAATTTCAATTGCTTCAACGGGGCATTGTTCAGCGCAAAGACCGCATCCGATACAGCTTTCGTTAACGGAAAGGGAACAGGTGCGGCGCAAGTCTTCATATCCTCCATAGAATTTATCGCCGAAAGGTATTCTGCGCGAGTCGTGGTTTCCTTTGGCTTTTTTGCGTATTTGGTTAATTATGCGGATGATTTTCAAATCTGCTTTTCTGTTTGTTTCGGCGACCTTATCCTTATCGGATAAATCGTAAACGGGAGTCCATGTGTCGGGCATTCTGACTGAATACTGAGCAGCTGTTTTATTCCCTTTTTCTTTCAGCTTTTTGCTTATCATTTTGCTTGCACCGCCCGAGAATCCGCCGTAGGTGACGAGCGTGAAAATATAATTATTGTTATATTCAATATTAAGCCTGTCAAGAAAATCGATAACTGTAACCGGCAATCCGAAATTATAAACAGGTGTAACAAACCCGACGGTTTCACCGTTTTTAACGGTAAAATCAAAATTGTTGTTTTTCAGACAGTCCGTAATTGATATTATACTTTCGCCCGTCGCTTTTGCTATTTGTTCTGCGGCGTGGCGGCTGTTGCCCGTTGCGGAAAAATAAAAAATCATGGTGTCCTCCGAAAAAAGCCCAATCCATTACGGATTGAGCTTTTCTTTTTAGTCAAGATTTGCGAGAGCTTTATAGTTATTTTTAAGTGAATTATAAAGCGATGAATAAACAGTGTGGTATGAACGGTATTTTGCCGTGTTTATCGGTTCGGGCTGAGAAATCTTTGTTTTGTCGGGAATCATTGCATTGCATGCAGATTTAACATCGGGATAAATTCCCGAACCGACCGCCGCAAGAATCGCAACACCGAGTGCGGGACCTTCGGATGATTTTGTTGTTATAACGGGCATATCGAAGGTATCGCAGATCATGCCTTTCCAGAGCCTGCTTTTTCCGCCGCCGCCGCAAAGCAGCATCGACTGCGGATTGATGCCCATTTCTTTGAGTACAAGCAGACAGTCATAGAGTGAATAGGTTACGCCTTCCATGATAGCTCTGATGAAGTGTGCTCTTGTGTGAATTGCCGAAAGACCGAAGAAAGCACCTCTGCAATCGGGGTCAAGATGAGGTGTTCTTTCGCCCATGAGATAGGGGAGATAGAACAGCTTGTCGCAGCCGATGCCGATTTCCGATGCCTTTTCGTCGGTAATCTGATAAACATCCTTGCCTTCGTCTGATGCCTGTGCAACTTCTTCGCCGCAGAAATTATTCCTGAACCACTGAAGCGAAAGTCCTGCGCCCTGAGTTACGCCCATAACATGCCATGCACCGGGCACGGCGCAGCAGAAGGTGTGTACTCTACCTTTGGGATCGATAACGGGATTGTCGGTATGCGCAAAAACAACTCCCGATGTTCCGATTGTTGTGAATGCTTTTCCCTCTTCAACAACACCCATACCGACCGCCGCCGCGGCATTATCGCCTGCACCGCCGACAACCGATGTTGCGGTTGAAAGCCCTGTTTTTTCAGCGGTATCGCTGTTGATGTATCCCGTAATTTCGGGGGATTCATAAACCTTTGCAAGGTATTCTTCTTTGATTGAAAGTGCATCAATCATAACCTTTGACCATTTTCTCTGCGGAACATCAAGAAGTTGCATTCCCGATGCGTCCGAAACCTCGGTTGCAAAATCGCCTGTCAGTCTGAAGCGCAGATAGTCTTTAGGAAGAAGAATATGGCGGCATTTCTCAAAAATTTCGGGTTCGTTGTTTTTCACCCAGAGAATTTTTGATGCTGTAAAGCCTGTGAGAGCAGGATTTGCTGTGATTTCAATAAGTTTTTCTCTGCCGAGCATTGCAGTCAGCTCATCGCATTCCCTGCCTGTTCTTTGGTCACACCAGAGAATTGACGGACGGAGAACATTGCATTCCTCATCAAGCATAACCAGTCCGTGCATCTGACCTGAAATACCGATTGAAACAATATTTTCTTTGTTTGTGGCGCTGTCGGAAACAACTTTTTTGAGAGTTTCGATAGCTGCATCGTACCAATCCTGCGGATTCTGCTCTGCCCAGCCGTTATGGGGCTGCTGCATTTCATATTCACGGCTTGCCGAGGCAACGGTTGTTCCGTTTTCGTCAAAGAGAACTGTTTTTGTTGCCGAGGTGCCGAGATCTATACCGATAACATAATTCATATTATTCACCAAACATGATGCTGTTTATTGCAGACTGAAGATATTCCTGCTTGCCCGAACCGGGGTCAGCGCACTTGCCGAGTGAGCATGCATATGCCGAAAGTTCCTCAAGGGTTGCTTCGCCGTCTGCAATCTTCTTGCCGATGCCCGAGTTGAAGCTTGAATATCTTTCTGCCTTGAAGCTGTCGATTGTGCCGTCTTCAATAATTTTTGCGGCCTTGATAAGACCGAGAGCAAAGGTGTCCATACCGAGAATAAAGCCGAGAACCATATCCTCACGGGTGTTGCTGGGTCTGCGGTTCTTTGCGTCGAAGTTAAGTCCGCCGTTTTTCATACCGCCTGCCTTGAGAACCTCATACATGCACATTGTTGCAGAATAAACATCAAACGGGAATTCGTCTGTATCCCAGCCGAGGACGGGGTCGCCCTGATTTGCGTCAATTGAGCCGAGCATTCCGTTTATTGCGGAAATGCGAAGCTCATGTTCAAAGGTGTGTCCTGCGAGAAGAGCATGGTTTGCCTCGATGTTCATCTTGAAATCTTTGTCAAGACCGTACTGGCGGAGGAATCCGATTGCGGTTGCCGCATCAAAGTCATACTGATGCTTCATGGGCTCCTTCGGCTTGGGTTCAATATAGAAATCGCCCTCAAAGCCGATACTTCTGCCGTAGTCAACAGCCATTTTCATAAGACGGGCAATATTTTCCTGCTCAAACTTAACATCGGTGTTGAGAAGAGTTTCATAGCCCTCTCTGCCGCCCCAGAAAACATAGCCCTTGCCGCCGAGTTTGACGGTGATATCGAGAGCCTTCTTAATCTGAGCCGCAGCGAAGCAGTAAACATCTGCACTGTTTGTACTGCCTGCACCGTTCATAAATCTGGGATTTGAGAACATATTTGCGGTACCCCAGAGGCACTTAATTCCTGTTTCGTTCATTTTTTCAAGAATATAATCGCTGATTTCGTCAATTCTTGCGTTTGTTTCGTTGATATCCTCTGCTTCGGGTACAAGGTCAATATCATGGAAGCAGAAGTTTTCAACGCCGAGCTTCTGCATGAATTCAAAGCCTGCATCAACCTTTGCCTTTGCATGAGCCATAGTGTCTTTTTCTGCACCGAAGGATTTGTCGGCGGTATCTCTGCCGAACATATCCGTTCCTGCCGCGCCAAGATTATGCCACCATGCCATTGCAAAATTGAGGTGTTCTTTCATGGTTTTGCCCATGATAACACGGTCTGCATCATAATATCTGAAAGCAAAGGGATTTTTTGTGCCTGCGCCTTCGTATTTAACCTTTTCAATGAAATCAAAATACATTTTTATCACTCCGTAATCGTAATAAAATTATGGTAACAGATATAGAATATCATAATAATTTTAAAAAGTCTATACTAAAAATATCCCCTATGAAAAAGCTTTTTCATAGGGGATATTAGGTTTATTGATTATTCTGCATCGTCGGCATTTTCCCAGTTGTGCCATACTGCCTGAACATCATCGTTGTCTTCAAACATTTCAAGCATCTTTGCCATGTTTTTGATGTCATCAGGATTGGTGAGCGCTGTGTATGTTGAGGGAACATATTCTACTTCTGCCGAAACAAAAGCATAGCCCTTTGCTTCAAGGTCTTCTCTTACTGCACCGCAGTCGTTGGGCTCTGTTCTGATTTCAAAAACGCCTTCGTCATCGGTAATGAAATCTGTTGCACCTGCTTCAAGAGCATCTTCCATGAGCTTGTCTTCGTTAACGCCTTCTGCTTCAACAACAAGAACGCCCTGTTTTGAGAACATGAAGGAAACGCAGCCTGACTGACCCATGTTTCCGCCGTATTTATCGAAATAATGGCGAACATCGCCTGCAGTTCTGTTTCTGTTATCGGTGAGAGCTTCAACGATAACGGCAACGCCTGAGGGACCGTAGCCTTCGTAAACGATTTCTTCGTAATCTGCGCCGCCTGTTTCGCCTGCAGCTTTTTTGATTATTCTTTCGATGTTATCGTTGGGAACATTGTTTGCCTTAGCCTTTGCAATAACATCCTTGAGCTTTGAGTTTGATGCGGGGTCGGGACCGCCTTCACGAACAACAACAGCGATTTCTCTGCCGATTTTGGTGAAAATCTTTGCACGCTGATTGTCGGTTTTTTCTTTTTTACGCTTAATGGTACTCCATTTTGAATGGCCTGACATTTAAAAAACCTCACTTTGATAATTTTAACCTTAACATTATATAACAAACCCGACAAAGTTGTCAAGTTATATTGTTTTCTTGAATCCCTTACCGAGAATTTCATTGGCTTCGCTGACGATGATAAAGGTTTTGCCGTCAACGGATTTGACTGTTTTGATAATGCCTGAAATTTCATGCTTTCTTGCAACGCAGAGAAGAACATTTTTGTTGTTTCCCGTGTATGCGCCGACCGCGGGAATAATCGAAACTCCTCTGGGAGATGAATGAACGATCGCCTGCGAAACCTCGTCTGCTTTTTCGGTAACGATCATCAGCATTTTTCCGTTTCCCGTGCCGTAAATCATCGAGTCGATAACCTTTGTGCTGACATAAATGAGAATGATTGCATAAAGTCCGCTTTCTATGCTGCCGAAAACAAACATTCCTGCCGCAACAACAACCGCATCCGCAGCAAGAACAACATTGCCCACCGTTATATGAGGCCAGCGTTTATGGGCAAGCCTTGCCACAATGTCGGTGCCGCCGCTTGTTGCGCCTGTAATCATTATAAGTCCGAGACCTGCGCCCTGAAAAAGACCGCAGAAAAGGGCTGCAAGGATTTTGTCACCGGTATATTCGGGTGCAAAAACAGCAACAACATCAAGCGCCGTTGAAAGAAGAATTGTTACCCACAGTGTTCTTGCAACAAGCTGCTTTCCCAGATAAATCATCATTAATATCAGCAGCGGAATGTTGAGCGCAAAGTTAACCGTACCGACAGGAAGGTCAAACAGATGGTTAAAGATAACGGCAACGCCCGTAACTCCGCTTTGAGCAATATCATTCGGCACCGAAAAGCAGTTAACTCCGATTGAATAAAGAACGCAGCCGACGATCCATAGACCGTTGTTTTTAAGAAGCTCAAGTGCTTTGGTTTTATTCATGTTTTACCCCTTCGTCAGATTCTTTGAGTGCATTGAAAAGCTGTTTTATTCTCTCTGTTTCACCCCTCAGATAAAGCCAACCGAAAAGACTTTCAAGCCCTGTTGCATAATGGTAATCAGCGCTTGAAGCGTGCTTTGGGACAGCACCCGTATGAGCGTTTCTTCCTCTTTTGAAAACTGCAAGCTCATCCTCGCTGAGCATATCCATAATGCTTCTGATGCCGTCTGCCTGTGCCTTCGCGCAAACTCTTTTGCTTGCTGTTGCATGCAGGTCTTTAACGGGGCGGTTTGCCTTGCAGATAAGCTCGCTTCTGACAAGCAAATCAAAAACCGTGTCACCCAAAAACGCAAGCGTCAAAGGACTGAGAGATGAAACATCCGTTTTTTTATCAAGTAACGAATTCAAAAATATTCCTCGCAATCAGTTAACAAAATCAAATTCAAGGTCATAAATCGAAACGGTATCGCCTTCGTTGATGCCTCTGTCGCGAAGGGCATCAATTATGCCGCTAGAGATAAGAATCCTCTGGAAATACTGCAGGGATTCATAATCGTCAAGGTCTGTTCTCTGAAGAATTTTGAGAAGCCACGGGGCTTCAACAAAATAAATGTCATCCTCAACGCGGATAGTAAAGCCTTTGTCATTCTGCTTTTCAAACATTTCAAGAGGAATGTTTTCCGCTTCGTATTTTCTGATTGGGGGAAGCGTCTGCAGCTTGTTCCAAACTGTGTGGATAAGCTCGGTTGTGCCCTCAAGAATGGGAGCGCACATCGTGTGATATTCATAGCCTTTTTCAGCAAAATATTTTTCAAGTCTTTCGAGCTGCTCATCGGTCGCAAGGTCAATTTTGTTTGCCGCAACAATCTGAGGACGCTTTGCAAGCTCGGGGTCAAACTTTTCAAGCTCTTTATTTATGATTTCGAAATCCTCAATCGGGTCTCTGCCCTCGCTGCCTGCGGCGTCAACAATGTGAACAAGCAGACGGCAGCGATCAACATGACGCAGGAATTCGTGACCGAGACCTACTCCGTCGCCTGCACCCTCGATAAGACCGGGGATATCTGCCATAACAAATGAGCTGCCCTCACCGAGAGAAACAACGCCGAGAACGGGTGTGAGAGTTGTGAAATGATAGTTTGCGATGATGGGTTTTGCCTGACTAACGACCGAAACAAGCGTTGATTTGCCTACATTCGGAAAACCGAGCAAGCCTACATCTGCAAGCAGCTTGAGCTCAAGGCTGACTTCCCATTCTTCGCCCGGAGTGCCGTTTTTTGCAAATCTCGGAACCTGTCTTGTGGGAGTAGCGAAGTGGGGATTTCCCCAACCGCCTCTGCCGCCCTTTGCGGCAATGAAAGGCTCGTCGCCCGACATGTCTGCCATAACGGCGCCGCTTTCAACCTCGCGGATTATTGTTCCCCTGGGAACTTTAATCACAAGGTCTTCGCCGCCTCTGCCGTTCTTTCTGCCGCCCGAGCCGTTTTCGCCGTTTGATGCGGCGTATTTTCTTTTGTAGCGGAAGTCGGCAAGGGTTGCGAGATTGTCGTCAACCTGAAAAACAATGTTTCCGCCTCTGCCGCCGTCGCCGCCGTCGGGTCCGCCTGCGGCAACATATTTTTCTCTGCGGAAGCTGACGGCACCGTTGCCGCCGCTGCCTGCTTTTATTTTTATTTTCGCAATATCAACAAACATTATTCTTTTTCCTCTTCTTTAAGACATAAAATTACATTATGCATTATACCCCATAATTTGCCGTTTTACAATAGGTTTTTGAGTCAGTTTAAAAAAAGTTTATTGTTTACAAATATTTTACTGTTATTTTTAAAAGATATGTGTTATAATACTTTGTAAAATTAAAATGGAAGAGTGTGCTTTATAAACAGGAGGTGGAAGAATGGCGGTTAAGATAAGCGGAATACAGAGCGGCAGCATTGCCGAAAAGAAAAAAATCAATAAAGGTGACAGGCTTCTGAGCATCAACGGCAACGAAATCAATGATGTACTTGATTACCGTTTTTATATCAACGAAACGAAGCTCATTCTTTCGCTTGAAACGGCAGACGGGAAATCAAAGCTTGCGATGATAAAAAAGAACGAGTTTGAGGATATCGGTCTGGAGTTTGAAACATATCTCATGGATAAGCAGAGAAGCTGCAAAAACAAATGCATTTTCTGTTTCATTGATCAGCTCCCGAAAGGACTGAGAAAGAGCCTTTATTTCAAAGATGATGATTCGCGTCTTTCGTTCCTTTTCGGCAACTATATAACGCTTACCAATCTCAGCGACAGCGAGGCGGATCGCATAATAAAAATGCACATCAGCCCCGTGAATATTTCGGTCCAGACGATGAATCCGGAATTGCGTGTTAAGATGATGGCAAATCCCCATGCGGGCGAATCGCTGGAATATCTTTATAAGTTTGCAGAAGCCGGAATTGCGATAAACACTCAGCTTGTTCTCTGTCCCGGAATCAATGACGGAGAGGAGCTTGAATTCAGTCTTAATGAGCTTGCGAAGCTTTACCCTGCAGTGCAGAGTATTGCAGCGGTGCCTGTAGGGCTTTCAGACCACAGACAAAATCTTTATCCTATTGAGCCTTATAATGAAAAAACGGCAGGGGATGCGATTGACATAATTGACTGCTTCAACGAGAAATTCAAATCGGAGCACGACGAAATAATCGCATATGCGGCAGATGAATTTTATCTTAAAGCAAAACGCCCGATGCCCGATGCGGAATATTATAATGACTTCCCTCAGCTTGAAAACGGCGTGGGAATGTGGGCATTGCTCAAATCCGAATTTGAAGAAGCTTTGAAAGAATGCAGTATAAAGGAGCTTGACCGCTGCGTTACGGTTGTGACGGGCAAGGCGGCATATCCGCTGATTTCAGAGCTGGCAAAAAAAGCGGAAGAAAAGATAAAAGGTCTAACCGTCAATGTTGTTGCCGCAGAAAACAAATTGCTCGGCAGCATGATAACCGTTTCGGGTTTGCTGTGCGGAGCAGATATTGCGGCGGCTGTCAGCAAACTTGACCTCGGAGAGGAGCTTATAATTCCGCCTAACTGCCTTCGCAGCGAGGGCGATATGTTCCTTGATGATATGACGGTTGAAGAGCTTTCACATAAATTAGGAATAAAAGTTACACAGAACGGACCGGGCGGAGAGGATTTGCTCGATGCCTTTACAGGAGGGGTTTTAAATGGCAGGTAATGTTGTAGCGATTGTCGGCAGACCCAATGTCGGCAAATCAACACTTTTCAATAAGCTGGTGGGTGCAAGGCTTTCGATAGTTGATGATACCCCCGGCGTTACAAGAGACAGAATTTACGGCGACTGTGAGTGGCTCGGCAGGAATTTCATGCTTGTTGACACAGGCGGTATCGAGCCGCATTCGGATGATATCATTCTCAAGCAGATGAGAAGGCAGGCGCAGCTTGCAATCGACAGTGCAGATGTAATAATTCTTGTTACGGATATCCGTTCAGGTGTTGTTGCAACCGACAGCGAGGTTGCAGCAATGCTTCAGAAGAGCGGCAAGCCTGTTGTTCTCTGCGTTAACAAGTGCGACACTCCGGGTGAGCTTCCGCCCGATTTTTATGAATTTTATAATCTCGGTCTCGGTGACCCGATGCCCGTTTCTTCCGTTCACGGAATGGGTACGGGTGACCTTCTTGACGAAGTGCTTAAATATCTTCCCGAAGAAGAAACGGAAGATGATGAGGACGATGCAATCAAGGTTGCCGTTATCGGAAAGCCCAATGCAGGCAAGTCATCGCTTGTTAACGCTGTTCTCGGCGAGGACAGAATGATTGTTTCCGATATTGCAGGCACAACGAGAGATGCAACGGATTCGATTGTTGAAAACGAACATGGAAAATTTGTTTTCATCGACACGGCAGGTCTTCGCCGTAAGAGCCGAGTTTATGATCAGATTGAAAAATACTCGGTTATCAGAGCAAGAATGGCGGTTGAAAGAGCCCAGGTATGCGTTATTATGATTGACGCAACCGAAGGCTTCACAGAGCAGGATTCAAAGGTTGCGGGTATTGCTCACGAAATGGGTAAGGCATGCATTATTGCCGTCAATAAGTGGGATGCCGTTGAAAAAGACGGTAAGACCATGGACAGCATGAGAAAGCAGCTGATGAAGGATTTCTCATTCATGTCATATGCTCCGATTATCTTCATTTCCGCAAAAGAAAAAATCAGGCTTGACCGTCTGTTTGAGCTTATAAAATTTGTTGATACCCAGAACGCAATGCGAATTTCAACGGGCAAGCTTAACGATGTTCTTGCGGATGCAACGGCAAGGGTTCAGCCGCCCTCGGATAAGGGTAAGCGTCTCAAGATTTATTATATGACACAGGCTTCAACAAGACCGCCGACATTCGTTTGCTTTGTCAATAACGCCGAGCTTTTCCACTACAGCTATCAGCGTTATCTTGACAATCAGATAAGAGAAGTTTTCGGTCTTGAGGGAACGCCCACAAGAATGGTAGTGCGTGAAAGAGAGTCAAACAAGAAATGATAGTTTTGGGAATTGACCCCGGTTATGCAATAGTCGGTTACGGAGTGGTGGAATATCATAACAACCATTTCAGAGTGCTTGATTTCGGCGCAATAACAACCGAAGCGCACACTCCGTTTAACGAAAGGCTCGAAAGAATCTATAACTGCGCGTGCATGCTGATTGACAGATATCATCCCGATGCAATGGCAATTGAAAAGCTGTTTTTCAACACCAACCAGAAAACGGCTATTGATGTTGCTCAGGCGAGAGGAGTTCTCGTGCTTGCCGCACAGCAGGCGAGAATGCCGATTTTTGAATATACTCCGCTTCAGGTGAAGCAGAGCGTTGTCGGATACGGAAGAGCAGAAAAAAAGCAGGTTCAGGAAATGACAAGAATTATGCTTAATCTTGAAAAAATTCCCAAGCCCGATGATGCCGCCGATGCTCTTGCGATGGCGATCTGCCACTGCCACAGCGCAGGTTCGCTCATAGGTTCGCTTCGCTCACGGTGATATTTCACAATGAAAAATTAAAAATGAATAATTAGAAATTTCGGAAGTGCTTCGCCCTTGCCCGATTATACGACTGATTTTGTGCGGCAATATGAAATCCGGAGCGTAGCGACCCTTAATTATTCATTGACAAAAGGAATGTTTTTATGTTCTACAGCTTAACAGGTAAAATAGTTTACACCGATGAAAACAGCGTTGCTCTTGACTGCGGCGGTGTTGCATTCAGACTTTATACAACATTGAACACTTTGAGAAAGTGCGCCGATATCGGGCAGACACAGACTCTTTATACTCACCTCAATGTGCGTGAGGATGCGCTTGACCTTTTCGGCTTTGCCGATAAAAACGAGCTTGATTGCTTCAAGATGCTTACGGGGGTTTCGGGTGTAGGACCTAAAGCGGGACTGGCAATTCTTTCTCAGCTTACTCCCGATATGCTTGCCGTCAGTGTTGCCGGCGGAGATGTTAAAGCGATAACCGCAGCACAGGGCGTCGGTCCTAAAATTGCGCAGAGAATTGTGCTTGAGCTTAAAGGAAAGCTCGATGCGTTTGCAACAAGCTCCGAAACTCTCGGCAATATTGCCGCTGCGCAGAAGGCAACTGTCAGCTATGCCGGCGAGGATGCAGTCAATGCGCTTGTTATGCTCGGCTACAGCAAGTCCGAGGCAAGCATTGCGGTCGGCAGGCTTGACGGAAATCTTTCAACCGAAGAAATGATTAAGCAGGCGCTTAAGGTGCTTGCAAAGAACATATAAAGGAGGAAAATTATGGATTTTGATTTTGAAAACAGAATTGTTGCTCCCGAGTTTTCCTCTGCAGAAGATAACGACATAGAAATTTCCCTTCGACCCAAGGTGCTCGGCGAATATATCGGACAGGATAAGGTTAAGGAAAATCTTTCTATCTATATCGAAGCGGCGCGCCGCAGAAATGAACCTCTCGACCATGTTTTGCTTTACGGACCTCCGGGTCTCGGCAAAACAACTCTTGCAGGCATCATTGCCAACGAAATGGGAGTTAATTTCCGCGTTACAAGCGGCCCTGCAATCGAAAAGCCCGGCGACCTTGCGGCGTTGCTGACAAACCTCAACGAAGGTGATGTTCTTTTTATTGATGAAATCCACCGTCTTTCAAGAGCTGTTGAGGAAGTTCTCTACCCTGCAATGGAAGATAATGTGCTTGATATCATCATCGGCAAAGGTCCTTCGGCACGCTCGATAAGGCTTGATTTGCATAAATTCACTCTCGTTGGTGCAACAACTAGAGCAGGTCAGCTCAGCGCACCTCTGCGTGACCGTTTCGGAGTTATTCTCCGCCTTGAGCTTTATACTCCAGAGCAGCTTTCGCAGATTGTTAACAGAAGCGCAGGCATTCTTGATATAGATATTGACCCGATGGGTGCGCTTGAGATTGCATCGCGTTCAAGAGGCACTCCGAGAATTGCAAACCGCCTTCTTAAAAGAGCAAGAGATTTTGCGCAGGTCATGTGTGACGGCGAAATCACAAAAGAGGCTTCGTCTCTTGCGCTTGACAGAATGGAAATCGATGCTCTCGGTCTTGATTCTATTGACAGACTGATACTCAAAACAATGATTAAGAATTATAACGGCGGCCCTGTAGGACTTGAAACGATAGCGGCGGCTATCGGCGAGGAAGCCGTTACCATAGAAGATGTTTATGAACCGTATCTGATGCAGGTGGGCTTTCTCAGCCGTACACCGAGAGGCAGAATGGTTACTCCCGCAGGCTATGCGCATCTCGGAATGACGATGCCGGGACAACAAAGATTGGATGTTTAGTAACCGCTGATTAAAATCAAAATCGCAATTCTCAACGGTTACTTTTCCGTCATAAACGCCAAAAATACTTGTTAATATACAAAGTATTGCCTGCGTTTTTTGAAGTTTCTGACAAAAAAATATCTTGCTGATAATCGTACATTGATTTAATCAGCGGTTACGGAAAGGAAAAAACATGAGAAAAGCAGATAACTGGATAGATTATGAGCTTATTGACTGCTCCGACGGCGAAAGACTTGAACGCTGGGGAGATATAATTCTTGTGCGTCCCGACCCTCAGGTAATCTGGAAAACGCCGAAGGAAAATCCGCTTTGGTATAATCCCCACGCAATTTATAACCGTTCCAACACGGGTGGCGGAAGCTGGAGAGTGTGCAAGAAGATGCCAGATGTGTGGCAGATAGGGCTTGATAATCTTAAATTCAACATAAAGACAATGGGCTTTAAGCATACGGGTCTTTTTCCCGAGCAGGCTGTTAACTGGAAGATGACTGCGGATATAATTAAAAATGCAGGCAGACCCGTTAAGGTGCTCAATCTCTTTGCGTATACAGGCGGCGCAACCGTTGCCGCGCTCAATGCAGGCGCAAGCGTTACTCATGTTGATGCATCAAAGGGCATGACTCTCTGGGCAAAAGAGAATGCCGCCGCAAGCAAGCTTTCGGATGCTCCCGTGCGCTGGCTTGTTGATGACTGCATCAAGTTTGTGCAGCGTGAAATCAGAAGAGGAAACAAATATGATATTATCATCATGGACCCTCCGTCATACGGCAGAGGTCCGGGCGGCGAAGTCTGGAAGCTTGAAAACGAGGTTTATGATTTCGTTGAGCTTTGCTCGCAGCTTCTTTATGAAGATTCGCTGATGGTGCTGATTAATTCTTATACAACGGGACTTTCTCCGAGCGTTATGGAATATATTCTCGGCGAAACCGTTCAGAAACAGTTCAGCGGTTCAACTCAGAGCGATGAAATCGGAATTCCCGTTTCGTCAAAGCCGGGCAGAGTTCTTCCCTGCGGCGCAAGCGCAATCTGGCTCGGAAAGGGAGTTAAATAATATGAAAAGCATAAAACCCGGCAGAGGACCATCTTTTATGGGTGGAATAATGAGCATTGCAGTGGGACTTTTCGGTTTGCTGTGGACGATTTTGGCTGCATCAAGCGGCGGAGGATTTTTTGCCCTTTTTGGTGTGATTTTTATTGGGGTTGCGGTTGTGCAGGCAATTTACAATTTCAAGAACGCAACAGGCAAAAACCGCTATTCCGAATATGACATAACCGACGGAAACGAAGAACCTGACCCGTGGAATGAAAACTTCGGAGAGAATAACGAAACAAAGAATATTCAGACGAGCGTTAAGGGCAGATATTGTCCTTATTGCGGAGCGAAAAACGAAGATGAATATAAATTCTGCACGGATTGCGGCAGAGAGTTACCGTGAAATCTATACTGATAAGAGGTAATGAAATATGATTTTTATGGCACTTGCTTTTGCGGCATTTGGTATTGTGTTTGCTGTATTGGGAATAAAATCGAACAATATTCTTGTTACTGTTTTCGGAATATTCTTCATTTTAGGTGCAGTTTTTCTGGTTTTTCAGTTTTTCAAAGAAAGAAAGCTTCGTAAGCTTTATGAAGAAGACCATGAAGCATACAATGCGATGATTGAATCGGAGGAAGAGGAAAATCCCGAAGCACAAGCATATGAGCGTGAAATGGAAGAGCTTGAAGAATATGATGCCGACAGCGGAATGGGATACTGCCCTCATTGCGGAAATTACGGAGTCAACGCCGACAAAATCTGCGAAGCCTGCGGCGAAAAAGTTACTGAATAATTTAGGATTGTATTATGAACAAAAAAATAATCGAATTCAAAAATGTTACATTTATATATGATGCCGAGGACGAAAACGCCGAGGTCAGGGAAAAACCTGCTCTTTCGGATGTCAGCCTTGCGATAAACAAGGGTGAGTTTGTTGCGGTTCTCGGTCACAACGGCTCGGGTAAAAGCACTCTTGCTAAGCTTTGCAACGCTATTTTTGAGCCGACGGAGGGTACTGTTGAGGTTAAAGGAATCGTTGCAGACACAGAAGAAAAGGCGGATGAAATCCGCAGAATAGTCGGCATGGTTTTTCAAAATCCAGACAATCAGATTGTTGCAACGATTGTTGAGGATGATGTTGCCTTCGGACCGGAAAATCTCGGAATCGAACCCAAGGAAATTCGAAAAAGGGTTGATGATGCTCTCAGGTCGGTCAATATGTATGAATTCCGCCACAGAGAGCCGCACAAGCTTTCGGGCGGTCAGAAGCAGAGAGTTGCAATTGCAGGTGTAATTGCAATGCAGACAGAGTGCATCGTGCTTGATGAGCCCACCGCAATGCTCGACCCCAAGGGCAGAGAAGAGGTTATGCAGACTGTTAAGCGTCTTAATAAAGAGATGGGCATAACCGTTGTGCTTGTTACTCACTTTATGGATGAAGCCGTTCAGGCAGACAGAGTTGTTGTTATGGACGGCGGCAGAGTCTTAATGGACGGCAAGCCGAAAGAGGTTTTCTCGCAGGTTGAAAAGCTGCGCTCATGCGGTCTTGATGTTCCTCAGTCAACGGAGCTTTGCCATTGCCTTGGAATAAAAGAAGGCGTTCTTGATGTTGACGGATGCGTTGACGAAATCAGCCGCTTGTTGGGAGGTGCCGTATGAGTTACGCAATTGAAACAATCGGACTTACCCATTATTATTCAAAGGGTACTGTTCAGCAGGTTGCGGCGATAAATGATGTTAATCTTCAAATAAAAAAGGGTGAGCTTGTCGGAATCATCGGTCATACCGGTTCGGGCAAAAGCACGCTTATCTCGCACTTCAACGGACTTTTAAAGCCCGACAGCGGAAAAATTCTCGTTGACGGAGTTGATATCTGGAAGGATAAGGAAACTCTGAGTCAGTCACGCTTCAAGGTCGGTCTTTGCTTTCAGTATCCCGAATATCAGCTCTTTGAAGAAACTGTTTATAAGGATATAGCCTTCGGCCCGAAAAACATGAAGCTTTCGGATGCCGAGGTCAAAGAAAGAGTTCTTCGTGCGGCACAGTTCGTCGGCGTAAAGCCCGAGCATCTTGAGAAATCTCCGTTTGACCTTTCGGGCGGTGAAAAAAGAAGAGTTGCAATTGCAGGCGTTATGTCAATGGAGCCTGAAGTTCTCATTTTTGATGAACCTGCCGCAGGTCTTGACCCGAGAGGCAGAAAAGAGCTTGTTGAGCTTATAAAAGAATACAGAAGAAAAACAGGCAGTACGGTAATTATCGTTTCCCACAGCATGGAGGATATCGCCGGCATGGCCGACAGAATAATAGTTATGAATAATTCAGCCGTTGCTATGCAGGGCAGCGTTGATGAGGTTTATTCAAGAGGGGATGAGCTAAGGGCAATGGGGCTCAATGTTCCCGAAATAACCGAGATTTTCTCAAAACTGCGTGCAAGAGGAATTGATGTTCCTGCAAATGTTTATACGGTTGAGCAGGGCGCGGCGATACTCCGCAATCTCATTGAGAGGAGGAGTGCGAAATGATAAGAGATATTACCATAGGGCAGTATTATCCCGGAAAATCCGTGCTTCATAATCTTGACCCGAGAGCAAAGCTGATAATAACCTTCTGGCTGATTGTTGTTATCTTCCTTTGCAAAAGCTTCTTTTCACTCGGGCTTATTGCATTGACTGCCGTTGCGGCGGCTGCGCTTTCAAGAGTGCCTGCGAAAATGATACTTAAGAGCCTGAAGCCCATAGTTATAATTCTTATTTTCACTGCTGTATTGAATGTTTTTTATACCGAGGGCGGCAAGGTTTATTTCAGATTATGGGAAATTGCCGTCACGGAAAAGGGTGTTAATACAGCGATATTTACCATGATAAGAATAGTGAGCCTTGTAATCATCAGCTCGCTTCTGACTTACACAACAACTCCCACCATGCTCACCGACGGACTTGAAAGAATTCTTTCGCCGCTTAAGGTGTTTAAAATCAAGGTTCATACTCTTGCAATGATGATGACCCTTGCGCTAAGATTCATTCCGACTTTAATTGAGGAAATCGACAGGATAATGAATGCGCAGAAGGCAAGAGGCGCAGACCTTGAAAGCGGCGGCATAATTCAGAGAGCGAAGGCTCTTGTTCCGATTTTCATTCCGCTGATGGTTTCTTCTTTCAGAAGAGCTTATGAGCTTGCGTTTGCGATGACATGCCGCTGTTATACGGGCGGTGAGGGCAGAACAAGAATGAAGCAGATGAAGCTCGGCATGAGGGATATAATTGCGTTTCTTTTCTGTGCCGCGGTTACAGCGGGTGTTATAGTTTTAAATCATTTTTTTGAGGCGGTTATCTGATGCGTAATTTGCTTTTAACAATTTCATTTGACGGAACGGCATATCACGGCTGGCAGGTTCAGGAAAATGCCGTCACCGTTCAGCAGACGGTGCAGGATGCGCTCGAGCATATCTGCTCAAAGCGTGATAATATAGTCGGCTGTTCAAGAACGGATTCGGGCGTTCATGCAAATATGTATTGCTGCAATATGCGCACGGAAAGCCCGATTGAATGTCAGAAGCTTGTCGGCGCTCTCAATGCGGTTTTGCCGAAAGACATTGCTGCTGTTGACTGCAAAGAGGTTGATTTTGATTTTCATGCAAGGTATGACTGCAAATCCAAGGAATATATTTATAAAATCTGGAATTTGCCCAATAAAAACCCGTTCCTCTATAATCATTCGCTCCATTATAAATATCCGCTTGATGAGGAGTTTCTTTCACGGCAGGCAAAGGCGTTTGTCGGCACTCATTATTTCGATTCCTTCTGCGCTGCAGGCAGCAGCGTTGAGGATACCGAAAGAACGGTTATGAATGCGACGGTTGAGCGCGAGGGGGATATGGTTATTTTCAGAGTTGAGGCCGACGGCTTCCTCTATAATATGGTAAGAATTATGGTGGGAACGCTGATTGATATTTCAAGAGGAAAAATTCCGCCCGATTCAATTGAAAGAATTATTCTGGCAAAGAACCGTTCTGCAGCAGGCTATACCGCACCTGCGCACGGACTTTATCTTAACAAAATACATTACTGAATCGGAGGTATGTATGACAGATAAAAAAATTGTTAATTTAAACAAGTTCCGAAATAAAAAGCTTGCAAAGAAAATTTTTGTTTTCTTGAGAATTCCGATTGTTATTCTCGTTGTTGCGGCGGCGCTGTTTCTCAGCGTCAGGCTGCTCGGAAATGTTGCCGTATCAAATGTTACCGATACGCTGAGACAGACGGGCGAGCTTTTTAAAAAGGGAGAAGGGTATCCGTATTCGACGGATGTTTCAAAATTCAGAAAGGCGGCGGCAATAGGCGGCAGTCCGCTTATCGTTAATGATGAATCGAGCGTTGTTCTCGGCTCATCGGCAAACGAGATCTTTTCAATGCCACTCAGCCATAGTGATTCAAAGGTTATTACCAAAAACGGCAGAGCACTCATTTACAGCAATTCTTCAAACGATGTTGTTCTGCAGAGCAAAACCGAAGAGCTTGGCGGCATAAGTGAGGACGGAGCTGTTATTGCGGCGGCTCTTGCGAAAAACGGATATTTTGCAACTTCTCATGCAACGGAAGAAAATCAAAGTGTGCTTACCATTTATAACAACCGCTTTGAAAAGGTTTTTCAATGGAATTGTTCGCAGGAGAGAATTGCTGATATCTCGCTCTCTTCAAACGGCAAAAAGCTTGCCGTTGCGGCAGTCGGAGCGGAGAATGCGGAGATTTACACAAGATTGCTTGTATTTGATATCAAAAAAGCTGAACCGCTTGTCGATTCAAAATACAGCGGAACTCTTTTTCTGAGAATTGTTTATACAAACTCAAACAGAATTATCGCCGCAGGTGATAACAGAACTGTTGTTATCACAAGCAAGGGCGAAAGCGTTGATGAGCTTGTTTATTCCGAAGACAGCATTCTTGCCGTTTGTGCCGATGATAACGGCAACACCGCTGTATTCTATGAAGAATTCGGCGGTTCAAAAACGGGAATGGTCAGATTCTCGGGCAGCGGCAAAAAGACCTGTACTGCGACGCTCGACGGAATTCCCGGATGTGTAACCGCTTACGGCGGAAAGATTGCGGTTGCAAACGGAACCGAAATAACCGTTTATTCTTCGTCGGGCAAGGTTACCCGAACCGTTGAAACAAAAAATCCCGTATCGGAAATCTTTTGCTGTTCGGGTGAAATATATACCGTTGAAAACGGTGCAATCTGTAAATATTAAAGGAGGTATGTGAATGGATTTTTTACCGATTTTAATTGACCTTGCGTTTGTTGCGCTTCTTGCAGTCAATGTGCTCGAAGGACGCAGAAAAGGCTTTGTTAAAATGATTCTGTCATTTGCTGCGGCGATTTTTTCGTGGCTGATAGCAGCTGAGCTTTCTCAGCCGATTGCCGTGTGGGCAAATGAAAGTTTTGTTCACGGCTGGATTTCCGGCTCAATCGAGAATGCGATTGCAGACAGCATCGGCAACGGAACAAATGCCCTTGTTGCGGCGATTCCGAATTACATATCAAGCGCAGCTGAAACGGCAGGCATATCGCTTCAAAGTCTTGTTCAGCAGTTCGGAAGCAATATTGACTCTGCTCAGGCAGCGGAACAGATTTATTCGGCGGTTGAAAGCTCATTTGTTGTTCCTGCAATCAGAATTGTTGCATTCTTTATTGTTTATGCAATTGCAAGCCGCGTTCTTGCATTTGGTATCGGAATTATCAACAGATTCTTTAAGCTTCCGATTATCAAGCATCTCAACAGGATTCTCGGGTGTTTTGCGGGTGCGCTCAAGGGTGCAGTTATCATGTCGGTTATTTGTGTTTTGCTCAGCTTTGTTGTTATGATTGCGCCCGAAACCGTTTTGGCCGAGGTCGTTGAACAGTCAACGGTTTATCAGAGCGTCACAGATACAATTTCAAAATTATTTTTAAATTAAATTTATATAACAGGAGGATATTATGAAAGCTATATTAAAAGAATATTTCACAGGATGCTTAACAATTCCCAATCTTCTTTCAGTAATCAGAATCGCACTTATTCCCGTTTTTGCAGTTCTTTTCAACAACGGCGACTACGGCTGGGCAGTTCTCGTTCTTGCTCTTTCGGGTTCAACCGATTTCTTTGACGGTAAGATTGCCCGTAAGTTTAACCAGATAAGCGCGCTCGGCAAGCTTCTTGACCCCATTGCCGACAAGCTTACCCAGATTACCATTGCAATTGTTTTTTACATGACCTTCAGCAACAGCAGCGACGAAACAGTTAAGACCTTCAGCTGGATTTTCCTTGTTTTCATCGCAAAGGAACTTGTTATGGTTATCGGCGGTGCGATAATGATTATGTTCGGCCTCAAGCCCGTTGCAGCAGAGATGCCGGGTAAGATTGCAACATTTGCGTTCTATGTTATCATGTGCGTGATTCTTGCTTTCGGACCTGATGTAGGCATTCTCGGCGATGTTTTCACTCTCAATGCAACTCTTATGCTTATTCTTGTTGCAATCAGCCTTATTCTTACTCTTGTTGCATTCTTCAGCTATGTTCCCGGAGTTATCAATCAAATTAAAGAGAAAAAAGCAAACAGCAAATAAATTTAAAAGGATAATTAATAAATGAAACAGGTTTTATGTGCAAAATGCAAAAAGCGTCCTGCAATGTTCTTCATAACAAAGGTTGAGGGCGATAAAACAACGCAGGAGGGTCTTTGCATCAAATGCGCCATGGAAATGAATATCGGTCCCGTCAAGCAGATAATGCAGAGCATGGGCATCTCGGAGGATGAGCTTGAGGATGTCAGCGAGCAGTTTGAAGCGATGTTTGGCGAGGACGGAGGATTTGAACCCGGCGGCGCAGGAACTATGCCGTTTCTTCAGAATCTCGGCGCAATGAGCAATCCTGCCGAAAAAGAGGAACGCACATCTTCCGATAATTCAAAAGAAACGGAAGAGAAAAAGAAAAAATGGGGCAACAGAAAGCCCAAGGAAGAAAAGAAGCGCAAATATCTCAGCCAGTTCTGCACCGACCTTACCGCAAAGGCGCAGTCGGGCAATGTTGACAGAATCATCGGCAGAGAAAACGAAATTTACAGAGCAATCCAGATTCTTTGCAGAAGAACAAAGAATAATCCCTGCTTCATCGGTGAACCGGGCGTTGGTAAAACTGCAATTGCAGAGGGTCTTGCTCTCAAAATATCCGCAGGCGATGTGCCTGCAAAGCTCAAGGATAAAGAGATTCATATGCTTGACCTTGCGGCGCTTGTTGCAGGTACTCAGTTCAGAGGACAGTTTGAAAGCAGAATCAAGGGTCTTGTTGAAGAGGTGCGCAGCGAGGGCAACATCATCCTCTTTATTGACGAGGTTCATTCTCTTGTCGGTACGGGAGATGCGGAAGGCTCGATGAACGCTGCAAACATTCTTAAGCCTTCACTTTCAAGAGGCGAAATCCAGATTATCGGTGCAACAACCTTTACGGAATACAGAAAATATATCGAAAAGGATGCCGCGCTTGAGCGCAGACTTCAGCCGATAAGAGTTGAAGAGCCTTCAATTGATCAGACAGTTGAAATGCTTAAGGGCGTTAAGGATTATTATGAGGATTTTCACAGGGTTAAGGTAACCGACACTCTCATTGAAAAGGCGGTTAATCTTTCCGAAAGATATATCAATGACAGATTCCTGCCTGACAAGGCAATAGACCTTCTTGATGAAGCCTGCACCTGCGCAAATCTCCGAAATGTCAATATCAGCAACTTTGAAATTGCATCTCAGGAGCTTGAGGAGCTTAAGGCAAGAGAAACCGAGCTTACAGAAGAAAAAGATGTTGACTATGAGGCAATAGGCAAGATTAAGGCAGAAATTATTCAGAAAGAAATCGAAGTCAAGGAGCTTGAAGAGCTTGCTGCGGATAATAATGTTACGGAGGACGACCTTGCAAGGGTTATTCAGCTCTGGACAGGCATTCCTGCAAGCAAGGTTATTGAAAGCGATCTTCGCCGCCTTGCGAGCCTTGAAGATAACCTTAAGGCAGGCATCATCGGTCAGGATGAAGCGATTTCGCTTGTCAGTGCCGCAGTCAGAAGGGGAAGAGTGCAGATAAGCCCCCGCCGCCGACCTGCATCGTTTATTTTCGTAGGTCCCACAGGTGTTGGTAAAACAGAGCTTGTTAAGCTGCTTGCAAAGGAGCTTTTTGAAACTCCCGAAACTCTTATCCGACTCGATATGAGTGAATTCATGGAGAAGCATTCCGTTTCAAGAATCATCGGTTCTCCTCCGGGATATGTAGGCTATGATGAGGCAGGTCAGCTCACTGAAAAGGTGCGCCGTAAGCCTTATTCCGTTGTCCTTTTTGATGAAATTGAAAAAGCACATCCCGATGTTATGAATATTCTGCTCCAGATTCTTGACGAGGGCAGAATCACCGATGCCCAGGGCAGAAATGTCAGCTTTGAGAATACGGTTATTGTTATGACTTCAAATGCCGGCAGTAACAGAGGTTCGGGTGCTCTCGGCTTTGCGAAAACAAAGAATGAAGCATCAAAAGAAAGAGCAATGAAGGCTCTCAACGAATTCCTCAGACCTGAATTCATTGGCAGAGTTGACGAGGTTGTTGTTTTCAATGACCTTACTCAGGAGAATTATGAGAGCATTGCGGCTCTCATGCTTACTGAGCTTGTTGACCCTCTCAAAGACAAGGGAATCACATTTAAATGGGATGATGCCGCAGTCAGCACCATTGCACGCCTTTCTGTTGACGGACCCAGAGGCGCAAGAGACCTTCGCAACACCATCCGCCGCAATGTTGAGGATGTTATAACCGAAAAAATCGTTCACAGCGCAGATAAGCCTGTTAAGTCGGTTAATCTTACTGCAGACGGCGACAAGATTATTTGCAATTTTGAATAAAAAACTCCAAGGCAGCACCCGTAAAAAGGTGCTGCCTTGGAATTTTATGGAGGAATTGAGCGACAAAGAAAATGTCTTTGTCGGGAAGTATTCTTATTTTTTATTGATAATTTTAGCTCTGATGCCTCTTGTTGATTTTGCAAGCTTCTGTGCGGCATTGACTGCAACGAAACCTACTTTGTCAATAACAAGGTCAGCTTCGCCCATCAGTTCCATGTAGTCGTTGCAGAAGCCTTTCTTGAATTTGAAGATGCCGTGGAGAGGATTGCTTTCATCGGGGTATCCGCCTCTGAAATCATAGTATTTGCATCCTCTTTCGATAGCCCATCTTATCATCTCCCACTGAACAAGATAGTTGGGCATAACATTGCGGTATTCGTTTGAGCTTGCGCCGTAAACATACCATTCCTTGTCGCCGCAAACGACATTGAGTGCGCCTGCAATGGTTTTGCCTTCATATTTTGCAAGATAAATTCTGGCATCATCGCCGAATGCATCCATGATTCTCTTGAAATATGAGGTGTCACGGGTTGCAAAGTTATCTCTTTCTCCCGTAACGAGCATAAGGTCGTGGAATTCTTCGCATGCTTCAGCGCCCTTGATTTCGATTGTAACACCTTTTCTTGCCGAAAGGCGGGTATTATAGCGTGTTTTGGGATGGAAGGATGCCATAACCTCTTCTTCGGTTTTGCCGCCGACATCAAGTCGGAAGATATATCTTGCCTGAATTGTGTCAAAGCCTGCGCCGTGCTCTTTAAAAGTGAAGCCGATATCTTTTAGGAGGTTGATATATTCTGAATTTGATGCAAGAGTATCAGTATCTATTTTAAATGTATATGCTTTATTCTTTATGCCGTATTCTTTAACTGCGGTGAGAAGCTCTTTTACGGTTTCTTTATCTGCAAGGTCGCAGACAGGGCCTCTCGGAGCATACATCATTTTAAAAGGTGTCATCGGTATCTGACGCAGCAGCACTCCGCATGCTCCCTTGATATTGCCGTTTGCATCGCGGCAGATAAAGCCTCTCCATTCCCATTCTTTTTTTACCTTTCCCCACGCCGAGGTTTGCATCATGTGTCCCTTCGGATGTGAGCGCACAAAGCTGTCAAATTCCTGAGCGTTTTCAATTTTTACCGTTTCCATTGTCTCTCCTTTCCTGCGGCTGTATTAGCTGCATTGCTCTTTTTGAAAGAGCACCGTGTGTATTTTCAATCTTTTCTTCCATAACTTCGTCAAGAAGTGTTTCAAGAATTTTTCCTATTTCAGGTGACGGCCTGATGCCGAGCGATATGATATCATTGCCGCTTACAGCAAGGTCGCTTATTTTGAAGCAGGCGTTTTCTGCTTCGATTTCTTCAAGTATTCTCATTCCGGCCTCATTGCTTTTGATTCCTTCATCAAGAAAGATGGGATTCTGAGCCGAAATATCCGCTCTCCTTACGCTGAAAAGCTCCTTTACGGTATCAAAGCCGAGCTGTGCAATATATTTTTTATATGTCTTTTTGCTGATTTTATCGGGAAGAAAATCGTGGTGTTCAACAAGGCTGCAAACATGATTTCTGAACGCTGTTGATGATTTCAGACGAACGAGAATATTGTTCGCAATTCTTTTGCTGATTTTTGCATGAGAATAAAAATGGTCGATTCCGTTTTCGTCAGTTGATTTGCAGTGCGGTTTACCCGAATCGTGAAACAGCATTGCAAAGCGCAGCTTGGGTATCGGCTCAACGCTTTCAACGGATTTAACTGTATGTCCCCATACATCAAAGATGTGCCGTTCGTGATTCTGAGTGCAGTTTTTCATCGGTGCAAGCTCGGGAAAAATGAAGAATATGACATCTTCGTATTCTCTGAGAATTCTGCCTGCATCCTTTCCGCACAGAAGTTTTGACATTTCAACAAAAACCCGCTCAACCGAGATGTTTTTTAAAAGAGTGAAGTTTCTGCGGATGCTGCCGGCAGTTTCACTGTCAATTTCAAAGCCGAGAACGGAAGAAAATCTCAGCGCACGCAGAATTCTGAGCGCATCTTCACCGAAACGCCTATCGGCATCGCCTACGCAGCGAATGATTTTTTTCTCGATATCCTCCATTCCTCTGAACGGGTCTGCAAATCCGTTTTCGGGAGAATATGCAATTGCATTGACGGTAAAATCACGCCTTGCAAGGTCGTCCTCAACGCGGTCTGTGAAGTCAACGCTGTCGGGATGTCTGTTGTCCGAATAGCCGCGTTCAATGCGGTAGGTTGTTATTTCAAGCGGGCAGTTATCGATTATTACGGTAACCGTGCCGTGCTTCATGCCTGTTTCAATTGTTCTGAAATTCGCGAATGCTTCAAGAGTTTCATTCGGAAGGGAACTTGTTGTTATGTCCCAGTCATCTGCGGATTTGCCCATTATTGAATCGCGTATCGCACCGCCGACGACATAGGCACTGTGACCGTTTTTATTCAGAATTTCAATTGCTCTATTGACTTGCGGCGGAATATTTATTACCATATTATTATCACCACTTTTCGGAGGAACTATATGAATATTCAGATTTTCGGAACAAATAAATGCTTTGACACCAAAAAAGCCCAGAGATATTTCAAGGAGAGGGGAATAAAATTTCAGTTTGTTGACCTTACTCAGAAAAACCTCAGCAAGGGAGAATATCAGAGCGTTAAGGCTGCCGTTGGTTCAATGGAAGCACTTATCAATGAGAATTCCAAAGCATATGAAAAACATTTTATAAAGTATCTCGCAAGTAAGGAGGCTGTTGAAGAAAAGCTTCTTGAATTCGGCGAGCTTTATAAAACTCCCATAGTGCGCAACGGAAAGAAAGCAACCGTCGGATATTGTCCCGAAATCTGGAAAGAGTGGGATTAATACGCCTCGAATTTTGAGATGGTTGCAAAGCATCTTGCTTTTTCTATAACCAATTTAAAATAACGGACTCTTATTTCTTTGAATCTGCAGATACGCTTGTAGCCGATTGTTGTTTCGGCTGCAAGCTTTTTCCATTTGCCGTTAATCTGAGCGTAAAGTGAAAATTTCTCAATCTGCTGTCCTGTTTTTATGTGTTCACCGAGAACGATTTTATCAATATCGTATTCATCGCCGATATCAAGAATCAGCTCTGCACCGTCGGGATTTTCGCCCGAATGCCAGTATTCATCGGGGGCGTGGCTGAGTGCCATCTGACCTGTGTGCTTTTCGTCAAGATGTTGACTGTCCGTCATAACGGAATCGTCGGCAAGATTTTCGTTGAAGTCAATTTCAAGCTGCGCGCCCATTGAAAGAAGGGTTTCAATGTCCTTCTCGTGAATCTTTCCTTCGGGAGTGGGCGGAATGTTGAGCAGAAAGCTTGCATTTGCGCCGACGGAATTATAGTATATCTCCATAAGTTTTGACAGAGGCTTTACCGAATAATCCTCTTCGGGATGATAGAACCATCCTTTTCTTATCGAAACATCAACTTCTGCCGGATACCATATAAGCTTGTTGCATTTTTTGATAGCCTTCCTGCTGCCCAAATCAAGGGCAGTGGGATTTATTTTTCTGGGCGGCTTTGTAACATCCTGCTGACTTGCGGCTGCAACAATCTCATGGTTTGAATGCCAGTAAGGCACAACGCTCCACTCGCTCTTGCGGCATACGCCGGCTTCATTTCCGCACCAGCGCACATCCGGACCGGTTATGCTGATTGCAGCATTCGGCTGAAGCTCACGGATAAGCTTATAATAGCCTTCCCAGTCGTATTCCTGAACCTTGCCGTTTGGACCTTCGCCGCATGCACCGTCAAACCATACGCAGAAAAGTTCGCCGTAAGCAGTCAGCAGCTCGCGGAGTTGATTTTTAAAGAATTTGTTATATGTTTCACCCGAACCGTAGGTTGGCTCGTGTCTGTCCCACGGAGAAAGATAAACTCCGAATTTAAGACCGAATTCAGCGCAGGCTTTTGCGCATTCGGCAACAACATCTCCTTTGCCTTCTTTCCAGTTGCTTGAACGCACACTGTGCTCGGTATATGCGCTCGGCCAAAGGCAGAAGCCGTCGTGATGCTTACAGGTGAGGATGATTCCTTTCATGCCTGCAAGCTGACATACCTTTGCCCACTGACGGCAGTCAAGCTTTTCAGGATTGAAAAGCTCGGGGTCTTCGTTGCCGTTGCCCCATTCGGAGTTGGTGAAGGTGTTGATTCCGAAATGGATAAAGGCATAAAACTCCATTTCCTGCCATTTGAGCTGTCGTTCGCTCGGAACAATTGAGGCGGCATATTTAATGTAATCGGGTGTTCGGCTCATAGTGATTCTCCTTTATTAATATTTTGCAGCATGCAGCCCCAATAATCATCCGGAATATTGTTGCTCATTGCGTGATTTATAAGATTGATAAGGGTGGGGGACTCCATAACATATTGAAACATTTCGGGAGGCAGCATTCCGCGGTCGGCATAAGCGAGGAGCCTGAATTTAAGAGCATCTTCACCGCTGAGGCAAAGCTTTCTTATCAGCTTCTGCAAATCGGCATCATCGGGCGGCGAATTGTTTTTGCCCTTTTCGATGTTGCTGATGTACTGGGCGGTTTTGCTAAGTTCGGCTGAAAGCTCGCCCTGCGACAGCTTTAAGTTTTCCCTTGATTCCTTCAGCATAATGCCGAAAGGCGTGGGGATAAACATCGGGACTCCTCCTTTCATTTAATTCGTAATTGGTAATGCGTAATTCGTAATTGATGGTCTGCAACATGTTTTATGCGGCAGATATCAGTTGCCCGAAAAACCAACTCCTGCTTGGACGGGCGGATAATATCCGCCCCTACCGCATGGATTATGAATTGAACAAGTGCAGAACGGGGATATCTTGCAGCACAACTATTTATTGTATAAATAAACAAATTTGTTTATTTAATAATATTCAATAGTTAGAATAGCATAAAACTGTTGAAGTGTCAAGGCGGAAAAAGGATAAAAAATATAAGTTCAAATAAATATACATTATTTAATCTATTATTAATTTATTTATAGCACAAAAGCAAGCAAATTTTGTGTATATTTTCGACAATTGAGTTAGAGAAAACTAACTCAATTGTTCAATTTCCCCAAAACTTAAAAATCGCAAGTTTTTTCAAAAAAATCCATTGACAAAACAGGAAATATTAAGTAATATATTAGTGGTTAGTGAGAGCTAACCGAAGCGATGTTTATTTTACGGCGCATGCCGTTACGGAGGTTATACATTATGAGAACCTTAAGAGATGTTAAAATCGGAAAAACCGCAAGGGTCGTTAAACTTCATGGCGAAGGCGCACTTAAGCGCAGAATCATGGATATGGGAATAACCAAGGGTGTTGAAGTTTTTGTGCGCAAGGTTGCTCCTCTCGGAGACCCCCTTGAAATTTCCGTTCGCGGCTATGAGCTTTCAATCAGAAAAGGCGATGCCGAAATGATTGAGGTTGAATAATTAATTATGCGGGGGAGTTCTCCCCGATTCTTTCAAATTAAAGGTTAGTGTCTGCTAACTTTGAAAGGCAGGAATTTGCATGGATATCAAAATTGCGTTGGCGGGAAATCCCAACAGCGGCAAAACAACTCTTTTCAATGCGCTGACCGGTTCAAATCAGTATGTTGGTAACTGGCCCGGCGTTACGGTTGAAAAGAAGGAAGGTAAGCTGAAAAAGCAGGAAGGCGTTATCGTAACCGACCTTCCCGGCATTTACTCGCTTTCACCCTACACTCTTGAAGAGGTTGTTGCAAGAAATTATCTTATAGGTGAACGCCCCGATGCTATTCTCAATATTATCGACGGTACTAATCTTGAAAGAAATCTTTATCTCACAACCCAACTTATTGAGCTTGGAATTCCCGTTGTGGGCGCGGTTAATATGATGGATATCGTCAGAAAGAACGGCGATAAAATCAACACAGAGGAAATCGCGAAGGTTCTCGGCTGCAGAATGGTTGAAATTTCTGCTCTTAAGGGAACTGGAATTGACGAAGCGATAGATGCTGCAATTGAAGCTGCAAGGTCTGACAAAAGAGAGCACAGACATATTTTCTCAGGTCCTGTTGAGCATGCTCTGGCACATATTGAAGAGGCTGCAGTTCACGATATGCCGATTGAGCAGCAGAGATGGTATGCAGTCAAGATTTTTGAGCGTGACCCCAGAGTTCTTGAACAGTTAAAGCTTGACAGTAAGGTTCTTGCCCATATCGAAGAAGATATCAAGGATGTTGAGCTTGAAATGGATGATGATGCAGAGAGTATCATCATCAACGAAAGATATAATTACATAACAGACCGTGCTATGAAGCACTGCAAAAAGAAGCATGCAGGCAAGCTTACAGTTTCAGATAAGATTGATAAAATCGTTACGAACAGAATTCTTGCACTTCCGATATTTGCTCTTATTATGTGGCTTGTTTATACTCTTTCAATTGGAACGGTCGGAGATTGGACCGTTGTGTTTATGAATGACGGACTTTTCGGTTCGTTTAAAGAACTTGGTTCCGAGTTTTTCGGCTATTCCGTACTTCAGCATATACCCAGCATCCCCGAATTGCTTGACAGAGTTCTTCTCGGTGCAGACGGTGCACCTGTTATTGCCGAATGGCTTTACAGCCTTATTCAGGACGGTATTGTCGGCGGTGTCGGCGCAGTTCTCGGCTTTGTTCCTCAAATGCTTGTTCTTTTCTTCCTCCTCTCAATTCTTGAGGACTGCGGATATATGAGCCGTGTTGCGTTTATCATGGACAGAATTTTCCGTCGTTTCGGACTTTCGGGCAAAAGCTTTATTCCCATGCTTGTTGCATCGGGTTGCGGCGTTCCCGGTATTATGGCTTCCCGCACAATTGAAAATGAGCGTGACCGCAAAATTACAATAATGACAACAGGATTTGTTCCCTGCGGAGCTAAGATGCCTATTGTAGGTCTTATTTCTGCTGCACTTTTCGGCAGAAAAGCCTGGGTTGCCGTTGCGGCGTATTTCATCGGTATTGCAGCGGTTATTATTTCGGGTATTATTCTTAAAAAGTTCAAGTCGCTTGCAAGCGAACCCTCGCCCTTTGTCATGGAGCTTCCCGCTTATCATGCACCTCTTGCAAGAAATGTTCTCAGAACAACATGGGAAAGAGGCTGGAGCTTCATCAAGCGTGCAGGTACGGTTATTTTTGCCGCAAGTGTTATCATCTGGATTCTCAACAGTCTTTCGTTTGAAGGCGGATTTCACTATATCGGCGACGGAGATGCGAAGTCAATTCTTAATGCTCTCGGCGAGCTTATTGCAAATCTCTTCATTCCTCTCGGTTTTGACAGCTGGCAGGCTGCAGTTGCAACGGTTCTTGGTCTTGTTGCAAAAGAAGAGGTTGTCGGTGTATTCGGTTCTCTTTCATCAATGGCAGATGCCGACCTTGCTTTTGAGATGGTTGAATCGGGCGAAGGCTCACTTGCAATCATCGGTCAGGAATTCTTTGGCGGAAATGTATTCAGTGCATTCTCGTTTATGGTATTCAACCTTCTCTGTGCTCCCTGTTTTGCTGCAATGGGTGCAATCAAGAGAGAAATGAACAGCGGAAAATGGACTGCTGCAGCTATCGGTTACATGACGGCTTTTGCATATGCAATTTCTCTTATGGTTTATCAGTTTGGAATGTTTTTCAGCGGTGCAGGATTTACTGTAGGCACTGCGGCGGCAATCGCTGTTCTTGCAGGACTTCTGTATCTTATATTCAGAAAAAATAAATATGTTAAAACAAAGTGATTTTAAATAAAAGGAGTGAAAGGCATGGATTTTGCAACATTCATAGTTGCGGCGATAATAGCGGTTGTTTTCTTTGCAATTATCTTCGTATCGGTAAGAAATCATAAAAAGGGCAAGAGTTCATGCGCTTGCTCAGGCGGTTGCAGCGGATGCAAAGGCGGCTGCTGCGAAATTAAAACAGAAAAAAGATAAAGATAAACAAAAATCCCGTCGAAAGAATAAAAATTTCGACGGGATTTTCAGCTTTAATTATGGTTCATTGAACAGCAAGTGCAGTCGCCTGTGCAGCCTGCGTTTTCTTTTGCGATTGCAAGCATGAGCTTGATTCTGTTTTCCTGATTAACTTTTGTTGCACCCGGGTCATAGTCGATGGGAACGATGTTTGATTCGGGATACATTTCCTTAAGCTTTCTTATCATGCCTTTGCCGACTATGTGGTTAGGCAGACATCCGAAGGGCTGTGCGCAAACAATGTTGCCGTAGCCGCTTTCGATAAGCTCCATCATTTCGGCAGTCAGAAGCCAGCCTTCGCCCATCTTACATCCGGGACCAATAATCTTTGTGCATATCTCTTTTATGTGTGCATAAGGTGCAGGTACATTAAAGTTGCCGTATGCCTTTGCTGCATCAATAAGATTTTTCTCAACCTTTGAGAGATACCACATTGCTATTTTCATTGCTGCTTTCTTAAACGGGTTTCCGCCATAGAGTTTGATATCCTCGAGTCTGTTGTCAACCTTGAAATTAATGAATCCCATAAGTCCGGGAACCATAACCTCGCAATCCTGACCGAAAAGAAATTCTTCAAGGTGGTTGTTTGCGAGAGGCGAATATTTAACATAAATTTCGCCGACAACGCCGACTTTTGTTTTTGTGATGTTCTTAACGGGAATTTTTGAAAAGCTTTCTGTGATTTTGGGCAGAGTCTTTTTTATTTCAAAGAAAGAATAACCTTTACCCTTCTGCATTTCAGCGCTCAGGCTATCAATCCATTTTTGGGTGAGCCTTGCGGCATCGCCTTCGTTGACCTCGTAAGGCTCAACCTGATTTTTCAAAAGCATGATAAGGTCGCCGTAGATAACTGCAGAGAGCATTTTGAGGGCCATTGAAAGACGGATTTTAAAACCGCTGTTTTTCTCAAGACCCGAAAGGTTGAGAGAAATAACGGGTACCTGCGGATAGCCGGCTTTTTTAAGAGCCTTTCTGAGAAGATGAATGTAGTTTGATGCTCTGCAGCCACCGCCCGACTGAGTAATAAGAAGAGCTGTTTTATCGGGGTTGTATTTACCCGAATTCAGCGCATCAATAAGCTGACCGATAACAAGCAGGGCAGGGTAGCAAGTGTCGTTATGAACATATTTGAGACCCTCGTCAATAACGGTTCTTCCGTCGTTTTTGAGAAGCTCGGTTTTATAGCCGTACTGACCGAAAATGTTGATCAGCAGGTTGAAATGAATTTCAAGCATGTTGGGCGCGAGAATGGTGTAATCCATCATGTCTTTGGTAAATTCAACTCTGTCTTCAATAATTTTTTTGCTCATTTTCGCACCTCCTTATCTTCCTGTTGCGGCAAACAGGCTTCTGAGTCTGATTTTAACCGCACCGGGATTTGAAATTTCGTCTATCTTAATCTGTGTATAAATTTTGCCGTCTTTTTCGAGAATTGTTCTCATTTCGTCTGTTGTAATGGCGTCAACGCCGCATCCGAACGAAACAAGCTGAACAATATTCAGGTCTTTATCATTCTTTTGTGCAACATATTTTGCTGCGGCATAAAGTCTTGAATGGTATGTCCACTGGTTGAGAACGGTTGTCGGGAATTTCTCAACAAGAGGGCTGACGCTGTCTTCTGTTATAACGGTTGCGCCGCATTCGCAGATAAGCTTGTCAATACCGTGGTTTATTTCGCCGTCAAGGTGATAGGGTCTGCCGCAGAGAACGATAACGGGTCTGTCGTTTTTCTTTGCTTTTTCAAGATATTCCATGCCCTTGAGGTGAATATTTTTCATAAAGCTGTTGTATTCTGCATATGCCTTGTCAGCAGCAGCCTTAACCTCGGCTTTGCCTATGCCGCTGAACTTTGAACTGAGAATTCCGTGAATCTTTTTAACGAAATCCTTGGGTCTGTGAAGACCTACATAATCCCACATGAAGTTGATTTTCTTAAGGTCTGCAACATTTGAACGGATAACCTCGGGATAATATGCAACAACGGGACAGTTGTAATGATTATCGCCGAGATCCTCGTCGAGGTTGTAAGTCATGCAGGGATAGAATATGTTTTCAACGCCTTGAGAAATGAGCGATTCAATGTGACCGTGAAGAAGCTTTGCAGGGTAGCAGACAGTATCCGAGGGGATTGTGTGCTGACCCGAAACATAAAGCTCTCTTGATGATGCTTCGGAAAGCGCGATTCCGAAACCGAGATTTGTGAAGAAGGTGTGCCAGAAGGGGAGAAGCTCAAACATGTTGAGACCCATCGGCAGACCTATCTGAGGTCTTGTGCCTTTAACGGGAGCATATTTTGAAAGAAGCTCGCGCTTGTAATCAAACATGTTATCGCCGATATCGGCGTTTGCCTTTGCAATGGGCTTGCTGCAGCGATTGCCGCCGATAAAGCTTCTGCCGGAGGAGAAAGTGTTGACAGTTAAACGGCAGTTGTTGCTGCACTTGCCGCAGGTGACTGCTTTAACCTTATGCTCGAAGCTTTCAAGCTCTTTTGCGCTGATAAGGGTACTCTCTTTGGTCGCTCTTTCCATTGCGTAAAGCGCTGCGCCGTAAGCACCCATAATGCCCGAGATTGTGGGACGGACAACATCTCTGCCGATTTCCTGCTCGAAAGCACGAAGCACGGCATCGTTGAGGAAGGTTCCGCCCTGAACAACAATGTTCTTTCCGAGCTCATCTGCGCTTGATGCTCTGATAACCTTATAAAGTGCATTTTTGACAACACTTATTGAAAGTCCTGCGGAGATGTTTTCGATTGTTGCGCCGTCCTTCTGAGCCTGCTTAACGGATGAGTTCATAAATACGGTGCAGCGTGAGCCGAGGTCAACGGGTCTGTCCGCAAAAAGACCGAGCTTTGAGAATTGCTCAATGCCGTAGCCCCATGCAGCAGCAAAGGTCTGAAGGAATGAGCCGCAGCCCGAGGAGCATGCCTCGTTGAGGAATATGTTATCAATTGCATTGTTTCTTATTTTAAAGCACTTGATATCCTGACCGCCGATGTCGATGATGAAATCAACATCGGGCTTAAACTTCTTTGCGGCTGTGAAGTGTGCAACGGTTTCAACAAGGCCGAAATCAACCGCAAATGCGTTTTTGATGATGTCCTCGCCGTAGCCTGTGACTGCGCTTGAAGCAACAACGGCTTCGGGATATTCATTATAAAAATCAACAAGGAACTGTTTAATAAGAGAAACGGGGTCGCCGCTGTTAGGCATGTATCTGCTGGTAACGATTTTTCCGTCAGCATTGATAACTGCCGCTTTAACGGTTGTTGAGCCTGCGTCTATGCCGATATAAACTTTTTCGCCGCTTTTTATTTTGAAATTGCTTTCAACCGAATCCTTTGCATGGCGTTCGGAGAATTCTTTATATTCCTCTTCACTTGTGAAAATGGGAGTTGCACCGAGATATTCTCCGCTTTCCTTTGCGTTGGCGATTTTTTCGGTAACTTCTTTCATATCGAGGACGGTGCCCTCTGATGAATATGCTGCACCGAGAGCAACAAAATAAAGTCCGTTTTCGGGACATACACCCTTGACGCCGAGACCTTTATCGAATGCCTTGCGAAGCTCGGAAAGGAAATAAAGAGGTCCGCCGAGATAAACAACATTACCTTCAATTTTTCTGCCCTGAGAAAGACCTGCAACAGTCTGGTTGACTACTGCGGTAAAAATGCTTGCGGCAATGTCATTCTTTCTTGCGCCCTGATTGAGCAAGGGCTGAATATCGGATTTGGCAAAAACGCCGCATCTCGATGCAATTGAATAAATTTTTTCATAGCTTTCTGCAAGAGCATTCATCTCTGTGGGGTCAACGCCGAGAAGAGATGCCATCTGGTCGATGAATGCGCCTGTGCCGCCTGCGCAGGAGCCGTTCATGCGCACTTCAACGCCGTTTGTAAAAAAGAGGATTTTTGCGTCCTCGCCGCCGAGTTCAATAACTGCATCCGTACCGGGCAGAAGCCTTGAAACGCTGACTCTTGTTGCGTAAACCTCCTGAACGAATTCAAGACCGAGAGCATTGGCAAAGCCCATGCCTGCAGAGCCCGAAACCGTAAGCGAGGATTTTTCAAATTGCGGATTTTTCTTTATAATCTCTGAAAGCATAGCGGCACTTTTTTCTGCGATTTTTGAGTAATGGCGCTCATATGCTTTATATACAATATTGTTATTATCGTCGATTGCAACGCACTTGAGAGTGGTTGAACCGACATCCATACCTATTCTCATTTTTCTTCTCCTGAATAATTATGAATGTTTAAGCGTGCTTTCTGTTTTCTTTTTCTTCGTTGAGGTTTTCAAGCATAAGACGCTCAACCTCTCTGTAGAGCTTTTCGTTAGCCTCTTCAACGCTCATATCGCCTACTTTGAAGGGTTCGCCGTAGCGCACGGTTAAATTCTTACTGCGGAACTTGTAATCTCCGGTAAGACCGAAGGGAACTATGTATGCATCTGACTTCTTTGCCATTGAAACAGCACCTGTTTTGAAGCGAAGAAGGAAATCATCGGTTTTGTTTCTTGTTCCCTCGGGGAATATTCCGATTGCACCTTTGTTTTTAAGAACCCTCATTGCTGACATTGCGCTTGAAAAGTCTCTTCTTGAACGGTCAACGGGAATGCAGCCGACGAATTTAAAAAGCGGCGCAAGCTTACCGTCAAAGTATTCTTTTTTTGCCATGTAATGAATAACTCTCTTTGTTGCCATAATTGTCAGGCACTGGTCATAAACATGCTTGTGGTTGCCAGCAATGACAATTGAACCGTCGGCGGGGATTTTGTCTGCACCGATAATTTTGGGGTTGTAAAAAAGTCTGAAAGCTATTCTCATCAATGGTGTGAGCAGCTTATAGCCAAATTCCTGTTCTTCGGGTTTTTTGCTCATTTTTTTGCGTTCTCCTTTTCGCTGTTACTTAATTCTGTGGAAACAATTTTCATAAGATTGTTGTTGGCTTCTTCAAGATTTGCATTGGGCTTCATCGGCTCAAAGAACTTGATTTTGACACTTCTTTCAAACGGCTTATATTTTCCCGTGATAACAAAAGGAACAATATCTGTTTTTGCATCGCGTGACATCTTTACCGCACCGAATTTAAACGGCATGATGATGTCGTCCGTTCTGTTGATTGTTCCTTCGGGGAAAATGCCTATGAGTTTTTCGTCGTTAAGTGTTGCGATTGCAGACTCAAAAGCTGCCCTGTCTTTGCTTCTGCGGTTTACGGGGATGATTCCGAGACCCTTGAAAATGATTTTCAGCGGACCCTTCATCAGCTCGTCTTTTGCAAGAAAATGGACGCATCTTTTTGTTGCACAGCCTACAAGAATGCAGTCAAGATAGTTTGTGTGGTTGCCTGCAAGAATAATTCTGCCGCTTTCGGGAATAAAGCGTTTGCCGACAATCGTCGGTTTGTAAACAGCTTTAAAGCAGGCCGACAGAGGTCGTCTTATGACCCTGTAAAACATAGGTTCTTTCATTTTTATCCTCCGTTTTGGTAATTTTATACAAATCTGAATCTTGTTTTTTGACACAAAAGTCTCCAAATAAAAAAGAGCCGCCGCTTTTCAGCGACGGCTCTTTTTGGAAAATTAAGGAGGGTGGTTTTAAATTTTTTCAACCCTTTTTTCTTTTTTGATGGCAATTATTTTATATTTGCCTGCTCTGATTTTTTTGATTGTGCTGTATCGGGCGCAGTTTTTTATGATTTGCTGTTTTACTGCATCATTAATATCCAGGCAACACATAACTCTTTTATATTCTTTGAGCAAGTTATTCGGTCTCATGCAAATCATTCCTTTCAAGTTCTTTTTTCAGCATTTTGCGCCCATACTGAAGGCGTTTTCTCACCGTTACGGGAGAAGTGTTTGTTATATCGGCAATTTCGTTTGCCTTATATCCTTCTATATAATATAAATCAAGAACTATTTTATACTTTGAAGGCAAATGCATTATCAACTCAAAAATATCTCTGTCATCATCGCGTATGCCGATGCTTTTTAAATCATCAAAATTTTCAGCGGCATGGCGCGAATTGAAGCGGCACATATTTTTGCTGATGTTGGTTGCAACCTTTATCAGCCATGCTTTTTCATGGTCTGAATCCTTGAAAAGCGGGGCTTTTAGCATATACTTCAAAAAGGTTTCCTGCAGAGCATCTTCGGCATCGTGCTTATTGCACAGAATGCTGTAGCAGATACGGAAAAGCATCTGACTGTATTTTTCAACCGCATATTCAACATGGCGGAATTCATCATTATATTGAGCGGTTACCGCGCACACAGTAAACCCTCCTTTTTTGGATATTATCCTTATAAATAAAACACTTTAAAACGGCAAAATGTGATATTTATTTTATGAACATTTTGTAAACTTATCCGTTAAACTAAAAAAATCGACACTTTTTTTAAAAGTGCCGATTTCAGAATTAAAGCAAATCTTCAAACAGCTTGATGTTTGCGGCCTCAAGCTTAAGCTCGCCTGACTGCTCTTTTTTGATGATTTCAACGATTCTGTCATTGATGGGTGTGGGGACGCCGCACTTTCTGCCCCATTCGCAAACCACGCCGTTGATTGCATCAACCTCGCAGGGCTTGCCGTTGCGAAGGTCCTGAAGCATTGAAGGAATGATATCCTTATGCTTTTTCATCGCAATGGGAATGAGAAGCTCGCCGATTTTGCGCTTGAATGCGTTTGTATAATAGAAAAGCTTTGTTATGTTTTTGCCCTGCACGGGTGCGAATTCAGCGCCTGCGGCATGACCTACATCAATGCATTCTTTCATGCAGCGGATTGCAACCTTGCGTGCATAAGGGTCGCCCGTAACAGTGCCGAAGGTTCCGCCCATAACGGTGCCGAGACCCGAGAAAGTTGCGTTGATGAGAAGCTTTGACCATCTTGTACCGATAAGGTTTTCCTCAAAGTGAACGGGACACATTTTTTCAAGAAGAGCAGTAACTCTTGCAACCTGCTCGTCTGTAATACCGTCCATTTTGCCCATGTGATATGAAAGACTGTCGGGCTCGCTGGTAAGAACGCATTCGCCCGGCGCTGCAAGGTTTGCGCCCCATTCAACGGCGCAGCCCATTGTGTGTTCCTTGCCGATGATTTCTGCGATTCCCGGCTCGGGAATACCGTTCTGAAGAGTAACGATAACACCGTCATCCGTAAGGAACGGCTTTAAAAAGGTAACAACCTCAGCGTTGAAAAGCTGCTTTGTCATAAGGAAAATAACGCTGTATTTTCCGCTCATTTCGTCAGGTGTGATTGCGTTTACGGGTACGGTCATTTCAACGGTTCCCGTGATGTGAGCGCCTTTTTCTCTGAGGGCGGCAACATGAGCCTTGTTGCGGTTAACAAGCTCAACCTCTGCTCCGTTTTTTGTCATGTAGGCTCCGAGAACTGTTCCGAGAGAGCCTGCACCGTAAATTGCACATTTCATGGCTTTATCCTCCAAAATTCATTTTTTATTCTGTTATTCCGAATGCTTCAACAAGTCTGTCATAATCCTCATCGGATATTGTAACAACAGAGCCGTGACGCGGTCTTACGCCTGCAAAGCTGTAGTTATCGGGATTTACGGGTCTGAAATTCTCCATATCGGTTGTTTGCTGCATGAAGAAATTTTCCTGACTGTATTCATCCATGATCATTATCCACGAATCCGTGCCCGTAATTTTATACATTGAGCTTCCCTCGACTCCGTGAGGCGAAAGCGAAACAACAACGGGAGGCTCTTCGTAAGGGCCTGTGAGCGATTTTGATTTGACATAGGCAATTGTCTGGTCTTCATCGTGCTTGAAATAGAGATAATAATATCCGTTATCTTCATTATAGGTTATATCGCCGTCAATTGTCTGTATGCCGGGTCTTTCGTAGAGAAGCTGAGGCACGGTCATCGTTTTGAAATCGGTTGTGTATGCATAATACATCGCCGCAACATCATTTTCAAGGGTTGAATTTGCCCAGTAAACCATATATGCCTGCTTCTGCGAATCCCATATTGCCTGCGGTGCCCATGCACGGGTGGTGTTTGCATATTCACCGCCGAAATCACGGATATCAATTATTGTTTCATCTGTCCAGTTGACAAGGTCGGCAGATTTCCATGTTACGAGAGCGTGGTTTGATGTCCACCCCTCTTCGCATTTCATATCCGTTCCGATTATGTAGTAATTTCCGTCCTCGCCTTTGAGGATATAAGGGTCGCGCACGCACTGCTTGCCCTTTGTCTGGAGAATAACGGGCTCATTGTTGTTGAGCGGCTTGAAATTATAGCCGTCATTGCTGATAGCAAAATGGATTCTTTCCTGACCGGGGCCGTTGCCCACAAAATGGCAGAAAAGATAGCCACCCTCACGGCTGACAACCGGATATGCATATCCTCCGAAAATGAAATTAAAAAGATTGATTGGCACCATAATCACCGCCAGAATAAATTTAAGTATTTTCATGTTAATTTCTCCTGTTTCTGTTAATTTTATCATTTTAAAGTGATTTTGTAAATGTATTTAAGCTTTACTTTCACTATGCATAACTTCCAAAATTTTATGCCGTTTTTTGTGCATAACATCAAATTTAATTTAATTCTTGTTAACGCCTTGTTTGAGTGATATAATTTTAGAGTAAATATATATTAAAGGAGAATACATATGAAAAAAGCAATTTCCATCGTGCTTGCATTCGTGCTTGCATTCGCAATGTTGCTCCCTGCAAGCGCAGAAACATCTGCTGCAGGTAAGCTTCAGTTTAATGAGGACGGCAGCTTCCGCATTATGCAGATTGCCGATATTCAGGACGGTCCCCTTCTTTTTGATATCACAAGAGACTATCTTGATGCGGTTGTTCCCTATGCTGATCCCGACCTTATCGTTCTTTCGGGCGATAACATTTCTGCAGGTGCATCAACTGTCGGCATCAAGGCAATCGACCTTGTTCTTGTTGAGGTCGCAATCGACAGATATATGTCAATCTTTGAGAAATACGGTGTTCCCGTTGCAGTTGTTTTTGGCAACCATGATGCAGAAGAGCTTGTAACAAAAGAAGAGCAGATGGCTATGTATCAGAAGTATGACAATTGCGTTGCGATTGATGAGGGCGATGCTCTTTACGGCTGCGGAACATATAATCTTCCCATCTATGCTTCAAAAGATGCAAACAAGATTGCATACAATCTCTGGATGTTTGACTCCAATATGTATGATGAAGTAAATGGCGGCTATGACCATGTTCATCAGGATCAGATTGACTGGTATGTAAACAAATCAAACGAGCTTAAGGCTCAGAACGGCGGAGTTGCCGTTCCTTCGATGATGTTCCAGCATATCATTGTTAATGAAATTTTTGATGCCCTTCTTGAAGTTCCTGCAGGAACCGAAGGTGCTGTTGAAAAAGACGGAAAATATTATACACTTAACCCCGCAAACACAAGAGCAGGTGTTCTCAACGAGGGTCCCTGCCCCGGAACAATCGACAGCAATCAGTTTGAAGCTGTTGTTGCTCAGGGTGATGTTGTTGCAATGTATTTCGGACACGACCATGTTAACAGCTTTGAGGTTGAATATAACGGCGTTGATCTTGTCAACACTCCCGGCGTAGGCTTCAATTCCTACGGCGATGACGGCAGAGGCGTTCGTGTTATCGACATCAAGGAAGGCACAACCGATTACACCACCGATGTTATCACTTACAAAGAATTCTACGGCGATGATGCAGCAGCTGATGCCCGTTTTGTTCTTTACGGAAGCGAATTTGAGGTAGTCGACAGAATTGCAGCATTCTTCGAGTATATTATTTTCAGCGTTGCAAAGATTCTTTCTTGATAAAACAATTTCATGCGGCGCAGTGTAACAGCTGCGCCGCTTTTTAGAGGAACAGGAATTATGTCTGGTATATTTAAAAAACGCATAATTGCCGTTGCGGCAGGAGCGGCAGTCAATCTCCTGATGTTTTTTGTTAAGCTTTATATAGGTTTGTCGAGCAACAGCGTTGCGATTTACGCCGATTCCCTTAACAACATGACAGACTGCGCCGTCTGCGCGGCGGTTATTATCGGATTCTGCCTGAGTGCTTCAAAAAAAACCGGGGATTATCCTTTCGGAAAGGGCAGGGCAGAGGAACTGACGGAGCTTCTTGTTTCTGCTGTAATTCTCGCTTCGGGCGGAGTATTTGCTTATATTTCATTTGAAAGAATTCTGTATCCCGTTCCTGTCTGGTATTCGTCGCTTTATGCGGTGATAATTGCCGCAACGGCGGCCGTTAAGCTTGCGCTTTCGTTTTTCTTTGCAAAGGCGTCAAAAGCTTTTGGCTCGAACGCAATGAAAGGAATATCGGCAGACAGCCGGCTCGATTTCTTTATAACGCTCTGCACCTTGATTTCATTTACTCTTTCGTCAAAAACGGGATTTTCCGTTGACGGAATTGCAGGGGTGATAATCAGTGTTATTCTGATTGTCGAGGGCGCGAAAGCTTTACGGGCAGCATTAGAAAAAATTCTCGGAAAAAGAAACATTGAAATCTGCGAAAAAGCAAAAATGATTATTGAGTCGGATGCTTCCGTTAAATGCGTTGAGGAAATACATTATCATTCATATGGAGAAAACGGTGTTTTTACGGCAGAAATAAATACCGTTTGCGAAACAGCCACGGAGCTTGAAAATCTCGGCGGCCGTCTGCATCGGTTGATGAAAGAAAATTTTAATTCTGATATTTATTTGAATTTCGGAGGACAAGATGAAGAATAAAAAAGGAAAAAAGTTTTTGAAGGTTCTGGCGGTTTTTATGGCGGTTCTTACCGCTTTTATCGGCGTTACAACCGTTATCAGTGTTATCGGGCTCAGTGCCAATATCAGCAAGGCGCAAAGTTTTCCTGCCGTTGAATCCAAAGAGCCCAGAGTTGAGAATGTTTCGGCAGGTGTCTGGAACATATATTCAGACAGAGGCCTTAAGGTTATGCAGCTTACCGACACTCATTTCGGCGGCGGTTGGATGTCACTTAAAAAGGATTCAATGGCTCTTAATGCGGTAGCGGCAATGATAACCGCCGAAAAGCCCGATTTTGTTATTGTTACGGGCGATGCTGCTTATCCTGTTCCGTTTCAGGCAGGCACCTTTAATAATAAATCGGGCGCAAAGCTTCTTGCGGAACTTATGGAAAATCTCGGCGTTTATTGGACGGTCAGCTTCGGCAACCATGACACCGAGGCATACAGCTATTACGGACGCGACGATATAACGGCATTCTATGAGCAATATCCTCACTGTCTTATGCGTAAGGGTCCCGAGGAGGTTGACGGCTACGGAAATCAGGTTTTCAACATAGTTAATTCCGATGGAATCATCACTCGTTCTCTTTTTACGGTTGATTCACATTCATATGTTGATAACGATTATTTCGGAATCATGTGGAAATACGATAATATTCACGAAAACCAGATTGAATGGTACAGAGAAACCGTTGAAGCAAATCAGACCCATAACCGCATGAAGCATCTTTCTTCAAGCGATTCGGAGTTTTTAAAGAAAAATCCCACGGCACCGAATCCGAAGTCATCCGTGTTCCTTCATGTTCCCCTCATGGAATATAAGGATGCGTGGAACGAATATGTTGAAAACGGATATGCCGACACAGAAAATGTTCAGTATAACTACGGTGCGGCAGGTGAATCGGGTCAGGTCGTTTATCCCGGACTTTATGAGGATAACTTCTTTGAAACGATGCTTGAAATGCACAGCACGGACACAGTTTTCTGCGGTCACGACCACCTCAACAATTTCTCCGTTAACTATAAAGGCATCGACCTTACATATTCTTACAGCGTGGATTATCTTGCCTATGTCGGCATTTACAAGCTCGGTGCACAGAGAGGCTGCACGCTTATAAACATTGCTGAGGACGGCACAATCGATTATTCGGCACAGAATTATTATCAAGATAAATATATTTCGCATTACGATAAAGAAAATGTAACAATTCAGGAGCTTGGCGCAGAATGAAAACAGGACTTATAATGGAGGGCGGCGCAATGCGCGGAATGTTCACCGCAGGCGTGTTTGATGTTTTTCTTGAAAACGGCATTGAATTTGACGGCGCGATAGGTGTTTCGGCAGGCGCGGCATTCGGTTGCAACTTCAAATCAAGACAGGCGGGCAGAGTTATCCGCTATAACAAGCGTTTTGCAAAAGACCCGAGATTTTGCAGCTTCCGTTCGCTCATAAAAACAGGCGACCTTTTCGGCGCGGAATTCTGCTATCATACAATTCCGAACGAGCTTGATTTCTTTGATACTCAGGCATATGTTGAAAATCCCATGGAATTTTATGTTGTCTGCACAGATGTTGCAACAGGCGAGGCGGTCTATATAAATTCCGATGAAGCAGGTGATGATGCGCTTGAATATTTCAGGGCTTCGGCGTCTATGCCGCTTGTTTCAAGAACCGTTGAAATAAAAGGCAGAAAGCTGCTTGACGGAGGAATTGCAGATTCCGTTCCCATTCAGTTTTTCGAGAGCATCGGCTATGACAGAAATGTTATTATCCTTACTCAGCCTCTCGGCTATATAAAAAAGCCCAGTTCTGCGGCAAAGCTGATGAAATATGCACTCAAGGACTATCCCATGGTTGCAAAGACCATGGAAAACAGGCATAACGAATATAACGAAACGATTGAATATATTCTCAAAAAAGAAGCGGCAGGCGATGTGCTTGTTATAAGACCCGAAGCTGCGCTTGAAATCGGAAGAATCGAGCATAATCCCGATGTACTGCAAAGGGTTTATGACCAAGGCAGGGCGACTGCCGAAAAGAATCTTGAAAAAATAAAGGAATTTTTAAAGTAGGGTAATTCTTATGGCTATTTATAAAAACAGAATAGATTTACATATGCACACCAAAAGCTCGTTTGACGGCAACTATTCCGCAGCAGATATGACGAAATCAGCTGTTAAAAATGAACTTGCAACAATTGCATTCACGGACCATTTCGATGTTGATTTTTATGAAAGACACAATCTCGGAGTCCGTCAGCAGACGAGCTATGAGGATATCTGCTCGGCACAGGAGAGTTTCGGAGATAAAATCAGAATTCTCAGAGGCATTGAAATGGGTCAGCCGACCTATGATATTGCTTTGACAGAGGAATCTCTTGAAAGATATGAATATGATTTTGTTATCGGTTCAATCCATAATCCCCGGAATCAGCCCGACTACGGTGATTTTAACTATGCCTCGCTTTCACAGGCAGAGATTTATGCAATGTTAGATAATTATTTTGAAGAGGAGCTTCTTCTTGCAAAATGGAACAGATTTGACACATTTGCACATCTTACATATCCCATGAGATATATTGTGCAGGCGGGCAGAAACGATATTGAACTTGACCGCTACGATGACATAACAGATGAAATATTTAAAGTGATTGCCGCAAACGGAAAGGCGCTTGAAATTAATACAAGCGGACTTCGTCAGCCCATTGGCAAGACTATGCCGACTGAAAATTATGTGCGTCGTTTCAGAGAACTTGGCGGCGAACTGCTCACTCTCGGCTCTGATGCTCATTTTACCGAGCATGTAGGCGCAGGCATTGACAGCGGCTATGAAATCGCAGAATCATGCGGCTTTAAATATGTTACATATTTTAAAGGCCGCAAACCCGTTCAGGTGAAGATTGAGAAATAATTCGTAATTATTGTAGGGGCGATTCCCGAATCGCCCGTTTTAAATAAAAAATGAATAGTGAACAATGAAAAATTAAGGGTCTGCGATGCTTTTTATATGCGGAACGGAGTCAAAACTATATTTATTAAATAAAAAACCTGCCAAAGCGTTTTGCCTTGGCAGGTTGATTTTTTAACCGACAAATTTAATTGTAAGAATCTTTTTGCCTGTGATTTCGAATTCTGCGAAGCCGTCTGCATCAACGGTGAGGGGAGCCTGGTCAAGCTCTTCGAGAGTAACAAGCTTGATTTCCTTCCACTTCTTGCCCGAATATGCGGGAAGCTCAAACTCTGCAACCTGTCTTTCGATAGGTGACTGAGCCTTTTCAATGGGAGCTATGCCGCCGTTAAGACGAATCTTATTTTTGATTGTTTTATCCGAGGGATTGAAGAGTCTGATGATGTAGCCTTCGCCGTCCTCGCTCTTCTTGATTGCGCTGACATTGAGGTTTTCTTCGCCAAGCTCAAGGAATGAATGTGTGAGTGCGTTCTTGCCGTGTGCGGTGGGAGCAAGCTGCGCTGCTGTGCAGTAAAGATTGAAGCGTTCGCTCTCCTGCCATACATTGCCTTCTTCCCAGTCGCCCTTATGAGGCATGAATGCATAGCGGAAGGTGTTAACGCCGATGCACTGCGAGCCCTTATCCCAGTCGCTGTAGTTCTGCATATCTGCAGTAACGCATATGCGAAGAGGATATGCACGGATAAGTGAAAGATAAAGAGTGTTGCACTCATCGTCAGCTGCTTCGTACGCCTTAAGACCCGTGTTGAGAAGAGCTGCGCCGTTAACGCCGTCAGTAAGGTCAACGAAGGAGTTCATGGGATGCTCTGTCATGGGAATTTCGTCATAGAGTGAGTAGTCGGGCTTTGCGATGGGACGCTTCAGAACATCAAACTGACCCTGTGCATATGAGAATTCCGACTTAATGTTTGTCGGGAATGCAACCTGAAGATAATGGTCTTCGCAGCGGTTGTTGATTGTGGTTTCAATTTCAACAAATCTTGCACCCTTGCGGAGAGTAACAACGCTGTCGATATCAACGGGAAGCTTGTGTTCGCTTCTTGATTTTTCATCGAATGAACGCTTTTCGGGAAGCATCCAGCGCATCGAAATCTTGTAAGCGGTTTCAAATTCGCCGTCGCGAAGAAGAGTTATTGTTGCCTTTTCGCCCAGAGTTGTGAAAATCTCGTTGAATTCGGGAACGAAATGCTCCCAGGGATTGCCGATTTCGCCGCCGTCCTTGAAGTAGCCGAGGTTTTCATAAACCTTGCCTGTTTCCTTGTCAACAACATTGTATGTGCCGTTGTTGTTGATGGTAACGCGGAGATATTCGTTTTCCATAACATGATTTGTTTTGAGAAGAGTAACGGGAGTTGTTGCTCTTACATTATAGGTGGGACGCATTTTATAGGTCTTGTAGCCCATTGCAGGGATATCCTTGACCTCAACTGCGATAAGACGCTGTCTTGTGTGAAGAACATTTGCTGTATCGTTGGGATTCTGGATAATCTGTGCGTTGTTATCGTTTGAAGAGATAACCTGATACTTAAGGGCGTTACCGTCTTCGTCAAGAAGCTCGAAAGTGCCTGTTTTCCATTCTGCGGGAATTTCAACACGGAGGTTGACTGTTTCAGTTCTCTTGAAGGGAGCAGGGTTGAAAACAACTACTGCTGCATCGTCACGGCTGAATGAGCGAAGGTCAATGTCGCCTGCGAGATCCATGAATGCACGCTCAAACACGCAGCTTGAAAGCTCTCTTGACTGTCTGTAGCGTGACATAACATCTTCATAAACAACATCTCTGCCGCATGAGCCGATGCTGTCGTGACCGTGATTCTGAAGAAGATAGTTATATGAAAGGTCAATGAAATTCTGAGGATAGGGTGCGCCTGCAAGTGAAGCGAAAACTGCGAAAGGCTCTGCGTAGTTGATGAGTCTTCTTTCCGTATCAAAGTTTTCTTGCTTGATATATGTTCTTGCGGAGAGAATCCAGCCGCAAAGGATGCTTACGCTGCCTTTGGTGTAGGGGTCACGCATTTCGCCTTTAAGAACGGGTGAATTCGGATCGAAATTGTCGATGATGCTCTGTTCCATTTCTCTGAGTGTGCTGTGGAAAACATCTGCATCGGGAAGAGCATCGTTGAGGTCTTTGATAAGCTGAACCTCACGGGCATCGGGGCATGATGAGTCGTGGCCTGCCGACCAGAAACGGTGCTGTGTAGTCCAGTCATTATCCTGCTCTTTAACAGCTTGCTCTGCTCTTGCCTGAATGTTTTCCTTATGATATTCATAGAACGGATGTGTGTACTGATAGTCAAGCTTCCAGTCACGGTCGATGAGCTTGAAAACGCCGTTGTTCTGATTCCAGAGCATATCTCGGTTGTTTTCATCAGACTGATTGAAATAAACGGGTCTCTGAACAACATACCAGATGTTGTAGCGGGGCCTCTTGCCGAGACGGGATGCCCAGATTCTTGAGCCGTCGGGGCTTTCCCAGAAGAATTCCGAGCGAGGTGCCTTGTATGTATTAATGCCTCTGTAGAATGAAGCGAAGTTGATACCGAAGCCTGCGTAAATCTGGGGAAGCTGAGAAATCTGACCCCAGCCGAAGGGTGAATAACCTGTTTTGCTTATGCCGCCCATTTCCTTGCCCTGCTTGTGGCCGAGAAGAAGGTTGCGGATAAGTGCCTCGCTGCCAACAGTGAATTCATCGGGCAGACAGAACCAGGGACCGACTGCAATTCTGCCTTCAGAGATATATTTTTGAAGCTTTTCCTTCTTTTCGGGATAAACCTCAAGATAATCCTGGATAGGCATTGTCTGCGAATCAAAATGGAAATGCTTGTAGTCGGGATTCTTATCAAGAATGTCGAGAAGCATATCTACCATGTAGCCGAGCATGTGCTGTGTGCGTCGTGCGGAGAAACGCCATTCTCTGTCCCAGTGAGTGTTTGATATAAAGTGACACTGGAGCTTATCTTTTTTATCCATGTTAATTCTCCTTATCCTTTGATAATCTTCATAATTTCGGCAAAGTTGTTGCAGAAATGAGAGCAAACAGCCTTTGTGCCGCTTGATTCGATGTTACCGCCTGCGATGCCGATTGTTGTGTATCCTGCAAGACGCACGGAGCATGCACCTGCGCCGCTGTCCTCAATGCCGATAACTCTGTTTCTGTCTGCAAAGGCTTCGCCGAGACCGACGATTGATGTTTCGGAATAAAGCCAGGGATGAGGCTTGGGTGAAAGCTCGCCGAGAGTGCCTACGCTGCCCTTGCGAAGAGGAAAGCCTGCAGAGATTATTGCATCGTAGAAATCCTTGGGGTCGCCCATTCCGAGAGTACGGAATGCGGAAAGAATCTCGGGCCATGCCTTTTCGTAAAGTCCAGAGGTAACAAGACCGATTTTAACACCCATATCCTTGAGTTCAAGAAGAAAATCCTTTACGCCCTCTGTGGGAGTGAATGCGCCTTCCTTGCCTCTGCCTGCCATGATTTCTTCCATTTCTCTGTGAGTGTGTTCGAAATAGAAGTTACGGGCTTTTTCAAGAGATTCACCGGGGCAGTATTTGTCGATGCAGTACTGAAGATGTTCTGATACGCTGTGACCCGAAACAAAGGGAAGGTCTGCGTCCTCAAGTTCAAACTTGGGGTTGCCGAGCATGCTTGCGGTGCTCATCTGAATAATCCATATCCAGAAATCCTCGCTGCGCACTGTTGTGCCGTCAAGGTCCATAAGCACTGCGTTAAGGGGATATTCCGTTTTTACGGGATAAACAGGATAATAAACGGGATATGCAATTGCGGATTTAACGCCTGCAAGGGTGTGGCTGCTGAATGAAACAAATTCAACCTTCTTGTCGCCTGTTGCAACAATGCAGTCAACGCCGTTTTTGCCGGTTATAAACTTGCCGTCCTCTGTTGTTTCAAGGAGGTGAAAACCGCTCTCGGGTCCGACAAGTCCGAGATCGGGAATGTTAACAGTTTTGTTGAGAAGCATTTTATTATCCTTTCAAAAATAGAATTACAAGCTATTCTATCACAATAATTTAAAGTTGTAAATCACAAAACTTGATAAATAGTAATTTTTTTGTGTTGAAATATGTAAATGTTGGTGATATACTGTAATAGGTATAGTTTGGTTTTAAATAATCTTCTACCGATTTTTATATAAGAAAGGACGATTCAAGTTGGCAGAAATCAAAAATTTTGATGCCGTCGCAGCGCTTGACGCAATGGATGCTCATGTTGACGACTGGCGCGATGCGACCAAAGGCAAGCAGAGAGGTATTTTCTCTTTCGACGATGTTGTTAATGTTAAGCTTAAAACACTCAAAAAGAGAATATATACCGATATCGAATCCCTCCCCGCATGGAAGATGAAGGAATGCATTTATAAGGGTATCGGCGATTACGAATATCTTTATGACGAGTGGAAGGATATTGATGTCGGTGACCGTTGGGGCAACAACGGTTGGAGTGCATTTTTCAAGAATTCCTTTGATATGCCCGAGCGTTTTGCAGGCAAGAAGGTAACCCTGAATGTTTATTTCGGCGGCGACTCACTTCTTTCAATCAACGGTGAACCCTATCAGGGTCTTGACCCCTTCCGCAACAGTGTTCTTCTTTCAAACGAAGCAAAAGCAGGCGAGCATTATGACATTGATATTGAGTCCTACTATGTATGGCATTCAAACGAATCAACCGTAAAAACTCTTTCATGCTCATTCATCGGCGTTGTTGACCCCATAATCGAAGAAGTTTATTGGGATTTCAAGGCTATCTTCAACGCACTTTTTATGCCTGTTCTTGACACAGGTCTTGCAGAGCTTATCCGTTCAGCTCTTAAGGAAGCGTTTACCCATGTTAACTTTGATGTTACAGGTGACGAATTCAAGGCAGGTCTTCTTGAAGCACAGAAGGTTCTCAAAGAGAGAGTATATAATAATCCCAACTACAAGACAGAAGGAACACTTTCTCTTGTAGGTAACTCCCACCTTGATATCGTTTTCATGTGGGCATACAAAGAATATGTCCGCAAGCTCGGCAGAACCCATGCAACAATGCTCAGACTCATGGAGCAGTATCCCGATTTCATCTTCTCACAGAGCACAGCTCCTACATATATCGAAATGGAAAAGCGCTATCCCAACCTCTTCAAGCAGGTCAAGCAGCGCATTGACGAGGGCAGATGGGAATATATCGGCGCAATGTGGGTTGAGCCTGACTGTAACCTTGTTTCGGGTGAATCCTTTGTACGCCAGCTTCTTCACGGCGTAAGATATGCAGAAAAGACCTTCGGAATCACTCCCAAAACCTGCTGGGTACCCGATGTTTTCGGTAACGGCTATGCAATGCCCCAGATTCTCAAGAAGGCAGGCGTTGAGTATTTCGTAACCCATAAGATGGGTATCTGGAATGACACAAATCCCTGGCAGTACAGCACCTTCTGGTGGGAAGGTCCCGACGGCTCAAAGGTATTCTCAATCGTTCCCCCCACCCACTTTATCGGCACTGTTGAGGCTGACTCACTCAAGATGAACTGGAAGAAGTATACCGACAAGGCAACCATCGGCGAATCCATGTATTGCTACGGCTGGGGCGACGGCGGCGGCGGTGTTGACACCGAAATGCTCGAATATGCAAAGCGTTATAAGAGCTTCCCCGGTCTTCCCGAAACAAAGCCCAGCAAGATTGAGGATTCACTTGCAAGAATGAAGGCCAAGGCAACCGATACGAACATCCCCACATGGAAGGACGAGCTTTATCTTGAAGAGCACAGAGGCGTTCATACCACAAAGGCTCTTCTCAAGAAGCTTAACAGATACAGCGAAAATCTCTATCGTCAGGCAGAAATTTTTGCATCAATCGCAATGAAGTACGGCTACGAGTATCCTCTTGAAAAGCTTAATGAAGGCTGGCAGATGATTCTCACAAACCAGTTCCACGATTCACTTCCCGGCTCACACATTACCGAAGTTTTCGGCGACCTCTGCGCTATCTATGATGACATCATCAAAATCGGCGAATCGGTTCGTGACGAAGCTCTCAACGCAATCGCAGGCAACATCAGCGGCGAGGCAAAATACGGCAAGCCCTTTGCGCTCTTCAATTCTCTCGGTACTGCTGCAACCTCAAAGGTTGAGCTTCCCTATAAGGATGTTGAAATCTACGATTCAGAAGGCAACAAGGTTCCCGTTCAGGCATATACAAAGCTTGACGGCACAAAGGTTCTTGTTTTCGTTGCAAAGGATGTTCCTGCAGTAGGTTATAAAGTATATTATACAAAGGACGCAGCTGTTGCCGATGCAAAGGCTGTTGACTGCGCAGATATCGAAAACGATAACTTTAGCCTTAAGTTTGATGCGGCTGCAGAACTTGTTTCAATCTTCGATAAGAAGAATAACCGTGAGGTTCTTGAAGGCAAGGGTAATGTTTTCCGCATTTATGAAGACCTTCCGGGCAAGTACGACGCATGGGATATCGTTGCAACATATACCGACCGCGAGTTTGAAACAGAGGCAGGCAAGGTCGAAAGCGTTGTTTGCGGCGATGTGTTCACATGCGTTACAATCACAAAGAACATTATGAAGTCAACTCTCAAGCAGAATATCATTATCTATAATGAGCTTGACAGAATTGATTTTGATACCTTTATCAGCTGGCATGAGCAGGAGAAGCTTCTTAAGGTAGGCTTTGATGTTGATATCAAGGCTCAGAAGTTCACAAGAGATATCGCTTATGCAACGATCGAAAGCTCCAACTACCGCCACAATCCCTATGACAAGGCAAAGTTTGAGGTTTCGGCTCATAACTTCATTGATATGTCCGAAGATGACTACGGTCTTTCAATCCTCAATGACTGCAAGTACGGCTATGAGGTTAACGAGCAGAGAATGATAATCACTCTTCTCAAGGCTCCCATGAATCCCGACCCGAAGTCAGACAGAGGTGACCATTATTTCACATATTCGCTCTATCCCCATGCAGGCAGCTGGAAGGATGCACAGACTCTCGTAAGAGGTCTTGAGCTCAACAATCCTGTACTTCCCGTTGATATTGCAGCAGATGCCAAGGGCGAGGAAAGCGCATCATTCATCAGCGTTGACGGCAAGAATGTTACTCTTGAAGCTGTCAAGAAGTGCGAAGACGAAGATGCTTATATCGTTCGTTTCGTTGAGAAGTCGGGCAGAAGAGCTGCAGTTAATGTTGAGTTCTTCGCTGAAATCGCAGGCGTTACCGAGTGTAACCTTCTTGAAAGAGAAGATGTTGCAGCCGATATCGCAAACGGAAAGACAATGAGCTTTGAAATTAAGCCCTTCGAAATCAAGTGCTACAAGGTTAAAATCAAATAAATAAAATTGGAGTGATATCTTTGGATTTCAAAGAAAATACCTTTATGTATGTGCTCGCCCTCGGCGTAGTTGCATTCGTAACCCTTCAGTCCGTGTTCTTTATCGTTAAGTCATGGAAACATGCAAAAGAGCTCGGAATCAAAAAGGAAACACTCAAAAACACGGTTGTTTCCAGCATCCTTTTCACTGTTGCTCCTGCAATTTCGATTCTTGCAACCGTTATTGTTCTTGCAAACGCTCTCGGTATTGTTCTTCCCTGGATAAGACTTACCGTTATCGGCAATCTTGCTTACGAAACAACCGCAGCCCAGACTGCAGTTGAAGCAATGGGCGGCACTCTTACAAGCTCAATTGCAGACCATCAGCAGTTTTCAACCGTTGCATGGGCAATGACAATCGGAAGTATCGCTCCGCTTATTCTTCTTCCTTTTGTTTGCAAGAAGCTTCAGAATAAAATCGGCGATGCCGTTAATAAGAACGAATCCGCAGCAAAGCTCGGCGATGCTATTTCAGCTGCTGCATTCATTGGCATTATTTCAGCATTCATCGCAAGAGCCATCGCAGGCACAACCTCTGACGGTGTAGGCAACGCAGGCTTTATGTCAATTGCGGTTCTTATTGTTGCGATGGTTGCAATGGTTGTTCTTGAAACCATCTGCAAGAAATTCAATCTCGAAAAGCTCCGCCCGTTCACAATGCCTATTGCAATGTTTATCGGCATGGGTGCGGCAATGCTCTTTGAGGCTGTTCTTCCTGCAAGCATTACAGACTTTGTCTGGAGATAAAAGAAAGGAGAGAATGAATTATGCAGAAAAATTATTTTGACAGAGTTCACAGATGGGGTATCTTCTGGAACATCGGCGCATTGCTCATGCTCCTTTCACTCCCTGTTGCCATTTCGGTTTATTACGAAGCATGGCCTGAGCTTAATGTTCTTTGGTCTGTTCTCAGCAAGCTTATGCTTCTCTATTGGGTAACTGCGGTTATCGAGGTTATAACATATGTTCCCATGCTCGGCGCAGGCGGAACCTACCTCAGCTTTGTTACCGGTAACATCACAAATCTCAAGCTTCCTGTCGGTCTTGCCGCTATGGAAAATGCAAAGGTTCGTGCAAATACCGAAGAAGGTGAAGTTATTTCAACAATCGCTATCGGCGTTTCTTCAATCACAACAACCATCATTATCGCTGTCGGCGTTCTCGCTTTCTCACCCGTTCTTCCTCTTATCACTGCAGAGGGCTCGGCATTCAAGCCTGCCTTTGAATGGGTTCTTCCCGCACTCTTCGGTGCACTCGGCGCAAGTTACTTTGCAAAGCATTGGAAACTCGTTCCGCTGCCCGTTATCGTCGGCGTTATCGTTCTTATCTTCTCACCCACAATGGGTGTCGGCACTCTTATGTTTGTAACAATCGTTGCGGCAGTCGGAGGCGCATTCGGTCTTTACAAGGCTAAAAAATTATAATCTGATTTTGCCATTCTGAACGCATAAAAATTCTTTGTGCCGTTCGGAATGGCATGCTTTTTATATGATGTTTATAAAAAATGCAGTATTTTGCAATTTGTTGTGCAAAATTACACTTGATATCAGGCAAAAATTAGGTTAATATATTAAAGGTTTAAATTATCATCTCTTTTGAAAGGAGAAATTCAAAATGATTAACTATTCACGCGAAGTACAGGAAATGTGCTGCGTAGCCAAGGGACCCAACCACGGTCCTGCTCCCATCCCCGAAGAGGGCAAGTGGGTTAAGGCTTACGAAATCAAGGATATTTCCGCTTTCACACACGGTGTTGGCTGGTGTGCTCCTCAGCAGGGCGCTTGCAAGCTCTCACTCAATGTTAAAAACGGTATCATCGAAGAGGCTCTTGTTGAAACAATCGGCTGCTCGGGTATGACTCACTCAGCTGCTATGGCTGCTGAAATTCTTCCCGGCAAGACCATTCTTGAAGCTCTCAACACAGACCTCGTTTGCGATGCTATCAACACAGCTATGAGAGAGCTCTTCCTTCAGATTGTTTACGGCCGTTCACAGTCCGCTTTCTCGGATGACGGTCTTTCAGTCGGCGCAGGTCTTGAAGACCTCGGTAAGGGTCTCCGCTCACAGGTCGGCACAATGTACGGCACAAAGGTTAAGGGCGTTCGTTATCTTGAAATGGCTGAAGGCTATGTAACAAGACTTGCTCTTGATGAAGATAATCAGGTTATCGGCTACGAATTCGTTTCACTCGGCAAGATGACTGATTTCATCAAGAAGGGCGATACACCCAACGATGCATACAACAAGGCAATCGGTACTTACGGCAGATTCGCAGATGCTGCTAAGTACATCGATCCCAGAAAAGAATAATTGCAGGAGGTAAAGAATAATGGCATTATTTGAAAGCTATGAAAGACGCATTGACCAGATCAATGCATGTCTTAAGGAATATGGCATTTCTTCAATCGAAGAGTGCAAGGAAATCACTCTTGCAAAGGGCGTCGATTGCGACAAGATAGTAAGAGAAACTCAGCCCATCTGCTTTGAAAACGCTGTTTGGGCTTACACAGTAGGCTGCGCTATCGCTATCAAGACAGGCTGCACAAAGGCTGCTGATGCAGCTGCAGCTATCGGTATCGGTCTCCAGTCATTCTGCATCCCCGGTTCAGTTGCTGACAACAGAAAGGTTGGTATCGGCCACGGTAACCTCGGCAAGATGCTCCTCTCAGAAGAAACAGAATGCTTCTGCTTCCTCGCTGGTCACGAATCATTCGCTGCTGCTGAAGGCGCAATCAAAATTGCTCTTAATGCTAACAAGGTTCGCGTTAAGCCCCTTCGCGTTATCCTTAATGGTCTCGGCAAGGATGCTGCAATGATCATTTCAAGAATCAACGGCTTCACATACTGCAAGACCGAGTTTGATCCCTATGCTGAAACTGTTACTGTTGTTGAAGAAAAAGCATATTCAACAGGCGACAGAGCAAAGGTTAAGTGCTACGGTGCAGACAATGTTCCCGAAGGCGTTGCAATTATGAAGCTTGAAAATGTTGGCGTTTCCATCACAGGTAACTCAACCAACCCCACAAGATTCCAGCATCCCGTTGCAGGCACTTACAAGAAGTGGTGCAACGAAAACGGTGTTAACTATTTCTCAGTTGCATCGGGCGGCGGCACAGGCCGTACTCTTCATCCCGATAACATGGCAGCAGGCCCTGCTTCCTATGGTATGACAGACACAATGGGCAGAATGCACTCAGATGCACAGTTTGCAGGTTCATCATCAGTTCCCGCTCATGTTGAAATGATGGGCTTGATAGGTGCAGGTAACAACCCCATGGTTGGTATGACAGTTGCTTGCGCTGTTGCTGTTGAAGAGGCAATGAAATAATCTGTAACCAAAAATAAACTCATTAAATAAAGCCTTGTTCTCTTAACCGAGAACAAGGCTTTTAACATTTCCCTTCAACAAACCATTTGCCGTGGTTATCCTCATAAATGAAGGTTTCTTTTCCGTTTATCTGCACGGTGTAGCGGATTTCACCGCCGCCGACACTCAGCGATTTTGCCCTGCATCGGTTAAGCAGCCTTTCAACGGTATAAACCGTGCCGTCCTCCCATTGAATGCGCAGAGGGCGGCGCTTGCCGTCTTTATCAACAAGAACATATACATCAACAAAAACCTTCCTGACCACTTATGACATCTCCCGAATCGTTCTAGAACATTTGTTCGATAGATATGATAACTCTTTTTGCCGTAAATGTCAACTGTTAAATATATACAAATATCCCCTGTGCTTTTTTAAAGCACAGGGGATTTAACATTAGTTAAATAACGGAATTTCTTTTCCGAATTCTTCGCAGGGCTCTTTTGAAAGCTCAAGCGAAAGAACGCCGCCTGCCGTTATCTCGTTATACATAAGATACAGACGCTTAAGCTCTTTGCCGTTGAGCTTTGCAGATTTGATATAGGGATATTCAAGGGGATCTTTATCGCATTCAACGCTGAAGGTTTCAGCAACGGCGCATGAATGATATTCCGGATTGAGCTTTATTTTGGCGTTTTTGAAAAGCGGAGTATTCATAAAATATGCCTCGTATCCGGGGCAAAGCTGAGCAAATCCGATTGCCGAAAGAACATACCATGCCGAAAGCTGACCTACATCCTCATTGCCGCAGAAGCCGAAGGCACCCGTTCTGTAGGCTTCCTTTTGCACACGGCGGGTCCAGTACTGCGTTCTGTGCGGCAGACCAAGCATGCTGAAATAATGCGTTATGTTGTGGCACGGCTCGTTGGAATGGTTATAATCCTCGTTCCACAGTCTGGAGAATTTTGCTTTTTTAAAGAATGTTTCAAGCAGTTTAACCGTGCGTTTTTCTCCGAACAGCTTGCTCAGACCGATAACATCAAACGGCACAAACCATGACTGCTGAAAAATATTGCTCTCAACGCAGCAGTTATCATCATATCTGCCTTTGATAAAGATGAATCTGCCTGATTCTCTTCTCGGAGCCATAAAGCCTCGTCTTTTATTGAAATTTTCGCTGTAACGCATTGCGCGGCTTCTGAAATATTCCGCATCCTCGGTTTTGCCCATCGCCTTTGCAAAGCGTGACATTGTGTAATCCGCAAGCAGGAATTCGAGGGTGTCGCTGAGCCTTTTAGGAACATAGGCATCACGGATATACTGCTCACGGTCGGGTCTGACGGAATGAAACGGTTTGCCGAAAAGTTCTTTATCGCAGTTGCTCGATGCCTTTGCGACTTTATATGCCTTTTCGCAGTCGTAATTTCTGATACCCTTAACATAAGCATCTGCAACAACAATAAGACCGGGGTCGCCGACCATGCTGTGGGAATCAATTCCCAGAAGCTCCCACTGAGGGAATGATGTATTTCTGATCTCCGCTATTTTCAAAAGGGAGCTGACTTCATCATTAACAATGTCGGGTCTGATGAGAGTAAGAAGAGGGAATTCGCTTCTGTAAACATCCCAGCCGCTGAAAACGGTGCGGTGGGTATAATCGGTTTTCAGAATTTCATCGCCGATTTTAAATCTTCCGTCAACATCTGCGGCGCATCTCGGGTCGAGAAGGGTGTGATAAAGGCAGGTGTGGAAGATTTTTAAATCCGTTTCGTCGCTGCCTGAAACATCAACAGCATCAAACACATTTTCCCATTCCTCAAAAGCGTTTTCCGCAATCAGGTCGAATTCAAACCCCTTGTCTTCTTCGGCAAGATTTCTGCGTGCGCCGTCAAGGTCGGTGTATGATATTCCGCATTTTAAAAGAATAGGTTCGGTCTGTTTTCCGAAATATGCAACAAGCCCGATATCTTCATGTTCAAAGCTTCTGATGCTCTCGTCAAGGAATTCCTCGTTTGAGAAGAAACACATTTTTTTTGCAGGAACGGAAAGCTCGCAGGCAAAATAAAAATTATATGAAATTCCTGCGCCGCCTCTGCCGAATCCGCCTCCCTTGGGAGTGCAGTGAACGGAGCCTTCAATGCGTCTGTTGCTGATGATATTGATATTCTCAAAGTCGGCTTTTCCGCCGATTCTTCTTGAAAAGTTAAAGATTATTCTTGCGTCGTCGGTTTTAGGATAGGTGAAACGCAGCATGCCCGTGTGCATGGTAACGGTTGCTTCCGCAAGGATTTTATATCGGTCGAGATGGACGGAATAATAGCCTGCTCTTGCGGTTTCTTTATCATGCGAAAACGGAGATTTCCAACCGGTTTTACCTTTTGTGAACGGCACTTCTTCGTTGCTGCCGCTGCGAAGATCGGTTTCGCCGATAACGGGCATAATCTGCAGATTGCCGAGGTCGCCGTACCAGCCGATACCACTCATGTGATTGAAGCTGAAGCCTTCAATTGTGTTATGACAATAGTTGTAGCCTGTTCCGTTGTCGCCGCCTGTTACGGTGTCGGGCGCAAGCTGAACCATTCCTCCGGGCACACAGGCTCCGGGATGAACCTTTCCGCCGCCGTGAAAGCTTTCTTCCTGCTCATCACCGACGGTGCCGATCATTGGGTCAACATATTTTGCTTTTTTCATCGTGTTATCTCCTTAGATTTCGGGTAATTCGGTCATGCGAAGTTTTGCACAGCCGTAGGGATAAAGCAGAATCTCTTCCTCTTCGCTTACAGGAACCATTGATTCGGGAATTTTTGCGCATACGGTTTCATATCCGTCCTCATATCCCCAGTTGATTTTTTTAACGCTTGCCTTAACTGTTACGGGCGGATTCTGCGAAGAAAACGGAACATCGCCGATACCGTTTCTCACTATTTCAAAATTATTGCCGCAATAGGCATAATTCCAGTCCGATACGGGAATCAGCTCATAGTCGCAGTACGGGAACTTCCGTTCAACTCCGTTTCTCTCATATTCAAGCATTTTTGTTTCATATTTAACGGGGACGGAAAACACGAGCGAGCCGCATCTGACGGTATTGAGGTCATGCGGTCTTTTGTCAATGCAGAGGGGAGCATCAAAGCTGATTTCAATTTCAAGCTTTTCGCCTGCGCCGATATTGAATGAAAGTTCATCTGCATCGGTCTTTTCACCGTTAACGGTAAGATTTTCGGCAAATGACGGAATGCGGATTCTGAATTCAAATCCGTTTTCCGTCTCAGCGGTATATTTAAAAGTGTTTTCAAAGGGATATGCGGTTTCAATTTTTATATACTTGTCGTCTGTTTTAAGCTCAGCAGGAACGGGAACTGCATTGATAACCGTATCGCCGTTATGCATGAATACCGAAAGAGCAAATTTCGGCCATGCCTGATTGAAGTTTGCAGTGCAGCATCCGTAATTCGGCTCAAGACCGAAAAGATGGGCTTCATCGCCGTTTGTTCTGAACAGAGATTTGCCGGGGAATTTTATGCAGGCAATCTGGTTGCTCATCTGGTCATACTGATGAGTCCACATATCATCGCTGATTGTTGCAGGCAGAGCGTTGAATGCAAGCATTTCAAGCCTTTCCGCCCATTTTTTATCGCCTGTGTATGAATAAAGAATTTCATAAGAATACATCTGCTCGGCTACGGCGCAAAGCTCAGTACCCTGAATCGGGCTCAAACCTGAAAGGCATTCGTCACCCGTGAAAAGTCCGACGGGAGTGCCGTTGTATTTCTTTAAAATTTCGTGGAGCTTTTCAGCATTATCGGTATATTCTTCCCCAAGAATTCCGCACGAAACCGCCTCACTTTTGAGCATCATTCCTATGTTGACGATGTGGGTATCGAATCTCCAACGGTTAAGAGGTCTTTCCCAAAGAGGAACAGATTTGTTATAGTCCATACCCTGTTCTTTAAGAATTTTTGCAAGGTCTTTAAGCCATTCCTCGCCGCAGCGATCATGGATAAAATTGATTGCAATGAAGCATTCAAACCATCTTGCATTGCCCCAGTCAAAAAGTCTGATTTCGCCCGATTTAAGCAGTTGATAATAGTTTTTGAGAACGCTGAATATCACATCGGGAATTCTTTCGTCTTTTGAGCATTCATAATAGACGGTAAGCGTTTTTGTTATAAGCTGAACAGCCCATGTGTCATAGGATTTTCTGTCCTCATCCTTGCATGGGCAAATCCAGCCGTCGGGCTTCTGAAATGAAATAATTGCATCAATATATTTCTTGGCTCTTGCAATCATATCTTCGTTTTCAAGCAGATATGCAAGGGGAATGAAACCGTCGAGCCAGTAGGGAACGCGCTCCCCGCCCTCCTTGTCGCCGCCTATCCATGCGCTGTTTCTGATGTCGGGCCATATTTTATCGAGGTTTCCGCTAAGACCCTCTGCCTGAATTTCAAGCTGCCTTCTGAGCCATCCGCAGGGCTTTATTTCGTTGCTTGTATAAAAATTCCACTTTTTCATAGATATTACTCATCCTTTCGCCTTGAATTTCATAGGCATTTCCGTTGTTTTCAAAAAGCAGGTCAGACCTTTGTCGATAACAGACCTGAATGCGCCGCTGTTTTTTACAAAAGAGCTTTGCCCGGCATTGTTTCTTATAAATTCCGGAAAGCTTGGCGAGCATCTCATGGCAATTTCAGCAGTATTGCCGATAAATTCAAAGGTCATGTATTGCGTTGCAAGTGTATTTAAGGGCTTCACAACGGCATTCAGAACGCCGTTTTTTATATAGGCATACGCCCATATTTTGTAATAATATTCTTTGATGCTGCATTCGGAAAATCTCGGCTTTCCGTCAAGACCGCAGTTGATTATAATTTCGTCCTCTTCCTCAAACCATTTAACTGTAAAAACATCATCCGTCAGTTCAAACGAAACTCTGTTGAGATTGCTTTTCGGTCTTTTTGCAAAGCTTGAGGTCAGTGAACGCGGAATAAGGCTTGCAGGAAACATCAGCTTTGCAAGCATGTCCGAACCGGGAGTTATGTAAAATGTCTTGCCCGTCGGAATCTCAATTTTTTCGGTGCTGACAACAGGTTTTTCTCCTCTGCTTTTAAGATAATCGTCAAGCTTTTTATCCCATTCTTCGTCTGATTCTTCCTCAAACGCTTTTGCCAGAATATTCCGCATCAGCTTTGCGTTTTCGCCGTCATCAACCGCACAGTTGAAGATTGCGATAACCGCATTATGTTTCGGAAAATACGAAACTTGCTGACCGAACATACCCGTCATGCTGAAAATGCCGTCAAGCAGCCAGAAAAGATAACCGTAGCCGTCTTCGTTTTCTTTGCCTTCAAACGCAACCTGTATTTTGGTTGCTTCCTTTGTCCACCATTCGGGAATAACCTGAATGCCGTTGTATTTTCCGCCGTCGGCATAGCATTGGCAGATTTTTGCAAGGTCACGAAGAGTCATGTATGCGCCCGTGCCTCCGATGCATTCGCCGATTGAATTTGTTTCCCACTTGGGAGGATTGATTCCGAGGGGCTCAAATAAACGGGGAGTAAGATAATCAACAAGATTCATTCCGGAAGTTTTTTGTATTATTGCCGCAACCATGTGTGCATCATTGTTGCTGTATAAAAATCCCTTATCCTTTCTGAAAGGGGCTTTCATAAACATTTCAGCATAGTTGCCCGTCATATCCTGAAGAAAGCTGAACTCCTTGCTGCTTTGCATAGTCAGAACGGAGCGCACTGTAACATTATCCCATTCATTGCTTTCACAATGCTCATATTCGGGAAATAGCGGCAGAATTTTTGAGTCAAGCGAGAAAAGACCTTCCGTTATCGCAAATCCCGCTGCGGTTGATACGATTGATTTTGTGAGCGAGAACATCGTGTGAGGCATATCTGCAGAATAAGGATAAGCGTATTCCTCAAAAACGGTTTCGCCGTCCTTCATAATCAACAGACCGTGATTTTCGATGCCGTTATTTTCAAGCTCTTTGTAAAATTTATAAATCCATTCTGAAGAAAGCTTTGATATGACTGCCATTGCTTTTTCCTCGCTTTGTTTTAATATTTTTATTATATCATTTTATGTTGAATAAACAAGACCAAATTTAAAAACCTTGGCCCCGGAAGAGGTCAAGGTTTTAAGCTTAAAGGGATTTACAGCTTTGTTGTTGTTATTCTTTCAATTTCAATTGATTCGGTATAAATATTATCGGGATTGTTTTCGTCAAGCACAATCAGTCTGCCTCCGCGCTCCTCGCCGTAGGTAAAGTAGCCTGCGCCGAGAGTCTGGTAAAGGCTGATACCGTCAATTTTAATGTGAAAATCGTTGACATGGTCGTGTCCGAAAAATGCCGCAACAATGCCGCCTGTCTTTTTCCAGCTTTCAAACTGATTTCTGTGGTTGTTTTCAAGTGACGGAGGGCAGGGGCATTCTCTTATTCTTCCTTCAAGAATTTCATGCCCGAATTTAAAATATTTTCCGTCGCGGAATAATGAATAATCATCCTCCGCCGTAACTTCTTTAAGCCCGTCGCACATCTGCTGAACAGGCATATGCTGAAAGAGAATTGCAGGCAGAGGAATGCCGCCGTTTGCCTCTTTCATCTCAGCTGCTTTCTTTTCATACCATTCAATCTGGTCATCATGCACGCAGTCATACGAAAGACCGCCTTGAGAATTGCGCTGATAGTCATTGGAATCAATGAGCCATATTGCAAAGGCATCCTTATCGCCGCTGCTGCTTTTTATTGTAACGCAGCAGTTGCCGCAGCCGTAAACATCGGCATCGTTAAGGCTTGAACGGCAGTCTGAAAATTCCATATACTGCATCATCTGAAATTCTTTGTGAAAGCCTTCCTCACCGTCATGGTTGCCGAAAACAACGCAGAGAGGAATATTGCGTTTTCTTATCGGAGCTGTTATTTTTTTGATTGTGCTCTGCACAAGGTCATAGGTAAATTCCTGCCAGTATCCGCTTATATTGTCGCCGCCGAAAACAACAAGGTCGGGATTGGTTTTTTCAATAAGCTTTTTAATAACATTTATTGTTTCTTTGTCACGGCTTTCGGGAATTTCTCTGTTTTCATCGTCATCCATTTCGGGTTCAACATCGTGAATATCAGTAATGTGGAGAATCCTGAATTTGCCGTCGGCTGAAAATTTCAGCGGTTCGGGATTTCCTCTTTTGAATTTTGCTGATTTCCATTTAAGGGGAGTGCCCATCGCGCCGAGGCAGGGGAGCATAAGTCCCGAAAGAAATGATTTTAATATTTTACTCATGTTTAAAAACCTCACTTATATTTCTTTGCAACGGCAGATGCCTGCTTTTTCATTTCCTTGCGCACCTCTTCGGGTGAAATTATTTCTGCATCCTCACCGAATCCGAATACCCATGCGAGGAAATGCTGACTGACAACAACATTAACGCTTACGGTAAAATGTTCGCTGCCATCCTTGATAACAATGGTATCTCTGCCAAAACGGTCAAGAACCGCACCGACGAGATGATTGGAAAAGCGGAGTTTGATTTTTTGCTCGTTTCCTCCGAACATACCGAAAACGGTTTTTGTGTATGCCGACATATCCACCTTTTCAAAAGCCTCAATTCCGTCTCTTTCGGTGTCTGTCAGTGATGCCTTATACATTTTATCAACCCTGTAATGCTTCATTTTTTCGGCAGCAGAATCCCACGCAAGCATGTAGTAGTTTTCATCGTCCCATATAAGTGCAAAGGGGCTGACCTCATAAAACGCACCGTCATGTCTGAAACGGCGTTCCTTTTCAACCGTATATTCAAAATACTGATAGCGGATTTTTTTGTTTTGAGTTATCGCATCGGAAATAACATCAACCGCGTAGTAGATGCTTTCGTTCATGCTTTTTACTCTGTTGCTTACATAAACCTGACGCTGAAGCAGCTGCCCGTCATAAACGCTGGCAAGGCTCTCGATTTTTTTGATGAGCTTATATGTTTTATCCTGAGTGATGAATTTTGACGATTGAACGCTGTCAACAAGCAGCTTGAGCTCAGGCAGCTCAAAATCACGCTCGCCTATGTAGTAACCGCCGTTTTTGCCTTTTACCTGAATGATATCGACGCCGAAAAGTCTGAGAGATTCAATGTCGTCATAAATGCTTTTTCTTTCGGCGGAAATTCCGTTCCTGCCGAGCTCTTCTATTATCTGCGCCGTGCTGACGGGATGCTTTTCGTCGGAATGCTGCATAAGAAACTTAACAAGATATAAAAGCTTCAGCTTTTGGTTTGCCGATTTCGCCATATGAACAGCTCCTTTCATGGTTTCTGTACGCTTGATTATACACCATATTCTGTACGATAACAAGGACTTAAACAAACATTAATAAATGTTTAATTGACTTTTAACACATATTGTTATAAAATATCGGTATAAAATTGATGAAACGGGTGGAATTATGAAAAAGTTAATTGCAATTTTTATGGCAATGTTTATGCTTTTAAGCTTTGCGTCGTGCAAAGATGAAAGCAACGGAGAAGAGGCGGTAACTTCTGCATACACGGAGCAGGAGAGCGCCGAAGATGCGTTTGAGCAGAAGGAAGAAACTGTGACCGATGATGTGACTGTAAGCGTAGGTACTTCAGAGGAATCAACAACTCAGACTGTTGAGATAACGGTGGAGAATGTTCCCGTTGAAACCGACCCTTTGAAGTGGACAGACGAAGAAATCGTTGCATTCTATAAAGCGGCGGCAATCAAGAGCAAAACAAAGGTTAAGTCAATTCAGAAGATGACTCTTGAAGAAATAGTTGTTAATGAAGGCGACGGACTTCTCGGCGTTGCTGTTGAGTGGGCGACCCCATTTTTTGTGAATGCACTTGAAGACAGCTCTACCGAGTTTGACGGCATAACGGGCGGATATGAAAATATCGAAATTTCCGATATGAAAAGCGTAAAGGCGTATAAGAGTGGAGAATATACCGTTGTTGAAATGTCAATGAAGGAGCAGACAGACGGTGCTGACGGTGATACATACTCCGGCACGGTAGGACATTCGATTTCTGTTGTCGGTGATGTTGAAACCGCTGTTACCGACGCACTTCCTCAGTTTAATGTAGGCTTTGATGAAGCTGATATCAAGCTTCATTATTCTGAGCCTAAGCTTAAAGTTAAAATAAATAAAGACGGAATTATAGAAAAAGGTACCTGGACTTATACGGTTAATATTACGGTTGCAAATCTTCTTATTTCGGCTGACGGATTCCCTCTTGAGATTTTTGTTGAAAGCGGCAAAGGTACGGTTGACTATATTATAACTACCGGCGGAGGATTCTAAGAAACAAATTAAACAAGCCTTGCTCTTATAGGGAGCAAGGCTTGTTTTTTTGCTGCTAATTAAATGCTGTAATTGTTCCCGCATCATACACCCAAGGAGTGAATCCTGTTTCAAGTGCAGGGCTGTTTTCTGCAAGAGTGAAATCACGGTTCTCGAGGTCTCTGAACAGAGGGTCTGCATATACTGCATTGTTATAATATCCCTCGGATACCATGGCAACAAGATTTTTTCTTGAGCCGAATTTCATTGATGAGCCCGAATAAACATTGCCGCCGTTTTTGTAGTCCCAGTATAAGTTGCTGTTATCAACGAACCAGTTACTTTCAGTATTAAAAGCATATATTGCGGCATCATCAACAATAAGGATATTATTGGAAAGAGTGAGTGAGTTGTGTTCCTCATGTTTGGTGATTATAAGTGCGCCTTCACCGCCAAAGGCAAAGATGTTGTTTCTGACAATGTTGTCTTTTCCGTAATGCTGATGGAAGGTTTCGGATGAGCAGTCGTAAACAAGGTTATTTTCAACAAGCATGCCGCTTGAACCTTCGTCAAGGTAAATTCCCCAGCCGCCGTAACCGTATGAACCGTCATAACATCCGACATTGTAAATAACATTGCCCGAAATAACCGTATCAGGCTGAATGCCGAGCGTGTATATACCGCCCATATCGGAAAGCCAGCCGTTACCGATATTGTAAATAAGATTATTGCTGATGTTAATGTTGTTGGTGGGATTGTCAGAATAACCCCAGTTCCAGCCAACGGAAATGCCCGTATACCATCCGTCATGGATTTCATTGCGGGTAAGGTCGCAATCTGTTGCGTGGGTAAGAAGAATACCTATTGCGTTGTTGAAAATTCTGCCGTATCTGCTGATATGGCAGTCGGTAACATTGATGTTCCGTGTTGTTGCAGGAACAATAAAATCACCGTGAATGAAAACTGCGTTTGCGCCGATTTCGTTGAACATGCAGCTTGTGATGTTGCAGTTTTTTGAAGCATTTTCGAATTTAACAGCCGTGTAAGAAATATTTTCAAAACGGCAGTCGGTAAAATTGATGCCTGATGATGCGGAAACATAGATTGCGGCAGGTGTTTCAAATGCGGCCTGCGGATGAACCGATTCATACTTCATGTTTTTATACAGCGGATGAGTTTTATCAAATTCACCTGCAAAACCCATACCGTTAACATGATTCCAGTCCGTGTTTTCAAAATTGATTCCTTGAAACGAAATGTTTTCGGCGCCGTTAACAGCTATAAGCTGCTCGGTCACGCCTGCATAAAGCACGGTGTTTTCAACGGTATCGCCCTGCTCAGGGATATAATAGAGCTTTTCTTCGCTGCGGTCAAGATACCATTCGCCGGGAAGCGAAAGAGCTTCCTTTACATTTTCACAGACGAAATTGTCATCAACTCTTATTGTCATTGATGAGGGTTTGATTGTTTCAATTCTGCCTGTTTCGGTATCAACCGAATGTATCGGCATAAGCTCATCGCACCAGAAGTGCATAAGCCTTATATCAACATCGCCTGGATTTTCAAAATCAAGCAAGTCTTTGGTGTATGCGTAAAAAACAAGCGAATGTGTAAAAAAATCCGGAGCATACTCGGGAAGAACGGCCTCGTCTTTTTTAGGGTCTGCTACCTTGAAAACGCCTTCCTTGGGATAGTTTGGGCGAGAAAGTCTTTTGCCGTCTTTGAAAAGAGAACGAAAATAATCATCTTCACTTTCAACGGGCATATCGGTAACGAATGCAGCCACACCGTTAATCTGTGTTTCCTGCCAGCTTCCGCCGATTTTCTTTGCACCCGAGAAAACAACCTTTTCATCGGGATATGAACGGTAAATAATATTGCTCTTGTCTTCGGAATTGAATTCAAGAGTTTTTTCAATGGAATATGTGCCCTCTCTGAACCATACGGTAACTGTTTTATCCGTAACAATCGTTTTTGCCATTTCCTTTGCAGCCTCGGGGGTTTTAAGCGGATTTTGAAGTGTGCCGGCATTTGTATCGCTGCCGTCGGGAGCAACAATTATATCGAATTCTCCCATAGAAAACTCACCTTCATCAAAAACAATTTTTTCCTTTTTATCCGTATCGGTAAAAACACCTTCAATATTCGACGGAATAAAAATTATACCGAGCCATATGAAAAAAGCTGTGATAACAGAAATTGCTTTAGTGATAAATACACTCATAAAAAATCACCTTTTTAAATTATTTTCCAAGGATATCCGAAAGATTGCTTTGTATTTTTTCGGCAACTTCAGGTTTGTTCATGGAATAAACATGGATGTTTGTGATTCCGTTTGCATAAAGGTCAATAATCTGGTCGGTAGCATAGGCAATACCCGCCTGCTTCATCGCATCGGGATCGTATCCGAACTTATCGACAAGGCTCTTGAATCTTCTCGGCATGAATGAGCCGGAAAGCCTTATTGCCCTGTCAACCTGATTCGCGTTCGTTATCGGCATGATTCCGGGAATTACTGGGACGGTTATTCCTGCTTCGCGGATTTTATAAAGAAAATTGAAAAGCAGGTTATTATCAAAAAACATCTGGGTTGTTAAAAACTCGCATCCTGCGTCAACCTTTTCTTTGAGATGTTTTATATCTTCTTTTTGAGTTGCGCTCTCGGGATGAATTTCGGGATAGCATGCGCCGCCTATGCAGAAATCGTCGCCGCTCTCCTTCAGTTCACGGATAAGGTCTATGGCGTGACGGTATGCCCAACCGCTTCTGTCGGCATCCTCAAGACCTGCAGGAATATCTCCTCTGAGTGCCATTATGTTTTTTATGCCTGCTGCCTTGATTTCTTCGATTTTTGCGCTGACGGTCTCTTTTGTTGAAGAAACGCATGTCAGATGAGCAAGACTTGCTACTCCGTAATTTTCCTTTATGTTTTTGGCAATGTCAAGAGTAAATTTGCTTGTGCCGCCGCCTGCACCGTAGGTAACGCTCATAAAAAGAGGGCGCAGCTTTGCAATTTCTTCCGTTGCATTTTTAACACTGTCAAAGTTTGCTTCGGTTTTGGGCGGAAAAACCTCAAACGAAAGTGACAAAGTTTCCTTGTTAAGCAATTCGGTTATTTTCATATTACCACTTCTTATAAAATTTTTTCTTAATTATACTATAACTATACAGCGATATTCAAGACGAAATTATTATTTAATTTTAAAAAATCACTTGACAAAACCGCAAGGATTAATTATAATATCACCTGCGCTGAAAAAACGGCGCAAAAAATGGACGTTTAGCTCAGCTGGTAGAGCATTCGCTTGACGTGCGAAGGGTCAGCGGTTCAAGTCCGTTAACGTCCACCACAATGGAGACATCCGAACTTAATGCCAATCGGCAATGGGTTCGGATTTTTTGTTTTTATCAGAGATATCAGTTTTTGAGTTGTAATAAAAAAGCAGGCGGGATTTCCGTCTCGCCTGCAGCTGTCTTACTCATTCTTTTCAGCAGTCTGTTCATGTTCCCTTAGTTCTCTCTGTCCTTCCTCGCTTTCAAAATATTCCTGCATTATCGGAAGTAAGCACCGTGCAATTCTTTCAATCGCATAATCGGGAATTTCCATGCCGTTGTTTGATTTTTCTGACATCAGATTGGTTTCTGCGCTCCTTTTATAGAAAAAGGAGAAAAATTCTATGACTCGATCACAAAAATCCTTATTTATTTTTTAAACCATTTCAATGTTTCTGTCAAACAATCCTGAACAGTTGCAAAAGTCTGATTTTCTGTAACTTAAAAACTAACTTTTGGAACAATAGAAACGCAAAACCGGGGTTACAGGTCAAACTATACGCACCCCTCAATTAACGCACTCTGAACGGTAAATTTTTAAATTTCTGTTAATGCACATTCGCCCTCGTGAAGCTTATACATAAATGCTATATACAAACCCGATACGAATGCAGATCTGATAAAAGAGAGTGCGGTTTTTAATGATCCGAGCTGAGATTCAACGGCATAGCCGACAATGAGGGTTGCTGTTATGTTTGAGATGATGCGCCACATTTCGATATTAAGAAGCGATGACGATACCAGTCGCCATATAATCATAAACATTATATGGAAATTCATATTTCCAAGAGCAGATTTGTTTTGACGCCTTTTGTGTCATTGGCTTAATTATATAATTATTCATTTCATTTCTTCGCTTTCACGATTAAAAAGTTCGGTTTGATATATTCCTTTACCCAAGCAGGCACTTTTTCGATTACCCAATCTTCGGGTACGGGTTCGCAGATTTCTTCAATAACAAATCCTGCTTTCGCGAGAGCGTTGATAATGTTGCTGAAAGTACGGTGGTATTTCACTACGCCGTCAACATACCAATGAATTCTGCGCTCTCCGGGTTGGTTATAATTTGAAAAAGTGTAAGAAACTTTTTCGCCGTTTTCGTTTTTGTTGAAATGACCTGCACCGTCAACGGTTGAAGTTATAATCGGATGTTCCTGTGAAAAGAGAAGCTGACCATCTTCATTAAGAACGGAATACATATCCTTTGCAAAGGCATCGAAATTTTCAACATAGTGAAAAGCCAGTGAGCTGTAAATGAAATCAAACTTTTCATCAAGATTTGAAATGTCAGTCATACTCATATTGCGGTATTCAATTTTGCCGTGTGCAGATTCTTCTTTTGCAACGGTAAGCATCTTTTCAGATATATCAATACCAACAACCTTATCTGCACCTCTGCTGACAAAATCAATGCAGTTATGACCGTAACCGCAACCCAAATCAAGAACGGTTTTGCCGTTAAGTTCAGGTAAGAGTTTACGCATAGCAGGTTGTTCAATCAGATCGTTGGCATTGCAGTCGCTGTCACGCAGAGCCTTGTAGCCGTTGAAAAATGTTTCATTGTCAAATATATTTTGTCTGCTCATAATTTCACCTCAAATTCCTTTGGTGTGTTCGTCGGAATTAGCTTTAATAACCCGTCTTTCTCTGTCTGTCAAACTCCAAATATGAATACCTGTGTCGGCGGTATTGAAGAAATACATGCAATCAACGGGCATATTGAAGAATGAACGGAAGAGCTGATTAATCATTCCGCCGTGAGAAACAACAGCTATTGTTTCGTTCGGCTCAGCTTCGTTTAAAATCCTTGAAAGTGCATTTTCTGCTCTTTGTCTGAATTCAACCTGAGATTCTTGACCGTAAACTGCTTTATCAATCGGCAACTCGGGAACTTCGGGATATTTTTCTCTGACTACTGCTCGGGGCAATCCTGCAATCTGACCATTATTGAACTCCATTAAATTCTCATCAAAAACAACAGAAACTCCTGTTTTATCGGATAAATGCTGTGCGGTTTGTTTTGCTCTTGTTAGCGTACTTGCATAAATTTTGGAGATATCATAATTATCGGCAACATAATTTGCCATAGCTTCGGCTTGTCTGTGACCTCTTTCAGTTAATGCGAAATCTGCTCTGCCTTCGTGAACATCAAGCAAATCTGCTTCGGATTCACCGTGACGGATTACAAGTAATTTCATTGTATCAACCCCTTTAAATCTGTTTTTATTATACACTACTTGTTTTTTGTATGCAACATCACCCCAACCGCTTTGGTTGAGGTGAGTTTTTTATAGATATTTCTGCATATAGACAAGATTCTGATATGTGCCGTCTTTGAGCTTACAGTAGTTGGGTTTGACTGCAACAACTTTAAACCCGAATTTTTCGTAGAGTGCCTTTGCTCTGTCGTTGCCTTCGATAAAATCAAGTTCAAGAATTTCCGTGCCTTCGTGATTTTGTGCGGCTTCAATAAGTGACTCAAACATTGCGGAGCCGATTCCGAGATTCCAATATTTTTTTGTTATGGATATACCCAATCCCGCACGGTGGAAATTTTTGCAGCTGTTGAAGAAAGTAATATCACAGCTTCCGACGGGTCTGCCGTCTACATAGCACGCAATCACAAGATTGTTTTCGGATTCACGGGCATTATGTATCCATTCCTTTTCGCTTTCGATTGAAACACTATCCCAATATTCGGCATAACGGGTCAGAAAATCTGTTTCTCCACAAGCGATTTTGATATTTTCAAGCATCACTTCGGCGTCTTCAATGCAAGGCGTTTTCAGAATCGCATTCTGACCGTTTTTAAGAATTATTTTCTTTTCATCAAATATCATATATTCACCAACTTTTTATGTGTTTTTGGCATAATACTGTGCCTGTGCATTCCAAAGCTCGGAGTATTTGCCGTTTGTATCTTCAAGTAGTTCTTCGTGAGTGCCTTCCTGAATGATTGTGCCGTTATCAAAAACAACAATTCTGCTGCAGAATCGGCAGGAGGAAAGTCTGTGGGAGATATAAACGGCAGTTTTGCCGCCCGCGATATCGTTGAAGCGTGAATAAATTTCGCTCTCGGCTATGGGGTCGAGTGCGGCGGTGGGTTCGTCGAGAATAACAAACGGTGCATCCTTATAGAGTGCTCTTGCGATTGCGATTTTCTGTTCTTCGCCGCCTGAAAGGTCGATGCCGTCTTTTTCATAGAGCTTATAAATCGACTGGTTCAGCTTTTTCGGAAATTCCTCAACTCTGTCCTTTACGCCTGCCATTTCAAGGCATTTCCATACCCGTTCTTCGTCATATTCATCCGAGCAGGCAACATTTTCACCCACGGGAAATGCAAGAAGTTTGAAATCTTGAAAAACGATTGCAAATAGTTTTAAATATTCGGCATAGTCAAATTCTCGGATATCAATTCCGTTAAGCGTGATTTTTCCTTCGGTAGGGTCATAAAGACGGCAAAGGAGCTTTATCATTGTTGATTTACCGCTGCCGTTCATACCGACAACCGCAAGACATTCACCTGATTTTATCTGCATACTGAAATTCTTTAAAATCAGCGGTTCGGTTTCGGGATAAGAAAATGACACATTGTGGAATTCAAAAACTGCGTTTTCGGGGTTAATACCGTCAATGGTTCTTGTACCGTTTTCCATATCCGAAACGAGATTCAGATATTCAATCTCCTGCTTTAACTGAACATTGTTTGCACGCAGATATCCCGCATTGCCTGCAATATCCGTGCAGGCGGTTATCAGCTTTGTGATTGCTCCGTAATATTCAACAACCTTGCCTGCACCGAAAGCACCCGCAAGTGCTTTGAGACCGACGAAAATATAAACAAGACCGCCGAGAAGATTTGTTGAAACCGTGCTTACCTGTCCGATTGTTGACCAGACCTTAAAAGTATCCTTTCTCATCTGCAAGGTGGGATTATATATCTTTTCGGTGATTTCTTCGTTGATAAGACCTTTTTCGTTGAAAATTCGGACATCCTTGCCGCTTTCGTTTTCGTTGAGATATTTCTGATTGTAGTATTCAAGAATCGGATTGAATTTCACGACTCTGTTGAAAATATTGAATTGCTTTTTCTCGCTCAGGCTGTGATACTTAACCGAAAGTGCAATCATAACGGCAGAGAAAACAACAAGCGACATACCGAGCAAGGGCGAATCAACGAATGCCATAAATCCCGTAAGCGGTGCAGGCGATTTGCTGAAAACCATACCCGAAATCATAACGATTGCAACGATAATCGAGAACACGCAGGATATCATTTCGGCTACGCACTCGGCAACCCAAGTCAGACCGTTGCCGTTGTTGGCATTTTCTTCAATCTTGCCACGGAGTTCCTGAACGGATGAGCTTTCTGCTTTTGCATAGTCGAGTTCAAGAGCTTTTCGGGAGAGAAGTGCTGAATGCTTTTCCCAACAGCTGTTGAGCATTATCAGAGCTTTTCGGTTGATTGTTCTTATTATCACATCAATAACGAGCGTTGTGATTGTTGCGATGAGAACATATTTAATTATCTGCTCAAAGCCTTGTTTTTCGGTTAAAGCTGTAATTACAAGACCCGTGCAGTAAATGGTTATGTATGGCGAAACGGCACGGAGAATTTTGACAATGAGATTGAGCGAAAAATAATTTTTACCGAGATAGATTTTAACAAGCTTTAAGCCTTGTTTTATTATCTCAAAATCTTCTTTTAAGTCTGCGAAAAACTTCTTCATATAACTGCCTCCTCTCTGTAATATCTGCTTTGTGTTTCAAACATTTCGGCGTATTTGCCGCCGAGTGCAAGAAGTTCCTCGTGCGTTCCCATTTCAGCGATTTTTGCATCGTCAAGAAGAATAATTCTGTCGCAGAAACGGGTTGACGAAAGTCTGTGGGATATGTAAATTGCGGTTTTATTTTTTGTAAGCTCGCTGTATTTGAGATACATATCGTTTTCTGCAATAGGGTCAAGTGCGGCAGTAGGCTCGTCAAGAATGATTATCGGAGCATCTTTATATAGTGCCCTTGCAAGCAGAAGTCTCTGAAGCTCACCGCCCGAAAATGCAACAGCACCTTCGTGAACTTCACGCACAAGCAGAGTGTTTTCTTTCTGCGGCAGACTTTCAATCTTATCAAGTATTCCCGCAAGGATCATACATTCACGAAGTCTTTTGCGATCAATTTTGTTTTCCTCGCAGAGTGCAATATTCTTTGCAACCGTTGCAGGCAGCAACGCACAATCCTGAAAGAGCGTTGAGAATAGCTGATAGTATTCGTCACGGTTGAAAAGTCTGCTGTCGATGCCGTTAATGAGAATCTGACCCTCGTTCGGAATGAACAGACCGCAGATGAGTTTAACAAGCGTTGATTTGCCTGCACCGTTAACGCCGACAATTGCAATCCTTTCGCCCTTGTTTATTCTGAGCGAAAGATTATCAACAGAAGGCTTCTTGGCTTCATCGTAATAGAAAGTGAGGTTTTTAAGCTCGATTTCGCAGGGTAAATCCTTGCCTGACGGCAGCTTTTCGCCCTCTTTGGTGTTCATTTTATCCTCAATATCAAGAAATTCTCTGAAATCGCTGACATTGTGTGCGCCCGAAATGATTTCAGAAATCGAGTCAACAAGCCTTGCAAGCCACTGACCGAATCCCGTTATCGCTCCGAAATAGAGAGAAAAATCGCCGAGTGTCATCTCGGAATTGAGTTTGAGATAAATAAGATAGATATATGCGCCAAGGCTTACGCCGAATTTGAAAACATCTTCAAGCATGCAGTTGGCATAGTGACCGTTATTCCGTTTGATGTTCCAACCATTCGCATCATCAAGGTGCTTGTCGATTTTTCTCATAAGGAAGTCAGACATATTGTAAATGCGGACATCCTTTGCGTTTGAAAAATCCTTTGAACGGTATGTTACATAGTGCAGTCGAAGAAAGATTTCGGCAACCTTATCCTTCATTTTGTTCTTCCATTTGTTGAAAATCAGCCAGCCTGCCATGCTGATGCCGTAGCAGAGAATGAGAATGGGGATAAACCACGGATTGCATTCCACGATGATTGCCGTGAAAGCCGAAAAGCCGAAAGCTGATGAAGCAACAGTTGCGTTAAGCTCAATAAATCTTGCAACGCTGCCGTCCCAGCCGTGAATTGCATTCCATGCTTTTTCACGAAGAACACGGGTTTCGTTGTAAGTGTAGTTGTTATAGTCCATGCTCATAACCTTGTTGCAGACAAGTCTGTGGAGCATAATATCCCTTGCGAGCATTCGTCCCTGATGGCTTTTGTTATACATAACATTATTCAGGTATCCGAACATGATGAGCAGAACAGAAAGAATACCGACTTTGAGAAGAAGCTCCGAAGCAGGTGTTTTGTTTTCAACGCAGTCGAGAACGATTTTCGGCAGATATGCCGCCACAACCGAGCTTACTGCACCCAACGGTGTTAAGCTGATTTGCAGAATGACATAGGATTTGTCAAACTGCCAATGCTCTTTCAGCATGAATTTCAGGTTGCTGAAATAATTGTATTTTTTGTTCATATACTTTCCCTCCTTATGAGTGATATAAATATTGATGCCAAAACAGCGGAAACGACGATATAAATAATCGAAGCCGTTGATTCATAAAGCGCCGCAACGGCACAACCGAGCATAATCACACCGATGGCAATAAAATATCCGCCGAGAACTTTATATCTTTCGGTTTTTTTACACATTATATTAACGAAGGCTTTGAGCTTATTGCGGCAAATTGAAATTCCGAGTGCGAAATGAATAACCGCAGAAATCAAAGCAACGATTGAATAGTATTTCATTTTATCTACCTCCTTTTAGCGATAAAAACAGCGGCGAAAGCATAGCCTCCGCCGCTTCAGTATTATGATAAATCAAAAAAATTCCGATTGAAATACGCTCTGCAATAGTGTTGTTTTAATGTTCAAAAGTGTTGCAGATATTGATGCTGGTGGTGAATATATTTCCCTCGCAGGAAACGAAAACATCACCGCCGTATTTCTGTGCAATCGTCTTAATGCTTTTGAGTCCGTAGCCGTGGTTGAGCTTATCGGCTTTTGCGGTACCGATATGCTTGGTGTCAACCTCTGCTTTAACGGGATTCTCAACGGAAATAACAATTCTGCCGCCCATAGTAATGATGCTTGTAAAAATCGTTTTGTCCGTACCGTTTTCAAGACCTTCGGCGGCTTCAATTGCATTGTCGAGTGCGTTACCGATAAGTACACCGAGTTCGAGCAAATCAACATTGATTTTATCCGAAATCTTAACCGAATAATCAAGTGTTATTTCTTTGCTTTCGGCGATAGTGAGCTTTGACTGCAAAACAGCATCAATGGCAGGATTGCCTGAATTTATAACACCGTTGTTTGCTTCGTCAAGAAAATCCACTTCGCCCTTTATTGCGTCAATGGCAGACTGGGTCTGACCGTCTGCGAGAAGTCCCGAAACGGAGAGCAATTTGTTTTTAATATCATGTCTGAAAGTGCGGATTTCGCTTTGGTAGCGATAAAGCTCCTCATAGTGAGCAAGCTGATTTTTAATTTGTTCGTTAGCAAAGCCGAGCCTTGCTTTTGATTCAACATAGTCCTTTTGTCTGTAAATAAGAAAGAGGGTAACAAGGTTTGATGCAATCATCAGAATTGCAACAGCAGAGAATAAAATCGCCGGAATACTTTCAAGTTCGTAGGTGCATTTAAGAATAACAAGTGTAACAAAAACGGTTGCAATCGGCTGAATTATGAGCAATGCCGAAAGACCTCCGGAAACACCAAGGTCAATTTTGCCTATTTTCTTTGAGACAAAGAAGATAAGGAAAAACGCAAAGAATTTGCATATAAGTCCCATACCAAGGAAGATTTCATCATTCTGAAGAAAATCAAGAGTTTCTTCGCCCATAAACATACCGCTCAGAAGGGTGACTATTGTTTCTGCGCCTGCTTGAATCATAACAAAAAGAACGCTGCTGATAATGGCAAAATGCACTTTTACTCTGTAAACAAGAGCAAAAACAAATGCCGTAACAACTCCCAAAGCAAGAAGCATAATGCCCGTGCCTGCAAAGAAATATGAAACAACGGTATTGACCGTTATTGCTACACTCATAAATATTGCAAGATGTGCTCCTTTGAGTTTTCTTTTTGAAATGTTGGAAAAAAGAATATCCATTGAGTAAATTTCAAAGCAAGCGAACAGAAAATATGCGATTATTCTTAACATTTTACCAACCCCACTTTCTTATAAAAATATCGTATGCTTTCAATGCTTCCTGCTTCTTTCTGACACTTACGGCAACCTTTGAGCCGTCGGTCAGTTCAACCTCATTCGCATTGAAGCTTTTTATGTAGTTCATATTAACAATAAACCCCTGATGCACTCTCACAAAGCCGTGAGGTTTCAGCACTTCGTATATCTCCGAAATTTTACCGACAGCCTCATAAACTCCGCTTGCGGTATGCACGGTCAGATGTCTGCGGTAACCCTCAACATAGCTTATCTTGTTGATGGAAATTTTGTTTCGCACGCTTTCCCATTTCAGAACAACACTCGCATTTGTTGCGGTGTATTTCTTCATCGCTCTTGTGAAAACTTCGGCAAATTCTTTTTCTTTAATGGGTTTTACAAGAAAATGCAGAGCCTCAATTCTGAACGCATCGAAGATATAACTCGAATGGCTTGAAACAAAAATAATAATTGTTTCGGGTGCAAATTCTCTGATAATTTCGGCTGCTTCAATGCCGTTGATACCGCCCATTTCAATGTCGATAAAAATAATGTCAAAGCATCCGCCGTTTTTATAAAATTCAATCAAATCCTCACCGCAAGAGAAATCGGAAATGCTGAAACCTTCTTCTTCAGTCTGAAACGGTTCGAGCAGATTTCTGATTTCTCTGACGGTAAAACAGTCATCGTCACAAATACAGATTTTCATATTATCCTCACAATTCAATTATTGAAATTAAAATAAAAAACACTCCCGTCTGAATCCGGAAGTGTCTGAAAAATGCAGATAAATTTATTCTGTCAACACAGCATGGCAGACAAAACGACACTCCGAGTTAAAACGCTCTGCATTACATCATTCTTTCTGTTTGTCATTTTATCCACCTGCCTTTCTTGAAAATTTTTCTATATTTTAACAATACAAAACAGATTTGTCAACCGTTTTCGGATATTGTGCAAAAGTGTCGTTTTTAAATGCAAAAGTGTTTAACAACATCGTTACTGATATAATAATTTCAAACCGATTTTGATTCAATATAACCACTTTGTAAAAGTGCGCAATTATACACCGCTTGGATGTCATTGCGATTTTAAAAATACTCGGAACACGGTTCCGCTGATTTCATCAGACAAGGTAAACCTTGCGTTGCATGGCAGCTATCCCAATTAATTGTTTTTACAAAATGCCCGAAAAAAACAGAATCAAAACAAGAGAAATTTTCTATCGGCAAGAGAATTTGTTTCAATGAACAGGTTATTGTTTCTTTTTCAAAAAGATGCTATTATTCGTTTGTAACCAACGGCCGGGTTAAATTTTCAATCGAAAGGTGATATGCTATGACAATCTATTTCGGAGAAAATCTCAAAAAACTTCGTAAATCAAAAGATCTTACTCAGGAAGCACTCGCAGATTTTCTTGGTATGTCATTTCAGTCAATCAGCAAATGGGAACGCAGTGAAACCTATCCCGATATTACCATGCTTCCAACAATTGCATCGTTCTTCGGTGTTACCGTTGACAGTCTTCTCGGCACAGATATGATCGAAAAAGAAAAAAAGATCAACGAATATTGCGAAAAATATTCCCGTTTATTGAGTGAACACAGACTTGCAGAAGCAAGAGATATGCTGAAAAATGCAATCGGCGAATTTCCCGGCAACTATGATTTGCTTTCAAAATATCTTAATGCGCTTATCTATGCACAGTATGATGACGAATATCTCATTTCCATAAAAACAGAGGTTCAGAGAATTTATGATACCGTACAGAGTTATTGCACTGTTGATAGTATCCGAATATGGACGAAAAAGATTATGTGTAGATACCTGCGTGATCTGAGCCTTATCAAAAACAGCGGTGTTGATATTGCCGAAGCTGAAAGGATTCTTTCAGAAATGCCGGTTATGCAGAACTCAAGGGATTACGAAGCAATGTATATGTATCCCCATGATGATGAAAAACGTGCATCCGCTTGTGCAAACGGTATTTCTGAAATGCTCCGTCTTTTTGGCGAAATTATGAACAGAAAGCATAAGTCTTTCTTGGACGCAGACGACAACATTTCCGAGGCATATCTGAAACTTGTTGAAGCTGTTATGCCTGACGGCGACTACGGCAAGAGCCATTATCTTATGGTAATATATTATCAAAGGCTTGGCGTTAAAAAATATCTTGCAGGCGATGAAAAATCTGCACTTGAATATTTTAAAAAAGCCCTTACTCTTGCGAAAAGATATGATGAAATGCCTGATGTTCTTGTTCATACTTCAAACGCAGTGAAGGGACTTGAATTTGATAAAACAAAAGCATACCGCTTCTGGGAAGGTTTGTTCTTTGAGGATATAAAAGACGGTCTGCTAAACAGAACCGAGTTATCCGAAGAATTTAAAAACAGCAAAGAGTTTAAGAAAATTACAGAAAACATTTGATAAAAAGTCAACAAATTATCCCGTTGTTTCGTTTGAAGCAACGGGATTTTTCGTGTGAAAGTAAAAGATTCAATTGTAAACTTTATGTTAACAATCAACTTCTGCCCAACACAATCCTTGACAAAAAAGTTGGTCAGAAGTGTCGGTTGATATGATAACCGAACGAATCGAAAAACGCAAAGCCGAAAAAGCCAAGCTTGAAGCACAGCTTGCAATTGAAAAAACAAGCAGGTTATTTACACAGAGCCTCAGATCAGACATTACCTGATTTCACTTCGCACAGGTGACTTGAACGATATAAACATACGCCGAGGATTTATAAATATCTTCGTGCGGGCGATTTACCTTTATGATAAGAAAATGACGCTTTATCTCAACGCAGGTGATAAAGAAATAGTCATTGATGACATATTAATAGATGAAACAGAGGAGTATTTTGACTCTCTGAATTCTGCTTTAAACGGTGGTTCTGCTGTGATTGCATCTGTCCCACCACAATGGAGAAATCCGAACCGAGAGGTTCGGATTTTTTGTTTGTAACAAAGTCGAAGGAGCTTTCTTGATGAAAGCTCCTTTTTCTACGACTTTAGTTTTATTTATTGAAAGGATGGATAGGGTTGTGCTCTGCAGGGCACTCAATCTGCATGCACTCCAAAATGAAATTTCATATCTTAGTTATATTATAGTGTGTTTTTTTGAATAATGTAACCTGATTTTATTTACAATATCAAAACAAAAGTGTTACAAATATGCAGAGAAATATTACAAATTGTAACCATAAAAATACGGTCTGCTGAATATATTATAGAAATACACTTTTTATAAATGGAGAAAATCAATGAAATTCAGCAGTGAAAAAACAAGACATTCAGAGGCATCCGCAAATATTACAGCTTTGATTCTGGCGGCTTTGCTGCTTTTCAGCGGCTCGGCTGATAAAGCGGCGCTTGCGATGGCATCGGTTATGTTTTATGCAGAAAAGCCGAAGGCAGTGCAGCAGGAAGCGATTCAGCAGACCTCTGCACTGCCTTCGGAAAACACCGAAGATGTATCCGTTTCAGCCGTGCAGGAGCAGACGGTATCCGCCGAAAAGAGAAGCGATATAACACAGACCCCAGATGATATTATTGAGCTTATTAAAAAATACACTAAGCTTTTTAAAGACGATAAAAAAGACGGCGACATAAAATCAATTACCTACGAAAAAGCAGGCGCAACTCATATTTTTGAAAATGTGAGAGTGAAAAACACCACCGAAACCAAAACACTGAATATTGAAAAGGTGCTTTCGGAGCCGCTTGAGCTGTCAGTTGACAAATCAAAGCCTGCCGTTCTTATTTTCCACAGTCACACCTCCGAGGGCTATGAAATGATTGAAAGAGATTGGTATGCGCAGGATTATACATCAAGGAGCAACGACGAGAGCCGTAACATTGTCAGGGTAGGAACCGAGATTGCGAATTATCTGACAGAACTCGGGTATACTGTTATACATGACAAAACAATCCATGACAAAAGCTATTCCGATTCATATCCTAATTCAAGAAAAACGGTTGAAAAGCATCTTGCCGAGCATCCCGAAATACAGATTGTTCTTGATATCCACAGAGATTCAATAACACAGAATAACGGCGATAAAATAAAGCCGATTAATAAAATCGGAGGCAAAAAAGCAGCTCAGCTGATGATAATAACGGGTGCAGAGGAAGGTAAGGTTAAGGATTTCCCCGATTGGGAATATAATCTGCGCTTTGCCCTGCAGCTGCAGAAAAAATGCGAAACCATGTTTCCCGGTCTTATGCGTCCCGTTCTTTTTTCTCAAAGGAAATACAACATGGATATGACCCGTTTCAGCTTGCTTATAGAGATGGGCAGCGAGGCAAATACACTCGAGGAGGCCTGCTATTCGGGCAGAATGCTTGCCGCCGCACTTGCATCGCTTATGGATGAATATCAAAAAAAGGAATGATATGATGAAAATTTTCAGAGCGTATATTATTACGGCAGTTATCTGCCTTTGTCTGTCGTCGGTCGCTTCGGCGATATTTGTTGCCGATGAAAATGCAAAAAGAATAACTCTCGGGCAGGAGAATACCGTGCTTGTTCTGAGCAGTACGGATGAAAAATATTATTCCGATTCCGTGAATCCCGTGCCGTATCTTGAAAAGCTCAGGGAAGGTGCAGAAAAGGCGGCAGGCATTGCGCCGCCGCCAATCAGCAATATTTATTGGTTTGTTGTTAATTCAGAAAAAATAATGAATTAAAAACAAATATTTTATAGCCTTCAACTGAGATTATATCCTGACAGAGCAGCTCGAATAATGCCCAGTCGCTTGTCTGCTGAAGGACCGAAATCTCATAATCCGACATAAGAACAAAGTATTCTTCAACGCCCTCCTGCGGAAGGAACTGATTTTTATCGGTCTGATAGTAGCAGGGGGCAATTCCGTTTTCGTTAATATCAACATTTGCTGTTGATACTTTTGAATCCGAAAGAAGGGTTATAACCTGCGAATTCCAGAAGGTTGCGTAACCGTGAGTAAAGCCATGCTCTTCAAGTACCTGAACAAGGGAGTATTTCTCGTTGTTTTCAATGCCGTTTTTCTCCATTTTTGCAATTGTTGCAAAGGAAACTCCGCTCATTGCAACAAGGACGCAGAGAATAAGCGTCATAATCCTTGCAGAAACTATATATTCCTTTGCAAGCCTGAATAACGCGAAGCAAACAAGAATTCCCGTGCACACCATGGGGCTGAGTCTCCAGTTTGCGGCTGCAAGAATTCCGAAAACATAGCCGAACATGATAACGGCGCTCAATCCGAAATGGGCAAGAACAAGGAGCTTTGAGCCAAAATCAAATTTATTGTAAAAGAAAAGCGCAACAATGGGAGCTATTGCAATTATTGCGGCAGAACCGATTCTGACGATGTTGACCAATGACTCAAACGAGAATATGGACATGCCGTAATGAGCGTCGACTCCGAAAAGATTAAACCATTGCTCGGGGAATTTTCCGAGGTTGCCGAGCCATTCGTTCATGTTTGAATAGTTGGTGTAAGCGCCTGCATAGCCTGCGGTGATTCCGTTGCTGAATATTGACAGCAGCCATAGTCCGATAATCATGGAAAAGCCGCAGAGAAGGCAGAAGTAAATCGAAGTGCGGCTTTCCTTTGAGAAAAGTTTGCGCTCCTTGCAAAGCATTATTTCTGCCGCAGCCGCAAAAAGAACGGGGAATATTCCCGTTGCAACTATTTGTGTTCCGTCAAGAGCTGAGCAAACGGAAAAAACAACCGTGCAAAGGGTTATCATAACAAGTTTTGCAAGTGATTTTTCACTGCTGAAGGCATCCTTGAATCTTATAAAAAGCGAAAGAAGAACGCAAACGATGATGACTGCAATGCTGTAATAAATAACATGCTCATAAAAGATTTCTCTCAGCTTTGCGGATGAACAGAGCACAAGTGCAAGAGTTCCGACCGACATAAAAGACAGAGGATAGCTGAATTTCAGGCTTCTGCAGAGAAAGAATGCAGAAGCAAAAAACAAAACCGAGAAAAGCACCATGCCGATATGCTGGGTTGTCATCGAAAGACCGAAAATTCCGATAAGAGGAATCATCAGCGTTGTACCGCCAAAGGGGAGCATCGCAGCATAGCCGAAATCCTCGTTAAACATGGTTTTTCCGTCGTAGCTTGCCTTTGCCCAGAGGATTGTGTCCGTGCAGTCTGCATGAAGATAAGCGGCAGACGGGTAAATTATGTAGTAAATTACCGTAGCAAGCGAAACAGAAGCAAAGAGTGCCGATAAAACCAAAAACAGCCTGTCCTTCAGTTTTTTTGAATCAACAAACATACAGTTAACTCCAAATTACAAAGAAATTTTTTAAGCTTTCATATATATCAGGTGAGTAGCCGACAAGATTGCCTTCGCGCTGAACGCAAACAGCAAGAACGGTAACGGCCGTTATTGCCGAAAGTGCAGTTGCCGTTTCTTTGGCGGCACGAGAAATTCCGGTGCTTCCGCTGTTCTGTGTTTCAGTGCATGCTTCAAGCAGAATAACAGCCGAAAGCATAGATGCAACAAGAGAAATGTCAGTTGTATATCTGAAAATAACGCCGCCGAGGCAGAAGTTCAGAAATGCTGTAACAAACAGGGAAATTATGCCTGCAGCAAACAAAGCTTTTTCTTCTTTCAAAACTTTTTTGCTCCTTAAAACGAAAATTCCGAAGAAAAGGGGCAGCATGAACGGAATTGCAAAAATTCCGAAGTTTGTGTCAATGTAGGCATATCTTCCGTAATCGGACATTCTCAGATATTCAAAGCCGATATAAGGGAAGCTTTCCGCAAGTCCGAACGGCTGAAGGAAATAATGAAAAACTGAGGGGATTATTCCGTCAGCGCCAAGCTCGTAAAGGGATGCATCGGCTATCGTGAGCTGGTAATCCGTGCCGAACTGCAAGGGATTTCCGAATCTTGCATTGTTATAATACAGCGAAAAGCCGAGTGCTCCGATAACCGGTGCCGCAAGAGCCGCCATTTCGCAAACAAGAGTGGCAAATTTCTTCGTTTTTATTTTTTTAGCAGTGTAAATCAAGACGAAAACCGCAATCATTATTGCAGGTGCGATTATGGAGTTGACCCTTGAAAGGAACGCAAAGGCAAAGCCGAGTCCCGCAAAAATGAAATAAAGAATTCTTGATTTGCCTTTCGCGCCGAATGCTTTCATCAGCCAGAATGCAAATGCCGCAACAAAAGCCATTCCCGAAAGGCTTGCAATATAATAAAACGGAGTGAACCCTCTTTGAATTATCAGCACGGAGCTTGCAAAAAATGCGCCGATTCCGCAGACCGCGGCAAGCCACGGACGGGTGTTGTTGTTTCTGAGTTTTGCCCACTCAATAACCGCAAGCGGCAGATATATTGCCGTAATAAGCGAAAGAATGAATGTAATCGTGCTGTCAACAGGCAGGGTGCCTGTTATCAGGTAATACGGAAAATAAATCAGAATTATCGGCGCTATGCCGAAATAGGAATAGTATTTTCCGCCGAAGAATGCTCTGTCGAAGAGATAATATATTCCATCTCTGAGGTCGGGGTTATATGGGTTTTCAAGAGCGAGAAGCTCCGCTGTGGGTTCAACATCAAAATGAAGCTGCCCCTTCATAAAAGCATCAAACTGCTGAATATACGGATTGAAGCCTTCAGCACCTCCCTCAAGAGGATAGGGAATATAGTTGCCGTCTTTTGCAGACATATTGAGTGCCCACATTGCAATTGATGCAAGTGCGCAGACGGAAACCGAGATATATCCTGCCTGCGTATAGTTAATTGAATTGCGCAGCTTTTTTGCGTTGCCGTTTGCTTTTAAAATGTAAACAAGACATGCCAATACATAAAGAATGCAGAATCTTGCCGAATTAAAGCTGAATGGATATGAAGGGTTGATTATGATATCAGAAACAATGATTTCTTCGCTGCACCCTCTGAAAACAATCTCAAGCTTATCGGAATTTCCCTGAGAGCGCATATAAGCCGTAACTCTTCTCGGCTCAATGCCTACGGTTGCAATATCGCTTCTTGCGTCAACAGGATTTTCAGATGTGTTTTCATCGTAAATCCTATAAGCAATGTTAACCGTTGTGTCTTCTGCATCAAGACTGTTGAGACGGATGTTGAAACTGACGGAATTCAGTTTGAATCCGGGAATGTCAAGATGAAGCGTTCTGTTGTCGTCATAAAGAATAACATTATCAACCTCAGGGCAGATATAATTTTCTGCCTTGCCGTTTCCCGCAACATAGGCAAAATAACTGAAATTCGAAAAGAACGCTTCAACTGCAAAAACAAAGGCAAGCATTAAAACAAGGAGCAGGAATCCCTTAGTTTGCTTTGCTTTCTTCATCGGCTTTCTCCTCATGGTATTCTGCTTCCGTGTTTACGCTCCAGATATTTTCTTTGCTTGTTTTGCCGCTGAGAATATTTGAAACTGTTTCAAACGAAGTAACCATTGAGTGGTCCATGTTATTGTATCTGTGCTGACCGTTACGGCCTACGCAGTAAAGATTTTCGAAGGTGTTAAGATAATTTACAAGCTCATCAATACGGTCGTAAGTGTCAAAGTATGCCGGATATGCCTTCTGAACTTTTTCGCGGTGACTGTCAAGCACCTTTGCCTCAGCCGAAATAACGCCCATTGATTTAAGCTCTTTAACAGCAAACTCAACGCAGCTCTTTTCGTCCATATTCCAGAAGCTGTCGCCCTCATCGCAGAAATATTCAAGACCAATCCAGACAGTGTTCTGAGGGTCCTTTACGAGATAGGGAGACCAGTTGTTGAAAATCTGAATTCTTCCGAGCTTAACGCCGACATCCTGAACATAAATCCAGCAGTCGGGAACAATGTTGCCGAGAGTTTTAATGCCTGTTTCGTTTTTGAGGTTAAGCTTGTCAACAAGCAGACCGACGGTAACAAAATCTCTGTAGGGCAAACCTGCGGCAATCTCTGCAGGTGCGGCAGGCACTTCGCTGCCCATGCCTGCAACAAGGTCTTTGACAGGCATTGATGAAATGAAAATATCACCGTCAAGAGTTTCACCGTTTTCGCATTTAACGCTGTTTATTCTGCCGTTTGAAATGTCAATATCGGTAACCTTATAATTGTAAAGAATTTTGCCGCCGAGCTTAACGAATTCTTCGCCAACGGTTTCCCAGAGCTGACCGGGACCGAACTTGGGATACTGGAATTCTTCTATAAGTGAAGTTTCAACTTTTCTGTTTTTGCCGGGAACAAGCTTTGAAACCATATCCTTGAGAACAGCGAGAATTGAAAGACCCTTTACTCTCTGTGCTCCCCAGTCTGCTGAAATTTCGCTCGGATGTCTGCCCCAGAGCTTTTCGGTGTAGCCTTCAAAGAACATTGAATAGAGCACCTTGCCGAAACGGTTGATGTAGAAATTCTCGAGCGAATCCTCTTCCTTTTTAGATACCGTTGATTTAAGATAGCTGCAGCCGGCTTTGACTGTTCGCGTGAAACCCATGTTAATGAAGGTCTGCGGCTTCATTGAGATAGGATAGTCGAAGAATTTGTTGAGATAGTAGATTCTTGAAATTCTGCGGCGCAGGAGCATAACCTTGTCCTCGCTTTCAGGGTTAGGACCGCCTGCAGTAAGTTCTTTTTCTCTGCCGAGAATCTTGTCGTCAATTGACGGTGCACCCTGCATGGGCATAAGCTCTGACCAGAATTTGTTTACATCCTTATCCTTTGAGAAAAAGCGGTGACCGCCGATGTCCATGCGGTGTCCGTTGTGTTTTACGGTTCTTGAAATACCGCCGAGCACTTCGCTCTGTTCAAGGATGATAACCTCATATTCTTTTGATTTTTTTAAAAGCTCATAGCCTGCGGTAAGACCTGCAGGACCGCCGCCGATAATAATGCATTTTTTCATAATTATCCCCCAATCTGTATTTACAAAATATACCACTTTGAATTATACCACCTATTATATAGAAAAGCAATTACAAAAAAATTAAGAATAAATTAACTTTTCAATTTATATTATTCGTTTGGAAATGCGAAAACACTCGGAAAATCTGTAACATCAAGCCACTTTCTGCCTGCAAAACACTTTAGCTTTTTTACTGTCAATTGAAACCCTCCTGTCAATTTTGTTTATCTTTTTATGTTTTTTCGTAAAGGTTGTCAATATGAATAAAACAATAAAAGCAGGGATATCATAATTGTAAAGTTGTGAGAGGGTGTTTTTATGGCAATAACCGGCGGAGAATACGGCAAAATGGCAAAAAAGGCGTCGCCGCCCACCAATAAAGTCAAAAACGGAATTTTTGCATTTCTTGTCGGCGGATTCATCTGCGCTTTCGGCGAGGGAATAGGAATAATTTACGAAAAAATCGGTCTTGATACGGATGAAGTTAAGCTTATGATTCCTTCGACGCTTATCGTCATCACGGCAATTCTTACCGCACTCGGCGTTTTTGATAACATTGCTTATTATGCAGGCGCAGGCACTATTGTGCCCATAACGGGTTTTGCAAATTCAATTGTTTCTCCTGCAATGGAATTCCAGAGCGAGGGCAGAATTCTCGGCACGGGTGCAAATATGTTTAAAATCGCTGGTCCTGTCATAGTTTACGGCACTCTTGCTGCGGTGATTTACGGGGTTGTGTATTATATATTTTTGAGATGAATTTTGAACCGCCTTCGGGCGGTTTTCTTGTTATTTATTACAATTTACAGTACTTGATTTTGTGCAAAACATAGAAAAACTAAAAAACTGAAAAAATTTTGCGTAATATTTTGCGATTTTCATCATATATATATAGGAATTCATTTCCGTATTTTTAAATTAGGAAGGTATTTTTATGGATTCGTTAGCATGTAATACGACGGAAAAGAAGACGACTAAAGCAAAACTGATTGAATTTATGGAGCAAAATGATATTGAATATAATTTGATTGATTGTTGCGAATGCGATAGGTTTTGTATAGATATTAATGGTGAAGAAAATTCTGCCCAAAAGCATAGCTGTAATTCCGGGATTATAATACAAACATGCAAAAAGGATGTTTGCAGAATTTATCCTTGCGAGATTCTTTACATAGCAATTGAAGATAGAAAATCTGTTCTTTATCTCACCGATAGAAGAGTCGAAACAAACTATTTGTTGGATTATTGGAAGGGAATTCTTGATTTGAAAACTTTTGCACAACCGCACAACAGTTTTATTGTTAATCTCAACTATGTAGATGAGGTTACAAAAGAGTGGGTAAAGGTAAAATACGGCGATAAAGAATATTCGGTTTACACATCTCTTAGAAAAATTGGCTCATTCAAAAAAGCATTCTTAAATTTTGGCAAATGATAATATAACAATTATGTACACGGATAGGTTGTAAATGTTTCATTTATCATATCTTTAAATTTGCGTTTTTGCAGAAAAACTCTGCGCTTTTGTATAAGTTATTGAAAGATTTCCCTTATATTCTAAAATAATATTGTATATGTATTAATTACTTTAAAAAAAGGTACAGTATGTGCTTTTTAGGAAAGAAGGGGATTCCAATGGCTTTCTTATAATCTTCAAATCTATTTATTAATTTAGGAGGAATTTAGAATGAATTGTAAAAGTATTTTATCTGTTTTTTTGATTTTCATGTTGACTTTTGGAATGTGTTCAACTGCTTTTGCGGTTGACGATGTTCCTGACGGTTATACACCTATTTATACAGCAGAAGATTTAAACAACATACGAAATAATCTTTCGGGTAAATATATTCTTATGAATGATATTGATTTATCATCATATGAAAACTGGGTTCCCATTGGTAAAAATGAAAATCCGTTTAATGGAATACTTGATGGACACTCGTTTACGGTAAAAAACATTAATATTTCAAATGTTGAAGGAGAAAATCCATCAGTAGGTCTGTTTGGAACTGTAGCAAATTCGCAGATTAAAGATATTACAGTCATCGGTCAAATTAATGTTGATAATGATAACGGAATAAGAGCTGGCTTGATTTGTGGTGAAGCATATAATTCCGTTATAACCAACTGCAAAGCATACGGCAAGATTGATGTGACAACAAAAGCTGGTGTTTGGGTAGGTGGGATAACAGGTTATTTGTCAACATACTCAAATACCGATGAGATAAAAGAGTGTAAAATAGAGTTTTGTCAAAATAACGCTTCAGTAACTGTAAACGGAGTTTGCGGCTATGATGCCAACGGCATAAATTATTTTGTTGGCGGTATAGCAGGTCTTTCAGAAGGCACAATTTCTAAAAGTTCAAACCACGCAGGTGTTACGTCTGTAGGCTGCAATGGCGGTTATGACTATTTTTATACTCTTGCAGGCGGCATTTGCGGTAATTCAAGCGGAGATATTAACAACTGCTATAACATAGGAAGCATCAGTTCTGTAGGTACTAAATATGTTTTTGCAGGCGGAATAACGGGTTGTTGGTTTCAATTTGAAGAAATAGTTAACTGCTATAACATTGGACAAATCAATGCAGAAATAAAAAGCGCTACAGCTAATTATGGGTTTTCGGCAGCCGGAGGAATTGTCGGAAGCGTTGAATCATTAGTTTTTCCAGATTCTTCAGATTCCTTTGCCGATTATCCGGCAAGTATTCAAAATTGTTACTATTTGAATAATATAGAAAATGCTTTTGGCGAAACTATTCCGAGTAACAAGAAAAACATTAAATCTCTTGGTGTAGAAGAATTTTCAACAGAAACTTCTTTTGATGGATTTGACTTTGAGAATGTTTGGAAAATGTCAGCAACCGAAAACAGACCTGTTTTACAAAATGAACCGAATGTCATTGTTATTGAGATTGAAACAAAGACGGGTAAACCTGCTAAGTTGAAAGATATCGATAAAAATAATATTCTTTCTTGGAGTTCGTCAAATGAGAAAATTGCTGTAATAAACGATAATGGTGATGTCAAAGGGGTGTCAACAGGGGCAACTGATATAGTTATTACTATGAACGACGGAACCGTTATACAATGCAATGTTACAGTAGAATTTTCTCTGTTTTGGTGGATGATAAACTTATTGTTCGGTTGGTTAAAATAAATTGATTTGAGGTTAGAAAGGACATGAAAACTAAAAAGATTTTATCATTAATGTTAGCTTTTACAATATTAGTTTTAAATGTTAGTTTAATGGCATATAGCACCGAAGAAGAAATCACAAAAACCGCAACTGAGTTTTCTGGTGAATTAGAGTCATTTCTTATGGATAATTCACAATACTCATCAACAGTAGAATCACCTGATGGCGACGAATCGGAAAATGACACAATAATTAATACCAATAGACTTATTGTTTCAACATACTCGAATGAACCTATTGAAAATCAATTTGGTGCAGTTGGTTGCCTTGAAGGATTTAATAATTGGCATATTTTGCAATACGCTTGCGAAGATGACACTACTGCAGCTTATGAGTATTATGCATCACAAGACTATGTTGATTATGTTGAACTTGATGAAATTATTAAGTTTGAAGAGGAAGAAGCAAGCGAAAATATAGTTGAAACATACTCATCTGATTACGAATCATTAAGTTGGGGTGCGGACAGGGTAGAATCGGTGAGTGCTATAAACACGTTAAAAAAAGCAAAATTGGGGTCACAAACCATTGTTGCAGTTATAGATTCTGGTGTTGATGCAAGTCACAGCTTTTTTACGGATGAATCATCAAATGTGTGTAGAATTTTAAATGGTAATCGCCCAAAAGATAATGCCCCTGATCCTAACCAATCAAACTATTCTCATGGCACCAAGGTTGCGGGCGTAATAATTGATAATACTCCTTCGAATGTATTGATTAAACCGTATAACTATTACTACTACTTTAATGGTACAACAGTAACTTTGGCAACAGAAATTGAATCAGCTGTTAACGATAATGTTGATGTAATTAATATGAGTTTGGGTGATTATATTGAAAAAGAGTCGGTTAAGAAAGCCGTAAAAGCAGCAATTGATAAGGGTATTGTTGTAGTTGCTTCTGCCGGAAATGATGGGGTAGATGCATATAATCATTATCCTTCAAATTACCCTGACGTAATTTCAGTTGCTGCATTAAATTCTTCTAATAAACCCTGGTCAAATACGAGTAATGGCAAGAAAACAAACTATGGCAACTCAATTGATATTTCAGCACCAGGCTCTTTAATAAAAACCACCGTTCCAGGAGGCGGTTACGAAACAGACGGAGGAACATCTATGGCAGCACCTTTTGTTTCTGCTGCTGCAGCCATTCTTAAATCTACGAATAAAAATATATCTCCCGCAAGAATATGTGAGATTTTAAAGTTATCAGCATACAAACCAAGTGGTTGGACAAGTAATTATGCTTCGAATTATGGTGCAGGAATAGTAAATTATTATAATATGCTTGAGTATGTTACTATGCCTATGCCCCAAATAACACTTGGGAGTAATGATAAGATTACAATAACTTCTGTAGCAGGGAATAATGCAACATACTATTATACTACCAATGGAACTGAACCTACTACAGGTAGCACGAGATATTCCGGTAGTTTTTCAGTGCCGTCAGGCGCTAAATCAATAAAAGCAATTGCCGTAGTTGACGGAGCAATCAAAAGCTCGGTTGCTGAATTTCCCATTCAAAACCACATTTATGTTGATAATATATACTATAAACAAAAGAAATCTTTAGATTTACCTGATGATGCCAGAAATGTAAAGTATTCTGTTGACAATAAGGATATTGTGGTGATAGAAGACGGAAAAGTTCACGCATTAAAAACCGGACAAGCTATTGTTACCGTAACTATGAATGCAAACAGAATATACTATTATCATATTAATGTTGGGTACGCCTGGTGGCAGCATATTATAATTTATTTGTTTTTTGGTTTCTTATGGTATATTTAAAACTTAATTTATTTTGAACGGCTGATTTTCAGCCGTTCTTTTTTGTATGTGTTTAAATTTAATGTATCCTAACTTGACAGCAGCAGAAGGCAGAATTCTCGGCACGGGTGCAAATATGTTTAAAATCGCTGGTCCTGTCATAGTTTACGGCACTCTTGCTGCGGTGATTTACGGGGTTGTGTATTATATATTTTTGAGATGAACAAAAAGAAGCTTTGATTTGAACCGTTTTTTGACGGTTCTTTTTGTTGCCAAAATGCATAATTTGCAAAATTGATTTCTGTGCAAAACAGAGAAAATTTCAAAAAACAAAAAAATTTGCGTAATATTTTGCGATTTTCGTCATATATGTATGAGAACAAAAATTAAAAAAGGTTAACTGTTCTATTTTTGGGGGCTGCTTAATCTTCGATGAAAGGCGGTGAATGAAATGATTCCGTAAAATGCAATCAAAATGTAGTTCTGTAACAAAAAGGAGGTTAAAATTTGAAACGAAAGATTATTTCGTTAGCACTTTGTTGTTTTATTTTGTCGGGTAACATTGTTACTGCTCACGGCACTCAGTATATTGACAATTCAGAAAAATCCTCATATACTGAATTCGGAAATACTGGGGCTTTAGCAGAAAATGTATTTGATTCCGATAGTTCAATTTACTCTTTCGGAAAAACAAAACCGCAAAGCTCAAACTCATCAGCCGTAATTAAAACACCGTTTCTTATTGTGCTTGTTCGTGAGACAGCCGGTTTTCTCGGCGAAGTAAAAACAGTATTCTTCGTCGGAACAAAAGTTAAAATAAAAGCTGAAACGGAGAATTTTTGCCTGGTTGAAAGTAAAAACGGCACTACGGGTTATGTTTTTAAATGGTGGTTGGATAAAGGAAAAGACTCGACCATACGATTTAACAGAACATATGACCATGTTTATGTCGGCAGTACAAACACGGTAGCATCAACAGGCAACCCGAGAAGCCAACTGCAAAATACCGGCGGCGAAACGGTTTACTATTATACGGATGACACTGAAATAATCTCGGTTGACTCAAAAACAGGTCTTGTCACCGGCAAAAAAGCGGGAACGGCAAATCTGATTGCCAAAGTCGGCTTAAAAGAATTTTCGATTCCTGTTTACAGCATTTATAAATGGAAAAAAGCTTGGACGGGAAAGGCGAATAAATCAACGACCATTTACTCCGGAACCTCAAATTCAACGCCGGCTGTCGTTTCCATATCTTCCGGCACAAAATTTTATGTAAAAGGTGACGATGGCGGCTCTGCAGGCTGGGCATACGGATATGCAACTGTTGGCGGCAGTGATCGTTTCGGCTTCGTTAAGATTAATGACATTTCAACCAAGGGGACTGTTTCGCAGTACAATTCGATGAATTGGCAATGGCCGTTAAAAAATGTTGCATATAATTATATAAACTCGCCATATGGTACAAGAGATACAAAACCAACAAAACATAAGGGATTTGATATATCGACAAATTGGGATGAAAATCAATCAAATATTTTAGGTCAAACAATAGTTTCAGCTTTCAAGGGAACAGTAGATTATATATGCGTAAACGATTCTCTTAGTTGGGGATATTGTGTATCAATTATTTCTGATGATGAAATAAGAGATCCTGTAAGCCAAAAACAGTTTGTAGCAATATATATGCACATGAAAAATAAGCCTAAAGTTTCTCGTGGAAAAGAAGTGTCGAAAGGAACCGAGTTGGGTTATGTCGGCAACACGGGAAATTCAACAGGTCCTCATCTGCACTTTGAGGTAAATAACAAAACCGCTTCAATATATGAGTTAAATGGCAAAGAAGCCTCAGATGTAGGAAGAAGTAGTTATAACGACTTAGTTAATCCAATTTTCTTCTATATAAGTTTTAACCCAAAATACAACGAGGAATCAGAAGCTGAACAAAATCATAATGGTACATTTTGGTACGGTAGCGAATGATTAACTGCTAACAGAAAGGATATGTTTTTATGAAAAGATATTTTAGAAAAGTGACATCATTTATATTAGTATTTTCTACTATCTTCTTATTTTCTTCATGTGTCTATAATGACAAAAAAAATGTCCCTAAAACGCCAACAACATTTTCTACCACTCATTCGGAATCAAGCACTATTATCTCAGAGAACAACAATATTCTTCAATCTAATGAAACTGACATTGGCGGCGGAACCATATCAACAAGAAAATACAGAGTAAATTATTATGATGTTCCCTATCAGTTTGTTCTTATTGTAGGAGAAGATGTTTACTGGGAGTGGGATGAACAATATAACAATGAAAATCCTGACGAAACAAATATAATGGTTATAAAAAAATTTATAGAATACTTTGATATTTCCAAAGAAAGTTTTGAAAGGGCAAATCTCGAATGGGCAAAAGTAATATTGAACAAAATGGGTAGTCAACCCAATATGAATCCTAAGGATTTTGCAAATCAAGAAACAGACGAGGTGTATAACGCCGATATAATATACACTTTTAATGATGAAATAATAAACGAATATTATACAAGTGGATATTACCCGTACATTTACGAATCTGATTATGAAGAAGCGGTTAGAAATGGCGAATATATTTCACAAACCAAAGACTGGATTGACATTGAACAAATGGAAGCGGAGATAATCGCTAAATACGGTGAAGCGGAGATTGTAACGGAAGTAACAGAAACAACGACTGTGATATCCGAAGATATTGTTACAACTGATTTATCGCAAATTGAAACAACCAAATAAAATTTTTTTGGAACGGCTGCGTTTGCAGCCGTTCTTTTTTGCACTTTTAAATATAATGTTGAATAAAAAACAAATGCTTGTAAAGGACGGTTTTTACGGGAATAAATTTCAATTATGTGCGGATAATACTGATGAATATTTTTTGAGGTGATGTTTATGCCTATAAGAGAAGGACGGTATACTCTTATGTTGCCTTCATCGCCGGGAATTGCAGGCTATGCAGCGGTTGTCGGCAAAAAAGAAGGGCAGGGTCCGCTCGGCAAGGAATTTGATTATGTTTATGAGGATGCAATGGCAGGCGAAAAGTCGTGGGAAAAAGCCGAAAGCGTTATTCACCGCGATGCAGTGAACCGTGCTGTTGCAAAGGCGGGAATATCTCCACAGGATGCGGATGTCATCTTTGCAGGGGATTTGCTTAACCAGTGCATGGGAACAACCTTCGGAATCAGAGAGCTCGGAATTCCGTTTGCAGGGCTTTACGGTGCCTGCTCAACAATGGCTCTCTCTCTTGCGGCGGCAGCCGTATGCGTTGACAGCAGGATAGCGGAAATCGCCGTTGCCTCAACCTCGTCACATTTCTGTTCGTCTGAAAAACAGTTCAGAATGCCTCTTGAATACGGCGGTCAGCGAACTCCCACCGCACAGTGGACGGCTACAGCCTCTGGCTCGGCTGTTATATCCGCAGCAGGCGGAAAGGCGAAAATCGAGAGAGTTTTAATCGGAAGAATTCAGGATTACGGCATCAAAGACCCTAACAATATGGGTGCGGCTATGGCACCCGATGATGTTAAACTAACACCATAAATCAAACGGCTGCGGTGCCGAAAAATCTTATATAATTTCTGTCGCGAAAGGGGTGAGAAAAAACAACGCGTTAATTTTGGGTTGTAAAATATTCCGTATTGTTTTATAATGATTTCACAAATGATTATTTATAAGGGAAGTTGTAACATGAAGACTACCGAAAAAATTTTAAAAAGCGAGAGCCGTGAGCTTGAAAGATTCCAAAAAATGCAAAGCCGCAGTTCGGGCAGCAAATATTTTTTGATTCTGCTCGTGCTTATTGCCATCGTCAATATTCTTGATGAGGTTACAAGCAACCTGACTGTTACGGTGCAGTCCTCGTTTGTGACGGAATTCTTTGTCAACAATCCCTTCATGGGCAAATATTACACCTATGAGGACGGGCTTGCGTTTCATTCGGGCATAGGCGTTTTTACTTATGTCTTGGGCTTGTTCACTCCTTTTTACAAGGCTCTTGCCGATAAATGGGGCAGAAAACCGCTTTTTGCCATTTCAACTCTCGGCATGGCAACGGGACTTCTGGTGATTCATCTTTCATCGAGCTACATAATGTTCCTTGTCGGCTTTGCGATTATAAGCTTTTTTATGGGTCACGATATCCAGATTATCTATATTCTTGAAGAAGCTCCCGACAAGCACCGTGCAAAGATTTACAGCTTTCTTAAAAGCTTCGGCATTTTAGGTGTTATATTGATTCCCACACTCCGTGACATGCTTATGGGAAACGATGCAACAAAATGGCGTGAAATTTTTCTTGTTCCCGCACTTATCGGATTTGCGGCGGTTGTGCTTGTTGTTATTCTGGCAAAGGACACAAAGGTTTTTATCAGCGAAAGAATCGAATATCTTTCCCGTCCTTATGAAGAAAGACAGGCGGAAAAAGCTCTTAAAAAGCAGCAAAAAGAGGCTCAGAGAAATCAGTCGGGTGTGTTCAACGGCGTGAAATATATTTTCGCGAACAAAGACACAAAAATGCTTATTATATCTCATATCATTTTTGATGCCGCAATGCCTGCAATTGCCCTGTATTTTGAGTCTTCAATGCACCGTGCGGGAATGAGCACAAGCGATATCACAAAGGCTCTGTTTATGGTGCCTGTAATTTATGCGTCAATCACCTTCCTTTCGGGCTTTATTGCCGATAAGGCAGGCAGAAAAACAACGGTTACTCTGTTTTCCGTTACCTGTGTGACGGGGTACATCCTTTTTGTGGCCGGAATTCTTAACGGCTGGAATCCGTATCTTGTAGGTTCGTTTGCAGGTCTTTATCAAGGCTCATACTGGATTGGCAGAGACTATATGAATGTTATGATGACCGAAAAGGTGCCGACGGATATCCGTGCATCGGTTGTCGGTGCAGAAGGACTGTTGGTTATTATCGGTCTTGTTGTCGGCTACGGCACAACAATAGCTGGTATGACAGTTATGCCGATATGGTCGGCGTGTCTTGCGGTATCAATCCCCACGGTTACCGTTGCTGCAATTATTTTTGCACTGAAAGTTAAAGAAACAAAGGGTGCAAATCTCGATGAAATAGCATAAAAGCAGAAAGAAGAGATGAAAATGCAAGCGGGTTTTGATTCGTTCTTAGGGTTTGACCTTAATGTTTTTCAATGGATTCAAAGCATTCAGAATGATTTTCTTGACACTCTGTTGGTCGGTGTCACGACTCTCGGCAACGCAGGAGCAATTTTTATTGCTCTCGGATTGGTGCTTTTGTTCACAAAAAAATACCGCAAGGCAGGGCTTGCGGTTCTGGTTGCTCTCATTGTGATGCTTCTTTGCAACGACCTTTTTCTCAAAGAGCTTTTTGCAAGAGTGAGACCATTTAATCTTTTTGAAGCCGATCCCGAAAAATATGCCGTATGGGGTACTGAGTATGTTTATCCGAACCTTGTGTATAAGCCCTCAAGCTTTTCGTTCCCCTCGGGACATACGGCGTCGGCTTTTGCTGCGGCTGTTGCTCTTTTGTGCTGCAACAGAAAATGGGGTATTCCCACAATAATTTTTGCGGCGGTAATGGGCTTTTCCAGAATTTATGTTCAGGTGCATTATTGCACCGATGTAATCGGCGGTGTCATCAGCGGAACGGTGTGCGCCTTTGTTGCATTGCTGATTGTCAGATATCTTTTCCCTGTTGTTGACATGGGGCTCGACAAGCTTTTTTCAAAGCTGCAAAAGAAGAAAAAACAGAGATGAATTTTTAAAAACTGAATACAAATCAGAGCCGTCCGTTTGTAAAATCTCGGGCGGCTCTTGTTAATTCCGTCTTAGTCAGGAGTGGATTTCAAACAGCTTCGTGCGAGGCTTTTTATCAATAAAAATGATGAAAGAGGTTATAAGTTTTGAAAAAACGGCATAAAAAACACGGATACGCCAAGAATAATAACAGAAAAAGAGTGAGGGAGCTTATTTTGATGTTAAATATCCGTGAGCTTGAAATTTGCCGTGCTGCCGTAATTTCTTCTTGTGATACAAACGCTTTGACAGACCTTAAAAATATTACCGTAGATACAGCAAAACCCGTGAGAGAGCGAATGGAAAGCTTTGTTGAGCAGGTAAAAAATCCGTATCTTTTTAAAGTGGGTGACACGGTTATCAAGGTTGCCTACGGCGGCGAAAGGGATATTTCGCTTGTGCTTGCAGAACTTATATGCGAAGGATGAATTTACCGAAAGCAATCTTGACAGAATGAATTGAAACGGCAGCGGATGTGTGCTATAATATCAGTGTAAGATTTTTTGGTGCTTCTGCTTTGCTTGATTTTAAATCATAATAAAACGGAGGCAGCTTTGCTATGCGTATAAAAAATTATGCAGAATACCAAGAGCAGTCTCTGCAGGTTAGCTCAACCTGGAAGGCTGCTCTTTATATCAGATTATCACGAGAGGACGGCGACAAGGCGGAGAGCTATTCGGTTACTTCGCAGCGGGCAATTCTCAAGGAATACTTAAAACTTCATCCCGACATAGAAATATACGATTACTATATTGATGACGGATGGTCGGGTACAAATTTTAACCGTCCCGATTTCAACCGAATGATGCAGGATATCTATGAGGGGAAGGTTAACTGTGTTGTTGTTAAGGATTTGTCGAGGTTCGGCAGAAACTATACCGATGCAGGTAACTATCTGGATAATATTTTTGTTCTCCATAAGGTGCGTTTTATTTCGGTGAATAACAGCTTTGACAGCGTTTCGGATACCATGAACGCTGCCACAAGATGCATATCGGTGGGTGTTACCAATGTTATCAACGAGAGTGTTGCGGCAACAACTTCGGTTAATGTCAGGGGTACTTTCAATGTCAGCAGAGAAAAAGGCAAATTCATCGGTTCGTTTGCAACATACGGATATATGAAAGATCCGTATGACCATAACAAACTGATTGTTGACGATGAAGCAGCTTCTGTAGTAAGAATGATTTTTGAAAAGTTTGTTTCGGGCGAGAGCATTATCGGCATTACCAAGGATTTGAATGAAACGGGAATACCGAATCCTTCAATGTACAAACGGATAAAAGGTTATAAATATAAGCATCCCGCAGGTGAAATAAATGACGGTTTATGGCCTGACAGCTCCGTGCGCCGAGTGCTGAAAAATGAAATGTATATCGGAAATATGGTGCAGGGGAAAAACACCAAAATCAGCTATAAAATAAACCGGTGTGCAGCTGTTCCGAAGGAAGATTGGATTATTGTTGAGAATACTCACGAAGCTATAATTGACAGGGATACTTTTGAAAAAGCACAGGCACTTTTTAACCGCAACACACGCAAACCGCCGCAAAAAAAGGAGCTTGATTTGTTTGCCGGTCTTGTGCGCTGTGCAGACTGCCGACGCATAATGAACAAAAAAACCAACAAGCATTCCTATGGGGAATATCGCTATTACCGCTGTGCAACGGCACGCAAAATGAAAAAAGGAGCTTGCACAAACCATACAATCCGCATTGATAAACTTGAGGAGGCAGTTCTTGTTTTTTTGCAGAAAATGGTTGAGGTTGCGGCGGAATATGATATCATTCTTGAACAGATAAATTCAAGTGATAAAAGAAAAAAGAAATCCGAGCATCTCGGCAGTACGCTTGAAACACAGATTAAAGAGCGTGAAAAATGCAGACGGATGCTTACTGAGCTTTATCCCGACTGGAAAAACGGAATTATTACTCAGGAAGAATATGTTTCAATCAAAGCTTCAATTTACGATAAGATTAAAATTCTGGATTCATCAATCGAAAATCTTAAAAAGGCTGCTGATGAATACGAAAAGGGTATAGACGGCGAAAATCGGTTTATTTCAGATTTCAAAAAGTTTGGTACAATCAATAAACTCACAAGACCGATTCTGACAGAGCTTATTGAAGAAATACTTGTTCACGAGGGCGGAAATATCACAATTAACCTTAAATGCAGCGATGCCTTCGCCCGTGCAACGGAGTATATCGAGATGAATAAGAATATAGCAGAAGAAAAAACTGCATAAAAACCGTCAACCGTTCGGGTAATTATGCCCGGACGGTTGATTTTTGCAGTTCTTTAGGTTAAAATTACATTTAAGGCAACGGCGGAATGCATGCGGTTGCATTTCCGATTGAATATAAGGAGAGATATGCATGAAAAAAACAAATAAACTTCTGTGCTTTTTGGTTGCGCTTTCAGTCATTTTTGGCAGCATCGGATTATTTGCTTATGCGGCGGAAAACGAAAAGAACTATTATTATCTGGATTCCATAAACGGTGACGATTCCAACAGCGGAACGGATATTGACAGCCCCGTGAAGACTATTGCCGGTCTTAAAAATCTTGAGGTAAAACCCGGAACGCATTTCCTTTTCAAAAACGGCGGAGAATATGACTGTGCGGTAACGCTCACCTGCAACGGCACAAAGGAAAATCCGGTTGTCATTTCTTCATATGGTGAGGGAGAGAGAGCACTTCTTTATACCAACGAAAAAACAGATGTTTTTAAGCTTTTTGACTGCTCTTATGTCACCGTTTCAAATTTGCATATAAAAGCACCCAACGGCGGCGGAATATGGATTGATACATATAATCAGACAAGCAAAGGAATAGTCATTGACAATGTATATTTCACCGATATTCAGAATTACAAAGTCCATAGCCGTGACGATTTTTCAAACGGTGCATCAGGTGCAAGAGCTGCGGTCATGGTCAAGGGTCTGCCTGCAAAATCCAGATATGCAGTAAATGACCTGACGATAAAGAACTGTGAGGTATATAACTGTGCAAACGGATTTATGATCTGGGGCTCGTGGAATGAGCAGCAGGCTCCGTGGTGCGAAGAAGATGAAATCGATCCCGTCTATAATGAAGGCTTGCTTATTGAAAACTGCTATCTGCATGACATGGATGCCGAAGCAGTTATCGTGGGAATCTGCAAGGGTGCGCTTGTTACAAATTGCCGTGCGATTAACTGCTGTCAGGGTGAGGGTGTTGACGAAAACGGCGAAATTGAGTATTTCACGGCGGCAATGTGGTTCTGGGGCAGCGAAAGCAGCACCATTCAGTTTTGCGAAATCGCAGGTCAGAAGAATGTCGGCGACGGCATGGCTGTTGACTTTGATTCCCACACAAACAACTGCACCTATCAGTATATCTATTCCCACGATAATATGCGCTTTATGTGTAACTGCCCCAATTACAGCGGACACCACGGCAACACCGTGCGCTATTGTCTTTCGGTAAATGATAACGGTGCTCGCTCCACAACTGCCGTAGGTGCCTGCGGTGAGCATAACTTCAGTTTCTATAACAACACAATCGTTAACTGCGGCGAATTCCAGTTCAAAAATCTTTACAATTCTTATATTGCTAACAACATAATCGTTCCTGCGGAGGGTTCAACCTTTGCTTATGATGTTGACTTATCAAGGGGAAATGTGTTTGAGAATAACTGTTACTATAATGTAATGACTCCCTTTGTTGATTTGGGTGCAATGAACACTGTGCCCGGTTTTTCGGGCAGCGATTATTCTGACCCTGCAAGTTTCATGCTTTCGGCAGATTCTCCTCTTATCGGCGCAGGTACTAAGGTTGACGACGGGATCACCAAGGATTTCTTTGAAAATGAAATAACAAGTAATAACATCGGCTGCTACGGCGGCATGGGTACGGATACGGAGTATAAGGGCGAAAACATATTTGAAAAAATCATCCGCACAATCCGTAACATTATCGAAACCGTTATGCACGAAATAAAGGTAATATTTGATTGAAAGAGAAGCTGCTTCGCAAGAATGTGAGGCAGCTTCTTTGTTTGTTATTCTATTGAGATTCTGACTTCACCGTTTGAGATAACGGTGAGAGTCAATGTCTGTGTTTCGGAATTCCATTCGGCTTTGACTTTTGCACCGTTTGAGCCTTCCGCTGTAACACTCGGTTCAGTTTCAAAGCCTGAAAGTGTAATAACCGATGTTCTGAAATCTCTCGGATTATCCATTTTGCCGCCTGCGGCATAGGTACGCATGAACTGGTCTTCACCTTCAATACCTGCACATACCGCATCGGTGTCAAGACGGAGATTACAAAGATCAATGCTTATCTTTTCGCTGTCCTCCATGAAAACTGCGTAGGTATGAGCAACAAAGGTTGCCTTAAGCTCCTTTTTGCTCTCGGGCAGAGTGTAGCTTACGGTCTGCTCGCTGTTAATCGTTTTGTTTTCGTTGCTGTTGAAAACATAAATATAATCGTTTATATCAAACAGCACTCCGTCACCCGTATAGGTTTCTTTATAATGCTTGTTGAAGAAACGCTCTTTTATTGAATTTATAAAAAGCAGATTGAGATAATATTTAAAATCGTTGAGGATATAACTGTTAGGCAAAACCTCTTCAGGGTTTGAATAAATTGGCAGAATGGGTATCAGATAATATCTTCCCGTTGAAGGCACCCAGTCCTTTGAACAGTCAAGATAAACATTGTCAAATTTCTCCTGAAAAAAAGTAAAGCTGTCGCAGTAAAGACCCTGAAGAATGTGGGCATCGTTGCCTCTGAGAGGATATGATGCCGGAAAGGTCATTTTATAGGCAACCCTGATATTCTCCTTGACCTCTTCCTTATCGGGAACGGAACCGTTGAGAATCATCTGATAAAACGGATAAAGCACATCATAGAAAGTCGGAGTTAAAACAACCTCACCGTCAACGAAGTGATAAAGTCCGCCTCTGCTGAAGGTGCCCTCAATTGCATAAACCGTTGCACCGCCAACCATATCGGCTATCATGTCTATGCCGTAAAGCGCAGGCGGATATTTTGCGGTTGTAATCGGGTCAGGTTCATTGGGTCTTATGCCGATATCGTCATATTCAATAAAACCTTCCTCGTACCAGAGGAAATTCTCAAGATTTACGCCCCAGTTGCCGCAGACACCGTCAAGCCAGCAGCCGAGAATGTTTGACTGACTTGAAAAATGCCTTCCGTGACCGTTGTGCTTATCCATAATGATAATGTTTTCGCTGTTGCTCTTGAGAAGGTCGTAAAGTTCCCTGTCTTTGAGAATATGGTTGACATAGCAAACCTTTTTCCAGTAAGTGTATTCCATATCCTGCCAGATGAAAAGTCCGCCGTTTTCCGCACATGCCTTGATGCAGGATTTCATTCTTGCAAGAATATTTTCGTTAACGCCGTTATCCTCGGTTACTTCGTCATAAGCAAGCTTTTCGTTTGTAACTCCGTTTGTTGAAAGCTCAACCTGAACAAAGCCGATGAGCGACTTATGGTCCTTGAAAACAGCAGAAAGCTCCTCCTGAGTGAATGGGTCACGGGTTTTATTGGTGCAGAAGCATTCTGACTGGCAGACAATGGGAACATTTGCCGCATCCGTGATTGTTAAAAGCTCATCCCAGAATTCAAGCTGCCTTGCGGGAGTCATATCCGTCGGTCCTTCGTCAATATAGATTACGGTGAAATTGCGTATGTCCTCGGGCAATGCGTAATAGGTTTTGATTGCATAGCTTGCAAATGCCTCGCCTGTCTGAGGTCCGCCCCATATGGGGCAGTTGCGTATCATAAAAAGAGGATTTTTCTCGTCAACATACATACGCAGTCCCTCAACCTGCTTGCGGGTTCTGATTTCGGTTATCTGCGTTGTTTTTTCGGGCAGAGTCACGAATCCTGCTTCCGATGGTGTAATGACTGCATCTGTTTCCGTTGCTGCTTTAACATCTGTATCCGATGCCGAAGTTTCAAACGGTATCACGGCAAGCATTGCCATGATCAGAATAAGACTTATAATCCTTTTCATTTTTTAGCTCCGTTTCTGCTGCACGAGCAAAAATAATATTTAGTAGATTATATCATACACAACATGAGCTATCAAGTATTGAATACGGATAAAAAATTTTTATGGTGTTCCCTTGACATTTTCCCCTGCTGCCTGTCGCACCATAGCGGATTTCTTGCGTGATACAAACACGGCTCCGACCGACTATGACATGATTCTGACGGGGGATTTAGGGTCTGTCGGTTCTCAGCTTCTCTGCGAGCTTATGATGAAGCAGGAAAACATTGATATCTGCTCTGTCCATGAGGACTGCGGTCTTTTGCTTTATGATATGACAAAGCAGAAGGATGTGGGTGCAGGCGGTTCGGGCTGCGGCTGCAGTGGAGCTGTTTTGTGTTCTCATATACTCAAAAGAATAGAAAACGGTGAACTGAAAAAGATTTTATTTGTGGGCACAGGTGCGCTTATGTCAAGCGTTTCTCCGCTCCAGAGCGAATCAATTCCCGGAATTGCGCATGCAGTTCTTATAAGTGGAGGATAATCTTATGAACGAAATAACAAGTGCATTAAAGGTTGCCGATACGGCAGTTAAAACAGTGAGAATAATTGATATTGTCAAGAAGCTTGTGATTGTGTCTGCGGCAATGAGCTGCGGAGTTTTAGCAGTGAGATTTTTAAGAAAATAAAAGGTAGATGCTTATGAAAAGAAGTCTTGAAAAAATTCTTAAGGATGATATTGCCTTATTCAGAAGCAAGGCAGTCGGTTTTCGCAAAAAGGGAGATACCGAAACCGCAAGACAGCTTACGGATAATTTTTATCTTCTTGAACGGCGCGCAGGCACAGCCATGAAAGAAATCAGATATTTCAGAAGCAGAAACAAAGACCCGGAAATGCTTCCGGGTCTTTTTGAAAAATGCAAAGAACTTTGTGCAAAAGGTATACTTCCCGATGAAAACGGAATAATTGTTTTTTTTGAAAAGTCCGGAGGTCTGAGCGGATTTGAAATTGAGGCTCTGCCGCTGATGATAAGCTGTTCTCTTATTGATTTCGCCGCGGAAGGCGCAAAAAGCCAAAGCGTCAAAGGTTCGGAAAGGCTTGCAAATTCGATAATTTCTCTGAGAAAAACAGGTGAAACGGATTTTGAAAAGATAGCAGAAAAGCTTTATAAAGCGGAATCTGTTCTGAGAAAAGATGAGTATTACCGGATGATGGATGAGCAATCAAAAAGTGTTTACCGAAAAAGGATTTCGTCAATTGCAATGAAAACCCAAAAGAGCGAGCTTGAAATTGCAGAAACCGTTTTGGCAAAGTCATCCGAAAGCGGAGAACACATAGGCAAGCAACTGTTTAATCTGCAGAAAAGAAAAAAGAACGGATATCTTTATTTACTGATGGAGATTATCATGCCGTTTGCAGTTTCGTTTTGTATATCTGTATTTTTAAAAAGTGCACCTGCAGGAATTCTTCTTTTTCTTCCGCTGTGGGAAATACTCAGATATCCGATTGAGACGGCGGCAATGAAAACCGTGAAGCCGAAACGGTTTTTCAGGCTGTCGGAGGATTGCGAACGAGTAAGAAATACGCACGCTCTTTTGACGGTTTCAACGGTGTTGCCTTCCGCAGAAAAAATCGCAGAGCTTGAGAAGCATCTGGAGCAGCTTTATCTCAGCAACTGCACGGGAAATATAAAAGTCTGCTGTCTGGCAGACCTTAAAAGTGCCGGTATGCCGAGAAAACCCGAGGATAAAGCTGTTATCAGCGCCGCAAAGAATGCTGTTGAAAGACTTAACGGAAAATATTCGGGCGGCTTTATTCTTGCGATAAGACCGAGGGTTCACTCCGAAACGCAGAATGAATTTACGGGTAGAGAGCGAAAAAGAGGGGCGATAACCGAGCTTATCCGTGCGATAAAGGGCAATGAAAAAGGTTTTTCGGTTCTTCACGGAGATGTTTCTTCACTCAACAGAGTTAAATATCTTATTGCTCTTGATGCTGATACGCAGCTTGTTTTTGATTCTGCAAGAGAATTTATTGCAATTGCCGAGCATCCGCTTAACAGACCTCTTATAAAAAATGGAAGGGTTGAAAGCGGATACGGTATTCTTGTCCCGAAAACAGAAAACAGACTTAAATCAAAAAGCTTCACCGTTTTCGGAATGCTTATGGCAGGTGATTCAGGGATAAGTGCCTATGATTCGCCGACGGCAGAAAGATATCAGGATTTGTTTGGAGAGGGCATATTCTGCGGCAAGGGACTGATTGATGTTGAGGCATATCATTCATTGCTTGATAAAGCTCTGCCGAAAGAAACGATTCTCAGCCACGATATTATTGAAAGCGGCTATCTCAGGGCAGGTTTTGTTCCCGAAATAAGAATAACGGAAAGCTTTCCGCAAACTGTTTTGCCTTATTACGGAAGACTTCACAGATGGATCAGAGGCGACTGGCAGAATGTTAAATTCATTTTCGGAAGAAATCCGATGAATTTTATTTCAAGATACAAAATATTCGATAACCTGAGAAGGAGTGCGACTCCCGTTATCAGTCTGCTTGCTGTTGTTTTGTCGGTTTTTGCGGATAACGGAGCAGCGTTTTTTATTGCTTTTGTTGGTATGCTGGCTGTTTCGGCTCGGAATCTGCATGCCGCATTCTCGTCGCTTTTTCACGGAGGCTTTTCTTCTGTTTCAAGGCTTTATTTTTCGAAAACGCTGCCATCTTCGCTCAATTATTTTATCAGAGCATTCATATCCTTTGCTTTTTCGGCAAGAGAGGGCCTGACTTGTCTGGATGCAATAATAAAGGCTCTGTGGAGACTGTTTTTCAGCAAAAAGAAACTTCTTGAATGGACTACAGCTGCCCGTACCGAGTCGCAAAGTGACCTAAAAAAAACTTTTGCTTCGTGCATTCCTTCTATGTTAGTGTCTTTTTTTCTTTTGATGCTCGGCAATCCTTTGCACAGACTGGCAGGGCTTATTATTCTTGCGGATGTTCCGCTTACGCTGTTCAGTTCTAATGAAATAAAACACAGAAAAACCGAAATCAGCAGCGAGCAAAGAGAAACGCTGATTTCATATGCTTCGGCAATGTGGGGATTTTTCGAGAATTTGTGTACGAAAGAAAACAATTTTCTGCCGCCCGATAACATTCAGTTTTCTCCTATAAAAGCAACCGCGGACCGCACCTCACCTACCAATATCGGACTTATGCTTGCTTCGTTTCTTTCTGCCCGTGATATGGGGCTGATAACTTCAGCCGAGCTTCATATGCGCCTGAATCTCAGTCTTATATCAATTGAAAAGCTTGAAAAATATAGGGGCAATCTGCTGAACTGGTACAGCACACGGACTTTGCAGCCGCTTAATCCGAGATTTGTGTCGACTGTTGACAGCGGAAATTTCCTCTGCTGTTTGACTGCGGTCAAGGAGGGCTTGCGCGAGTATACAGGCGAATGTGCTCTGCTTAACAGTATTATTGAAAGAATTGAAAAACTTATTTCGGAAACAGATCTCACGCCGCTTTTTAACGAGCAAAGAAAACTTTTTCATATTGGTTTGACCCCCGACAGCGAAAAAAAAAGCAACAGCTTTTATGATTTATATATGAGCGAGGCAAGAATGACTGCTTATTTTGCCGTTGCGCGGCGCGAGGTTTCAAAAAAACACTGGGGAGCACTCGGCAGAGTATTTGTCGGTTGCGGAAGATTTACGGGTCTTGCTTCATGGTCGGGAACGATGTTTGAATATTTTATGCCGAATTTATTTATTCCTGCCCCTACAGGCAGCCTCAGCAGTGAATCACTTTATTTTTGCCTGTACTGTCAGCGGAAAAGGACGGGCAGACTGCCGTTTGGCATATCCGAAAGCGGTTTTTATGCCTTTGACGGCAGCTTAAATTATCAGTATAAGGCTCACGGTGTGCAGAAGCTTGCGCTGAAGCACGGTAGCGGCAAAGAAACCGTTATTTCGCCATATTCAACCTTTCTGACCTTGACTGAAACACCCGAGGCATCGCTTCGCAATCTCAGAAGACTTGAAAAGCTTGGTATGAACGGAATTTACGGTTTTTACGAAGCAATTGATTTTACCAAGGGCAGGGGAAGCGGAAAATATTCCGTTATCCGTTCTTATATGGCTCATCATGTAGGAATGAGCATGGTTGCAGTGAATAATATGCTTAACGGCCGCTGTATGCAGAAAAGATTTATGAATGACAGTTTTATGAAGGGAGCCGAAAGTCTTCTTGAAGAAAAGGTTAACACGGATTCGCGGATATTTAAGAATATAAAAACGGAAAATATTCCGGAAATAAGAGAAAGAACTTACGGCAAAAATGTTGTATCGGATAATCCATCACCTTTTTCTCCCAAAACAGCAATTCTGACAAACGGTAGAATGTCAACAGTTGTTTCGGATACGGGAACCGGCGTCACACTTTTTGATGGTCAGGATGTTACAGTTAACAGCACGGAGCCGTTTATGCGTCCTCAAGGAGTTTTCGGAGTTTTTTCAGGTGAAAAAGAGACCGTTCCGTTTGTTCGTGCGCTTGACTGCGGTTCTGCGACTCGTTTTTCTTCGGAATTTCTCAAAGACGGTGTATGTCATACAGCAAAAAGCGGTGAAATCCTTTTGAAAATGCACACCTCTTTGCTTAAAAAGCATAACTGTGAGCTCAGAAAATTCACGGTTGAAAATACAAGCAATAAGAACACTCTCAAAGGCAAGCTGATTATATATTTTGAGCCGTGTATGGAAAAACGCGAAGTATACGGGTCGCATCCGATGTTTTCCAAGCTGTTTTTGACTGATGAATGGGATGAAGAAAATAAATGTATTTTATTTTTCCGACGCTCGTCTGCCGAGGGTGAGAAATACGGTATGGCAGCCGGTATAATGGAAAAGGCGGATTTTATCCACGAAACATCGAGAGAAAGTGTTTTGAAATCGCCTTACGGCGTTTTTTCTCTCGGCTGTGTTACGAATTTTCGAGGAGAGAGGGGTAACCCCGACTGCTGCTGTGCGTTTGCTGTTAAAATCGACCTTGCGCCCAAAACAAAGGTGTCCTTCACGCTCGGCATGGCACTGGCGGAAACAAAAGAGCAGGCTTTAAATACGCTTTTAACGGTCAGAGCCGGGAAAGGTATAAAAAAGAAGGGCGAAAATCCTTTTTACGGAAGTACGGTTGAAAACGGCTATGCTTCGGCTATCATTCCTAAGATAGTGTATCCTGCATTAAGCAGAGGAATTATGAGTGTTGGTGAAAGGTGTATTTACAGCAAAAATGATTTATGGAGTTTCGGCATTTCGGGAGAAAATCCGATAATCCTGATTGAAGCTGAGGATGCAGAGAATGTCGAAAGTGTGATTCCGTATATCAGGATAAACAAAAAATTGAGAAGCTGCGGAATTAAAACAGATCTGGCGATAATTTTTGAAGGTGAGGATAAATATTCTCTTCCTGCTACAAATGCATTAAAAAAACTTGCCGAAAACGAGGATTGCGGATTAATGACAGGTGTAAGCGGAGGGCTGCATTTTATCAACTCCGAGCTTTTTGATTACAAAGAAATGACTGCGTTAAAAAACAGTGCGGCATTTTATTCAAAGGCAGGCGAAAAAGCTGCGGAATCATCCGAAATACCTTTCAAATCGCTGAAATTCATTGACAACAAAAAGAACAGGAAAAACTCCGAAGACGCAAACAATGTAAAGCAATACAACTTTACAGATGGCAAAATTAACATTAAAAAAAGCTATGAAACCCTTGATATTCCTTGGACTCTTGTTTTGGCAAACAGATCTTTCGGAACAATGGTGTCTGACAAGGCGTTAGGCTTTACATGGGCAATCAATTCAAGAGAGAACAAACTGACTCCCTGGTACAATGATTTGATGAGCGATAACCGCGGAGAAATGCTGATTTGGAAATATAACAATATTTTGTATGACTTGGTAAGTCTCGGAGATACTGAATTTACGCCTCATTCGGCTGTCTGGAAAGCAAAAATTTCGGGACTTGAATTCAGAGTTGAAGTTTCGGTTGCAAAAAAGGGAACAGCAAAAAAATGTACCGTTGAAATATGTAATAAATCGGATTCAGAAAAGAGTTCCGAACTGATGTATTTTGCGGTTCCCGTGTGCGGTGTAAACAGAGAAAGTAGCGGAATGTTTTATGCAATAAAAAAAGAAAACGGTGTGGTTTTCGAAAACCCGTTTTCATCCGCAAAAGGCTTCTCGTTTCTTAGCTGTAAGGGTAATGCGGATTTTATATGTTTATCCGAAAAAGATTTTTTTGAGGGTAGATTTGATTCCCAAAATAAGCCGTTATATGAGGACTGCTGTGTTTCGGTGGGTAAAAATGTTATTCTGCAAAAAGGAGAATCTTTTAAAACGGAGTTTTATCTTTCATGGGGCGTAACCGAAAATGCTGCAATACGCATGCCGTCGGATGCGAATTTCGGCAAAGAACTTCTGATTCCGATTAAAATAAAAACCGAAAACAAGAACCTTAGCTTGTTTTTCAATTCTTTTTTGTATTCACAGGTGAAACAGAGCCGTTTTTGGGGTAGAACAGGTTTTTATCAGTGCTCGGGAGCCTACGGGTTCCGTGACCAACTTCAGGACTGTCTTGCGTTTCTTGAAACAGAACCGCATCTTGTGTTTGCGCATATAGCAAGGTGCGCATCCGTGCAGTTTGAAGAAGGGGATGTGCTTCACTGGTGGCATGTCCTGCCGAAAAATGGACAAAAAATCAGCGGAATAAGAACAAGGTGCAGCGATGATATGCTCTGGCTGCCATATCTTTGCGTTGAATATTGCAGAAAAACAAATGATCTCAGCATTCTTGATGTTAAAACGCCATATTTAAAAGGAGAAAAGCTTGCCGAAAACGAAAAAGAACGCTATTTTTCACCCGAACGGACGGATTACAAAGATTCAGTTTTGAATCACTGTATAAAAGCAGTCGATAAATCATTGAATTTCGGAAAAAACGGGTTTCCGTTGATTGGCTCATGTGACTGGAATGACGGATTCAGTAAAATCGGTGAATCAAACGCGGAAAGCGTCTGGCTTGCCATGTTTCAGATAATGATTCTTGAGGGTATGTCAGAGCTAATCAAAAAGAAAAATCTGAAAGAAAAAAGCGATGAGTATGCACGGATTGCATCTGATTTAAGAAAAACAGTTGAGGAAAAAGCATGGTGCGGCGACAGATATGCCAGAATTATCCTTGAGAATGGCAAACCGCTGTTGCAGGAGCGTGATTTTATTGATATTTTGCCGCAGGCTTTTGCTGTTTTTGCAGGTATCGGAAAAAACGGTCGTGCCGATATTGCTTTGACTACTACACTTCAAAAGCTTTATGACGAAAAAACAGTAAGACTACTGTCGCCTGCATTTGATGAGGAAGACAGAGAGAGCATCGGATATATAGCTTCATATCCCTGCGGTATACGCGAAAACGGAGGTCAATATACTCATGCCGCAGTATGGCTGGCACGAGCGCTTCTGATTTCCGGGAGAAATGAAGAGGGTCTTTCGGTTTTGAATTCAATAAATCCGCTGAACTTCTACAGAAGTAAAAAAACGGCTGAAAGGTACCGAGCTGAGTCCTATGTGCTTGCAGGTGATGTTTCTTTCGGAGATGATATAAACGGCAGAGCAGGATGGACACATTTCACGGGTAGTGCAGCATGGTATTACAGTTGCATTTGTGAGGGATTTTCCAAACTTGAATGTTTAAAATTAAAAAATGAATGTAAAGAAAACAACCTTTACAAAACTAAAAACGAGCAGATATAATTACAAATATTACAAAAAATTTGTAAAATCAGAAGGAGTAAGCAATAAATCAACTTTATTTGGTTGAAAAATTTGCTCAAATATCAGGAAGAATAATTAGCAACAAACTCCGATTGTGTAAAGTCATATAACTTTACACAATCGGAGTTTGTTCTAAAATAGCAATTTGTTTTAGAATAAATTAACTAAATTGACTATACATTTTATATATATGTTGTTCCGGAGACAATAAAGCTTACTGAAAAAAGCATCATTCAAGGCTGAAAATCACGAATATATGTAAAGTGAAACAGCTTTACACGATTGAAAACCAAATTCTTTTCGTCCTTGAAAAATAAAGTATATCAATATGCCCAAAAACTGCAAACACAAATTGTTGATTATTAACAAAATATTAATTGAATTTTGAAAATCGTTGACATCGGGCTCGATTTTAGGTATAGTTAATATGACCATATAGTGGTTTTCCATCTGATATTGCGCCCATTTTAGGCAGATGTTATTATGGAAACCGCAGTGGATGATTAAATTTTGCGATTCTGACTGTGTCGCTTTGCGCCGGATAGTGGCGTTTCTGGCGCAGGCAATCAACAAGGAGGTCGGTCAGTGGTGCAGCGTGCATTGTTATTAATAGTATAGCTAAAGGCTGTGCTTGCTTTGCCGGTGCACAAATCTCAAATTTATTTGTCCCGAAATTTCAAAGTGCAAAATTTTTTGGAGGTGTACAATTTGAAAAAGTCAATCCGCGTTCTCTCAATCCTTATGGCTTTTGCAATGCTCATCGGTTCCTTCTCCGTAATGGGTAACGCATATCAGGCATATAAGGACAGCGCAGTCAGCTACAATGATGTTGATGCTCCTGAATTCACAACAGAGCAGTATGCATCAATGGGTCTTGACGAAGTCGATCGTATGCTCGCTAAAGAAAAGATAGAGCTTGATATCTATATCGGTAAGCTTGATCTCGGCAGCATCGATACAACTCTTGCAAGTGTTAACTCACTTGTTGCCAGTGTTCAGAACCTTCTTCCTCTTCTTGGCGATGCATCAAAGCTTCCCGATTATGTAAAGCCTATTGAAACAGTAAGAAGAAGCAACAGCACTGATGTTCAGGTTGTTGAGGCTCTCTTCAACTTTATTGCTAACCTTGCTCCTCTCGGCGAGAAGTATGTTAACGGTACAGTAAGCCTTGGCATCATGAACTCCTTCATCGCAGACTTCATCTTCGATGTCAGAGAACTTGCTATCGGTCTTATCTTTGGTATGACCGAAGAAGGCAAGGCAATGGGTGAGCTTGATGAAAACGGCGAACCCGAAGGCTTTGATTACTTCGATGACGGCGGCGATGCTATTCCTGCGAAGTACAAAGATCCCACCAACGGTGCTCTTAACCTTCTCCAGACTCTCATCAACAACCTTGTTCTTGGTGAGTGGAAGCAGCTCGACAGCTACTTTGATGATCCCTATAGTGTTGTTAACTACAACTTCTATGGTTTCAAAACAGACAAAACTCTCAATGAAACAAAGCCCAACACAGCAGCATATGACTACTACGGTTGGGTTCATCCCTCAGATTGGGTAACAGTTGGTCTTGGCGGTTACGCAAGAGTTGCTCAGGGCGCTGCTGCTCCTGCTGCTGATTATTCACTCCTTGATATCGGCGCAGGCAAGATTGGTTACGATTTCATCGAAGACCTTCTTCAGGCAGCTTACAGCAACCTTCTTATCCCCGTTCTCAACAGAGATACAGTTCGTTGGGTTCGTGAAGACATCTGTGGTGTTACATACCTTGATAAATATGCTAAGAGAACATTCTACGGCGATGATCCTGCAACAGCAGTTGTTGAAGGTGAAGGCGATGTTCCTGCAGTATGGTATAACAACCCCGATTATGATCCCAGCTACTCAGGTGAAGAAGTAACAGACGAAATTCTTGCTGAGCTTCAGGCGAAGACAGTTTTCGCAAAGATCTTCAAGCTTCAGACAGCTCTCGTTCTTGAGCCTGTAGAAATCCCCGAAACAACAACTCTTGTTGACTACTTCAACACAATTCTCGGTAAAGTTGTTGAAGAAGTAGCAGTTTCTTCACTTGAAATTGATGGTGTTACCTATACATGGGAATGGGACTACGGTACCAACCCCAACGGTGACAACTCACTCCTTTTCGATAACATCTGTGAAGTTGGTAAATTCATTCTTCAGGTTTCCGGCGATGAATTCTTCGGTCAGACAGCTTTCAAAGAAGAGTTCCCCACTGCTGCTGAAATTGAATCAATGAACAATCAGCAGATTGTTGCTCTTATCCTTAGAGCTATCCTCAACAGCTCAGTTGATTACATTTACATTGAAGAAGAGTATCAGACTCTTGTTGATGTTGGTTACAGAGCAGTTGAACAGCTTGCATATCAGGATATTCCTCAGTTCACATACACCAAGCCCTCAAGAAGTGCTTACGACACAGACAACGAATATTTTGAGGCAGTTGTTGACAAGATGCTCACAATCCTCTTCGATATCGCTGTTTACAATCTTAACCAGGGCATGGATATGGTTCCCGCATCAGGTTCTAATCCCGTAGAAGCTGAAGGTCTTCTTCAGTATCAGGGTGACGAAGGCCACTACAGCAACCTTCTTACTCAGATTGCTGCATGGGCATTCAGCGACTATGCTCCTCTTCTTTCAATCTGTGATAAGCTTGTTTGCTACAATGCAGAAGGTTCAGCAGAAGGCCTTACCGAAGACATGGTATGGCAGGATCTTGATACAATCATCGATTCACTCATCCCCATCAAGGGTGGTGAAGGTAAGAAACCTTGGATTGCAGCTGAAATCGCAGGTGACGGTACATCAATCGTTTCCAAGGCATTCATCTTTGATTTCATCGTTGAACCCGTTTACTCACTTGATGCAACTAACCTTGCAACAATCTTCAAGAAGAATGCTACAGGTGCTTTCGCATCAATGGACGGCGTTGAAATCATTATCAGCATTCTCAGCAATGTATTCAACCTTCTCTTCCCCGGCGTATTCCAGGCTAAAGACACAATCGACGAAATCGTTAAGAATGACCTTCTTGGTGCAATGATTTCCGACCTTCTTAAGTCACTTGGCACAGAATCGTTCACATCATCAACAGGTGCAACCCTTCAGGGCAGAGCAAGCGACATCATCGAAGTTGCACTTCCCATCGTTTGTATGCTCCTCGGTCTCAGCGACGATCAGGAATTTGAAGAGATGGAAATCTATCTTCCTGAAACAATCGCTGCAACAGGTGACCTTCCCACATTCGAAGTTGTTAACGGTTCAAGCGGTATCAACACTTTCCATACTTATGCAGATGGTACCACAGTTCAGGATCAGCTCTACAAGTATGAAATTGAATCATACCTTGTAAATACTTATAACTCAAACGGTGATCTTGTTCAGACTCTCGGTCAGACCGGTCTCAGCAAGGGTCTTACAATCTCCGGCGGCGACACAGTAAATGTTACTCTTACAGGTACTCGTGCAGCTGGCGATCTTCTTGAGTTCACAGTTAACTACTATATCTACGGCGAAGACGGCACAAAGATTTCAAATGATTATCTTTCAAAGACTGTTTACGCTTATATCGGTAATAACGATGAAGACGACGATGCTATCACTCTTGAGCCTGAAGTAAACGGCCGTAAGGTTCAGTATTCAGACACAATCTACCTCTCATCAGGTGATGATCTTACAGACATTGAAAGCTACAGCATCCGTATTAAGGATGATAAGAGTGGCAGCACAACAACTGGTGCTGTTACAGGCGTTTCGATGACATCATCGGCTCCCTCAGATCTTATGACAAAGTATCCCTTCGTTGGCATGAACGACGGTTCAGACGAATCCAAGCCCATTTCTCAGCAAATGACAGGTCAGGAAGGTCTCTACTTCTTCAGCCCCTTCGCAGTTAATGAAAAGGCTGACGGTAATCTCTATGAGAGATTCGAGCAGTTCTATCAGGTTAACGAAGAAACAGGTGAACTTGTTCTTGACGCAAACGGCGATCCCATCCCCTCAGGCAATAACGGCGGTGTTGAAGACGGTCAGTATAATGTTGCAACAACACTCGATGTTGCAGGTACACCCTATACCGTTAACACAACAATCCACCTTTACAATGACTATGATCTTGAAAGCATGTTCAACAGAGCAGTTTCTGCTAACCGTCAGTTCTCAAACTATGACGACGAAGCTGATGAAGGTGCTGCATCAGGTCTCTGGAACAACTACAAAGCAGCTCTTATGAATGCTGCAAGACTTGTTCTTATGCCCAAGGAAGGCGACAACTTCGCAAGCAAGATCGCTGCTACTAAGGACGGCTATGACAACAGATACGAAGAACTCGCAGAAGAACTCTCAGCAGCTATCGAAGCTCTTGATGAGTACACACTCGACTCAGGTATCGACGGTCTTAAGAATGCTATTGATGCAGTAAGCGGCATCAACTACATTGCAACTACTACCAGAGCAACAACAGCAGATGGTATTCCTTACACAATCATCACTAAGGAAGACATCGAATACTATGAAGATGATTATGTACACTTTGGCATGCGTGACTTTGTTCCTCATACCTATAACAGATATAAGGATGCAAGAAGACTTGCTGAAGGCATCATCAACTCACAGGAATTCTTCGCTCCCGAAGATCCCAGAGACAGAGAATATTATGTTCCCTCAGCTGAAGAAATTCAGCAGTACAACGAAGCAATGGCTGAATATGTAAACAGACGTCTTAACATGGATTCAGTTAACGCTATCGAAGCAACCTATGCTATCCACATGATCGAGCTCACAGCTTCACGCCTTATCAGAATTGAAGGCAACACTGACAAGCTCCAGATGGTATATGATAAGTATGCAGGTGTTGACACATCAGCCGGCAACTACATCGGCGAATCAAAGGATAATTACAACAACGCTGTTGCATTCGCAGCTAAGATTCTTGCTAAGGATGATCCTCGTCCTTCAGAAATCAACGAAGCAACAACTCAGCTTGTTTACACTTGGAAGCACCTCGACATCGCTGGTGACTACGCAAATGTTGCAGCAGCACTTGCAGCAGCAAATGCTATCTACAGTGCAAACGGCAACGATCCCGCAGCTCAGCTCGTTTATACTGAAGAATCATACAGAGCTTTCGCTGAAGCATACAACGATGCTCTTAGAGCAAACACAGAGAAGCCCTACTCAGTAGATGAGCAGAAGGAAATTGATGCGATTGCGGCAAACCTTACTGCAGCTCAGGGCGCACTTGCTCTTGCAGGTTCAGAAGGCGGTTCAGAGCCCGTTATCGAGTTTATTACTGAAGATCCCGGTATGTATTTCGATCACGACTATGCTATGTCATTCATCCCCAGAGTTTCAGAAGGTACACTTAACCATAACTCCTACGGTGCAACACTCGCTGACGGTACTCCCGTTGACGGTTATGTTTGCGGCTACGGTGTAGGTTGTCTCTATGATGAATCAGCTGTTCTCGGCGCTTTCAATCTTGAAAACTGCACAACAGAAGTTACTCCCGCAGGCGATTCATATTCAACAGGTACTTCCGTAAAGATCTTCGATGAAGATGGCAATGTTGTTAAGTGCTATGTTGTAATCGTTATCGGTGACGTTACCGGCGATAATGCATACGACGAAAGTGACGCTACTGCAATCGCTAACAACGCTAACTATGTTACTGACTGGGAATGGGGCGGCACAAACGAAGAGTATAAGGCTGCTGCCGGTGATATTACCAATGAAGGTATGCTTGACGAAGGTGACTCAACCTGTATCAAGGAAATTGCTAACTACAAGGGTACAATCAACCAGGAAGTTGCAAATGATGGTACATCATCATACATCGAATATTAATTTTGCACTTTAAAATCTTCAGTTTTTAAAATGAATTTTGGTATAACCCATGCCTCAGGGGGTATGGGTTATACCCCATAGCTTTATATATCCGACGATGCTCATTAAATTGTCCTATGTTATATAGCATATAAATAAAAGGAGGAAAAGAGCAAATGTCAAAATTCAAACGCGCATTGAGTGCACTCCTTGCAATCGCGATTGTTTTCGGAATGTTCTCATGCCTTGCTCCGATTGCAGCTCCTGTTGCTTCTGCTGAAGCAGCAGAAACAGGTCCCGCAGTCACATTAAAAAAATCAACAGATGCTAACGGTGCAGAAACTGTTATTGATGCTACAGGTATCATTCCTTATCAGGATCTTGTAGCAACCTACGGTACTGCAACAGGCGCAGACGGTCTCACCGACGGTTTCCTTTATGTTGGTACTGAGTACTATGAGTCAGACGGTAACCTTACCGACTATAATATTCAGCCCGGCGAAAAGCTTACCGTTAAGGTTTATGTTAAGAGTAATATGTATACCGGTGACGGCTACATCATTTCACTCTATGATAACTCAATCTGGGATGTAAAGGTTGTTGCTGACGGTGCATCACTCGATGCTAACGGCTACACCTCAAACTTCACAGGCACATCAAACACAGCACATCCTGCAACAACAACAAACGGTTACACAACAAAGGTAACCAGTATCAACATCACAAATGCAGGCTGGATTAAGAACACCTGTGGATTTGATACAGATTATCTTGCAGCAACTGATCTTGTTCAGACACAGACATCAACAAACACATCAGTCAGCTCACTTCCCTATCAGTTCACATCTGATGAGTGGCTTATGACTTACTATGTAACTCTTAAGAGCGATGTTGCAGTAGGTACAAATGTATCTGTAACATCACCTGATGTCATCTGGCAGTCATACATCAATCCCTCAACAAGCAAGCATGACGCAAGAAAGCGTGCATATGTTCCCGTTGCACACCTTACAGCAACAGGCATTAACTCAACCTCAAACTGTAAGACAATGTGCTCACAGCTGGATAGCGGTGCTCTTGATTACTTTGTTAAGGGTCTTGATCATACTTTCGCAGTTACTGAATCCGACGAAGTTTCAGGCGGCGGTTCATCAGGCGGCTCAACAGCTGTTTATGAGCCTTCTGTTGTTGTTAAAGAAGCAACAGACGCCAACGGCGAAGAAGAATCAATCAAGGTTTCGGGAATTCTTTCTTTTGAAGAACTCAAAACAACCTACGGTACTGCAACAGGCGCAGATGGTCTTACTGACGGTTTCCTTTATGCAGCTTCCGAATATTATGAGGCAGACGGCAATATTACCGACGGCTATATTAAGCCCGGCGACAAGCTTACCGTTAGAGTTTATGTTAAGAGTAATATGTATACTGGTGACGGTTACATCATTTCACTCTATGATAACTCAATCTGGGATGTAAAGGTTGTTGCTGACGGTGCATCACTCGATGCTAACGGCTACACCTCAAACTTCACAGGCGAATCAAACTCAGCACATCCTGCAACAACAACAAACGGTTACACAACAAAGGTAACCAGTATCAACATCACAAATGCAGGTTGGATTAAGAACACCTGTGGATTTGATACAGATTATCTTGCAGCAACTGACCTTGTTCAGACACAGACATCAACAAA
>JAZQGF010000029.1:0-2699 GCA_045539875.1 Acutalibacteraceae bacterium
TTTCAACTCCTTGGCAATCATCTGCGGCGAGGTTTTTGAATATCCTACCTCAAGAAACATCGTGGTTGAAACACGAAGTATTTTATTTTTTGTTGATTCTAAATTTGCCATAGCGCCTCCTTAAAAAGGTTCTTGCATTAGTGCTAACTATAATTTAGCACTAATGCAAATAAATGTCAATATAATTTTTAAAAAATAATATTTCAAGCCACTGTGGCGTTGCTCGGAGAGAAGATTTTAAATCTCCCCTCCGATTTTTTAGAGGTTTGGGGAAAAACTTCACCAACAAGCGAGATAAGATTGCAAATGATTTTTTGTGTTTGTGTTCACATTTGCCTTGCTTGCCAATTTAGTGTTGCAAATAAAAAAGAGCCGGAACCCGTTGATTTATTTCGGGATTCGGCTCATATATTTATTTCCGTTCTGCTTAAGCCATTGACGGCAACAGTTATAATCAGGAAAAACTTTTTCGATTTCCGCATAGAATTTTGCGGAATGATTCATCTGTTTTCTGTGGCAGAGTTCGTGAACAATAACGCTGTCGATGATTTCATCAGGCAACATAACAAGCAAACAGTTGAAGTTAAGATTGCCTTTCGTTGAGCAGCTTCCCCAACGTGTGCGCTGACATCGGATTGTGATTTTATTGTAAGTCACGCCGATTCTATCGGCAAAAAATTCAACCTTTTGCGGAATAAACTCTTTTGCTTTTGCAACAAAACTTCTGATTTCTTCTTCGGTATACGGCTCTGTATTCTGAAGAAGTTTTTGTTTTTCCGAAACGGATTGCAGATGTTTTTCAATCCAGTTCCTTTTTGTCTCCACGAATTTTTCAATTTCGTTTTGCTTCATTCTTGTCGGCGCACGAACGATAACCTCATTCGGTTTTACCTGAATAGAAACTGTTTTCCGTTTGCTTTTAATAACTGAAACTTCTGCGTTTTCAAATTTCATTTTCATCACATCCTTTCGAAAAAATCCTGCTTAAATAATAACACGGAATTTAAAAACAATCAAACTATCCTCAACAAAATTTCTGTGGAATAAGCTGAAAGAATGTGATATAATCAGTTCGACAAATAAGAATTTGCAGGTGCGTGCAATGAACCTAATAGAATTAACTCACAAGAACGATATTTTACAAACATATGAGATTTACAAACACTGTATGTTTATGCCTACCGAAGAAAAGTTTAATAAGAAAGTAGAACAATTTCTGAATAATAACTCTGTAAAAATCTTTGCTTGTTTTAGTCACGGAAAGATTGTGGGTGTTATGGCTGTTTCTTTTATTGAACAGAAGAAAGTTGAGATATTAGGAATTGCGGTTGATTTATCTGCTCGTGGCAAAGGCATTGGTTCTTATATGATAAAACAAGTGATAAATAATTATGATTTATTGTCTGTATATGCTGAAACGGATAATGATGCCGTCGGTTTTTATCAGAAGAACAATTTTAGTATTACAGAATTCTCTGAAATTTATGACGGTGAAACGGTTATCCGCTACAAATGTGAATTAACCCAATTCCAATAGGTCGAACAGTTAGGAAAATAAGAATTTATCTAACTGTCAGAGGATGTTAATTGGGAATATTTAATAGAACATATTAAGCAAAATATAAATTTAGAGGTTTTTATGGTAATAAGGTTAGCAACGAAAAATGATATTGAGATAATCGTAAAACTCCGCCTGAAGATGCTTCAGGATTATGAGGAAAATCTGCCGCAGGAATTGTCTGGTGCTATTCAGAACTACCTCGAAAAACATATTAACGACAATAGTTGCATCTGCTCATTGGCAGAAATTGATGGGACGATTGTTTCGATGGCTATGTTATGCGGCTATGAAGAAATACCTGATGAAATAAATCTTTACGGCAAAGTGGCAAAGCTATGTGCTGTTTACACAATGCCTGAATACCGAGGCAAAGGGTATATGGAAAAACTGCTTACATACCTTATTGAAGAAGGCAAAAAATCTGGAATTAAAACAATACTCAATTCCGCAGATATGAAAGCAATTCCTTTGTATGAAAGAGTGGGTTTCCATACTTCATCAACAATTATGTACATAGACCTTTAAATTCAAATTGATTTGACAATAAGACAAATTCCAATTTATCGAACCGATAAAGACACACTTCCATACACCCTTCGGTGCAGTACGCCATAAGAAAACCGACCTATGATCGTAGTCATAGGTCGGTTTAATTGCTTTACAGATACCTATCGAAAGGTGGGTTTCTTCTTTACTCCAGAATCCGGCCGTCGGGGGTGATGGTAAGCACCTGCCAGGGCAGGAACTTGCCGCTCTGCTGAATGGCCCGCTTGGCAGCGTTTTCGATGCCGCCGCAGCAGGGCACCTGCATCCGGGCGATGGTGACGCTCTTGATGTCATTGTTGGCGATGATCTGAGTGAGCTTTTCGGCATAGTCGCCCTCGTCCAGCTTGGGGCAGCCGATGATGGTGATGCGGTTTTTGATGATGTCGTTGTGGAAATTGCCGTAAGCATAAGCCGTGCAGTCGGCGGCAATGAGCAGGTCGGCGCCGTCGAAATAAGGGGCGTTTACCGGCACCAGCTTGATCTGTACCGGCCACTGGCGCAGACGGGAGCTGACAGGGGCAGCCGCTGCGGTGGGTGCATTTTCCCGATGAATGGCCTTGGCGTTGCTGCCGGGGCAGCCGCAGGGCAGGGG